>JASBSS010000019.1 GCA_030148805.1 Thiogranum sp. | reverse complement strand
GATGGTGATGCCGGGCGACAACGTGAAGATGACGGTGAGCCTGATTGCGCCGATTGCGATGGAAGAGGGCTTGCGCTTTGCCATCCGCGAGGGCGGACGTACCGTCGGCGCCGGCGTCGTCGCCAAAATTATCGAGTAATTTGGGAAATTGATGGGGACGGATTACATGCCGTCCCCGTTCTTTAGAGGTTGATATGGCAAATCAAAGAATCCGCATCCGGTTGAAGGCGTTCGATCATCGCCTGATCGACCAGTCCGCCCGCGAAATCGTCGAGACCGCCCGCCGCACCGGCGCGCAGGTTCGCGGCCCGATTCCGCTGCCGACCAAGAAAGAGCGCTTCACCATATTGATCTCGCCGCACGTCAACAAGGACGCGCGCGATCAGTATGAAATTCGCACCCACAAGCGTCTCATGGACATTGTGGATCCCACTGATAAAACTGTCGACGCACTCATGAAGCTGGACCTCGCGGCCGGCGTTGATGTGCAGATCAAGTTGAATTGAGGCTCAGGGCGCAGAGTTTGGCTTTGCCGGGGAAACGAAAATGGCGATCGGAATAGTTGGAAAAAAAGCAGGCATGACCCGCATCTTCACCGAAGAGGGCGAGTCGGTGCCCGTGACGGTGGTGGAAGTGGACCCTAACCGGGTGACCCAGGTGCGTAGCCAGGAGGTCGACGGCTATCGGGCGTTTCAGGTCACCGCGGGCACGCGCCGTGCCAGTCGTGTGAACAAGGCCATGGCCGGACACTTCGCCAAGGCGGAAACCGAGGCCGGCGTCGGCCTGTGGGAATTTCGTCTGGCCGACGGCGAGGGTGACGATATCAGCGTCGGCAGCAAAATCGGCGTGGATATCTTCGAGGTGGGGCAGAAGGTCGACGTGGCCGGTACCACCATCGGTAAAGGCTTCGCCGGCGGCGTCAAGCGACACAACTTCCGCACTCAGGACGCCACCCACGGCAACTCGCTCTCGCACCGCGCGCCGGGCTCGATCGGTCAGTGTCAGACTCCCGGGCGGGTGTTCAAGGGCAAGCGCATGGCCGGCCACATGGGTAACGTCCGGCGCACCACGCAGAACCTGGAAGTGGTGCGCGTGGACGCCGAGCGTAATCTGCTGCTGATCAAGGGTGCCGTCCCCGGCGCGCGCGGCGGTCGGGTCATCGTCACGCCGGCGGTCAAGGCATAAGGGGCAGTCGAGATGAACATTACTATGCATGGCGGATCGAGCATGGACGTGGCCGACGCCGTTTTTGGTCAGGATTTCAACGAAAGCCTGGTGCATCAGGTGGTGGTCGCCTACATGGCGGCCGGCCGCGCCGGTACCCACGCGCAGAAAAATCGGGCGGCGGTCAGCGGCGGCGGCTCCAAGCCGTGGCGACAGAAGGGGACAGGGCGTGCGCGAGCTGGTACAATCCGCAGCCCGCTGTGGCGGGGCGGTGGCAAGACGTTCGCCGCGACCACCCGCGACTACTCGCAGAAGGTCAATAAAAAGGCCTATCGCGCGGCGGTGCGTTCCATTCTTTCCGAGCTGTTGCGCCAGGAGCGCCTGGTGGTGGTGGAGAATTTCGCGGTCGAGGCGGCGAAAACCCGCGAGCTGACCGGCAAGCTTGGCGAACTGGGTCTGGAGCGGGTGCTGATCGTGCACGACGCCCCGGATGAGAATCTCTTTCTCGCGGCGCGCAATCTGCCCAATGTGGATGTGGTGGACACCACCATCGCCGATCCGGTGAGCCTGGTGGGATTCGACAAGGTGCTGATGACGGCCGCCGCGCTGCGTCAGTTCGAGGAGAAGCTGGCATGAACAATGAGCGCATGAGTCGGATACTGCTCGGGCCGGTGGTCTCGGAGAAGAGCACGCGGGTCGCCGACATGGGCAAGCAGATCGTGTTCAAGGTGCTGCCGGATGCCAGCAAGCTGGAAATCCGCCGCGCGGTTGAAAAAATGTTCGACGTCAAGGTCGTCTCGGTGCAGGTGGCCAACGTCAAAGGCAAGGTAAAACGTTTCGGGCAAACCCTGGGGCGCCGCTCCGACTGGAAGAAGGCGTACGTCACCCTGGATGAGAGTTCCGATATTGATTTCGTGGGCGCAGAGTAATGGCAATCGTCAAGTCAAAACCGACATCCGCCGGACGGCGCTTCGTCGTCAAGGTCACCGAGCCCGAATTGCACAAGGGCGCGCCGTACGCGCCGTTGCTGGAAAAGAAGAGCAAGACCGGCGGGCGTAACAACAACGGTCGTATCACCACGCGTCATCGTGGCGGCGGTCATCGTCAGCATTACCGCGTGATCGATTTCAAGCGCGACAAGGACGGTGTGCCCGGGCGCGTGGAACGGCTCGAGTACGATCCGAACCGCAGCGCTCACATTGCGCTGGTGCTCTACGCCGACGGCGAGCGGCGCTATATTCTGGCGCCGCGGGGTATTTATGCCGGTGCGGAAATTCACAGCGGCAGCGAGGCTCCGATCAAGCCGGGCAGCGCCATGCCGCTGCGCAATATCCCGATGGGCAGCGTGGTCCACAATGTCGAAATGAAGCCGGGCAAGGGCGGCCAGATGGCGCGCAGCGCCGGTGCCAGCGTGCAGCTGGTGGCGCGCGAGGGCGATCATGCCACGCTGCGTCTGCGTTCCGGCGAGATGCGCAAGGTGCCGGTGGATTGTCGCGCCACCATTGGTGAGGTCGGCAATTCCGAGCACAACCTGCGCTCCCTGGGCAAGGCCGGCGCGAAGCGCTGGCGCGGCGTGCGCCCGACGGTGCGCGGCGTGGCCATGAATCCGGTGGATCACCCGCACGGCGGTGGCGAAGGCCGTACCTCGGGTGGACGTCATCCCGTATCGCCCTGGGGTACGCCGACCAAGGGCTACAAAACCCGCAAGAACAAGCGCACGGATAATATGATTGTGCGCCGTCGCAGCAAGAAATAATGCATAGAGGTTAGAGATCGTGCCACGTTCAGTCAAAAAAGGCCCATTCATCGACCTGCATCTGGTCAAGAAGGTCGAGCAGGCGGTCAGCAGCAACAGCCGCAAGCCCATCAAAACCTGGTCGCGCCGCTCGATGGTGCTGCCCGACATGGTGGGTCTGACCATCGCCGTTCACAACGGCCGTCAGCATGTGCCGATTCTGATCAACGAGAACATGGTGGGTCACAAGCTCGGTGAGTTCGCCGTCACGCGTACCTTCAAGGGCCACGCGGCGGACAGGAAATCCAAGTAAGGGTATCGACGTATGCAAACCAAAGCCAAATTGAGTCATGCGCGTATCTCGGCGCAGAAGTGCCGGCTGGTCGCCGACCAGGTGCGTGGACTGCCGGTCGAGCGCGCCCTCGAAGTGCTGAGCTTCAGCCAGAAAAAGGCCGCCCGCATCGTGCGTAAGGTGCTGGAGTCGGCCATCGCCAACGCCGAGCACAACGAAGGCGCTGACGTCGACGAGCTGAAAATTTCCGAGATTTGTGTCAACGAGGGGCCGACCCTCAAGCGCTGGCGGGCGCGCGCCAAGGGCCGCGCCAACCAGATCCTGAAGCGCACAAGTCACATACAGATTACTGTCGCAGAGCAGTAATCGGACAAGCGAAAAGAGAGTACGGCATGGGCCAGAAAGTACATCCTATTGGTATTCGCCTTGGCATCGTCAAGGACTGGACATCGACCTGGTATGCGGATTCGGACAATTACGCCAATCTGCTCAACCAGGATCTGAAAATGCGCGATTTCATCAAGCAGAAGCTGAAACACGCCTCTGTCAGTCGCATCCAGATCCAGCGTCCGGCCAGCAACGCCGCGATCACCATTCACACGGCGCGTCCGGGTATCGTGATCGGCAAGAAGGGCGAGGATATCGAGAAACTGCGTGCCGCGGTCGCGCGCGAAATGGGCGTGCCGGTGCACATCAACATCGAAGAGGTGCGCAAGCCGGAAATCGACGCGCAGCTAGTTGCCGAAAGCGTGGCCCAGCAGCTCGAGCGCCGTATCATGTTCCGCCGCGCCATGAAGCGTGCGGTGGGCAACGCCATGCGCCTGGGCGCGCAGGGAATCAAGATCATGGTGGCGGGTCGCCTCAACGGCGCCGAGATCGCCCGCACCGAGTGGTACCGCGAAGGTCGCGTGCCCTTGCACACGCTGCGCGCGGATATCGATTACGGGTTTACTGAAGCCAATACCACCTACGGGGTGATTGGCGTCAAGGTCTGGGTGTTCAAGGGCGAAATCCTGGATCGCGACGAGCAGAACGTCGAGCCCGAGGCCGGCAAGAAAGCCGCCGGCGCCAATTAAGGGAGACGCGAAGCATGTTACAGCCAAAGAGAACGAAATTCCGCAAGCAGCAGAAGGGCCGTAACCGCGGTCTGGCCACCAGCGGCAACAAAGTGAGTTTCGGCGAGTTCGCCCTCAAGTCGACTTCGCGCGGACAGATCACGGCGCGCCAGATCGAGGCCGCGCGGCGTACCATCACGCGCAAGGTCAAGCGTGGCGGCAAGTTGTGGATCCGCGTGTTTCCGGACGTGCCGATCACCAAGAAGCCCATCGAAGTGCGTCAGGGCAAGGGCAAGGGTAACGTCGAGTACTGGGTGGCCAAGATCCAGCCGGGTCGCGTGATCTATGAGATCGAGGGTGTCTCCGAGGAGCTGGCGCGCGAGGCCTTCAAGCTGGCCGCGGCCAAGCTGCCGGTGCGCACCACTTTCGTCAACCGCACGGTGATGTAATGAACGCCAAGGAATTACGTCAGAAGTCAGCCGACGAGCTGAAACTGGAACTGGACAATCTGTTGCGTGAGCAGTTCAACCTGCGCATGCAAAAGGGCAGCGGGCAGCTGAGCCGGCCCGACCAGGTTAAGAAGGTGCGCCGTTCCATCGCGCGCATCAAGACATTGTTGAGTGAAAAAGCGAATGCAGGTGAAGCCGCATGAGTGAACAGCCCCAAACGGTCCGTACCCTGACCGGTCGCGTCGTCAGCGACAAAATGGACAAGAGCGCGGTTGTCATGGTGGAGCGACAGGTTCGTCACCCCTTGTATGGCAAATACATCCGGCGTTCGACCAAGCTGCACATTCATGACGAAAACAATGAATGTCGACAGGGCGACACCGTGACCATCAAGCAGACGCGGCCGGTGTCCAAGACCAAATCCTGGGCGCTGGTGGAAGTTGTGGAGCGGCCTGCGGGCTAACGAAGCGAAGTATTGCGTGAGCGGGAAATAAAGTCATGATCCAGATGCAATCCAATCTCGATGTAGCTGACAACAGCGGCGCGCGCCGTCTGCAGTGCATCAAGGTGCTCGGCGGTTCGCACCGTCGTTACGCCAATATCGGCGACATCATCAAGGTAAGCGTTAAAGAGGCTATTCCCCGCGGCAAGGTGAAAAAGGGCGAGGTCTACAACGCCGTGGTGGTGCGTACCGCCAAAGGCGTGCGCCGGCCGGACGGGTCGTTGATCCGTTTTGACGGCAACGCCGCGGTGCTGCTCAACGCCAAGCTGGAGCCGATCGGCACCCGTATCTTCGGCCCGGTGACCCGCGAGCTGCGCAGTGAGCGCTTCATGAAGATCATTTCTCTGGCGCCGGAAGTGCTGTAGGCAGGAGTCGGAACTATGTACAAGATTCGAAAAGGCGATGACGTGGTCATCAGGACCGGCAAGGACAGTGGCAAGCGCGGCACCGTGCTGCGGGTTCTGCCCGAGGTCGACAAGTTGGTCGTGGAAAACGTCAACGTCGTCAAAAAGCACACCAAGCCCAACCCGCAGGCCGGAATTTCCGGCGGTATCGTGGAAAAGGAAATGCCCATCCACGTATCGAACGTGATGCTTTACAACCCGCAAAGCAAGAAGGGCGACCGTGTCGGTTTCAAGATTCTGGAAGACGGTCGCAAGGTTCGTGTTTTCAAGTCCACCGACGAAGTCGTGGACGCGTAAGAGTGATTCGCTGAGATGACCAGATTACAAGACCAGTATCGCGACGAGATCGCCAAAAAGTTGTTCGAGCAGTTTGGCTACGACAACGTCATGCAGGTGCCGCGTATCACCAAGATCACCCTCAACATGGGTGTCGGTGAGGCCATCGGTGATCGCAAGGTGATGGACAACGCCGTCAGCGACATGGAGAAAATCGCCGGCCAGAAGGCGGTGGTATGCCTGGCGCGCAAATCCGTCGCCGGTTTCAAGGTGCGCGAAGGCTGGCCCATCGGTTGCAAGGTGACGCTGCGGCGCGAGCGCATGTTCGAGTTTCTCGATCGCCTGGTGAATATCGCGATACCGCGTATCCGCGACTTCCGCGGCATGAATCCCAAGGGATTCGACGGTCGCGGCAACTACAACATGGGCGTGCGCGAACAGATTATTTTTCCGGAGATCGATTACGACAAAATCGATGCTCTGCGGGGCCTGGACATCAGTATTACCACCACGGCCAATACCGACGAAGAGGGGCGCGCCCTGCTGGCGGCGTTCAACTTCCCGTTCAAGAACTGAGGAAAGCTACATGGCAAAACAATCCATGCTGCAGCGCGAGGTCAAGCGCGCCAAGATGGTGAAAAAATATGCCGCCAAGCGCGCGGCGCTCAAAGCGATCATCGCCGACGTCAACCAGTCGGACGAGGAGCGCTATGCCGCGCAGCTCAAGCTGCAGGCGCTGCCGCGTAACGCCAGCCCCTGCCGCCAGCGCAACCGTTGTCGGGTGACCGGCAGACCGCACGGCTATTACAGAAAGTTTGGTCTCGCGCGCAACAAATTGCGCGAGCACGCCATGGCCGGTGATGTGCCGGGTCTGGTCAAGGCCAGCTGGTAACAGATCAAGGATTAAGAGGTAAGCAGACTATGATGACTGATCCTATCGCCGATATGCTGACCCGCATTCGCAATGGCCAGCGCGCCGGTAAGGTTTCGGTATCGATGCCTTCTTCGAAGCTGAAGATGTCCATCGCCAAGGTGCTGAAGGACGAGGGTTACATCGCCGACTACGCGGTCAGCGAGGATGCCGGCAAGAGCGTGATGAACGTCGAACTGAAGTATTACCAGGGCCGGCCGGTGATCGAGAGCCTCAAGCGGGTCAGTCGTCCCGGTCTGCGTATTTACAAGGCCAACGACGAGCTGCCCAAGGTGCAGGGCGGCCTGGGTGTGGCCATTGTTTCCACCTCCAAGGGTGTCATGAGTGATCGCGCTGCGCGCGCCGCCGGCGAGGGTGGCGAAGTGTTGTGCTACGTTGCCTAAAATCGAGTACAGATCATGTCCAGAGTCGCTAAAAAGCCTATCGAGCTCCCCAAAGGGGTTGAGATCAACATCGACGGTCAGGCGGTGACCGTCAAGGGTGGCAAGGGTTCGCTCGCGCACACCATTCACCGCTCGGTGCAGGTCACCCAGGACGACAACGTCCTGAGCTTCGCTCCGCGCGACGGCTCCAAGACCGCCATGGCGCTTACCGGGACCACGCGTGCCCTGGTGAACAACATGGTCCAGGGCGTGAGCCAGGGTTTCGAGAAGAAGCTGCAGCTGGTCGGCGTGGGCTATCGTGCCCAGGCGCAGGGGCAAAAGCTGAATCTGACCCTTGGGTTCTCGCATCCGGTCGATTATCCGGTACCCGAGGGCGTCACTGTCGAGACCCCCAGTCAGACCGAGGTGGTGGTGCGGGGCGCCGACAAGCAGAAGGTGGGGCAGGTGGCCGCGGAGATTCGCGCCTATCGTCCGCCGGAGCCCTACAAGGGCAAGGGCGTCAAATACGCCGATGAAGTCATCGTGCGTAAGGAAGCCAAGAAGAAATGATAGC
The DNA here is from genome assembly GCA_030148805.1 of Thiogranum sp. Lineage (GTDB taxonomy): Bacteria > Pseudomonadota > Gammaproteobacteria > DSM-19610 > DSM-19610 > Thiogranum. The sequence goes on along the minus strand of JASBSS010000019.1, from coordinate 67,059 downwards.
GGGCCGGGTCTGAGGCCCGGGGCCGGAACAGAGTTGAATGCGAAGGTAATCACATGGACAAAAAGGCATCAAGACAGCGCCGCGCCAGAAAGACGCGGGCCAAGATCCGCGAACTGGGCCGGGCTCGCCTGTGCATCCATCGTACCCCGCGCCACATCTACGCGCAGATCATCGATGGCAGTGGCGATAAGGTCCTGGCCAGCGCCTCCACGCTGGACGGCGAGCTGCGCAAAAGCATGAAGAGCACTGGAAACGCTGAAGCGGCGGCGGTTATCGGCAAGGCGGTCGCCGAGCGTGCCAAGGCCGCCGGCATCGATGCGGTTGCCTTCGACCGTTCCGGTTTTAAATATCACGGTCGCGTGAAGGCGCTGGCGGATGCCGCGCGTGAAAGCGGTCTGGAATTCTAGGTAAAGGTTGCGCTATGGCAAGTGTCGATACACAAACCAATTCAGACGGTCTGCACGAAAAGCTGATCGGTATCAATCGGGTCGCCAAGGTGGTCAAGGGCGGGCGCCAGTTCGGTTTTGCCGCGCTCACCGTCGTCGGTGACGGCGACGGCCGGGTCGGCTTCGGTCGCGGCAAGGCGCGCGAGGTGCCGGTGGCCATCCAGAAGGCGATGGAGAACGCGCGCAAGAACATGAAGCGTGTGGCCCTCAAGGACGGCACCTTGCAGCACCCGATCACGGCGACCTTCGGTGCCGCCAAGGTGTACATGCAGCCGGCCTCGGAAGGTACCGGGATCATCGCCGGTGGCGCCATGCGGGCGGTGTTCGAGGTGGTCGGTGTGCGCGACGTGCTGGCCAAGTGCATCGGTACCAATAATCCGATCAACGTCGTGCGCGCCACGATGAAGGGTCTGGAAGAAATGAATTCGCCGGAAATGGTCGCGGCCAAACGCGGCAAAAAGGTAGAAGAGATCACGGGGTAGGTCATGGCCGACAAAAAACTCAAACTGACTTTGCTGAAAAGCACCAGTGGGCGGCTAGCCTCGCACCAGGCCTGTGTGCGTGGCCTGGGGCTGCGACGGATCCGGCATACCGTGGAAGTGATCGATACGCCGGAAAATCGCGGCATGATCAACAAGGTCAGCTATTTGCTGCAGGTCGAGGAGGCTTAAGCCATGCGTTTGAATACTCTCAAGCCCGGCCAGGGTGCGCGCAGCGCGGCCAAGCGCGTCGGGCGCGGCATCGGCTCGGGGCTCGGTAAGACCGGTGGTCGTGGCCACAAAGGTCAGAAGTCGCGTGCCGGAGGCTTTCACAAGATCGGTTTTGAAGGCGGTCAGATGCCGCTGCAGCGGCGCCTGCCGAAGGTCGGTTTTACGTCGCGCAAGTCGCGAGTCACCGAAGAGGTGCGCCTGAACGAACTGGCGCTGCTGGAAGGCGGCAACGTGGACCTGGCCAGTCTGAAGGCGGCCGGTGTCATCAAGCAGGGAACCCTGCACGCCAAGATCATGGCTTCGGGTGAGATCACCACCGCCGTGACGGTGCGCGGCGTCGGCGTCACCAAGGGTGCGCGCGCGGCGATCGAAGCGGCCGGCGGCAAGATCGAGGACTAAGGGCGGATAAGTAGCACCGATGGCTGGAACGGGCGCATCAGGTCTCACCGGAGGAATCGGTGACCTAGGAAAACTGACGGAATTGCGACAGCGCATCTTCTTCGTGCTGGGCGCGATCCTGGTTTTTCGTATCGGTTCCTTTATCCCGCTGCCGGGTATCGACCCGCACGTGCTCGAAATTCTGGTCGAGCAGCAGAAGGGCACCATCCTCGACATGTTCAACATGTTCTCCGGGGGCGCGCTCAGCCGGTTGTCCTTGTTCGCCCTGGGGATCATGCCCTACATCTCGGCTTCGATCATCATGCAGCTGCTGTCCTATACGGTACCCGCGCTGGAGCAGATCAAAAAGGAAGGCGAGGCCGGTCGTCACAAGATCACCCAGTACACGCGCTATGCGACGGTCGTGCTGGCGACCTTCCAGGCGATAGGGATCTCTACCGCGTTGCAAGGCCAGGTCATGGGCGGGCAGCCGTTGGTCATCCTGCAGGGGCTGCCGTTCGTGATCTCGTCGGTCGCCTGCCTGGTCACCGGGACGCTGTTTTTGATGTGGCTTGGCGAGCAGGTGACCGAACGCGGCATCGGCAACGGCATTTCGATCATTATTTTCGCCGGTATCGTCGCCGGCCTGCCGCGTGCGATCGGCGGCTCGTTGGAGCTGGTGCGTACCGGTGAGATGAACACCCTGACGCTGCTGTTCCTGTTTGCACTGGCGATGGCGGTGACGGCCTTCGTGGTGTTCGTCGAGCGCGGCCAGCGACGGATCACGGTCAACTACGCCAAGCGCCAGCAGGGGCGCAAGCTCTATGCGGCCCAAAGCACGCATCTGCCGCTCAAGTTGAACATGGCGGGCGTGATACCGCCGATCTTCGCCTCCAGTATCATCCTGTTCCCGGCGACGGCCGGGCAGTGGTTCGGCAGCGCCGAGGGCATGGGTTGGCTGAAGGACGTCTCGTCCATGTTGTCTCCGGGGCAGCCGCTGTACATTATTTTTTACGCCATGGCGATTGTGTTCTTCTGCTTCTTCTACACCGCCATCGTGTTCAACTCCAAGGAAACCGCGGACAATCTGAAGAAGTCCGGGGCTTTCATCCCCGGGATTCGCCCGGGCGAGCAGACGGCCAAGTACATCGATGGCGTGATGACCCGGCTGACGCTGGCCGGCGCCATCTACATTACCGCCGTCTGCCTGTTGCCCGAGTTCCTGATTCTGTACTGGAACGTGCCGTTCTACTTCGGCGGCACCTCCTTGTTGATCATTGTGGTGGTGGTCATGGATTTCATGGCGCAGGTACAGGCACTGATGATGTCCCACCAGTACGAGGGGCTGATGAAGAAAGCCAACCTGAAAGGTCACGGCCGCGCCGGCGTCCTGCGGTAGTTGAATCCATAAACTTAGGTGAAACCATGAAAGTTCGTGCTTCTGTTAAACGTATCTGTCGCAACTGCAAGATCGTCCGGCGCAAGGGCGTGGTGCGCGTCATCTGCAAGGATGGCCGTCACAAGCAGCGCCAGGGCTGAGCGCCCGGTCGCTCAGATTGCTGATTTTTATAGATTGAGAATTGAGGCTAGGTCCGGTACACTTGCGGGTTTTCGCGACTCCCGTCCGGACGTCTCGTCGAGGAGATTAGGTTCATGGCTCGTATAGCCGGGATTAACGTTCCGCCGCAAAAACACGCGGTTATCGCGCTGACCGCCATTTATGGCATCGGCCGCACCACGGCGCAGAAGATCTGCGAGGCGACCGGAATCAAGCCGCAGACCAAGATCAAGGATCTCTCAGAGTCCGAGGTCGAGTCGATTCGCGGTGAAGTGGCTAAATACACCGTCGAGGGCGACCTGCGCCGGACCCTTTCCATGAACATCAAGCGTCTCATGGATCTGGGTTGCTACCGTGGTATTCGCCACCGCCGGGGGCTGCCGTTGCGGGGTCAACGCACCCGCACCAATGCCCGCACCCGGAAGGGTCCGCGGCGTCCGATTCGTAAGTAAGTTGTTGTTTACAGGTACTATTAAATATGGCTAAGCCGAGTACAACCCGTACGCGTAAAAAGGTCAAAAAGAATGTGGTGGACGGTATCGCCCATATTCACGCGTCTTTCAACAACACCATCGTGACCATCACCGACCGTCAGGGCAACGCTCTGGCCTGGGCGACCGCGGGTGGTTCCGGTTTCCGCGGGTCGCGCAAGAGTACGCCGTTCGCCGCCCAGGTGGCGGCCGAGCGCGCCGGCGAGGCGGTCAAGGAATACGGTTTGAAAAATCTTGAAGTCGAAGTCAAGGGCCCCGGCCCCGGCCGCGAGTCGGCCGTGCGCGCGCTCAACAACGCCGGTTTCCGCATCACCAACATCACCGATGTGACCCCGATTCCGCACAACGGCTGCCGTCCGCCGAAAAAGCGGCGTGTGTAGGACGGAGGAGATAATATGGCCAAGTACGTAGGACCCAAGTGTCGCCAGTGCCGCCGCGAAGGCACCAAGCTGTTTCTCAAGGGCGAGAAGTGTTACACCAGCAAGTGCTCGGTGGAAAACCGCGCCTTTCCGCCCGGTCAGCACGGTCAGCGCCGCGGCCGCCTGTCGGATTACGCCGCGCAGTTGCGCGAAAAGCAGAAAATGCGCCGTATCTATGGGGTGCTGGAACGCCAGTTCCGTAACTACTACATGAGCGCGGCGCAGCGCAAGGGTTCCACCGGCGAAAACCTGTTGCAGATGCTGGAAAGCCGTCTGGACAACGTGGTCTATCGCATGGGTTTTGCCGCTTCCCGTTCGGAGGCCCGGCAACTGGTGCGCCACAACGCCATTACGGTCAACGGGCAGCGGGTCACCATTCCGTCCTACCAGGTGCAGCCCAACGACAATCTCGCGGTGGCGGAGAAATCGCGTAATCAGCTGCGGGTGCAGTCGGCGCTGGAGCTGGCCGAACAACGCGGTTTTGTCGACTGGATCGACGTGGATGCCAAGAAGATGTCGGGTATCTTCAAGGCGCGTCCGGAGCGTTCGGATCTTCCGGCCGAGATCAACGAACATCTCGTGGTCGAGTTGTACTCCAAGTAAGACATTCAGCTGAAGAGGGCTATACATGCCGGGCAAGGTCACAGAATTTCTGAAACCGCGTATCGTCGACGTGCAGAACGTCAACGAGCACACCGCCAGGGTGGTTCTGGAACCGCTGGAACGTGGTTTCGGCCATACGCTGGGCAACGCCCTGCGGCGGATCCTGTTGTCGTCGATGCCCGGTTGCGCGATCACGGGCGTGGAAATCGAAGGCGTCCTGCACGAATATTCGGCCATCGAGGGGGTGCAGGAGGATGTGATGGAAATCCTGCTCAACCTCAAGGGCGTGGCCCTGAAGATGCACAATCGCGAGGAAGCCAGCCTCAAGTTGAGCAAGAAAGGACCCGGGCCGGTCACCGCCGGGGATATCAGCCTGGACCATGACGTCGAGATCGTGAATCCCGGCTATGTGATCGCCAATCTCACCCAGAGCGGCGAGCTGAACATGACGTTGAAGTTGCACATGGGGCGCGGCTATGAGCCGGCCACCGTGCGCGCCGAGCGCGACGACGAGGGCAACCCCATCGGTTCGCTGCAGTTGGATGCGAGCTACACGCCGGTCAGTCGTGTTTCCTATACCGTCGAGGCCGCGCGCGTCGAGCAGCGCACCAACCTGGACAAGCTGGTGATCGAGATCGAGACCAACGGTACCCTCGACCCCGAAGAGGCCATTCGTCACGCGGCCACGATTTTGCAGGATCAGCTGTCGGTGTTCGTCGACCTGCAGGGTAAGGAAGAGATCCAGCAGGAAAGCCACGAGGCCGATGTCGATCCGATTCTGCTGCGTCCGGTGGACGATCTGGAGCTGACGGTGCGTTCGGCCAACTGCCTCAAGGCGGAAAGTATTTACTTCATCGGCGATCTGATTCAACGCACCGAGGTGGAGTTGCTGAAGACCCCGAATCTTGGGAAGAAGTCGCTGACCGAGATCAAGGACGTGCTGGCTTCACGCGGCCTGTCCCTCGGTATGCGTCTGGAAAACTGGCCGCCCGCCGGCCTCAAGGACAGCGAAAAGCAGTCCGCCTGAGTCGTATTCAAACTAGGTAGAGAACCATGCGTCACCGTCAAAGCGGTCGAAAACTGAATCGTAACAGCAGCCATCGCAAAGCCATGTTCCGCAATATGGCCGCCTCGCTGCTGGACCACGAAGTCATCCAAACCACGCTGCCCAAGGCCAAGGAATTGCGTCGCGTGGCCGAACCGTTGATCACCATGGCCAAGAGCGACAGTGTCGCCAACCGTCGTCTGGCTTTCAATCGCCTGCGTAATCGCGGTGTGGTGAGCAAGTTGTTCAACGAATTGGGTCCGCGCTACCAGGATCGTCCGGGTGGTTACCTGCGTATCCTGAAAATGGGCTTTCGCAGCGGCGATCAGGCGCCCATGGCCCTGGTCGAGTTGGTGGATCGTCCCGAGGACGGCGAAGCCTTCGAGGCGGTGGACGAATAACACCTGTCCGCGGCCAGCGTGAAACAGCCGGGCTTTGCCCGGTTTTTTCATGCCCGTGGGTTTCTCCGCGTTGTCGGTCCCTGGGTTATGCTTGAGCGATGATCGCGACCTTTACCGATTTCGGCGCCCAGGGGCCTTACCTGGGTCAGGTGAGGAGGGTGTTGGCGCAACAGGCCCCCGATGTGCCCGTGGTCGACGTTTTTGTCGACTTGCCCGCCTTCGATCCGCGCGCGGCGGCTTACTTGCTGCCGGCTTACAGCGTCGGGCTCGCCGCCGGCGATATTTGTCTCTGCGTGGTCGATCCCGGCGTGGGCACTTCGCGCCGGGCGCTCATGGTACAGGCGGATGATCGCTGGTACGTGGGGCCCGACAACGGGCTGTTATCGCAGGTCGTCCGACGGGCCGCCAGGGTCGCCGCGTTCAGCATCGACTGGCGCCCGGAAGCGCTCTCGGACAGCTTCCATGCGCGCGACCTGTTCGCGCCCGTGTGCGCCATGTTGGCCAAAGGGCGGCGGCCCCGGGCAAGCGCGCTCGATCGGCGCTCGCTGGATCGCCCCGAATGGCCGGACGATCTGGCGGAAATCGTTTACATCGACCCCTACGGAAACGCCATCAGCGGTTTGCGGGCGACCGCGGTGGCGCCGGAAAGCCAGATCGAGGTCTCGGGCTGCCGCTGCCAGTACCGGCGTACCTTTGCCGAGGCGGCTGCCTCCACTCCCTTCTGGTATGTCAACGCCAACGGTTTGGTGGAGATTGCCGTGAACGCCGGTCGCGTCGCGGACCGGCTCTCCCTCGACATCGGCCGCCCTCTATTTGTTATGCATTCGTCATGAAAGCTGGGTATACTCGCCCCGCCGTTGTGCAGGAGGCCGCGGTGGTGGGGGAAATGCCCGTTTTGAGGGCAAATGGCCCGAGCCTAACATTTTGAATTTATTGGCTATCAGTTGTTGGTCCGGATTTTGCGAGGACGTTTAGGACTGATTAGGCCAACCAAGAGGAAATGTAGTGAAAAACCTCGTTACAGTTGCAGTAACTGCTTTTTTGACGCTTATCAACGCTGCGGCGGTGGCCGCTCCGGCCAATACCGGGGTCCTGGAGACGGTCAACCTCAGTGGCGGCAAGTTTTCCGGCCTCGAGGCCGTGATTTTCGAAATCGGTCAACTGGCCGATTTCGGGGGGACTACGATTTTCTGGGTACTCGGGATTGGTTTGATCGCCTTCAGCCTGGTGGCTCGGCGGGTGTCGGGCTGACCGGCGGGGTGGGATCCCCCGTCTTTCCCCGCTGCAACAGTTCGCGCACAATGGCGCGAACCGCGGGGTGGTCGAAGTCGCGGCCGCCGACCGCCCGATAGACGACGTTGCCTTGCTGGTCCAGCAGCAGCGTCGTCGGCAGGCCCTTGACCCCATAATCCTGGGAAACCCGACTGTCGCTGTCGAACAGGATGGGAAAGCTCGGGAACAGGTTCAGCTGACCGAGAAAGGCGAAAACCCGGTCGCTGTCCTCGAATTCATTCACCGCGAGCACGGTAAATCCCTCTTTCTGCAGATCCTGATAGATCGATTCCATGGATGGGATTTCGCGTCGACAGGGCGGGCACCAGGTGGCCCAGAAATTCAACATGACGACCTTGCCGCGATAGTCCGACAGAGCATGCGGGTGCTCGTCCATGTCTCGCAGCGTGAATTCCGGCGCCGGCAGCGGGGTTTCCAGCCGCGTCAGTGCGTGACTCAGCTCGGGCGCCGGCAGGTCGAGGGCCGGGCTGAGGGTCGGAATCAGAGCGCCGGCCAGGACGGCCAGAGTCGGGCCCAGGCGCTTAGGGCGCGGGTTTCTTGAACGGGGCCTGTTCGGGCGCGCAGCGCAGATTTTCAAAAATGTCTTCATGGCTTTTGCCTTGCTGGGTCCATCGGTAGCGTAGCTTCACCGGCGTGTCCGGGGGTAGCTTCAGGGTGGTGAAACCCTGGCTCCAGTCGCCGGGCGCGAAGGTCTGATCGTCGGGTAACAGTGACCAGCGGAAGGCCACGCCCATGTCCTGCCATTGTTTCAGCCACTGGGTCTTGGTCTTGATCGGGTGTTCCCGGCCATCGGCGGTGATGTAGCGCCAGTCGCTCACCCGGTAACTCAGGGGGCCGTCGGATTCGTTCTTGATGATGGTGCCGAACACACAATAGCTCGCCATCAGCTCGATCACGTCCTTGGGCAGGCCGCGCGCGCCGTAGACGGCGCGCACGTAGTCGGGCATCAGTTGAATGAACTGCAGGCTGAAGCCTGGATGAGTGGCTTTCCACGACAGCAGGCCGCTGGCGCTGTCGGTGAATGTCTGTACCTGCCCGTCGTTCGCGCTCACGGGGGCCATCAGCAGCGCCAGCGCCGCACCGATGAAGGTCGAATTCCGCCTTGGTCCTACCATCGGGCTATCTTACCCACATTCTGGTCGTGGCAGAAGTGGGACGGGGCCGGTGAAACGATCGGTTCATGCGGCGTCGGTGGTGGAGCCGCGATTCTGACGCTCCAGCACCGGTTGCAGAAAGCGGCCGGTGTGCGAGTGCGGCATGGCCGCGATCGCCTCGGGCGTTGCGCAGGCGATGATTTCACCGCCCCCATTGCCGCCCTCCGGTCCCAGGTCGATCACCCAATCCGCTGTTTTGATGACATCCAGGTTGTGCTCGATGATTACCACGGTGTTGCCGTGGTCGCGCAGCCGGTGCAGCACCTTGAGCAGCTGTTCGATGTCGTGGAAATGCAGCCCGGTGGTCGGCTCGTCCAGGATGTACAAGGTCTTGCCGGTATCGCGCTTGGACAGTTCGCGCGAGAGTTTCACCCGCTGGGCTTCACCGCCCGACAAGGTGGTGGCGTTCTGGCCCAGGCGGATATACGACAGTCCGACGTCCAGCAGTGTCTGCAGCTTGCGCGCGATCACCGGCACCGGGGCGAAAAAGCTGCTGGCGTCTTCCACGGTCAGTTCCAGGACCTCGTGGATATTCTTGCCCTTGTAGCGGATGTCCAGGGTCTCGCGATTGTAGCGCATGCCCTTGCACACATCGCAGGGCACGTAGACGTCGGGAAGAAAATGCATCTCCACCTTGATCACGCCATCGCCCTGGCAGGCTTCGCAGCGCCCGCCCTTGACGTTGAAACTGAAACGGCCCGGTTTGTAGCCGCGCGAGCGTGCCTCCTGCGTACCCGCGAACAGTTCGCGAATCGGCGTGAACAGGCCGCTGTAGGTGGCCGGGTTGGAGCGCGGCGTGCGGCCGATGGGGCTCTGGTCGATATCGACCACCTTGTCGAACAGCTCCAAGCCCTCGATCGCCTCATAAGGTGCCGGATCGGTGGTCGCGCCGTTCAACTGCGCGGCGGCCAGGCGGTAAAGGGTGTCGTTGATCAGGGTCGATTTGCCCGACCCGGAGACACCGGTGACGCAGGTGAGCAGGCCGACGGGAATCGACACGTCCACGTGCTTGAGATTGTTGCCGCTGGCGCCCTTGATCCGCAATTGCCGCTGCGGGTCGTTGCCGGTGCGTCCCTGGTCGATGGCGATGCTGCGCTTGCCGCTGAGGTATTGGCCGGTGATAGAGGCGGGGTCGCGCATCACTTGTTGCGGCGTGCCCTGGGCCACGACCTGCCCGCCGTGGACGCCGGCGCCGGGCCCCATGTCGACCACGTAGTCGGCGCTGCGGATGGCATCCTCGTCGTGCTCGACGACGATCACCGTGTTGCCCAGGTCGCGCAGATAATTGAGTGTGTTGAGAAGGCGCTGGTTGTCGCGCTGATGCAGTCCGATGGACGGCTCGTCCAATATGTACATGACCCCGACCAGGCCGGCGCCGATCTGACTGGCCAGGCGTATCCGCTGGGCCTCGCCGCCCGAGAGCGATTCGGCGCTGCGCTCCAGCGAAAGATAGTTCAGGCCCACGTTGACCAGGAAATCCAGGCGTTCGCGGATTTCCTTGACGATCTTCTCGGCGATGGCGCCGCGTTGTCCCGGCAACTCCAGGGTGGCGAAAAAGCCGCCGACCTCGCCCACCGGCAGGCGGGTGATTTCCGGCAAGCTGCGTTCGGCGACGAACACGTGGCGCGCCGCGCGGTTCAGCCGGGTGCCTTCGCACTCGGGACAGGGGTGGGTGCTCAGATAGCGCGCCAGTTCCTCGCGCACGACGTTGGACTCGGTCTCGCGATAGCGCCGTTCCATGTTGCGCAGTACGCCCTCGAAGGGGTGGCGCTTGATCTGCACGCCGTGGCGTTCGTTAAGGTAGCGAAATTCGATCACCTCGTCGCCGCTGCCGTAGAGGATGATCCGGTGTATGGCCTCGTCCAGTTCGCCATACGGGGTATCGATGTCGAAACCGTAGTGTTCGGCCAGGGAACTGATGAGTTGGAAATAATAGGCGTTGCGGCGATCCCAGCCGCGCACCGCGCCGCCGGCGAGGCTCAGGTGCGGGTGCGCGACCACCCGCCGCGGATCGAAGCTCTGCTGGACCCCAAGACCGTCGCAGCTCGGGCAGGCGCCGACGGGGTTGTTGAACGAGAACAGGCGGGGTTCGAGTTCGCTCAGCGAGTAGCCGCAGACCGGGCAGGCGAATCTGGCCGAGAAGGTGATTTCGCCGGCCTCCTGCATGCTGACCACGCGCGCCAGTCCGTCGGTCAGTCGCAAGGCGGTTTCAAACGATTCGGCGAGTCGCAGGCTCAGGTCCGCGCGCACCTTGAAACGGTCGACCACGACTTCGATGGTGTGCTTGCGCCGCAGGTCCAGAGCGGGCACGTTATCCAGTTCCACCACTTCCCCGTCGATGCGCGCGCGAATAAAACCTTGCGCGCGCAACTCTTCCAGCAGCGCCAGGTGCTCGCCTTTGCGCTCCTGCACCATCGGGGCCAACAACATCCAGGCGGAACCTTCGGGCTGATCCAGTATCTGATCGACCATCTGACTGATGGTCTGCGCTTCGAGGACGGTGTCATGATCGGGGCAGCGCGGCACGCCGACGCGGGCGAACAACAGGCGCAGATAATCGTAGATCTCGGTGATGGTGCCCACCGTCGAGCGCGGATTGTGCGAGGTCGATTTCTGCTCGATGGAAATCGCCGGCGACAGGCCCTCAATGTGGTCGATGTCGGGTTTTTCCATGACCGAGAGAAACTGGCGCGCATAGGCCGAGAGCGATTCGACATAGCGGCGCTGACCCTCGGCGTAGATGGTGTCGAAGGCCAAAGAGGACTTGCCCGATCCGGACAGGCCGGTAATCACGATCAGTTTGTCGCGCGGCAGCTCCAGATCGACATTCTGCAGGTTGTGGGTCCGCGCGCCGCGAATTTTAATGAAGTCCATCTTGATTCCGGCTTAACATCGAACCTGCTACTATACTGCGTTTAGCAACACTGACCAAAAAGGATTCCCGGGCTTGAACGAAGACCTTGATGCCGCTGCAGGTATGAGCCGCAACGAGGTGCGTTCCGCGGCCGCCATGGCGGGCATTTATGCCTTGCGCATGTTGGGGTTATTCATGATCCTGCCCGTGTTCGCGCTGTATGCCGAGCACCTCCACGGGGCCACGCCCGCCCTGGCCGGTTTGGCCATCGGCATCTATGGCATGACTCAGGCCTTGTTGCAAATCCCCTTTGGTCTGGTCTCCGACCGCATCGGACGCAAGCCGGTGATAATTTTCGGGCTGTTGGTCTTCGCCCTGGGCAGCGTGGTGGCGGCCAGCGCCGAGAGTATCGCCCTGGTGATACTGGGCCGGGCCCTGCAGGGCGCGGGCGCCATCGCGGCCGCCGTCATGGCGCTGACCGCGGACCTGATTCGCGAGGAACACCGGGTCAAGGCCATGGCGATCATCGGCATGAGCATCGGGGCCTCCTTCGCGCTGGCGATGGTGCTCGGTCCGGTGCTGAACAACTGGATCGGCGTTCCGGGCATCTTCTGGCTGACCGCGCTGTTGGCGCTGGCCGGGGTCGCCGCGGTGGTGCTGATCGTGCCGACGCCGACCCTCAGCCGTCGGCACCGCGACGCCGGTGCCGTGCCGGAGCAGTTTTCCTCGGTCCTGCGCGATACGCAGTTGTTGCGCCTGGATCTGGGGATCTTCTGCCTGCATCTGGTGCTGACCGCCACCTTCGTGGTGCTGCCGCTGGCGCTGCGCGATCAGGCGGGTCTTCCGGCCGAGCGTCACTGGCTGCTCTACTTGCCGGTGCTGGTGCTGTCCTTGCCGATGGCCATCCCCTTCATCCTGCAGGCGGAAAAGCATCGTCGCATGAAACAGGTATTTGTCGGCGCCATTTTGTTCATTGCGCTGGCCGAAGGCGGGTTGTCGTTCCTGCATCACAGTGTCGCCTCCATCGCCTTGTTATTGTTCGTCTTCTACACCGCGTTCAATCTGCTCGAGGCCATTTTGCCATCGTTGATCGCCAAAGTGGCTCCCGCCGACCGCAAGGGTACGGCCATGGGCGTCTATTCCAGCTCGCAGTTCTTCGGCGCCTTTGTCGGCGGCACCGTCGGTGGGTGGTTGCACGGGCATTATGGTCTGGGGGCCGTTTTTCTGTTCTGTGCCCTGGTGGCGCTCGCCTGGCTGATGTTGGCCGCCAGCATGCGCCCACCGCGCTATCTGGGCACCCGCGTGCTGCGTATCGGGCCCCAGGATCCGGCCGCCGCGCAGCGACTCGCGGCGCAAATCACCGCGGTACGCGGGGTTGCCGAGGCGGTAGTGATCCCCGAGGACGAAGTCGTCTATCTCAAAATCGACCAGCACAGCTTGGATGAGGCCGCGCTGCGCGCGTTTGCGGTTCCGGCGGTGAAATAGGCCCTGGGCGGGTGATCGGTTCCCACTGGTGGGCGCCAGACGCAGCCGTTATCATACCCTCCTTCAAGCGACGATCACGGCCAACACCGGGGCCCAGGGAGCGGGTTCCGCACGAGGAGAACAGCATGGCACGAGGCATCAACAAGGTGATTCTGATTGGCAATCTGGGCAAGGACCCGGAAGTGCGCTACATGGCCAATGGCGGTGCCGTGTGTAACGTCACGCTGGCGACCACCGAGTCATGGAAAGACAAGCAAAGTGGTGAGCAAAAAGACAAGACGGAATGGCACAATATCGTATTTTACCGTCGTCTGGCGGAAATCGCCGGCGAGTACCTGCGCAAGGGCTCGCAAATCTACGTCGAAGGAAAATTGCAGACGCGTAAGTGGCAGGACAAAAACGGCAACGACCGCTACACCACCGAGATCATCGCCAACGAAATGCAGATGCTCGGCAGCCGCGGCGGCGGCAGTGCCGATTTCTCCGCGGAGCGCAGTGCCTCACAGGCCCCGGCAGCCGCGGCGACGGACGATTTCGACGACGATATTCCCTTCTGAGGCGCCCGCCGCGCCCGTTCGCCGGGTTCGACTCGACGCCCGCGCTCGCGGGCGTTTCATTTTCTCCCCTGGTTTCCCGCTTAATCTATAAATAAATTTATTCATAGATATAAATATTTGATAATAAGTGCCTCCCCCTCTCTAAACCTCAAGAGATTAAATAGGTACTTTCACCAACTCTCTGATTTGCAATTTAAACGCATTATATGTTCTTCCGGGACGCCAGACGCGAACCTGCGGCTGGCGTCTAAGTTACTGTCACAACAGTAGGAATTTTCCTTTGCGCGCCTTGACGGGCGGTTAGCGGCTACCTATAGTGTCAAAAAGTGGGATGAAGTGGGTTTAAGTGGTAATAACTGGGGGATGAGGGCGGCGCTGTGTTCCGTGGTGGTAGCTCAGTCAAGCTGGATGCGAAAGGGCGGCTGGCCTTGCCGACGCGCTATCGCGCGCTCATCTCGGAGCGCTACGCCGGGCAACTGGTGCTCACGGTGCACTCCGACCGCTGCCTGCTGCTCTATCCGCAGCCCGAATGGGAGGACCTGGAGCTGCAGTTGATCCGCACGCCCAACCACGACCGGCGTACCCGCGACGTACAGCGCATGCTGGTCGGCTATGCCACCGAGGTGGAGATGGACAGCAACGGACGCATTCTCATCGCGCCGCGCCTGCGCGAGTTCGCCGGTTTGGACAAGAACGCGTCGCTGATCGGGGTGGGGAAGAAATTTGAAATCTGGAACGAAGACGCCTGGGAGCGCATCGGCAGCTCCTGGATGGAGGACGACGCGGCTGGCGACAAGCCAAGCCCGCTTGAGTCATTGACGCTCTGATGGGCGGCATACATCGTCCGGTACTGCGCGACCAGGTGCTGGACGTTTTGCAGATCAAGCAAGACGGGTTGTACGTTGACGGGACTTTCGGGCGTGGCGGGCACGCCGCGGCGATATTGGAGCGGTTGCGGGCTGATGGCAGGTTGTTGGCTTTCGACAAGGATCCGGCAGCACTGGCATACGCGGCCGCCCATTTCGACAGGGAGCCGCGCCTGATGATGCGCCGCGCAAGCTTCGGGGATCTGGGATCGGTGGTGACGGAATTGGGCTGGCAAGGCAAAGTCGACGGCATCGTGCTGGATCTCGGCGTGTCCTCGCCGCAGCTCGACGACGCCCGGCGTGGATTCAGCTTTCAACACGAAGGGCCCCTCGACATGCGTATGGATTCGCACGCGGGCATCACGGCCGGCGAGTGGCTCGCCGCCGCCCCCGCCGAGGAGATCGCCGATGTGTTGTGGCGTTATGGCGAGGAGCGGCATTCGCGGCGTATCGCGCGCGCCATCGTCGCCCGACGCGAGCACGCCCCGCTGAGCACCACCACCGAGCTGGCGCAGCTTATCGCCAGCGTCGTACCGGGGCATGGCGGCAAGAAACATCCGGCCACCCGCAGCTTCCAGGCGATTCGCATTTTCATCAACGACGAACTGCGGGATCTGGAGCGGGTCTTGCCGCAGACCGTCGATGCCCTGGCCGCCGGAGGTCGTCTTGCGGTGATCAGTTTCCACTCGTTGGAGGACCGTATGGTCAAGCGTTTCATCCGCGAACAGCAGCGCGGGCCGCAGTTGCCGCCGGATCTACCGGTGCGGGGGCGGGCCTATGCGCCGACGCTGCGCGCGGTGGGCAAGGCGTTGCGCCCGAGCGCCGCCGAGGTGGACGCCAACCCGCGTGCGCGCAGCGCGGTGCTGCGGGTCGCGGAGCGGGCGGCATGAGAGGCCTGCTGCTGCCAGTGTTGTTGCTCGCCGTGGTCGCCTCCGGCATGGCGGCGGCCTATGCCAAGCACCAAAGCCGAAAACTTTTCGTCGAACTGGAAAATCTGCAGGAGCAGCGTGACGCGATGAATGTCGAATGGGGTCAGTTGCAGTTGGAGCAAAGCACCTACACCACCCACGGCAAGATCGAGGGCGCGGCGCGTGAGCGCCTGCACATGCACCTGCCCGCCACTCAACAGGTAACCATCCTCCACCCATGAGCCGAGCGGCCCCTATCAGTCGCCCCCGTCGCGTCCTGCTGCTGAGTCTGCTGTTGGGCGGGTTCGGGCTGCTCGCCGCGCGCAGCGCGCAACTGCAATTGCTCGACGGCGAGTTTCTCCAGGGTCAGGCCGATGCGCGCCACCTGCGCGTGGTGCAGGTGCCGGCGCACCGCGGCATGATCACCGACCGCAACGGCGAGCCGCTGGCCATCAGTACGCCGGTCGAGTCGGTATGGGCCAATCCGCGCGAGCTGGTGGCCAGCCGCAGCGAGCTTGCCCGCGTGGCGGCGGCTCTCGATATGCGCCTGGATCAGCTGCAACGGTTGCTGGGGCAGCGCAAAGGGCGCGAGTTCGTCTATCTGCGTCGCCACCTCGCGCCCGACAAGGCGCAACGGGTGGTCGACCTGGAAATTCCCGGCATCTATCTGCAGCAGGAATACCGGCGCTACTATCCGGCCGGCGAGGTCACCTCCCACCTGATCGGCTTCACCAACATCGACGACCAGGGTCAGGAAGGCCTGGAGCTGGCCTACGACCACTGGCTGAGCGGCGAGCCGGGCGCCAAGCGGGTGGTCAAGGACGGGCGCCGGCATATCGTGGAGAATGTGGAGAACATCCGCTCGGCACGCCCTGGAAAGCAGCTCACCTTGAGTATCGACCGGCGCATCCAGTATCTCGCCTACCGCGAATTGAAAGCGGCGGTGAAGCTGCATCAGGCGCGTTCCGGCTCTATCGTGGTGCTCGACAATCGCAGCGGCGAAGTGCTGGCGCTGGCCAACCAGCCCGCCTACAACCCGAACAACCGCCGCCATCTGAGCGCGGCCAGTCTGCGCAATCGGGCCATTACCGATGTCTTCGAGCCGGGCTCGACGATGAAACCCTTCGTGGTCGCCACCGCGTTGGAAAGCGGTCGCTATCAGCCGGGAACGCAAATCGACACCTCGCCGGGACTGTTCCAGGTCGGTACCTATACCATCCACGACATGCACGATTACGGGGTGTTGGATCTGACCGGCGTGTTGCGCAAGTCGAGCAACGTGGCGGCCAGCAAGATCGCCTTGACCCTCGACCCGCGGCTGGTCTGGCAGGACTATTCCGCCGCCGGCTTTGGCGTATCGACCGGCAGCGGGTTTCCCGGCGAGGCCGATGGCTATCTCGCCGACTGGCGCCGCTGGCGCGACGTGGAGCGGGCCAGTCTGTCCTATGGCTACGGGCTGTCGGTCACCTGCATACAGCTGGCCCAGGCCTACAGCGTCCTGGCCAACGACGGCTACCGGGTGCCGGTGACACTGCTGCGACGCGACCAGGCGGTGCCCGAGAAACAGACCGTGTTCAGCCCCGCCGTGGCGCGCACGGTGCGGCGGATGCTCGAGGAGGTGGTCAAGCCCGGCGGTACCGCGCCCCTGGCCGCCGTCAACGGCTACCGGGTGGCCGGCAAGACCGGGACGGTGCACAAGTCGGTAGCCGGCGGTTACGCCAAGGACCGCTATCTGGCGGTGTTCGCCGGACTGGCGCCGGCCAGCGATCCGCGCCTGGTGACGGTGGTGGTGATCAACGAGCCTTCCAAGGACGAACACTTCGGCGGCCAGGTGGCCGGGCCGGTGTTCTCGCGGGTGATGACCGGCGCGTTGCGGTTGTTGAACATCTCGCCCGACGATGTGTCCCTGTTGCAGACGCGGCTGCCCGAGGCGGAGGGTCCGGCATGATGGCGGCCGAGACCTTGTACCCCGGCATCACCCTGGCGCAGTTGCTGGAGGCGTATGCGCCGGCCACCCAGACGCTGGCGCCAGTGCCGCTGACCGGGTTGGCGGCCGACAGCCGCCAGGTGGCGCCGGGGGATCTGTTTCTCGCCTGCAAGGGCCTGCAGGTCCATGGCCTGACGCATCTGGACGAGGCGTTGGCGCGCGGCGCGGTGGCCGTGGCGTGGGAGCCGGACGGCGATCCCGCCTGGGAGGCCCGAGTCGCAGGGTTGACGGTGCCGGTGGTGGCGGTGCCGGAGCTTGGGCGCAAGCTGGGGGTCATCGCCGCGCGTTTCCATTCCCATCCCTCGGCCGCGATGCAGGTCATCGGCGTCACCGGTACGGACGGAAAAACGTCAGTGGCGCATTATATCGCCCAGGCGTTGAGCGCTGCCGGGCAGGCCTGTGGTCTGCTCGGCACCCTGGGGTATGGGGTTTACGGTGATCTGCGCCCGGCGACGCACACCACGCCCGACGCCTTGCGCCTGCAGGCCGAGTTCGCCCGCTTGCGCGCCGCCGGCGTGCGTCAGGTCGCCATGGAGGTTTCCTCGCACGCGCTGCACCAACGGCGCACCGATGGGACGCGCTTCACCACTGCCGTGCTCACCCAGCTCAGCCGCGATCATCTTGATTACCATGGCAGCCAGGAAGCGTATGCCGCGGCCAAGCGACGCCTGTTCATGTCCCCCGAGCTGGAGGCCGTGGTGTTGAACGCCGGCGACGCCTTCGGCCGCCGCCTGGCAGGGGAGGTGTCCTCACAGGTCCGCGTATTCGCCTACGGTCGGGCGCAGGATGACAGCGAGCGATTGTCCGGACACTGGCTCACGGCGGAGTCCGTCAGCGCCACCACCAGCGGTATCCGCGTGCAACTGAACAGCAGTCAGGGGCGCGCGAGCCTGAACGCCGCGCTGCTCGGTGCCTTCAATGTCGACAATCTGCTGGCGGCGCTGGGGGCCTTGCTCGGTACCGGGCTGTCCCTGGAGGAAGCGCTAGCGCGCCTGCAGGCCGTCAGCCCGGTGCCCGGGCGCATGGAGTTGTTCGCCCTGCCGGGCCAGCCCGCCGTGGTGGTCGACTACGCCCACACGCCGCACGCGCTGGCGAGCGTGCTCCAGGCGCTGCGCCCGCATTGCCGCGGCAAGTTGTGGTGCGTGTTCGGTGCCGGCGGCGATCGCGATCCCGGCAAGCGTCCGCAGATGGGCGCGGCCGCCGAGCGTTACGCCGATGTGGTGTTTCTCACCAGCGACAATCCCCGCTCGGAGCCGGCGCAGAAGATCATCGATCAGATCGCCGCCGGGTTGCGCCAACCGCAACGGGCCCGGCGTCTGGTCGAGCGTGGCGCGGCCATCGACGCGGCGATCGCGGCGGCGGGCGCGGACGATCTGGTGCTCATCGCCGGCAAAGGCCACGAAGACTATCAACAGATCGGCGCGCGACGCCTGCCCTTCAGCGATCGCGAGCGCGTGCGTCTGGCCTTGCGGAGGCGGGGAGCATGATGGCGATGCCGTTGTCCGCGGCCGCCCGGGTGCTCGACGCCCGGCAGGTGGGCGAGGACGTGCAGTTCCAGGGTGTCAGTACCGATACCCGCACCCTGGCCGCCGGCAATCTGTTTGTCGCGCTGCGCGGTCCGCACTTCGACGGCCACCAATATCTGGAACAGGCGCGCGCGCGCGGCGCGGCCGCCGCCGCGGTCAGCCAGACCCAGGCGATCGACCTGCCGCAGCTTCAGGTCGAGGATACCCGGCTGGCGCTCGGTGCGCTGGCGGCGCACTGGCGCCGGCGTTTCGAGCTGCCGCTGGTCGCGGTCACCGGCAGCAATGGCAAGACCACGGTCAAGGAGATGCTGGCGGCGATCCTGCGCGGCTGTGGCAATACTCTGGTGACCCAGGGCAACTTCAACAACGACATCGGCGTGCCCCATACGCTGTTCGGCATCGGACCGGAACACGACTACGCGGTTTTGGAGCTGGGCGCCAATCACGCCGGTGAGATCGCCTATCTCACTGGATTGGTACAACCGCAGGTGGCGCTGATCAACAACGCCGGCCCGGCGCATCTCGAAGGTTTTGGCAGCATCGAGGGCGTGGCGCGCGCCAAGGGCGAAATTTTCTCCCATGCCGGCCCGGCGACGACCTGCGTCATCAACGCCGACGATGTGTACGCGGACTTGTGGCGTGAGTTGGCCGCGCCGCGCCCGATGGTCAGCTTCGGCCTGGACCGGGAAGCCGACGTGTCGGCCGAGTGGCGCGGGGACATCAACGGCAGCGACCTGCGACTGCGCACCCCCCAGGGGGTGGCGGATGTTCGCCTGGCGTTGCCGGGGCGGCACAACGTGATGAATGCGCTGGCCGCGGCGGGCGCGGCTTCGGCGCTCGGGATCGCCGTCGAGGCCATCGCCGCCGGCCTGGCCGAGGTGCGAGCGGTCAAGGGGCGGTGGCAGCCGGTCAGCGGAATCAATGGCGTGCGCGTGATCGACGATACCTACAACGCCAACCCGGCGTCGCTGGAGGCCGGCCTGGCGTTGCTGGCGGCCGCCGACGGCGAACGCTGGCTGGTCCTGGGCGATATGGGCGAGCTCGGGGAGAGCGGCCAGCGCCTGCACAGCGACACCGGCAGCGCCGCGCGTCGCGCGGGGGTCACCCGCGTGTTCACCCTGGGTGAGCTGGCGGCGTTGGCGGCGCGCGCCTTCGGTTCCGGCGCGTGCGCTTATGCCAGCGTGGAGACGCTGGTGACCGATCTACGCGCGGCCTTGCGCCCGGGTGTCACTTTGCTGGTCAAGGGCTCGCGTTCCATGCAGATGGAGCGCGTCGTGGGGGCATTGCTCGCCGGCGCCGGGTCCGGTCGGGAGAATCGCTGATGTTGTTGGCGCTATTTGAATACCTGACTCAGTATTACAGCGGCTTCAACGTCTTCCAGTACCTCACCCTGCGTACCATTCTGGGCGTGTTGACGGCGCTGATGATCTCCTTTGTCGTCGGTCCGGTGATGATTCGCCATTTGAGTTTCCGCCAGATCGGTCAACAGGTGCGCGACGACGGCCCGGCCTCGCATCTGTCCAAGGCCGGCACGCCGACCATGGGCGGCGCGCTGATTCTGGTGGCGATAGCGGTCTCGACCCTGTTGTGGGCGGACCTGGGCAACCGTTATGTGTGGGTGGCGTTGCTGGTGACCAGCGCTTTCGGCGCCATCGGCTGGGTGGATGATTATCGCAAGATCGTCTACGGCAACAGCCGTGGCCTGTCGGCGCGCGCCAAGTACAGCTGGCAGTCGCTGGCGGCGCTGGTGGCGGGGGTCTATTTGTTCTACACCGCACAGTCGGCGGCGGAGACCGAATTGATCGTGCCGTTCTTCAAGGATGTCGCGATCCCGCTGGGCGCCTGGTACATCCTGGTGGTGTATTTCGTCGTGGTGGGCTCGAGCAACGCGGTCAACCTGACCGACGGCCTCGACGGCCTGGCGATCCTGCCCACCGTCCTGGTCGCCGGCGCGCTGGCGGTGTTCGCCTACGCCACCGGCAATTTCAATATCTCCGGTTATCTGGCCATCCCGTTCATTCGCGAGGCCGGGGAGATCGCGGTGTTTTGCGGCGCCATGGTGGGCGCCGGCCTGGGTTTTCTGTGGTTCAACGCCTACCCGGCCCAGGTTTTCATGGGCGATGTCGGCGCCCTGGCGCTGGGAGCCGCGCTCGGCATCGTCGCTGTGTTGACGCGTCAGGAACTGGTGTTTTTTCTCATGGCGGGAGTCTTCGTCATGGAGACGGTGTCGGTCATTCTGCAGGTGGCGTCATTCAAACTCACGGGCCGGCGGATCTTCCGCATGGCCCCGCTGCACCATCACTTCGAGCTCAAGGGCTGGCCGGAGCCCCGGGTGATCGTGCGCTTCTGGATCATTACCGTGATTCTGGTGTTGTCCGGTCTGGCAACGCTGAAGATTCGTTAGTGGGGTGCGACGATGGATGAAAAAAGTCAGATAGCGATTGTCGGTGTGACGTTCGTGGTGATCGCGGTCGTATTGGTGTTGCTCTGAGTTGACAGACCCAAGGCGATGCAGGCGGTAGCGAACTACATGGTGAACGAAGCACAACGGCAGCCCCGTACTTTGATTGTCGGTCTCGGCGCGACCGGGCTGTCCTGCGCCCGCTTCCTGGCCGCGCGGGGGGTCGAGGTGGCGGTCACCGACAGCCGCGAGCGCCCCCCGGCGCTCGAGACCATGGGCGCGGAATTGCCCGATGTCGCGTTGTTTCTCGGCGGCTACGCGGCGGATATTTTTGCCCGTGCCGAACGTCTGGTGGTCAGCCCCGGCGTCTCCTTGCGCGAGCCGTTGATCGCCGCCGCCGCCCAGCGCGGGGTGGAGATTCTCGGCGATATCGAATTGTTCGCGCGCCACGCGCGGGCTCCGGTGATCGCGATCACCGGCTCGAACGGGAAAAGCACGGTGACCACCCTGGTCGGCGAGATGGCGCGCCAGGCCGGCATGCAGGTGCGGGTGGGCGGCAATCTCGGTACCCCGGCGCTGGATCTGCTGAGCGCCGAGGAACCCGATCTGTATGTGCTGGAACTGTCCAGCTTTCAGCTCGAAACCGTCACCAGTCTGCGCTGCAAGGTCAGCGCGGTCCTCAATATCAGTCCGGACCATCTCGATCGCTACGCTGGGCTGGATGAGTACATGGCGGCCAAGCGGCGGATTTATGCCGGCGCGGCGATCCAGGTGGTCAATCGCGACGATCCGCGCGCTGCGGCGTTGGCCGGGCTCGATGCCGCGCAACTGAGCTTCGGTCTGGACGCGCCGGGCGAGAACGATTTCGGTGTGTTGGCCGGCGAGGGCGGTGCCTGGATCGTGCGCGGTAGCGAGCGCTGGCTGCCGGTGTCGCACCTGCGGATCGCCGGCCGGCATAACCTGGCCAACGCCGTCGCCGCGCTGGCGCTGGGCAGCGCCGCAGGTATCGAGCGCCAGGCGATGCTGCGGGTGTTGCGCGAATTCCAGGGCCTGGCGCATCGGACGCAGTGGGTGGCGGAGATCGCCGGGGTGTCCTGGTACAACGATTCCAAGGCGACCAACGTGGGCGCCACCCTCGCCGCGGTACGCGGCTTCGACGCCCCCCTGGTGCTGATCGCCGGCGGTCAGCCCAAGGGTGCGGATTTCACCGAACTCGCCGCCGGCACCGCCGGGCGGCTGCGTGGCCTGGTGCTCATCGGCGAGGCCACGGAGCAGATCGCCCGGGCCTTTGCCGCCGCTGCCCTGCCGGTCCAGCGCGCCGGCTCGATGCGCGAAGCGGTGAGCGCGGCGGCCCAGCTGGCGCGCAGTGGCGATCTGGTGCTGTTGTCTCCGGCTTGCGCCAGCTTCGACATGTTCGACAACTACCAGCACCGCGGCGACGTCTTCATCCAGACGGTGCGGGAGTTGGCGCGATGAACCTGGCCGTGCTGCTGCCCGACATGCCCGCGCGGCGCGGCGAACGCCTGCCGCCGCTCGACCCGTTGCTGCTCAGCGCCGTCGCCGGCTTGCTCGCGCTTGGCCTGGTGATGGTCACTTCGGCGTCCATGCCGGTGGCCGAGCGACTGCATGTCGGCACCTTCTATTTCGCCGTGCGCCAGGCGATCTATCTCGGCATCGGGCTGTTGCTGGGGCTGGCGGTGCTGCGGGTGCGCATGGTGTTGTGGGAGCGCGCCAGCCTGGCGTGCATCGGGCTGGCGATACTCATGTTGCTGCTGGTGCTGCTGCCCGGCATCGGTACGACGGTCAACGGCAGCACCCGCTGGATCAATCTGGTGGTGTTTCGGTTGCAGGTCTCCGAGCCCGCCAAGCTGTTGGCGTTGATCTACATGGCGGGTTATCTGGTGCGCCATGGCGAGGAGGTGCGCGAGACCGGCGCGGGCTTTCTCAAACCGCTGGGGTTGTTGCTGTTGGTGGCCTTGTTGCTGTTGCTGGAACCCGATTTTGGCGCCACCGTGGTGTTGGCGACCACCGTGCTGGTGATGTTGTTCGTCGCCGGCGTGAGCCTGTGGAAGTTCGCCGGCTTGATCGCCGCCGCCGGGGGGGCACTGGCGGTGCTGGCGATCACCTCGCCTTATCGATTGCAACGCCTGACCGCTTTCGTCGACCCGTGGAACGATCCGTTCAATACGGATTTTCAGCTGACTCAGTCACTGATCGCCATCGGCCGCGGCGAATGGTTCGGTGTCGGCCTGGGCGCCAGCATTCAAAAGCTGTTCTACCTGCCGGAGGCGCATACCGATTTCGTCTTCGCGGTGTTGGCCGAGGAGTTGGGTCTGGTCGGCATCCTGGTGCTGCTCAGTCTGTACGCGGTGGTGGTGTATCGGGCCTGGCGCATCGCCGGTCGTGCCGGCGAAAGCGGCAATTTGTTCGCCGCGTATCTTGCTTACGGCATCGGCACCTGGCTGGGCACGCAAGCGCTGATCAATATCGGCGTCAATACCGGCCTGTTGCCCACCAAGGGCCTGACCCTGCCGTTGCTGAGCTACGGCGGCAGCAGTTTGCTGATCACTTGCGTGGCGGTCGCCCTGCTGCTGCGTATCGACTACGAGAACCGCTGCAGCATAAACGGTCTGCCGGCGTCGGGGACCGCGGCGGCCAGACGTCGGCGGAGGACGGCATGAAAGCCCGGCGGCCGTTTCTGATCATGGCAGGTGGCACCGGTGGCCATGTCTTTCCCGCCCTGGCCGTGGCCGAGCAACTGCGGGCCAAGGGTTGGCCGGTACACTGGCTGGGAACCCGCGCCGGCCTGGAAGCGCGGGTCGTGCCCGAAACCGGCATTGCGCTGCATTGGATCGGCGTCAAGGGTCTGCGCGGCAAAGGCTGGTGGCGCAAATTGACCGCGCCGTTGATGCTCTTGAGCGCGATGGCGCAGACGGCGGTGGTGATCCTGCGCCTGCGTCCGGCGGCGGTGCTGGGTATGGGTGGCTTTGTCACCGGACCGGGGGGGCTCGTGGCCTGGTTGTTGCGTCGCCCGCTGGTCATCCACGAGCAAAATGCCGTGGCCGGCATGACCAATCGCTGGTTGGCGCGCTTCGCCGGCTGCGTGCTTGAGGCCTTTCCCGGCAGCCTGCCGCGGGCCCGGCACACCGGCAACCCGGTGCGCGCCAGTATTGCCGCCCTGGAGTTTGTCGCGCCCGACAGCAGCGGGCGCCGGCCGCGGCTGTTGGTGGTCGGTGGCAGCCTGGGCGCGGCGGCGCTCAACGAACTGGTGCCGGCGGCCTTGGCCGGTCTGAGCGAGCAACAGCGCCCCGAGGTGCGTCATCAGACCGGTCTGAAGCTGATCGACAGCGCCCGTCAGGCCTATCAGCGGGCCGGTGTGGAGGCGCGCCTGGAAGCCTTCATCGAAGACATGGCCGAAGCCTACCGCTGGGCGGATCTGGTGCTGTGTCGCGCCGGCGCCCTGACCGTGGCCGAGTTGGCCGCCGTGGGCGTGGCCTCCATTCTGGTGCCCTATCCGCACGCCGTGGATGACCATCAAAGCGCGAACGCACGTTATCTGGTCGACGCCGGCGCCGCCGTCCTGTTGCCGCAGTCGGAAATGGACATCGCGCGCCTGCGCCAGGAGTTGGCGCTCGTGCACCAGCCGCAGCGACTGATCGCGATGGCGCAAAAAGCGCGCGCCCGGGCCTTGCCGCACGCGGCCGAAAGCGTCGCCCAAGCCTGTATCGCCGCCAGCGGCTGGAGGGAGGCGGCATGATGACGGCCGTGCAACGCCCGCCGCGCCGCACCGACACGTTCGGGCGCATCCGCAACACCCACTTTGTCGGTATCGGCGGGGCCGGTATGAGCGGTATCGCCGAGGTGATGCTGAACCTGGGCTATGGGGTCAGCGGTTCCGATCTGCGCGCCAGCCTCATCACCCGGCGCCTGGCCGACCAGGGGGTGAAGGTGTTCATCGGCCACCGTCCGAGCAACATCGAAAATGCCGACGTGGTGGTGGTCTCCAGTGCCGTGGGCGAGGACAACGCCGAAGTCGTGGCCGCGCGCGAGCGCCGCATACCGGTAGTGCCACGGGCCGAGATGTTGGCCGAGATCATGCGCTTTCGCTACGGCATCGCGGTGGCCGGCACCCACGGCAAGACTACCACCACCAGCCTGGTCGCCAGTCTGTTGGCCGAGGCCGGACTGGATCCGACCTTCGTCATCGGCGGCCGGCTCAACAGCGCCAACAGTCACGCCCGTCTTGGCGGCGGGCGTTATCTGGTGGCGGAAGCCGACGAGAGCGACGCGTCGTTTCTCTACCTGCAGCCGATGCTGGCGGTGGTCACCAATATCGATGCCGACCATTTGTCCACCTATGACGGGGATTTCCAGCGGCTGCGCCAGACCTTTATCGAGTTTCTGCATCACCTGCCGTTCTACGGCCTGGCCGTCGTCTGCCTGGACGACCCCCAGGTGCGTGACGTTCTGCCGCAAATCACCCGGCAGGTGCGCACCTATGGCATCGCGGCGCAAACCGCCGACGTGCGTGCCGTCGACCTGCGCCAGGACGGTTTGCAGATGCATTTCCAGGTCCGCCAGGACGGTTACGCCGACCTGCCGGTGATACTCAATCTGCCCGGTCATCACAATGTGCTCAATGCGCTGGCCGCGATCGCCATTGCGCGCGAGCTTGACGTCGACGAGGCCAGCATCCAGCGCGCGCTGGAAACCTTTGCCGGTATCGGCCGGCGCTTCCAGGTCAACGGCGACGTGGCCTTCGACGGCGGGCGCCTGATGTTCATCGACGACTATGGTCACCACCCCAGCGAGATCGCCGCCACCCTGGCCGCGGTGCGCAGCGGCTGGCCGCAGCGGCGTCTGGTCACCGTCTTCCAGCCGCACCGTTACAGCCGCACTCAGGATCTTTTCGAGGATTTCGCGCAGGTGCTGGTCGACACTGATGTGCTGTTGATCACCGAAGTCTATGCCGCCGGCGAACAGGCTATCGCCGGCGCCGATGGCCGCGCGTTGTGCCGTGCCGTGCGCGGGCGCGGACGGGTGGAGCCGGTGTTCGTCGACAGGGTGGAGGATCTTTCCGAGGTGCTCGCCGGTCTGTTGCAGGCCGGCGATCTGGTGTTGACATTGGGCGCCGGCTCGATCGGGGCGGTGGCGGCCACGCTGCCGGCGGCATTCTCGGCGGGACGATCAGGAGAGGGAGCATGAGCGAGACGCGCTATCGGATTCACATGGGTTGCGGCGAACCGCTGCGCAGTCGTTGGTGGATTGTGCGTTCGCTGCGCGAAGCGCCGGTCGCCGCGCTGACCGGGCGGCGGCGAGCTCAGGTCTCCCCGCCCGCCGGTCGTGCCGCCGCCAGGTGCAAATCATGATGGCGGCCGAGTCCCGTACCGGCCTGCGCGGCGAGCTCAGGCACAACGAACCGATGGCGGCCCATACCAGCTGGCGCGTCGGCGGGCCCGCCGAGCACTGGTATCGCCCGGCCGATCTCGAGGATCTGCGCCGTTTCCTCGCCGGCCTGGCGGCGAACGAACCGCTGCTCTGGGTCGGCCTGGGCAGCAACCTGCTGGTGCGCGACGGTGGCATCCGCGGCACCGTCATCCTGCCCTTCGGGGGCTTGGATACCCTGGAGTCGGCCGGTGACGCGCAAGTGCTCGCCGGTGCCGGCCTGAGCTGTGCCAAAGTGGCCCGGTTCGCCGTGCGCCAGGGCCTCACCGGGGCGGAATTTCTCGCCGGCATACCCGGTACCCTGGGCGGCGCCTTGTGCATGAACGCGGGGGCCTTTGGCGGCGAGACCTGGGCGGTGGTCAGCGAGGTGCAAACCGTCGACCGCCAGGGCGAGTTGCACCGGCGGCGGCGCGAGGACTATCAGATCGGCTATCGCAGCGTGATCGGTGCCGCCGATGAATGGTTTGTGCAGGCGCAGCTGCAACTGCAAGCCGGTGACAGCATTGCCGGCCAGGCCAAGGTGCGTGGTCTGTTGCAGCAGCGGGCGGCGAGTCAACCGACCCAACTGCCCAGTTGCGGTTCGGTGTTTCGCAATCCGCCGGATGATTTCGCCGCCCGCTTGATCGAGACCGCCGGTCTCAAGGGCGAACAGATCGGCCAGGCGCAGGTGTCGCAAAAGCACGCCAACTTCATCGTCAATCTGGGCGGTGCCCGGGCGACCGACATCGAAGCCCTGATTCGTTACGTGCAGCAACGCGTGCAGGAGTGCCATGGCGTGCGCCTGGAGACCGAGGTCCGCATCGTGGGGGAGTTTGAATGACGCCGCAGATCGACAGCGCACAGGCATTCGGCAAGGTCGCCGTGCTGCTCGGCGGGCGTTCGGCGGAGCGCGAAATCTCGCTGCAAAGCGGGGCGGCGGTGGTCGCTGCGCTGCGCCAGCGCGGTGTGGATGCCCATCCGCTGGACTGTGGCGCGGAGGATTTTATCGCCCAGCTGACCGGCGGCGGTTACGCGCGTGCGTTCAATGCATTGCACGGGCGCGGTGGCGAGGATGGCGTGGTGCAGGGTCTGCTCGAGTCGCTGGGTCTGCCCTATACCGGCAGCGGCGTGCTGGGCTCGGCGTTGGCCATGGACAAGTTGCGCACCAAGCAATTGTGGCGGGGTGTCGGCCTGCCGACGCCGGAATTCCGCTGCCTCAAAAGCAGCGCCGATCTCGCGCCCGCCGCGCAGGAGATCGGTTTTCCCATGATGCTCAAGCCGGTTCACGAGGGTTCCAGCATCGGCATGACGCGGGTAGAGCACGAAGACCAGTTGCAGGCGGCCTGGCGGACCGCCGCGAGTTTCGATCACGAGGTGCTCGCCGAGCGTTGGGTGACCGGCGCCGAGTATACCGCGGCGATCGTGGGCGATACGGCGCTGCCCCTGATCCGGCTGGAAACGCCGCGCGTCTTTTACGATTACGCGGCCAAGTATCAGGCCGACGACACCCGTTATCACTGTCCCTGCGGACTGCCGGGGCAACAGGAGGCCAGCCTGCAGGCGCTGTGTCAGGAGGCCTTTGTTGCCGTTGCCGCCAGCGGCTGGGGGCGGGTGGATTTCATGCTCGACCAACAGGCTCGGCCGTGGTTGATCGAAGTGAACACGGTGCCCGGCATGACCGATCACAGCCTGGTCCCCATGGCCGCGCGCGCTCACGGCTGGGATATGCCGGAGCTAGTCTGGCAACTTCTGCAGACCAGTGTGGGTGAGGGGAAGCGATGATGAGCAAGCGCAAAGCCCAGGCGCGGCGCAAGCAGCCGTTCAAGCCGAGCTTCGGCTGGCTCAAACCGGCGCTCGCGGCGCTGACCGTCGCCGGCAGCGCGCTGGGTCTGACGCTGATGTCGGAATGGATGCACGACCCGCAGGCCTGGCCGGTCAAACGCGTGCACGTCGCGGGCGACTTTCACCATCTGCAGAAAGCGCAGGTGCAGGCGGTGGCCGCCGGCCCGGCCGCCGGCGGCTTCTTCGTCGTCGACGTCGGCGACCTGCAGGCGCGTTTGCAGGCCTTGCCGTGGGTCGATCAGGTGTCGGTGCGACGCCTCTGGCCCGATGAGCTGGACATCCGGGTGCGCGAACAGCAGCCGGTGGCGCGCTGGGGTGCCGCGGGTTTCATCAACGCCCGGGCGGAGGTCTTCACCCCCGATCCGCCGGTGGTGCTGAACGATCTGCCGGCGCTCGCCGGGCCCGAGGGAAATCAACTGCGCGTATTGGAGATGCACCATCGTCTGCGGGCGATGGTGCGCCCGCTGCAGCTCGATGTCAGTGCCCTCACCCTGACGGCTCGCCGCGCCTGGCGGCTGCGTCTGAACAACGGCCTGCAACTGGAAGTGGGACGGCGGGATCCGCTGCAACGGGTGGCGCGCTTTGTGCGCGTCTACCCGGCCATCCTGGCGAGCGGCGCAGGGCAGATGATCAGCGTGGACCTGCGCTACAGCAATGGCTTTGCGGTTCGCTGGAACCGCGCCGAGACAACCCCCCAACAGACCGGATAATCCGGCACGAGCGGCATGGCAAAGAAACTGGAAAAAAACATGATAGTCGGCCTGGACATCGGTACCTCCAAGGTGGTGGCGATTGTCGGCGAAATCGCGCCCGACGGCGGCATCGAGATCATCGGTATCGGCTCGCACCCGTCCAAGGGGCTGAAAAAAGGCGTGGTGGTGAATATCGAATCCACCGTGCACTCCATCCAGCGGGCGGTGGAGGAGGCCGAGCTGATGGCCGGTTGCCAGATCCACTCGGTCTACGCCGGCATCGCCGGCAGTCACATCCGCAGTTTGAACTCGCATGGCATCGTGGCCATCCGCGACAAGGAAGTCACGCCCGGCGATGTCGAGCGGGTGATCGACGCGGCGCGCGCCGTGGCGATACCGGCGGATCAGAAAATCCTGCATATCCTGCCGCAGGAGTTCGTCATCGACGACCAGGACGGCATCCGCGAACCGGTGGGGATGTGCGGCGTGCGCCTCGAAGCCAAGGTGCACATGGTCACCGGTGCGGTGAGCGCCGCGCAGAACATCGTCAAGTGCGTGCGCCGCTGTGGCCTCGAGGTCGACGATATCATCCTGGAACAACTCGCCTCGAGCTATTCGGTGCTGACCGACGACGAAAAGGATCTCGGCGTCTGTCTGGTCGATATCGGCGGCGGTACCACCGACATCGCGATTTTCACCGAAGGTTCGATCCGTCATACCGCGGTGATTCCCATCGCTGGCGACCAGGTGACCAACGATATCGCCGTGGCCTTGCGTACGCCCACGCAGTACGCCGAGGAAATCAAGATCAAGTACGCCTGCGCGCTGACTCAATTGGCCGCGCGTGATGAGAGCATCGAGGTGCCGAGCGTGGGCGACCGCCCGCCGCGGCGCCTGGCGCGCCAGACCCTGGCCGAAGTGGTCGAGCCGCGCTACGAGGAGCTGCTGACCCTGGTGCAGGCCGAGTTGCGCCGCAGCGGTTTCGAGGACCTGATCGCCGCGGGCATCGTGCTCACCGGCGGCAGTTCCAAGATCGAGGGGCTGGTGGATCTGGCCGAGGAGATTTTTCACATGCCGGTGCGCCTGGGCGCGCCGCAAAGTGTCATGGGGCTCGTGGACGTGGTACGCAACCCGATCTACGCAACCGGCGTCGGCCTGTTGCTGTTCGGCAGCCAGAACCGCGTGCAACGGGCTTTCGATGCGGACTTCGGGCGTGGCGTGCGCGGAGTCTGGGAACGGATGAAAAGCTGGTTTCAGGGAAATTTTTGAATACATACGAGAGGAGAAGTCGTTATGTTTGAACTGATGGATTCGTACAGTCAGAACGCGGTGATCAAGGTTCTGGGCGTCGGGGGCGGCGGCGGCAACGCCGTGCAGCACATGGTCGAGGCCGATATCGAGGGGGTGGAGTTCATCTGCGCCAACACCGACGCGCAGGCGCTCACCAGCATGAATTCGCGCACCACGCTGCAGCTGGGCAGCAGTATCACCAAGGGCCTGGGCGCGGGCGCCAATCCGGACATCGGCCGCCAGGCGGCGATGGAGGACCGCGACCGCATCCACGAGGTGATCGCCGGCGCGGATATGTTGTTCATCACCGCCGGCATGGGGGGCGGCACGGGTACCGGTGCGGCGCCGGTGGTGGCGCAGGTGGCCAAGGAGCTGGGCATTCTCACCGTTGCGGTGGTCACCAAGCCGTTTCCCTTCGAAGGCGGCAAGCGCAGCGCGGTGGCCGATCGCGGCCTGAAGGAGCTGGGCCAGTATGTCGATTCGCTGATCACCATTCCCAACGAGAAGTTGCTCTCGGTCCTGGGCAAGGACGTCAGCCTGCTGAGCGCCTTCAAGGCGGCCAACAATGTGTTGCAGGGCGCGGTGCAGGGGATCGCCGAACTGATCACCCGTCCGGGACTGATCAACGTCGACTTCGCCGACGTGCGCACGGTGATGTCGGAAATGGGTATGGCGATGATGGGCACCGGGGTCTCCTCGGGGCAGGACCGCGCCCGCGAGGCGGCCGAGGCGGCGGTGCACAGCCCGTTGCTGGAGGACATCGACCTGATGGGCGCCCACGGCATCCTGGTCAACGTGACCGCCGGGCTGGATCTGTCGATCGGTGAATTCGAGGAAGTCGGCAACACCGTCAAGGAGTTCGCCTCGCGCGACGCCACCGTGGTGGTCGGCACCGTGATCGATCCCGACATGCACGATGAGCTGCGCGTGACGGTAGTGGCCACCGGTCTGGGCAACGGCTCGCACGAGGTCGAGGAACCGAACCCGGAGCCGGTGCAATTGGTGCAACGCAAACGCAGCGGTGAGGTGAACTATGCCGAACTCGACCGGCCGGCCGTGATCCGCAACCGCGCCGCGGGCGATCCGTTGCCGCCGCCGGCGGTTTCCGACGATATGGATTACCTGGACATTCCGGCGTTTTTGCGTCGCCAGGCGGACTGACCGGCGCGCCGCCGGACGGCGCCGATCCGAGCCGCATTGACGGCTCGATCAGGCACGCCGGCGTTGGCGCCGGTGGGCGTTGGCTGGCATAATCGCCAACTGGCCTGCTGTAACAACAACGACTGGCCCGGTGAGACAGGCGCTTACGGTGATGGGGGAGAGCGCCTGTATAAAAGCCCTATGACAACCGGCACAAGTGGCGGGGCTGGCGCTAGAGATACCTATAACTAAATGATTTATCAAAGAACCTTACGAAACATCATGCGGGCCAAGGGGGTCGGTCTGCATACCGGGGAGCAGGTCTGCCTGACCCTGAGGCCGGCACCGCCCAACAGCGGCATCCTGTTTCGCCGCGTCGATCTGCAGCCGCCGGTGGATATTCCCGCCCGCCTCGAATACGTGACCGACACGCGTCTGTCCACCACCCTGGGGCGCGATGGCGTGCGCATCTCCACCGTCGAGCATCTGTTGTCGGCGTTTTCCGGCTTGGGAATCGACAATGCCGTGGTCGAGCTCAGCGCCAGCGAGGTTCCCATCATGGATGGCAGCGCCGGGCCCTTTGTCTTTCTGATCCAGTCAGCCGGAATCGAAATCCAGCCGGCGGCAAAGCGTTTTTTGCGTATCCGTCGCAGTGTCGAGGTGCGCGAGGGCGACAAGTGGGCGCGGTTCACGCCCCACGACGGCTTCCAGGTCGGTTTCACCATCGACTTCAAGCACCCCATGTTCAAGGATCGTTGCTGTCACGCGCAGCTCGACTTCGCGCGTACTTCGTTTGTGCGCGAAGTCAGTCGGGCCCGTACCTTTGGTTTCATGCGGGATATCGAAAAGCTGCGCGAGGATCGCCTGGCGCTCGGTGGCAGCCTGGATAATGCCGTGGTGCTGGACGACTACCGCGTGGTCAACGAGGACGGTCTGCGTTACGAAGACGAGTTCGTCAAGCACAAGGTGCTGGACGCCGTGGGCGATCTGTATCTACTCGGCCACAGTCTGATCGGGGCCTTTTGCGGCTACAAGTCCGGCCATGCATTGAACAATTCGCTGCTCACCACACTGGTAGGCGAGACCGATGCCTGGGAAATCACGACCTTCGACGATCCCGTCAGCGCGCCGGGCTGGTTGACGCAGCCGGCGATACTCTCCGTCTGAGAATCGATCAAACGACTCAAACTTCGCGGGTTTTTGCCGCTAACCGCATCAGGGCCTCCTGCAGCGGCGGGTGATCGACGGTCGCCGCGGTTTGCGCCAGCAGGCTCGCGCTGTCCCCGGACAGTGTCTGGGGCCTGGGGTTAAGTTTTTGATTTTCAGTCACTTGGGGTAGCGTTCTGAGCGCTGTCCGGGTAACTTCCAGACCATGGCGTCGACGCAGTTGCCGGATGAGCTCGGCGCTGGCGAAGCGCAGACGGCTCGTCCAGGCTGGAGAAGAGGTCGCGAGAACCAGGGTTTCGTTTTTCAGGTTCAGCACCTTACAATGCGCTGCGAGTTCGGCGGGCAGAAGCTCCCGGACCGCCTTTTCCAGCCGTACCAGTTTGCGCGCCCGTTCTAGGACCGGCAAAGCGGCCTGTTCGAGAATTTGCGAGCAGGAACAGACAGTTTTGTTACGCATGCGAATCAGCGGAGTCAGGGAACCCAGCAGCCTATGAAATTTCTACTCTACACCACCACCTACGGCAAGTCAGGCAGTATTCAGCTCCAGCGTCCGACTTTCTGGATACCGGCGGTGCTGGGTGTGTGCGCACTGCTGCTGGGGGCCGGACAGGTGGGCTACCTGCTGGCCGGCGCCACCGGGGCGGCCGGCGCGCCGGCGACGGCCGGCGACCTGGCCTGGCAAAGCGCGCTCAAGGAACAGCGCCAGGAACTGGTGCAGGCGCGCGACGCCGCCCAGGACCAGCTCAACGCGTTGGCGGTGCGTCTGGGGCAGATGCAGGGACAGATGCTGCGGGTCGAGGCGCTGGGGCAGCGGCTGGCCGAGCAGGCCAATCTGGATAAATCCGAATTCGACTTCGATCAATTGCCGGCGCGCGGCGGCCCCGCTGAGCCGGGCACCGAGGAACAAATGAGTGGCGTGGACTTCATGCGCGCGCTCGACGACCTGGCGGTGCAGCTCGATGACCGGGCACGTCAGCTGGAGGTGCTGGAGCAGGTGCTCAGCCAGCGGCAGCTCAGACACGCCATGTCGCCGGCCGGGCGTCCCATCCGCAAGGGCTGGCTGTCCTCCTACTATGGCAAGCGCACCGATCCGTTCAATGGCCGGCAGGAAATGCACAAGGGGGTCGATTTCGCCGGTCAGGCCGGCAGCGACGTCCTGGCGACCGCCGCCGGCGTGGTCACCTGGGCGGGGAAACGCTATGGGTACGGCAATCTGGTGGAAATCAACCACGGCAGCGGAATTTCCACCCGTTATGGGCATTGCGAGAAAATCCTGGTGAAGGTGGGGCAGCGGGTCAAACAGGGTGAAGCCATCGCGCTCATGGGCTCCACCGGCCGCTCCACCGGGCCTCATGTGCACTACGAGGTGTTGAAAAACGGTCGCCAGATCAACCCGGCGCGCTATGTGCAAGCCGGCCGTCAACCGGCCGGCGGTTAAGCTCACGATTCGTTAACACTTCTCCGGTCGCGCGCCACCCGACAGGTCGCCTCCTGGCGTAAAGATCTGTTACGCCGGCGCATATCGGGTATCATGCCGTCTTCCTGTAGGCGGATATCAACTGATTTCTCACGACAAGCTATGGTTTCTTCGCTGCTTCGCAAGGTGTTTGGTAGCCGGAATGAACGGATTATCAAACGTCTGTCCAAGACGGTAAACAAAATCAATCAGCTGGAGGCCGGGCTGCAACAGCTCAGCGACGAGCAGCTGAAAGCCCGCACCGACGAATTCCGGCAGCGCTATCGCGACGGCGAAAGTCTCGATCGGCTGCTGCCCGACGCTTTCGCCGTGGTGCGCGAGGCGTCGCGACGGATTCTGGGCATGCGCCACTTCGACGTCCAGCTCATCGGTGGCATGGTGTTGCACGAGGGCAAGATCGCCGAGATGCGCACCGGTGAGGGCAAAACGCTGGTGGCGACCTTGTTTGCCTACCTGAACGCGCTTTCGGGCAAGGGCGTGCACGTGGTGACGGTCAACGACTACCTGGCGCGACGGGACGCGGAGTGGATGGGTCGTTTGTACAACTTTCTCGGCATGAGCACCGGCGTGGTGGTGGCCGGCATGTCGCCCGAGGAGAAAAAAGCGGCCTACGCGGCCGATATCACCTACGGCACCAACAACGAATTCGGTTTCGATTATCTGCGCGACAACATGGCGTTTCGGATCGAGGACCGGGTGCAGCGCGCGCTGAACGCCGCCGTGGTCGACGAAGTCGACTCCATCCTCATCGACGAGGCGCGCACCCCGCTGATCATCTCCGGACCGACCGACGACAACTCCGAACTCTACATGGCGATGAAGGACCTGGTGCCCAAGCTCGAGCGCCAGGAGGAAGAGGACGGGCCCGGCGACTACAGCGTCGATGAAAAACAAAAACAGATCCATCTCACCGAGTCCGGCCATCAGCGCGTCGAGCAGTTGCTGGAGGAGGCCGGCCTGTTGAGCGAGGGGCAGAGCCTCTACGACGCGGCCAATCTCACCCTGATGCACCACCTGAACGCGGCCCTGCGGGCCCTGGCGCTCTACAGCCGCGATGTCGATTACATCATCCAGGATGGTCAGGTGGTGATCGTCGACGAATTCACCGGCCGTACCATGCCGGGGCGGCGCTGGTCGGAAGGCCTGCACCAGGCGGTCGAGGCCAAGGAAGGCGTGCGGATCCAGAACGAGAACCAGACGCTGGCCTCGATCACTTTCCAGAACTACTTCCGCCTTTACGACAAGCTCGCCGGCATGACCGGTACCGCCGACACCGAGGCGGCCGAGTTCGAGCAGATCTACGGTTTGGAGGTGGTGGTCATTCCGACCAACAAGCCGATGATCCGCGATGACCGCGGCGACCTGGTGTTTCTCACCGTCAAGGAGAAGTTCGACGCGGTGGTCGAGGATATCCGCGACTGCCAGCAGCGCGGCCAGCCGGTGCTGGTGGGCACGACCTCGATCGAGACTTCCGAATATCTGTCGAAGTTGTTGCGCGAGCAAAAAATCCAGCACGAAGTGTTGAACGCCAAGCAGCACGAACGCGAGGCCCACATCGTCGCCCAGGCCGGGCGGCCGGGGATGGTGACCATCGCCACCAACATGGCCGGTCGCGGAACCGATATCGTCCTGGGCGGCAGCCTCGAGGCCGAGCTCGCTTCCCTGGAGGCGGCCGACGAACACACGGTGGCGCGCATCCGCAAGGAATGGGAGCAGCGGCATCAGCAGGTGCTGGACGCCGGCGGCTTGCATATCGTGGGCACCGAGCGCCACGAGTCGCGGCGCGTGGACAACCAGCTGCGCGGGCGTTCCGGGCGGCAGGGCGACCCCGGCTCGACGCGCTTCTATCTGTCCTTGCAGGACAACCTGATGCGCATTTTCGCCTCGGAGCGGGTGTCCGGTCTGATGCAGAAACTGGGCATGCAGGAGGGCGAGGCCATCGAGCACCCCTGGGTGAGCAAGGCGATCGCCAACGCCCAGCGCAAGGTCGAGGCGCACAACTTCAATATCCGTAAGAACCTGCTCGAATACGACGATGTCGCCAACGATCAGCGTAAGGTGATCTACGAGCAGCGCAACGAGTTGATGGCCAGCGACGATGTGTCCGAGACCATCAATGCGGTACGCGAAGACGTGGTCAACGAGCTGATCAGTACCTATATCCCGCCGGGCAGCCTGGACGAGCAGTGGGACATCGCCGGGCTGGAGACGGCCATCGAAAGCGAATTCGCGCAGAAATTCCCGATCCAGGAATGGCTGGATAGCGACGACAGCCTGCACGAGGAGACCCTGCGCGAGAAGATTCTCGCCGAGCTGGTGAACGCCTACGCGGCGAAAGAAGCGTTGACCGGCGCCGAGACCATGCGTCAGTTCGAGAAGTCGGTGATGCTGCAGGTGCTCGATCAGAACTGGAAGGAGCATCTGGCGGCGATGGACTATCTGCGCCAGGGCATCCACCTGCGCGGTTACGCCCAGAAAAATCCCAAGCAGGAATACAAGCGCGAAGCCTTCGAGATGTTCACCGCCTTGCTCGATCGCATCAAGTTCGACGTGGTCAGTATCCTTTGCAAGGTCCAGGCGCGGACCGAGTCCGACGTCCAGGCCGTCGAGGAACAGCGGCGCAGCAGCGCGCCGATGGAATTCCGCCACGAGGAGGCCAGTGCGCTGGACGAAGGGGAAGAGGCGGCCGCCGCCCCGGGGCAGGCCGCCGAGCCGGTACGGCCGTTCGTGCGCGATGGACGCAAGATCGGCCGCAACGAACCCTGTCCGTGCGGTTCGGGGCGGAAATTCAAGCAGTGTCACGGCAAGTTGAGCTGACCCCGGGTCGGCTTCGGGCCTTGATTGCGCGGCGGCACGAGGCCCCTGTCTCGCCTTGTCCGCATCCGCTCCCCTGCGCTCGCTGATCGCGCCATGCCTGTCGGTTACCGGCAACTTCCCCCCTTGTCGGAAATCCCCGGCATCCGCCTGGCGGCGGTCGCGGCGGGTATTCGCTATCAGGGTCGCGACGATCTGGTGGTGATGGAGCTCGCCGCGGGCAGCCGCGCGGCGGCCGTGTTCACCCGTAACGCCTTCTGCGCCGCGCCGGTGGTGGTGGCGCGCGAACATCTGCACCGCGCCATGCCCCGCTATCTGCTGATCAACAGCGGCAACGCCAACGCCGGCACCGGCGAGGCGGGGCTGGCCGCCGCCCGCGACTGTTGCCAGGCGCTGGCCGGGTTGGCCGGTTGCGACGCCGCGCAGGTGCTGCCTTTCTCCACCGGGGTGATCGGCCAGCAGCTCCCCCTGGAGCGGGTGCGCTCGGCGTTGCCCGCCGCGCTGTCGGCGCTGAGCGCTTCGGCCTGGGCGCCGGTGGCCGAGGCGATCAAGACCACCGACACGGTCGCCAAGGGCGTCTCGCGCCAGCTGCAGATCGACGGCCGGTCGGTGACCGTCACCGGTATCGCCAAGGGCGCCGGCATGATCCGCCCCGACATGGCCACCATGCTGGCCTACCTGGCGACGGATGCCAAGGTCGAGGCGGAAAGTCTGCGCGCCTGCCTGCAGGCGGCGGTAGCGCGCTCGTTCAATCGTATCACGGTCGACGGCGATACCTCGACCAACGACGCCTGTGTATTGGTGGCCACCGGTGCCGCGGGCGGCGCGGAGGTCTCCCGCGCCCATCCGGATTACCCCGCTTTGTGTGAAGTCGTGGCGCAGGTGTGCGAGCGTCTGGCGGAGCTGATCGTGCGCGACGCCGAAGGCGCGACCAAATTCGTCACCGTCGAAGTCTCCGGCGGCGCCGATTCGCGGGAGTGTCTGCAGGTGGCCTACGCCGTGGCTCAGTCGCCGCTGGTCAAGACGGCCTTGTTCGCCAGCGACCCGAACTGGGGGCGTATTCTCGCCGCCGTGGGACGGGCGGGGCTGCAGGATCTGGACGTGAGCCGGGTCGAGATTTTCCTGGACGAGGTCTGCATCGTCCACCGCGGCGGCGTCGCGCCGGAGTATCGCGAAGCTGACGGCCAGCGCGTGATGGACCAGGAGGAAATTCGTATCGACATCCGCCTGGGCCGCGGCAGCGCGCGCGAGCGGGTGTGGACCAGCGACCTGTCCCACGACTATGTGCGCATCAATGCCGAGTACCGCAGCTGATCCCAGTCTCTGGCGGCAAACCCGAGCGGTGAAACCCTGGCAGTGGCCGTGCTACGTGCTGGCGGTATTGCTGCTCGGCGCTTGCGACAATCAAGGAAACGGACCCGCGACGCAGCCCCGCACTCTCTCGGTCCCCGCCGATTGCGTGCCGCAGGCGGGCTGCCGTTTGCAACTCGGGTCGCTGGTCGTCGCGCTGAAGTTCGGCGCCGACGCGCAAGCGCTGCGACCGTTTCCGGTACAGGTGAATGTCGAGTCACAGTCTCCGGTCGACGCCGTGGGCCTGGCGTTCAGCATGCGCGGGATGGCAATGGGCCAGAACCATTACCAACTGATAAAGCGGGCGCCGCAGCGCTGGGAAGGCAGTATCACCCTGCCGGTTTGTGTTTCCGGGCGCAGCGACTGGGAAGCGACTTTACGCATTGCCACGTCGGCGGGGGAGTACCAGGCGCAACTGCCCTTCGTCTTGCGGCCCTAGGCATCGCTCAGCTGCATGGCCAACAGCGCGGCCGGATGCAGCGGCCTAAGCTCCACCCCGCGCTGTCGCAGCCCCGCCGCCAACTGCAGCGCGCAGCCGATGTTGCTGGTAACCAGTAGCGACGCGCCCGTGGCCATGACACGTTGCGTCATGGCGTCGCGCAATGGGTCGGACAGCTGCGGTTGGGTCAGCATATAAGCGCCGGCGGCGCCGCAACAGCCGCCCTCGGCGGTGACCATCGTCGGCTGTAGCCCGGGTATCCAGGACATCAGTGTCTGGATCGAGCTAGGGTCCAGGCAATGCCGGTGCGTGCAGGGCACATGGATCGCCACGGATTCCGGCAGGGGTTTCAGCGCCAGCGCGCCGGCGCCGTGGGCGACGAGAAAATCGCAGATGTCCGTCGTCCTGCCAGACAAGGCCTGGGTTTGCGGATCGTTTTGCGGGTAACTGCGCAGGTGCGCGCTGCAACCGCTGGCGAAACTGATGATTGGATCGGCATTGTCGGCGAAGGCCCGCGCCGTGGCGATGGCCAGCTGGCGGGCCCGTTCCGGTCGGCCGGCGTGTTGGTGCAGGGCGCCGCAGCAGTGCGCGCGCGCCGCCAGGTTGACCTTGTAGCCGAGGCGTTCCAGCAGCAGCTTGCTGGCCGCCTGGGTGTGGGCGTCGAACAGGTCGCCGCTACAGCCGGTGAAGAGGTTGACCGCGCCGCGCGCCGAGGACGCCGCGGGTTTGGGCGGGGCGGGCAACCGGAGGTCGGCTTTGGGCGGAAGCAGTTGCAGCCAACGCCGCAGGGCCGGCGGCAGGAGCGGGAGGCGTCGCGCCCGGGAAAGGCGCGCGGCGGTGATGGCCACTGCGCTCAGCCGGCGCCCGCCGGCGCGCGTCAGCAGCGCCAGCCCTAGCGCGGTGGCGGCGCGTCGGCGCCAGGGCCGGCGTGGCTCCAGGCGCGCCCGCGCCCGATCCATCAGGCGGCTGTAGGGCACCTGCGAAGGACACATCGCCTCGCAGGCATGGCACATCAGGCACTGGTCCAGGTGTCGGAACAGACCGGGGGACCAGTCCTCGGCGGGGCGCTCCAGCATCTCCATCAGGCTGAGGCGTCCGCGCGGCGAGTCGGCTTCGTTGCCGGTCAGGGCGAAGGTCGGGCAATGCGGCAGGCACAGGCCGCATTTCACACAGCGCCGGGTAGCGGACAGATCGTCGTTCATGGGCCACAGATACAGGAACCCGCCCGCCGCTGACAAGCGTTATTGCCGGCGGCGAGGGATGGTATGCTGTGCGCGGAATGAAAACCGGGTCGCTCCGCCCCAAGGTAAACCGCATGTCGTACTACCAGTATCACGTCTTTTTCTGCACCAACGAACGCGCCGACGGTTCGGCCTGTTGCCAGCGCTTCGACGCCCGGGCGATGCGCGAATACGCCAAGCAGCGCAGCAAGGAGCTGGGTATCGCCGGCCCTGGCCAGGTGCGCATCAACACCGCCGGCTGTCTGGATCGCTGCAACGAGGGGCCGGTGCTGGTGGTCTACCCCGGCGAGACCTGGTACAGCTACCTCGATCGCGAGGATATCGACGAAATCATCCAGGAACATCTGATCCATGGCCGGGTGGTGGAGCGCCTGAAGCTCTGAATAGACGCCAGCCCCCAGAAAAAAATGCATTTGAAACAGTTGGATACTATCCAACTGCCGGTTTGCGTCGGACCCCCGCCCCACAGTTGTCAGAGCGGTGCTTGACATAACGGAAGTATATAATAAAATACTAATCAGCTGATCGGTTAGCCCCCCAACCGTAACTAGCCGGTCAGCCTCCTCCAATCCTCCTTTGGTGGTTTTTAAGCGCAACTTCTCCAGTTGCGCTTTTTTTTGTCCGCGCGCAGCAGCTTGAATCGCGCGGGACCGTTCTGTATTATTCCCGCTCTTTTGTTGCACGACCGAAGTTTCGGAGCTGATTCCCATGAAAACCTTCAGTGCCAAAGCACATGAAGTCCGGCGCGACTGGTTTGTCGTCGATGCCGCCGACAAGACCCTGGGCCGTCTCGCCAGCGAGATCGCGCGTCGCCTGCGGGGCAAGCACAAGCCGCAATACACGCCGCACGTGGACACCGGCGACTATGTCGTGGTCGTCAACGCCGACCGGATTCGGGTCACCGGCCGCAAGGCCAGCGACAAGATGTATCACCATCACACCGGCTACATCGGTAACATGAAATCGATCAGCTTCGAGAAGCTGCAGCAAAAAGCGCCCGGTCGCGTGCTGGAGCTGGCGGTCAAGGGCATGCTGCCGAAAAACCCGCTCGGTCGGGCCATGTACCGCAAGCTGAAGATCTACGCCGGTCCCGAGCACCAGCACGCCGCGCAGCAGCCCAAGACGCTGGAAATCTGAGCAGAGAAGTCATCATGAGCGAAACCTATTACGCCACCGGCCGTCGCAAAACCTCCACGGCGCGTGTGTTTATCCAGAAAGGCAGCGGCCAGATCACCGTCAACGAGCGTCCGCTGGACCAGTATTTCGGCCGCCAGACGGCGCGCATGATCGTGCGCCAGGCGTTGGAGTCGGTGAATCTGAACGATCAGTTCGATGTCCGTTGCACGGTCAAGGGCGGCGGCACCACCGGTCAGGCCGGCGCCATCCGTCACGGCATCACCCGCGCGGTTATCCGTTATGACGGCGAGCTGCGCAGTCCGTTGCGGCGCGCCGGCTTTGTCACCCGCG
Organism: Thiogranum sp.; assembly: GCA_030148805.1. Lineage (GTDB taxonomy): Bacteria > Pseudomonadota > Gammaproteobacteria > DSM-19610 > DSM-19610 > Thiogranum. Next base: position 25,634 of record JASBSS010000019.1, on the reverse strand, counting down.
ACGCGCGTGAAGTCGAACGCAAGAAGGTCGGTCTGCACAAAGCCCGCCGCGCGCCGCAGTTCAGCAAGCGCTAGGCGCCCACTGAGTTTGGCGGATCGTCTAACGGCAGGACAGAGGACTCTGACTCCTCCAATCTAGGTTCGAATCCTAGTCCGCCAGCCAATAAAACAGAACCCGCCAACGGCGGGTTTTGTTTTATGGCGGACTCGGATGAGAACCTCGGGTTCGACAAGCCCGCGTAGCGGGCTTGAACGGCGCAGCCGGCCCCGCAGGGGTGAGCCGCGAAGCGGCGAATCATCCTAGTCCGCCAGCCAATAAAACAGAACCCGCCAACGGCGGGTTTTGTTTTGTCAGTAATTCGTTATGGAATATCCCCGTTTTTCGTGCGTCTGTCTCTAGACCGGCGGCTGTGGTTTTTTTGGTCTCTGCGCTCAAGTTTTCGGCCATTATGTCGTCAAAAACCCGACACCTCATTTCGGTGTCGATTTTATCTGAGATATTGAGCGGTTGACGAGTTTCCGGCGTTCGCTGCCCTGAATTTGTTGCGACAATGATACAAAAACGACACCTTGTGGTTTTTTTGAAAAAATTTGTTGCAGCAGTATCAGGGAATGCGTAAGCTTTCGCTCGTAACGACTATCCTGTGCTGTACTTTACGACTGAGTAACGAGGAGTTATTCCATGAACAAAAAACTGATTGCTTCTGCAATGGGTCTGGTGATGGCGGGCGGAATGGGCCTGGCCAATGCAGACGTTAAACTTTACGGTCAGGTCACCCTGTCGCTGGACGCGATCGATTCCGACGCCGCCGGTTTTCAGGATGACATCAACATGAATTCCAACACCTCGGCCTTCGGTATCAAGGGTTCCGAGGATCTGGGCAACGGTCTGTCGGCATTCTTCAAACTCGAATATCAGCTCGATCCTACCGAGAGAAACGCCAACGGTTCGCTGACCGATCGTGATCAGTACATCGGTCTGGAAATGGAAGGCTTCGGTAAGGTGCTGTTCGGTACCGCTTCCACCGCTTACAAGTCGCCGGGTAAACAGATCGACGCGTTCTACCGCACCAACCTGCAGTCGCGTGATATCGGTCTGCAGTCGAACCTGCACTCCGGTGCCGGTGAAGAAGGCCAGGGTCGTGGTACCAACATGGTCCGTTACGACACCCCCTCGATCGGCGGCCTGGGCTTGACCGCCACTTATCAGTTCGACAACAACAAGGGTGACGGCGAAGACGACGATCCCTACAGCGTTGGCGTGCACTACAAGGGCGGCGGTCTGTACGCCGCGGCTTCCTATATCAGCACCCAGCGTGGCGGTGACGATTCCGCCGCTCAGCTGCTGCTCAAGTACACCCTGGGCGATCTGGAGTTCCACGGCATTTACGAGCTGGACAAAGGCCTGATCACCGCGCAGCGTTCCAACGGTTTCGCCACCAACCTCGGCCGTCAGGGCACCGCGGGTGACGACGGCGCCGACATCTGGAGCGTGGGTGCCAGCTACACCCTAGGCAACAACATCATCGGTGCCGACTTCGGTCAGGGCGACAAGTCCAACGGTGATGACGGTCTTGCCGGTACCGCGGACGACGTCGAGGAATACACCGTCTGGCGTCTGGCTGCCTGGCACCGCTTCAGCAAGCGCACGGGCGTGTATGCCGGCTATGCCAACACCGACTACGACGTGAAAGGCGAAGACGACATCTTCAGCCTGGGTATGCGTCACAGCTTCTAAGTCGGCTACGCTGACCAGGAAGCAGGAAACGGGGCCTTCGGGCCCCGTTTTTTTTTTGGCAAAACACCGATGGATTAAGACGAAACCGTAATCCGCCGAGCTGTTACACTAGGCGACCGTTTCCGCCAGCCGAGTGACAGTTCCGCGCCCATGCTGCACCGAATCCGCGAAATCCCCTATAACTATACCTCTTTCTCCGACCGTGAAATCGTCGTGCGTTTCCTCGGCGAGGAGATGTGGCGGGTGATCGAGGGACTGCGCGAGGAGCGGCGCACCGGCCGCTCGGCGCGCATGCTGTTCGAGGTGCTGGGCGATTTGTGGGTGGTCACCCGCAACCCGTATATCCAGGACGATCTGCTGGAGAACCGCAAGCGTTTCCAGTCGCTCACCCACGCCCTGCATCATCGTCTCGATCAGATCGTCGCCCGCGCCAATGGCAACCAGGACGCCCTGCGGCTGGTGGCGGCGGCGCGCGAAGCGGTGCGCGCCTTCGAGGCGTGGTTTCCCGCTACGCGCGAGTTGCGCGCGCGCCTGCGCCGGCGCCTCTCCCGGGTGACGCGCGGCGACAACATCGATTTCGGCGGCCTGGCGCGCGTCTCGCATGCCACCGATGCGACCGACTGGCGTGTGGAGCTGCCGTTTGTCGTCATCAGCCCCGACACCGAACAGGAAGTCGCGGCCGTGGTGGGCGTGTGTGTCGAACTCGGCCTCAGCCTGATTCCGCGCGGCGGCGGCACCGGTTACACCGGCGGCGCGGTGCCGCTGCACGGCGACACGGCGGTGATCAACACGGAAAAACTCGAACAGCTCGACGATGTAGTACTCCAGTCGATCGACGGCCACGCCGAAGCGGTGCCCACCGTTCGCGCCGCGGCGGGCGTGGTCACGCGGCGGGTGGCCGAGCGCGCCGAAGCGCACGGGTTTGTGTTCGCCGTCGACCCCACGTCGCAGGACGCTTCCACCATCGGCGGCAACGTGGCCATGAACGCCGGCGGCAAGAAGGCGGTGCTGTGGGGCACGACCCTGGACAACCTGCTGTCCTGGCGCATGGTGATGCCCGACGCCAGTTGGCTGGAAGTCACCCGCCTGGATCACAACCTGGGCAAGATCCACGAACAGGCGCGGGTGCGCTTCCGGGTGCAGCGCTTCGAGGCCGACGGCCGCCGCCCCAAAGGCGAGCCGGAGATCCTCGAACTGCCCGGGCGCTCGCTACGCAAGGAGGGGCTGGGCAAGGACGTCACCGATAAGTTCCTCGGCGGTCTGCCGGGCATCCAGAAAGAAGGCTGCGACGGGCTGATCACCTCCGCCGTGTTCGTCCTGCACCGGATGCCGGCGCACACGCGCACCTTGTGCCTGGAGTTCTTCGGCACCGACGTCTCGGCGGCGGTCCCGGCCATCGTGGAGTCCAAGCAATACCTGGATGCCCGCGACGACGTGGTGCTGGCGGGGCTGGAGCACCTCGACGAGCGCTACGTGCGCGCGGTCAACTACAGCACCAAGGCGCCGCGGCGCGAGCTGCCGAAGATGGTGCTGCTGATGGATATCGCCGGCGACAAGGCCGATGCCGTGGCGCAGGCCGCCTCGGCCGTGGTGCGCCTGGCCAATCAGCGCGGCGGCGAGGGTTTCGTCGCCGTCAGCGCCGAGGCGCGGCGCCAGTTCTGGTCGGCGCGCGCCCGCACCGCGGCGATCGCCGCGCACACCAACGCCTTCAAGATCAACGAAGACGTGGTCATTCCGCTGGAGCGCCTCAACGACTACAACCAGGGCATCGAGCGCATCAATATCGAATACTCCATCCGCAACAAGCTGGCGCTGATCGCCGCGGTGGAGAGCTATCTCGAAGGCGATCTGCCGGAGCTGCGCCAGCACGAGGACTACGACGACAGCGAGGAGAACCGCGCCATCGTCGCCGCCAAGAGCGAAGCGGCGCTGGCGCATCTGCGCCAGGTGGCCGCGCGCTGGCAGGCGGTGTTGGCGGGTTTCGAGACGCCGGCGATCGAATGCGAGGCCTTGCTCGATGAACCGGCGCGTGCCGCGCGGCGCGACCACGACCGCCTGATCGATCTGTTGCTGCGCCGCGATCTGCGTATCTCCTGGCGCCGCGAGGTCGAGCGCCCGCTCAAGGATATCTTCGGCGGCCACGAGTTCGCCGCGCTGCGCGCCAGGCTCGATCGCATCCACGCCGAGGTGCGCTCCAGCCGCCTGTTCGTGGCCACCCACATGCACGCCGGCGACGGCAACGTGCACACCAACATCCCGGTCAACTCCAACGACTACGCCATGCTGCACGAAGCCGAGCGCATCGTCGACCGGGTGATGGCCTTGGCGCTGGAGCTGCAAGGGGTGATTTCCGGCGAGCACGGCATCGGCCTGACCAAAATGCAGTACCTGGACCCGCAAGCGGTGCAGGCCTTCGCCGAGTACAAGCGCCAGGTGGACCCGGGAGAGGTGTTCAACCGCGGCAAGCTGATGGCCGGCTCGGGCCTGGCCAATGCCTACACGCCCTCGTTGCGGCTGGTGCAGCAAGAGGCGCTGCTGCTGGAGGCCTCCGAGCTGGGCGCGCTCAACGACGACATCCGCAACTGCCTGCGCTGCGGCAAGTGCAAGCCGGTGTGCAACACCCACATCCCGCGCGCCAATCTGCTGTACTCGCCGCGCAACAAGATACTCGCCACCGGCGTGGTGATCGAAGCCTTTTTATACGAGGAACAGACCCGCCGCGGCATCTCCACCCGCCACTTCGACGAAATGAACGACGTGGCCGACCACTGCACCATCTGCCACAAGTGCCTGAGCCCCTGTCCGGTGGACATCGACTTCGGCGACGTGTCGGTGCGCATGCGCAGCATCCTGCGCGAGCAGGGCAAGAAGCGCTTCAGCCCCAGCAGCTGGCTGGCGATGAGCTTTCTCAACGTCACCGACCCGGCGACCATCAAGCTGCTGCGCAAGGCGATGATCGAATGGGGCTATCGCGGTCAGCGCCTGGGCTACAACCTGTGGAAGCGGTTCGCCCCGCGCGGCCGCCAGCCCCTGCCGCGCTCGACCACCGGCCAGATGACGGTCACCGAGCAGGTGGTCAATTTCGTCAAAAAGCCCATGCCCGGCAGCCTTCCCACCCAGACTACGCGCGCCATGCTGGGGGTGGAAGATGACAAAGTGGTGCCCATCCTGCGCGATGCCGCCAAGGTCGACGAGGAGTCCGACGCGCTGTTCTATTTTCCCGGCTGCGGTTCCGAGCGCCTGTTCAGCCAGGTCGGCCTGGCCACCCTGGCGATGCTCTACGAAGTCGGCGCGCAGACCGTGCTGCCGCCGGGTTATCTGTGCTGCGGTTATCCGCAGACCTCCACCGGCGACCAGGCCAAGGGCAAACAGATCAGCACCGACAACCGGGTGTTGTTCCATCGCGTGGCCAACACGCTCAACTACATGGACATCAAGACCGTGATCGTCTCCTGCGGGACCTGCATGGACCAGTTGCAGCAGTACCAGTTCGAGCAGATCTTCCCCGGATGCCGGCTGCTGGACATCCACGAATACCTGATGGAGAAGGGCGTGAACCTCGACGGTGTGCAAGGCCGGCAGTATCTCTATCACGACCCCTGCCACACGCCGATGAAAACCTATGCGCCCCTGGAAGTCGCCGCCAAGCTGCTGGGCAGCGAGGTGCGCCTGTCGGATCGCTGTTGCGGCGAAGCCGGCACGCTGGCCGTCTCGCGCCCGGATATCGCCACCCAGATCCGTTTCCGCAAGCAGGAAGAGCTGCACGCCGGTATTCGCAGCCTCACCGGGCGCGAGCAGGTCGAGCGGGGCGAGGTGAAGCTGCTGACCTCCTGCCCGGCCTGCCAGCAGGGTCTGTCGCGCTACCGCGACGACACCGGCCTGGAGACCGACTACATCGTGGTGGAACTGGCCAACCAGGTGCTGGGCGAGGACTGGCAGCGGCGCTTCGTCGACGCCGCGCGCGGTGGCGGCATCGAACGCGTGTTGTTGTAAGTCCGGTGCGGTCGCCCAGGCGGCAGGGTGGGCGTCACCCGACAGGCGTGCCAGCGCACCGTGACAGACGTGTCGCCGTAAGGTTCTAAGCCTCAGGGACTGTAAGCCTCAGGGACCAAAAGCGTCTGGGGCCGAAAGCGTCTGGGACTGAAAAAGAACGCCGCCGCCGGGCAATGAGAGCGGCCTCGCCGAGGTGGCCGCGCCATGCGTCTGACAGCGGCAACTCAGATAGCGCAGCAACCCAATTGAAAGGCGATGCTTTCGTTGGCCTGGCGCACGTGCCCGTCGCCGTCGGCGGCGCGCATGAAACGCACCGTGAAGCGGTGCCGGCCGCCGCTGATCTCCGCGTAGTAGGGGATCTCGCGCGCCACCGCCACCCGCACCAGCTGACAGGGATGGTTGGCATCGAGAGTTTTCTGGAAAAAGCCGCCCTCGGCGACCACCGGTTTCAGCACCGCGCTTTCGCGCACCAGGCGCAGAATCAGCTGAATCGCGCCGGCGACGGCCTCGAAGCGCTGCAACCACCCGGCCAGGTCGCGGGTGCGCTGCTGCGCCGGTTGTTGCAGCCAGAAGTGGAACCCCGGCAGGTCGAAGTCGCAGGTGCCGCCGGGAATGGCCAGGCGCTGCTGGATGCCGCTCAAGAATTCATGGGTTTTCAGGTCGGCGGCGATCGGCCCGCTGCTGGCGTGCAGCTTCTTGCCCAGCGTGCTGAGCTCCTCCAGGGTTTTCTTCAGCCGGTTGCTGTCCACATCCGGATTGCTGGCCAGCCGACCGAGGGCGGCGGCATGGCGTTCCAGCTCCTTGAGCACTTCCGTCTTCAGGTCGGTGCGCCCGAAGATGCTCAGCATGTCCAGCAGGCTGGTGAGCGTGTTGCGGCTGCCCCACTGGCTGTCGTCGTGCAGATGCTGCGCGGCCTGGGCGAACAGGAACTCCAGGCGCAGAAACGTGCGGATGCGTTCGTTCAGGGGTTGTTCGTAGATAATCGCCTCATTCACCGGGCGCATTGTCTATCAGGACGGAGGGCGGCGCAAATGCTCGCTGGCAAGGGCCGAATAGCGTTGATGGAGTCGCCGAACCGCGACAGTCAACGCCGACAGACTGCTGTCGTTGACGATGATATCATCGGCCAGCGCCCGCCGGGCGGCGCGCGTGGCCTGGGCGGCGAGCGCCGCTTCGATCTGCTCCGGGCTCAGGCCGTCGCGCGCGCCGACGCGCTCGCGCTGGATCGCTTCCGGGCAATCGATCAACAGCACCCGGTCCAGCCCATAGTCGCCGCCGCTCTCGACCAGCAGCGGAATCACCACCACACAATAGGGGGTCGGGGCCCGCGCCGCCTGGCGCAGCGCCTCCTCGCGGATGCGCGGGTGCAGGATGGCTTCCAGTCGCGCGCGCTGCGCGGGGTCGGCGAACACCAGCGAGCGCAGGCGTTTGCGCTCGAGCCTGCCCGCGGCATCCAGCATCGTCGCGCCAAAGCTCTCCGCGATCTCGGCCAGCGCCGGCTGTCCGGGTTCCACCAGTTCCCGGGCGATGAGATCGGTATCGATGACCGTCACGCCGAGGCGGGCGAACTCGCGCGCCGCCTCGCTCTTGCCGCTGCCCATGCCGCCGGTCAGGCCGATACGCAGCGCCGCGGCCATTTCAGCCGAGTCCCGACCAGCGCAGATACGCCCGCGAGAGCGGATCCCCCCACAGCAACGCGATCCAGCCGGCGATGGCCAGATAGGGACCGAAGGGGATGGTGGTGTTGCGGTCGCGGCCCTGCACCAGCAACAGCGTGCCGCCGAGCACGGCGCCCACCGCCGAGGACAGCAGCACGATCATCGGCAGCGCCTGCCAGCCCAGCCAGGCGCCGAGCAGCGCCAGCAGTTTGAAATCGCCAAAACCCATGCCTTCCTTGCCGGTGAGCAGGCGGAACAACTGGTAGACCGTCCACAACGACAGATAACCGGCGATGGCGCCGATCAGGCTGTCGCGGGTGTCGGCGAACAGCGGAAACAGACTCAGCAGCAGCCCCAGCCAGAGGAAGGGCAGGGTGATGCCATCGGGCAGCAGCTGGTGATCGACATCGATGACACTCAACGCGATCAAGGCCCAGGTCAGCAGCAACGCCGCCCCCGCCTGCCAGCCGAACCCGAAATGCCAGGCCACGACGGCCGACAGCACCGCCGTGAGCAGTTCCACCAGGGGATAGCGCAGGCCGATGGCCGCCGCGCACGCCGAGCAGCGGCCGCGCAGCCACAGATAACTGAACAGGGGGATGTTCTCGTACCAGCGGATGGCATGGCCGCACTGGGGGCAGCGCGAGGCGGGTCTCGCCAGCGACAGCGGCGCCTGCTGCTCGGGCGGCTCCAGGTCGAGGAACTCGCGCGCCTGCGCCTGCCAGTCGCGCTCCATCATCACCGGCAGGCGCAGAATGACCACATTGAGAAAACTGCCCACCAGCAGCCCGAGCGCGAAAACCGTGCCGGTAAAGAACACCGGGCTTTGTGCCAGCAGATCGAAGAGGTCCATGTCGGGCAGAGTTTAACCCACGGCGCTGCCGCCGTGGAGGATCGACCTCAGATCGCCGAGCCCATCTTGAAGATCGGCAGATACATGGCCACCACCAGGCCGCCGACCAGGATGCCGAGCACCGCCATGATCAAGGGTTCCAGCAGACTGCTCAGACCGTCCACCGCGTCGTCGACCTCCTGCTCGTAGAAGTCCGCCACCTTGCCCAGCATGGCGTCCAGCGAGCCGGACTCCTCGCCGATGGCCACCATCTGGTTGACCATGTTCGGAAACAGGCCGGTCTGCGACATGGCCAGCTGCAATTGCTGGCCGGTGGCGACGTCGTCGCGCATCTGCAGGATGGCCTCGGCATACACCTGGTTGCCGGCCGCCCCGGCGACCGATTCCATGGCCTCCACCAGTGGCACGCCGGCGGCGAACATGGTGGAGAGGGTACGGGCGTAGCGCGCAATAATCGCCTTGGTTAGAATGTCTCCCACGATCGGCAGCTTCAGCACAATACGATCAAGGGTGTGGGCAAACTTTAGAGAGCGTCGTTTAGCTTCCTTGAAGCCATAGATGGCTACACCTAGTCCAAGAATTACCACCCACCAGTTTGACTGCATCCATTTCGATAGGCTTACCACCATCTGCGTGAAGGCAGGTAAATCTGCACCAAAGCCTTCAAATAGACTCTGAAATTGCGGTACGACGAAAATTAATAGAATAGCTGTCACAATAAAGGCGACAACAATAACAGCGGTCGGATAAAATATAGCTTTCTTGATCTTCGACTTGAGCGCTTCCGTTTTTTCCTTGTAGGTGGCAATTTTGTCCAGCAAGGTTTCCAGAATACCCGCCTGTTCGCCCGCATTGACCAGATTGCAAACCAGTTCGTCAAAATACAGGGTATGTTTCGCCAACGACTGCGACAAGTTGTTCCCAGACTCAACGTCCGCCTTGATGGTCATCACCAGCTCCTGCATGGCAGGATTCTCGTGACCGCGGCCGATGATCTCGAACGACTGCACCAGCGGCACACCGGCCGACATCATGGTCGCCAACTGACGGGTGAAGACGGCAATATCCTTGGGCAGTATTTTCTTTTTCTTGGTCGACGACAGCAAAGCCGATTTCTTGCGTACCTTCAGCGGATTGATACCCTGGCGACGTAGTTCGGCCTTGACCAGCGAGGGGTTGTTGGCGCGGCTTTCGCCCTTGACGCGCTTGCCCTTCTTGTCGGTCCCTTCCCAGGAGAAAACGCTCTGTTTGATCGCTGCATCCGCCATGACTTAGTCCTTGGTTACACGGTTGATTTCTTCCAGGCTGGTGACGCCGTCGCGCACCTTCTTCAAGCCGGATTCGCGCAGATCGGCGATGCCTTCCTTCTTGGCCTGATCGGCCAGCTGCAGGGCGTTGCCGTTCTCCATGATGATGCGGCCCATGGCTTCCGATACCGGCATGACCTGATAGATGCCGACGCGGCCCTTGTAGCCTTCGGAGCACTGGTCGCACCCCACCGGGCCGTAGATCTTCAGGGAGCCGAGTTCGTCTTCCTTGAAGCCCTCTTCCAGCAAAGCCTCGCGGGGAATGTCGACCGGTTTCTTGCAGTTGCTGCACAGCCTGCGGGCCAGCCGCTGGGCGATGATCAGGTTGACCGACGAGGCGATGTTGTAAGGCGGCACGCCCATGTTGGCCAGTCGGGTCAGCGTCTGGGGCGCGTCGTTGGTGTGCAGCGTCGACATCACCATGTGCCCGGTCTGCGCCGCCTTGATGGCGATCTCGGCGGTTTCCAGGTCACGGATCTCGCCGACCATGATGATGTCCGGGTCCTGGCGCAGAAAGGCGCGCAGGGCCGAGGCGAAGGTCAGCCCCGCCTTCGGATTCATGTTGCACTGGTTGATGCCGGCCAGGTTGATTTCCACCGGGTCCTCGCAAGTCGAGATGTTCCGGTCCGGCGTATTGAGAATATTCAGCCCGGTATACAGCGAAACGGTTTTACCTGAACCCGTGGGGCCGGTCACCAGGATCATGCCATAGGGCTTGTTCAGGTTTTCCAGGTAAAGCTGCTTCTGATTGTCTTCGTAGCCGAGCGCATCGATACCCAGTTTCGCGCTGCTCGGATCGAGAATACGCAGCACCACTTTTTCGCCGAAGAGGGTGGGACAGCTGTTGACACGAAAATCGATGGCACGCTTTTTCGACAGCGCCATTTTGATGCGGCCGTCCTGCGGCACCCGGCGCTCGGCGATATCCATGCGGCTCATCACCTTGATGCGCGCGATCAGCCGGTTGGCCATCGACTGCGGCGGGTGGGCCACCTCCAGCAACACGCCGTCCTGGCGGAAGCGGATGCGGAAGGATTTTTCATACGGCTCGATATGGATGTCGGAGGCGCCTTTGTTGATGGCGTCGAGCAGCACCTTGTTGACGAAACGCACCACCGGGGTGTCATCGATGTCAGCGTCGACACCGTCATCCTTCCTGTCCTCGTCTCCGCCGGTGACTTCCAGGTTATCCAGATCCTCGTCCAGCAGATCGGACATGGAGGAATCGGCCGAATCCAGCGCCTTCTCGATGGCCTTGGTAAGCTTGTCCTCCTCGACCAGGATGGTCTCGGTGCTGATGCCGGTGTGGAACTTGATCTCGTCCAGCGCCTGCAGATTGGTAGGGTCGGAGACTGCGACGAACAGTCGGTTGCCGCGTTTGAACAAAGGCAAAGCGTGGTGCTGGCGAATTAGTTTCTCGTCAACTAACGAAAGAGGCGCGTTATCCAGTTCCATAGCAGCGAGATCAAATAGCGGTACCCCAAACTCCTGGCAGGCTGACGCAGCGATATCGTTGCTAGCTAAGATTCGGTGCTCAACTAGGTACGACACGAATGGCTCTCGCTGCTTCAACGCCTTTTCTTGAGCGTCGCTCGCTTGGTCTTCGTCAATTAATCCGTCGAGGACGAGACGTTTCGCTAAGCCGCTGAGATGTGATACCGGATGAGTGGTTACCATTGGTTGAAAATATCCTTATTTCGCGACAGCTTCCGTGATTAATTGCTCAGTTCTGTGCTTCCTGCGGAATCGCCGTGGACCGTAGGTGCGCTATCGGCTGAATGTGAGGCGACTTTATTCAAGAGGGCGGTGCCGCAAACACAGAGAGCCTTAGCAGCAATATTTCTACATAGAAATCGATGTATTAGGCGATCACCGTCTTTCATGCAGCTAGGCTTTTTTTGTGCGCGATAGGATAGAATGATGAGACCGCCGAGTAGGCGGTCTCATCAAGGTAAAAATGCAGTCTTTAGCGGCAATTCGCCGGTGCATACTTAGCCTGCAACGTTCCGGTAGAGCCCGCTTTCGTAGAAGTCGCTGCGTTGCAATTCCAAGTAATTGCATTCGTAGGAATTGTGCCGGCAGCCAGCGCGGCGCCCGCGGCTCCTCCGTCTCGCGGCGCTAGTACAAGCGTCCCATTGCCTGCGTTCGCGCCGTAAGTAATAGTGATTTCCCCATTTGCGGCAACCGCCATCCCTGTAACGTTAGGCGTAGCGACAAAAGCGGGGATGCCCGTCGCAAACGCGAGTCCGTTGGCAGCGTTTTCGGCGATAGAGGTTTTATAGGAGGCCGCCAATGATAAACCTTCCGTAACCCTGGAGCGAACAGTGTAGTCCTGATAAGCGGGAATTGCGATCGCGGCCAGAATACCGATGATCGCGACCACGATCATCAATTCAATAAGGGTGAAACCCTGCTGTGTCTTCTTCATGAGTGCATCCTCAATAAACGTTGCATTGTTCGGATACCCTCGGGTATCCACCGTGTTGTGATTCAGAAGCCGAGTGTGTGGCTGCCCTAGTCAAAGCAGTATGCGTGCCAGATCACATTGTGTTGGCCGCAAGCGGGTGCGAAAGCGAGCCTGGCTGCGCTAACTCCTTGTCGGCACGTCGGGATTTCCGGGGGCGGAAAAACTAGGGCGGGTTTGGCATGAACGGCTTCCTCCGTGAAAGTGTGAACCAGTTCTCCTTAACCGGTTCTGGCGGTCTGACCTAATCCGGCGCTGCGGTGACGCTGTGCGTCACTTGCCGCCGGTGGCGGTCTATTCAAGACCCAGCTTCTTCAGCCGGTAGCGCATGGCCCTGAAGGTGATGCCCAGCAGCTTGGCCGCGGCGGTCTTGTTGTGGTTGCATTGCTCCAGCGCTTTAAGAATAGCCTGTCGTTCGATGCTTTCAAGGTAGTCCTCCAGCGACACGCCCGCGGGCGGCTCGGCGGCGGGGGCGGCGCCGGGTTCGCCGCCGGCCGGGCCGTCGTCGGTCGGCAGGGCGAGGTCGTCGGGCTGGATCTCCCGGCCCTCGCTCAAGGTCAGGGCGCGCTCCAGGATGTTCTCCAGTTCGCGCACGTTGCCGGGAAAACGATAGCGTTGCAGGGCCTCGAGCGCGGCGCTCGACAGTTGCGCCTGGGTCGATTCGGCGGCGAGTTTCCGCACGATGTGCTGGGCCAGTTGCGGGATGTCCTCGCGTCGCTGGCGCAGGCTGGGGACTTTCAGTTCGATGACGTTGATGCGGTAGTACAGGTCCTGGCGGAAGTCGCCGCTCTCGACCAGGGGCGCGAGGTCCTTGTGGGTGGCCGAGAGCACGCGCACGTCCACCGGGATCTCCTTCTGCTCGCCCACCGGGCGCACCGCCTTCTCCTGGATGGCGCGCAGCAGTTTCACCTGCATGTGCAACGGCAGCTCGGCCACTTCGTCGAGAAACAGGGTGCCGCCGCTGGCGGCCTGGAACAGGCCTTCCTTGTCGCTGACCGCGCCGGTGAAGCTGCCCTTGCGGTGGCCGAAGAACTCGCTTTCCATCAGCTCGGCGGGGATGGCGCCGCAGTTGACCGCCACGAAGGGGTGGTCGCCGCGCGGGCCCTTAGCGTGGATCAGGCGCGCCACCAGCTCCTTGCCGGTGCCGGACTCGCCGCTGATGTAGACCGGCGCCTGGCTGCGCGCCAGCTTGGCGATGGTCGAGCGGATGGTCTGCATGATGGCCGAATCGCCCAGCAGCAGGTCGCGGCTGCGGCGGTCGCGCTCGGGAAAGGTGGCCAGGCGGATGGCGCCGTTGACCAGGTTGCGCAGCGCCTGCAGGTCGACGGGCTTGGAGACGAAGTCGAAGGCGCCGAGCTTCAGCGCCTGCACGGCGGTCTCCATGTTGCCATGCGCGGTGATCACCGCCACCGGCAGCTCGGGATACTCGCCCTGGATGTGTTCGACCAGTGTCAGGCCGTCGCCGTCGGGCAGGCGCATGTCGGTCAGGCACAAGTCGAAGCGGTGGTCGCTGAGCTGCTGGCGCGCCGAGGCCAGGTCGGCGGCCGCGCGGGTGTCGATGTTCATGCGCCCGAGCGTGAGTTCGAGCAACTCGCGGATATCCGGTTCGTCGTCGACGATCAAGGCTAGGGGCTTACTCATGGCGGTGCACTCGGTTCCTCGTTTTCAGGTGAATTGTATGCGGAAGCAGGCCCGGCCGTCGTCACCGGCCTGGTAACTCAGGCGCGCCTGGTTGATCTCGCACAGCTCGCGCGCGATGTACAGGCCCAGTCCGGTGCCGCTGGCGGCGGTGGTGTAGAAGGGCTCGAACATCTGCTCGGCGGTCTCGGGGTCGATGCCCGGGCCGTTGTCGCTGATCTCCAGGCACGCGCCGTTGGCGTTGTGGCGCACGCGCAGCCTCACCTGGCATTCGGCGCCGCGACCGTGGCGAAAGGCGTTCTCGCACAGGTTGGTCAACACCTGGTGCAGGTGGCCGGGGTCGACGTGCACTTCGAGGTTTTCCGGGTCGATGTCGAGCAGGAGTTGTTCAGCCTGGATCTTCTCGCTCAGGGCGAAATCCTCGCGAAAGGCGTGCATCCATTGGCGCATCGGCACCTTCTGCGGCTGGCTGTTGGAGCGGCGCGACAACTGCAACACGTTTTCGATGATTTCGTTCACCCGGCGGGTGTGGTTGCAGATGATTTCGCTCAGGCGGCGGTCGGCGTCGTTCAAGGGCTCGGATTCCTGCAACAGTTGCGCGGCGTGGCTGATGGCACCCAGGGGGTTGCGGATCTCGTGCGCGATGCTGGCGGTCAGCCGGCCGAGCGAGGCCAGTTTCAGCTGCTGTGCCTGTTGCGCCAGGCGGGTGCTGTCGTCCAGCAGGATCAGCGCGCCCTTGCCGCTGGAGGTGCTCAGTTCGCTGAATCGGGGCACCACGCGCGCGCCGCCGCCCGCCACCGCCACCGGTTGCGGCTGCCAGTGACGGTCGTTGCGCCAGCGCAGCAGCTGGTCGGCCAGCTCGACGGCGAGTCGATCCAGGCGCGGCGAGCGGTTTTCGCCGATCGCCAGCAACTGGCGGGCGGTGTCGTTGGCCAGGCGCACGCTGCCGCCGGCGTCGACCACCAGCAGTCCGGATTGCAACTGTTGCACGATATAGCGGTTGAGCTGCTCCAGGTTGGCCAGGTCGATCCCGCGCTGCTCGGCCAGCGCGGCGCTTTCGCGCGCGCGCAGCGAGACGATGTGCGCCAGTCCCGCGGCGGTGAACAACACCACGCCCAGCAGGCCGGCGCGGGTGATGTGGCCGGCGTCGGCGCCTTCGGCGCTGATGCCCGCCATGGTGGTCTCGAACAGAATGATCAGCGTGGCCACCGCGGCGAACAGATAGGCGGTGCGCCCGGGCAGCAGCAGCGCGCCGACCACCACCGCGATCACCAGCAGAATCGCCAGCGAGCTGGCCGCGCCGCCGCTGGCGTGCATCAGCAGCGCCAGGGCGGCGATATCGGCCAGCACCTGCACCAGCGCCTGAAAGGCATACCCCGGCCAGCGCAGGCGGGTGCTCAGCCCGGCGCCCAGGCTGAAGGCCAGATACACCAGCAGGGTGGCGGTGAACAGGGCCGGTTGGCGCACGTTGAAGGGGTTGCTGTCGGCCAGTCCGAAATAGAGCACCGCCAGCAGGCCGGCGATGATGACGCGATAGAAGCTCAGCAGGCGCAGCGCCTGCCATTCGCTCGGGTGGGGGGAAAGGCGTGGCGGCGGCATGCCGGCGGCCGGCATGGGTCAGGTGTCCTCGTCGCGGTGGGCGCTGGAGCAGTAGTAGCGCTGGTCCCGTTGCAGGGCTTCGTTGATCGGGACGTGGGTGCCGCAGCGCGCGCAGCGCACCATGGTGCCCACCCGGGGCGTGGGTTTCTGCGTCACCCGCGGGCCCTTGGCCAGGCGCACGAGGATCCAGATCACCAGGGCGATGCCGGCGAGATAGAGGAGGACGCGGATTCCGAACATGGGGCCTAGTGTAACTGATGGCCGGGCAATTGGAATTAGCGGCCCTGTCTATTGGCCGGCGGATGCAGATGCGGCCTGCTGATCTCTGGTCGCCTCTCTCCGGTCGCCCTTCTCGGGTCGCCCTTCTCGGGTTGCTCCACTCTCCCGTCTCCGGTTGCACCTCTCCGGCGCTCCCCGCAGAATACGCCTTTTCGCTTCACGGTAACCGCCATGCATCTGCACGAATACCAGGCCAAGACCCTGTTCGCCGATTATGCGATTCCCGTCCCTCCGGGGAAGATGGCGCAAAGCGCCGCGGCGGCGGCGAGCGCGGCCACCGAGCTTGGCGGCGCGCGCTGGGTGGTCAAGGCGCAGGTGCACGCCGGCGGGCGCGGCAAGGCCGGCGGCGTGCGCCTGGTCGACAGCGTCGACGAGGTGCGCCAGAGCGCCGGCGAGATGCTGGGCAGCCGCTTGCAGACGCGCCAGACCGGCAGCCCGGGCTTGCCGATCAACGCGGTGCTGGTGGAGGCGACCGTGGCGATCGAGCGCGAGCTGTACTTGAGCCTACTGGTCGATCGCGCCAGCGAACGCATCCTGATCATGGCCTCGCGCTCGGGCGGCATGGACATCGAGGAGGTCGCGGCGCGCGAGCCCGAGGCCATCCTCACCGAGGCGGTGCATCCGGCGGTGGGGCTGCAACCCTATCAATGGCGCAATCTGGGCTTCGCCCTGGGCCTGCAGGGCGAGCAGATCAAGGCCTTCGGCAAGTTCCTCGCGGGATTGTACCGGCTGTTCGAGCGCGAGGACGCCAGCCTGGTGGAGATCAATCCGCTGGTGGTGACCGCCGCCGGCGAGCTGCTGGCGCTGGACGCCAAGCTGGACATCGAGGACAACGCGCTCTATCGCCATCCGTCGCTGGTGGCGCTGCGCGACCCCAGCCAGGAGGACGCCAAGGAGCGCGCCGCCGCCGAGCACGGTCTCAACTACATCACCCTCGACGGTAATATCGCCTGCATGGTCAACGGCGCCGGTCTGGCCATGGCCACCATGGACCTGATCAAGCTCCACGGCGGCGAGCCGGCGAATTTTCTCGACGTCGGCGGCGGGGCCACCGCCGAGCGCGTGGCCGAGGCGTTCAAGCTGATCCTCTCGGATGCGAAAGTCAGCGCCATCCTGGTCAACATCTTCGGCGGCATCGTGCGTTGCGACCTGATCGCCGAGGGCATCGTCCAGGCCGTCCAGGAGGTGGGCGTGAGTCTACCGGTGGTGGTGCGCCTGGAGGGCACCAACGTCGACCAGGGCAAGGCGCTGCTGGCCGCCTCGGGCCTGAATCTGATCGCCGCCGACGGGCTGACCGACGCCGCCGACAAAGTGGTCGCGGCGGCGCGCGACCAGGGCGGCGCGTCGGCGCGGGTGCCCTCATGAGCATTCTGGTCGACGGCGACACGCGGGTGATCTGTCAGGGCTTCACCGGCAAGCAGGGGACCTTCCATTCCGAGCAGGCGCTGGCCTACGGCACCCGTCTGGTCGGCGGCGTCACCCCGGGCAAGGGGGGGCAGGCGCATCTCGGGTTGCCGGTGTTCGACACGGTGCAGGCGGCGGTACGCGAGACCGGCGCCGAGGCCAGCATGATCTACGTGCCGGCGGCCTTCGCCGCCGACGCCATCCTGGAGGCCGCGGCGGCCGGCGTCGAGGTCATCGTCTGCATCACCGAGGGCATTCCGGTGCAGGACATGCTGCGGGTGAAAGCGGCGCTGGCCGGCGGTCGCAGCCATCTCATCGGGCCCAACTGCCCCGGCATCATCACCCCGGGCGGGTGCAAGATCGGCATCATGCCCGGCGCCATCCACCGGCCGGGCAGCGTCGGCATCGTCTCGCGTTCGGGCACGCTGACCTACGAAGCGGTGTATCAGACCACCCAGGCCGGCCTCGGGCAGAGCACCTGCGTCGGTATCGGCGGCGATCCGATCCACGGGCTGGAGTTCATCGATTGCCTGCGCCGCTTCGAGGACGACCCCGCGACCCGGGGCGTGATCCTGGTCGGCGAGATCGGCGGCAGCGCCGAAGAAGAGGCCGCCGAGTTCATTGCCGCGCGGATGAGCAAACCGGTGGTGGCCTATATCGCCGGCGTGACCGCGCCCCCGGGCAAGCGCATGGGCCACGCCGGTGCCATCATCAGCGGCGGACGCGGCACCGCTGAGGCCAAGTTCTCGGCCCTGGAGGCCGCCGGCGTGGCGGTGGTGCGCTCGCCGGCCGACATGGGCCGGCGCATGCAGGAGCTGCTCGCGGCTGCGTGACCATGACCGGCGCGTCGAACCGACCCGAACCGGCCGCGCTGCGCCTGGTCATGGCGCAGTGCAACCTGCTGGTCGGCGCGGTGGCGGCCAACACCCAGCGGGTGATCGACGCCGCGCTGCACGCGCGCGACGCGCTGCAGGCCGATTTGATCGTGTTCCCCGAACTCACCCTGACCGGCTATCCGCCCGAGGATCTGCTGCTGCGCCCGGGCTTCCAGGAACTGGTCGACGCGGCCCTGGCGCGCCTGCGCCAGCGGGTGACGGGCATCCATCTGTTGGTGGGGCACCCGGAGCTGACGCCCGACGGCCGTTTCAACAGCGCCTCGCTGATCCGCGACGGCGAAGTGCTGGCGCGCTGTCGCAAGCGCCACCTGCCCAACTACAGCGTCTTCGACGAAAAGCGCTATTTCGTGTCCGGCAGCGGGTACAGCGTTGCCAGCGTCGCCGGCGTGTCCCTCGGGATCACCCTGTGCGAGGACATCTGGATGCCGGAGGCCGCCCGCGGCGCGGCCGACGCCGGGGCCGAGCTGCTGGTCAATCTCAATGCGTCCCCGTTTCACACCGGCAAGGGCGATGAGCGCGAGGCCGAAGTCGCCAACCGGGTGCGGGAAACCGGCTGTCCGGTGGTCTATGTGAACCTGGTGGGCGGCCAGGACGAGTTGGTGTTCGACGGCGAGTCCTTCGTGCTGAACGCCGCGGCGGCCACCGTGGTGCGCGCGCCCGCCTTCGAGGAAGGGCTCTATCCGGTGGACTTCAGCCGTGGCGACGGGCGCATGGCGCCGCTCGCGGGCACGGTCTGTCCGCGGCCGGGGGAGCTGGCCAGCATTTACCGCTGTCTGGTCCTGGGCGTGCGCGACTATGTCACCAAGAACGGTTTTCAAGGCGCGATCATCGGCCTGTCGGGCGGCGTGGATTCGGCCCTGACCCTGGCGCTGGCGGTCGACGCCCTGGGCGCCGAGCGGGTCGAGGCGGTGATGATGCCCTCGCGTTACACCGCGGACATGAGCCTCGAGGACGCCCGCCTGGAGGCCGAAGCGCTCGGGGTCAGCTATCGCGAAATCCCGATCGAGCAGCCGTTCGCGGCCTTTCTCGACGTGCTCGCCGAGGCCTTCGCCGGCGCCCCCGTGGATACCACGGAAGAGAACATCCAGGCGCGTTGCCGGGGGGTGATCCTGATGGCGCTGTCGAACAAGCAGGGCCGGATTCTGCTGACCACCGGCAACAAGAGCGAGATGTCGGTCGGCTACGCCACCCTGTATGGTGACATGGCCGGGGGGTTCGCGCCGATCAAGGACGTGCCCAAGCTGCTGGTCTACCGGCTGAGCGCCTACCGCAACGGCCTGGGGTCGGTGATTCCCGAGCGGGTGCTGCGCCGTGCGCCCTCGGCGGAACTGGCGCCGGATCAGAAGGACGAGGATTCGCTGCCGCCCTACAGCGTGCTGGACCCGATTCTGGAGGGCTACATCGAACGCGATCTGAGCGTCGAGGAGCTGGTGCGCGCCGGTTACGACGCCGAGGTGGTGCGGCGGATCGCCTCGCTGGTCGATCGCAACGAATACAAGCGGCGCCAGGCGCCGCCCGGGGTGCGGATTTCGCGCCGGGCCTTTGGCCGCGACCGCCGCTACCCCATCACCTCGGGCTTTCTGCACGCCGGTTTCAGCGACTGAGCGGGCCGTCGCCGAGGCGCGGCAATTGAAATATCTTTCTGAAAAAACTATGGTTGGCCAATTATTTCGGCCTCTACAGGGGAGCGATGCATGAAAAAAGTCGAAGCTGTCATCAAGCCGTTCAAGCTGGACGACGTGCGCGAGGCATTGTCTGAAGTGGGTATTACGGGTATGACCGCCATCGAAGTGAAGGGTTTTGGCCGTCAGAAGGGCCATACCGAGTTGTATCGCGGCGCCGAATACGTGGTCGACTTTCTGCCGAAGGTGAAGTTGGAGGTGATCGTCAAGGACGAGGACGTGGAACGTTGCGTCGAGACCATCACCAACGCCGCGCGCACCGGCAAAATCGGGGATGGCAAGATTTTCGTCACGCCGGTCGAGCGGGTGGTGCGCATTCGCACCGGTGAGCGCGACAACGACGCCGTCTAGGCGTCAGTCGTTGTTGTCTTCCTTGTCGGCCGGACGCGCCTGGCTGCTGCTGGCGGCGGCCTTGTTCAGCTCCAGTACCCGCCGGGCGTCGTTGGCCAGGCCGGTCAGCCCCATTTTGGTATAGGCGCGCACCAGCACGTCCAGCGCGTCCTGCGCCGCCGGCGTGCGCTGATAGTTCTCGATGACATACTTGGCGCGATTGGCCGCCGCCACCCAGGCGCCGCGTTTCATATAGTATTCGGCGACGTTGATTTCATACTTGGCCAGCATGTTGTGCAGATAGACCAGCCGTTGGGTGGCGTCCTCGGCGTAGCGGCTGTCGGGGAACTTTTTCACCAGCTGGGAAAAATCATTGAAGGCGTCGCGCAGGGCGCGGGTATCGCGATCCGAGGGGTCGCGCGAGCCGACCCGGTCGACGATCGAGGCGCCGCGCGTATAGTTGGCCAGGCCTTTCAGATAATAGGCGTAGTCGATGTGCGGGTTGCCGGGGTTGTTGCGGATGAAGCGATCGGCGGTTGAAATGCAGGAGTCGGGCTCGTCGAACTTATAATAGGCGTAGGCGATCTCGAGCTGGGCCTGCTGGGCGTACTTGCCGAAAGGATAGCGCGCCTCGAGTTGCTCGAAGGTGCTGATGGCGTTTTCATAGTCGCCGGCGTTCAACGAGGTCTTGGCCTCGTTGTACAGCTCCTGGGCGGACATCTTGGCATACTTGTCGTCCGGCGAGGTGGCGCAGCCGAAGATGAACAGGGTCA
Source organism: Thiogranum sp. (assembly GCA_030148805.1). Taxonomy (GTDB): domain Bacteria; phylum Pseudomonadota; class Gammaproteobacteria; order DSM-19610; family DSM-19610; genus Thiogranum. The sequence continues at coordinate 5,021 of JASBSS010000019.1, read as the reverse complement.
ATAATACGGGTATAAGGCGAAACCAGCGCATCGGCCAACAGTGTCCGGAAGTGATCAGCGGACCTGAATTGTAAAGCGCCCGGCCCCCGCTTGGCCACCTAATCCATGACACAACAGATACATTTAAACGCCCAGATCCCGGCCGCCGCCGCCGGGCGTCGCCTCGACCAGGTCCTGGCGGAGCTGTTTCCCGACTATTCCCGCAGCCGGCTGCAGCAGTGGGTGCGCGCCGGGGAGGTGCGGCTCGACGGCGAGGTGGTCGCCGCCCGTTACAAGGTCTTCGGCGGCGAGCGGGTGCAGATCAGCGCCGAGCTGGCGCTCGACGGCGAGGTCGAGCCCGAAGCGATCGCCCTGGAGGTGCGCTACCGCGACGAGCACCTGCTGGTAGTCGACAAGCCCGCCGGGCTGGTGGTGCACCCGGCCGCCGGCAATCCGCGCGGCACGCTGCAAAACGCGTTGTTGCACTACGAACCGCGGCTGGCGGCGCTGCCGCGCGCCGGGATCGTTCACCGCCTGGACAAGGACACCAGCGGGCTGATGGTGGTCGCCTGCAGCCTGCCGGCGCACCAGTCGCTGGTGGCGCAGCTGCAGGCGCGCACGGTGCAACGCCAGTACCAGGCTCTGGCGCTGGGCGAGGTGACCGCCGGCGGCCGGGTCGACGCGCCCATCGGCCGTCACCCGCGCGACCGGCTGCGCATGGCGGTGGTCGCCGGCGGCAAGCCGGCGGTGACGCATTACCGCGTCCTGGAGCGCCTCCCCGGCTGCACCCTGTTGCTGGCGCGCCTGGAGACCGGGCGCACCCACCAGATCCGGGTGCACCTGGCCTCGATCCGCCATCCGCTGGTGGGCGACCCGCTCTACGGCGGGCGGGCACGGCTGCCGCGTGCCTTGCCCGAGCCGCAGCGCGTGGCCCTGGCGGGCTTCGCGCGCCAGGCCCTGCACGCCTGGCGCCTGGAGCTGGAACACCCCGCCAGCGGCGAGACGCTGGCCTGGGAAGCCGGGCTGCCCGAGGATTTCTCCCACTTGCTGACGCAGTTGAGGTCGCCATGATCACCCCCGATTGGCCCGCCCCGCCCGCGGTCAGGGCCGTTTCCACGACGCGCGCCGGCGGTGTCAGCCTGGCGCCCTACGCCAGTTTCAATCTCGCCGAGCACGTCGGCGACGATCCCGCGGCGGTGGCGCGAAACCGCCGCCGGCTGCGCACCCGGCTGGCGTTGCCGGCCGAGCCACGCTGGTTGCAGCAGGTGCACGGCTGCCAGGTGGCGGAGGCCGCGGCGGCGACTCCGCTGACCCCGGCCGACGCCTGCATCGGCCGGCGGCCGGGGGAGGTCTGCGCCGTGCTGACCGCCGATTGCCTGCCGGTGCTGTTGTGCGACCGGGAGGCCAGCGTGGTGGCCGCCGCCCACGCCGGTTGGCGGGGTCTGGCCGCGGGGGTGCTGGAGGCCAGCGTGGCGGCGCTGGGGGTGGCGCCGCCGCGGCTGCTGGCGTGGCTGGGCCCGGCCATCGGTGCGGAGGTGTTCGAGGTGGGTGACGAGGTGCGGGCGGCGTTCGTGCAGCATCAGCCCCAGGCGGCGGCGGCCTTTCGGGCGCAGCCGGACGGCCGTTGGATCGCCGATATCTATCGGCTGGCGCGCTTGCGCCTGCAGGCCGCCGGGGTCGAGGCGGTCTATGGCGGCGGCCTGTGCACCTACAGCGATCCCGCGCGCTTCTATTCCTATCGCCGCGAGTCCACCACCGGGCGCATGGCCACCCTGATCTGGTTGCAATGAAGCGCTGGCGCGGGGCGCGCGATCCCGTATACTTCGGCGTTTTCGCCAGGGGCCCGCTGTCATGTCGCTGCTGATCTGGATTCTGTTGTTCTCGTTGCTGGGCGGTGTGCTCAGCGTGGCCGCCGCGGGCCTGTTTCTGCTGTTGCCCACCCGCCAACGCGAGCGCCTGCTGCCGCACGCGGTCAGCTTCGCCATCGGCGCGTTGCTCGGCGCGGCGCTGCTGGGGCTGCTGCCGCACGCGCTGGAGGGCGCGGGCGATCGCGACCTGCACAGCATCACCGGCGCCGTGTTGCTCGGTCTGTTCGGATTTTTCCTGTTGGAGAAGCTGGTGCTGTGGCGTCACTGCCACCATCAGGAATGCGAAATCCATGCGCCGGAGCAGGAGGCGCATACCCACATGGCCGCCGGCACCCTGATCCTGGTGGGCGACAGCCTGCACAATTTCATCGACGGGGTGCTCATCGGCGCGGCCTTTCTCACCGATATCCATCTCGGCGTCGTCACCAGTCTGGCGGTGGCGGCACACGAAATCCCCCAGGAGGTCGGCGATTTCGCGGTGTTGCTGCACAGCGGTTTCAGCACCGGCAAGGCATTCGTGTTCAACATGCTGTCGACGCTGACCACGGTGTTCGGCGGGCTGCTGGCCTATTACAGCCTGCGCGATCTGACACCCCTGTTGCCCTACGTGCTGGCGGTGGCCGCCTCCAGCTTCATCTATATCGCGGTGGCCGACCTGATTCCCGGTCTGCACAAGCGCGCGGAATTCAGCGCCACGGTCAAGCAGGTGGTGCTGATCGGCGCCGGCGTGGCGCTCATCTATTTCACCCACTCGATGTTGCACGTCTGATGCCGTTGCCGCTTGCGCGGCAGCCTATGGCCTGCCTATAGTAGGGTTTTCCTCGCGGGAACAGGCGATGTCTCAATGGTACATGCTCACCCTGGTCGGTCAGGACCGACCGGGCATCGTGGCGCGGCTGACCACGGCGCTGTATCAGGCGGGCTGCAACCTGGGTGAAACCTCCATGTTGCGCCTTGGGGGCAATTTCACCGTCATGATGATGGTCGAGGCGCCGGGGGATGACGCGTCGTTGCGCGCGTTGCTGGCCCCGGTGGTGGAGGCGCTGCACCTGGCGTTGCATATCGACCCCATCGAAGGCCGGCTGCACCATCGGCCGGTGCCGGATGTCAGCATTCTGGTGCACGGGGCGGACCGCGCCGGCATCGTCTCCGAGGTGACCACCCGCGCGGCGCAGGCCGGCCTGAACATCCTCGATCTGGAGTCGGACGTCGGCGGCACCGAGCAACAGCCGATCTACATTCTGCAGATCCAGGGGGTCGCGACCCAGGGTATCGCTGCGTTGGCCGCGGCCTTGTCCCCCTTGCAGGCGCAAGGGGTCAAGGTCGATGTGCGCGCCGTAGACACGCTGATCGGCTGAATCGTGGCGGTCCGGGAGATTCTGCGCTATCCCGATGCACGGCTGCGGCAGGTGTCGAGCGCGGTGACGCGGTTCGATGCGGACTTCCAGGCGCGGGTCGACGATCTGGAACAGACCCGGCTGGCCGGCCCCGGGGCGGTGGGGATCGCGGCGCCCCAGATCGGCTGGTTCGAGCGGGTGCTGGTGGTCGACGTCTCGACGCGCAAGAACACCCCCAATCACGGTCATCTCATTCTGGTCAATCCGGAAATCAGCGAGTGGGACGGTTACAGCGTGGGGCGCGAGGGGTGCCTCTCGGTGCCGGATTACACCGGCAACGTCATTCGCGCCGAAAAGATCCGCTTGCAGGCTCTGGACCGCCATGGGCAGACGCTGGCCTTCGACATGCAGGGTTTCGAGGCGCGCGCCGTGCAGCACGAACTGGATCATCTCGACGGGTTGCTGTTTCTCGACCGGCTGGTCAGCCGGCGCCAGGACCTGTTTCCACGCAAGGTCTATAAGTAATCGGAATGCCGGTCTTTTCCTGGTTGGCGCGACGAAATCCGCGGCCTCAGGCTTGAAATTCCGCATACACCCACCCATATAAGGGCTATCCGAGAATCTAGGCTTCATTGGGAGTGTCCAGCATGCGGATGGATAAACTGACATCGAAATTCCAGCTGGCGCTGGCCGACGCGCAAAGTCTCGCCGTGGGCCGCGACCACAATTACATCGAGCCGGTGCACGTGCTGGCAGCCCTGCTGGACCAGGAAGGCGGCAGTGTGCGCCACCTGCTCACCCAGGCGGGCGTCAACGTCAATCTGCTGCGCTCGCATCTGGGCGAAGCCCTGGAGCGCTTGCCCACGGTGAGCGGCGCCGCCGGCGAGGTGCACCTGTCCAACGATCTCACGCGGGTGCTGAACATCACCGATAAATTGGCGCAGCAGCGCAAGGATCAATACATCTCCTCCGAACTGTTCGTGCTCGCCGCGCTCGAGGACAAGGGCGAGGCGGGTAAACTGCTGCGCGACGCCGGCGCCAGCAAGAGCCTGATCGAACAGGCTATCGACAACGTTCGCGGCGGGCAGAAGGTGGACGATCCCAATGCCGAGGACCAGCGTCAGGCGCTGGAGAAATACACCATCGACATGACCGAGCGCGCCGAGCAGGGCAAGCTCGACCCGGTGATCGGCCGCGACGACGAAATCCGCCGTACCGTGCAGGTGCTGCAACGGCGCACCAAGAACAATCCGGTACTCATCGGCGAGCCGGGTGTCGGCAAGACCGCGATCGTCGAGGGCCTGGCCCAGCGCATTGTCAATGGCGAAGTGCCCGAGGGTCTGAAAAACAAGCGCCTGCTCAGCCTGGATATGGGTGCGTTGATCGCGGGGGCCAAATTCCGCGGCGAATTCGAAGAGCGTCTCAAGGCGGTGCTGACCGACCTGTCCAAGCAGGAAGGGCAGGTGATTCTGTTTATCGACGAGCTGCATACCATGGTCGGCGCCGGCAAGGCCGAAGGCGCCATGGACGCCGGTAACATGCTCAAGCCCGCGCTGGCGCGTGGCGAACTGCATTGCGTCGGTGCCACCACGCCGGACGAATACCGCAAATACATCGAGAAGGACGCGGCCTTGGAGCGGCGGTTCCAGAAGGTTCTGGTGGACGAGCCGAGCGTCGAGGACACGATCGCCATGTTGCGCGGCCTCAAGGAGCGCTACGAGGTCCACCACGGGGTCGACATCACCGACCCGGCGATCGTCGCCGCCGCGACCTTGTTGACGCGCTATATCACCGATCGCCAGCTGCCGGACAAGGCCATTGATCTGGTGGACGAAGC
>JASBSS010000013.1 GCA_030148805.1 Thiogranum sp. | reverse complement strand
CAGTGTCGACAGGTGGGGCGAGCCCAGCGTGTCGTACACGGTCAGCGAAGTGGAATTGTTGTAAGTGCTGGCGTCGGCGGGGTCGAAGGCCTGCTGAGTGGAACCGTCGGCACTGGCGACAACGGAAGACGCGCTGGCGGCTACCGTCTGTGAGAGAAGCGCACTGGTATCGACGGCGATCGGCTGGGCGGTCTGCGGCCCGCCCGCATCCGGATCCCAGTTGAGCGTGATGTTCTGGGAACCGATATTGACCCCGGTAACCGTGGTCGGCGGCGCGGTCGACGCGCCCCCGACCAGCAGTTCGGTGTCCCAGGCGCTGCCGGTGCCGGTGTAGGTGAAGCGCAAGGCGGCGTTGGGCACGGAGTTGCCGTATTGATCGACCAGGTTGAAGGTCGCGGGGGTGGTATAGGGGCTGTCGTTGGTGTCGAGTATACCGCCCGGCGTCAAGGAGATATTGGCCGTGGGCGTCAAGCCGCCCGGAACCGGGGCCGAGGCATCCAGATTGGCGCTGAAGTCGATGGTGGAGGTGGCCTGCGGCGCGATGTCCTTGCTGTCGAGCTGCAAGGGGGCTTTTTCGCCGGTGATATTGCCGGAAGCGTCAGCTTTGGAGATGATCAGCCCCTGCTGTTGACTGTTGACCACGAAGCCGCTGCGATCGACACCGAAAGCGCCGGCGCGCGAATACACATTGATGCCGTTGTCGTCGAGCACAAAAAAGCCCTGACCGCTGATGGCCAGATCCAGGTTGTTATCGGTGAAACCGACATTGCCCTGGGTAAACTGTTGCGCCACCGAGGACAAGCGCACGCCGGTACCGATGGCATTGGCGGTCACACCCAGGTTTGAACTGGCGAAAATATCGGCGAACTCGGCGCGCGACTCTTTGAAACCGGTGGTGCTGGCGTTGGCGACATTGTTACCGATGATCCGCAGTTCCGCCGACGATGCATTCAACCCGCTTAGTGCTGTACGAAATGGCATATGCTTTCTCCTTCAAACTGATCGGTTAGAGGATCTGCCGGACTTCGCTGAAGTCCAGGGCCCCGATACCGTCGAGATCCAACAGCAGCCCGCCGCTGTTGCTTAATGTGACGCTACGAACTTCCGAAACCAGCAGCGTGTCGACGGTTTGATTCTGGCCGTCGATACTGGCCTCGGCACTCAAAAAATAGTTGCCGGCGCCGGCATACTGACCATCGTCGCGCAGCCCGTCCCACTGGAAGTCGGTCGAACCGGCCGCCTGGGAACCGAGATCCAGGCGGCGCACCACCTGCCCGGCCTGGTCACGCACCGTCACCACCAGGTCGCCGCTGGCCGAGGGCAGGTCCACTTTGCCGCGGATGCTCTCGCCGGTTTTGAGGGCGGCGACCCCGGTCGGCGCCAGCACTTGGCGGCCTACCAGGTTGGTCGCCTGCAAGGCCTGGTTGGAGACCAGCGAGGCGCTCAGGTTGGCGAAATTGTCGTTCAAATCGCCGATGCCCTGCACCGTGGAGAACTGCGCGATCTGCGCCAGGAAGTCACCGTTTTCCATCGGCTTCATCGGGTCCTGGTTCTGCAGTTGTGTGGTCATCAGCTTGAGAAATTCATCCTGGCCGAGACTCTTACCTTTGGCGGCGTCCTTGGCGGCCAGTTCCTGCACGCTGCGAAAATCGGCCCCGGAGGTGATGTTTTGTGTATCGATCATAGCGCTACCCTGTGCGGACTATTGCCCCAGACGGAGCGTGGCAAGCAACAACTGCTTGGAGGTATTGAGGACTTCGACGTTGCTCTGGTAGGAACGCGAAGCGGAAATCATATTGGACATCTCATCAATCAGATTGACATTGGGCACATAGACGTAACCCTCGTCATTGGCCATTGGGTGCTGCGGCTCGTAGCGCTGTTCAAGCGGCGCCTTGCTCTCGACGACGCCGTCGACTTTCACCCCGGCGCCGACATTATCGATACCGCCGCGCAACGACTGCATCACCGCCGAAAACACCGGGTGCCGGGCGCGGTAGGTGCTGGCTTCGTCGGGGCCGACACTCTGTGCATTGGCCAGGTTGCTGGCGGTCACGTTCAAGCGTACCGACTCGGAACTCATGGCCGAGCCGGCTATATCGAAAACATCAAATAAGGACATCGATCAACCTCCGGTAATGGCCAGCTTCAATGATTTGAACCGGCCACCCAGAAACGTCATGGTGGATTGGTAACGCACCGCGTTCTCGGTAAATTCGGCCTGTTCGATCTGACTGTTGACGGTGTTGCCGTCCAGCGAAGGCTGCACCGGAACGCGATAGAGCATCTGCGCCTCGCCCGAGAGGGAGCCCGGCGCACTGATATGACCGGCACGGGTCGTTTTCAGCGCTACCTGGTCGGCGCCGGCGCTGGCCAGCACATTGCGAAAATCGATATCGCGCGCTTTGAAACCGGGCGTATCGGCGTTGGCAAGATTGGAGGCCAGCAGACTCGAGCGCTTGCTGTACAGCGTTAGCTGTGCAGGCATATCGCCAAGTGCTTTGTCGAAACTGATTGCCATGTCGCTTCCTGTGAAAAAATCGCTCTGCAGAGTACTGAGCAACCACCGTGCCAACCTGGCCACAGGCAGAGGAAACAAGGGCTTAGAGATAATTGCGGAGCCCGCGGGCGGTACTGGCGGCAATTGTTGACCGGCCGGCGGCAAAGGGTGGCAAACGGCGCGCCCGCGCGGGGGCTATTTTTTTTGGTACACCACGCCCGGATTGCAGCGCACCATATCAAACTCGTTGGAGTACTGCGTGATGGCCTCGGAGGCGCCCAGCAGCAGGTAACCACCGGGGTTCAGACTGGCGCACATGCGTTTGAGGATATCCACTTTCGACTCGGTGGAAAAATAAATCAGCACATTGCGGCAGAAAATGACATCGAAACGGCCCAGAGACGAATAGCTGGCGAGCAGATTCCCCTGGGTGAAGCGCACCCGGTTGCGTACATCCTCGCGTAAGCGCCAGCGCTCTTCCCAATGCGCGGTATCGCGTTGGAAATAACGGCTACGGACCTCGGCGGGCAGACCGCGCGCAACCGCCATGGCGTCGTAGTAGCCCGTTCTGGCCTCGGCCAGAACCGCCGGGGAGATGTCCGTGGCGGTGATACGCACATCGCTGAAGGCACCGGGGTTTTTGGCCAGATAATCCTGCACGGTGATACTGATGGAGTAAGGCTCCTGACCGGTAGAACAGGCCGCCGACCAGATGGTCGGCGTGCGTTGTTTGCGTTGGGCCAGATCGGGCAGTATCTGGTTGCTCAGAATTGCGAACGGATGGTTATCCCGAAACCAGAAGGTTTCGTTGGTGGTCATCGCCTCGATGACCTGCTCGCGCAGCGGGCCACCGGCCGGCTCGCGACGCAACCGCCCCACCAGATCGCCGAGCGAACCTACCCCGCCGGTGCTGACCAGCCGACCGAGGCGGCTCTGCACCAAATAGTGCTTGTTCTCTCCCAGCAAAATGCCGCAGGCGTCTTCGAGAAAGCGGCGGAAATCCTCGTACTCCTCGTGCTTGATACGTGCAAGTGACAATCGGGTAATTCCTTTTCTTCTGCGGGGCGGTGCGGCCAGGGAGATAAAACAGCACTAGTATACGGACATTCGCCCTGCGCTTCCCTGCAAATACGCTGATCGGGACCGTTCAAGCCGCGGCGTTCATCTCCCGCCAGGCCTGCAGGCGTTCGAGCACTTTCTTCGCCAGCACGTCGGGCTGAAACTTGGCGATGAAATTATCCGCACCGACTTTATCCACCATGGCGTTGTTGAACACGCCGCTCAGCGAGGTGTGCAACAGAACATGCATGGCGCTCAGACGCGCGTCCTTGCGTACCTCGGCGGTAAACGTATAACCGTCCATTTCCGGCATCTCAATGTCGGAAATTACCATGAAAATACGCTGCTGCAGCGGAATCTCGTTGTCCTCCTCGGCCCATTGCTGGAGCAGGCGCAAGGCCTGTTTGCCGTCATTGACCAGCACGCTGCCGATACCGAGCTTCTCCAACGTACGCTTGATCTGGCTGCGCGCCACCGAAGAGTCATCGGCGACCAGCACCAGCGGTTGTGTTTCCTGTGCAGACTCCTGATCGGAAGCTTGCGTAACCAGCTCCTGCGAGACTTCGTCGTTCCACCCGACCACTTCGGCGAGCACTTTCTCGACGTCGATGATTTCCACCAGCTCGCCCTCGACACGGGTCACCGCGGTCAGATAGTTGTCGTTGCCGATACCCTTGGGTGGAGGCAGGATCTCCTCCCAGTGCATGTTGACGATGCGGTCGACACCGTCGACCAGAAACCCCTGCACAAACTGGTTGTATTCCGTGACGACGACAAAATGGTCGTCGGCTGCGTCCACGCCCGGACCGCCGATGGCTTTACCGAGGTCCATCACGGTGACGGTACGCTCGCGCATATGGGCGATACCGCACACCACGCGGTGCGAATTGGGAATTTGCGTCAGCGCCGGACACTGGATCACCTCCTGCACTTTAAACACGTTGATGCCGAACAACTGCTCGCCTGCGAGACGAAACAGCAACAACTCCAGCCGGTTATGTCCGGCCAGTTGGGTACGCATATCGACTGTGGCCAATACACCGCTCATGGCGCGCGCTCCTTATAGACTTATGGTGGATGAATCCATGCCGGTCTATCGGCGCTAAGAGGGGAAAACTTGACCGCGACGACCACCTGGCACGTCCCTTGCGTAGTACTCCAGCAGACTGACAACGGAACGCTTAGAGATGATACACACGCAAAAGATCACGCCGTTTTTCATACTATTAGCCCTGTTGGCGGGCGCAGCGCCGGCGCTGAGCGCCGCGCCGGCGGCAACCGAGTGGCAAAACCGTGCCGCCATCCGTGCCACCGCGCAGCAGTTTCTGCACACTTATATAAAAAGCGAGCACGAAGGGCGCAGCGAGATTGCCCTGGGACCGCTCGACCCGCGGCTGAAACTTAAAGCCTGTACCGTCCCCCTACAGGCCTTTCTGCCCCCCGGCGGCCGCCGCCTGGGCAACACCACCGTCGGCGTGCGCTGTAAAGACCCCGGTGGCTGGAGTATCTACGTAACGGCGCGTATCGATGTCTTTGGACCGGTGCTGGTTACCCGCTACCCGATGGCCCGCGGCACCTCCATCCGCGCCGACGACCTGGAGCTGGTTGAGCGTAATCTGTCTCACCTCCCCTACGGCTATTACCGCGACCCGCAACCGGTGATCGGTCAACAGGCCAAGCGCACCCTGGCCGCCGCCGCGGTGATTACCCCGCCCATGCTACAGGCGCCCAGGCTGATTAAACGCGGCGAACGTGTCAGCGTCATCGCCGAGCGGGGCCCGCTGCAGATTCGCACCTCGGGTAAGGCGCTGCGCGACGGAAAATCCGGCGAACTCATTCAGATACGCACAGACGGCTCGCAACGGGTGGTAGACGGGGTGGTCGTCGGACAGGGCGTCGTAAAAGTGACGCTTTAGCCCCGATGTCAAAAAAACGCTCTAAAGTTATTGAATGCAGTGACGATACTGATAGCGTATCCACTGTAAATCTATGCTGAGGAGTGTCTAATGGAGATTGACAACAACCGTATAGCGACGCTTGCCACGCACACCAGTGGCCAGGGCGCGCCGGTTGATAAACAACCATCCGGCGATCACGGCAAACCCGAGACCGCCACCGGTGGTAGCGGCGACGCGGTCAGCCTGACCGGCGAAGCGCGTCGACTCAAGCAACTGGAAGCCGATCTGGCCAGCCGGCCGGCGGTTGACAGCCAGCGCGTCGACCAAGTCCGCAGCGCCGTGGAAAATGGCACCTTTACCATCGACCCACAGCGTATTGCCGAAAAAATCATCAGCCTGGAACAGGCCCTGACAGAGGCGAGGTAACAGACCATGCAGGCGCAAGGGAAACCGCAACTACTCGAGGCCGTACTGGCCGGCGAAGCCGCCTGCACCGGACAATTGCTGGCCTGCCTGCAATCCGAACGTAACGCCCTGGTGCGCCGCGACATGGATCGCGTACAGGACAGCACCGCAGAGAAACTACGTCTCAGCCAGCAACTCGAAGAACTGGAGCACCGGCGCGAGCGCCTGGTCGCCGAGTTGGGTTTCGCTACCGACGCCGAAGGCCTCAGAGCCTGCTACAACAGCCTGCCGCAGGCCGAACACTGTCAGCGTCTGTGGCAACAGATCCTCACCGACATGGAAGCCTGCCGCAGCGGCAATCTCACCAACGGCGGCATTCTCGAAGCCAGCCGCCAGCACGTCGAACAGGCCTTGTGCATCCTGCGCGGCCAGTCGGGCACGCCCGGCCTGTACAGTCAGGCGGGAGACACCGCGGCCGATCTGGGACGACGCGAACTCGGTAAAGTCTGAGCGCAACATTGAAAAGACCCGGCTTTTATGTCAAATTGGCTCCCGCTGTGGGGCCGTAGCTCAGCTGGGAGAGCGTCGCGTTCGCAATGCGAAGGTCAGGAGTTCGATCCTCCTCGGCTCCACCAATTCTCTAGATTTACTCCCCCTATCTTATTGATTTCCCTGTTTTATTGACGTCTTCGGCTTACCCGTTGGTTCGCCGTTATTGCGTAAATGGTACAGAGCGGCGGTACAGAAATAATGGAATCTGTCGATGCCCTACGTATTCCGCCGGAATGGCATGTATTAATTTCGCTTTGCAATACCTGCACGCTTACGAGAGGAGTACGAAGGCAAAACAGAGATACGCAAATCGCTGAAGACTTATAACAGAAATGTTGCTCAAACAACTGCGCTGTATATTGCCGCTTGCCTTAAAGCCCACACGACTATGAAAGAGAAAACCCTACCAACGACCTGAGCCTTTGGGACGATACATTTCCGTTACCCGAAGATATACCGACACCACAAAGCGAAGAACGTCATTGCATAGAAATTAGAACGAAGGATGAAGATGCCGTCATCATAATAAATCTGAACCGCCCCGGGTATCGCGGAGGCTGTTCAAAGTGAAGCCATGAAGAAATCGAGCTGGATACTTAGTTTCATAAACATGATAACAGCAGTTCTAATTATTGCTGCTATTGTATGGTTGCTGATTTTTCTCCTTGATGTATTGAATGGTCGAAAGGGATCTACATTTAACCCTTTAGTTTCTGCCGTACTCGTTACAATGTCTGCGGTTCTAATATCTATTCACAGTCGTATTTCGGACATAGCGAATGAGAAGTCCAAATTTTATTTGGAGAAGGCTATTGATGGTTTTGGTAAAGCCGAAGCCATTCTCTTGGCTGGAGGCAATGAAAGAGAAGCCTGGATTGGCGCTGCAAGGGTCCTAGAAAAGTCTAGAAAATTGTCGGAAGAAGTCACAATCGATGAACATCAGGATGTTTTTGATATAGAAATGGATTTTCAAAGACACCGCTTTTCTCAGTTCTTTAAGTATCCTGCTAAGCACTATTACGGCGTGCCTTCAAACACTGTACTTACCCTAGACGAAGCAGCACGTTATTCAACTGAAAGATCAGGGACAACTGTATCGACGTTAAAACAGGTTCCGGAGGGGGCTATTTATACAATATATGATTTCATGAAATATCCTGAAAACTATAATGACCCAATCAAGGATAATACGTTTACAGATCGTGAAATTATGTTTCTGGGTTATGATGGTCTCAAGCAGTACTTGGATCACATCCACAAATATCACTCGGCTGCGGGCAAACTATTTCCGAAAAAGGAAGGGGAGTCTGATAGCTAACCTGGGTGTACTTATGGCTGCTTGGAGCGTGCGGTATCAAACGAACAACAGGGAGCCCTTCCCTGCACACGCTCGATTGGTGGTACAGAGGAGTGGTAAAATTTAGAAATACAAATTATTTAAACATCTAAATAAATTAGATAGCGATACATTGATGGCGTTGTGCAGCTCCTCCTCGAGGGTGTTCACAACTCTGTGTCAGCGAACTCATAGCGCAATATGTTGATCCAGTCTGCCTTCAAAATGGATCGCCAACTGCGATAATGTGAGGTTCCAGTTCTGCACGGGATGCGTCCAGCGCTCTGAGGCCTTGAGTATACCGGCATACAGCAATTTGAGTAAGCCATTCTCATTGGCAAAGCCGCCCTTGGTTTTAGTCAGTTTGCGGAACTGGCGATGCACCGCCTCGACGGCATTGGTGGTGTAGATCGCGGTTCGCACATCGTCGGGATATTTGAAGAAGGCGGACAAGGTCGGCCACTTGGTCCGCCAGGATTTAATCACCAGCGGGTACTTCTCGCCCCACTTGTTTTCCAGTTCCTCCAGCGCGGTTTCAGCGGCATTGAGGGTGGCGGCCTTGTAGACGCACTTCAGATCAGCCATAAAAGCCTTCTGGTTTTTCGAGCCGACGTATTTTAGCGAGTTGCGTATCTGATGAATGATGCAGTGCTGGATTTCGGTGTTGGGGTAAATGGTTTCGATGGCTTCGGGAAAACCCTTGAGGCCATCGACACAGGCAATCAGGATATCCTTGACGCCACGGTTATTGAGATCGGTTAACACGCTAAGCCAGTGGTGAGCGCCTTCCTGATCCGAGAGATACAGCCCTAACAGTTCTTTCTTGCCTTCGATATTCAGGCCCAGGATCGTGTAGATGGCTTTGCTGACATAACGCCCGTTTTCCCTGATCTTGTAGTGGATGGCGTCGAGCCAGACGATGGGATAAAGGGCTTCGAGGTCACGCTCACGCCAGGCTTGCAGTTCCGGTAAGAGCTTGTCTGTGACGGCGCTGATGGTGCCATTGGACAGAGAGATGCCGTATATATCGGCGATGTGCGCACGAATATCCTGATAGCTGGTTCCCAGAGAAAACAGGGCAACCACCTTGCGCTCCAGTTCTTCGGTCAGGTGCGTCTGGTGTTTTTTGACGATCTGCGGCTCAAAGGTACCGGCGCGGTCGCGCGGGGTATTCAGCTGGAACTCACCCACCGGCGATTTGATGGTTTTACTGCTGGTGCCGTTCTTGCGATTAGGGGCTTCCTCGCCGGCCAGATGGGAGTCCAGCTCTGCTCGCATGGCCGCTTCTGTGAGTTGCTTGATCAGTGGCGTGAGGATACCGTCCTTGCCGTTTATGTCCTTACCATCGCGCAGCGCTTGCAGTGCCGCATCCATATCAAACTCGATTTTCTCTTTCATGTATCATTTCCTTTTCTTGCAGTTTATAGAAATGACACAGAATTCTGAACACTACCCCTCCTCGGCTCCACCAATTCTCTGCTCTGCATCCGAGGTCCTCTAACCCGCGCTGGACATCTTCTCCTCCGGCAAGGGCGGATACTTCACACCGGGCACACCAGCCGCCCCAACTTTTCGGTCAGTTTCATATTTTCGGAGTAATCCACGGGCACATCGACGATCACCACGGTGTTGTCGGCGAAGGCCTGTTTTAACGTGGGGAGTAGGTCCGCGGCCTTCTCTACCCGGTAGCCCTTGGCGCCAAAGGACTCGGCGTATTTCACGAAGTCAGGGTTGTTGAAGCTGATGTGGTTGGAGTGACCGAAGCGTCGCTCCTGATGCCACTTGATCAGCCCGTATTCGCTGTCGTTCCAGATCATGATGACGATGGCCGCGCGGTAGCGCAGGGCGGTCTCTATTTCCTGTGAATTCATCATAAAGCCGGCATCGCCGGTGATGGTCAGTACGTTTTTGTGCGGAAATGCCATTTTGGCGGCAATCGCGCCGGGCACGCCAATACCCATGGAGGCAAAGCCGTTGGAGATGATGCAGGTGTTGGGCCGCTCTGCCCGGTAAAGGCGGGCAATCCACATTTTATGCGCCCCCACGTCCGAGATGAGGATGTCCTCGTCAGCCATGGCTTGTCGTGTATCAAACAGAATCTTCTGTGGCTTCAGCGGGTATCCGTCGTCGTCGGCAAAATCATCCAGCTCCTGCATGATGATGCCTTTCAGGTTTTTTGTTTTGCCGGCGTGCACCTTGCTCGCCTGGACGGCGATGCGGTGCAGCGAAGTCGAAATATCGCCCAGTACACCCGCCTCGAGGATATAGTGCGCGTCGACTTCGGCGTAACTCGCGTCAATATGAATGATTTTCTTTTCTTTGTTTGGGTGCCACAGGTGCGGGTGGTATTCGACCATGTCATAGCCGATACAGATGACCACATCCGCCCGGTCGAAACCGCAGGCGACATAATCGTGCGCCTGCAAACCGACGCTGCCCAAAGACAAGGGGTGCGAGAAAGGCATGGCGCCTTTTGCCATGAAGGTCTGGGTGACGGGAATGTTCAGCTTTTCGGCGAACGCCACCAGCGCATCGCTGGCATGATTGCGCAACACGCCGTTGCCGGCCATGATCAAGGGGAATTCGGCCGCGTCGATGACCCGCGCAGCCTGGGTGATTTTTTTCTCGGGGGCATCGGGCATCAACGGCCCCTGTACCTTGAGCGGCAGGACGGTATCGGCGATCGCTTCGGCGGCGACATTTTCGGGAAAGCTGATGAACGCACCGCCGGGTTTTTCCGCCTGTGCGTCTTTAAAGGCTTTACGCACCAGTTCGGGAATAATTTCCGGCTCCAGGATCTCTGCGCTGTACTTTGAGACGGGTTCAAACAGGTTGATCAAATCGAGGATCTGATGACTCTCCTTGTGCATGCGGGTGGTTGCGCCCTGACCCGCGATGGCCACCACCGGTGAACGATCCATAGTGGCGTCGGTAAACCCGGTGATCAGATTGGTGGCACCCGGCCCAAGGGTGGACAGGCACACGCCCGCCTTACCTGTCAGGCGACCGTGTACGTCCGCCATAAAGGCGGCCGCCTGTTCGTGCCTGACGGTGATAAATTCGATACAGCTGTCGCGCAGGGCCTCCATGATGTCCAGATTTTCTTCGCCGGGTATACCGAATATTTTCTCGACGCCTTCATTCTCCAGGCATCGCACGAACAGTTCTGCGGCGGTTGCCATGCTGTTTCACCTTATATCGGTTAGAGATGCTGCAACGTGTGGACTGCCGTAAGCGCTGCGCAGTCCATGGCTGATGATCGAAGGTACTGGATTAAGGCTCCAGGCGCCAGCCGTGCCCTCCCCTGCCGGCAGAGGCGCAGCAGTTGAGCGGATTGGCTTTTCTCCGCTGCGATTAGCAAGTACATTGGCCTGGTATGCTGAGACCAACATTATTCGCTTTGGCCATAGTGCGGCTGTTCGCAGGCGCCACGCTGGTGGCACTTTTGCTTTCCTGCGCCAGTCTGATGCACCGCCCCGCCGGCACTCCAGAGGATGTCGACTACGCCCGGCAGCTCTGGGCGGTCCTCGCACAGCAGCGCATGGTGGGTCGGCATGCCCGAGCGCTGCAGCCATTTATCGGCGCTGCCAGGCCCCACGGCTGGATACTGGAGGTAGACTCCGCAGTCGTTACTGTCAAAGGCCATCAGGGTTTTGTCGTGGTGAAGAAAAACTATCGGGGCAACCGGCTCACGGTGGCCGAGGTGGAAAAGGATCGCGCCCGGTATCTTGATTCGATCAGCGTGATGTTCAAGCGTGAAGCGGGTTACGACAGCGCCGACAAGGACTGGTTCTGGGCGCAGTACCAGCCGGACGGGCAGCTTGCCCTGATGCGCAAGATGGGCATGCGCATGGCGATGGCGGGCAAGCTGATCAAAGGCGTCACTCCGGATAAGAACCGCGGTTGTATCTATTGCCACAGTTCTGCCGGCGGCGGCGACTATATTTTCTATCCCGAAATCACCCTGCCGTAAAACAGCAGGCGGAGCCTTATCGCCCCGCCTGTCGATGCCCCGCTGTAGCAACGGTGTGGTTATTGAATCTGAATGCCGTTGGCGAAAACGAAGTCACCGCCCGGAGCGCCCCGATGGCAACTGATACAACCTTCCGGTTGGCCCTTCGCGACACGGCCGGCCAACTTGATTTTCATACCCATTTTTTCTTTTACGTTGAGGCCGCCGGCGGGCGTGTATTTTGCCCAGAACCAGTCCTTGTCGGCGCTGTCGTAACCCGCTTCACGCTTGTACATCACGGTGACCGCTTTCAGGTATTTGGCCCGATTGCCATCGACACTACTGATAGAGACACCGGGACCGCCATAATTGCGTTTGACTATGGCGAGACCGGTGTGACCGTTTACCGTGATCTGCTCGTGCAGGGTCTCCAGCACTTTGCCATGGGGTGGGGTGCCCATGTAGGGCTTCGATTCTTCCGCCTGGGGTCCGACCAGATTGGCTTTTTGCAACGCCGCCCATAAATCCTGTGCATCGGCAACGTCTGTTGGAGAACCCATCGGCGGGCCCAAGCCCATGGTGCGCATCGTCGTCTGACAGCCGTAAAGTGTGACTGCGCTTAGCAACGTAACAAACGAAAACGCCGCCTTGTTCCAACTTTTTTGTGTGAGCTTCATATCTCTTCCTTTATCCGCTGGTAGCGTAAAGTTAATATATATTAATAGGTTATAGCCTAATACCAGGGTGAATGGGGAAAAACCACCGCCCGAAACACCGAATCCGCCAGTACTATCCTGCGCATTCGGTTCCCGCTTGTTTGGTCGCGTGAGAGGGCGATTCATGACAGTTTTTTTATTTCGTAGCCACCCCCGCACCTCTGTGCGGCGCGGAGGGCGCGATAAGCTTGGTGCTGCAGGTTGAAGCTGCAACACTACTTCAAAACATACGACCAATGACCGAATAGCGCGTCGCGCATCAGCCAGAGCAAGACCCGCGGTCTGCGCAACGCTTTGGACAGTGCGTAAGGGATCCACGATTTACCGTAGGGAAGATAGAAGCGTATCGGTACGCTGAAATGACGGGCGACGCGCAAGGTCTCCCGCGTCGGCAACCCGAACAGCTGCTCAAGCTCGCACCTCGTGCCGGCGTCGAGCAATCGTTGCACTGCCTGGCGGGCCAGCCACGCATCGTGGGTGGCGACCCCGACCGGCCCTGCCGAGCCGCACAGGCGATCGATGACCGCCAGATAACCCTCGCGCAGGTTAAGATCAGGGTGATCCGGATCCCGCCACATCCCTTTGACCACCCGCACCCCTACCCCCAGCTCGCGCAAACGCTCCGCGTCTCGCAGGCTCCTGTGCCAGGCGCCGGGCAAGGTACAGCCGGGGGAAGCGCGCTGCCCGGCCGATGCGAGCACGAGCTCCAAGGTCTGATCGGCAAACTCAATCGCGCGTGAATCATAGTGCAGCCCAATCCCGACCTGTCCCGCTCGCTCGGCGAGCTCGCCGATCAAATCAGCATTGAACGCCATCACCATCGGCTTTACCGAAATAGTGCTGTCAAGCTGTTGATTGGCAACCGCGTCGATACAGGCGAGGTAGGCATCTGCGATGACTCGTGGCGTGGCGGTCGCATCCGGCCAGTAACCGACCGTAGTGGCAAAGCCCTGTTGCGACAGCCGTTGGTTCAACCGTAGCGCATCGCCGAGTGCCGGCCCCGCATAGTACGCACTGGAGAGCCGCGCCCTTAGCGCATCCATGCCGCGCCACTCTCCTGCATACAAATCCTAGGCAATGGACGACGCCTCGCTCTCTGCGGCGTCCAGCTCTCCCCTGCTGTTTATTCGAAAACGCGCGCGAATTACCGGCTTCGCCTGCTCTTCATCCAAGCAAAATAAAGTAAGGCACTCCAGGCCAGGCACGTACCATTCGTGGAACATGTGCGCGGTTGCCGCGGCTGATGGCTCCCCGGTCATAAACAGCGCACCTTTCAATTTCCCCGCTTGCACATACACAAACGGATTGTGCTGCAAAAAGGCCCATACACCGGCCTGAGGGCGCGAGGCCACCAACGTAAAGCTCTGTCCGTTATAACCGGTGATGACCATACCGCGATTTTTCTTGAACCGCAGTGCGCCGTCGTTAAGGAACGCTCGCGATGCCCCGCGGCCTAATGTTCTGAACCCCTTTTGCACCAGGTAGCCGGTCTGCAAGCACTCAAACGCCGCCAGCGCACCGGCCCTTACCCAGCGATCGTCCCCGTCTTTGACCCCGAGTGACCAGCCCTGCACACAGTCACTGCCATCGTAGACGAGAATCCCTCCCGCAATATCCTCTCCACCCTGGGTAACAAGGAATAGTTCGCAATGCGCGATGGCTGCCTGCATGTCTTGGTACGACATGACAAACGCGCGATCGCCGAAGACCCGCTGGACATGCGGCAGATACATGCTGTGGTAAAAGCGGTGGAATTCTTCCGCTTCCCGCGTGACGCGATAGTCGAGGCGGTTCTTGCGTATCCGCCGGATGTCGCTTTTGATGTGCGCGCTACGGCGGGCAAATTCCTCAGCCGCAACCAGATCCTTTTCACCGCCCACCCAACAGGGTATTTGGAACGTCGCCGCGCCGTTACCGTGGGGCAAACGACCAGGCTCCAACTGCAGGACCGCCAGGTCATGCCCCCCGTTTGCGCAACGCGCCCGCTCTAACAAGCGCCTCTTCCACATCCGAGTGTGCTCCAGCGTGCTCCACGAATCACCGTAAACCTGTGCAGCGATATAGTTTCTGCTGTCCTGACGCCCGGCAAACATGAGCGACAGCGGTTGCCCCGAGCTGCGCTCTTTTCCGGCGAGCAGCCATACATCCTGGAGACGACTTGCGATAGGTTCTTTTATCGCCCGCACGGCGACGCGCAAGGGTTTTATGCTTTTCAACCGACCGCGGATCATTTGCAGCCTCATGGCCTGTCTGCGCTGATCGATCAGACGCCGTGAGCGGCCAGACTTCGCATTTCTTTTCGCAATCTGCCGGCCAGACGGGCACTCAGTGTTTTCCCGGGCCGCGGGGGGTTGATGGGCTCTTGCAGGACGTCCGGCCATAGCCGCTCTATGGTCATGCGAAAGAGCCGGTAGTGGGGACTACTGCGGTGGCGTTCATCGACCGCGAGCATGGTACTCAGGACATCGCGACAGTTATAGGGTGTAAAAATATCCCGCAAAGCACAGTCGAACTCCAACTGGGTCATTGCCAGCCAGTTACCGTGGCCCTGCTCCCACTCGAATAAGTCGAGCACCTTCACCCCCCGGGTTTCGCCCAAACCCTGGAGCCAGGTATCGAAAGACTCTGTGACAAACCGGGAGTCATCCATTTTTTGCAGCATAGCCAGATCACGCGCGGTGATTGTACGCGAGTCCGAGTCGGGCAGCTGCGCACGGAACGAACACCGACCAATCTCAGCACCACTACCGGTCATGCCCACTTTAGTCTGCTGCGACCACGCCAATATCGCCTCAGCATCCGCGCCATAGAGATCATGCGCCAGGCAAACGTTGCGCTTGAACAGATAGCTGAACTGGGCGCTCATGAAAGGCAATGCTTTGATAACGTTGTGCGACAAACCCAGCCGGGCGAGAAGACGACCCGCAATAACGACGTCGCTTGCCGTGTCCGGCATTGCGCCTTGGCGTACGGTGATGTAGCTGATCCGCTCTTTGACACTGCGCGATGCGGCAAGCACCAGGCGGCTATCCAGCCCGGCGGTGATCCCGAGGGCAAGATCAAAGCGCCGGGCGGCCGCTTCCACCAACCCCGTCAACAGATGCGCGAGTTTGTCCACTGCGTCGTTCAACGCGACGGGCGCCACCGCCTCGTTGGGCCAGTAGCGGTGGGTCCGGCCACTGCCGAGATCGAGATAGTGATTCGGTAATAGATGTCCGAGTTCGTCATAAGGCGTGCTGGCCGCTGGCCAACGATACTCGGCGTGTGTTCGAAAGCCATAGGATTCTATGAAGTCGCGGGCCGCCTGGCTCATCTGCAAACCCAGACATTCTGCAAGAATGCCAGGCTGCGAGCCCACCCACACACGCTGCTCGCCGTCACCAGGCGTGAAGAAAACCTGGCGTAGCGCCAGCGCATCGGTAATCAACCACGCGTGCTCCTTGCATGTGGCGATCAATACCCAGCGACCACCATAACGACCGGTCGACCTCAGCAAGTCGTCAAGCGACGAAAACCCCGACAACAAGCATTGCAGGATCGCTGCGTTATCAAGATCCGGCGCATCAGGGTCGAGGATAAATCCCACCAGTGTCAATGAACGAAAACTTTCACTTACTTGGGTGGTATCAAGGCCGGGATGCGCCGTGAGCACAAGATCTTCACGGACCGCCACTACATTCCATCCAAGCAATCCGCCCACCGCGCCTGGTCCGAGCAGGAACTGATTGGGGAACAAACGGCTATCGTGCGCTTCGATGTGCGCGAGTTGCACGGGTCCGACAATTGCAGGTTCTAAACGCTTCATCTCCGTATGCCCCTTTAGACCTTTAGACCTTTAGGCTATATAGTGCCATTCTATCCACTCGCCCTGGCCGGGGATAGCGGATTCGAACGGATTTTTTAGATGTTAGCAGTGATAAGTAGCGGTGGATCGCGGCACGCCGTTCACTGAAACCCGCGCTCAAGAAAGTGTGAAGAACACCTCACGGGAGCAATTACCTTGAACCAGCAAGCCGACGAACAGGCTCTGACCGAATTGCGGGTCGGCTTGATCAACGCCCAATACGAACTCCAGTCCGCCGACTTTCCGGTCATCCTGCTCATCGGGGCCGACGACCGCCTGGCCGCCGACGCGCTCATCGATACCTTGAATGAATGGATGGACGCGCGCTACATCGACACGCGCTGGTTCGGCCGGCGCAGTGAAGAGGAGCGCGAGCGCCCCCCCTTCTGGCGCTACTGGCGGGAATTGCCCCAGAAAGGGCGCATCGGCCTGTTTGCCGGCGCCTGGGCGACCAACCCCGTGCGCGAGCAGCTGTCCGGCAACCAAGACGCCGGCGATTTCAAGCGCCGGCTCGAGCATATCCGGCGTTTTGAACAGACCCTGGTCGATGACGGCACCTTGCTATTGAAGTTCTGGCTACACCTACCCGAGGACGAACAGCACAAGCGCGCCAAGGCCGCCCGCAAACACCGGCGCAAGTACTGGAAATTCGACGAAGATGACTGGAAAGCCTATCAAGTGCTCGATAAAGTGCTGCCGCTGTGCCGGCAACTGATCCAGGCGACCGACACCGCCTGCTGTCCCTGGCAGTTAGTGGAAACCACTAATGTGGGTCAGAGTAACGTCACCATCGCCACCCGTTTGCTGGAGGCTGTCCGCCAGCGCCTGGATACTACCGTGCAAACATCGGCGCCTCGCCCGACCGCCACCGCCGCGGCGCTACGCGGACCGCTGGAAGCGGTCGATTTAGACGCCCAACTGGTCTACGACACCTACAAAACCAAATTACTCAAACAGCAGCGAAAAATACACCGCCGCTCGGCGAAAGCCGCGCAACAGGGCCGCACCAGCGTGCTGGTATTCGAGGGCTGGGATGCCGCTGGCAAGGGCGGCGCGATACGTCGCCTGACGCGCGCCATGTCGGCGCGCCATTACCGGGTGATCCCGATTGGCGCCCCGAGCGACGAGGAATTGGCCCACCAGTATCTCTGGCGCTTCTGGCGGCAACTGCCGCGCGCCGGCAAGGTGCTGATTTTTGACCGTAGTTGGTACGGCCGGGTGCTGGTGGAACGGGTCGAAGGCTACGCCGAAGAAGACGCCTGGCGGCGGGCCTACCGGGAAATCAACGATTTCGAAGAGCAGCTGGTCGAGCACGGCATCAACCTGCAAAAGTTCTGGCTGCATATTGATGCCGAAGAACAGCTGCGGCGTTTCAAGGCACGCGAGCAGACCCCCTACAAAAAATACAAGCTCACTGAGGACGACTATCGCAACCGTGGCAAATGGGACGACTATGTCCGTGCCGTCAACGAAATGGTGGAACGCACCTCGAACGAGGCGGCGCCCTGGCACCTGATCCCGGCCAACGACAAACGCTTTGCCCGCGTGCAGATCGCGCGCCTGTTCAGCCGCAGCCTTAAGCACAAAAGCAAAAAATGACACACGCCAACCGGACCTTTCGGCCCGCTTGCGCTAGCGGACCATAAACATCGGTATCATGCCGGCCAGGCCGAACAGGATCAGATAAAATGCGACGATATAACTGAGCAGCCGCGGCCAGATGAGAATGGCGATGCCCGAGAGCAGCGATATCAGCGGCGGGCCAAACATAAAGTAGCTCATGTCCATCGGTATGACTCCTTGGAAAGAAGGCCACACAGTAAACGCCGCCACCGGCCTCTGGCAACAGCCGATCTATACGGTTTGGGACAACCGGACGAGAAAGAGCTGCGCTGCCAGGCCTATTACCAGCGTGGCAACAAAGGCCAGCGACCATACCGTCGTTGGCCAGCGTTGGTACCCTAAAGGCGCCTGCGCGCTATCGCGCGCCTTGTACATGGGTACCACCAGGCGCAGGTAGACGGCCAGCGAAAGCACACTGTTAATCACCGCGATCACCGCCAGCCAGGTAAAATGCGCTTCGATCGCGGCACCGAACAGCAGGAACTTGCCGGCAAATCCCGCCAGCGGGGGGATTCCCGTCAACGACAGTAAAAACACCACCATTGCCACGCCGGCGAATACCCTCTTGCGTCCCAGCCCGGTAACAGCCTCGAGCGTGTCGCCGGTCTCGGCGATGATAGCGAAGGCGCCCAGGTTCATCGCGGCGTAGGCAGCGCCAAACACCACCAGCGCGGGCAAGGCCAGTTCGCTCGCGCCCAGGGCAACCACGCCGAGCAGAAAATAACCCGCCTGGGCGATCGACGAATAGGCCAGCAGACGCACCGCGTTGTCCTGCACCAGGGCGGCCAGATAACCCAGCGTCATGGTCAGCACGGCTACGCCTGCCAGTAGGGCGCGCCAACCGGTGTTCTCCGGTAACCACGCCACGACCTGCGCCAGCGCGAACAGTGCGCCGATTTTCGGCACCACCGAGAGATAAGCGGCCACGCAAACCGGCGCCCCTTGATAGGCGTCCGGCGCCCAGAAATGAAACGGCGCCAGCGACGCTTTATAGCCGAGGCCGACCAGTACCGCGACCAGGCCCAACGGTGCGACATAGGGCATCTGCTGCAGACGTCCCAAATCGCTGATCAGCGTCGTGCCGGTAGCCCCGAACCAGTAGGTGAGCCCGAAAATCATCACCGCGCCGGTCACCGAAGCGAAAACGAAAAATTTCATCGCCGCTTCGGTCGCCGCATCGTCACGCGGATAGGCGACCAAGGCAAACGCGCCCAGCCCGGATAACAACACGCCGAGCACCAGCAGCATGGTGTCGCCGCTGGCCGCCAGCACCAGCGCTCCAAAGGTGGTAAAACAAAACAGGCTATAGACAGTGCCTTCACGGTCGCTGCCGCCCAGTTCGGCCCGCGCCAGAAGCACCGACAACAGCGTGGCCGGTAACAGGATCAGCTTCGCCCAGACACTCAGGGCATCAATACGAAAGGTGCCGTCAAACACTGCCGTGTCGAGTCCCAGCAGCGGCAGACTCAGGCCGGTGGCGAGTAGCAAGCCCACTGCCGTTACCAGCAGCGCCGCGCCGGGGCGTCGCAGCATTTCGCCCACAAGTGCAAGGGCGCCTGTGAGCAGCAGCAGAATCTCAGGCTTAAGCAGCGCCAGGTCTTGTGCCATCTGTGTCATAACGTCACTCTGACCCTTATTTATTTTAATGTTGTGGTGGTCAGGTGAATCACCTCTAGCACCCAGGCAGGCGCCACTCCCAGAACAACTATCAACACCAGCAGGGGCGCGAGCGTCAGCACCTCGCGCAGATTCAGATCGGGCATAGCGAGCCACTCGTCGCGGGGCTCCCCGAGAAACACCTGAGCAATGGCGCGCAGATATAATCCGGCGGTAACGGCGATGCCGAGAACTACCACCAGCGCCACCGGCTCTATGCGCAGCGTGGCAAGAAAAATCTGAAACTCGGCGGGAAAGTGCGCCAGCCCCGGTAACCCCAGCGAAGCAAAGGCGGCCAGAACGAAACACCAGCCCAGCACCGGCACAAATTTGAGCAGACCGCCGAAACGTGCCATGTCGCGCGTGTGGGCCCGCGCCTGCAGCATGCCGACGAGAAAAAACAACGCCCCGGTGACCAGCCCGTGACTGATCATTTGCAGGACCGAGCCGTCCAGCGCCACGGCGCGCACCTCGGCATCGGTGGCCAGCGCGGCGATAGCTACGCCGACCACGATATAGCCCATATGGTTCACCGAGGTGTAGGCGATCAGCCGCTTGAGGTCGCTCTGCGCCAGAGCGACAAAGGCACCGTACAGGGCGCTGATGACACCGAAGACCAGCACCGCCACGCCGGCCTGACGGAAGGCCTCGGGCGTCATCTGCAAAGCAAAACGTATCAACCCGTAAGTGCCGAACTTGAGCATAACGCCGGCGAGGATAACGCTGCCGGCCGCCGGCGCCTGCACGTGCGCCGCGGGCAGCCAGGTGTGTACCGGGAAGACCGGCGTCTTCACGGCGAAAGTGAACAGCATCGCCAGCAGCGCCAGCAGGGCCGCCGTGCCACTGAGCGGCGGATCGGCAATCCAGGCACGCATA
This sequence comes from Thiogranum sp., assembly GCA_030148805.1. Lineage (GTDB taxonomy): Bacteria > Pseudomonadota > Gammaproteobacteria > DSM-19610 > DSM-19610 > Thiogranum. Next base: position 200,588 of record JASBSS010000013.1, on the reverse strand, counting down.
TCGAAGCTGTGCGGGTCACTGCCGAGATAGAGGCCAAGAATAGCCAGCAACAGCGGCAGGCTGCCCAGCAGCGTGTAGAGGAAAAACATCAGCGCAGCCCGCTGACGGTCCTCATGCCCCCAGCCGGCGATGAGAAAATACATGGAGACCAGCGAGACTTCGAAAAAGACGTAAAATAGCAATGCGTCCAACGCGGTGAACGTGCCGATGGCGGCCGACTCCAGCAACAGCATCAGTACCCCATACGCGTGGGGCCGCTCGCGCACGTTGGCCGAAAAAATAAAGGTCAACAAAAACAGCAAGGCCGTAAGCAACACCAGCGGCAGGCTGATGCCATCGACACCGACCCGGTAACTGGCGCCGATCGCCGGCATCCAATCAATCTGCTCGAGCTGGGAGAACACTCCCGGCTCGACACCTCTTAGCCACATCCACACGGCGCCGGCCAGCGTTAGGGCACTGGTGAGAATACCGATGCCGTGTACTACTGAAGCCGAACTGCGACGCAGGGCAAGGATAATCAATGCCCCCAACAAGGGCAGAAACAGCGTTGTCGAAACAAGGGGGAACACGCCGGATAGTCTCCTCAGACGGGTGATAGGATCATGATAAGCGTAACCATCCAGCGAGCAGCAAAGCGCCCAGGATGAAACCCGTAGCCAGCGCGCTGAGCGCCAGCTCGCGGTGAATCAAGCCGCTTTGCAGGGCGCGCAGCCGCGCCCCCAGGTTCACAGTGCCGCGCACCAGGGCGTGGATCGACGCGTCTATGCCGCGCTCGTCGCTCAGCCGACTGGCCCGGCCAAGCGCCAGCGCCAGGCGCCCCGCTGCGAGCACGCCGCCGTACAAGCGCTGCTCCAGGCGGTCAAACAACTGCGCCAGACGCCATACCGGGCGCACCACCCAGGCGTTCATACCGCCGCCGATAGCGAAACCCTGTTGAGCCCAGCCGAGGACGGGTCCAAGCAATCGCGATCCGCCGACCCACCAACCCAGCGCCAAACCGGCCAACGCCGCCGCCAAACCGGCAATCAATGCGGTTGTGCTGGCGGGCAAGACTCCGCCCATCAGATCCTCTATCGGTGCAAAGGCCAGACCCAGAATGATGGCTAAACCCACCAGAGCGCTGAGTCCCGCGCCCATCCAGGCCAGACCGCCGAGCGGCTGTCGCCGCGCCTCGCCGCGCCACAGGATGCGCAGGGTGCGCGCCATATAAGCGCCGGTGAGCAAGGTCCCGGTGAGGGCGAAGGAACCAAACAGCCAGGCGTGCGGCGAAGACAGGGCCGCGGCGACAATTGCATCCTTGGAAAAGAAACCGCTCAGCGGCGGCATACCCGCCAACGCCAGTGCCGCCAGGGCATAGCCGATGAAGATACGGGGGCGATCGCGTCCCGCACCCCGCAATGCGTGCAGACTGGTGGCGTCCCGGCTGTGCTGAAACACACCGGCGCCGAGAAACAGCGAACTCTTGATCGCCGCGTGGGCGATCAGATGCAGGAGCGCCACCAGTGGCACACCCGCGCCCACCGCCAGCAGCATCAGACCGTACTGACTGGAGGTCGAGGCCGCCAACAGACGTTTGAGATCCGACTCGCCCATGGCAATGAGACCGGTGACCACGGTGGTGATACCGCCGACCAGGCCGATCACCAACAGCGCTTGGTCCGGTAGCAACGGCGCACTGCGGATCAACAAAATGGCACCGGCCGCCACCAGGGTGGCCGAGTGCAGCAGCGCGGAAACCGGCGTCGGTCCGGCCATGGCGCGCTGCAGCCAGTCGTGCAAGGGTGTCTGCGCAGACTTGCCCATGGCGGCGACCAACAGCAGGAGGCTGGCGACCCCCGCAGCCGTCCCGCCGGTGTGCAGGGTCGCGGCGATCTCGCTGCTGCCGGTCGCCGCGATAAGAATAAAAATAGCCGCATAGAGCCCCAGATCGGCGCTTCGCGTATACAAAAATGCACGGCTGGCGGCCGCCGGCACGCCGGGGCGCTGGTACCAGAAACCGATCAACAGATAACTGCTTAAACCGATCAGTTCCCAGGCCGTCAGTAACAACACCCAATCCCCTGCCAGCACCAATGTCTGCATGGCGGCAACGAAAAACGACAGCGTGGCAAAGAACCGCGGCCGCTGCGGATCCTCGCGCATATAGCCAACGGCATAGATCAGCACACAGAGCGCCACGGTGGCAACCGTCACCGACAGCAAGGCGTTGAGCGGTTCTGCCACCAGTCTCAAGGGCAGGTTCGGCAGACCGGGCAGCACCGCGGTGGCGTAGACCCCGGTGAAGGCCGCCTGCAACAATCCCAGGCTCGCCACCAGGCTGAGGGTACCGGCCAGCAGCGCCAGGGCGCCCGGCGCGCGCCTCAGCAGCGGGATCAGCGCCGTTGCCCCCAGGGGCGCAAGTATCACCACGGCGAGCAGGCTCATCCCTTCAACTCCCGCGCCTCTTCCATCTCCACCGAACCCCTGGCGCGAAAGCGGGCGATCGCCACACCGAAGCCGACCGCCATTTCCACCGCCATCACAGTCATCACAATAAGCACGAACATATGACCGGCATAACTGTCCGGATGCAGGAACCGCCAGAAGGCCACCAGATTGACCAGCGCCCCGGCCAGGATCAGCTCGACGCCCATCATCAGCATCACCAGATTGGTCTGCGACAGAGCACCATAGACACCGATGCCGAACAACGCGGCGCCGGTGAACAAAGCCACTAGCAGATCAGGACTCATGCGCTTTGCTCCGCTGCAGGGGCGGGATGGCCACCGCTGTCGCCGCGATCATCGCGGTGAGAATAGTGACACCGGCGGTCTCGAAAATGAGCATCGAACGACCCAGCAGTTCGACCCCCAAAGCGCGCACCTGCGCGCCCGCCGATGCCACTTCAGAGAGCGTCTCCGGACCGGCGGGCCAGTGAGCGGCTATAGCAATAACGGCGCTAAACACCGCCGCCGCTACCCCGGCGAGGATGGACAGGCGCTTCTGGTGACTCATGTCCATATCGCCGAGTCCGCCCGGATCCATCATGAACATCACCATAAAGATGGCCATGATGCTCATCTCCGTGGCCATCATCATGATCTGTAAAACGCCGAGAAATTCCGCCTGCATGGCCAGAAACATGGCCCCGAGTGCGGTCTGCGAGAACAGCAGCGCCAACGCCGAACGCATCATCGAAGAGGTGACAAACACCGCCGCGCCGAAAACGATCGCGGCGATGCCGAAAAAAGCCATGAAGAAGGTTTGCCAGGAGATCATGTCCATATCAGTACCAAGACGCCGACGACAAAAATGTTGAGCAGCGCCAGCGGAATGCCCAGCTTCCAGCACCAGGCCAGCAGTTGCGCCTCGCGGATACGCGGCAGATAGTGGCCGCCGAGCAGCATCGCGGCGCTGACGGCGAGGATCTTCACGACGCTCCACAGCCAGGGCGGCAACAGCGGGCCCAGCCATCCGCCCAGATAAAACACCGTGGTGGCCGCCGCCAGGGCGACGACCAGCACCAGCCGGGCGAGCCTCCACACCGCCAGACGCGCGCCGCTATATTCTGCCGCCACGCCACCGGCCAGCTCGCCGGGGGCGGTGGGCAGGTCGAAGGGCGGCAGAAAACACACCGCCAGACTGGCGATAAAGAACAGCACAAAGCCCAAGGGCTGATAGACGAGATTCCACAGCGCCTCCTGCGAGACCACAATGTCGGTGGTCAACAGCGATTCGGCGCGCATCGCCACCGCCGTGATCGGCATGACAATGAGCATCGAGTAGGCAACCACCTGACCGAGAAAGCGCCAACCGCCCACCAGTGCATACGCGCCGTCCGGGCCCCAGCCGGCCATCAGCAGCGCCACCAGCACATAGGCCAGCGCGGCGTTGACGAACAGAGCGCCGGTGGCAAGGTCGGCGATCACCAGCCCCGGGGCTAGCGGTAACACGGCGGCGGCCAGCACCGCGGCGACCAGCAGCAGCAGGGGCGCGGTTTCAAAGAACAAACGATCCGGTTTGCGCGGCAGCGTGGATTCCCGCCCCAACAGCGCCACCCCGGCCCAGGCAGGCCCCAACCAGCGCCAACGCCCGTTCGTCAGCCGGTCCTCCAGCACAGCCACCAGGTAGGCTGCGCTCAGCAGGAACAACACGACCACCAGGAGGCTCATAGCATTATCTCCCAGGGCGAGAGATCGAGCGAGCAGACGGTACTCAGGGCATCGCCCAGTTCCTGTTGCGCCAACAGTGTCCCGAGCAGACTCAGATGATGGGTGGAGGGAGTCTGCAGAAGAGCGCCTGTCACGCGACCCTGCTCCAGAGTCAGTTGCAGGCGGGCTTCACCGCGAGGCGTTTCCACCGCCGCTTGCCCCGCGCCCGAAACCGCCTCTGCCTGACAGGGTAGCGGTTGTTGTAGGTCGCCCGCCGACTGGATGAGCGTCAGGCTGTGACGTATTTCATCGACCCGGACCTGCAGACGATCGAACGCATCCCCACCGGCGCGCCCGGTTGCTGCGAAGGCCAACGCCTGGTACGCAGCGTCGCCGTTGCGCGCATCAAGCGCCATACCCGAAGCCCGTGCCACCGGCCCGCGTAACTCAGGGGCAGCGCCAACGGTACCGATCGCTGTGAGCCGGGCGCGCAGTAGCGGCGTACGGTTCAAGCGCCGCAGCAAGGCGAGCAGCGCCGACTGCAGCGACATCAGGGCATGAAAATCGGCCTGCAGACAGGCCCGCTGCAAATGGGCGGCGCGGCGTTCCAGCCAGGCGAACCCGCTCTGACAGCCGAGCATCGCCAGCCAACCCAGATGACTGGCGATACGCTCGCGCTCGAGCGCCGCGACGCGCCCGCGCAGAATATCTTCCGCCGGCCGATGGCCGCTCGCAGCCTCCAGAGCACGACAGGCCAGGAACCGATAGGCAACGGGCGCCAGCGGATCCAGGCGCTCAAAGCCGTCCACCAAGTGATGCGGTTCAATGTCGGTCATCGAGAGCCTGGTGGTTACGCCGACCAGAGACTGCGCCTGGACCCCGGCGACGGTATCGCCGTCCAGGGTCAGCGTCAGCGACAACCCACCCGGCAGACCGGGAAAGACCGGACCAAAGGGCACGTCGATCCAGTCCATGGGCAGGTCGTCCGAACTGCGCGGCAGATCCTTAGTGACATCCACCATGGACATAAAGTCCATATCCCCATGATCCATACCGCCATGATCCATACCGCCATGTTGCGAACCGTCATGCTTCGAATCGCTATGCTTCGAATCGCTATGCTTCGAATCGTCATGCTTCGAATCGTCATGCTTCGAGGCGTCATGCTTCGAGGCGTCATGCTGGGAACCGCTGTGGTCGATGCCGCCATGGCCCGCATGAGCGTGACCGGTTTCGTCATCGTGGACGTGCGCAGCGTTCGGCGCCGGGGGATCATTTTCCGACGGAGGAAAGGGCTCAGGGGTCGGCGCTTCACCGCCCTGGGTTTCGCGGGCCACCAGTGTCATGCCGCATTTAGGACAGTCGCCGGGGGCGGTCCGCACAATTTCGGGGTGCATCGGGCAAGTATATTCGATGCGTGCGAGCAATGCGGCGGCGTGAAAGTCCTGCGCTGCCGGGTGAAAAGCGCCCTGCGCCAAGGCACTGCGCAGCTGCACCACCGCAGCGTCCAGACTCGGCTGTGATACGGCGGCGGCGACATCCGCATTGAGGCCGGGAAGGCCATCGCCGCCCAGCGCCAGAATCAGACGCGGGCGCATCATCTGCGCGTACAACACTACTGCCGCGTCGAGCAGGGCCGCTGGCAGATCATCGACCAGTAGCAATACGTTTGCGTGCCGCGGGCTGGCGGTGATACGCAGGCCCGCGGCGGCCAGGTCCAGGCCCCGCGCGCGCGCCACTTCCGTGCCGGGAACCACAATGGCGCACAAATCCCGCGCCATCGCCATCGCCGCCACACGGCGTACTACGTTCCATTCGCCCTGGCGCGCTCCGTGTATCATTTATTGTCTGCGTAACGCGCCCTGGCTCCACCCGTACAACAGACCCAGAAAAAGAATCAGTAGAAAGACACCCATATCCAGCAGGGCCACTATCCCCTCCTGCTTGAACACCACGGCCCACGGGTACATAAAGGCCATTTCCATATCGAAGGCCAGGAACAGCAGCGCATAGCCGGTATAGCGTGCGTGGTAGCGAACCCACACCGGTTCACGGCTCAGGCGTCCGGCGCTGGCGGGAACCTGCTTGCCCGGTTCTTCGCGGCTGCGACCGATGGCGCGCGCCAGCCCGTAAAGACTCACTGCGGCACCAACGACACCTACCGCCAGCGCCAATAACACAGCGTATTGTTGCAGCGCACTCATTGCTCCTCCGTGACGCGGCGAGCCGCAGTCAGTGATATTCCGCACAGCATACGCGATCCGCCCCGACGGGAAATAACATGTGTTAATCGCCACACATAGGCGCTAAGCCGGGGGCGGCGCAAGCAGCGGGCGTGGAGCGGGTCGTGGCTCATGCCACTGAAACGGGGGGTATCAGATATGCGAGACCAGCCGCGCGTCGGGAATACTCACGCGCAAGGCCTCGGTGATTTCAAAGCGAATGCCGGTGACCGGCCGAATGGACACCCACAGCAGGTTCAACGCCAGGTTGAGTTCGGCAAACACCACCTGATCGCCGTAGCGGGACAGGACGGCATGAATCTCGTGCATGGTTTGCTGAATCCGTGGCTGCGAACGTTTGCGCAGGTTGGGGATGATCAGCATGAAGTCCGACAGCGCTTTGCCGTTCTCGTCGACCACGGGCGCCCGTTTACGCAGCGGCTCGCTGGCATCGAGCAACGGAAACAGGGACAGGCGCGGCAGGTTCATATAATCAAACTATAGCGGAAACCCTCAGCCCTCACTAGGTTATCGGCGGCGCGACAGCGTGCGGGAGTCTACCTACGCTGCCGGACAACGCCGCGAAAATATATAACTTATTATTTAATATAATTTTTTACCCCCTGTGCCGCCACGGGCGGCGGTACCCGCATCACCCCCAACTCAACACGTTGCCGGTCTGATATTCGGTCACGCGGGTTTCGAAGAAGTTCTTCTCTTTGCGGATATTCGACTGTTCGTCGAGCCAGGGCAGCCGACAGGCGGCACCGGGGAAAGGTTCGTCCAGCCCCAGCTGACGCGCGCGCCGATTGGCGATATATCGGAACTGTGCGCTATGGTCATCGAGCCCATAACCGAGGATCGGCTCGCGCAGAATGAATTGCGCGTAGTCAGTCTCCGCCGCCTCCGCTTCCAACCACATATCGCGCAAAGCCTGTGGGTCGAGCGTCACCTCGTTTTCCACCAGGATCTGCTTGACCGTGCGAATGCCAAAACCGCAATGCATCACCTCGTCGCGCATGATGTATTGCAACTGCTCAGCGGTGCCCTTCATCAGTCCACGACGCTGCAGAGAAAAGATCGGGCTGAAGCCGTTATAGAACCAGCAGCCTTCAAACACGGCGGCAAAGAAAATATACGCCATGACGAAGTTTTCCAGTTCGTCGCTGCAGCGCAGGTCCACATCCGGGCGCAGAATAGACTCCAACCGACGGTTGGCGATATCGATCTTGTGACGAATCTCGGGGACGACGCGGTAACGGTTGTAGATCTCACCCTGCTCCAGGCCGATGCTCTCAATGCAGTGCTGATATGTCCAGGTGTGCAGCGCCTCTTCGTAGACCTGCCGCGCCTGATAGATCTGCAGTTCCGGCGCGCTCATTTTCTCCATCACCGCCAGACCGATATTGCGCATGGCGAGGATATCGGATGTGGTCAGATAGGCCAGCACATTCTCATAGACGTGGCGTTCTGCCGGCGTGAGCTTATGGTGGTAATCCTGAATATCCTGGGCCATGTTGATGTCCAGCGGCGTCCAGTGATTTTTATTGGCGTTGAGAAAATATTTCCACGCCCAGGGATACTTGAAAGGGGCGAGCTGATTGATGTCGGCCTGACCGTTGACAACACGTTTGTCCTCGGCGCGCACCGGCTCCAACCGCACCGCTTCGCCCGCGAGCCTTGCCGAAGGGTGGTCGTTAACGGCCAGAGCGCTCAGGCCCACGGCTTGCGCCAACGCGCCGTCAACGGACGGTGCGTCGGCCGAGCCGCCGGCCAGAGGTGCAGTGGGGGCGGTGCATTGTCCCAGTGGATCATCCCAATTGAGCATATCCGTTCTCCTTGGTGGCGTTACTGACAGGCTTCGCAGTCAGGATTGTCAATGGCACAGGCCCGAGCATCGATGCCCAGCAGAGACTCTGCACGCGTCTCGCCCGCCGCATCGCTGTCGGTGGTTTTTTCCACGTGGGTGGCGCCGAGCGTGCGCAGATAGTAGGTGGTTTTCAAGCCGCGCACCCAGGCCAGCTTATACAGGTTGTCGAGCTTGACGCCGCTGGGTTCGGCCAGGTAGAGATTCAGCGACTGGGCCTGGTCGATCCATTTCTGCCGACGCGCAGCGGCCTCGATAAGCCAGCGTGAATCGATTTCGAAGGCGCAGGCGTATTTTTCTTTCAACTCGACCGGCACGCGATCAATGGCGGCAATAGAGCCGTCGTAGTACTTGAGATCATTGATCATGACGCCGTCCCATAAGCCGCGCGCCTTCAGATCGCTTACCAGCCACGGGTTGATCACCGTAAATTCACCCGAGAGATTGGATTTGACGAACAGGTTCTGATAGATCGGCTCGATCGACTGTGACACCCCGCAAATGTTGGAAATAGTCGCCGTGGGAGCAATCGCCAGGCAATTGGAATTGCGCATGCCCGCGGCGACGACACGTTCGCGCAACGCATCCCAGTCGAGGCTCGTCGTCTCATCAACTTCGACAAACCCACCCCGTTCCTGGCGCAACAGGTCCAGCGAATCAATCGGCAGAATGCCACGACTCCACAGCGAACCCTCGAAGCTCGAGTAACGGCCGCGCTCGGCGGCGAGATCCGCCGAGGCGCTGATGGCGAAATACGACAACGCCTCCATAGAATGGTCGGCGAAATCAACCGCGGCCTGTGAGGCATAAGGTATATCGAGCTGATAGAGCGCATCCTGAAAACCCATCAACCCCAACCCCACCGGCCGGTGGCGCAGGTTCGAATGGCGCGCCTGCGGTACGCTGTAATAGTTGTAATCGATGACGTTATCGAGCATGCGCATGGCGGTGGACACCGTACGGGCGAGCTTTTCACTGTCCAGCCCGTCGGCGCCGACATGCGCGGCCAGATTGACCGAGCCGAGGTTGCACACGGCAATCTCCCGGTCGTTGGTGTGCAGGGTAATCTCGGTGCACAGATTCGAGCTGTGGACCACGCCCAGATGCTGGTTGGTGTAGCGCAGATTGCAGGGGTCTTTGAACGTCAGCCAGGGGTGGCCGGTTTCGAACAACTGCCCGAGCAGCTTGCGCCACAGCGTCACCGCCGGCAGACGCTTCCAGACCTTGATCTCACCGCGCTCGGCGCGAGCCTCGTAGTCTTCGTAGGCCTGACGAAACTCGCGCCCGGTGAGATCGTGCAGATCGGGCACCTCATTGGGCGAAAACAGCGTCCACTGACCCTCCTCGGCGACACGCTGCATGAACAGGTCGGGGATCCAGTTGGCGGTATTCATATCGTGCGTGCGGCGGCGTTCATCGCCGGTGTTCTTGCGCAGGTCCAGAAACTCCTCGATGTCGATGTGCCAGGTCTCAAGGTACGCGCACACCGCCCCTTTGCGCTTACCTCCCTGATTGACCGCCACGGCGGTGTCATTGGCGACTTTCAAAAACGGCACCACGCCCTGCGATTTGCCGTTGGTGCCTTTGATATAGGCGCCCAGTCCGCGCACCCGTGTCCAATCGTTACCCAGTCCGCCGGCGAACTTCGACAGCAGGGCATTGTCTTTGATGGCGCTGTAGATGCCACCCAGATCATCCGGCACGGTGCTCAGGTAGCACGACGACAACTGCGGGCGCAGCGTGCCACTGTTGAACAGCGTCGGTGTCGAACTCATAAACTCGAACGACGACAACAGCTCGTAGAATTCAATCGCCCGCCGGTCACGGTCGATCTCGTGCATGGCGATGCCCATGGCCACGCGCATGAAAAAACACTGCGGCAGTTCGAGACGACGCTCCTGATGGTGGAGAAAATAACGGTCGTAAAGCGTTTGCAGACCCAGGTAGGTAAACTGGTGGTCGCGCTCGGGCTTGAGAGCCTGACCCAGCAACGCCAGATCGAAACGCGCCAGCTCGGGATCGAGCAGTTCGCGGTCGATACAATGACCGATACCCTCGGCGAACACCCTCGGGTAACGGCTGGACGCATCGGCGTGGCTCAGCAACAGCTCGGACTCGCCGATACTCTCCAGCACTTCTTCGTACAGGGCGGTGAGCAGCAGACGTGCCGCCACGAAGGAGTAATTCGGCTCCTGTTCGATCAGTGCGCGCGCGCTCAGTGTCAGCGCCGTGCCGACGTCGGCCCGGGCAATACCGTCGTAGAGATTGCGCAGCGCTTCGCCCAGAACGGTTTCGGCGCTGACATCGGCCAGGCCCGCGCAAGCCTCGGTGACCGTGCGCTCCAGCGAGGCGTGCTGCAGCGGTAGGCGGCCGCCGTCCGGCTGCAGCACATGGATCGGCGCGCGCTGCGCGAAAGCGTTTGCCGGCGGCACTTGCGTGGCGCGCTGGCGGGCGTGCTCTTCGCGGTAGAGCACATAGGCACGCGCAACCTTGTGATGACCGTTGCGCATCAAGGCCAGCTCCACCTGATCCTGAATGTCTTCGATCTGTACCGTGCCGCCATCGGGCAGGCGACGGACCAACGCTTCCATCACCTCGGCGGCGAGCCGCCGGACCGACTCATGGACACGGCCGGAAGCGGCCGCCTTGCCACCCTCCACGGCCAGAAACGCCTTGGTCATCGCTACCTGGATCTTGGCCGCGTCAAACCGCGTTGACTTGCCGTTGCGCCGGATCACTTCGTAGCGCGTGGTGGCGTGCCGGTTGGCCGGGACGGATGGCTGATCGGCGCGCAGTTGCGCCGGCGCCGCTATCGGCTGATTGCTGGGATATTCGGTGTGCATAGGACCCCCGGTGGTGTTCTCGATGTAGGGGGCCTGCGGGAAAATCCAGGGGAGGGAAACGGCCACAGAGCGCCTGCCGCTGCCACCCTGGGACCTTGACGCGAGGCCCGGGCATGGGAATCCCTGCGGATTCCCGCTCCGGCAGGTATTCGGACTTGGGGGAAGCCAGAGTCTGGCCTGGTTCCCCGATACCGCTGCGCGACAGTCCCGGATTCTCACCGGGTTCCCTGTTTCAACCACTAGATGTAGTGGTTGACCGAAGCTAGAGCACAAGATAGCGTAGATTTACCTGAAGGACAACTACTATTCTTCAGCGCCCGCCGAAGCCCGTTGGCGGCCGCGTTGTCGAGCCAGGGCGATGAAATCCTGTACATAGGCCGAGGCGCAATCGGTACGCCGCACCGCGGCGTACAGTGTACCGGTCATCCCCTGACGACCCAGCGCACGGGTAACCAGGTTACCGGCCAGCGCGGTCTCGCGCAGCACCCAGTCGGGCAACACCGCGGTGCCACGGCCGCTGGCCACCAGGAGCAAAATGACCGCCGTCAATTCGGTCTCGCGCACGGCCGCGGGCTCGACCCCCGCCGGCTGAAGAAAGCGGTTGAACACCTCCAGCCGCTGGCGACTGACCGGATAAGTGATGAGCGTTTCACCGACCAGATCGGCCGGCAGAATACGCCGCTTGCGCGCCAGGGGATGATCGGCCGCCAGCACCAGCCGCGACTCGTAAGTGAACAGCTCCGCGAAGACCAGGTTGTCGTGTTCGACCGGGTCTGAACTGACCACCAGATCCACGTCACCCTTGTGCAGCGCCGGCAGCGCCTCGAAGCTCACCCCGATGCGGATATCCACCTCGATCTGCGGCCATTGCTGCCGGTAGCGGCTGAGCACCGGCGCCAGCCATTCGAAACAGGCATGGCATTCGATAGCCAGGTGCAGGCGACCGAGCTCGCCGCGGGCACTGCGCTGCAGGTCGTTCTCGGCACTTTCCATCAGCGGCAACACCTGTTGGGCCAGGATGATAAGTTTTTCGCCGGCCGCGGTGAGGCGCAGCGGTTTGCTGTTGCGCAGATACAAAGGCGCATCGTAATGCCGCTCGAGCGTCTTGATCTGATGCGACAGCGCCGACTGGGTGACATGCAGGCGCTCGGCGGCCTTAACCAGGTTGCCGGTTTGCTGAATGGTGAGCAGGCTGCGTAAATGGCGTAGCTCCAATCTCATCCATATTACCCTCATATTAATTATTAATATTATGAATTTTACTCATTTTCTTCCGGTGCGCATACTGGCCGGCATCCCATCGACTGTCTGGAGCCCCAATGAGCACTTTGCATAACCTCGGCTTTCCGCGCATCGGCGCCCACCGCGAACTCAAATTTGCGCTGGAAAGCTACTGGCGCGGCGAGACCGACGCCGCACACCTGGAACAGACCGGTCGCGAGCTGCGCCGGCAGCATTGGCAAGTGCAGGCGGATCACGGCGTCGATTTGCTTCCGGTCGGCGATTTCTCCTGGTACGACACGCTGTTGGATCTGAGCGTCACGTTGGGCGTGGTGCCGGAGCGTTTCGGCTGGAGTGGCGGCGAGGTGGACCGCGACACGTACTTTCGCATGGCGCGCGGCCGGGCTCCGCACGGTGAGCCGGTGGCGGCCTGCGAAATGACCAAGTGGTTCGATACCAACTACCACTACATCGTGCCGGAGCTGGAGCCGCAACAAACGTTTTCTCTGGCCTCCAAGCATCTCTTCGAGCAAGTTAGGGAAGCACAACAGCTCGGCTACAACGTCAAGCCGACCCTGCCCGGTCCGTTGACTTGGCTGTGGCTGGGCAAAAGCCGCAGCGCCGAGTTCGACAAGCTGGAGCTGCTCGAGGCGCTGCTAGCGGTGTATGGCGAGCTGTTGCAGGGTCTGCAGGCGCAAGGTGTCGAATGGGTGCAGATCGATGAACCGGCGCTGGTGCTGGATTTGCCGCCGGCCTGGAAACAGGCCTTCGAGGCGAGCTACCACGCGCTGCGCACCCCCGGCCTGAATATCTTACTGGCCACGTACTTCGGCCCTTTGCAGGACAATCTCAGTCTCGCCTGTGAGTTGCCGGTGGCCGGCCTGCACCTGGACGCCGTACGCGCCGCAGATGAGATCGAACGCGCGCTGGACCGGCTCTCTCCCTACCAGGTGCTCTCTGTCGGCATTGTCGACGGGCGCAATATCTGGCGCAGCGATCTCGACAAAGCGCTGGAGTTACTTAGCCCTCTGCACGAACGCCTGGGCGAACGACTGTGGCTGGCACCGTCGTGCTCCCTGCTGCACGTGCCGGTGGATCTGGCCGGCGAGAACAGTCTCGATCCCGAAGTCAGGTCCTGGTTGGCGTTCGCCGTGCAGAAACTCGAAGAGCTGGGGATATTAAAACAAGCACTCGAGGCCGGCGCCGAGGCCGCCGCTGCAGATCTGCAAAGCGCGCGTCGCGCGATCGCTGCACGGCGCAACTCGGCGCTCACCCGGCCTCTCGCCGGGCAACCCGAGCAAACGCTTGAGACAACCCCCACCCAGCGCACCAGCGCCTACCCGCAGCGCGCTGCCGCACAACAGCGCACGCTGAATCTGCCGCCTTTCCCCACCACCACTATCGGTTCTTTCCCGCAGACGGCGCAGATTCGTCGTGCCCGTCGCGACTACAAACAGGGCCGGCTCGACGAAGCCACGTATCGGGCCACCGTCGAGGCCGAAATACGCAAAGCGATTCGCACCCAGGAAGCGCTGGGGCTCGATCTGCTGGTACACGGCGAGGCCGAGCGCAACGACATGGTGGAATATTTCGGCAGCCAACTCGCGGGCTTTGCGGTGACCCGCAACGGCTGGGTGCAATCCTATGGCTCGCGCTGCGTGAAACCGCCGCTGCTCTATGGGGATGTCAGCCGGCCGCAGGCCATGACCCTGGAGTGGACCCGCTATGCCCAGTCACTCACCGAAAAACCGGTCAAGGGGATGCTGACCGGACCGGTGACGTTGCTCAACTGGTCCTTCGTGCGCGACGATCAGCCGCGCTCGCAGACCTGTCTGCAGATCGCGCGCGCGTTGCGCCAGGAGGTGCTCGACCTGGAAGCCGCCGGCATCGGCGCTATCCAGATCGACGAGGCGGCGCTGCGCGAGGGTCTACCCCTACGGCGGGCGGACTGGCGCGCCTATCTCGACTGGGCGGTGAGCGCGTTCCGCCTCACCGCCGCCGGCGTGGCCGACCGCACCCAGATCCACACCCATATGTGCTACTCCGAATTCAACGACATCATGGAGGCCATCGCGGCCATGGACGCCGATGTCATCACCATCGAAACCGCGCGCTCGAACATGGAACTGCTCGAGGCGTTCCGCCACTTCGCCTATCCCAACGAAATCGGACCGGGCGTCTATGACATCCACTCACCCAACGTTCCGCAGACCGAACAAATGCTCGGCCTGCTGAGGAAGGCCGCACAGGTGATCGACCCGCAACGGCTCTGGGTCAATCCCGACTGCGGCCTGAAAACCCGTGCCTGGCCCGAGGTGGAGGCGGCGCTCGCCAACATGGTTCAGGCGGCCCGGCAGCTCAGAGGTGAACGACCGCCGAGCGCATCTCCTGCGGCCTGAGCGTCGCTACCGGGAAGGCGAGTGGTTCATCGCTGCCGGCTCTGTTAGAGTAGGCACGCGCTCAGCCCGCCTGTCCCGGTAGCTCAGCTGGATAGAGCAAGCGCCTCCTAAGCGCTAGGTCGGAGGTTCGACTCCTCTCCGGGACACCAACGCCAATCAGGTCTTGCGCTTCACTTCGATGATGTTGGGCAACTGGCCGATGCGGCTGAGGATACGACTGAGTTGTCCGATGTCGGTCACCTCGATGTGAAGCTCCATGCGGGCGATCAGCTCGGCGCGGTCGGTGTAGGTGTTGACGCCGAGCACGTTCACCCGGTCATTGGCCAGCAACGCCGAGACGTCGCGCAGCAGACCCGGACGATCGTAGGCCTGCAACTGGATCTCCACCGGGAACACGCGCTCGGGCAGCGGGCCCCATTCGACCTCGATCAGGCGGTCGCGGTCGTCCTGCTTCAGTCGCAGCACGTTGGCGCAATCGCGCCGATGGATGGTGACGCCGCGTCCGCGGGTGATGTAGCCGACGATGGGGTCGTTGGGCACCGGACGGCAGCAGCGCGCCGCGTGGGTCAACAGATTGCCCACGCCGAGCACGCTGAAATCCTTGCTCTCGCCGGCCGTGCGCGGGCGCCGACTGGGTAGCGCGGGACTCTCGCGCGGGTCGCTTTCGCTGAGACTGAGCACCGCGCCGACCACTTGCGCGGTCTGCAGATCGCCCCGCCCGAGCGCCGCCATCATGCTGTCCACATCGCTGAAGTTGAGCTTCTGCGTGACCTGATCGAGCGGGATCTCCTTCAGCCCCAGGCGATGCAGTTCGCGCTCCAGGGTGTGCCGGCCGGCGCTGACGTTGATATCGCGATCCTGTTGTTTGAACCAGTGGCGGACCTTGGCGCGGGCACGCGAGGTGCGCAGGTATCCCAGATGCGGATTCAACCAGTCGCGGCTCGGTGAGGCCTGGCGTCCGGTCAGCACCTCGACCTGCTGGCCGGTGGCTAGCTCGTAGGATAGCGGGACAATGCGACCGTTGACCTTTACGCCGCGACAGCGATGGCCCACGTCGGTGTGGATATGATAGGCGAAATCCAGTGCCGTCGCCCCCGCAGGCAGGTCCACCACGTTGCCCTGCGGAGTGAGGACGTAGACCCGCTCCTCCACCGACTCGGACTTGAACCGGTCGACGAACTCGTCGGCCGACGGCTCCTCGTCGCGCCATTCCAGCAGCTGACGCAGCCAGGCGATTTTCTGCTCGAAGCCGGCGTCGTAGCGCCCGCCCTCCTTGTAGCGCCAGTGGGCGGCGATGCCCAGCTCGGCGTGCTCGTGCATCTCCCGGGTGCGTATCTGCACTTCGATCGCCCGGCCTTCCGGCCCGATCACCGCGGTGTGCAACGAACGATAGTTGTTGGCCTTGGGGTTGGCGATATAGTCGTCGAACTCGTGCTGCACGTGATGCCACAGGCTGTGGACGATGCCCAGCACCAGATAGCAGTCGGCGGTTTTCTCCACCAGCACGCGCACCGCCTGCACGTCGAAGATTTCATGAAAGTCGACGTTCTTGCGGCGCATTTTACGCCAGATGCTGTAGATGTGTTTCGGCCTGCCGGTGATCTCGGCTTCGATACCGGCCTGAGCGAAAGCCTCGCGCAGCCGCTGTTTGACCAGTTCGATATGCCGCTCGCGATCGATGCGCCGCCCGTCGAGCAACGCGGCGATGCGATGGTAGGCATCGGGATCCAGATAGCGCAAGGCCAGGTCCTCCAACTCCCACTTGACCTGCCAGATACCCAGACGGTTGGCCAGCGGCGCGTAGATCTCGAGCGTCTCCCGGGCGATGCGCCGTTGCCGCTTTTCATCGAGATGTCGCAACGTACGCATGTTGTGCAGACGGTCGGAGAGCTTGATCAGCACCACGCGGACGTCCTCGGCCATGGCCAGCAGCAGCTTGCGGACACTTTCGGCCTGGTGGGAAGAACCGCCCGCCCTGGCCATCGCCGGTTCGCGCATTTCGCCGATATGCCCCATCTTGGTGACCCCGTCGACCAGGGCGGCAACCGTGTCGCCGAATTCGCCGCGCACCGTCTCCAGCGAAACGGCCGTGTCCTCGACCACATCGTGCAGCAAGGCCGCGGCCACCGATTCGGCGTCGAGTTTGAGATGATGGACGATTTCGGCCACGGCCAGGCAGTGCACCAGATAAGGCTCGCCGGAGGCCCGGGCCTGGCCGTGATGGGCCTGGCGCGCGCGTGCCAGGGCGCGCGCGATGAGTTCGGCAGCGGCCGGTTCGCGTTCCTGGGTCACCAGGCGCAACCAGATCTCTGGATCCGGTGCCTCTCCCTCGGCAGTATGTGTATCAGCGCGTGCGACCATACCAACAGTTTAGCCGCCGGCCGTCCGCCGGGCTACGGCTTTACCGCGCCGGTGCCACCAGATCCGCCTGTAGCTGCGTGTACAGGGATGCCAGTGCCGTTTGCATCGCCTGGGCCACGGCATACATCGATGTGCCGTCGACGGGCTCTTGCCGCGCGTAGTCCCGGGCCCACACCGGACGCCTGGCGGCCCCTGAATACAGGCTGACGCTCAGCGCCACTTCCACCCGGGCCGCCCCGCCGGCCTGGCGAACCTCCTCGAAGCGCAGCAACCGCGCCCGCAAGCGCCAGGCCGGGTCCCCGGCCCGAGACTCCAGGACCTGGTCGGCCACACCCGCCTGGCGTAGCCAGGCCGTCAACGAGCGTTGCACCATCCGTGGCGGCTGATCTTCCCAGAACTCATAGTGATAACGGCGCAACTGCAAGGGTCGATCCGGCTCACAGTAGAGCATCGCCCGTCCCCGATGCAACGGGTCGGCGTCGACGTCCTCGAGTGCCAGCCCCCCGGTCAATCGGGGTCGTGGTAAAACCTCCCCTACCGGCTCGGGTTGCAGACGATAGAAACGGTCCTCGGGCAGCGGCGGCGCCGAGAGACAACCGGCCAACAGAAGAAACAGCAGACTGACAATGAGCCTATTCACGTCGACCTCCGGGATCCGTGGGGAGCGGCGCACTCAACAGCCGGCGGGGGTTTTCCCGAATCTGGCGACTGAATTCGCTGGCATTGCGGGCCGTCTCGTCGATGTTCTGCACGATACTGTCGCTGTAGTGCGCCAGCGCCTGCAGGGCCCGACGCAGGTCACCCGCGGCCTGCGCCAGATCGGGTTTCGTGGTGTCGACCAGCGCATCGACCTTGGCCATCAGCTCCCGTGCCTGTGCACCCAGCCCCAGCAAACTGGCCCCCAGGGTTTGCAGATCCGCCGTCGCGCCATCCACGTTGTTCAATACCCGCCGGGCCTGCGAGGCGGTCTGCGCGTTGAGGACCGTGGACAAGTGACTGGCGCCGTCGTCCAACTTGTCGACCAGGCTCTGCAGGGTAGCCAGCAGAACCGGAAGACGCGTCTGCAAGTCGCCACCGACTCCCTGGACCGTCTGGTTCAGGGACTGCAACAGGGGACGTAGCTGGCTCGCGCTGATCTCCTCCAGCTCGCCGGCCAGCGCGCCGAGCACGGCGAACAGATCGCCGCCCGGACGACTGGCCAGGGTCGCACCCGGTCGCAGAAACTGCTGCGCCTGGCCGTCCTTGATGTCTAGTACGTAGTCGGCCAACAAACTCTCGGCGTAGATCTGGGTTACGCTGTCTGCGGGTATACGCCAGCCCTTGGGTACCCGCATCTCCACCCGGTACCTCAGACCCTCGGTGTCGCGCTGCGGCTCGATCGCGCTGACGCTGCCGATGCCGTAGCCTTCGTAGGTGACCTGGGTTCCCCGCGACAATCCGGCCACGTTGGCATAGCGGGTGTAGTACACATCGTAAGCGCCGGCACCGCCGACCAGGTGATACAGGGCATACAGCAGCACGCCAAGACCGGCCAGTACAAACAGGCCGACGGCAAAGTAATTGACGCTATCGTGCTTCATCTGTACTCAATCCGCGCCGCCAGTGAGCCGTCGCAAATATGCCTCGGGATCGACTGGTTGCTCCTCGAAGGTTCGCGTCAACAGCCGCTGCACGCGGGGGATGTCGGAGTTTCGCAGCTCTTCGACCGAACCGGTCATCAGGATGCGCCCCTGGTCGAGCACGGTGATCCGGTCGGCGATCTTGAACGCGCTTTCCAGCTCGTGGGTCACCACCACCACAGAAATCTGCATGGCCCGGCGGATACGCAAGATAAGCTCGTCGAGATCCGCGGCCACCACCGGATCGAGTCCGGCCGACGGCTCGTCGAAAAACACCAGCGCGGGGTCCATCACCAAGGCCCGCGCCAGCGCCGCGCGTTTGAGCATGCCCCCGGAAAGCTGTGCGGGCATCAGGTGCTCGAAGCCGGCGAGATTGACCATCTCCAGTTTCATGCGGCTCATGATCCGCATGGTGTTGGGATCCAGCCGGGTGTGTTCGCGTAATGGCAAACAAACGTTCTCCCCCACGCTCATGGAATTGAATAGCGCGCCACCCTGGAAGGCGACGCCCATCTTCTTCCTCAACACGACCCACTGGCGGACACCGAGTCCGCTGATATCCTGTCCGAACAGACGCACTCTGCCGGCGCTCGGGCGGTGCAGACCCAACAGGCAGCGCAGCAGTGTCGACTTGCCCGACCCGCTGCCGCCCATGATGACCATGATCTCGCCCGGATAGACCCGCAAGGAGATATCATCAAGCACCGGTATACCGGTATAGGTCGCCCCGAGGCTTTCGACCTCCACCACCGGCTCGCCCATAAGCACCTTGGATGCACTCATGCTCGCCATCACAGGATAAGGAAGAAGGTGAATATCATATCGGTCACCACAATGGCGCAAATGCAGAGCACGACCGAGCGCGTGGTCGCGCGGCCCAGCCCCTGGGCCCCGTGCTGAGCGTTGAAGCCGTTGCTGGCGGCAATCAGGGCGATCATCACGCCGAAAATAAAGCTCTTCGCCAGGCCCTGCCAAACATCGCCGGGCGTGAGCGCCCGCCACACTTGGTCCACAAATGTCGCGAACCCCATATTCAACTGGAGCGCGCTGATCACGGCCATACCGACCATGGCCATGCTGTCAGCCAATACGGTAAGCAGCGGCATCATCAGCATCAGGGCCGCCAGAATCGGCGCCACCAGATAGCGGACCGGCGAGATACCCATCACCCGCAGTGCGTCGACTTCCTGCGTCATCTGCATCGTCCCGATGCGGGCGGCGATCGCCGAACCCGAACGCGCGGCAACGACGATGCCAGTGATAAGCGCGCCGAACTCACGGGTGACAGCCGTGGCGACTCCGGCCACGAGCTGGGATTCGGCGCCAAAATCGCGTAGCGTATAAATCCCCTGCATGGCCATCATGGCGCCGTTGGCGAAAGCCAGAATGGCGATCACCGGTATGGCGAGCACGCCAACCTGCATCATCTCGGCAACCATCGCCCGCACGCGCACCGGCTGTTGCCACCAGCGTCCCAGAAGGATCCAGAACAGGCTCTCGCCCAGCAACATCGCCCCGTGACCAAAGTCCTCGACCCCACCGGCAAACCGCCGCCCCAAGCGCTCGGTGAAGCCACGCAAACCCATGGCGTGCATCCTAAGCTCCGCTCGTGATCCGCTCGTCGAGCGAGGCGTAGATGGGAAAAACCTGATCCAGCCGCGCCAGGCGCAGTACGTTCATGGCCGCCTCGCTGACACCGGTCAGCGCGAATTCGAGGCTGTTGGCACGGGCGTATTGAAACCCTTCCACCAGACTGGCAATGCCGGAGCTGTCGATATAGTCGACCGCCGACATATCCACCAATACGTTATGCATTTTCTTCAGCGACTTCATGATGGCACGACGCGCCTCGGGCGAGCGGCTCAGATCGACGTCGCCGTTTAGCACCACCACTGAAAATCCCTGTTTTTTCTCCACCGAGAACGCCATGCCACCCCCTTTCACGCAATATATTTTTTCATCTGATACAAGTTGCCTCCGTCCGCCGGAGGTTCGAGAAAACCATATTCATCCATCAGGCTGCCGATCAGGTGGATCCCCAGTCCACCCGGACGTATCTCATTCAAGTCGCGCGAACGCACGTCATCACTGTCGACGTGAGGCGCGTAATCACGCAATTGCAGCACCATCGCAGCGCGCTCGCGCAACGCTCGGACCTCGATCCGCCCGCGCGGATCCATGGCATAGGCGTGTTGAATGATATTCATACACGCCTCGTTGGCCGCCAGAATCAACGCCTGGGCCGCATCCTCATCCAGGCCGGCGAGATACGCCGCCTCGCGGATCGCGCAGCGCAACAGCTTCAGGCGGCTCGGCTGCGAGGGGAAGCGCATGAAAACCAATTCCTCGCCATCAGACATGAGAACGCTGGTCCTCGATGATCAACAAACTCAGGTCGTCCTCCACCCCGCCGCTGCCAGCCACCACGGCACCGGCAATCGCCTGGGCACGAGCCTCGGGTGGCATCTGGGCATGCTCACGCAACAGTTTGACCAGCCCGTCACCCTGCAATCGTCGCGTCTCGATTTGCGCCTCCAGCAAACCGTCGCTGTACAGATACAGGCACCCGCCCTCGAGCCGCACGGTTTCGTTGGCGAAAACGCTCTCGGGACTGACTCCCAGCGGTGGCGCCTGGGCGGGGAATTCGCACACCGGTTGCGCCCCGCGCACGAGCAACGCCGGCGGATGCCCGGCGCTGGACAGCAGGACCTGGCCGCGCGCGGGGTCGAAAATCCCCGCCTGCATCGTGACGAACATGCCGCGCACCGAGGTTTCGGAAATCTCCCGGTTGAGCATACCCAGCAGCTTTCCGGGGTCGTTTACCCCCTTGCCCAGACAGCGAAACAGGCTCGCCGTCTTTGCCATCAACAGTGCGGCGTACATTCCCTTACCGGATACATCGGCCAGACAGAAAGCGATACGCCCGTCGGCAAGGGGGAAATAGTCATACAAATCCCCCGACACGGCCCGCGCCGAAAGATTGATTCCGGCAATCCCCGGCAAGGGCGCGGACGGCAGCAGGCTTTTCTGGACTTCGCGCGCCAACTCCAGCTCTTTTTGCAGTTCCGCGGCAATCCTGTCGCGCTCCACCAGCGTCTGCTCGAGTCGCCAGGTGAGTTCCTGATAGCTGAGGTTATCCTCGACCAGCCGCAAGTTGGCCTCGCGCAACACTTGTTCAAACGGGACCTGCGCGCCGATGCTCAGACCCAGCGCGCTGGCCGCCTCGGCCAGTGACTCGGTGACCTGCTTCAAGAGTCGGTCGCAGCCTTCTTCCGTCGCGGCAAAATGCTCGTACAGCAGGGAACGGGTGCGCTGGATGGTTTCGCGCCTGTCCTCGCAGCGATAGACCGCTGCCATCCAGTCGGCACACAGCGCCAGGCGGCACAGCGCGATATCCTCCGGCGCGGCCGACTCCGGTGGGTAGGTGTGATGCTGCCCCATCGCGGTGGTGAGATCCTGCGGCAGCCCCCAACTGGTTGCCAGCGCCAGCCCCACCTCGTCGTGGGTGGTGCGAAACAGCGCCAACTCCAGCTCGCGGCGCGCGTCCGGCGCGCTGCGGCGCAGTCGCTCCCACTCACCGACGTGCCGCGGTTGCAGATAGAACATCACCAGCAGGCCGAAGTCCTGCAGCAGGCCGACGGTAAAGCACTCGTCGGCATCGAGCCGGGCCAGCGCCGCGAGGCCGCGGGCGCTGACCGCGCGCAGCAGCGCATCCTCCCAGAAGGCGTCGATGTCGAAGCCGGGAATGGCTTCGGCGCGCAAGGCATCGCGCATGGCAATGCACAGCACCAGATTGCGCAGCGCCCGATCCCCCAGGACGGTGACGGCGCGCGCCACCGAGCGGACCTGACTGGCCAGCCCGAAAAAGGCCGAATTGGCGACCCGCAGCAATTCCGCGGTGAGCAACGGATCATTGGCCACGATGGCCGCCAGATCGCGGCTGCCGGTATCGGAGCGGGAACACGCCTGGACGACGCGAATCGCATCCTTGGGCGGCGCCGGCAGATCCGATGGCCGAAGTCCTTGGGTGGTGACGGCATCTTCCATAAGCGGTTGATAGGGCATCCTGGTGCGCGCTCAGCTTTCCATACGCCCACCATAGCGGCCGATCCCGCGTCATCTACAGCGCAGATTTTGAAAGACTTTCAGGAGATCGGGCTGGCCGCGGGCTAGATCAGGGCCTGGAGGGTGGCCGGGAACTGCTCGGCCGCTTCCTCGAAGGCGAAAAACAGCTCGTCTTCGCTCAGCCCCACGGTGTCGAGCAACGCCTGGCGCAGCTGGACGTCGGCGCGCGGAGCCGCCATGAAATTGCCCTGCTCCGATTCGTTGACCAGCTGATTGGCCAGATAAAGCAGATGCGCCTCAATGTGGGCGGCCACGGCCTGTTCCGGCTGGTGGTGACAGTGGATGGCCTCGACCAGCGAGACCGGCAGCTGCCACTGCTCCATCAGCTTCGCCGCCACGCTGGCGTGACTGAAGCCGAGGCTCTCCATCTCGGCGTGATACAACAACTCTTCGTCGCCATTGGCCAGCAGCAACAGATCGCGCATCTCCTGCGGACGTTGGTGATACAGCACCAGACTGCCCAGGTCGTGCATCAGGCCGGCGACGAACAGGCGCTCCGGATGCAGGATATTGGCGCGCACGGCCAGGGTGCGCGCCAGCAGACCGGTGTAGACGCTGTGGCGCCAGAAGGTCTCCATGTCCACCAGCTCGTTGGGAACACCGGCAAAGGTCTTCACTGCAGAGATCGACAGTACCAGCTGGTACAACTCGGTGGTGCCGATGACGGTAACCGCCCGGCTGATGGTATCGATCTTGCGGCTGAAGTTGTAGAACGAACTGTTGGCCATGCGCAGCAGACGCGCCGTCAGATTGGGGTCGACCGCGATCACCTTGGCGATATCGGCCGCCCCCGTGCTCGGCAGATGGATCAGCTCGAACAGTCGCATGCACACGTCCGGGGGCGAGACCAGGCCTTCGACATCGCTGAGCAGCGCGCGGACCGAACGCTGCGCCGACTCGCTGATCAGGAGGGTGTTGGGGCTGTTCATAGGGCCTTATTCCGGGTAGTGGTTACAGCCGTTAACGACAGCAGTTGGCAAAACTGGAGACTGGTACCGGGAGGTTTTGGCGACTCGATCACATCCGCGCAGCTTGCCGCTGTGCTATCAATGGAGCCCTGACGTTAACCCAGTCAATCAACCAGACCGGAGTGGTGCAGCCATGCCAGATACCGCCAACGAGAAAGTGGTCAGCCTAGACGATTACGGGCAGATGCGGCGCGGGCTGGGCAACGGCCCGGGGACCCAGGCGTTGCGCGAAGTGCGCGAGCTCGCCAGCACGCGCCTGAAACAGCAGGTGGGCCGCATGATGGAGAAGGTCGACGATGCCCTGTTCGCCCGGGCCGAAAAGGCCGAAAACAACATGGCGCAGACCACTTATTTCGACGCCATGCGCGAAATGCGCATTATCCGCGAGGACATCGAAGAGGATTTCATCGCCGGTTTCAATGTCCGCTTCAACCAGGGTGTACCCCGTAAAAAAGGCAGCGATCAAAGCTTGAGCCTGAGCTTTGAAGACGACGCCTCGATCGGTCTGGTCGGCAAGGACGATATGGAAGAGGACCTGGCGGTCGCCAACATGGTCACCAAAACCCGCGGCACCTGCACCCAATCGCTGTATTCGCTGGATAAACGCATCGGCTTTCTGATTCGCGACCCCGATCTCGAACAGTGGCAGAACCCACTGGGGCCCGAGGCCATCTGTGACGCGTTCCGCGAAGCGGCCGGGCGCATCGAGACCGGGCTGGAGATCCGGCTGGTGATATTCAAACTGTTCGACCAGCACGTGATCTGTCATCTGGATGAATTGTATAAGGAAATCAACCAGTCCCTGGTCCGAATGGGGGTGCTGCCGGAAATCCGCGCCACCTTGCGCAAGTCGGCGCTGCCGCCCGGCACCCACCCGGGCACGCCCCCGGCGGCCGGCAGCCAGGCCGACCCCACCGGGCCGCCGGCCGGGTACGGCGAGGCGCCGGCTGGCTATGTGATGTCAGGCCCTGCGCTGGGCCTGGGTGGCCCGCCCGCCGGCGCGGCCGGCGACCCACCCGTCGCCACCTATGCCGCAGGCGCCCACGCGAACCCCGCCGTTGGCGGCATCCACAGTTCGCTGGCCGCGCTGACCTTCCTCCAGCACGGCGGCGCGGGTGGCAGCCCCCAGGAACAGGCCGAGCACTTCGGCCTGGACAGCTCGGTCATCGCTTCCGGTCAGGTCAACATCCTGCACGGCATCAAGGGCTCGCCGCTGGCCCAGGAGCTGGGCAAGGCCGGCGACATGACCATCGATATCGTCGCCATGCTGTTCGATTACATTCTCGACGAACCCAGCATCCCGGATGCCATGCGCGCCTTGATCGGGCGGCTGCAGATTCCGGTACTGAAAGTGGCGCTGATGGAACGGGAGTTCTTTACCCGCAAATCCCACCCCGCACGGCAACTGCTGAACCGGCTGGCGGCAAACGCGGTGAGCTGGGACGAAAGCCTGGGCAGCGACGACCCGCTGTATCGCAAGATCGAGTCGACCGTACAGACCATTGTCGACAAATTCGAGGACGACACCCGTCTGTTCGTGACCCTGCTCGAAGAGCTCGACCGCTTTCTTGCCCAGGAAGAAGAACGGGCCCAGGTGCGCACCGAACGTTCCGTGCGGGTCATGCAGGGTCGCGAACGCCTGGCGGTGGCCGAGGCCACCACCCGGGAGGAGATCGAACCGCGCGTCGGCGAACAAGTCAGCCTGGACTTCATCCGCGCATTCGTCACCGGTCACTGGAAGAACCTGTTGTTTCTCATCTGTACCCGCGAAGGCAAGGACAGTGCCGCCTGGCGCCAGGCGGTCGCCACCATGGACGACCTGATATGGAGCGTGAAACCCAAACACAGCCTGGAGGAACGCCAGAAACTCATCGCCATGCAGCCGGCGCTGCTGGACGCGTTGCGCCAGGGGATGGAACGACTCTCGGTTCCCGGCAACGAACGCGATGACTTCATCGCCCAGCTGGTGCGCGCGCACGGGCGCACGACAGCCAAAACGCCCCCTCAGGAGCAGGCGCCCGCCCCCGCGCAGGCGCCGCCGACGGCGCCCACACCACCTGCTGCAAGCCCAACGGCCGAGGCGGTGGCGCCGGTCGTGCCCACCTTGTCCGCCTCCCAGGAAATACGCCCACCCGCCACCGACACGCCGCCGGCGGCGGAGGACGCCTGCAGCAAGAAGGTGCAGGCGCTGCGAACCGGCGACTGGCTGGAGGTGATCAACGACGACGGCAGCATCATGCGCGCCAAGCTGAGCTGGAAGAGCCCCATCACCGGCACCTATCTGCTGACCGACCGGCAGGGTCTGAAAGCCGGCAACTACACCCACGAGGAACTTGCCGGCCTGCTCCGGCGCGCGCGCGTGCGCCTGTTGAACCGCGCCCCGTTGATGGACCGCGCGGTCGGCCAGGCGCTCAAGGAGTATCAGAAACGCTGAGCTGGAACCTCAACCCCGGGCTAAATGCCGGTCATTTCCGGCCGCTACGCCCTGGGCATGTAGCCTACGCCCGGGAGCAGGCCCCACCGCGGGCGGGCACGGCGACACGGTTCAACCCGAAGTCGGCATCGGTATCCGGCTGAGACGGCACTAAGGAGTACAACGATGGCCACCACTGCGCGCAAATTGTCGCTTATCGGCGTTTTCACCCTTCTCCTCGGGGGCTGCGCGACAGCGCCTATGACCTTGAGCGAAAAAGATTCGGCTTCGCTGACAGGCGGGAAACTTACCGTGGTGCAGTATAAACCCGACCCCTTTCTGCCCATGACGAACACCAAGGGCATGTTCGCCGTGGTCGGTGTGGCAGCGGCGGTAGGTGAAGGGAAGAAACTCGTCAGCGAAATGCAGCTCGTCGACCCCGCAAGCACCATCAAGACCGCTCTGGGCCGCAGCCTGGCCGATCACTACTCGATGCACGAACTCGCGGTGATCCCGCAGGTCAAGGATTACGAAAGCGATCCCAAGGTCGTCAGCGGCATGGCCAACCATCAGGGTTTTGTCCTCGACGTACGCACCTTTGGCTGGGGCACCCTGTACTACCCCTTCAAAACGCAATACAAAGTCAACTACTTCGCCCAGGCCCGTCTGATCAACGCCCGGCAAGGGCGTCTGATCAGCACCGAACGTTGCATTATCGACGAGAAATACTCGCCCCAGGCGCCGACCTACGATCAGCTGATGGCCGACAACGGCTCTCTGCTGAAACAGAAACTGGAGCAGGCCGCGCAGGAGTGCATCCGCCAGTTCACCGCCGAGATGAGCGGCGCGACGGCTGCGATCGCAGCGAAGTAAGTCGCTGGACATACTAGGGTGTCCGAGACAGTGCGGACACCGCAATGTTGCAACCGCGCGTCTCCGCACGGTCGCACCCGCGCTCACCCGAGTAAAGGCCGCAGCTTCACATAGGCCGCCAACAGCCCTATCAACAACGGTTGGTGCAGCAGGTAGATGATGAGACTGTGCCGACCGGCTGCCGCCAGCCAACGGAAGGGAACCCGGTCCACCTGCGGTTGCAGCCGCTGTGCCAGGCACCGCACCGCCGGCCCGAGAGACATCCCAAACAGAACCACGCCGAACCAGGGCAACAACGGCACGTAATCCTCGGTCAGCGGTTTATGGGTCATCAGACCGATCCAGCGCCATCCGGGCTGGTCAAACCAGGGGAACTGGAAATGGTTGCCCACCCCGATCAGCGCCACCCCCAACACCAGGCTCATCCAGGGTCTGTCGAGAAACAACAAGCCGAGCACGCTGGCCAGGGCGATGAAATGCAGCACGCCGAAAAACACGAAGCGATCGGCGAACATCCACCAGGTCCCCGCACTGACCAGCAGTGCCGCGGCCACCAGCCTACCCAGGCGGGCGAGAGTGTGGCGCCAATTGACACCGCGGCGGTTTGCCAACACCAGACTGATACCCACCAGCAACAGAAAGCAACTGAGGATCAGCGTGCGCGCGTTGAGCCAGAAGCGGTCCTGATAGAAATCGAAGTCGGCGAGACGGAAATAGGCCAGGTCAAAACAAAAATGAAACGCCACCATCATGGCAATAGCCACGCCTCTTGCGGCATCGACCAGAAGCAGGCGTTGACGCGCCTCGGGCATCAAGGATTCACGCTTCGGGAGCAGTCAGTCCGGCGGGGTCCAGCAGCCGTTCCAGCGTCGGCCGATCCAGATCGGTCATCTCCAGGGCGACCTCCAGCACCGGCCGGGCCTCGGCATAGGCGCGCTTGGCGATCTCGGCACCGCGTTCATAGCCGATGACCCGGTTCAGCGCGGTAACCAGCACCGGATTGCGTCGCAGCGGCGCCTCGATGTTTTCCCGCTGCACCTGAAACCCCGCGATCGCCTTCTCGTCCAGAGCCGTTACCGCGGCGGCGAGCAACTCGATGCTGTGCAACAAATTGGAGGCGATCAGGGGCAGCATGACGTTGAGCTGAAAATTGCCCGACTGGCCGCCGACCGCGATGGCCACATCGTTGCCCATGACCTGCGCGCAGACCATCGCCACCGCCTCGGGAATTACCGGATTGACCTTGCCGGGCATGATACTGCTGCCGGGCTGCAGCGCCGGCAAGCTGATCTCTCCCAGGCCGGCCAGCGGCCCGGAGTTCATCCAGCGAAGGTCGTTGCTGATTTTCATCAGCGTCACGGCCAGGGTCTTGAGCTGACCGCTCATGGCCACCGCCGCATCCTGCGTGGCCAGCGCGGCGAAGTAATTGTCGCTGGGCGAAAAGGCCAGGCCGGTCCGCTGCGCAAGCCGGGCCGCCACTCTGGCGCCCGCCTGCGGGTGGGCGTTGACCCCGGTACCGACCGCGGTGGCCCCGAGGGCCAGACGTTGCAACGCGGGCATCAGCGCTTGTATGCCCTGGCTGGCGTGACGGATCTGGGCGGCCCAGGCACCCAATTCCTGATCGAGCCGCAACGGCATCGCGTCCATGAGGTGTGTGCGACCCGTTTTGACAATATCGGCCGACTCCCGCGCCCGCCGTTCGATGGTGGCGATCAGCGAGGCCAACGCCGGCGATAGCCGTTTCTCGATCTGCAGCGCGGCGCTGAGGTGGATCGTCGCGGGGATGACATCATTGGAACTCTGGCCGCAGTTGACGTGGTCGTTGGGGTGGATCTCCAGAGCGCTGCGCGCGCCGGCCAGCCGGGCGATCACCTCGTTGGCGTTCATGTTGGTGCTGGTGCCCGAGCCGGTCTGGAACCGGTCGACGGGAAACTGATCCAGATGCTCGCCCGCGGCGATCTCGTCGGCCACCTCCTGGATGGCCGTGGCCACCGCGCCAGGCAGCAGGTCCAGTTCGGCGTTGACCGCCGCGCACGCCGACTTGATCAGCCCCAAGGCGCGCAAAAACGCCGCCGGCATCGGCTGCCCGCTGATGGCGAAGTTCTCTACCGCGCGCTGCGTCTGCGCCCCGTAATGAGCCGCGGCCGGTACCCGCAACTCGCCAAGACTGTCTTTTTCGATACGAAACTGCTCTGTCATGATAGGCTCGAATCCTCTGGCCGTCAGTGCGGATCCCCATGATCCCCAACGGTGTCCCTCCCGCACCCGATCGCTATAGGCTATTCCAGCGGCCTACCCTTGCTCTGCGACAGCGTTCGCCTTCCGGAAAAGCAAGGCCGCTTGCCCTTCCCGCGCGGCGAGACAGCATACCGACAGTATGTAGGAATACCAAGCGGCTGTACAAGCCAAGCGCAAGTGCAACGGAACGCCCCGGCGAGCGCCACTCAAACCCTTCCCCGGAGACGCGGCCTGTCGACGCGCGACACCCCAGCCGCAGCGGCACTTGACCGGCATTCGCCCGGTCTCGGTCAATGTGCCTTGCGCAAGGCCTTTGCGGCTTGAGTGGCTGCTAAAAATACAACACACTTAGGCTGTGCTCGAACTGACCCAGATCTCCAAGCATTACGGCGACAATGCGGCCTTGTTGCCCACGGACCTGCGGGTCGAGCGCGCCACCACGGTGGTGCTGATCGGACCCAGCGGCTGCGGCAAATCGACCCTGCTGCGCCTGATCGCCGGCCTGATCACAGCCGATAGCGGCAGCATCCATTTCGACGGCACCCCTGTCGAGGCGGCCACGATTCGTCAGCTGCGCCAGCGTATGGGATACGTCATTCAGGAAGGCGGCCTGTTTCCCCACCTGAGCGCGCGCGCCAACGTCACCCTCATGGCGCGCTATCTGCGGCGCGATCCGCAGTGGATTGACGCGCGCCTGAGCCAGCTCAGGGAGCTGGTGCAGTTGCCGGCGGACCTGTTGGAAAGTTTTCCCGCGCAACTCTCGGGCGGTCAACGCCAGCGCGTCAGCCTGATGCGCGCGCTGATGCTCGATCCGGAGTTGCTGCTGTTGGATGAACCCCTCGGGGCACTGGACCCGATGATTCGCTATCAGTTGCAAAAGGAGTTGAAACTGATTTTCGCGCAACTGGGAAAGACGGTGATCCTGGTCACCCACGATCTCGCCGAGGCGGCGTACCTGGGGCATACACTGGTCCTGATCAAGGACGGAAGAATTGTACAGAGCGGCCCTTTCGAAGCACTCTCGCGACAACCCGCCGAAGCTTTTGTCGAGGAATTCATCCATGCCCAGCGCGGACCGCTGGAAGCGCTGACCGGCGGCGGGACGTGAACGCCCCCTGGCCAATCCGGCTGGCGGCACTTTTGTGCCTGACGATGCTGGAATCGGTGGGCGCGCAACCGTCGCCGGCTCCCACCGTCACCATCGGCTCCAAGGCTTTCACCGAATCGGTGGTGCTGGGCGAGATTCTGTCCCGGCTGGCCGAGCGCACGGGCTATCCGGTCACGCATAAACGCCAATTGGGCGGCACGCGGATCCTCTGGAACGCCCTCCTGAGCGGTGCCATCGATGCTTATCCCGAGTACACCGGCACTTTGTTGCGGGAAATTCTGGTCAGCGACCAGCTGCATACCACGGCACAACTGCGCCAGGCCTTGGCGCAGCGGGGGCTGCGGATGACAGGCCCGCTGGGTTTCAACAACACCTATGCGATCGCGGTGCCCGAGCCGCTGGCGCGCAAGCTGCGCCTGCGCCGCATTTCCGATCTGCGCGCTCAGCCAGCCCTGGCGCTGGGGTTCGGCAATGAGTTCATGGACCGGGCCGACGGCTGGCCGGGGCTGCGTGAGCGTTATCGTCTGCCGCAACAGAACGTGCGTGGCCTGGACCATGACCTGGCTTACCGCGGGATTGCCGCCGGCACCCTGCAGGTGACCGACGTCTACGCCACCGACGCGGAAATCGCCTATTACGACTTGCGGGTGCTCGAAGACGACCTGCACTATTTCCCCGACTACAACGCGATCGTTCTTTACCGTGCGGAGCTGGAACAGCGCGCCCCCCAGGTGGTGGCCGGTTTCAGGCGACTCACCCAGCGCATCGACGCCCGCGCCATGCGCAGCATGAATGCGCAAGTCAAACTGGAAGGCCGTTCGGAGACGTCGGTCGCCGCGGATTTCCTGGAACATGCGTTCGATTTGCAGGTGGATTCACACCCGCCCACAGCCGCGCAGCGCCTCTGGCGCCATACGCGCGAACACATCGTTCTCGTCGGCGCCTCCTTGGCCGCAGCCATTGGGCTTGCCATCCCGCTGGGGATCCTGGCGGCGCGCAACCGGCGCGCCGGTCAGTGGATACTGGGCCTGACAGGCGTGATTCAGACCGTTCCGACCCTGGCGCTGTTCGTCTTCATGATCCCGCTGTTGGGGATCGGCGCCTTACCCACCCTGGCCGCGCTGTTTCTCTACAGCCTGCTACCCATTGTGCGCGGCACCCACACCGGATTGCGGGACATCGGGCACGAGATCGTGGAGTCGGCCGAGGCCCTGGGACTGCCGCCTGGAGCGCGGCTGCGGCTGGTGGAGTTGCCCCTGGCCACGCGCAGCATTCTGGCCGGTATCAAGACCTCCGCGGTCATCAACGTCGGCGCCGCCACCCTCGGGGCGCTGATCGGCGCCGGCGGCTATGGCGAACCGATACTGACCGGTATCCGCCTGGACGACGTCGGCCTGATTCTGCAAGGGGCCGTCCCGGCGGCGCTCATGGCGCTGCTGGTGCAGGGCCTGTTCGAGGTGATCGAACGCGGCCTGCTGCCCCGCCCGTTGCGGGAGCCGGCGCAGAAAGCGCGCTGAGGGCAGGCACGCCGTCAGACCACCCGGGCCCAGCGCGCCCTGAAGGCGTCGAGTTCATCGGCGGTGTAGAAGTGTCGCGCGTATCGCGACCCGTACATCTCGTCGAGATACGCGTCGTTGAGTTTCAAGCGTGCGATGAGTTTTTTATAGAGATCCCCGTAGGGTTTGTCGGCGCTGGTGTTTTCATGGCTCAGATCGATCCCCGGCAGTTCGAGAAAGGCCTCCAGCACCCGGCTGGTCGCCCGGTCCATGTCCTCCAGTCGGATCAGCAGCGCGTTGATGCCGTTCTTGGTGTAGATCTGATAGCCGCGGTGGTGGTCGAAGGGTTGGGCATAGACATCCAACCCCAACACCTGGGCGAACTCACGCTGGTAGAATTGCGCGGGACCCGAATGATCCGACCATTGGGTCAGGAACAGCTCGACCAGAACGTCGGTATCGTCGATGCCGATTTCGGTGTCGATGTCATACAGGGGCGCGGCGACCTGAACCGTCCCCCGCGACCGGCCCGGCGTGACATAGATGTTTTCAAAAAACGCCGAAACGTTCCGCGCCACCGGGTCCCGGGTCAAGGTCACGAATTTCCATTCGCCGGTGTCGCTCGCCGCTTTGATCCGCTGGTGCAGAAATTCGGACCGCCACAGCAGCGGCAACGAGAGCTGCTCCTGGTGAGCGCGAAACAACGCCTTCGAGTCCGCCTCGAGGCGGGTGATGATGTAATCCGACATGAAATGCGTATGGAAGACCAGCCGCTCGCGCTGGGCCTTCGCGATCGCGTTGCACACGCTGGTCGATCCAACCTTCCCCATCGTATGGACGACCACCGGTGCCTTTGGGCAGGCGTTCCAGTTGCGGCGCAGCCGCTTGGTGAAACGTAGTTTTGAAAGCGCGTAGCTGCGTTTACAGGCCGCGTCGACCAGATCCCGCTTCAGCGTCATGGTCTACCCCCTCGTGTCAACGGCGATGGACGACAATGGCGGCGTCGGGTCGCGCGCGCCATCCCTTGGCTACGAGTATCAGGAGGCGGCCGGCGGTTGTCGTTTACAAATGAATACCCCCCGGCAGCGCGTATGGGGCAGGTTGCAGGCACGCCGATTTCATCGGAAACAACTTGTTGTTTTATCTTTATTTTACCGCTGATCGGCGCCACCCCGGTCCGCCGTGAGGGAGACCGGCGACGGCACGAATGACTGGACAGGGGGCAGGGAAACGACGCGCCGCCGCCGAGGAACGCAAGCGGCAGGGACCTTGTAAACCGATAACCGGGTGGAAGCGAAAAAACAGGACGTGGGTGCGGGCAACCCGATTGCAGTTTGGCGGAGAGGGAGGGATTCGAACCCTCGGATCCCGCGAGGGATCACTTGATTTCGAGTCAAGCCCGTTCGGCCAGCTCCGGCACCTCTCCAGAAACAGATTTCAGCTTGATAATCAAGGGGCGGTCGCACATGCTACCGCCCTGACGGCGGCGCGGGGCTATTGTACCCCAGGGATTCGACAATGGCTAAAATTTCGCCCCGACGGCCGCTATTTCTGTTTATGATCAGACGGCATCAGCGGATTTACCGGGTTCCATGAAATTTCTGCCAGTTCTTGTCTGCCTGCTGCTGGCCGCCTGCGACCTGCGCCCGCAGACACAGCTCGAACGGGTGCAGGACGAAGGGGTGCTGCGGGTGTTGACACGCAACAGCGGCACCACCTACTACGAAGGTCCCTATGGTCCTACCGGGGTCGAGTACGATCTGGTATCGGGTTTCGCCCGCTATCTGGGCGTCAAGCTCGACTTGCGCGTGCCCGACACGCTGGCGCAGATTCTCACCGACACCCGCAGCGGCCGGGCCGACCTGGCCGCCGCCGGACTCACCGTCACCGATTCACGCCGTCAGCGACTGAATTTCAGTCTCGCCTATCAGCAGATCACGCCCCAGCTGGTGTACCGCAGCGGCACCCCCGCGCCGCAGGATCTGGACGACCTGAGGGGCACCCTGGAGGTCGTGGCCCACAGCAGCCACGCCGAACGCCTGCGCTCCCTGGAGGAAGAGTATCCCGACCTTTCGTTCATCGAGAACGATTCCTTGGAGAGCGAGCAACTGCTCAATCTGGTCTGGGAGCAGGTCATTGACTATACCGTGGCCGATTCCAACGAAGTGGCCGTGAGCCGGCGCTTCTATCCCGAACTGCGCGTGGCCTTCGATGTCGGCGCGGCGCAATCACTGGCCTGGGCTTTCCCCCCGGGTGACGACCACAGCCTGCTCGAGAAAGCCAACGACTATCTTCAGGCGCTGCGCAACAGCGGCCAGCTGCAGCGGATACTGGACAAATATTATGGCTACGTCTCGGATTTCGACTATGTCGGCACCCGCCGCTACATGCAGCATATCGAAAGCCGGCTGCCGGAATTTCGCGCCTGGTTCGAAAAAGCCGGCAAGAAGGTCAGTATCGACTGGCGCCTGCTGGCCGCCATCGGCTATCAGGAATCCCACTGGAACCCAAAAGCGGTTTCTCCGACCGGCGTACGCGGCCTGATGATGCTCACCCAGGGTACGATGAAGCAGCTTGGCATCGACAAGAGCCGTCACGACCCCCAGGCGAGTATCGAGGGAGGGGCGCGCTATATCGCCAGGGTGAAACGGCGGTTGCCCAAACGCATTCAGGAACCGGCACGCACCTGGATGGCCCTGGCGGCGTACAATGTCGGTTTCGGCCATCTGGAGGATGCCCGCGTGCTCACCCAGCGCGGTGGCGACGACCCCGACAAATGGATCGACGTGAAGCAATATCTGCCGCTCCTGAGTCAGAAAAAATGGTACCAGCAAACCCGCCATGGTTATGCGCGCGGGCAGGAGCCGGTGCGTTACGTCGAAAACATCCGCAGCTATTACGACATTCTGGTCTGGGTAACCGACCGCGAGCACCCGCCAAAGCCGCCCTCGCCGGCGCTGAACATCGAATCGCCCGCGCTCTAGGCTAGAAGATCACGTTGTCGATCAGCCGGGCCCGTCCCAGGCGCGCGGCCGCCAGCACCACGCCGGCGCGGGCGCCGACGGCCAGGGGCCGCAACGTCTCGACCGCGCGCAGACACACATAGTCAGGCACGAAACCGACGCCACGCAAGCGCTCCATGGCCTGGCTCTCGAGCCGCGCAAAGGCCGTTTCGCCCGCGCCGACCGCGGCGGCGACTTCGCGCAGCGTGCGTTGCAGCTGCGGCGCGATCTCGCGCTCGTGCGCGGAGAGATACTGATTGCGCGAACTCAACGCCAGACCGTCGGCTTCGCGCACCGTCTCCACGCTGGCGATGTCGATCGGCAGCCCCAGTTCCCGCACCATGGCGCGCACCACGCACAGCTGCTGATAGTCCTTCTCGCCAAACACCGCCACATCCGGCGCCACCAGATCGAAAAGGCGCTTGACCACGGTGATCACGCCGGAAAAGAATCCCGGCCGAAACGCGTCCTCCAACCCCTGGCCGACCGTCGGCACCGGATAGCTGGCGTCGATCTGCACCGCGTGCGGATAGATGGCCCGCACCTCGGGTGCAAACAGCAGGTCGACACCCGCGGCCTCGAGCCGTCGCCGGTCCGCTTCGAGGGTGCGTGGGTAGCTGTCGTAGTCTTCGCCGGGGGCGAACTGGGTGGGATTGACGAACACACTCACCACCACGCGCTCGGCGAGCGCGCGCGCGCGTTGCACCAGGGCCAGATGGCCGGCGTGCAGATTGCCCATCGTGGGCACAAAGGCGATCCGCCGTCCGCCCGCCCGCCAACTCGCGATGCGCGCGCCCAGATCGCCAGGCCCGGTGACAGCCCACATTACTCGAAACTGTGTTCCACGTCGGGAAATCTTCCGTCTTTGACCGCCCTGACATAGGCGGCGAGCGCCGCCGGTATGTCTTCGGCCTCCTGCAGGAAGTTGTGCGAGAACAGCGGCCGCTTACCCGGTGTGATTCCCAGCAGGTCGTAAAGCACCAGCACCTGGCCGTCGCAGTAGGGCCCGGCGCCGATGCCGATGGTGGGCATGGACACCGCGGCGGTGATGCGCTGGGCCAGATCCACCGGCACGCACTCCAGCACCAGCGCGGCGGCGCCAGCCTGCTCCAGGCGCTGCGCGTCCTCGAGCAGACGCGCCGCGGCGGCGGGCTCCCTGCCCTGCACCCGGTAGCCGCCGAGCTGATGCACCGACTGGGGTGTCAGGCCGAGATGGGCACACACCGGTATGCCGTGAGCGACCAGGGCCTGCACGGCCTCGAGCACCGGTTCGCCGCCCTCGAGCTTGACCATGTGCGCTCCGCCGCGACGCATCAGGCGCCCGGCGTTGGCCAGCGCCTGTGACACACTGGCGTAACTCATGAACGGCATGTCGACAATACGCAGCGCCTGCGTACCGCCGCGGGCGACGCAGGCGGCGTGATAGATCATATCCGCCATGGTGACCGGCAGCGTGGTGTCGTGCCCCTGGATCACATTGCCCAACGAATCGCCCACCAGCACGATATCGACGCCGGCCTGCTCCAGCAGGCGGGTGAAACTGGCATCATAGCTGGTCACGCAGGCAATCTTCTCGCCCTGCTGCTTGAAGCGGCGCAAGGTCGTCAAAGTCACTGCGGCATTCATGGTTTTTCTCCCGCCTGCGCCACGCGCAAAGCCTCCGGAACCGGGTTGAAGTAATAACGCCCGCTTTTCACCCGCCCGATCTGCTCCAGCAACGCCTGGTAATCCCCCTCGCTTTCCACCAAGTTGATTTCGGCGGCATTGACGATCAAGAGGGGTGAATCGTCATAATAATGGAAGAAACGCGTGTACGCATCGCAAAGCGAACGCAGGTAGGCCGGCTCCATCGCGCGCTCGCTGGCGATACCGCGTTTGACAATCCGCTTCAACAGCACATCGACCGGCGCCTGCAGATAGATCACCAGATCCGGCTGCGGCACGTCGATGGTCAGGTGCGAATACACCTGTTCGTAGAGTTTGTATTCCTCATGATCGAGCGTCAACTTGGCAAACAGACGGTCCTTGTCCATGAGAAAATCGGCCACCCGCACCGGTTCGAACATATCGCCCTGACGCAACTCCTGCATCTGCTGGGCGCGTTGCAGCAGAAAGAACAGTTGCGTCTGCATGGCGGCGGCCCGCGGCGAACGGTAGAAACGCTCCAGAAAAGGGTTGTCAGCCGCGCCCTCCAGCAGCAGTTCGCAGCCGAAGGATTCCGCCAGGCGGCGCGCCAGGCTGGTCTTACCGACACCGATGGGTCCTTCGACGACAATGTATCCGGGGTTGTGCATAACGTCTTCAATCCACCTCTAGTTTCTTCAATCCTGTCGCCGGGCAATGGGCGCACAAATCGGCGACGCTGCCCATGCCGGGTATCCTCAGCTCGCCGTCGAGTTCGGCCAGCGGATAGAGCACGAAATTACGCTCTGCGATTCCCGGATGCGGCACTTTCAGGCGCGCGCTATCGATGACATCCTGCGCATACAGCAGCAGGTCCAGATCCAGCGTGCGCGGCCCCCAGTGACGGCCGCGCAGGCGCGCATGCTCTCGCTCGATCTGCTGCAGTGCATCGAGCAGCGTCAGCGCCGGCAGGCTCGTCTTGAGCCACGCCACGGCGTTGACGTAATCGGGCTGGTCGGCCGGTCCCATGGGCGGGTTGGCATACAGCGAAGAGGCGGCGTGCAGGCGCGATTGCTCCAGGCCCGCGAGTTCCCCGAGCGCGCGCTTTATCTGTTTGACCGGATCGTCGAGATTGCTGCCAAGACCGATCCAGGCATCGATCTCAGCCATCGACCGGCTTGCGCCGGCGCCGCCGGCGCCGCCGAGGTTTGTTGCGCGCGGGCGCGACCATCTGGTCGCGCTCCTCGACATTGAGCGTCTGGAAGTGGGTCCACCAGTCGGCCAGCTCTTGCTCCGCCTCGCCCACCTCCGCGCGCAACAGCAGAAAATCATAGGCGGCGCGAAAGCGCGGATGTTCCAGCAGGCGATAGGGCGCCTTGCCGCGGCGTCGCTCCAGGCGCACCTGCAGGTTCCAGATCTCGCGCATCGGCAGACTGAAACGCTTGGGCAACGAACTGACCTGCACCTGCTCGGCGCTGACCTGATTGCCCGCCACTTGCGCGGCCTCCAGCGGCGAGGCCCCCTGGTCGCGCAACTCGCGCGCGCGCAGGCGCATGGGCTCCCACAGCAGCGCGGCATAGAGAAAAGCCGGTGTCACCGGTTTGTCCTCGGCCAGGCGCTGGTCGGTGTTCTCCAGCGCCCGCAACACGAAAGTCAGCGGAAAGGCGTGCTCCTCCCAGCCAAGCGCGTCCTCGGTGAGAGGAAACAGGTATTTGAACAGATTGTAGTGGCGCAGCAATTCAAAGGTGCTGACGGCGCAGCCACCCAGGAACAGCTTCAGGATCTCCTCGAACAAGCGCGCCGGCGGAATATCGCTGAGCAGATGCCCCAACTCGAACATGGCCGCTTCGCTGTCCGGGTGGATACGAAAGCCCAGCTTGGCGGCAAAGCGCACGGCGCGCAGCATGCGCACCGGATCCTCGCGATAGCGCTGCTGGGGGTCGCCGATGAGACGCAAGGTGCCGGCCTTGAGATCGTCCAGTCCGCCGACGTAATCCACCACGGAAAAGTCGTTGATGTCGTAGTAGAGCGCATTGACGGTGAAATCGCGCCGCCAGACGTCGTCTTCCAGGCTGCCATAGACGTTGTCGCGCAGGATGCGGCCGTCCTCGGTGTGCGCGCGCACGGCGCTGTCGTCTTCACCTTCACTATCGTGGCGCGCACGAAAGGTGGCCACCTCGATCACATCCTGACCGAAGCGCACGTGCGCCAGACGAAAACGACGCCCGATCAGGCGGCAGTTGCGAAACAGCTCCTTGACCTCGTCGGGGGTGGCGTCGGTGCCGACGTCGAAATCCTTGGGTTCGCGTCCGAGCAACAGATCACGCACTCCCCCGCCGACCAGAAAGCTCTGGAAACCGGCCTCTTTCAGGCGGTACAGCACCTTGAGCGCGCTGGAGCTGATGTTGGCCCGTGAAATGGCGTGCTCGGGCCGGGGGATGGTGACGGGCTGGACGCTACCGGTCTCGATATCGCCTTGATTGGTCACATTATTTTCACTTGTTCCTGGTTCACAGACGGGTATAATACCACCCCGTCGGGCAGCAATCAGCGCCCGCCACCCCGCTCCGTTCATCTAGTGGCCCAGGATTCCGCCCTCTCACGGCGGCCACAGGGGTTCGAGTCCCCTACGGAGCGCCATCTTGCGGTAACATTGCGCGGTAATACTCCGGCTGGGCAAACACCTGGCCGGAGGCCCGCGTGTGAACATTCTCATGATCTCCGACGTTTACTTTCCACGGGTAAACGGCGTTTCCACCTCCATCGCCACCTTCCGTCGGTCGCTGCGCCGGCTGGGACACGAGAGCACCCTCATCGCGCCGCGCTATCCGCAGGGCGGGTGTGGTGACGAGGAAAACATCCAGCGGGTGGCGGCCCGCTATCTGCCGCTGGATCCGGAAGACCGTTTGATGCGCGTTTCGGCGATATTGGCGGACACGGAGTCATTGCGGCGACAGCACTACGACCTGGTGCATATCCATACGCCGTTTGCCGCCCACTATGCCGGTATCCGCCTGGCCCAACGCCTGCGGGTGCCGGTGGTGGAGACCTATCACACCTATTTCGAGGAGTATTTCCATCATTATCTGCCGCTTCTCCCCGGCTGGCTGACGCGCTACGGCGCGCGCTGGCTGACACGTCACCAGGCACGGCAACTGGACGCGCTGGTGGTGCCCTCCAGCGCCATGCTCGGCGTGCTGGCCGATTATGGCGCGCGCGCGCACGCCGAGGTCATCCCCACCGGGATTGATTTCGCGGAACTCAGCACCGGCGACGGCAACGCCTTCTGCCAACGCCACGGCATCGATCCCAAGCGCCCCAGACTGGTCCACATCGGGCGGGTGGCGCACGAAAAGAACATCGGTTTCCTGCTGGATGTACTGGCACGGGTGCGTACCAGCCTGGCCGATGTTCTGCTGATCATCGCCGGCGAAGGGCCGGCGCGCCGCAGCCTCCAGCAACGCGCCGAACGCTTGGGCCTGGCCGGGAATTGTCTGTTCCTGGGCTATTTCGAGCGCGGACCGGAATTATGGGACTGCTATGCCAGTGGCGACGCCTTCGTGTTCGCCTCGGCCACGGAAACCCAGGGTCTGGTGTTGCTCGAAGCCCTGGCCCTGGGCACCCCCGTGATCTCGACCGCCGTGCTCGGCACCCGTGACATCCTTGCCGCCGGCAAAGGCGCTTTGATCGCCCGCCCGGACGTCGACGATTTCAGCGAAAAAATCCTGCAGTTGCTGCGCCAACCCCGGTTGCGTCAGCGATTGTCGCAGGAAGCGCGCGTCTGCGCGCGCGACTGGAGCAGCGAGATCATGGCCCGGCGCATGGCGGACTTTTATCACCGCACGGCGCAGCCCGGTTGCGAGCCACCGGCAAAGCCCCTAAGCGCGGCCACCCGGCCCCCATCGCTACACCAGAGCGCGCAGCGGCCGCGCTAGCCAGCGCCGGCCGTGTCGCCTCGCGGGCCGAGGCCCTTTCCGGCTACAGCGCGGTATCAATAGTGGGCCGCTTCGGTCATATCCCGCATCACTTCGTTCAATGAAGCCGTGGCGTTATCGATGAAACACACCAGATTACCCACGCTGCATACACTGGTGCTGGCGCCATGCACGATCCAACCACCCGGTGGCGCCCATCCCGTGAGCTGGGTGAACATGGAAAACTGGTCGGTATTGCCCTGCACCATACGCTTGTAATCGTGCGCGAACTTGGCCATGCGCCGCATCAATGGCTCGTCGAGCATCCCGTAACCTTCCACCAACTCACCGTCGTCGCGAAATTGGCAGATACCGAGCACGCCGTCGAGCGCGAGCAATCGTTTGATCATGGCGCGACCTCAGGCGTCCAGCGCCGCATAGGCGGCCTCGAAATCCGCCGTTTCGTTGTTCAGCACCACGCCGCAGCTGCCGTTGCCCACCGTGGTGTATTCCAGGCCGATCAGGGTGAAGCCCTTTACCGGGTAAAAGCCACCCTGTCCGGTGACACTTTCCCAGCCGCGCGCCTGCAAGGTGGCGATGGCGATGTTGGCGACAAAGGTGTGCGCCAGCAGATCCAGCGACGCGGGCTCCAGCTTGGAGCTCTCGGCCAGGCGATGATCGGTGAGTTCGCCGGTGGCGTTGAAGCTGAACGCCGCGTCGGCGCCCTCGAGTTTCATCAGATTTTCCAGACTGCTCATGACATCCTCTTGAACTGCTCTAAAGAACGACTCAAACCATTTCTCGCACATTCATCAGGCTACGGCGCATGCGCGCGAACACGGCATTGAGAACGCCCGGCTGATTGACGACGAAGCAAAAGGTGTTGGCCATCACACATACCGTGAACTGCGGCCCCCGCACCATCCAACCGTGCGATTCGCTGAACGGGCAATCCTTGCTGTCGATATTGGTACAGAGGATATCGGCCTGCATATGCGTGCTCAAGGTGGTGGCACGACACATGATTGAGGCCATGCGCGCCATCTCGTCGCTCAGCTGACCCTTGTAGTTGTAACGATCCCCACGCCAGGCGTATTCGCCCGCCGCGATCACTCCCTCCATCAGTGCCAAATCGGCGTAGACACTCATGCAACGGCTCCTTCTAGCTGTTTTTCTCGTTCACTTAGAGTACATAGCACAGGACGGCGGCCTTGTCACCGTTGCCCGCATGGCGACAATAGCGCTACAGTGGCGCTACTGTCGAGAGGATGGCGGCATGTCAGAATCGGATTCCACACCCAAACCCGCAAGCCTGCTGAAACGCCTCGCCGCCTTATTCTACGATACCTTGCTGCTGCTGGCATTGTGGTTCGTCGCGGTGGCGCTCATCCTGCCGCTCAATCATGGACAGGCGTTCGCGCCGCACAATCCCCTGCTGACGAGCTATCTGTTTTTCATCGCCTTCCTGTTTTACGGCTGGTTCTGGATGCACGGCGGGCAGACGCTGGGTATGCGCGCGTGGAAGCTGCAGTTGCGCAATCTGCGGCCCGGCCCGCCCAGTCTATGGCAGTTGATGCTGCGCTTTCTGGTGGCGATCCCCTCGGCCCTGCTTTTCGGTCTGGGTTATCTCTGGATTCTGGTCGACCGCAGACACTTGAGCTGGCACGACCGTTACTCCGAAACCACCATCGTTCAGCTGCGACACAATCCGTTGCGCTATCGACGCAAAAACTGAGCGGGTTACGCGCCGGATCATCTCCGGCGCAGAATAAACGGAACCGCCAGCAGCAGCGCCACCGCCGGCAACAGCGCGCTCAGCGCCGCGTTCAGACCGTAGACCACGCCGGCGTGGGAGAACACGCCGCTGAGCAGTTGAAACACCAGCCCTGTGGCTACCGCCGCCAGCAACCGCTGACCGAGCGGGCGACGGCCGAGAGCACCCAGCACCATTGCCCCGGCGAGCGCCAACATGGCCAACGCGTTGAGCGGCGCGCCCAGCCGCTGCCAGAAGCTCAACCGCCAGAGCCCGATCCGGTTGCCATTGCGCTCCCGATAATCGATGTAACGGGCCAACTGCGGCAAACTCAAGGTGTCGCTGTCACGTGTCAGCAAAGCCGCCAGCCCCCGGTCCATCAGCGTCGGCCACCACGCCTGCGCCCGCCGCTCGACCCGAATCCGCCGCGTTTCGAAGCGCGTCACGCTGAGGTCCTCCAGACGCCAGCGACCGTCCAAGGGCCGCGCGCGCGCCGCGCTCACGATCCGCTCCAGACGCGGACCCGGCCCGAGTTCGTACACCACCAGCGCCTCCAGGCTGCCATCGGAGCGACTGTGGCCGACGCGGATGAAGCGGTTTGCCGCGCGCACCCAGAACCCGGTCTCGGCTTGCGCGCCCGGCTCGCCATGGATGGACCCGGTCCGCCAAAGTTCCGCCCGCTGCTGCGCCTGAGGCGCGAGCACCTCGCCGAGCAGCAGTCCGCCAAGCAGCAGCAACGAGCCGCTTTGCACCACCGCCCACAGCAACCGCCGCGGCGAGGCCCCCGCGAGACGAAAGGCATCGAGTTCACGTTGTTCCGCGAGATTGCCCAGACCCAGCAGCACACCGATCAGCGCCGCCATGGGAAAGACCTGCCAGGCACGGGTGGGCGCTCCCAGCGCCACGTAGGCCAGCGCGTCGCCCAGACCGTAATCGCCACGCCCGATATCGCCCAGCTGTCCCAGCAATGCGAACAAAGCGTCGAGAGCCATCACCACCAGCCAGGCCAGCAGCGTGGCGCTGATGACCGAGCGGCCGATATAGCGGTCGAGTCGGCTCATGCCGGGGACCTCCTCGCGCGCCAGGGCCTGAGCCAGAGCAGCGCCGGGAGCGCCAACAGCAGGTGTACCCACCACAAACCCGCCCAGGCGGGTATCTGCTCGCGCGCCAGCCACAGCTCACCGGTGGCGAGCAAATTGAAATACAGGGTGAAGATCAAGACGCCCGACCACAAGGGGTAGAAACGGCTGGTGGCCGGGCGGAAGCGCGCCAGGGGCACCGCCAGCAGCGTCAGCACCAGCACGCTCAGCGGGCGCGCAAGGCGCTGGTGCAACTGCGCGCGCGCCGCGGGCCGGGGGTCGCGCCACAGCTGCGGCGTCGTCACCGCGTCCCATTTGAAAGCCGGCCGCGCCGGCCGGCTCAGCCGGACGGCGTAGCGTTGATAGTCCAGCACGCGATAATCCGCCGCGCCCGGCACGCCATCGTAGCGATGACCGTGGCGAAGCACCAGAATACGACCTCCGTGGTCGTCGGTTTCAAAGTGCGCGGCCTGCGCCACCAGGATCTGTTCGCCATCGTCCTGGCGGTGATAGAGGAACAGATCCCGCAACTGGTCCGCCGACTCCCCCGCGCGTTGGGCATAGAGCTGCCAGCTACCGTCGGCCAGGCTATGGAAAACGCCGGGCGCCAGGTTCGCGGCATCCAACTGCCGTTGCGCCTCGGCGCGCACCCGATAGCCCTGCCCGGCGGTGTGGGGCACCAGATAAAAACTCAGCAGCGCCACCAACAGCGTCACCAGGATGACCGGCCGGGCCAGGGCGGCGTAGAGCTGCCAGGCGCCGACGCCGCTGGCACCGAGCGCCAGCGCCTCGTGATCGCGGTTGAGTCTTCCGAGCAACCACAGCAGCGCCAGATACAAGCTGACCGGCAGCAGAAAAACAAAGAAGCCGACCGACTTGAGCGCCAGCAGCGTCACTATCGTGGCCGCCGGCAATTGACCTTCGGCCGCTTGCCCGAGGTATAGCGAAAAGCGCGCCGTGACCAGGATCAGCCATAGCACCAGGGTGAAAACCAGCCAGTATTGCAGTAATTCCTGGCTGAGATAGCGACGTAAGACCGATGGCATGCGTACCCGGCAAAAAGTTTTTGAGACGCCCCCGGTGCATCCGGTACACTGGGCTGATTAT
Source organism: Thiogranum sp. (assembly GCA_030148805.1). Classification (GTDB taxonomy): domain Bacteria; phylum Pseudomonadota; class Gammaproteobacteria; order DSM-19610; family DSM-19610; genus Thiogranum. Next base: position 156,224 of record JASBSS010000013.1, on the reverse strand, counting down.
CAGCTGTCAAGCATACCAGCTAGCGAGGAACAGACCATGGATTTCACTGTCAAGAGCGGCGAAGCGGATACGCTGCGCGGCGCCTGCGCGATTGTCGGGGTCGCCGCCCCGCGGCGCCTGTCGCCAGCCGCGTCGCGCCTGGACAAAGTCAGCGGCGGTCGCATCAGTGCGTTGCTGAAAAGCGGCGACATCGCCACCGAGTTGGGCAAGACCACGGTGTTGCACTGCCCCGGCGAATCCGCGCCCGTCAGCCGCATCCTGGTGGTGGGTTGCGGCAAGAACAAGCACCTCAGCGCCAGGCAATTCGTGACCCTGGCCGGCGCGGCGGCCCAGGCGGTGCAAAACACGGGCGCGGCCGACGCCCTGGTCTACCTCGCGGAGCTGGACGTCGACGGGCGCGGGCTGGGGTGGAAAACCCGCCAGATCGTTCTCGCCGCGCGCGCCAGCCGCTACCGCTTCGACGAATTCAAAAGCCACGACAAAGCGCCCAAACCGCGCCTGAAGCGTTTGACGCTGGCGGTCACCGGCCGCAGCCAGCTCAACGCCGCCAAAGCGGCCGTGGCCAGGGGGCTGGCGATCGCCAATGGGATGGACCTGGCGCGCACCCTGGGCAACCGTCCGGGCAATCGCTGCACGCCGGGCGATCTGGCCGAGCAGGCCAGGACGCTGAAAAAAACCCACGGCAGCCTCAAAGTGGAGGTTCTCGACCAGAAGGCGATGGAGAAGCTCGGCATGGGCGCCCTGTTGTCGGTCGCCCGCGGCAGCCGCCAACCGCCCAAGCTGATCGTCATGGAATACCGCGGCGGCAAGAAGACGGCCAAACCGGTGGTACTGGTTGGCAAGGGCGTCACTTTCGACGCCGGCGGCATTTCCCTCAAACCCGGCAAGGCCATGGACGAAATGAAGTTCGACATGTGCGGCGCGGCGACCGTCTTCGGCTGCATGGAGGCGGTGGCGGAGCTGAAGCTGCCGATCAACCTGGTCGGCGTGGTGCCGGCCACGGAGAATCTGCCCGACGGGGACGCCAGCAAGCCCGGCGACATCGTCACCAGCATGAGCGGACAGACCATCGAGGTCCTCAACACCGACGCCGAAGGTCGGCTGATTCTCTGTGACGCCCTGACCTATGTGAAGAAATTCAATCCGGATGTGGTCATCGATCTTGCCACCCTCACGGGCGCCTGCATTGTCGCCCTGGGTCACGAAGCCGCTGGCCTGTTGGGCAACCACCAGCCGCTGGTCGACGCCCTGCTCGAGGCCGGCGAGAGCGCCTGCGACCGGGCCTGGCAGCTGCCCTTATGGGAAGAATATGACGAGCAGCTGGCGAGTAATTTCGCCGACATGGCCAATATCGGCAACGGGGGCGCCGGCACCATCACCGCCGCCAGCTTTCTGGGCCGCTTCACCCGCGATTATCGCTGGGCGCACCTGGATATCGCCGGCGTGGCCTGGAAAAGCGGCGCGGAGAAAGGCGCCACCGGCCGGCCGGTACCGCTGGTGATGCAATATCTGCTGGCGCGTAGCGGCAAGAGCGACAGCTGAAAGGGCAGGACCCATACCCATGACCCAGGTCGACTTTTATCTTCTCCCTGGTGATCAGCGCCCGCAACTCCTGCATTTCGCCTGCCGTCTCGTCGACAAAGCCTATCGCCTCGGCCACCGCGTCTACATCCACACCGAATCGGCCGCCCAGACCCGCCATCTCGACGACCTGCTGTGGACCTTCCAACAGAACAGTTTCGTTCCCCACGCCGTCTTTGCCGAAACGCCCGACCACCCGGTTCCGGTGCAGCTCGGTCACGACGGCGAGCCGGACGCGAGTCACCAGGTATTGATCAACCTCGCCGCCGAGGTGCCGTTGTTCTTTTCGCGTTTCGAACGGGTCGCCGAGCTGGTCAACGCCGAGCAGAGCGTGCGCCGTCACAGTCGCGAGCGTTACAGTTTCTACAAGGCGCGCGGCTATCCACTGCGCACGCACGAACTCGACAAATGACCGATCCCCAGGAACCCACCGATGGAACCGACGGCATACCCCTGCTGGAAAATCCGCTGCCGGCCGAGGCGTTGCCCCGCCCGGGCCTCGACGGGAGCGATCCGCAGGCCATGGCCGAGCTGTTGCGAGGCCCGCGGGCGCAACAGCTGCTGGCCGATATGGCGCAGGACCTGCACCAGCTCGTGATCGGAGAACTGGAGCGACAGTTGCAGCAGCGCCTGGCGCCGCAAATCCGCCAGGCGGCCGAACAGGCCGCGCCGCAGTTGGTCGACGTCGTACTCGCCCGACTGCGGTCGAATCTGCCGGAACTGTTGCGCGACCTCGACCAGCGGGCGGGCGCGCGCCGGGATTGAGGCTTGCGACATTATCCGCCAGGCGCGCCGAAACGGGCCACGGGCCCCGGTGAGGTCGGGCACTGAGGAGCTCGTCCGTACCTCGACCCGCTTCGCTCCCGCAAGCCAGCGAGTGACCGTCTCCAGCGGCTGTGCCCGCCCGGGAACCCCATTGCGACGCTGCCTGTGACCGGCGGGACCTGTTTCACCCGCCTCCATTTCACCGGACCGCAGCGGCATGTGAGTCGATCCGCCGCATGCCGTGAATCCCTCGCGGTCTGCGGTATAATCCCCGCTCATTTGAAAAGCCCCACGCGCCGGACCGAGTCTGCATGGAAAAAACCTACAATCCCCATAGTATCGAACAACGCTGGTACCAGATCTGGGAAGAGCGCGGCTACTTCACCCCGACGACCGATTCGCAACAGCCCCCCTACTGCATCATGATCCCGCCGCCGAACGTCACCGGCAGCCTGCACATGGGGCACGCCTTCCAGGACACGCTGATGGACGCGCTGACGCGGTATCATCGCATGCGCGGCTACAACACGCTCTGGCAGGCCGGCAGCGATCATGCCGGCATCGCCACCCAGATGGTGGTCGAGCGCCAGCTGGAGGCCGAAGGCAAAAGCCGGCACGATCTCGGCCGCGACGCCTTCATTGAGCGCGTCTGGCAGTGGAAGAACACCTCGGGCGGGCGCATCACCCGTCAGCTGCGCCGCATGGGCGCGTCGCTGGACTGGAGTCACGAGCGTTTCACCATGGACGAGGGCCTGTCCGAGGCGGTACGGGAAGTCTTCGTCCGGCTGCACGAAGAAGGGCTGATTTATCGCGGCAAGCGCCTGGTGAACTGGGATCCGGTCCTGCATACCGCCATCTCCGACCTGGAAGTGCTCTCGCAGGAAGAGGACGGCAGCCTTTGGCACCTGCGCTATCCCCTGGCCAACGGCAGCGGAGATCTGATCGTGGCCACCACCCGCCCGGAAACGCTGCTGGGCGATTGCGCGGTCGCCGTACACCCGGGCGATGAACGTTACCGCCACCTGCTGGGGGAACTAGTCGAGCTGCCGCTCACCGGGCGCCGCATCCCGATTATCGCCGACGATTACGTGGATCCCGAATTTGGTACCGGGTGTGTGAAAATCACTCCCGCCCACGACTTCAACGACTACGCCGTCTGGCAGCGACACCGCGACGAACTGGCTATCGCCGAGCAGCCCCACGGCGGTCTGATCAACCTGTTCACCGTCGATGCGGCCATCCGGCATAACGAGGACGACGAAGGCCATCTGATTCCCGCCGACTATATCGGATTGGACCGCTACCAGGCGCGCAAACAGGTGGTGACCGATCTCGAGGCGCGCGGCCTGCTTGCCAGGACCGCCGCGCACAAACTCATGGTGCCGCGCGGCGATCGTTCCGGCGCGGTGATCGAACCGCTGCTCACCAATCAATGGTACGTGAAGATCGGGCCGCTCGCCGAACCGGCGATAAAGGCGGTGGAAGACGGCGACATCCGCTTCGTGCCCGACAACTGGAAAAACACCTATTTCGACTGGATGCGCAACATCCAGGACTGGTGCATCTCGCGTCAGATCTGGTGGGGACACCGCATCCCGGCCTGGTACGACGACCAGGGCAATGTCTATGTCGGGCGTTCGGAAGCCGAAGTCCGCGCACGCCACAAGCTGGCGGCGGATTTCGCGCTGCGCCAGGACGAAGACGTGCTCGACACCTGGTTCAGTTCCGCGCTGTGGCCGTTCTCCACCCTGGGCTGGCCACAGCAGAGCGAACGCCTGCGCACCTTCTATCCCACCAGCGTGCTGGTCACCGGCTTTGACATCATCTTTTTCTGGGTGGCACGCATGATCATGCTGGGGTTGAAGTTCATGCACGACGTGCCGTTCCGGGAAATCTACATCCACGGGCTGGTGCGCGATGCCCACGGCAACAAAATGTCCAAGTCCAAAGGCAACGTGCTGGATCCGATCGATCTGATCGACGGCATTGAACTGGAGGCGCTGGTGGAAAAGCGCACCGCCAGCCTGATGCAACCGCACCTGGCCGAGAAGATCGCCAAACAGACACGCAAGGATTTCCCCTCGGGCATCCCCGCCTTCGGCACCGACGCGCTGCGCTTCACCTTTGCTGCCATGGCCTCGACCGGGCGCGATATCAATTTCGATCTCGCGCGCATCGAGGGCTATCGCAATTTCTGCAACAAACTCTGGAACGCGGCGCGCTATGTTCTGATGAACACCGAGGGCAAGGACTGCGGGGTTGAAGGCGGCGCGGCGATCCTCTCGGCCGCCGACCGCTGGATCCTTTCGCTGCTGGAGCGCACCGCCCAACAGGTCAACGGCCACATCAGCGTCTATCGGCTGGATCTCGCCGCTCAGGCCATCTACAGCTTCATCTGGGATGAGTATTGCGACTGGTACCTGGAGCTTTCCAAACCGGTGCTGAACGATCCCCGGGCGGACGCGGCCGCCCAGCGCGGCACCCGTCGCACCCTCTTACAGGTCCTCGAGCGCGTGCTGCGACTGGCCCACCCGCTGATTCCCTATATCAGCGAGGAAATCTGGCAGCGGGTCGCGCCGCTGCTCGGCATCCAGGGCGAGACCATCATGCGCCAACCCTATCCCGCTGGCGCGACCGATACCATCGACGAGGAGGCGGTTGCCGAAATCGATTGGGTCAAACAGCTTGTGCTCGGCGTGCGACAGATTCGCAGCGGCATGAATATCGACCCGCGCAAGGCACTGCCCGTGCTGTTACAAAACGGCGGCCCACAGGACCGGGAGCGGCTGCAACGCAACCAGCACTACCTCGTGTCGCTGGGCCGCATCGCTTCGCTCGAATGGCTCGACGACGCCGAGGCGCCGGAGTCGGCCACCGCTCTGGTCGGCGAAATGAAGCTGCTGATCCCGATGGCCGGCCTCATCGACAAGGACGCCGAGCAATCGCGGCTACGCAAGGACCTGGACAGGAAGCAGGGCGAGTTGCAGCGCAGCGAAACCAAACTGGGCAATCCGAAGTTCGTCGACAAGGCCCCGGCGGCGGTCATCGACAAGGAAAGAAAGCGCGCCGACGATCTGCGCGCGAGCATCGCCCAGCTGCGCGCGCAACTGGAAAAACTCGCCCGTCTGGCATAGACGGCCGGCAGCGACAACCGCGGCCGATCGAAGCGGCTCGCCGCTCGAAGCGTCCTGGCCACCCGGAAACCGGCCGGTGCTATGCTTGGCAGACTTGGCAGACTTGGCAGAGCGGACCAACCGTGAGTGAATTCGTCGACTATCTGCTTGAAGTCCTCGAACCGTTCGGCCGCGTGCGCGCGCGCCGCATGTTCGGCGGTTACGGCCTCTATCACCAGGATGTCATGTTCGCGCTGGTCGCCGGCGAGCGACTCTATCTGAAGTGCGACGACAGCACGCTGGAACAGTTCCTGGCCCGGGATATGGAACCCTTTCAGTATCGAAAGGGCGGCAAATGGGTACAGCTGTCCTACTATTCGGCGCCGGAGGAAATCTTCGACGACCCCGATACGGCGGTTTATTGGGCGCGCCTGGCCTTCACCGCGGCCTGGCGCGGGCATTCATTGAAAAATAAATCGAAAACATAGAGTTGGCGTTTTTTCTCGCCCGTTGCGTCTAACTCGTACGGGCCTTGTCGGCCCGCTGCGAGGAGACGAACATGAAACACGTGGAAATTTTCGGTTTTGCCGCCAGCACCTACGTGCGTACCGCGAGAATGGTGTGCGAAGAAAAGCGCATCGACTATCAGCTGCTAGCGCTGGAATTCGGCCAGGATTCCCACCGCGCCCTGCATCCGTTCATGCGCATGCCCGTGGTCCGGGTCGGTGAGATGTTGCTCTATGAGACGTTGGCGATCACGATGTATCTGGATGAAGTCTTCAATCGCCAGCAGCTGGTACCCGCAGACGCGGCTACGCGGGCGCGCATGCTGCAGTGGGTCAGCACCTGCAACGACTACTTGTACGGCGATCTTGTCAAAGCGCTGCTGGCGGCGGATGATCTCCCGGACGACACTCTGGCCAGTGGCCGGCGCGACCTTGAAATCGTCAACCGACAACTGCTTAACGGACCCTTTCTGCTTGGCGACGAAATCTATCTTTGCGATCTGTTCCTGGCGCCGATCGTCGCCTTCGTCGAACAACAGGCGACGGGACCTGCACTGCTGGGCGAACTCGACGCGCTGGCGGCGTGGCGGGATCGCCTCTGGTCGCGAGCCAGCTTCGCGGCCACCCAGGCATGAGCGCTGACGACCCAGGCGACACGCAGCAGGATCTCGTGCTGCGCGCCGTGGCCGGGGACGCTAGCGCCTTCGAGGCCCTCATGCTTGCCCATCGCGGCCGCTTACGCGCGCTTGTGCGTCGGTTGGTCGGCCATCCGGAGGAGACCGAGGATGTGATGCAGGAGACAATGATCCGCGCCTGGCAGGGACTCTCCGGCTTCCGCGGCGAATCCGCGTTCGGCACCTGGTTGTGCGCCATCGGTGTCCGGCAGGCCCTCGACCATCTGCGCCAGCAAAAGCCCTGGCGCGCCGAGGCCCAGATCGTCTATTCCAACGAATGTGCCAAGACTCTTGCACTCCAGGACGAAGTGATGGCGGTATTGTCCGACCCCGCGTTCGTCTACGACGCGCGCGAGCACATCGCTTACTGCTTCTGCTGCGTCGGGCGATCGCTACCGCCCGAGCAGCAGGCCGCGCTGATTCTGCGCGAACTGATGGGCATGACCGGCCGCGAGGCGGCCAAGGCGTTGCAGACCAGCGAATCGGTGCTGCGACATCGCCTGAGCAGTGCCCGCAAACACATGCAAGCGAGCTTCGATGGACTGTGTTCCCTGGTCAGCAAACAAGGCGTGTGTTACCAGTGCAAAGGCCTGCGCGAGGCCACGGCGCAATCCCGCCGCGGCGAAGCCATACCCGCCATTGCGGATTTCGACGCACGCTGCCAGCTGGCGCGGGAAGCCGATATCGACAGCGGTGTCAGCCAGGCGCTGCACGATCTGTTCTGGCGACACACGGCGGCCCTGGAACACAGCGGCCAGGGCAGCCCGATTCCGCAATCCGATTGCGGTCAGGACTGAGCTTCGCCTGACGGCCGGCCGGGCGCTGGTTTCCACCCGCACCCGCGGCGTGCGGCCCGGCCGCGGTCGCCAGCCGCCGCGCCCACCGGAAATACGCCCCGGAGTCGGTCGCTGACCCGGTCGCCGGCGGGCTACCGGTCGCGGACAACCCGCGCGACGCCTGACTGTCGGCTTATCTGCCGAGCGGGCCTTTTCACTCGCGGCCGCCCTGGGTAAACTGCCGCCATTATGAAAAATACTGGCAAAGTCATTGCCTTGCTGGCCGTGCTGGCCGCCGGCGGCTATTCCTACCTGGACAGTCACGGGCTCCCGGGTCTGGAACCGGCCAGGCAGGTGGTGCCGCCACCGACCGTCGCCCTTGCCGAGGCCTTCAGAAACCGGCAAAGCGATGTCCAGGTCGAAGGCCAGGGGATGGTCAAGCGCATCCTGCCGGACGACCGCGAAGGCAGCCGCCACCAGCGTTTTGTCCTGCGCTTGCCCGACGGACAGACCGTCCTGATGGTCCACAACATCGATCTGGCGCCTCGAATCAATGCGTTGCGCGAAGGCGACCAGGTGTCGTTCTACGGCGAATACGAATGGAACGCCCAGGGCGGAATCGTGCACTGGACGCACCACGACCCGGCCCGGCGGCATGTCGACGGTTGGCTGAAACACCAAGGCCGCGTCTACCAATAAAGCCCCGCTATGCGGCCGCGGCGGCAATCACCAGCCGCACCACCGCCCACACCGCCACGACGAACAGCGCGGTGGCGATCAGGCCCACCACGATATAAAGGGTGGGATTGCCCCGCTCAAAGTCGTCCTGGTGCTTCTTACGGCTTTGCACCCCGAACATGGACGCGAAGACGCTGCCCACCACGCGGCCAAGCGACTGGCGCCGCTGCTCGGATGGCTTCTCCTGTTTCATCCCGACATTCCCCGATTGTGCCTGAGTTCAGGCAATTAGAGCATAGATCGCGGCCAGACGCTGAGGCTTCCCGCTTAAGTTTATGTCTGCGTTGCCGTTAGCCTCTTGCTGCGTTCGATCGGACACAACTTTTCACTGATTTTCAACCGGTTGAAATCAACGCGGCCACATCCTCGGCAAGGACGCCTGCCCGTCATAGTCACAACGATGCACAAAAAGGTGAATGGGGCCTTTATGTCGACGATAGTTATCATGGACTGGGACGTCGCCCGCGGTCAGCGTTTGGCCGGTCTCGCCCGGCGGCTGCAATCGACCGTCCACCTGGAGGTTTTCTATCAGCCCGAGACGGCGATTTCCTGGCTTCACTGGCATTACGCGGATCTGGTTATCGCCGACACCCGCTTCCCGGGCCATTCGGCCGAGCGACTGATTCGACGGGTGCGGCAAACCGCCCGCGGCGAGCATCTGCCATTGCTCATGGTCACACCCTGGGGAGAAGATGCACTGCGCCGCCAGGTTCTGGACGCCGGCGCCACCGACCTGCTGACCGACCCGGTGGACGATCTGGAATTCCACGCCCGCTGCAGCAATCTGCTGACGCAATACCGTCAGCGGAAGCTGATCCAGGAGCGCGCCCGCTGGCTGGAGCAGCGCGTCGCCGAGGCTACCGGAGAGGTGCATCGGCGCGAACACGAAACCCTGCTGCGACTGGCGAAAGCCGGCGAGTACCGCGACGAAGAGACCGGCAATCACGTGATTCGCATGGCCAAGTACACCCGCCTGATCGCCGAGCGACTCGGGTTGTCAGGCGAACAATGCGAGGCCCTCGAGCTGGCCGCCCCGCTGCACGACATCGGCAAGATCGGCATCCCCGATCAGATCCTGCGCAAACCCGCCCGACTCAGTCACGGCGAATTCGAAATCATGAAGACCCACACCCTCATCGGCTACGAGATCCTCAAAGACAGCCCGTCCCAATACCTGCAAATGGGCGCGGTCATCGCCCTCAACCATCATGAAAAATACAACGGCACCGGCTATCCCAGGCGCCTGGGCAAAGAGGACATCCCCCTGCCGGCACGTATCGTCAGCGTCGCCGACGCCTACGACGCCCTGACCTCGGCGCGGCCCTACAAGGCGCCCTGGCCGACGGACAAAGCCTTGGCGTATCTCGACAGTCAGCGCGGCAAGTTCTTCGACCCCGCCTGCCTGGATGCCTTCTTCGCCGAACTCGAACGCGTGGAGCGCATTCGCGACACGCTCAGCGAGCACCCGCAAGCGCAGCAACGTTGACACCGCCTTGCATTGCCCGCCTGGCTGGGTAGCATGCCAGGCTATGTGCTGTATGCCGGTTTTTGCCTTGCCCCCGCTGTTTGCCCCTCGCATCCTGCTCGTCTGTCTGACGCTGCTGCCCGGTGTCTGTCCGGCGGCCGCTCCCGCCCATTTCCTCCTCCCCGGGTCACGCCTGGGGCCGGAGGAAGTGGCGGTGATCGTAAACGACGCCGATCCGCTCAGCGTGCGCATCGGCGACTATTACCGACGCGCGCGCAAGCTGCCGGCGGACAACGTCGTTCACGTGCGTTTCGACCCCCAGCCGACCCATCTGCCGGCGACGGCATTTCAGCGCCTGAGAACCGCGATTGAACAGGCCACCCCGGCGCGCGTCCAGGCCTATGCCATCACTTGGGCGAAACCCTACCGCGTCGACTGCATGTCGATCACTTCGGCCTTGAGCTTCGGTTTCGACCGCGGCTGGTGCTCCGCCCATCAGTGCGCCCCGACCCGTCAAAGCCCTTATTATGGCTATTCCGGGGCAAGCCCCTGGACCGATCTGGGCGTCCGACCGACCATGAGTATCGCGGCGGAGAATTTCGCCGACGCGCGCGCCCTGATCGATCGTGGCGTGGCCGCCGACGGCACCCGCCCGAAAGGCACGGCTTATCTGGTCAGCACCAGCGATCGGGCGCGCAACGTCCGCGCCGGCATTTACCCGCGACTGCAGCGCGATATGCGCGGCTGGATCGACACCCGGGTCGTGCAGACCAATGCCTTGCGCGGTCGCGACGATGTCATGTTCTATTTCACCGGAATCGCACGGGTCGATCACCTCGACACCCTGAGGTTCATGCCCGGCGCCGTCGCCGATCATCTGACCTCCAGCGGCGGGCGCTTGACCGACAGCGCTCAGATGAGCGCGCTGCGCTGGCTGCAAGCCGGCGCCACCGGCAGCTTCGGCACGGTGATCGAGCCATGCAACCTCCCCGGCAAGTTCCCCAATCCCGCCTTGCTGATGGAACTTTACGGCAGTGGACGTACCCTGCTCCAGGCCTACTGGGCGAGTGTGCAGCAGCCCGGCGAGGGCATCTTCATCGGCGAACCGCTGGCCGCCCCTTACGCGGGCTTGCGCGTGACCCGAGAGCGCGGCGGTTTACGCCTGCGCACGCGCAGCTTGCTTCCCGGCGCCTACTCCCTGCGCTACGCCGACTATCCCATCGGCCCTTGGCGTGCTCTGGGGTGGGTCAGCGCCCGCCACCACCAGCGCAGTTTCCTCCTGCCCTGGGCCGGGGGCGGCTATTATCGGCTGCGCCCGCTCCCGCCCAGCGCGCCGGCCGGCGCCGGGCAGCCGGCGCCTCTAGTCGAAGACGAATCGCTTGGGGACGACGACGATACCCTGCGCTGAGAGGTGAAAGCGTTGCCGATCCCGCTCGGGCTCCACGCCAATGCGCTCCCCTGGCGGTATCCGGACGTTCTTTTCGATAATACAGCGCTTCAAGTGGGCGCCGTCACCGACCACCACCCCAGTGAACAGAATGGCGTCTTCGACAATGGCTTCATCGCCCACGCGCACGTTGGAAAACAGGATCGAATGATTGACCCCACCGCCGGCGATTACCGTGCCGCCGGAAACGATGGAGTTGACGAACACCCCCTCGGTTCCCGACTCGCCCGGCACCGTGCGCGCCGGTGGCGTCTGCTCCTGGTAGGTGCGGATGTTCCAGTCGGACTGATACAGGTCGAGCGGCGGTACCGGGTCCAACAGGCTCATGTTGGCGGCGTAGTAGGCGTCCAGCGTGCCTACGTCGCGCCAATAGCGATCGGGTGATACGCGCCCGCTGTGCCCGCCGAAGCGGTAGGCGCAGGCACGGCCCTGGGCGATCAGCGCGGGAAGGATATCGTGACCGAAGTCGTGGCTGGAAGTCGGGTCCTGCTGGTCGCGCCGTAACACCTCGAGCAGCCACTGCTTGCCAAACACATAGATGCCCATGGACACAAGGGCCCGCTGCGGATTGTCGGGCAGCGCCCTGGGCGTTTGCGGTTTCTCCTCGAAACCGACAATCGTCCCGCGCTCGTCTACCTGCATCACGCCGAAAGCGCCCGCCTCGGCGGTGTCGACCTCCATACAGGCCACGCTGACGTCGGCCTGGCGTTGGATGTGCGCGCGAATCATCTCCGCGTAGTCCATGCGATAGATATGATCGCCCGAGAGAATCAACACCCAATCGGCATCGCTGCGCTCGATCATGTAGAGGTTCTGATAGATGGCGTTGGCGGTACCGGAATACCAGCTGCCGTCGACCCGCATCTGCGGCGGCACCGGCGTGATGTATTCCCCCAACTCGGGGTTGAAAATGGACCATGCATCGCGCAGATGTTTCTGTAGCGAATGCGATTTATATTGGGTCAACACCAAAATACGCCTGATGTCCGAATGCACGCAATTGGCGAGGCTGAAATCGATGATGCGGTATTTGCCGCCAAAAGGCACGGCGGGCTTGGCGCGATCGGCCGTCAGCGGATGCAGGCGGGAGCCGACGCCGCCGGCAAGAATAATGGCCAGTGTTTTGTCCAGCATGACTGAGTCCTTGTATGTTGATTTCCCCTGAAAGCCGCACTGCAAGCAATGCCTGTGCCGCCTCGGTGCGCCCGCGCTAAAAGGCCGCGCGGCAAGGAACGCTTGTGGTGCGAACTCATCGGGAGGCTTGAATGCGCACCGAAACCGGGAAACCCGGAGGCACGCTGGCTCATTGTTGTGCAAACTTCCGGCCCGCGATCCGCCGCCTTACATCACAGTGTCACAGTTTCAGTCGTTTACGTCCGCTGGCACGGCCTTTGCTGTGGCGAAACCCAACCGTTTCACGTGGATGCTCCATGCAGTTGAAAGCATTGTTGGTCAACGGCGACCCGACGGGCGGCGAGTTGCTGCGACAATCGCTACCGGGTTTGGGTCACGAGGTAGTGGCCGAATGTAGCGAGGACGCCAACCTGCTAGCCCAGGTCGGCACCCACACACCGGATATTCTGGTGGTCTACTGCAGCCGGCCGGCGGGTCTGTTGGCGAAGCTCAAAGAGCTGTTGGCGGAAATCGCGCTGCCGGTGGTGCTGTTCACCGATGAAAGCGATCCGCAGATCATCCAGCGTGCGGTGCACGCCGGGGTCAGTGCGTATATCGTCGACGGGCTGGAGGCCGGTCGTATCGACAGCATCCTGAACGTGGCTGTCGCGAGGTTCGCCGCCTATGAGCAATTGCGGCGCGAACTGAAAGACACCCGCGCCAATCTCCTGGAACGCAAGGCCGTCGAGCGTGCCAAGGGCATTTTGATGAAACAGCGCGGTTACGATGAACCCAGGGCCTACCACGCGCTGAGAAAGATGGCCATGGACAAGAATCTGCGCATCGGCGAAGTGGCGGAGAACGTCATCGCCGTCGCCGATCTGCTGAACTGAAACAGACCGCTCACCGCCAAAGACGGTGGTGACGGGGACGAAGGCGTCCACTCCGCGACCGATGGGTCGGCGGGCTGGGCGCTTTTTTATGCGCTATCACAATTCGATCGGGAAGGTTATGTCAGCCGTCTTGGAACACAACAGCTTCAGTCCCCCGCGGGCTGAGCAAGCGCCCATCGTGGTGGTCGGAACCGGCCCGAGCGGAAGCCGCTGCGTCGAGCGGCTGGTGCAACACGCGCCCGAGCGGCCGATCGTCGTTTTCGGCGACGAACCCTGGGAGCCCTACAACCGCGTCCGCCTGGCCGGCTTGCTGACCGGCGAAGTCAGCTTCAGTGAGATTCAAACGCCGTTGCGATTGCCGCAGCCGCACCGCGTGGAACAGCGCCACAACTGTAAAATCCTGCGCATCGACCGCGAGCGACAACAGGTCTTCGACTCTCAGGGCGCCTTTCAGCCCTACAGCCATCTGGTTCTGGCCATGGGCTCGCATCCCCATATCCCCCATATCGAAGGCACCGGGAAACCCGGCGTCTACACCTTCCGCAACCTCGAGGACGCGCAGACACTCCTCGCCCGGGGCGTACGCAGCCGCCACGCCCTGGTTCTCGGCGGCGGCCTGCTCGGGCTGGAAGCCGCGCGCGGGCTGCAGAAACATCACACCCAGGTCACCGTGGTCGAGCACGCCAGCCGGTTGATGGCCAGGCAGCTCGACGACGAAGCCGCGGAGCTGCTGCGCGAGCAGCTGCTGGCGCTGGGTATGCGCATCTCGCTGGGGGACTCGGTCAAGCGCATCCTGGGCGATGAGCGCGTCGACGGCGTCGAACTGTTGTCGGGCCGTCGCCTCGACTGCGACACCCTGGTGATCGCCACCGGAATACGCCCGAACATCGCCCTGGCGCGCGCCGCCGGAATCGCCGTCGGCCGCGGCATCCGCGTCAACGACCAGATGCAGACCAGCGATAGCCGCATCTACGCCGTCGGCGAATGCGCCGAACACCGCGATCAAATCTACGGACTGGTCGCGCCGGGTCTCGAACAGGCGGCCGTCGCCGCCCATCACATCAGCGGCGGAAAATCCACCTATCGCGGCTCCCAGGCCGCGACCCGGCTGAAAGTGATGGGGGTCAAACTATTCAGCGCCGGGCGTACCGGCGAAGGCGAGACCCTGAGTCAGCTCGCCACGCCCAGCTGGCGCAGCTACGACAGCCGTTGTTATCGCAAACTGTTGTTGCACCGCCAGCGACTGGTCGGCGCCATTGCCTGTGGCGACTGGGACGAGAGCGCGCGCATCCAGGAAAGCATCCTGCACGCCCGTCTCGTCTGGCCCTGGCAGGTCCGCCGCTTCCTGCGCCAGGGCCGGTTATGGCCGCAACAGGACGCGGTGGCGGTGACAGACTGGCCGGACAAAGCGGTCGTGTGTCAGTGCACCGGGGTCACCCGCGGCGCGCTGGGCGCGGCCCAGCGCGGCGGTTGCGCGAGCGCCGAGCAATTGACGGCCACCACGGGAGCCGGCGGCGTCTGCGGCAGTTGCCGCCCGCTGTTGGCCCAACTGGCCGGCGCCACGCGCCCGAGCGCCGAGCGCGGCAGCCGCGTTTTGATGCTGACGGCGCTGGTGTCGTTGCTCGGCGCTATCGCCGTGTTGCTGGCACCGGCCATCCCCTATCCCGCCAGCGTCCAGGCCCCGGTGCGCTGGGATCTGCTTTGGCGTGAGAGCCTGTTGAAACAGGTCAGCGGCTTCAGCCTGTTGGCGCTCGCGGCGCTGGCGGCGACCCTGACGCTGCGCAAACGCGGCAAACGCATAAGCTTGGGGCGATTCAGCGGCTGGCGGGTGGTGCACGTGGCACTGGGCGCGCTGGCCGTCGCGATTCTGATCGCCCACACGGGGCTGCGCCTGGGTCATCATCTCAATTTCTACCTGATGCTCTGCTTCAGCGCCCTGCTCCTCAGCGGCGCCCTGGCCGCCGGCGCCATCGGCATGCAACACCGACTGCCCGCTACGATCGTCAGCCGGCTACGCGGCTGGTCCGTGTGGCTGCACCTACTGCTGCTCTGGCCACTGCCGGTGTTACTGGGTTTTCACGTCCTCAAGACCTATTGGTTCTGAGACATGCCGAGCGACAAGGGACGCCGCCAACGCAAACTGTGGCTGCTGTGGACGACGACCTCCATCGCGCTGATCGGCGCATTGGTGTACTTGATGACAGAAGGCGAGAACAAACAATTCTTCATGCCAGGGCCCATGAGCGATGGTCACCACCAGATCGGGATCGCCTGCGAGAGCTGTCACCGCGACCCGCTCGCAGGTCGAACGGTATTGCAGCAAGCCTGTATCGACTGTCACGGCGAGGAGCGCAGGAAACCCTTCGATTCGCACCCCCGCAGCAAGTTCCGCGACCCACGCAATGCCGATCGACTGGAGAGCATCAATGCGCTGGAATGCACTACCTGCCATGTCGAGCACCAGCCCGAGATCACCGGCGCCAACGGCCTCACCCAACCGGTCGACTTCTGCGTTCACTGTCACGCGGATATCGGCACGGATCGCCCAAGCCATCGCGGCATGGACTTCGCCAGCTGCGCGGACGCCGGCTGTCACAACTTTCACAACAATCGCGCCCTGTACACCGACTTCCTGCTCAAACATCTGCATGAACCCGATCTGCTCGAACGCCGCACGCTGCCGGCGCGGGAGTTCGCCAGCATGCTCGAGGAATTGCCGGACTATCCCTTGTCCGACCATCCACGCCGGCAATTGAGCGCCGCTGATGCCGACAACGACCGGCAACCTTCCCTGGACGCCGGTGCGCTCGCCGATTGGGCGCAAACCGCGCACGCCCGCTCGGGCGTCAATTGCAGCGGCTGCCACGCAGCCCCGGACGACCAGGGTGAAAAGTCCGCCTGGAACGACCACCCCGGCGTTCAGGCCTGTGCCGGCTGCCACCAGCTCGAGCTCACGCGCTTCGAGCGAGGAAAACATGGGATGCGCCTGGCGGCGGGACTGACGCCGATGACACCCGCGCAGGCACGCCTGCCGATGCGCGAGAACGCCGACCACCTGCAACTGACCTGCACCAGCTGCCATACGGCGCATCGCTTCGATGTCCGCCACGCCGCGGTGGAGGCCTGCCTTGGTTGCCACACCGATCGTCACAGCCTGGCCTACAAGCAATCAGCGCACTACCGGGCGTGGCGGCGGGAGCTGGCCGGCGAGGCCGCCAGCGGCAGTGGCGTGTCCTGCGCCGGCTGTCATATGCCGCGGGTGGAGCACGACATCAACGAATGGAGCAGCCGGATCATGGTCGAGCACAATCAGAACGCCACCCTTTCACCGAACGAGAAAATGCTCCGACCGGTCTGCCTGCACTGCCACGGACTGGGGTTCTCCCTCAACGCGCTGGCCGACCGCGACCTGATCGAGCGCAACTTCGACGGCACACCGCGCGTGGACGTCAGGAGCATGGAGATGGCGGAGACAGACCTCAAACGAGCCTCGCAGGAGGCGGCGAGCGCGCGCTAACCACTCATCGACCCGCTACGGGATTATCGCTACCCACAACAGGAGACAGTCAAATGCACACTTTGCAGAAAAGTCTTATCGCGCTGGGCATCTTCGCGTCCATGGCCGGACTGAGCGGCGTCATCGCCACCGACAGCGCCATGGACCAGCCCAGCATCACCCCAAAAGCCATGGCCGATGCGCTGCATCTGGTGATGGATTCCGATCGCACCATCTATACCCGCAAGATCGTCAACCGCCTGGTGAAAAAAGACAAGGTCATCACCGCCAGCGAACACTTCGAGGATGACAAGGCGCTGGTTCTGCCGGCGCAGATGTTCCGCTTCGGCTCGGAGCTGGTCGCGCAACGTGCCGAGTCCATGCCCGAGGTGAATTTCAGTTATTCACTGCAGTCGCTATGGCCGGTGAACCGGCAGAATGCGCCGAAGACCGACGTGGAAAAAGCCGGCTTGAAGTTCGTCGCCGAGAACAAAGGCAAGAACTACTACGGCGAAGAGAAGCTCGGCGGCGTCAACTATTTCACCGCCGTCTACGCCGATACGGCGGTGGCGCCGGTCTGCGTCTCCTGCCACAACGGCCACAAGGACTCTCCGCGCCGGGATTTCAAGCTCGGCGACGTGATGGGCGGTGTGGTCATTCGTATTCCGCTCGACAGCTGAGGAGCCCGTCATGACACCTGACCAAATCGTACTGATCAAGAACTCCTGGGCCCAGGTCGCCCCCATTTCCGCCCAGGCCGCCGAACTGTTCTACACCCGACTGTTCGAACTCGACCCATCGCTGCGCCCGTTGTTCAACGGCGACATGGAAGTCCAGGGGCAAAAACTCATGCGCATGATCGGCGTGGCCGTCAACGGTCTCGATCGACTGCCGGACATCGTTCCGGCGGTCCAGGAACTCGGCGTGCGGCATGTCGCCTACGGCGTCAAGGACGAGCACTACGATACCGTCGGCGCGGCGTTGTTGTGGACGCTGAAGACCGGCCTCGGGGATGCGTTCACCGAAGCCACCCGCGAAGCCTGGAGCGAGGTCTATGGACTTCTTGCCGACACCATGAAAGCCGCGGCGGCTGAGGCCGCCTGATCCGGCGCCGGGCCCGAGAAGGGCCCCGGCGCCCTCTTCCTGGGTACAGCGTGGTACCCGTTTGCGTCAACGACGATGTTTACCGACAGGCAGTCTGTCGCAACGGCGCGGTCTGGCTCATAGCCGCCTATAGGCACAGGCCGAAAAAACAGCAACAGCAACCGGAGCAGTCACGAGCATGAACAAAATCATTACCAAACCCAACCAGCCATACCGCCTGCGGGCCTTCACCCTGGGCGCCTTGCTGGCCTCCAGTGCCCACGCACAAGCCGGCGCCTTCACCGATGCCCTTGGCTCAGGGGAGGTGCAGCTCAACATGCGCTTGCGCTACGAACAAGTCGATCAGGACAATGCGCTAAAGGATGCTGACGGACTCACGCTGCGTACCCGTCTGGGCTACGGCAGCGCCGATTACCACGGGCTGCGCGCGTACCTGGAAATGGAGAACACCAGCGCCCTGATCGAGGATTACAACAGCGGCCCCGGGGGCAACGGGAAGAGCCAGTATTCGGTGATCGCCGACCCGGATAATACGGAAGTCAATCAGGCCTATATCAGCTACACCGGGATACCCGAGGCGAACCTGAAGATCGGTCGCCAGCGCATGATATGGGATAACGCCCGCTTTCTCGGCAATGTCGGCTGGCGTCAGAATGAGCAGACTTACGACGCGGTAGCGTTCAGCAACACCAGCCTCCCGAATCTCACGCTCGACTACGCCTACATAGACAACGTGCGCAATATCTTCGGCAGCGACACCGATATGAGCAACCACCTGATTCATGCCTCCTTCAGCGGTCTGGATTTTGCCACGCTGGCGTTCTACGGCTATTTGCTCGAATACAATGCCAGCAGCGGCCTGCGTGCCAACTCGAACCGAACCCTGGGCGGCTATATCGACGGCGATTACAGTGTGAGCGGCGTCACGCTGCTGTACCGGGCCGAGTATGCCAAGCAAAGCGACTATGCCGATGGCAACAACGCAATCGATGCGGACTACTACCACTTCATCCTGGGAGCGGCGGCAAAGGGAGTCAGCGTCAAATTCGGCTATGAATTGCTCGGCGCCGACAGTTTCAGTGGCTTTGAGACACCGCTGGCCACCAAGCACGCCTTCAATGGCTGGGCGGACGCGTTTCTGAATACACCGGCCGACGGACTGCAGGACCGCTACGTGTCAGTGGGGGGAAAACTCATGGGCATAAAACTGCTCGGCGTGTACCACGACTTCAGCGCCGACAAGGGCGGCGCCGACTACGGCAGTGAAATCGACCTGCTGGCAGTGAAGAAATTCACCAAGCACTACGCCGCCGGGATCAAATACGCCAGCTACGACGCCGACGGCTTTTCGGTCGACAATGACAAGTTGTGGCTCTGGGGTGAGGTGACGTTCTAGGCAAGCGCAAACGCCTCGTCCGAGTCCTTCCGACTCCGGTCGCCAGCCATGGCGGCCGGAGTTTTTTTGCCTTCAAGCGCACCAAGGCGGTGCGACCGTGCCCCAAGGAACAGCACTCTCCGCCGGTCTCTGAAATAATTCCGATTGATTTACAAAAGCTTAAATGCTGGCACGTATTCTGCTGGAGGGTCGTAGACGTCTCCAGTTGTAACGGCGCAGCCGGGGATTGGAGAGCACTACACACAATTTGAATCCCATCTGGCCGCTGGCGGCCGGATTGTTTATGGACAAAGGTGTCTGTGCGCCTGGACCTGCCCGGTCCCGGCCGAAGACGCCTTTATTCGTTTCAGGCCTGCACAAATCGGAGTCCACATGCTAGACAGAGATCCGCGCACCGCGAAACCCACCTCCCTAAAACGCCTCCTGCTCGCGCTCAGCCTCGGGCTGTTCGTCGCCACCGGCAGTCGCGCCGACATCGGCCCCCCTGAGAAAGAAGACCTGAAATTCGGCTTCATCAAACTCACCGACATGGCGCCCCTGGCCATCGCCTACGAGAAGGGTTACTTCGAGGACGAAGGCCTGTATGTCACCCTCGAAGCCCAGGCCAACTGGAAGGTGCTGCTCGACGGCGTCATCGACGGCCAACTGGACGGCGCCCACATGCTCGCCGGCCAACCGCTGGCCGCGACCATCGGCTTTGGCACCAAGGCCCACATCGTCACCCCGTTTTCCATGGACCTGAACGGCAACGGCATCACCGTTTCCAACCAGGTCTGGGAGCAGATGAAACCCCATATTCCAAAGCAGAAGGACGGCCGGCCGGTGCATCCGATCAAGGCCGACTATCTCAAACCGGTGGTCGCCAAGTACCGCGACGAAGGCAAGCCCTTCAAGATGGGCATGGTCTTTCCGGTCTCGACCCACAATTACGAATTGCGTTACTGGCTCGCCGCCGGCGGACTCAATCCAGGGTTCTATGCACCGCAAAAAGGCGACATCTCGGGTACGCTGAAAGCCGACGTACAGCTGTCGGTCACCCCGCCGCCGCAGATGCCGGCCACGCTGGAAGCCGGCACCATTTACGGTTACTGCGTGGGCGAGCCCTGGAATCAGCAGGCGGTGTTCAAGGGCATCGGCGTACCGGTGATCACCGACTACGAAATCTGGAAAGACAACCCGGAGAAGGTCTTCGGCATGACCGAAGCCTTTACCGAGAAATATCCCAACACCACCGTGCGGGTGGTCAAGGCCCTGCTACGCGCCGCCAAGTGGCTCGACGCCGACAACAATAAGAATCGTCCGGAGGCGGTGAAGTACCTGTCGCAGCCGAACTACGTCGGCGCCGACTACAAGGTGATCGCCAATTCGATGACCGGTACCTTCGAATACGAAAAAGGCGACAAGCGCGAAGTCCCCGACTTCAATGTCTTTTTCCGTTATTTCGCCACTTACCCCTATTATTCGGACGCCGTGTGGTACCTGACGCAAATGCGTCGCTGGGGACAGATCGCCGAGTACAAACCTGACAGCTGGTATATCGATACCGCCAAGAGCGTCTATCGACCCGACATCTACGCCAAGGCCGCCAAGGCGCTGATCGACGAGGGCAAGATGAGCGCCGCGGATTTCCCTGATTTCGCCACCGAGGACGGATTCCGCGAACCGCAGACCGAGTTCATTGATGGAATCACCTTCGACGGCACCAAGCCCAATGCCTATCTGGAAAAGTTCCCTATCGGGCTTAAGGGCAAGGAAACCCCTTGATAGCAGTCACCCAGCAGGATTCAGACGATGCAGACAGAAACCACGCTCAACAAGTACCAGGCCTACGATCTGAAGTTCATGGATCGTTTGCTGACATTCCTTTCCAGCGACCAGCGCAGTGGCGGCGCCAGGCGTCTCGTGCAGGCGGTCGGCGTACCCTTGGCCGCCGTCGCGCTGTTTCTCATGCTATGGAGCGTGCTCGCCGCCAAAGTGCAGACATCCCTGGGCCAGCTGCCCGGTCCGGCCAAGGTATGGGAGCAGGCGCTGGTGCTGGTCGACGAGCACCAGGCCGCGCGCGCCAAGGAGGCGGCGTTCTACCAGCGGCAGGAGAAACGCAACGCCGAGAAGCTCGCCGCCAACCCGAACGCCGAAGTGCGCATCCGCCCCTATACCGGGGCGCCGACCTTTTTCGATCAGATCCTTACCAGTCTGGTCACCGTCGCCACCGGTTTTCTCATCGCCTCGCTGATCGCCATCCCCATCGGCATCGTCACCGGCATGAGCCAGACCCTTTACGCGGCGTTCAATCCGATCATCCAGTTGTTCAAACCGGTCTCTCCGCTGGCCTGGTTGCCGATCGTCACCATGGTGGTCAGCGCGGTGTACGTGAGCAAGGATCCGCTGTTCGCCAAATCCTTCCTCAACTCGGCCATCACGGTGACCCTTTGCTGCCTGTGGCCGACGATCATCAACACCGCCGTGGGCGTCTCGACGGTGGACAAGGATCTCATCAATGTTTCACGCGTGCTGCGCCTGCCCTGGCTGACCAAGACGATGAAAATCGTACTCCCCTCGGCGATACCGATGATGTTCACCGGTTTGCGGCTGTCGCTGGGCATCGGCTGGATGGTACTGATCGCGGCGGAAATGCTGGCGCAGAACCCGGGCCTGGGCAAATTCGTCTGGGATGAATTCCAGAACGGCAGCTCCAACTCGCTGGCCCGCATCATGGTGGCGGTGCTGGTCATCGGCTTTATCGGCTTCGTGCTGGATCGCGGCATGTTGCTGCTGCAACGCAAGTTCTCCTGGGACAAGAGTGCGATCACGCGCTGAAGTTGAGAGGTATGAGCATGAACGACAAATGTCATCTTGAACTGACCCACGTCAATATCGATTTCCCCACCGACACGGGACCGTTTCGTGCCTTGGAGGATGTCAGCCTGAAGATCGACAAGGGCGAGTTCATCACCCTGATCGGTCACTCCGGCTGTGGCAAATCCACCGTCCTGAATATCGTGGCGGGTCTGCACCGAGCGACCGCCGGCGGCGTGATTCTCAACGGCCGTGAAGTGGTCGAGCCGGGCCCGGAACGCGCCGTCGTCTTTCAGAACCACTCGCTGCTCCCCTGGCTGAGCACCTATGAAAATGTCGAACTCGGCGTCAAACAGGTTTTCAAGGGGAAAAAATCGCGCGCCGAGATGCGCGACTGGATCGAGCACAATCTGGAGCTGGTGCATATGAGCCATGCGCGCGACAAGCGACCGGACGAAATCTCCGGCGGCATGAAACAGCGCGTCGGCATCGCCCGTGCCCTGGCGATGCAACCGGAAGTGCTGCTGATGGACGAACCCTTCGGCGCCCTGGACGCGCTGACGCGCGCCCACCTGCAGGATTCGTTAATGGAAATCCACGCCTCGCTGGGAAACACCGTGATCATGATCACCCACGATGTCGACGAAGCGGTATTGCTCTCCGACCGCATCGTGATGATGACCAACGGGCCGGCGGCGACCATCGGCGAAGTCCTGCACATCCAGCTCGAACGGCCACGCGAGCGGCTGGCGCTGGCCGATGACGCGCGCTATAACCACTATCGCTCGAACGTGCTGAAGTTTCTCTACGAACGCCAGAAGCGTCCCGAGGAAAGCGGCGAGGCCGACGACGCCGCTGCGCCGGGCACCGACGACCCGCGCGAAGACGTCAAACCGGAAAATATCGCCTTGCGCGTGGTAGGCAGCTGAGCCGGCCCTCGGGCCCGGCCTCATTCAAACGGGTGACGTTTGATGATGGTTTCCTCGCGATCCGGGCCGGTGGAGATGATATCCACCGGCACGCCGCACAACTCCTCCACCTTCTTGAGATAGTCACGCGCGGCCTGCGGCAGCTGCTCCACTGACTTCACGCCCACCGTCGAGCTGGACCAGCCGGGCATTTCCACCAGCACCGGTTCGCACTTGGCGAACAGATCCGCGCCCACCGGCGGCGTGGTGATCTCGCGACCGTCGAGTTTGTAGGCGACACAGATCTTCACCGTATCCATACCATCGAGCACGTCGAGCTTGGTGATACACATGCCGGTGACGCTGTTGATCTGCAACGAGCGTTTGAGCGCGACCACATCCAGCCAGCCGCAACGCCGTTGACGCCCGGTGGTGGCACCGAACTCGTGACCCTTCTCGCCCAGGTACTGGCCGTCGTCATCGAACAGCTCCGTCGGGAAGGGGCCGGCGCCGACGCGGGTGGTATAGGCCTTGACGATACCCAGCACGTAGTCCAGGTCGCGCGGCCCCACCCCACTGCCGCTGGCGGCCCCGCCGGCGGTGGTGGTCGAGGAGGTCACGTAAGGATAAGTGCCGTGGTCGATGTCGAGCAGCGCTCCCTGGGCCCCCTCGAACATGATGCTGTTGCCTTCGGCGCGCAGCCGGTGCAGGGTGCCGGGGATATCCTCGACCATCGGCGCGATCTGCTCGCCCTGGGCCAGGGCCTCGTCGAGCACCCGCTGATAATCGACCGGGCTGGCCTTGAAATAATGTTCCAGCGCAAAGTTGTGGTACTCCATGACTTCACGCAGACGTTCCGTGAAATGCTCGGGGTCGAGCAGTTCGCCGAGCCGGATACCGCGGCGCGAGACCTTGTCTTCGTAGGTCGGGCCGATGCCCCGCCCGGTGGTACCGATGGCTTTGTTGCCGCGGGCGATTTCGCGCGCCTGGTCGAGCGCGATATGATAAGGCAGGATCAGCGGACAGGACTCACTGATGCCGAGCCGTTCGCGCGCCGGCACGCCGCTGGCTTCCAGCATGCCGATCTCCTCGAGCAGCGCGCCGGGCGAGAGCACCACACCGTTACCGATCAGGCAGCGCACGCCCACCCGCAGAATGCCCGACGGAATCAGGTGCAACACCGTCTTGCGACCTTCGATCACCAGGGTATGGCCGGCGTTGTGACCGCCCTGGAATCGCACCACGGCGGATGCCCTATCGGTCAGCAGATCGACGATTTTACCCTTGCCTTCGTCACCCCACTGGGTGCCGATCACCACCACGTTCTTGCCCATCAGATTTTCAATCCCGTCAGATTCGTCATTTCGCTAGGTCTTTTTCACCGTCCAGTCGCTGCCGTCCCAGTGCAGACTGCGGTCACAGTTCATTTCCGCGCGCGTGCCCTGTTGCCCGGGCAGGCCGCGGATCACCACTTCGCCCTGCGCGCGCAGTCGCGCGATCGCCGTCTCCAACGCTTCGTCCTGCTCGTCGGGGGCCAGGATCGCCCCGGCCGGCGCGGGCCATTCACGGCTACCGAGTTGGATCAGGCAGCGCAGGTCCGCGCTGAAGCCGGTGGCCGGACGGGCGCGCCCGAATACCTTGCCGATTTCGTCATAGCGACCGCCGCGGGCGACCTCCTGGCCGCAATCGGCGACGAAGGCGGCGAACACCACGCCGGTCTGATACTGGTAACCGCGCAGTTCGGCCAGATCGAAATGCAACGCCGCCGTGGGTATGCGTCGCTGCGCCAGGGAGGCGATACGCCGCAGGTTGTCCAAGGCCTCCTGCGCGCCGCGGCCACTGCCCTGGAGCAGCGCCGCGGCCCGCTGCAGCACCTCTTCGTCGCCATTGAGCGTCGCCAGACCCGCCAGCCGCTCGCGTTGGGCCGTGCTCAGGTCGAGTTCCGCCAGAAAACTCTCGATCTCCGGTATCGCCTTGCGTTGCAGGGCATCGAACAAAAAGCTTTCCTGCTCGTCATCGAGACCGGCATCTTCGGCCAGACCCCGGTAGATGCCGACGTGACCCAGATCGATGTAGACGTCCTCGATCCCGGTCAGCGTCAGGGTGGCGACCATCAGTTGCAGGATTTCGACGTCGCTTTCCGGCCCGGCATGACCGAACAGCTCCGCCCCGACCTGGAGCAGGCTGCGCGCGCCGGCGAAGCCGTCGGGCAGGGCATGCAACACGGTGCCCAGATAGCACAGCCGGGTCGGCGCCTCGCGTTGCAGCCGGTGCGCATCGATACGCGCGGCCTGCGGCGTCATGTCGGCGCGCAAGCCAAGCAAGCGTCCGGAAAGCTGGTCGATCAGCTTGAAGGTCTTGAGATCCAGGTCGTGACCGGTGCCGGTGAGCAGGGAGTCCAGATACTCGACAAACGGGGGCAGGATCAGCTCGTAACCCCAGCCCCGATAGAGATCGAGGATTTCGCGCCGCAATTGCTCCAGCGGCCCGGCCTGCGCGGGCAACAGCTCCTCGATGCCTTCCGGCAATAACCAGCGGTTAGTGTGTTTGATCATGACCCCTATCGCACCAGGTAAAGCAGTCCCAGGCCCGCCAGCATGCTGATCAGGCCGGACAGGCGCATACCGCGATCATCGACCGCCGCCATGGCCGCCAGCAACCGCCGCATGCCCTGCGGACTGAGAAAGGGCAGGATGCCCTCGAACACCAGCATCAAGGCCATCGCCGCCCATAAATCGTTCCACATTCTGACACCCTTGGCACCGCAAAAAAAAGCCGGGCGACCCACGTCGCCCGGACTCCGCTGAGTCTATCCGATCGGCAGGCGGGTCTATTTCGCCTTCGTGCCGTTGAAAAACTCGAAAAACTCGCCGTCGGGCTGCAACAGCATCACGTCATTGCCTTTCTGGAAGCTCTGCTGGTAGGCCTGCAGGCTGCGATAAAAGGCGTAGAAATCCTTGTCCTTGCCGTAGGCCTCGGCGTAGATCTCGGCGGCACGCGCATCCCCCTGACCGCGGATCTGCTGCGCGTCGCGGTACGCGTTGGCGATGATCACCTGCCGCTTGCGGTCGGCTTCGGCGCGGATCTTCTCGGCCTCTTCCGCGCCCTGGGAGCGGAACTCCTTGGCCACCCGCGCGCGCTCGGCCTGCATGCGACGGAATACCGAATTACTGACCTCCGCGGGCAGATCGACACGCTTGACCCGCACATCCACGATTTCGATACCGATGGCGCGCGCCTGCACGTTGGCATCGGCGGTCAACTGGACCATCATCTCGTCGCGCACGCCGGAGACCACCTCGTTGACGGTCCGCTTGCTGAACTGGCCGCGCATGCCGTCCTTGATGATCTGCTCAAGGCGCTGCGAAGCGTGCCGCTCGTCGCCCAGCACCGTCGTGTAATAGCGCCCGGCGTCGACGATGCGCCACATGACAAAAGAGTCGACGATCACATTTTTCTTCTCGACGGTCAGGAATCGCTCCGGGTCGACATCCAGCGTGAGAATGCGCGCGTCATATTTACGCACATTGTTGACGAAGGGGATCTTGAAGTGCAGCCCGGGCTTGATATCGGTGCGCACGATCTCACCCAGTCGGAACAGGAGGGCCTTTTCCCACTGTCCCACGCGATACATGGAAAACGCGCCGATCACGATCACCAGCAACAACAAGGCGACGACGAAATTTCTGCTGTTGGCGGGCATCAGCGTGACTCCCGTTGACTGCGCGGCGGACGCAAGCTGCCGCTGTCGCTGGCGCTGGGAGTCGAGATATCGCTCGTCGAGCCGCCCGAGCCGTTGCCCGCTTCGTTGGAAAACTGCCGCATGGCGGAATTCTGCTTCATCAACTGATCGATGGGCAGATACATCAGGTTGTTGGCGTTCTTGCTGTCGACCAACACTTTACCGGTCTGCGCCATCACGGACTCCATGGTTTCGAGATACAGGCGTTTGCGGGTGACCTCGGGCGCCTTCTTGAACTCGCCCAGCAACTGGGTGAAACGACTGGCCTCACCTTCGGCCTTGGCGATCAGGGATTCCTTGTACCCATTGGCTTCCTGGATCTGTCGTGCCGCGGCGCCGCGCGACTTCGGAATGATGTCGTTGGCGTAGGCTTCGGCCTCGTTCTTTAACCGCTCCTTGTCCTCGCGGGCCTTGATGGCGTCGGAGAACGCCGCCTGGACTTCCTCGGGCGGCTGCGCGTCCTGCAGGTTGACGTCCGAGACCAGCAAGCCGGCCTGATAGGAGGTCAGGGTCTTCTGCATCAGGGTTTTGATGTCGGCCACCACCTGGGCGCGGCCTTCCTTGAGCACGAAGTCCATGTCGTTCTTGCCGATGACCTCGCGGATCACGCTTTCAGCGACCTGCTTGAGCACCACGTTGGGATCACGCACATCAAACAGATAGCGCTGCGGATCGCTCACCTGGTACTGCACCGCCAGCTGGATATTGACGATGTTCTCGTCCTGGGTGAGCATCAGCGCCTCGCGCGGCACCGCCACGACGCTCTGCCCGGCGTTACCGGAACGGTAGCCGATCTCCACGAAGCGGCGTTGTTCCACATCGACGATCTCGACCTGTTCGATGGGATAGGGAATGTGCCAGTGAGGCCCCGGCGCGGTGGTTTCGGCATAGGCACCGAAACGCAGCACCACGCCCTGCTTACCGGCGTCGACGATATAGATGCCCGAGAATATCCACACCAACGCGACCAGCGCGGCGATCAGCCCGAACCCCTTGAATCCGGACCCTCCGCGGCCTTGACGCCCGTTGCCGCTCTTGCGAGCGCCACCGAACAGGCCTCCCAGCTTGTCCTGCATTTTCTTGACGACTTCGTCGAGATCGGGCGGGCCCTGGTCTCCGCGACCGCCCCAGGGGTCCTTGTTACCGCCTCCCGGCTCATTCCAGGCCATGTATCACTCCGCGTTATACAAATAAAACCCCTCTCCTTGCGGGAGGGGGCTGGGTGCAAATTCTAGGGAGCTTGGGCCCCGCCCGCAACACGCAAGGGGGGTTCAGGCTCGGTCAACAGCCGATATTGGCGCCCTTCGTGGCGAAACAGGGCCGCCAGCTCCTGTTCGCTGATACGGATTTCCAGCCACCAGCCGCCGGCTTCGTCCGCCTGCTCGCGCAGCACCTCTCCGGTCTGGTAGAGACGCGCCCGCAGGCGCCCGTCGGTGGCCGCCAGATACAGCCAGCCGCCGACCTGATCGGCGAGAAAGATCTCGCTCAACGCCTGTTCCAGCAACTCCAGCCCGACACCGCTGGCCGCCGAGCACCACAGCCGCGTGACCCGGCCGGCGACGTCTCTGAGCAGTTGCGCCGGCTCGCCGCTGAGATCGATCTTGTTGTACACCAGCAGCTGCGGCACGTCCGCGGCGCCGATCGCCGCCAGGACCTCGTCGACCTGCTCGATACGGGTATGGCGCTCCGGATCGTGCGCATCGACCACGTGCAGCAGCAGATCCGCGCGCAGCGTCTCTTCCAGGGTGGCGCGGAACGCGGCCACCAGCTGGTGCGGCAGCTGGCGCACGAAACCGACCGTGTCGGCCAGCACCAAGGGGCCGAAACCGGGCAGTTCCAGTCGCCGCAGGGTCGGATCGAGGGTGGCGAACAATTGGTCGGCGGCGTACACCCGGGCGTCGCACAGACGGTTGAACAAGGTCGATTTGCCGGCGTTGGTATAGCCGACCAAAGCGACCGTCGGCACCTCCGCGCGCTGGCGCGCGCGCCGCCCCTGCTCGCGCTGGGCCCGGACTTTTTCCAGCCGCTTGTGAATCTGCTTGATACGCTGGGCCAGCAGCCGGCGGTCGGTCTCCAACTGGGTTTCACCCGGACCGCGCAGGCCGATACCGCCCTTTTGTCGCTCCAGGTGAGTCCAGCCGCGCACCAGCCGGGTGGAGAGATGTTGCAGTTGCGCCAGCTCGACCTGCAACTTACCCTCGAAGGAGCGTGCCCGCTGGGCGAAAATGTCCAGAATCAGACCCGTACGATCCAGCACCCGGGCCTGCAACAGTTTCTCCAGGTTACGCTCCTGACTCGGACTGAGTTCATGGTTGAAGATCACCAGACCGGCGCGCGACCCGGCCACCTCGGCACGGATCTCCTCGGCCTTGCCGCCACCGACGTAATAGCGGGGGTCGGGCGCGGCGCGACTGGCGGTGAGCGTGGCGACCACTTCGGCGCCGGCCGAGCGCGCCAGGTCGGCGAACTCCAGCAGGTCCTCGCCCGCCGACCGACCGGGGAACTCGACGTGAACGAGCACGGCCCGCTCACTGCTCTGGGGGCGTTCAAACATAGAGCAATGACTCGGAGTCGGCCGCGAGCCGACCCCGAACCGGGAGGATGAAATCAGGCGTTACCGGGTTCGCCGCCGTTACCGTCATCACCGCTCGCAAGACGCACGTTGCGCGCCGGAACCACCGTGGAGATCGCGTGCTTGTAGACCATCTGACTGACGCTGTTCTTCAACAGCACCACAAACTGGTCGAACGACTCGATCTGCCCCTGCAGCTTAATGCCATTTACCAGATAAATCGCCACCGGAATACGCTCTTTTCTCAGCGTATTCAGGAAGGGTTCTTGCAGTGACTGACCTCTGGCCATGTCATTTCTCCTTCTTCTAGTAACGTGCACCAATTCGCTTCCCCACCCGGCAACTTGCTTGCAGGGGAAGCGAGCACAAAGTCATTTAACGCCGCATCCGCTTGCGGTTAAGGTTTTCCCTAGGGATAAAACTATAACACAGTCAACGTACTGCTGCGCCAGCCCTGACAGCCAGATTCATGATGGGCGCCAGCGGATCGACGCTCTGCGGATCCAGTCGCCGCGCCCCCGGCTCGGCCCGCAGCCAGGTCAGTTGGCGCTTGGCGTACTGACGCGTGGCGATAATGCCCCGTTCGACCCAGGCCTCGGCGTCCAGGTTCCCCTCCAGATGAGCCCAGGCCTGACGGTAACCGACCGCCCGCATCGACGGCAGCGCCGGGTGCAGATCCCCGCGCGCGCGCAAGCCACGCACTTCCTCCAGCAGCCCAGCGGCCACCATGGCACGAAAACGGGTTGCGATGGCGCGGTGCAGGCGGCTACGGTCGGCGGGCGCGAGGATGATTTTCAGGAACCGCCAGCCCGGCGCGGGCCCGCGTCCGGCCGCCTGCAACTCGCTCATGGCCGCGCCGCTGAGCGCGTGCACCTCCAGCGCGCGCTGGATCCGCTGCGGATCGTTGGGGTGGATGCGCGCGGCGGCCCGCGGATCGACCCGCCGCAAGCGAGCGTGCATGGCCTCCCAGCCCAGGCGGGCGGCCTCGGCCTCGAGTTGCGCGCGCAGCGCGGGATCAGCCGCCGGCAGTTCGGACAATCCCGCTTCCAGCGCCCGGAAATACAAGGTGGTACCGCCGACCAGCAGCGGGATTCTGCCACGTTCGCGGATCTCGGCCATGACGCGCAGCGCATCGGCGCGAAATTGCGCCGCCGAGTACACCTGCGAGGGGTCGCGAATGTCGATCAGATGGTGCGGCGCCCGCTGCAGGGTGGCGGCATTGGGTTTGGCGGTGCCGATATCCATGCCACGGTAGATGAGCGCGGAATCCACACTGACGATTTCCAGCGCCAGGCGCTGCACCAACTCGACCGCCAACCCGGTCTTGCCCGAGGCAGTGGGGCCCATCAGCAGAATCGCCAGCGGCTGGTCCATCGTCAAGCTACGCCGACTCAGCGGCCGCGCAGGAACAAACCGTCGAGCGTCTTCATGTCCAACTGTACCCAGGTCGGCCGGCCATGGTTGCACTGACCCGAGCGTTCGGTGCGTTCCATGTCACGCAACAGCGCGTTCATCTCCGGCAGCGTCAGCTGGCGATTGGCGCGCACCGATCCGTGACAGGCCATGGTAGAGAGCAACCGGTTGAGGGTCTCCTCGATCCGGCGGCTGCGCCCGTGATTGCGGCAATCGGCGAGCACGTCGCGCACCAGGGCGGCGCTGTCGACATCGGCCAGCAGCGCCGGCACCTGGCGCACCAGCAGACGTTCCGGCCCCAGGCGATCGAGCTCGAATCCCAGGGCGGCGAACCAGTCCCTGCGTTGTTCGGCTTCATCGGCCTCGGCCTCGCTGACCGCCAGATTGAGGGGGACGAGCAGCGGTTGCGAGCGAATGCCCTGTGCCTCGTAACTGCGCTTGAGATGCTCGTAGCTGATGCGCTCGTGCGCGGCATGCATGTCCACCAACACCAATCCCTGGGCGTTCTCGGCGAGGATGAAGACCCCCTTCAACTGCGCCCGCGCAAAGCCCAGCGGCGGCGGCTCGGACGACTCGACGGCCAGCGAGTCTGCCGGTTGCTCCAACGGCGCGGGCTCGCCATGCAGGCTGCGGTACTGCGTGAGCTGCTCGTTCACCTGCAGGGGCATCGGCTGCTGCCGGGCGGGCGCCACCGGATAGTCGCCGCTGCCCGTGGCCGCCGGCGCCGCGACGGCGCCACCGCCGGCGACGGCCGGGCGCACGTCGGCCAGTACCCGCTGGACGGTGCGAAACACCATATCGTGCACCAGTCGCGAATCGCGAAAACGCACTTCGTGCTTGGCCGGGTGGGCGTTGACATCGACACTGCCGGGATCGATGTCGAGATAGAGCACAAAAGCCGGGAAACGGCCGTGATAGAGCACGTCCTGATAGGCCTGGCGCACGGCGTGAGCGAGCAACTTGTCGCGCACCATCCGGCCGTTGACGAAAAAATACTGCAAATCCGGCTGGCTGCGGTTGAAGGTGGGCAAGGCGATCCAGCCATGCAGACGCAGGCCGGCGACGTCCCGGTCCAGGCCGACGGCCTGTTGGCTGAAGGCCTCGCCCAGCACCGCCTGCAGGCGCTGCAAGCGCCCGGCCTCATCCTCGGCCGCGCGCAGGTGGTGCAGCAGCTTGCGGCTGCGCCGCACCAGCAGCTCGATATCCGGCCGGCTCAGCGCGATGCGCTGGTACACGCCTTCCAGGTGCTTGTGCTCGGTGGCTTCCGCGCGCAGGAATTTTCGCCGCGCGGGGACATTGAAGAACAGATCGCGCACCTCGACCGTGGTGCCACACGGATGCGCCACCGGTTCGGGCGCCGGACTCTGCTCACGCCCGTCACCGCGGACCTGCCAGCCGCTGGCATCGGCCGCGGTGCGCGATTGCAGCAGCAGGCGCGATACCGAGGCGATGCTGGGCAGGGCTTCGCCGCGAAATCCCAGGCTGGCGACGTTTTCCAGATCCTCGAGCGAGGCGATTTTACTGGTGGCGTGCCGCGACAAGGCCAGGGCCAGGTCGTCGCGATGAATGCCCTGTCCGTCGTCGCGAATCCGCAGCAGCCGCTTGCCGCCTTCCTCGATATCGATCTCGATCCGGCGGGCACCGGCGTCGAGGCTGTTCTCCAGCAGCTCCTTGAGCACCGAGGCGGGCCGCTCCACCACCTCGCCGGCGGCAATCTGATTGACGAGCTGGGGGTCGAGCGGACGGATGCGCATAGGCCGCCATGTTACCGCGCCGGCCCGGCCGCGCAAGGGCCCGCGGCGCTCAACCGCCGGGGATGGTGAGCACCGCGCCTACCAGCAGATTGTCGTCGCGCAACTGATTGTGGCGGCGCAGCGAGGCCATGCTCACGCCATAGCGCTGGGCCAGCTCGCTCAGGGTGTCGCCGCGGCGGATCACGTGGCGACGCACGCCGGCCTTGGCCAGCAGGGTTCCCGGCGGCGGGTTGGCGGCGAAGTACTTGCGCACCCCGGCCATGATCGCCGCGGCGACCTGCCGCTGGTGTTTGCCGCTGCGCAGCCGCAACTCTTCCGAAGGATTGGAGATAAAGGCGGTTTCCACCAGCAGCGAGGGGATGTCCGGGGATTTCAGGACCACGAAACCGGCGTGCTGCACGCGACTCTTGTGCACCGAACCGACCCGCTTCATTTCGCTGAGCACGTTGGCGGCCACCTCGTTGCTCGCCTCCAGCGTGGCGGTCTGCGCCAGGTCGAGCAACACCTCGGCCAGCAAATCGTCCTTGTCATCGAGGCTCACCCCGCCGACCAGATCGGCGGCATTCTCCCGCGCGGCCAGCCAGCGCGCCATTTCCGAGGAGGCACCGCGGCGGGACACGGCATACACCGAGGCCCCTTTCACCCGCGTGTCCTTGAAAGCGTCCGCATGAATGGAGATGAACAGATCGGCGCGGTGCTGGCGCGCGATCTCCATGCGCTTGCGCAGGCCGATGTAGTAGTCGCCGTCGCGTACCATGACCGCGCGCATTCCCGGTTCCTGATCGACCAGCGTCGCCAGGCGCCGGGCGATCGCCAACACCACGTCTTTTTCCCGGGTCCCTTTCATGCCGCGCGCGCCCGGGTCCTCGCCGCCGTGCCCGGCATCGATGGCGATCACCAGATCGCGCAGCTTCGCCGGTTCGCTCTTGACCTGCGTCTTGGGAACGCTGGCGCTGCGTTTGGCGTCGTAGAGATCGATCACCAGGCGATGGCCGTACTGGTCATTGGGCTTGAGGACGAAGCTTTTCGGCTTCACCGGTCCGTTCAGATCCAGCACCAGACGCAGATCGTGCCCGTTGCGCGCCCCGCTGCGCAAAGATTTGACCAGCCCGCCGCTGTTGAAGCTCTGCTCCACCCCCCGGGCAATGGCCGCGTCGGACAGATCGATGACCAGCCGATCCGGCTGCTTGAGGCTGAACAGACGGTGTTTGACCGGACCGGAAACGTCAAAAACCACGCGGGTATTGTCCGGAGCCGCCCACAGGCGCGCCCCCTCGACCTGCAACGGCGTCGCGGCGTTCAGCTGCCAGGGCAGCAACAGGAGCAGCCAGACCCAACGTCCCACGCGAATCTCCCCCAAAATCGTTCCAGCTTCCGCGATATATACCGCATCGGGGGCGGCATTTCAACAAATTAGCCTTAATTCTCGCTAGGATAGCAATATTAGTTAGTAATTCAAATTAATATTGCCTCTGGAGACGCTGAAGTACCCTTTGCGCCCGCTCCGTCGCTGCCTCCAGCCGCAGCTTCCGTCCCTCCGCCTGATGCCACAAGGTCAGGCGCAGATCCGGGGGCGGCAGCATACCGGCGCCATGCTCCGGCCACTCGAGCAGACACAGAGCCTCGGGGATCAGCAGATCGCGATAGCCGAGCCATTCGAGTTCCTCCGCGTCGGCCAGCCGGTAGAGGTCGAAGTGGTGCACCGGAAAGTCGCCCGGCTGATAGGATTCGACCAAGGTATAGGTGGGGCTTTTCACTGCTCCTACATGGCCCAATCCACGCAACAGTCCGCGTACCAGGGTGGTCTTCCCGGCGCCGAGTTCGCCGCTGAGAAAGACCAGCAGGCCGGGCTCGCAGCACGCCGCCAGGCGCGCCCCCCAGGCCTGGGTGGCCTCGCTGTCGGCCAATTGCGTTTCAATAGCGGTCATTGAGACACCCCCGGATCACCGGAATCAGATCGCCGGCGAGCAGGCCCCGCTGGCCGCATCGGGCGGCCAGCAGGTCGGCGGCCCGCGCATGCAGGGCGACCCCGGCCGAAGCGGCCTCGAATGCGGTGAGTCCCTGTGCCCACAAAGCCGCGATCACGCCGCCCAGGACATCCCCCATCCCGCCGCTGGCCATGCCTGGATTGCCCCCGAGGCACACCCGGCAGGGCGCGTCGGCGGTGGCGATCAGGGTACCGGCGCCCTTGAGGACGACGGTGGCGGCGAATTCCGCCTGCAGCGCCTGCACCGCGGCAAAACGATCCTGTTCCACCGCCGCCGGGGTGCTGCGCAGCAGCCGCGCCGCCTCGCCGGGATGCGGCGTGAGTATCCAGTCGCCGCGTCGCGGCCGATCGGCCGCCAGCAGGTTCAGGCCGTCGGCGTCCAGCAGCAGCGGCCGAGCGCAGTCGAGCGCCCAGGACAGCAACCGCCGCGACCAGTCCTCGCGTCCCAACCCCGGTCCGACCACCAGATGGGTGGCGCGTCCCAGCAGCCGCTCCCATTGAGCGCGCGTTTCCACCGCGTGCACCATCAATTCCGGCCGACCGGCGTTCAACCCGGCGGCGTGCTCGGGGTGGGTGGCCACCGACACCAGCCCGGCGCCGCAACGGGCAGCCGCTTCACCCGCCAGGCGTGCCGCCCCGGCCATGCCGGGGCCCCCGCCGACCACCAGGACATGGCCGAAATCCCCTTTGTGCGCGTCGCTGGGGCGCGGTCGCGATAACTTGCCCAGCGGCGCCTCGGTCAACAGCTGCGCCTGCCCCTGCCCGTCAGCGGGCGGCGCGCAACCGAGATCGTCGAAGTCGATCCGCCCGCTGCACGCCTTCCCCGCCCCGGTGAACAACCCGCGTTTGCGGGCGACGAAGGTCTGGGTGACGGTGGCCTGCACGGCGGTCCCCAGCAAGGCACCGCTGTCGGCGTGCACACCGCTGGGGATATCCACTGCCAACACCGGGGCCGGGTGCCGGTTGATGGCATCGATGGCATCGCGGTAGGGCCCGCTCACCTCCCGATCGAGACCGGTGCCGAGCAGCGCATCGACCAACAGACCGGCATGGGGCGGCAAGGCGCTCGCGAACGGCGCGAGCGTTCCTCCCGCGGCCCGATACGCCTCGGCAGCCTGGCGCGCCTCGCCGGCGAGGCGCGCCAAGGGCGCCAGGGTGAACACCTCGACCGATCGCCCGGCCTGGCGCAACAACCGCGCCAGCACGTAGCCGTCGCCCCCATTGTTGCCAGGCCCGCACAGGATGCACACCGGCAGGTCTGCGGACCATTCGGCGGCGATTCGTCGGGCCAGCGCCGCGCCGGCGCGTTGCATCAGTTCAGCGGCGCTGGCGGCACCGCTATCGATCGCCAGCCGCTCGAGTTCCCGCACCTGTGCGGCGGTATACAGCGCAATATCCGGGATTTGAGGCATACTGTGGATTACCGTGATCTAGGCCTGGAACGATACCGTGAAGCTTTCCCCGAAATCCAGTGACGCGCGCGCGCCAGCCGTGCCGGTCGAGGAGATCGATTTCGCCGCCTTGGCGCGGGCGATCAAAGGCTGGGGGCGCGAACTGGGCTTCGAGCAGGTCGGCATCGCCGGCACCGACCTCGCAGCCGACGAGGCGCACCTGCTCGACTGGCTCGACCAGGGCTGTCACGGCGAGATGGACTACATGCGGCGTCACGGCACCAAACGCAGCCGCCCCCAGACGCTGGTACCCGGCACCACGCGCATTGTCTCAGCGCGCATGGACTACTGGCCCGCGGCGGCCGAACCGCCCCAGGCCGTGTTGGAGGATCCGGCGCGCGCCTTTGTCTCGCGCTATGCGCTGGGTCGCGATTATCACAAGGTGCTGCGCCGGCGCCTGCAACAGCTGGCCACGCGCATCGAACGCCGCGTCGGCCACTTCGGTTACCGCGTGTTCACCGACAGCGCCCCGGTACTGGAAAAAGCCATCGCCCGCCAGGCCGGCCTGGGCTGGATCGGCAAGCACACCAATCTGATTAACGAAAAGGCGGGGTCCTGGTTCTTCCTCGGCGAACTGTTCACCGACCTGCCGCTACCGCTGGACACGCCGGCCCAGGCACACTGCGGCAGCTGCCAGGCCTGCCTGGATATCTGCCCCACGCGCGCCATTGTCGCGCCCTTTCGGCTCGACGCCCGCCGCTGTATTTCCTACCTCACCATCGAATTGCGCGGCCCGATTCCGCGGGAGCTGCGCCCGTTGCTGGGAAATCGCATCTACGGTTGCGACGACTGCCAGCTGGTGTGCCCCTGGAACCGGTTCGCCCGCCCGAGCGCGGAGGCGGATTTTCTGCCGCGCTCGGGTCTGGACAGCGCCACGCTGCTACGGTTGTTCGCCTGGGACGAGGCGCAATTCCTCCGGCACACCGAAGGCAGCGCCATCCGCCGTATCGGACATGTATGCTGGCTGCGCAATATCGCCGTGGCCTTGGGCAACGCCGACCCCCACCCGGAGATCGTCGCGGCGCTGAACGCGCGCGCGGATCACCCCTCCGGGCTGGTGCGCGAGCACGTCGCCTGGGCCCTGGAGCGACAGCGGCGCGGCGCGGGCTCTACTGCGGATCGCGCTTGAGCCCAAGCGCACGCTCATAGAGGGCGCGCTTGTTGACCCCGGTGATGCGCGCGGCCACCTTGGCGGCGGTCTTGATCGGCAGCTCGTCGAGCAACAGGCTCAGCACGCGCTCGGCCTCGACGTGCACGCTGTGGGTCGCGACACCGCTGTCGCCGGCCACCAGCAGCACGAATTCGCCTTTTTGCTGTTGCGGGTCATCCTCGACCCAATGGCTCAACGCCTGCAGCGTATCGGCGCGCACCGTTTCGAACTGCTTGGTCAGTTCGCGCGCCACCACGGCTTGACGTTCCAGGCCAAAGGCCACCTGCATGTCCTTGAGGCACTCCAACACGCGATGACTGGCTTCGTAGAATATCAGGGTTCGCTGCTCGCCCCGCAGAGCCTCCAGGCGGGCCTTGCGCGCCGCCTGCCGACTGGGCAGGAAACCTTCGAAGACAAAATGATCGGTCGCCAATCCTGACACCGAAAGTGCGGCGACCAGGGCGCTTGGACCAGGGACCGCAACGACGTTCAAGCCCGCGGCGCGCGCCAACCGTACCAGATGGTAGCCGGGGTCGCTGATCAGCGGCGTACCGGCGTCGGCGACCAGCGCCAGGTTCTCGCCCTGCGCCATCTGCGCGATCAGCCGCGCGGCCAGATCACGCTCGTTGTGCTCGTGCAGCGCGAGCATCGGGGTCTGGATGGCATAGTGGCGCAACAGTTTGGCGGTACGCCGGGTGTCCTCGGCGGCGATCCGATCGACGCCGCTCAGCACGGCTATCGCCCGTTGGCTCATATCCGCCAGATTGCCGATGGGGGTGGCCACCACGTAGAGGGTGCCGCGCAGCGGTTCGTCAGCTGCGTGGTTCATCGGCATCCCTTGGCGCCGGTAAAATAACATGCAACCGCCCGCCGACCTCATTACAATATGTCTTCATCCGCAACCCAGCCAACCCCGTCGTGTATCGATTTTCCGCCCTGCCACTGCTGTTTGTCATCGTCCTCGGTCTGGTCGCCTGCAGCACCACTCCGTCGGGACCGCAGCCTGGCAGCGATGCGGCGCTGGAGAGCGCCGCGCGGCCGCTGATCGCGCGCGGTGATTACCTCGACGCCGCGCAGCTGTATCTCAGCGCGGCGGAGACAGCGGCCGCGCCGCGCCGCGGCGGGTTGCAACTGCAAGCCGCCGCGCTGCTCGCCGATGGCGGCGCCTGGGACCGCCTGCAGACGCTGCTCGGCGGTATGCCTCCAGCCGCCTTGCCGCCCGCACAGGCCGGCCAATATTACCTGCTCGGGGCGCGCCGCGCCCTGGCGCTGCAACAACCGGTCGCGGCACTGGAGCTGTTGGCCAAGGTCCCCGCGCCGGAAAGTCTGACCGACCACGGTCGCGAATACTATCAGGTCCGCGCCAGCGCCTACGCCCGCAGCGGCAATCCGTTGGAGGCCGCACGCCAGTTGATCTGGCTCGACGGACTGCTGGGCGATCCGGCGGTGAAGCTGGCCAACCAATACCGCATCTGGGAGCAACTCTCCAGTCTTTCGAGCGAAGCGCTGAAGGCGCTGAAAACCGCGCCGCCGCCCGACGCGCTCAGTGGCTGGATGGAGCTGGTGCTGATCACCCGGGAACAGCGCGGCGAGCGCGCCCGCTGGCGGCAGGAACTCGAGCGCTGGCGCGGCCGTTATCCCCAACACCCGGCGCTGGAGGCGTTGCTGCCGGACTTGCAACGTCAGGTCGGCGAATTCGCCGCCCAGGCCAACCATATCGCGGTCCTACTGCCCTTCAGCGGTGCTGCCGCCGACGCCGCCGACGCCATCCGCGACGGCATCCTGGCGGCATACTACCAGAGCGGGCGCAGCGACGCCGCGCTGCAATTCTACGACACCGCCGGCGATCCCCAGCGGATCTGGTCGGTTTACCAGCAGGCCGTCGCGCAAGGCGCCGAATTCGTCATCGGACCGCTGTTGAAAGACAGCGTCCAGACGCTGGCGCAAGCCGGCACCCTGGCCGTCCCGGTCCTGGCGCTGAACCAGATCGACGGCGACCCGGCCAATGCCGATCCGCCGCTCTATCAGTTCGGCCTGGCGCCGGAAGACGAGGCGCGCCAGGTCGCCGAGCGCGCCATCGCCGAGGGTCGGATGCGCCTGCTGGCGTTGATTCCGGACAACGCCTGGGGGGCGCGCGTCTATCAAGCCTTTCGCGAGCACTACACCGGGCTGGGCGGCAGCGTGGTCGCGGTGGAACAGTACGCCGACAAGAGTGCGGATTTCTCCCGCCCCATCCGCCGCCTGCTCAACCTCGACGACAGCCGCGCCCGGCATCAGGCACTGCAGCGTCTGTTGGGCGAAAGACTGGAGTTCGAAGCCCGCCGCCGACAGGACGCGCAGGCCATTTTCGTGCTGGCGTTCGCGCGCCAGGCGCGGCAGATCAAACCGCAACTGCGCTTCCACCATGCCGGCGACCTGCCCGTTTACAGCACCTCGCACGTTTACCAGGCCAGCGACGACCCGGCCATCGATCGCGACATGGACGGCCTGATGTTCTGCGACATCCCCTGGGCGCTCGACACCCAGGGCACCTGGGCGGAGCTGCGAAGTCATGTCGAGAGCCTCTGGCCGGCGCGCGCGCAACGCGATGGACGCCTGTTCGCACTGGGCTTCGATGCCTTTCAGGTCGTTCCCTGGCTGAACATGCTGCATTTGCCGGGTTTTGCCCAGTTTCCCGGCGCCACCGGCATTCTCTCGCTCGACGAGCGCAAACACCTGCACCGCGCCCTGGAGTGGGCGCGTTTTCAGCGCGGCGTGCCACAATTGATGGAGGAGGCGCCGTTGACGTCCATGGAGGGACACTATGAACCGCAGAGCCAGCGGCAGTGAGGCCGAACGACTCGCCTGCGACTATCTGAGCGCCCGCGGACTGAAGTTGCTGCAACGCAATTTCTACTGTCGCGGCGGGGAGATCGACCTGGTCATGCGCCACGGCGACAGCCTGGTGTTCGTTGAGGTACGATATCGGCGCCGCAGCGACTATGGGCGCGCCGTGGAGACCGTGTCGGCGCAAAAGCAGCTACGCATCGTGCGTTGCGCGCGCCACTATCTCGCCCGCCACCGGCAGTGGAACAGCGCCGTGCGTTTCGATGTCGTAGGCATCGAGGGTGAAGCCGGGCGCGCGGCGATCCTGTGGATCCAGGACGCCTTTCGCTGCGAGACCTGAACAACATTTGAATAGCGGAGAAGATCTATGACACTGCGTTTGCTTAGCGGCCCTGCTGTGGCCCTGCTCTGTTTGCTCAACAGTGGCTGTGCGCCCGTGGTGGTCGGTGGCGCGGTCGCGACCACCGCCTCGGTCGGTCACGACCGGCGCACCACTGGCGCCGTGGTGGAGGACCGCGCCATCTTCACCCGGGTGCTGCGCGCGCTCAACGACGACAAGCAGCTGTATGAGAATTCCCATATCAATATCTCCGTGTTCAACGGCTGGGTGTTGTTGAGCGGGGAAACGCCCACCGAGGCGTTTCGCGCGCGGGCCGGGGAAATCACCCGGCAGCAGGAGAAGGTGAGGCGGGTATTCAACGAACTGGTCATCGCCGCGCCCAGCTCGATGATGTCGCGCTCCAGCGACACCTGGATCACCACCAAAGTGAAATCCGCGCTGCTCGGCGTCAAGCTCGAGGGCTTCGATCCGACGCGGGTGAAAATCGTCACCGAGAGCGGCACGGTGTATCTGCTCGGGCTGGTCTATCACCGCGAAGCCGACGCCACCGTGGCCAAGGCGCAGGAAATCAGCGGCGTGCAGCGCGTGGTGAAACTGTTCGAATATCTGGACTGAACCCGGTCCGGGACGTCGACACCCCTTGGCACAGGCTATTCTCCACCAGCTTTCCCCCTTGCTGGGCGAGGACCGCCTGTTGACCGACCCGGCCGATTGCCAGGCCTACGGTTACGACAACAGCACCCTGCAACGCAGCCCGCTGGCGGTGGCACTGCCGCAAACGCACGCGGAGGTGGTCGCGATCGTGCGCGCCTGCCGCAGCCACGGCGTCAACCTCATCGCCCGGGGCCAGGGCACGGGCACCACTGGCGCGACCGTGCCTGGCGACGACCATACGCTGGTGCTCTCGACCCAGCGGATGAACCGTATTCTGGAACTGCGCCCGCAGGACCGGCTGCTGGTGGTACAGCCCGGCGTCACCAATCAGGCCGTGCAGGACGCGGCGGCCGGGGCGGGCTTTTTCTGGCCGCCCGACCCGACCAGCGCTGCGGTCTGTACCGTGGGCGGCAACCTGGCCTACAACTCCGCCGGGCCGCGGGCGGTGAAATACGGCACGCCGCGGGAAAACACCCTGGCGCTGCGGGCGGTCACCGGCGCCGGAGAATCGCTCCACACGGGCACCCGCGCCACCAAGGGCGTGGTCGGCTACGATCTCACCCGTCTGCTGATCGGCTCCGAAGGCACCCTGGCGGTGATTACCGAGGCCACCCTCAAGCTGACCCCGTTGCAACCGGCCAAACGGACGCTGCGCGTTTTCTATCGCGACATCCACAGCGCCGCGCGGGCGGTGGCCGCCATCATGGCGCAACCGGTGCTGCCCTGTGCGTTGGAGTTCATGGACGCCAGCGCGCTCGAACTGGTGCGCGCCCAGGGTGGGCGGATGCCGGCGCAGGCCGGTGCTCTGTTGATGCTGGAAGTCGACGGCCTGGAAGCCCAGCTCGATGCCCTGGTCGAAAGCGTGCTCAGTGCCGCCCGCGGCCAGAACGCCCTGAGCGTCGAGGTGGCGCGCGACAGCGCCGAGACCGCCGCCCTGTGGGCGTTGCGCAAGGCGCTGTCGCCGGCGCTGCGCCGGGTGGCACCGAAGAAAATCAACGAAGACGTGGCGGTACCCGTCTCGCGCATCCCGGAGCTGGTCGGCGCACTGGAACAGCTGGCGCAGAAACATCGCCTCCCCATCGTCAACTTCGGCCACGCCGGCAACGGGAATCTGCACGTCAACCTGCTCTTCGACCCCGCCACGGACGATCAGCAGCAGCGCGCCGAAGCCTGTCTGCACGAGGTGTTCCGCACCGTGCTCGAACTCGGTGGAACCCTGTCGGGCGAGCACGGCGTCGGACGGGTGAAACGCGACTGGGTGGCCAGAGAACTCGATAGCGCCAGTGTGCGACTGATGCACGCCATCAAGGCGCAGTTCGATCCCGATGGTATCCTCAACCCCGGCAAGACCTTACCCGACCTCCTGGCCGCGCCAAGCGCGCCCGATTAACCCGAGGCAAGCCGGTCGCACCAGCCGGGCGTGCGCCGCAGCCCCTCCTCGAGCCTGACCCGCGGCTGCCAGCCGAGCAGTTGGGTGAGCGGCCCGCTATCGCACACCCAGTCCGGGTGGCGCAGTTCCCTGAGTTTCTCCGGGGTCAGCATCGGCGCGTAACCGAAACGCCGCGCCAGCGTGCGGTTGACCCAGGCCGGCGCGGCGAGCAGACCCGTCGGCACCCGTAGCAACCGCACCCGCCGGTCGCACAAGCGCCCGACGATGGCAGCGACTTCGTGCCAGTCATAGCCGCCGGGGGTACCATCCTCGGGGGCGTACACGCCGCCGGGCGGTTGCGGTCGTCGCAACCAGGCGCCGACCAGCTCCGCCAGGTCCTCGACGTAGAGCATCGAAAAACGGGCCTCGGGATCGCCCGGCACCGGCGCGATGCCCTTCGCCATCAGTCGAAACAAAGGCAACAGCTCGGTGTCGCCCGGACCATAGACCGCTGGAGGACGCAAGATCGTCCAGGGAACCGCGCGCGCGTGCGCGCGCAGCAGTGCCTCGCCCCGCTGTTTGCTGCGGGCATAGAAGGACAACTGCGGTTCGCGTGCCGCCAAGGAGGAGAAACTCAGCAGGCGCGCGGCACCGGTCGCCAACGCCGAGAGCAGGTTCTCGAGCCCCTGGACGTTGACGCGGTCGAAATCCGCTTGTGCGGCGCCGCGGACCACGCCGGCACAATGCACCACGGCATCGACACCGGCGACCAGACGCCGTAGCGCCTCGGCGTCGTGCAGATCGCCGGCAACGACCTCCGTGACCCACGGTGTCAGCGCCCGGGCCCGCTCAGGGGACCGCGCCAGAACGCGCACCTGCTGTCCCAGGGCGTGGAGATGCCGGCAGATGGCGGCGCCGATAAAGCCGGTGGCGCCGGTGACGGCCACGCGCCGCGCGGCCTGCGACCCACTCACAACGGTACGGCCACTTGCGGCGGGCAAA
This sequence comes from Thiogranum sp., assembly GCA_030148805.1. Lineage (GTDB taxonomy): Bacteria > Pseudomonadota > Gammaproteobacteria > DSM-19610 > DSM-19610 > Thiogranum. The sequence goes on along the minus strand of JASBSS010000013.1, from coordinate 113,193 downwards.
AAATAACCGGCTGGCGCCGGTTATTCGCTTTGGAACCCATGCAAATCCTAACCCTGCTTGAGTTTGAGCTCGTCCTGGCGCTCGTCGAGCAACCGCTCCAGCGCGCGCGACTCGATGAAGTTCTGGCGGGCCTTGGAGCGCGACAGCTTGCCAGAAGAGGTGCGTGGCAGCGTGTGCAGCGGCACCAGTTCCACAAAGACATCGATGCCCAGCTCCAGGTGCACCAGGCGGTTGAGCCGGTCGATCAGAGCGGCACGCTTGTTGGGATCCGATTCCCGGCACTGTACCACCAGAACGCAGACCTCCTCGTCGTCCGGACCCGGAACGGAGAACGCCAGCGCGTCACCGATACGCACCTCCGGCTGATGCTCGGCCAGGTACTCCAGATCCTGCGGCCAGATGTTGCGGCCGTTGATGATGATCAGGTCTTTCTTACGGCCGGTGATGATCAGGCTGCCGTCGACGCGGTAACCGATATCGCCGGTGTTGAGCCAGCCGTCTTGCGACAAGGTGGCGGCGGTTTCCTCCGGGGCGTTGAAATAACCCGACATCACACTGTCGCCGCGCACATAGATGCCGCCACTGCGTCGGTCCGGCAGGATGCGTCCCTCGTCGTCGCGAATCTCGACCTCGTATTCCGGCAACGGGATGCCGCACTCGACGAAACACCGCGCCCGCCCGGGATTCTCCGACAAATGGATCGGCAGGGCCTCCTGGTGATCGGAGTGATGATCCCCGTCGACACAATCGGTCGAATGGCCCTCGAACAGCGGCGCGAAACTGATCGCCAGCGAACACTCGGCCATGCCATAGCAGGCGAGAAACGCCTTTTCGTTGAAACCCGAGGCCTTCAGCGCATTGGCAAAACGCGTCAGCGTCTCCGAGCGGATCATTTCCGCGCCCACGCCGGCGACCCGCCAGTTGCTCAGATCGTATTTGCCACCCTCGCCCGGGCGCAGCCGGCGGGTGCACAACTCATAACCGAACGGCGGGCTGAAGGAGATGGTCGCCTTGGTCTCGGTCATCAGGTTCAACCACTGGCGCGGGCGCATGGCGAACTCGCGGGTGTCGAGATAATCGACGGAAATCTGCGCCGCGACCGGTACCAGGACCAACCCGACCAGACCCATGTCATGGTAGAACGGCAGCCAGGAGAAGCAACGGTCCTGCGGACCGATTTTCACGCCGTGGCGGATGATGCCGCCCAGATTGCTCATGACCGCGCGCTGCTCGATCACCACGCCGCGGGGAAATTTGGTACTGCCGGAGGTGTACTGGATGTAGGCCGTGTCCTCGGGGTTGACCGGCGCGAACTCGACCTCCGCCTCCGGCAGGGCATCGAACGCCGCCGGATCGCCGATCAGCTTCAGGTCCAGCCCCTCACCGGCTTCGGCGAGAAAAGAAGCGTAACCGCTGGGCGCCATCGCCACCGACGCCTGACTGCTTTCCAGCAAGCCGCGCAACTGGGTGACATAGACCGTGTGACCGCCCAGGTTGACCGAGGCGGGCAGCGAAACCGGGACCAGCCCGGAATACTGGCAAGCGAAAAAGAAGCGCAGGAAATCCGGGTTGGTCTCGGCGACCAGCGCGACCCGATCGCCTTTTTCCAAACCCATCCCAAGCAACTTGCGCGCCAGCACGCGGGCATCCTGGCGCAGCTGCGCGTAAGGAAGCGATGCGTACAGCTTGCCGCGGCCGGTATAGAAATTGGCACCGGTTTCACCTTGGGCGGCATAGTCCAAGGCTTCAGCCAAAGTGGCAAAATCCGCGGCACGAAACGGTAAGTCGTGTCCTGTTGGTGTCGATTCAGCGCCCAAATGACTTTTCCCTTTGAGGTTACAGTTCCCAGGTTTCGTCTCAAAGACCGAAACACCCCAAAAAAAGTTCAGTTACTGCTAGCGGGAAAAACAGCCTCTGTACTGTGACCAGTACTACACCAAACTCATCGGTCCGCAGGGATCGTTGTATTTTCCCAACGAGACGAGCCATACCCTTCGGCCCCGCTATTACCCTGTGCATTATTCCTTCAATAGGATAAAAACACAATACTTTTTCCCGAGCTTTTACAAAACGCCTGGCATTTTGTGACGGCGTTCACATTGCTGTAGTATTTTTACGACAACAATTGCCGACAAATTCAAACGTCGGCAGCCAGCGGCAAAACCTGAGCACAACCGCCCGCTGCCAGCAGCAGGCAAGCAAGATACAGACCACATCCGCCGGGTTTCTGGCGCCCCGGGACCGCGAAGCCGGGCTTGTGGCGGCGACGAATCGCTGCGGGTATCATGGCTCGCTTTCACCACCGATATCAGGCCCAATGTCCGAGCACGCCGCGAAGCTGACCCTTCGCGAAGTCACCGAGCGCAAGTTGCTGGATCGCTTCATCCAATTTCCGCAACGCCTCTACCGTTCCGACCCCAACTGGGTATGCCCTCTTAATTTCGAGCAAAAAGAGAGGTTTAGCAAGAAAAACCCTTTTTTCGAGCACGCCCGTTGGCGCGCCTGGCTGGCCTATCGCGGTGATCGGGTGGTTGGACGGATCAGCGCCCAGATCGACGCACTGCACCAGGCGAAATTTGCCGATCATACCGGCCATTTCGGCTGCTTCGAGGCCGAACAGGATCAGGGCGCGATCAACGCATTGTTCGCAAAGGCGGAACAATGGTTGAGAAACGAAGGCATGGTGCGCGTCACCGGCCCGTTCAATCTGTCCATCAACGAGGAGTGCGGCCTACTGGTGGAGGGTTTCGATACCCCGCCACGCATCATGATGGCGCATGGCCGCCCTTATTATGGGCCGAGCGTCGAAGCGGCCGGCTACCGAAAAGCGGTTGATCTGCTTGCCTATCATCAGCATCCCGATTTTGTCGTGCCCAAAGTGATGCAACGCCTGGTCGCTCGGGTGGCTGACCGGGTGACCATCCGGACGCTCAACCGCAAGCAGCTGGCCGCGGAACTGGAACTGATGCGCGATATATTCAACGACGCCTGGTCGGAAAACTGGGGCATGGTACCGATCACCGCGGCGGAATTCGCGGAAGTCGGCAAGGCAATGACCCATTTGATCGATGATGATTTCGTCCAGATCGCCGAAGTGGACGGCTCTCCCGCCGCCATGATCGTCTGCCTGCCGAACATCAATGAAGCGATCGCCGATCTCAACGGTCGCCTGTTGCCGCTGGGCTGGCTGAAGCTGCTGTGGCGGCTCAAGGTCCGTTATCCGACCTCCGCCCGCATTCCCCTGATGGGGGTACGCAAACAGTACCACCATACGCCGTTCGGGCCGGCCCTGTCGTTCATGATCACCGACACCCTGCGCCGACCGGTGTTGGCCCGCGGTATCCGGGAAATGGAAATGTCCTGGATCCTGGAACACAATAGCGGTATGCGCAATATCATCGAGTCGCTTGGCGGTGTCGCCTACAAGACCTACCGCCTGTATGAAAAAAGCCTTTAACCCGCCAGCCGCATGAAGGAAACCGCAGCGTTCACCGCCGTCGTCCTGGCTGCCGATCGTCACGGGCGCGATCCGCTGGCCGCCGCGGCCGGTGTCTGTTGCAAAGCGATGGTGAGAATCGATGGCACGCCGATGCTGGACCTGGTGGTCAAGGCCTTGAGCGCCAGTCGCCACGTCGAGGCCATTGTCATCTCGGGTCGGCGCGAGGCACAACTGGAAGGCAGCGAGTTTCTGGCCGACGCCTTGGCCCGGGGCGTCATTCGCTGGGTCGAGCCGTGCGCAAGCCCCAGCGCCAGCGCCTATAGCGCGCTGCAGTCCCTGCCCGCCGGCAGTGCGGTGCTGGTCACCACCGCCGATCACCCGTTGCTGCGCGCGGAGATCGTCGACGAGTTCCTGCAGCGCTCGCTCGAAAGCGGCGCCGATGTCGGCGTGGGGCTGACCGACTATGCCGGCATCCGTTCACGTTTTCCGGCGGCGAAGAAAACGGTCACGCGCTTCCGCGACGGCGGTTTCTGCGGTTGCAATCTGTTCAGTTTCATGACCCCGGCTTCGCACCGGGTGGCGGCCGCCTGGCGACACGTCGAACAACAGCGCAAAAATCCGCTGCGCGTCATCCGCCAACTCGGCTGGTGGTCGGTGTTGCGCTATTTGCTGGGCTGGATGACCCTGGCTCAGGCCCTCGGCCAGCTCTCGCGCCGCCTGGAGGTGTCCATCGCGCCGATCCATCTGCCCTACGCCGAGGCGGCGATCGACGTCGATTCGATGGCCGATCAGCAACTGGTGGAGGGCATCGCCGGCACCCGAAACTGATGCTCCTCGACCGGCTCGAACCCACCGGAGTCGGCCTGCCAACCGCGCACCTCGACCCGCACCTGCCAATGGCCGCCGGCGCGCAGCAGACGGTACATATAGTACTGGGCGCTACGACCCGGTTTATGCCCGATCTCCGAAGCCGAAGGAATGCCGTAGACCGGAATCTCGCCCGCGGCGCACTCGATGGCGGTACGGGCGTTGATGTGCCCGTGGCCGTGCAGCACCAGCTCGGCGCCCTCGCGACAGAGTATGTCGCACAAGGCGCGCCCGTCGGTCAGGCGCCGGCGCCAGTTCTCGTCCTGCGCACGGGGGGGATGGTGCAGAAACACCAGGCGAAACAGCCCGCGCTCGCCGGTTTGTCTGAGAATCTCGGCCAGCCGCCGGCGCTGACGCGCTCCCAGGCGACCATTGGCCACCAGGGGCGCGGTCGGCACCGCGCTGGACAGGCCAATCAGCGCCACCCCGTTGCGTATCCGCAAGCTGGGGAACAGCTTGCGGCCGCGGCCCGGCGAACGCCAGGCGGGGTCGGATTGCATATAGGGCAGCCAGTGCGCCCAACTCTTGCGCCACGCCGTGCGCACATAGGCATCATGATTGCCGGGTATCACCGTGACGGTATCGCCACTACCGAGGCGGTCCAACCACTGGCGCGCCTGACGGAACTCGTCGGGAAGCGCGATGTGGGTCAGATCACCGGTGATCACCACGTGCTCGGGGCAGGTGTTGCGCAGATCCTGCAACAGCGCGTCGAGGATCTCGGCCCGATGCAGATCGCGGCGCTTGCGACACCAGGAGCGATACCCCAACCAGCGCTTGTTTAGCAGCTGCCACCAGCGGGCCTGGTGCAGCGAGGTCAGGTGAGGATCGGACAAATGCGCGACGCACAGTCCCTCGGCCGCCGACTTTTCCCACCTATTCATGTCTGTCCCGCCATTATTTGTTGAAACCGGCCGCTTGCATTACGATGCCGGCACTCGCCATACACCAGTCGCTTACGCCTTGAATCCAAAAGTTTCACAACCCGATCCCGGCCCCCGCATCGTGGGCCTGATCAGCAACCCCAACAGCCGCCGCAATCGCACCCGCCTGCACGAAGTGGAAACCATTGTCGCAAATCATCCGCGCATCCACCATCGCGTCACCGCCAACAGCGACGCCATCGCCGACATCCTGGAGACTTTCGCCCGGCTTGGGGTGAATACGCTGGCGATCAACGGCGGCGACGGTACCGGGGCGCACGTGCTGAGCGCCCTGCTCTCCCAGCTGCCCTTCCCCCAAACCCCAGCAATCGTATTGTTACCGGGCGGCACCACGAACATGAACGCCGCCGACGCCGGCCTGCGCGGGCCGCTGATCGATTGCGTACGCCGCCTGTGTCGCTGGGCAGACGGCGACGACACCGGTTGCGAACGCGTGCAACGGGCGATACTTCGGGTGACCGGCGCGGTGGGCGAACCGCCCAGATACGGCATGTTCTTTGGCACCGGAACCATCGTCAACGGGATCGAGTACTGCCATCAGAACATCCATACCCTGGGAATACGCGACGAACTGGCGCCCGGACTGGTCGTGTTGCGCACCTTGTGGGGCATTATCCGCCAGGACACCCGTTTTGCCGCGCCGACGGCGACCGGAATTGCGCTCGATGGGCGCGACCTGGGACCGGCGCGGCCGGTGATACAGTTGCTGATCACCTCCCTGCAACGGTTGTTTCTCGGCTTGCGCCCCTTTTGGGGCAGCGAACCCCACCCGGTCCACTGCACCTGGATGGAGCACCCGGCCCGGCGCGTCCTGCGTGCCTTCCCCGGGCTGCTGCGCGGCAGGCCCAATCGCCACGTCAGCGCGCAGAACGGCTATTTCAGTCATAATGCCGGGGAGATCCGCCTTTGGCTGGACGCCATGTTTACCCTTGACGGCGAAATGCACCAGGCCAGCCGTGAGCAGGGACCGCTGATTATCGGCAACGGCGGAACGATCGAGTTCATCCGCATCACTCGCTAAGGAACGTGGAAACGACAGCGAAACCCAACCCATTGGCCGGCGCTCTGGCGACGCTGACACCCGCGCCACGGCATCCCGCGCTCCGGTTTCTGATCGACGCCTTGCGCGCGCGCCACGGCGGATGTGTCCAGGCGATGCTGTTCTACGGCTCCTGCCTGCGCGGCGGCGACCCCTTTGACGGCCTGGTGGATCTTTATCTGGTGGTCGACGATTATCGTTGTGTCAATCAGGGGCGATCTCGCGCGCTGTGGAATCGTCTGCTGCCACCGAATGTGTTTTATACCGAGGTCCCCATCGATGGGCGCACCCTGCGCTGCAAGTACGCAGTAATAAGCGCCGCTCAACTTCGCAAAGCCTGTTCCCGGCGCTGGTACCATTCCTATTTCTGGGGACGCTTCAGCCAACCCACCGCGATCGCCTGGGCACGCGATGACGCGACGCACGCGAGGACCCGCGACAGCCTGGCACTGGCCATCCACACGTTTCTGGAACGCACGCTGCCGTGCGTGAAGGTTCAGGGGGATATCGAGTCACTCTGGCGCGAGGCGCTGCGCCTGAGTTATGGCGCCGAGCTGCGTCCGGAGTCCGACGCGCGGGCGAGCGAACTCGCCCGCAGCGGACGCGAATGGTATCTGGCCGTGACCCGACTGGTACAGCCCGCACTCAGCCTGCCGCTGGAAGTCGACACGCAGGGTTACTACCGCTTGCAGGTATCGGCAAACCGCCGGCGGCGCTGTCGCGCCGCCTGGGCATTGCGCACCGCACAAGGGAAACTGCTGTCGGTGGCACGCCTGCTGAAAGCACTGTTCACCTTCGACGGTGCGCTGGATTATGCCGCGTGGAAACTTGAGCGCCACTCGGGCCAGCGGATCGAGGTGCCGGCGCGGGTCCGGCGCTATCCATTGATTTTCATCTGGGGGCTTTTCTGGGATCTGTATCGGCGGGGGATCTTTCGCTGAACGACGCCAATCGAGGACCATGGACGCGACCAATCAACCACCGCTACCGACCGACCAAGCACCGCTGATCTGGCTGATCATCGGCGACAAACTGGGCGACAATGCCCAGGCGATCCGCATCGCCGACTCGCTCGGCCTGCCCTACCAGATCAAACGTCTGCGTCCTTTGCCCGCCTACGAAATCGGCAAACCGCGCTTTCGCCCCACCCTCGAGCATCTCGACCCGGCACGCTCCGACCGCCTGGCCGCTCCCTGGCCCGATCTGGTGATTACCATAGGCCGACGCCACAGCATGGCCGCGCTATGGGTCAAACAGCAGTCGCCGAGCACGCGGCTGGTATTGATCGGCCGCGCCCGGCGCTGGCTGGAGCGCTTCGATCTGGTGATCACCCTACCCCAGTACAGCCTGCCCGAGCTCGCCAACGTGCTGCGATTGTCGCTACCTTTGATGCGCGCCGACCAGGAAGCCATCGAGCGTGCCGCCGAGCATTGGCGCGGGCGACTGCAGGCGCTGCCGAGGCCGTTGATCGTGGTGCTGGTCGGCGGACCCACGCGGCCGTTTCGCTTCGACGCCGCCGCCACGCGGGAATTGCTGCACTGTTGCAACCGGCTTCAGGCGCAGCTCGGGGGCACGCTGTATTTCTCCACCAGCCGGCGAACCCCGCCGGCGACGGTCGCGTCGCTGCGCGACCAACTACCGGCCGGCGCGCGCCTGTTTCAGTGGCAGGCAGGGGCCGGGGACAATCCCTATCAGGCGTTTCTGCGCCTGGCCGATTACTTTGTCGTCACCGGCGACAGCGTGTCGATGATGCTGGAGGTCGCCGACTGCGGCAAGCCGTTGGCGATTTTCCCGTTACCCATACCCTGGCACAGCCGCCTCTGGGGGGCGATCACCCGGCGTCTGCACGCCCCGGCCGATAGCCCCTTGGGCAACCGGCTGTATCGCTGCCTGGGACGCTGGCTGTACCGCAGCGGCGTGGTCGGGTTTTCCCGCGACCTGGCGCGGATCCACGAATCACTGATCGCCGGCGGCTATGCGGTACGCTGCGGTGAAACCTTCGCCCCGCCTCCACCGCAGGGCTTGGCCGACGACTTGCTTTGCGCCCGTGAGCGGATCATCGCCCTGCTGTCGCGTCGACCCGATTCGGGGGACGGATAACTCGTCCGCGAGGACGGATCAAACCAGACGCTCGACGGTGTGATGAACCGACTTGCGATTCTTGGCAAAACCGAATTTCTTCCGCCGACCGGTTTTGGTGGTCATCACCAGGCGATAGGAAATCCGGGGATAACGCATCGCCACGGCGTGGACCACCCCAGCCCACCATTCCGGCGGATGCAGGGTGCAATGCGCATTTTGCCCGTTGGGGAGCAGCTTGACGGCGGGGAAACAGGCCACGTTGGCATAGACGAACCGGCGCGCGTAAGCAAACATCTCCTCTATCACCCAGGGAACGTCCGGCTCGGTGATGTGCTCGAGTACATCGGTACAGATCACGCCGTCGAACTGACCACTTGGCAGCTCGCTGAACGGCGCGTAACCCGGGTCATAACAACGGATCTCGCGCACCCCCCAGTATCCCTGAATGCTCTCGACCTTGAGCTCCCGCGTGAGCTGGAGATTCTTCTGCAGATAGCCCTGCCCCTTCCCGGCGCCATAATCGAGAATGGAATCGGCGCCGATGCGATCGATCATGTCCTTGATGCCGGGAGCATGCTTGATCAGCATTTTGCCGGGAAAGGTCTCTTCGCCCGACTTGCCCGCGGAGTGCTCGCCTTCCACGTGCAGGGTTTCGTACATCTGCACCATGTCGAGAAAATCGGGACTGGGATTGCTTCGATTGTACATGCGATCCTCTTATCGCGTCGCGGGCGGGACGTGGGTCAGCCAGGGAAGCTTGGATTGGGCTACGGGCGTGGGCTACCGAACCCCGATCGCCGCTTTCAGTGTCACGCGCTAACCCCGCCAAGCATACCCCACCTGTTCATCGAGAATCCAGCGCAAGCCCCGGGGGACGGGATGCCACCGGCGTGCGCGCGAACTCAAATAGACCCAGATCAATGCCGACGGCCCTGGCGATTCTGTATAATCCGCCTTCCGGAGTTCGACCCCCTGCGGACGGATGGCGGGACGAGGGAAGAACCACCCGACGGGAAAACAACTCGAAACTTGGTGATGACCCTGTGCTGCCAGTAGCCCTGCCAAAATTTATCCGCAAAAAAGCGCTGCACTTCACCCCCTTGCCCAAGGAGTCGAAGATCGGCATCGAGCGCTGGCTGCGTGGCCGCGAGGAATGCTATCGACTCGGCAAAGCCGACGCGGTGGTGGTCTCCTACGAAAAGTGCGGCCGTACCTGGCTGCGCGTGATGCTGTCGCGTTTCTATCAGCGCCGCTATGGCCTGCCCGAAAACCGCCTGTTGAACTACGACAATTTCCACCGGCTGCGCGCGCAAGTGCCGGTGATCCTGTTCACCCACGACCGGTATCTGCGTCACTACACCGGGCTCGAAGGTCCTGAACCCGCCTTGTTTCACGACAAGCCGGTGATTTTGCTGGTCAGGGACCCGCGCGACGTGGCCGTTTCCCTGTATTTCCACTGGCTGCACAGGGTCAAACCCCACAACAAGATGCTGGACAACATGCCGCCCGACGGCGCGGACATTTCGATGTATGAGTTCGTCCTGCACCCGGATTCCGGCCTGCCCGCCATCATCGCGTTCATGAACCGATGGCAGCAACAGGCAGCGCGGATCCCTCATCTGGCCTTGTATCGCTACGAAGACCTGCGCGCGGACACGGCAACGTATCTGGAGCGGCTGCTAGGCACGCTCGGCGAGAAGCCGGCCGCCGAGGAGGTCGGTGAAGTGGTCGCCTACACCGAGTTCGAGAAAATGAAACAACGCGAAATGAACGGCGAGAACAGCGACAGTCGCCTGGCGGCGGCGGACGTCAACAATCCGGATTCGTTCAAGGCAAGGCGAGCGAAAGTGGGCGGCTATCGGGATTACTTCGATGAGCGGCAGATCGAGACCATCGACCGCCTGGTCGAGGAACGGCTCGACCCGCAATTCAACTACCGCTCTCCCCCGGATTGACGCCCGAAACATCCATAGCCGCCAACCCCGCGTACTAGTCCTTCCGCGCTTTGCGCGTCGCAAACCGCAGGCGGCAGGTCAGGGCCAGCGCCCCCAGGAGGAGCAACAGGGACTGCCCGCGCTCGTCGTCGTGGCGTATCTGGAAAAAAGAGACCACCAGAAAAATCGCCAGGGCCGCCAATAAGAAACGGCGGTAACCAGGACCCAACGGTTCGCCGGCGCAATCGGCCAGCGCGGTGCGCGCGAGCAACCCGAACCACAGCAGGAACGCCCCCAGCCCGACCACGCCAAGCTCCACGGCCAACTGGAGATAAAGATTATGATAGTGGCGTAGCCCGCCGGGAATCTCGGCGGCCCGGATGAGCGCCGGAGCGCTGCCCGCGCCCCATCCCAGCAACGGCTTGGCCTCGATGCGCTGCATCGCGTCACGCCACAGATAGATGCGCTGCCCGACGCTGGAGGCGGGCAAAAGCGCTGATTCGCCAGATAAAATCTGACTCAACGCACTCTGATCGGCGTCCAGGCGTTTTTCGATGGTGCCAAAGCCGAGGATGAGGCCGAGGACGATGAGCCCCAGCATCGAAGCCTCGAAGCCGGCGATCCCTCTCCTGGGCGGTTCCTTGGCGGCAGAGCGCAGCAGCAGCCCCACCACCACCGGCGTCACCAGCAGGGCGGCCAGCCAGACCGCGCGCGTCTGGCTTAGCAACACCACCGCGGCAAAGAACAACAGCAACAGCAACACGATCAGTTTGCGCGTCAACGCCGGCAACCGGCGACGAAACCAGCTGTCTTCAAACAACCTCGTCGAACGCAGCGTCAGCAAGCCCGTGATCACGATCAACGCGTACAACCCCGCGCCGTTGCCCATGCCGAACAGGGGGCGCTGGGTGATATAAGCAGAGAAATGCGTCCAGTCCACGCCTTTGATGACCCCGAGAAAAACCCCCAGCAGGGCCAGTTGCAGCACCCGGGCGATGCGGGCCGGGTCCCCCGCCAGCCACCAGGCGATCAGCAACGAAAACAGACCGGCGATTGCGACCAGATCCCAGACGTGGCGCGCAAGCTTGCCGCCGGGCGTGTCGACGTTCAGATAGGTCATGACGCCCTGGGCCAGGATGTAAAGCGTCAGCCCCAGCGAGAGCACCAGGGCGGGCTGGCGCCGCACGTCCGTCCAGACGTCGTCCCAACGCAGGAGCGCTCCGAGCAACATCAAGGCCATCCCAGCGTAGACCCCGCCCTGGTTGAGCGCGCCGCTGAAGGCAAACAGGTAGAGGCCGGCCAGCCCAAGGGGCTGCGCGTAGTCGGATCTGGTCAACAGCATAAACCGAACCTGGTAATGGATCGAAGGCCCCGTCAACGGCAGGAAGAACGCCGGGATGCGGAATTATACACCATTGAGGGCAAGGGCATTATTGACTATGATTGTCCTGTTGCCGCCCGGATTTTGGTGTTCCTGATGCAGTACTGCGTTTTTATCCAGACCAACCACAAACAGATACTTGGGGCCAAGGTTGCCGCCTACGCGCTGAAACGCAATTCGGTGCACGCCGAGCGCTTCGACATCCGCATCATGGACATCCGCGACTATCCGTTTTTCGCCGCGCGCGAGGGGCAGTTGTACCTGCGTGACGGTGTCAAGCGCACCTGGCTGAACGACGACCTGCAATCGTTCACCCCCACGCGCTTCCTGCCGCCACAGTTGATGAATTACGCAGGCCGGGCGGTGGTGATCGATCCGGACATCTTCGCCGTGGCCGATATCTGGGATCTGCTCACGCGTGACATGCAGGGCAAGGCCATCATGTGCCGCATGCGTTCGGGCCCGAAGGGGCTGGTGGATCGTTGCATGGCCAGCAGCGTCATGCTGCTCGATTGCGCCAAGTTGACCCACTGGCAGGTCGAGCCCACCTTCAACGCCATGTTCGAGTTCAAACAGGACTATATGCCCTGGATTTGTCTCAAGAACGAGGACCGCGACAGCATCGGCTTCTTCGAAAACGAGTGGAACGACTTCGACCGCCTGACCGCTGAGACGAAGATGTTGCATGTGACCCGTCGTCGCACCCAGCCCTGGAAAGCCGGCCTGCCGATCGACTGGCGCCCCGCCGAGAGATTCCGCTTGTTCCCGCCGCTGGCCTGGGTGATGCGCGCGCGGCGCAAGTTGTTCGGCGAATACGCCCTGCTCGGCAACTACAAGGAACACCCGGATCAGAATCAGACCGATCTGTTCTTCGGCCTGCTGAAGGAATGCCTGGAACAGGGCATTGTCAGCGAGCAGATGGTGCGCGAGGAGATGCAGCGCAACCACGTACGCCACGACGCCTTTGAGATTCTCGCCAGAACGCCTCCGCTGGCGCCACCCGGCCAACCGCCACTGAACCTTTCCGCCGCCTAGGCGGCGTCGAACAACCCGCGCACCCGCGCCACCGCCGCCTGCAGATCGTCGCCGACGTGTATCCGGCGGGCGTCGGATTCCGGCTGCCCCAGCCAGACCGCCCGGCCCGCGGCCACCAACGCGCGCTGGATGTTGCCCACATCGCGCCGCATGCGTCGCGGTGCCAGGCGCATCGCCAGATGGTGGCTCAGGGGCTTGTAGCGATAGCTGTGGCGATGACGCCACCACCGGCCGGCGTCGCCGGGATCGAAGATGTGCAGCGGCTTGCCCGTGGCGCTGGCCTCGGCCAGCATCGACATGCTCTCCCCGGTCACCACCAACCGGTCGGCCAGCGCCAGAAACGCCACATAGGGGTTGTCGCCGGCCGCCGACGTCTGCCAGCGATAGTGAAACACCGGCACGCTGATCTCCTGCAGCAAGGCGTCCATGGCCGCATTCGGCGTCCGCGCGCTGCCGCTGATCAATAACGATCCGCCCCTCGCCGCGGTCATCGCATTGGCCTGACGGCCCAGCGTGGCCGCCTTGGGCGCGTTGAACACATAGGGCCCGCTGTCGCCACCGACCAACAACGCCGTCCAGGGGCGGGGCAGGTGCCGCAGCCGCGGCTCCCACCGGCTGGCCGCGGCGGCCAGACGCTCGGCACTCAGGGCATGCAGCGGCAACCGGTTATGCAGGATATTGGGACGCTGGGGCAGGAAGTACTGGGGGGTCGTGACGATCAGATCGAAGGCCTCCAGCGGCGCCCAGGGCCGTCCGATCGCCACCAGCCGGGTGGTGGGCGACTGGCGCCGCACCCAGCGGGCCACCGGCTCGTTGCGCCGCCCGGCGGTGATCACCAGCTCCGGCCAGGGCGGTCCCAAAGGACTGGAGGCGGCGCGGTCGATGCCCGCCAGGCTGGTTCCGGCCAGGCGGTTGGTCCACAATTCCCAGGGTCGGTAGAAAAGGCGTTTGCGCTCCACCGGCCAGCCCAGCGCGTCGGCCAGCGCGTTGACCTGGGTGTTGTCGCCGGCCTTGTGGCCGAGCAGCACCCAGACACGGGGAAAGGGTTCTCGGGCGAGCGGGCTTCGGGCTGTCACGGTCGGTCGTCATCGACGGCAAAGCCGGCAGTGTAGCGGAATCCGCGCGCCGCTGCAGCGAGCGGCAGGCACCGGAGAATTTGGTTACAATGAGCGCCGTCTTTTCCGACGCCGGCGGGCTGCGCAACAACATCATCGTGGTACTCAGTCGACACATCACCGCAGAAATCATCAAACCGATGATTCTGGGCATCACGCTGCTGGTCGTTGTGTTCACCGGCTACAGCCTGGCGATCAAGCTCTCGGAAGCCGCCCAGGGCGAAATCCCGCTGTCGATCGTCGCCCGCCTGATCGGCTTGAACAGCCTGATCGCCATGGAAGTGCTCCTGCCCACCGCGCTGTATCTGTCGATCATCGCCGCCCTCAGCCGCATGTATCGCGACTCGGAGATGACCGCCATGAACGTCGCGGGCTTCAGCGAGGGGCGGGTGATCCGCAGCGTGTTGCTGTTGACCGTGCTCATCGCCTTGCTGGTGGGCGCCATTTCCCTGTTCGCCCGACCCTGGGCGTATCGCCAGAGCTATCAGATCGAGGCCGACGCGCGCACCGAATTCGACATCCGCAAAATCGAACCCGGCCATTTTCTTGAAATGCAGGATGCGAAGTATGTGCTGTTTGCCCATAGCGTGGACAAGCAAAAGGGCATTCTGCGGGAAATATTTCTGCAAACCGACGCGGGCTCGGCTGACAAGGTCCAGGTCATCTACGCGCACGAAGCGGTCATGCCGCCGGCACCGGCGGGTGCCGAGCGCACTTTTGAATTCCACAACGGCTACAGTTATCTGCTGGATACCGACGGGACGCGGGATACCATCTTGAAGTTCAAGCGCCTGATCATCCCCATTCCGGGTATCGAACAGGACAACAGCTATCGGCGCAAGGCCGAATCGACGGAGAATCTGTCGCACTCGACAGCCACCAAGGATATCGCCGAATACCAGTGGCGACTGTCCACCCCGCTGGCCACCCTGGCGCTGGCGCTGTTGGCCGTCCCGCTCAGCCGCAGCGCGCCACGCCAGAGCCGCCACAGCAGTTTCATCCTCGCCATCGGCGTCTATATCGGGCTGTTCATTCTCACCAGCGTGGCGCGCAACTGGGTGGCCGACGGCGCCATTGCGCCCGTTCCCGGTATCTGGTGGGTATACGCGCTGCCGCTGCTGTTGTTCGCCGCGCTGTTGCTCGCCCCCCGATGGCGCTGGCGGAGGCGCTGAGATGCTGGCGACCCTGGACCGCTACATCGGCCGCAAGCTGTTGCTCGGATGGCTGCTGGTGTGGCTGATCATGTCGTCGATCTTCGGCCTGCTGGCCTTCGTCGACGAGGTCGAGCGCGTGACCGCAAGCTACACGGTCGTGGACGCGCTGCGCTTTATACTCTACACCTTGCCGCAACGCTCCCTGGACCTGGCGCCGGTGATCATTCTGATGGGTTCGATTCTCGCCCTCGCGGGGCTGAACAAACACAGCGAGATTATCGCGCTGCGCGCCGCCGGCGTTTCCCTGCTGCGTTTTTTCCGCGCCGTGGCCTTGCCGGCGGCGGTACTGGTGCTGATGTTGTACGGCGCCAGCGAATACCTCGCCGCCCCCCTTTACCAAAAGGCCGAGATCCAGAAGACCCTGATTCGCAGCGGGCAACCCAACCTGCTCACCGGTAAAGGCCTGTGGTCCAACAGCGAACGTCGTTTCTTCAATGTGCGCGCGCTTCGCAACAGCCAGGTGCCGCGGGAGATTTTCCTGTACGAGTTCGATACCGAGGGGCGCCTGGTGAATTTCATCCATGCCGATCGTGCCCAGGTTTCCGGTGGCCGCCGCTGGGACCTGTTGGACGTGGTGCAGAAGACCATGCATCAGGGCACCCTGGAGACCGAACGCAAACGGCATCTGGAGATGGGCCCGTTCTGGTCGCGCGAGGAGCTGCCCGCCTTGCCGCTCTCGGCGGCCGGCATGACCCCCAGCGATCTGTACGAGTACTCCGGCTATCTGAAAACCACCCACCAGTTCTCGGCCCGGGTGGAGCAGTTGTTCTGGCAGCGCGTCGCCCTGCCGCTGACCACGGGCGCCATGGTGCTGCTGGCGGTCCCGATCGGTGCCAGCGTCGGCACCATGCGCAGCAATGCCTTCGGACGCAATCTCGCCATGGGCGCGGCGGTCGGCATCATTTTCTATCTGTTCGCGCAACTGGTGCAGACGGGGGCGGCGGTCATCCAGCTGCCGCCCTCCATCGCGGCCTTCGCGCCCGTTGTGCTGGTGCTGCTGACCACCGCGGGGCTGATCACGCGCATGCGTTGAATTTGGCGCCCATGGCGGCGACAGGCATAATTCGTCACTGACAATCACTGGCCACTCCTGCATCTGGCGGACCCTAAATGCAATTAATGCTGAGTTTCTTCCGGGCCTATCCCGGGCAGACCGTCATCATGCTCGTCGCCCTGCTGTTGGCGGGCGTCGCCGAAGGTGTCGGCCTCTCGGCGCTGCTGCCACTGATGAACATCGCCATCCGCAGCGACAGCAGCCACGCCGGGGACGGCGCCGCCGATTCGCAGAACGAGTTCGAACGCATCGTGACCGAAACCTTGCATCAGATGGGCATCACGCCGAGCATCGGCGTGCTGCTGGTGGTCATCGTCGCCGGGGCGACCGTCAAGAGCCTGCTGTTGCTGCTGGCGCAGCGGCAGGTCGGCTACACCGCCGCGCGCGTGGCCACCGACCTGCGCCTGGAGATGATCCGGGCGGTGCTGCGCAGCAAATGGGAGTTCTTCGTCCATCAACCGGTAGGCCGCCTGAGCAACAGTCTGGCCACCGAGGCACAACGCTCCTCGGACTCCTTCATCAACGGGGCCACCGTCATCACCCTGCTGATCCAGGCGATCATCTACGGCGCCGTGGCGCTCGCGGTCTCCTGGAAGGCCACTCTGGTGAGCATCGGCGCGGGCGCGCTGGTGGTCGCCATCTCGCATTTCCTGGTGCGCATGGCGCGTAAAGCCGGTAAGCGGCAAACCAAGTTGCTGACCATGTTGCTGTCGCGTCTCACCGACACCCTGCAATCGGTCAAACCGCTCAAGGCCATGGCGCGCGAACACCTCGCCGATACCGTCCTCGGCGAGACCACCACCCGGCTCAATCGCGCCCTGCGCAAGCAGGTCTTCAGCGCCGCGGCCTTGAACTCGGCACAGGAGGAGATGTTCGCCATTGTCATCGCCCTGGGCATGTTCGTGGCGCTGGTGAAATTCGACATGCCGCTGGCACCGGTGATGGTCCTGGTCTTCGTGCTGGGCAAAATGCTCAGCCAGGTCGGCAAGGTGCAGAAACAGTATCAGAAGATGGTGCTCGGCGAGAGCGCCTTCTGGTCCATCAAGGCCGCCATCCAGGAGGCGCAGGCCGCCGAGGAGCACTTGGGAACCGGCGCGCAGCCCAGCCTGGAGCGGGAGATCCGTCTCGATCAGGTCAGTTTCGAATACGTCGCCCAACGCCCGGTATTGCGCGCGGTCGACCTCTGCATCCCGGCGGGCAAAATCACCACCCTGGTGGGCGCTTCCGGTTCCGGCAAGACCACCGTCATCGATCTGGTGACCGGTCTGCTGCGACCGCGCTCGGGGCAGGTGTGCCTCGACGGCACCTCGCTGGCCGAGCTCGATGTCAAAGCCTGGCGCCGCATGATCGGTTATGTCCCGCAGGAGACTTTGTTGCTCCACGCCTCGGTGCTGGAGAACATCACCCTCGGCGATCCCGAACTGTCGGAGCGCGACGCCATCGAGGCGCTCAAGTCGGCCGATGCCTGGGACTTTGTCGCGCGCATGGCTCAGGGTATCCATACCGACGTGGGCGAGCGCGGCGCCATGCTCTCCGGGGGTCAACGCCAGCGCATCGTCATCGCGCGCGCCCTGGTGCACAAGCCGGCATTGCTGATCCTCGACGAGGCCACCAGCGCGCTCGATCCGGCGAGCGAAGCGGCCATCGGCGAGACCATGCGGCACCTGCGCGGCCGGCTCACCATTCTGGCGATTTCGCACCAGAGCGCCCTGGTCGATGCAGCCGATGTCGTCTATCGCCTGGAAGACGGCCGCGTGCAGGCCATGGCGCGCGATTGAAGCGTTGCTGGAAAACCCGCTGGGCGCTTAGCGCCGCATAAGCCGCTGCAACTTCTGCACCACCGCAGCGGTTTCGTCGCCGGGCGGCGGCGGGCGTTCGAAGCGCTCACCCAGCCACACCGCCCGCCCCTGCGCCAGCAGGGCCTGATGCACCAGGCGCAGATCGCGACTCAAGCGCGCCGGACCGAGACGCATGATCGCGCTATAGGCCAACGCCGCGAAGCGCCAATCCCCCAGACCCGTGGTTTCGGGGCGCATGGCGAAACCCCAACTGTCCAGATCCAGCATGTACACCGGCTTTCCGGTGGCGCAGGCCTCGCTCAACATGGAGACGCTGTCGGCGCTGACCACCAGCGCCTCGCTCAGCGCCAGAATACCGAAATAGGGGTTTTGCGCGTCGCCGGCGCGCCAGCGATAAAGGTCGAACGGAACTTCTAGATGTCGCTCCAACGTCTGCAAGGCGCCCGCCGGTGTGCGCGCGCTGCTGGTCAGCAGGACCGACGCGCCCATCTCGGCGGCCAGCGCGTTGATGCGTCGCGCCGCGCGCCGCGCGCTGCGCCGACCCAAGGTGTAGGGCCCGCTGTGGCCGCCGAGCACGACCGCCAGATACGGCCCCGGCAAGCGCGCATAATGTTGCCGCCAGCGGTCCGCCTCGCGTTCCAGGCGAGAGGCGGTGATACGCGTCAGCGTGGTGGTGTTGTGCAAAATGTTGGGATGCGGGGGCACCCGGTACTGGGGCGTGGTGATCAGCAGGTCGAAGTGACGCGGCGGCGCCCAGCTGCGACCGATATGCACCAGGCGCGTGCGCCCGCCCGACTGCGCCCGGATCCAGCGCACCACCGGTTCGTTGCGCATGCCGGCGGATATCACCAGGTCCGGCCACGGCGGCTGCAGCGGGCTGGAGGCGGCAATATCGATTCCCCGCAGATCGACGCGGCGCAACAACCCGAGGCCGACGCCGCCACGGCGATAACTGAGACGCTTGTGCTCGTAGGGCCAGCCCAGGGCTTCGGCCAAGGCCAGAATCTGATGGCTCTCGCCGGCGCGATAGCCCGTGACCAACCATACCCGGGGTGTGGAAGCGGGGGCAGGCGCAATGTCGTTTGCGCCGTTGGCAGGCTGGCTCATAGGCATCTCTGGCGCGGCACACCGCCCATGGCGCCCCACCCCAAGTCCAAGTACAATCCGGTGTCTGGAATCTAGCGGCTCCGGCCCACGGGCGCAAGCCGCGCACAAGCTAACACGATCGGTTTTCCATGCCTGACTACGACGAATTCCTCGAACGCATCTTCAAGATCCTCAAGCCCTTCACCAAACCGGGGGTGATGCTCAACAAAGACAGCGAACTGGTCACCCAGCTGGGCCTGACCTCGTTGCAGGTCATGGAACTGATCGAGCAGCTCGAGGATCACTTCGACATTTCCATCCCGCTCAACATTCTGCCCGATATCCGCACGGTCCACGACCTCGCCACGCAGCTCGAGCGGCTGGAGCACTGAGCCGATGAGCCTGTTCGACAAGTTCCAACCCCTCATCGACGTGCGCGCCGAACTCGAGCGCGCCGGCGTCATGCCCTTTGGCGCGGTCACCGAGAAGATTCTTTCGCCGACCGAGGCGATCGTCGAGGGTCAGCGGGTGATCCTGGCCGGTACCAACAATTACCTGGGACTGACCTTCGAACCCGAGTGTGTCCAGGCGGCGCAACAGGCGCTGGCCGAACAGGGCACTGGCACCACCGGGTCGCGCATGGCCAACGGCACCTTTGCCGGGCACATCGCGCTGGAAGAGGAGTTGGCGGCGTTTTTCGCCAAACAGCACTGCATCGTGTTCTCCACCGGTTATGCGGCCACCATGGGCCTGGCCTCGACCCTGGCCGGGCCGGGCGACGTGATCGTGCTCGACGCCGACAGTCACGCCAGCCTCTACGACGGGGTCAGACTCAGCGGCGCGGAAATCGTGCGCTTCCGCCACAATGACGCCGCCGATCTGGAAAAACGCCTGCGGCGACTGGGTAAGCGCAGCGCCAACACACTGATCGTCGTGGAGGGCATCTATTCCATGCTTGGGGATCAGGCGCCGTTGGCCGACATCGTCGAGGTCAAAAATCGCCACGGCGGACTGCTGCTGGTCGACGAGGCCCATTCGCTCGGCATGCTGGGAGAGCACGGCCGCGGCGTGGCCGAGGCCGCCGGCGTCGAGGACGCGGTCGATTTCACCGTCGGCACCTTCAGCAAGAGTCTCGGTGCCATCGGCGGCTACTGCGTCAGCGACCACGCTGAGTTGCAGGCCATCCGCTTTGCCATCCGCTCTTATATCTTTACCGCCTCGCCCTCGCCCTCGGTGATCGCCTCGACGCGCGTGGCGCTGCGCCTGATGCAGGAGCGACCGCAGCTGCGAGAACGTCTGTGGGAGAACGCCCAACGCCTGTACGACGGACTCAAATCGCTGGGCTTCAAGCTCAGCCCACAGGTCAGTCCGGTAGTGGCGGTGACCATCGAGGACCGCGACTGGGCCATCGCCTGCTGGAGTCGACTGTTGCGGCGCGGGGCTTACGTCAACCTGGTGATGCCGCCGGCTTCGCCGACCAGCGACAGTCTGTTGCGCTGCAGCGTGAGTGCCGCGCATACCCCGGAGCAGATCGACCGGATCCTGGAAGCCTTCGCCAGTCTGGGGACCGCCGACACGCAGGCGGCGAAGTAATTCCGGCGGCCGGTGAATTCTGGCCGCCCGCGACTGGCGTAACCGTTCTTCCTCGCCTCTACCCCGGCAGTACACGACAGGACAGCCATGGACAAACTCAAACTCATCGGCAATGGCCCGTTGCACGGCGAGGTGACGATCTCGGGCGCGAAAAACGCCGCGCTGCCCATACTCGCCGCCACAGTGCTGAGCGAGGACCCGGTGACACTGCGCAACGTACCACACCTGCGCGATATCACCACCACGTTGGAACTGATGGGACGCTTCGGCTCGAACTTCGAGCTGAGCGACTCGATGTCGCTGGTGGTCGACAACAGTCATATTCACGATCTGCGCGCGCCCTACGAGCTGGTCAAGACGATGCGCGCGTCGATTCTGTTCCTCGGCCCGCTGCTGACGCGCTTTGGCGAGGCGGAGGTTTCGCTCCCCGGGGGTTGCGCCATCGGCTCGCGACCGGTCAACCTGCATATCGACGGCCTCAAAGCCATGGGCGCCGAGATCGACATCGACGAAGGTTACATCAAGGCGCGCGCCAACCGCCTGCGCGGCGCGCGCTTCGTCTTCGACGTGGTATCGGTCACCGGCACGGAAAATCTTATGATGGCCGCGGCGCTGGCCGCCGGCACCAGCGTGTTGGAGAACGCCGCGCGCGAACCGGAGATCAGCGATCTCGCGCAGTGTCTGAACGCCATGGGCGCGCGCGTCAGCGGCGCCGGCAGCGACACCATCACCATCGAGGGCGTCGCGCAGCTACACGGCTGCGAACACCGCATCATCCCCGACCGTATCGAAACCGGCACCTTTCTGGTCGCCGCCGCCGCCACCGGCGGCAAGGTACGCGTGTGCCATACCGCCCCGCAATGCCTTGATGCGGTCTTGCAGAAACTCCACGATGCCGGGGCCAGCATCAGCAGCGGCCCTGACTGGATCGAACTGGACATGAACGAGCGTCGCGCGCGCGCGGTGGGTCTGACGACCGCGCCGCATCCGGCCTTCCCCACCGACATGCAGGCGCAGTTCGTGGCGCTCAATGCCATCGCCGAGGGGACCGCCACGGTCAAGGAGACCATCTTCGAGAATCGCTTCATGCACGTGCAGGAACTGCATCGCATGGGCGCGGATATCGAACTGCAGGGCAACACGGCCATCGTGCGCGGCGTCGAGCGATTGCACGGCGCGCCGGTCATGGCCACCGATCTGCGGGCCTCGGCCTGTCTGGTCATCGCCGGCCTGGCGGCCAGTGGCGAGACGATCATCGATCGCATCTACCATCTGGATCGCGGTTACGAAAGAATCGAGGAGAAACTGATCCCGCTCGGCGCCAGGATCCAACGGATACCGGCGGCGCCCAAAAGCGTCGGCGACTAGCGCCGTCCGAGCGCGCCGCGGTCGTTGGCCGCCAGGCCCTGGGCAAGGTAGGGGAGAAATACCGGCTCCAACAGGGAAGCGCCGTAGCGCGACAGATGGTCGCCGTCGCTGTAGATGAATCTGTCGCCGGAGGCCAACGGACATTTCTTCTGCGGACACAACTGTGGCCGGATGCGGATGTAGACCGGCGGCGCGGGCAGCTGGGTCAACAAGTCGCGAAACCTTGCCTCGAACCGATCGGTACTGTCGTCGAAATAATGTCCGGCGGGTATTTCCGCGCCCGTCCAGATCTGCCGGGCCAGCAGGCTCGATACCGACTTGCCGAATCGCGAGCCGATTTCCGGCACGTCCTGCACCAGGAAGACTTCGCGGCCCTGCATCGCCTGTAGGGTGCGCTGCAAGCCGCGCAGGAACACGCGTTCGTTTTCACGCCGGGATTCGGCACCGCTCTGGGCGTCCAGAATCATGAAATTGCTGTTGTCGTAGCCTTCGCCGCTCACCGGCACGCGCCAATAACCGACCAGATAAACCTGCCGGATGGTGGGGTGCGCGGCGATATACTGCGCTACCTGGCGATTGAACTCGAGACAACGTCGTTTGCCCTGGCGAAAGACCCCGAGTACCGGCCGACAACCGCCGCTCCAGATGTTCTCGCCCGCGATATCCAGCTCCTTCGCCGCCAGGTCGAAGGCGTGCGCGAGCGCCCCGGCATGGGAATCGCCCCACACCACAAAGCGCGGCGCCTGGCCCTTGGCACCGAGCTGACAACGCCAGGTTTCGCGGTCGCCTTCCTGTTTGCTGAACGCCACGCAGTTGTCGTGCGCGGTCGCATTGGCTGGGTTTTCGATGACCGCCTGTACCCGTTGCGGCAGCCGCGCCGGCAGACCCTGAAAGACTCCCAGCGCCAGGACCATGACCGCCACCACACCCGCGCCCGCGCCCAGCTCCGCGAGCCTGGCGGACCGCCGACCGGGAACGCTGACGCGGCGGCGGTAGCGGCTCTCGATGAAACGGTAGGAAAAGGCCGCGAGCACCAGCGACAGCGCGACGATGAAAGGTTTGTTGTACGGCGAATCCCACAGCATCTGGGTATAGACCGCAACCGGCCAGTGCCACAGATACAGCGAATAGGAAATCGTCCCGATATAGACCAGGACTTTTGTTTCCAGCAGCGTGCCCACCCAGGTCCTTGCCTGCGCGTTGCTGTAGATGAGGACGGCGGCACCGAGCGCGGGATAGAGCGCATTGACACCGGGAAATTCCGACTTTTCATCCAGCAACAGCATCGGCAGGACGATCAGCCCCAGACCGGCCAATGCCAGCAGATTGGCCAGCCGGCGCTCACGTACCGGTTTGACTATCCCCAGGCTGAGCAGCACGCCGGCGAGCAACTCCCAGGCCCGTGTCGGCAACAGGTAGAAACTCAACCGCGGCTCCTCGCCCGTCAGTCGCAGATTGGCCCAAAGCGACAGCGCGAACAGCGCGATGAAGGCACCCGGCAGCAACCAGCCGGTTTTCAGCCGCCGCAAAGCCAGCAGCAACAGCGGAAAGAAAATGTAGAATTGCTCTTCGATACCCAGAGACCAGGTATGCAGCAACGGCAATACCGCCACGTCGATGCCGAAATAGGTGCTGGAAGTGCTCCAATAATAGATGTTGGGGACAAAGCCGAGCGCCGCGGCCGCGGCCTTGCCCAAGCCGACATATTCCTCGGGCAACAAAACGAAATATCCCGCCACCAAGGTGGCGACCAGCACGCTGAGCAAGGCCGGAACGATGCGCCGTACCCGCCGCTCGTAGAAGCGGGCGAAGGTGAAGCCGCCGGCGTCCATCTCCCTGATCAGGATGGAGCTGATCAGATAACCGGAAATGACGAAAAACACGTCGACACCGACGAAGCCACCGGCGATCCAGTCGTAGCCGGCATGGAAAAGGATGACGGGGACGACCGCCAGGGCCCGCAAGCCGTCGATATCCCGGCGGTATTGAATCAGGTTGGACAAATCTGCGTCGGGTCAGGAATCTAAATCGAATGTATCGGCGGTTGGCGACAGCTTCGGGCTGAGCCATCCCGGCGTCCTTGGCGCCACGGGGAAAGCCGCAACTGCCCGCCGTCCGGGGCTTGGACGGAAGAATAAACAGCCGCCACGAGGATGTCCAGCAATGCTGATTTTGCTGCCGGCCAGGGCCTACGCCGGCGTGAATACATCAGGACCTACAAAGGGTTCCAGCCCCGCGATGTTTTTGCTCGACGGCCGCGCTATGGTCCGAGGGCGGCGGTACAGTTTACCATCGGGCCCTTGGTTAATTTTGCAGTGACCTGGCGCCGGCCGCGACCGCGCGGACACCTTGAACAGAGGACAGCTCAGACTTGATCGCAAAATCCCGATGGCTGATCGCACTGCTGCTCGCCGCCAGCGCGGCGCGCATTCTGGCCTCGCAGGGCATCCCCAGCATCCATCCCGAGGACCCCCACCGCCTGCAACGCGATGGTCAGACCTGGTATCCGGTGGGCTATTATCCCGCGCTCGGCGCGCTGACCACCGATCAGAACGACTACGCCACCTACTACAAGACCCTGCTCGACACGCTCGCCCGGCACGAAATCAATTATTTGCGCAACGCCTTCACCATGGGCCAGCAGTATGGAAACGCCATCGTCCCCTATCAACGCACCGGCCCGGGCACGGCCGCCGACGGCAGACCCAAATACGATCTTTCACAATTCAACCAGGCCCATTTCGATTATTGGTTCGACGTTGTGAGCTATGCCAACAAGAAGAATATCGTGGTCCAGATCCCGTTGCTGGATTTCTGGCACAACAGCAGGTGGGTGATCGAAAAGACCGGCGACCCCACCCGCGAGTGGGGGCTGAAGTACGATTTCTATCAGGGGAGAAACAACATCAACGGCGTCGACGTCAACACTCACGGCGAGTGGCTCGACCCGGCCGATCCGGTGTTCGAATACCAGAAAGCGCTCATCGCCAAGGCCATAGAAACCCTGGGCGGCCTGCCCAACATCGTCTGGGAGGTCGCCAACGAGCCCAAGAGCCTGCCCGACGGTCGCACCGACGCCTGGCTGGCACAGCTGGCCGACTTCATCACCCGTTATGAAAAATCCCTGGGACTGAAGCCCCATCTCGTCGTGCCCCGAGACATCCCCCGCCACGAAGATACCCCGGGGCACTGGCTGGATCCACCCGCCCGCGTGCACGCTGAGTTGGTCGAGAGGTTCAGCGACGATCAGCCACTGATCTCGGACAACGACTGCTGCGTGGAAACCCCCCCGGCCGATTACCGCCGCCACAAAGCCTGGGCCGCGCTGACCGCGGGGGCCCATGTGAGTCTGTTCCATTACCTGCTCTACGACACGGCCATTGTGCACTCGCCCGACGCGGCCGAGGGGATGCGCTATCTGGGTTTTCTGAACAGGTTTCTTCGTGCCCGACAGATCGACCTTGCCGGCATGGCACCGGCCGACCGCTTGGTCAGCCGGGGTTGGGCGCTGGCGCGGGCCGGCGAGGAATACGTGATCTACCTGCCGTCGGGCGGCCGGACCCGGGTGCACGATCTACCGCGCACTTTCGTCGCCACCTGGTTCAATCCGCGCGACGGCAGTCTGTCTCCGGCCACCTGCCCGCCCTTCACCGCCGCCGATCGCGCCGATTGGGTACTGCATATCCGTCGCCCCGCGTCCCCGCCTGACAAGGGCGCGGACCCCCGGCACGAGACGGTGTGTGGGAACGGCGACGCTGAGAACGATAACGATTGAGGCGCAACCGGATGCCGGGCGGGCGCAGCCGGGTGTCCGCCACCGTCGCGGCGCGCAGCCTCCCGGGCTAATCGAGCAGCGCCTCGTCGAACAGTTCGACCCAGTGTTTGACCGGCCGTTGCCCGGCACCGCTCGCCAGATGCAACTGGCAGCCGATGTTGGCGCTGACGATAAGCTCCGGGTCACCCGCCGTGAGGGCCGCCAGCTTGTTGTCGCGCAATTGGCGCGCCAGCCGCGGTTGCAGAATCGAATAGGTGCCGGCCGACCCGCAACACAAGTGGGCATCCCGCACCGCCTGCAATTGAAACCCGGCTCGCGTCAGCAGCCCCTCCACCAGGCCGTCGAGTTGCTGCCCATGCTGCAAGGTGCAGGGACTGTGCAACGCCACCGTGCGACCCGTCCGCCGGCCGTCCAGCCGAGGCAGTGCCTCGCCCGCCATGACTTCACTCAAATCCTTCGCCAGCGAGCTGATCCGCTCTGCCCTGGCGGCATAGACCGGGTCATGCCGTAGCAACTGCCCATATTCCTTTACCTGCACCGCACAACCACTGGCGGAGATCACTATAGCCTCGATACCTTGCTCGACATAGGGCCACCAGGCATCGATATTGCGCCGCATGAAACCCAAGGCTTCGGCGTGGGCGCTGAGATGATGGCTCAGCGCGCCGCAACAGCCGGCCGCCGGCGCCGCCACCAGCTCGATCCCCAGTTTGTCCAGCACCCGCGCGGCGGCGGCGTTGGTCCTGGGCGTGGCGACGCTCTGCACGCATCCCTCCAGCACCAGCATGCGCCGCGACTGCGGTTGCGACGGCCGGTTCCCGGGGCGTTGGCGGGTGGGGACTTTGGCGCGCAGAGCGCGCGGCAACAAGGGTCGCAGCCACTGGCCCAGCCTCAGCAGCGCAGCGAAGCGACGCGGCCAGGGGACGAGCTTGCGCAACAGATACCGCTGCACGGCGCTGAAGCCACGTCGCGGCACCTGGCGTTCGACGATGCCGCGGCCGATGTCGGCCAGCCGACCGTAGCGCACCCCCGAGGGGCAGGTGGTCTCACAGGCACGGCAGCCGAGACACCGGTCCAGGTGCAGGCGCGTGCTGGTGCCCACGGCTTCTCCTTCGAGCAACTGTTTGATCAGATAGATCCGCCCCCGCGGTCCATCGAGTTCATCGCCCAGCAACTGATAGGTCGGACAGGTGGCGGTACAGAAGCCGCAATGCACGCAGGCGCGCAGGATACTGTCGGCTTCGCGGCCTTCCGGGGTGTGGCTGAATCTCTCGCTCAGACGGGTCTGCATGTTCGCTCGCTGGCCTAGGTCGTTGGTCGTTTCAGAAATCCGGGTACAGGCGCCCCGGATTCAAAATGCCCGCCGGGTCGAACGCCTGCTTGAGCTTTTTGTGTATCCGCATCAGGCCGTCGGGAAGCGGCTGGAACACCGCCTGCGCGCGATCGCCGTGGCGAAACAAGGTCGCGTGCCCGCCGCTGGCGCCGAGGGCGGCGCGCACACTTTCAGCCTCGGTCTCGGCCACCAGCCAGCGCAAGGCGCCACCCCATTCATAGAGCCATTTTCCCCGCAGTGGCAACGCCGGCGCATCCGCCGCCAGCGACAGCCGCCATAGCGGTTTTCGCGTATCGAAAAAGGCATGCCGCTGTTCGCGTAGCCGTAACCAGAAACGATTCTCCTTGTCCGCCAGACGCTCGCCGCCGATTCGCCCGGCAGCGACGCTCACCGCCCGCGGGGGGCCGCTCAGGCGTACATAACATTGACTGCCATCGTGGCACAGGGCGCTGATGGGTAACGCCTGGCGCGCCCACGCGCGCCATTGCCCGAGCGCCTGCTGCTCACCGATCTGCAGACCCAGGGTGATTTCAGACTCGGGCAGGGGCAACACTTTCAACGAGACCTCGAGCAGCACCCCGAGGGTTCCCAGCGCCCCGCACATCAGCCGCGAAACATCGTAGCCGGCGACGTTCTTCATCACCTCGCCGCCAAAGGACAGGATTTCACCCTTGCCGTTGATCAGCCGGCAGCCGAGGACGAAATCGCGCGCCGCCCCGGCCCAGGGGCGCCTGGGCCCGGAGAAATTGCAGGCGACGGTGCCGCCCAGCGTCGCCCCCTCGGCGTAGTGCGGCGGCTCGAACGCGAGCATCTGGCCGTGCTCGCGCAGCAACTGCTCGATTTCCGCCAGCGGCGTGCCGGCGCGTGCCGTCAGCGTCAGCTCGGTCGGCGCGTAATTGATCACGCCACGGTGGCCCCCCAGGTCCAACGGATCGCCCGTCGGCGTACGCCCATAGAAGGATTTGCTGCCGCCGGCCCGGATGCACAGCGGACGGCGCGCGTCGGCCGCGGCCAGTACCTGCTCACGCAGCCGATTGCTGAGATCCTGATCGGCCATGCGCGCTCAGAAACGTTCCAGGTCCGGAAACGGCAACTCGCCGCGGTGCACGTGCATCGCGCCGAGCTCGGCACACCGGTGCAGACTCGGTACCGCCTTGCCGGGATTGAGCAGACCCTTAGCGTCGAAGGCTGCCTTGATGGCGTGGAACTGGGCCAGCTCGGGGGCGGCAAACTGGGTACACATCTGGTTGATCTTCTCCACGCCGACACCGTGCTCACCGGTGATGGTGCCGCCAACGCGCACGCACAACTCCAGTACCCGGCCGCCGAAGGCCTCGGTGCGTTCCAACTCGCCGGGCTTGTTGGCATCGTAGAGGATCAGCGGGTGCAGATTGCCGTCGCCGGCGTGGAACACGTTGGCCACCGCCAGCCCGTAGTGTTGCGACAGGCGGGAAATCTCCTCCAGCACCTGCGGCAGATGGCGGCGCGGAATGGTGCCGTCCATACAGTAGTAATCGGGCGAGATCCGTCCCACCGCGGGAAACGCCGCCTTGCGGCCCTTCCAGAAGGCCTGGCGCTCGCGCTCGTCACGCGCGGTACGCACCTCACTGGCGCCGCTGTCTTTCAGTATGCGCCGTACCTGAAAAACGTGCTCGGAGACTTCTTCGTTCCCCCCATCCACCTCGCACAGGAGGATCGCGGCGGCATCGCGCGGGTAGCCGGCGTGGACGAAATCCTCCGCCGCCTGGATCGCCAGCCGGTCCATCATTTCCAGGCCGGCGGGAATGATGCCCGCGGCGATGATGTTACCGACCGCCTCGGCGGCCCGGGCGACACTGTCGAAAGCCGCCAGCAGCACCTGCGCCCTTTCCGGCACCGGCAGCAGTTTCACCGTGACCTCGACGATCACGGCGAGCATGCCTTCAGAGCCGGTGAGCAGTGCCAGCAGGTCGTAGCCGGGCGCATCCAGGGCGCCGCCGCCGATGCTCAGCAGTTCGCCCTCGATGGTAACCACCTTCAGTGCCTGGATGTTGTGCACCGTGAGGCCGTATTTGAGGCAATGCACGCCGCCGGAATTCTCCGCCACGTTGCCGCCGATGGTGCAGGCGATCTGCGACGAGGGATCCGGGGCGTAATAAAGACCGTGCGCCGCGGCTGCCTCGGAAATGGCCAGATTGCGCACCCCGGGCTGCACCCGCGCCACACACCGATCCAGGTCGAGGGAGAGAATCGCGCTGAACTTCGCCAGGCTCAGCAACACGCCCTGCCGGTGCGGCAAGGCGCCGCCCGACAGGCCGGTGCCGGCCCCACGGGCCACCACCGGCACCCCCCGCCGATGGCACAGACGCATGATCGCCTGCACCTGCTCGACGGTTTCCGGCAGCACCGTCACCAGGGGCAGCTCGCGATAAGCCGACAGGCCATCGCATTCGTAGGGCCGCAGATCCTCGCGCCGCTCCAGGACGGCTTCAGGCGGCAGCAGCTGGCGCAACGCCCGCACCAGGGCTGGCTTGTCGATGCTCGCGGACGAGGCTTGCACGGGCGGATTCTGCATGGCGCTGAAGGGTCGGTCTCGGTGGCGCAAGATTAACGCACTTTCACCGGCAAGCCGAATTATCCCCCCGCAGTCGTAAGTCTATTCAGCCGTAGGTCCTGGAAGACCCCCAGGATGGGTGCCGCGCATGGCGCGGCCAACCCCTGCGGGGTCGCTTCGGCAGAGACCCTATTTCTTTCCGATCAGCTCGATGGGGTAGCCGTCGGGATCGGCGACGAAGGCGATGATGGTGGTGCCGGCGTTCATCGGGCCGGCCTCGCGCAGGATCTTGCCGCCGCGCTGGCGGATCTCCTCAGCCGCCCGATAGACGTCATCCACCTCCAAGGCGATATGACCGTAGCCGTCACCCAGATCGTAATGGGTGGTATCCCAGTTGTGCGTCAGCTCCAGCACGGTGTGTTCGGATTCGGCCCCGTAGCCGACAAAGGCCAGGGTGAATCGGCCGTCCGGATAATCCTTCTGCCGCAGTAGTTGCATGCCCAGCACCTGGGTGTAGAAATCGATGGAACGTTGCAGGTCGCCGACCCGCAGCATGGTATGCAGCATGCGCATGGCGTGTCCTCCTTCTGACCGGCGCCCCCGACTTGTGGCGGAGCGCCGGCGTTCAGTCTCTGCGTCTGGCGGCAATGCGCAGGCGCAGCGCATTGAGCTTGATGAAACCCTCGGCGTCGCCCTGATGATAGGCGCCGGCGTCGTCCTCGAAGGTGGCGATGCGTTCATCGAACAGCGAATCGCCGGCGGATTTGCGTCCGGCGACGATGACATTGCCTTTGTACAGTTTGAGTCTGACGGTACCGTTGACGTGCTCCTGCGAGGCATCGATCATGGTCTGCAACAGGCGTCGCTCGGGGCTCCACCAGTAGCCGTTGTAGATCAGGCTGGCATAGCGCGGCATCAGTTCGTCCTTGAGATGGGCGACTTCGCGATCGAGGGTC
This sequence comes from Thiogranum sp., assembly GCA_030148805.1. Classification (GTDB taxonomy): domain Bacteria; phylum Pseudomonadota; class Gammaproteobacteria; order DSM-19610; family DSM-19610; genus Thiogranum. The sequence goes on along the minus strand of JASBSS010000013.1, from coordinate 82,646 downwards.
AGCGATTCGATGGCACGGTGCGCCTTGAGCATGATGGTGCCGGCCGGCGTCTCATAGCAGCCGCGCGATTTCATGCCGACATAGCGGTTCTCGACGATATCGTCACGGCCGATACCGTTGTCGCCACCCAGTTTGTTCAGCCGCTCCATCACTTGCGCCGGCGTTACCGCCTCCCCGTCGATGGCGACGATGTCGCCGCGGGCGTAATCCAGTTCCACATAGCTCGGCGTGTCCGGTGCCTGTTCCGGCGCCACGCTCCAGCGCCACATATCTTCTTCCGGCTCCGCCCAGGGATCCTCGAGAATGCCGCCCTCGTAGGAGATGTGCAGCGAATTGGCATCCATGGAGTAAGGCGATTTTTTGCCTTTTTTGAAATCCACCGGAATCCCATGCTGCTCGGCATACGCCATCAATTTTTCCCGCGAGGTAAGATCCCATTCGCGCCAGGGGGCGATCACCTTCACGTCGGGCTTCAGGGCATAGGCGCCGAGTTCGAAGCGCACCTGGTCGTTACCCTTGCCGGTGGCGCCGTGGGCGATGGCATCGGCGCCGGTGGCGTTGGCGATCTCCACCAGACGCTTGGCGATCAACGGTCGGGCGATCGAGGTGCCGAGCAGATATTCGCCCTCGTAAATCGTGTTGGCGCGAAACATCGGAAACACGTACTCGCGCGCGAATTCCTCGCGCAGATCCTCGATGTGGATCTCCTTCACGCCCATGGCCTCGGCCTTGGCGCGCGCCGGCTCGACCTCCTCGCCCTGGCCGATATCGGCGGTGAAAGTGACCACCTCGCAACCATAGGTCTGCTCCAGCCACTTGAGAATGATGGAGGTGTCCAGGCCGCCGGAGTACGCCAGTACGACTTTATTGACTTTTGACATGACCTTCAGGTGCTCGCTGGTTGTTCAAACAAGGGCTTATCTGGCCTTGACCTTGGCACTGCGGCGCAATCGCGAGGCCAGGCGGCGGGCCAGTTCGCCGAACAGCTCGGTCTGGGTCGGGTGCGGGTGGATGGCGTTGCCCACCTGCTGCAACGTCAGTCCGGCCGAGACCATCATCACCGCCTCGCCGATCAGGGTATCGGCGTGATCGGCCAGCAGGTGCACGCCGATGATGCGCTGGCTGCCCTTGTCCGCCACCAGCTTGATCATGCCGTGCTGCTCATCGTTGATCATCGCCTTGGCGTCGATGTTGATCGGCACCTTGGCCTCGACCGCGTCGATACCCTTGGCCTTGGCCTGTTCCAGCGACAGACCGACGAAGGCGGCCTCGGGGCGGGTGAAGATGACGCCGCAGTCCTTGTCCTGGTCATAGCGCAGGTCCTCACCGAGGATGGTGGCAGCCGCCACGCGGCCCTGCTGGGCCGCGGTGTGCGCCAGCATATAGCCTGGCACCACGTCGCCGATGGCGAATACATGGGCCACGCTGGTACGGCAACGGGCGTCGACCTTGATCGCCGGCCCGTCGGTCTCGACGCCGAGATGCTCCAGACCCAGGCCATCCAGCACCGGCCGTTTGCCGGTACCCATGATGACGTAGTCGGCCTTGACGCTGCGCGACTTGCCCGCGGCGTCCTTGTAAGCCACGCGCACGTCGCCGGCCTTGCCGGAGATCTTGCTGATCTGCACCGAGGTTTGGATCTCCAGGCGCGGATCGTCGTTGAGCACGGCGCTCAGGTGCTTGGCGATCTCGCCTTCGACCTCGGCGAGGATCCGCTCGCGCGCCTCCAGCAACGTCACCCGGGCGCCGAAATCCTGCATCAGCTGCGCCATCTCCAGGCCGATGGCGCCACCGCCGATGACCACCAGTTTTTTCGGTTGCGCCGGCAGCATCCAGACCGTGTCGGAGGTCAGCACGCCACCGCCCTCGCCCAGGCCCTCGCGCGCGCCGGGAATCGGCGGCACGAACGGCGGCGCGCCGGTGGCGATGACGGCGCAGCCGAAACTGACCTGCTCGCCTTTGGGTGTGTCACCCACACTGGCGCGGGCGTGCGCGTTGTCGTTGTTGCCCGAAGTATCGATGAACAGGGTGTGCGCATCGACGAAGCGCCCGAAACCCTGGAGGTATTTGATCTTGACGCCGGTGTCGGTCTTGAGCGCCATTTCGCCGCGGGTTTCCAGCACTTTACGCCGTGTCTGTTCGAGTTTGTTCCAATCGAGCCTGGGCTTGCCCGGCGTGATCCCCAGGTGCTCGTCGTGCAGGCGATCACGAATGCGGTCGGCCGCGGCACGCCAGGCTTTGGAAGGGATACAACCGCGCCACAGGCATTCGCCGCCGGGAAACGGCGCGTCATTGACCAGCGCGACCTTCAAGCCGTGACCGGCCAGATCGCGGGCGCAGTCCTCGCCGCCCGGGCCGCCGCCGACCACCACCACGTCATAATCCCAGTCGCCCTCCGGGATGGCCGGACCCGAAGGCCCCATCCAGTCGTCGGGCCGTTCCACCAGCGTTTTCAGCGCCTGCAGATACTGCGCGACATCGGCGCCGTTGACCACGCGATGATCGGCGGTGATGGTGAACGGGCTGCCTTGCTCGGTGTTGGCCGAGATCGCCAGGATGGCGGCGATACCGGGGGTGGCGATGGCGTCGAAATGACTCACCCCGAACATGCCCATGTTGGAAATCTGGAAGGTCGAGCCGCTGTACTCCTGCGGCTTGAGGCGGCGCTTGCGCGCGCGCTCGACCAGATCCTTCCAGTCGGTGTTAAGCGCGGCCAGGTCGCGCGTCTCGCACTGGCGCAGCACTGGTACCACCAGTCCGCCACCCTCGACCGCCACCGCCATGCCGATATCGACCTGGCTGCGTTCCACCAGTTTATCCTGCGGTTGGTAGCACCAGTTCATCTTCGGTAACTGTTGCATGGCCAGCGCGCAGGCCTTGGCGATGGCCACCGTCACCGACGCGCCCTGCGCTTTCGACGCCTTGATCAGCGCGCCGAGCTTGATAGGCGTGGTGACATGAAAGGTCGGCATGCCGAGCGAACCGGTCATGGCATCGCTGATGGCTTTTTCCAGCTTGTTCATGGGGCGGCCGTCGCCCGGCACGTCGACCTGCGGGAAGCCGCTCTGGCGACCACCCGTGGCCGCGGCGCCCACGAGATCCGCGGCCACGATCACCCCACCGGGTCCGCTGCCCTGCACGGCGTCGAGATCGATACCGCGCTGGCCGGCAAGCCGGCGGGCGTAAGGGCTGGCGCCGCGTCCGCGCGGACGATCGGCGATAGCACCGCCGCCGGACCCGACAACCGGGTGAGACGGTGGCGCCTCAGTCGAGGCTGTGCCGGTGGACTTCCCGGGCGTCGCCTTCCCGGCGCTGGATGCAGAGGACGCGCCAGCAGGCGCACCCGCCGTCTCGGCCTGGCTGTCCATCGCCTGCGCGGCGCTTTCCACCAGGTAGGCCAGGGCGCCGCCCACGGGCACCACGGCATCGACCGGCGCCAGGGGGCCGGAAAGATAGCCTTCGCGGAACACCTCGACATCCATGATCGCCTTGTCGGTCTCGACCGTGGCCACCACGGTGCCGCGTTCGATCTTGTCGCCGACCTGCTTTTCCCAGCTCACCACCACGCCTTCGGTCATGGTATCGGAAAGCTGCGGCATGTTGATGGTATAACTGGTCCCCTCCGGCGCGGCGGAAGCCGGTTGGGCCGCCGGCGGGGCGTCCGGGACCGGCGCCGTTTCGTTCACCGGCGCGACGGCCGGCTCCGGGGCACGGTTGCCCGGCGCCGGCGCGCCGGCATCGCGTTGCGCGGCCTCGGCGTCGGCCACCAGATAGGCCATCGCATCGCCCACGGGAACGGTGCTGTCGACCTCGGCCAGCGGGCCGGCCAGGTAGCCGTCACGGAACACTTCCACGTCCATGATCGCCTTGTCGGTTTCCACCGTGGCGACGATGTCGCCACGCTCGATCCTATCGCCGGGTTGTTTCTCCCAGCTGACGACCACGCCTTCGGTCATGGTGTCCGAAAGCTGCGGCATTTTGATCACATAGGGTTCAGCCATGCTCGATCCAGATCCTGAGGTTGCAACCGGCGGCCTACCAGGAACACCCGCCGGGTCATACTGCTGTAAAGCCGGCGTTCCTGGCGCCGCGCCGGTCAGCGCCTACTTGCCGAACATCCTGCGCACGGCGGCGACCACGTCGGCGGCGTTGGGTATCGCCGCCTTTTCCAGTTTGTGGTTGTAGGGCACGGGCACGTTGGCCGCGGAGACGCGCACCGGCGCGGCATCGAGCTCGAAGAAACATGCTTCGTTGATGATCGCCATGACCTCCGCGCCCACGCCGACGGCCGGCTCGGCCTCCTCGACGATCACCGCGCGGTGGGTCTTGCGCACCGTCGCGGCGATACCGGCGCGATCGAGCGGAGCCAGCGCGTAAAGATCGACCACCTCGGCGTTGATGCCGTGCTCCTTGGCCAGCGTTTCGGCCGCCTGCAGACACCAGTGCACCGAGATGTTGTAACCAAACAGGGTCACGTCGCTGCCTTCGCGGGTCACCTCGGAGCCTTCCAGGGGATGGAAGTACTCGCCATCGGGCACCTCGCCTTTCATGTTGTACATCAGTTCGTGCTCGTTGATGTACACCGGATCGTTGCAGCGCACGGCGGATTTCAACAGCCCGTAGGCCTGGCGCGGATTGGACGGCGTGACCACGCGCAACCCCGCGATGCCCATGAAGACCTTCTCCATGCGCGCCGAGTGCTGGGCGCCCAGCTGATGCGCGGTGCCACCGGCCGAACGCACCACCAGCGGCGCGGTGACCTGGCCGCCAGACATGTAGCGTACCTTGGCCGCGCTGTTGAACAACTGGTCCATCGCCAGCCAGGCGAAGTTGACCGACATGATCTCGATGATGGGGCGCACGCCCAGGAAGGATGCGCCGATACCCACGCCGGTATAGCCGTTCTCGGAAATCGGCGTATCGATCACCCGTTCGGCGCCATACTTTTCGTACAGCCCCTTGGTGGCCTTGTAGGTACCACCGGCCACGCCGATGTCCTCGCCCATGCAGATCACCAGCGGATCGCGCTCCATCTCTTCATCGTGGGCACGGCGGATCGCCTCCCAATACATGATCTCGGCCATCAGCGACCCCCTCCGTACACCCACGGGTCATTCTCCGCGAGCACATATTTTTCCAGTTCCTCGACCCGCGGTTCCGGCGAGGATTCGGCGAAAGCGATCACGTCGTTTTCGATCGTGTCGAGGATTTCGGTATCCATCGCCTTGTAGTCGTCCTTGGTGATCTCGCCGGCCTTGATCAGCCGGTCGCGCAGCAGGATGATCGGATCGCGCTCCGACCACATGCGCTCTTCCTTCTTGGAGCGATAGGCGTTGGAATCGGACATGGAATGGCCGCGATAGCGGTAGGTCATCAATTCGAGGAAATACGGTCCCTTGCCCGAACGCACGTGATCCACGGCCTTTTTCGCCGCCTTGAACACCTTTTCGATGTCCTGGCCGTCCTCCTGCGCCGAAGGAATGTTGTAACCTGAAACCCGTTTGTACTGATCGATCACCGCGGTGGAGCGGTCGATGCGGGTGCCGATGCCATAGAGGTTGTTCTCGCACACATAGAGCACCGGCAGATCCCACAGCTTGGCCATGTTGAGCGATTCGTGAAAGGTGCCCTGGTTGTTGGCGGCATCGCCGAGGAAACAGATGGCGATTTCCTCCCCCCCCTTCATTTTGATGGCCTTGGCCATGCCGGCGGCCAGCGGAAACGGCCCGCCCACCAGCGCGTACCCACCCATGAAATGGTGGTCGGCGGCAAAAATGTGCATCGAACCGCCGCGGCCCTTGGACGAACCGGTCTCCTTGGCATAGAGTTCGGCCATGACTTCCTTGGGATCGGCGCCACACTTGATGGCGTGGACGTGATCGCGATAACCGGTGATCACATAGTCCTGGCCCGGGCGCGCCGCCTCCAGCACACCGTGGCAGCAGGCTTCCTGGCCGGGATAAAGGTGGAGAAATCCGCCTATTTTTCGTTCGACATACGCTTCGTAGCAGCGCTCCTCAAAGCGCCGCGCAAATAGCATTTCGCGCAGCAGCCGTTTTTTGTCGGCGACGTTCATGAGGCTCCTTGCTGTTCCAAGGGGCCTGCACCAGTGCCCCGTGAATGAAATTAGAAACTTATTGAAAGTTCACAGAATATTTAGCATGCTGCCGGTTCGAGGGCCGCGTTGCCAGGCCCGACGTCAGGCGCGCCCGGGCGCCCGTGTGCCGGAGCAAAACCAAGCGCGCTATGATCTTTGTTTTGCGCCATCAGGTCAAGGCGAAAGTTGCCGGCAACTACTGCAAAAGCGTCGCGAAATCAACGGAAAACAACTGGAATCCCCGACATGAGATTGACCCTGAAGCGGCCCGACGACTGGCATCTGCACGTACGCGACGGCGCCGCGATGCGCGCAGTGATCGGCCACAGCGCGGCGCAGTTCGGGCGCGCCATCATCATGCCCAACCTGAAACCCCCGGTGACCACCACCGCCGCGGCACTGGACTATCGGCGCCGGATCCTCGCCGCCCTGCCGGCGGACACGCGCTTCGAACCCTTGATGACGCTGTATCTGACAGACAATACCCCGGCCGAGGAAATCCGCGCCGCCAGGGACAGCGGCCTGGTGCACGCGGTGAAGCTCTATCCGGCCGGGGCCACCACCAACGCCGATTCGGGCGTCACCGCCATCGAGAACACCTATGGCGCGCTCGAGGCCATGGAGGAACTCGGCCTGCCGCTGCTGGTACACGCCGAAGTCACCGATCCTGAGATCGATGTCTTCGATCGCGAGGCGGTCTTCATCGAGCGCATACTCAGTCCGCTGACCCGCAGGCTGCCGCGGCTGAAGCTCGTGCTCGAACACATCACCACGCGCGACGGCGTGGAGTTTGTCGAAGCCTGTGGCGAGAACGTCGCCGGCACGCTCACCGCGCATCACCTGCTGCTGAACCGCAACGCCATGTTCGCCGGCGGCCTGCGCCCGCACCACTATTGCCTGCCGGTGCTCAAGCGCGAGCGCCACCGCCAGGCGCTGGTCGCCGCGGCCACCGGCGGCAGCCGCAAGTTTTTTCTCGGCACCGACAGCGCGCCGCACCCACGCACGGCCAAAGAGAGCGCCTGCGGCTGCGCGGGTCTGTATACCGCCCACGCCGCCTTGGAGCTCTATGCCGAAGTCTTCGAGCTGGCCGGCGCGCTGGACAGACTCGAGGCCTTCGCCAGTTTCCACGGCGCGGATTTCTACGGCCTGGCGCGCCATCGCGATGAAATCGTCCTGGAAAAAACCACCTGGGAGGTGCCGGCCAGTTATCCCCTGGACGGCGATGAGCTGGTGCCGATGCGCGCGGGCAAAACCCTGGGCTGGAAGCTGCGAACCTAGATCCGCTGGAACCCCCGGTCAATAGAGCGATGTCACCCGATAGCCACGCTGGCGCAACAGCTTCAGCAGGCCCTGTTCACCCGGAAGGTGCAGCGCGCCGACGGCGATGAAACGCCGCCCCGGTCGCAGGCGCGATGGCAGGCGTTCGGCCATGCGCCGGTTGCGCTCGATGATCAGCTTTTGATTGAAACGGCGCGCGGTATCCGCATCGGTGGTGCCCAGGGTGGCCAGCGAGGCATCGCTGAGTTCGACCAGCTTAGCCAGGTCGCGCGCCAGATAGGCCGCTTTCAGCTGGGCCAGCTCCCGCTCGATCCCGTCCAGGTGGGCGAGCGCGTTGGCCAACATCACCCGCTGATCGCGGGCTGGAAGATCCTCGAACACGGACAGCTGCTCGAGCGGGGTTTCCAGACCGTCGACCGGTTTTCCGGCAGCCGCGGCCTGCTGATAGAGGCTCAGATCCAACATCACACCACCCTGGGGCGGGGGCGTCATCAGCGTCACGGCTACCGCCCAGGGCTTCATCCGCGCCACCATGGCCTCGGGCATGCCATAGGCGCTCAGCGCCTTGACGGCGTCGCCATACAGCCGCTCGCCCACCTGTTCGCGCAAGCTGGCGCCATCGGCCAGCATGAAGGCGCTGGTCATGGCCAGCAGCGACGTCGGATCGAGCACCACCTCCAGGGTCAGCGCCTGGGCCTGGTCGAAGGCCTGTCTCACCGGCGGCGGCAACCGCACCACGGCGGGATCCTCGCTGTGCATGGTGCCGAACAGATAACTCGGCTCCAGCCCCGGTTTCTCGATCTTCCACAGCAGGCCACGGTCGAATTCCCCCGCGCCCCAGGCCGCGGGCGTCAACAGGATGACGATCAGACCGAGCCAGAGGCCGATAAAGTCGCGCCAAGCAGGGGATTTCACGTTCATGTCTCGATCCGGTTCCGGTATGCTGCACCCATGTCAGAAGATAACAACAGCGCGCGGCTGGCGACCCGCTTTCGCGGCTTTCTCCCGGTGGTTGTCGACGTGGAGACCGGCGGCTTTAACCCCAAACGCGACGCCCTGCTGGAAATCGCCGCGGTCATTCTCGATTATGACACCCAGGGCCGGTTGTACCCCAGCGAAACCCACGCCTGCCACGTGGAGCCTTTCCAGGGCGCCAATCTGGACGAAAAGTCGCTCCAATTCACCGGTATCGACCCCTATCACCCGTTTCGCTTCGCCAAACCCGAGGACGAGGCGCTGCGGCAGATTTTCAAACCGGTGCGCCGCGCGGTCAAAGACAGCGCCTGCACGCGCGCCATTCTGGTCGGTCACAACCCCGCCTTCGATCTGGGTTTCGTCAATGCCGCGGTGGAACGCTGCAAGATCAAGCGCAACCCGTTTCACCCTTTCAGCAGCTTCGATACCGCGACCATGGCCGGCCTGGCCTTCGGCCAGACGGTGCTGGCGCGCGCCGCCATCGCCGCCGGCATGGGCTGGGACCAGGAGCAGGCGCATTCGGCCAAGTACGACGCCGAGCGTACCGCCGAGCTGTTCTGCGCCATCGTCAACCGCTGGGATGCGGCCATCGGCGTGGGCGCCACGGCGGCCAGCGCCGCGGTAGCCGCAGAGGAGTAATGGAGTCAAATAGAACGAAAGCGGCCTGGAGAATCCGGCGGACCGCGCGTGCCCGGCGCACGCCCGGTCCGCCTGACACCGCCGCGACGAGGAGGAGCCATAGATGACAACACTGCCCGCAAAAGAGCAACAGATCGTCGAAGCCCACACCGGACTCATCCATCGGGTGGTCATCGCCTGTCACGACCGCGCCAAGGTGCCCGACCTCGACGATATCTTGAAACAGGCCGAGGACAATGGCTGGCTGCAACTGGTCGCGACCATTCGCAGGATACTCGCCGGTGCTCGCGAACCGACCCTGCTCAACGGTCTCGACGACGAAGACCAGGTGATCATCCATTCCATTCTTCAGGGGCTGCAAAACCCCGAGACGCTGCCGGACCTGGGCGCCGGCGTCGACGGCGCCATGGCCGCGCCCGGCATCGCCGCCATGGTCAATGGCGCGCGCCGAGGCAACCTCGAAACCCTGCAATTGCTCGGCACCATGGCCCAGCAGATGTTACGCGCCGGGGGCGACATGGCGCGCCTGGCCGGCATCCTGCGCCCGTTGGTGCAGGGCGAACGCGACGCCGAGAAGCTCACCGCCGGCATGGGCGTGGAAGGACAGAAACTGGTGCTGGCGATTCTCGATGAGCTGGCGCTGCAGGATACGCACTAACCCGGGTCTGCCCCCTGATCGCGCTGCAAGGCCGCGGCGTAACCGTCCCCGTTGGACAGGCCACGGCAGACGGCGATCAGTTCGTCGCGACGAAAAGCCCAGGACTGCCCGCTGTCTTGCTCGCACTGGCGGGTATAACAGCTGACCGCTTCGCTTAAAAAAGCCCGCGTCCGGCCGCTATACACACAGCGCCCATCGACCGCCAGTTCATCGCGGAAACGCCGTGCCAGATCGAGCAGCGCCTCACGCGCGGCGATGCTGCATTCATCCGCGCCGTGGGGATAGCGCGTGGCGACGAACCAACGCAACGCAGTCTCCAGCAAAGCGGCGATTTCGACGGAACACTGGACTGTAATCTGCTTGGGCATCGGTGCGTTGGGCCGGTCATTGCATTGTCGGTACCGCTCAGGGACCATACACTAGCATTTCGGAAAAACAAGGTGCGACGGATGACATTCCGAGTCAATAGCGGCAACGCCCTCACGCTTGGGCCTGTGTGGCTCGCGGCATTGCTGCTGCTCCCGGGCAGCGCCCATGCCAGCGCCGACCTGCTGGTGCGCGACTTCACCACCCATTGGGCCGGTTGGCTGGCGGTGGGGATTTTCATCACCGCCTACGCCTTCGTGGTGGCGGAGGAATCCCTGCATCTGCGCAAGTCCAAACCCACCATGGTGGCCGCCGGTCTCATTTGGCTGATCGTCGCCCTGGTCTACGCCACCCATGGCGACACCCACACGGCGGAACTCGCCGTCAAGCAGAACCTTGAGGAGTTCGGCGAACTGTTCCTCTTTCTGCTCGCGGCCATGACCTACATCAACACCATGGACGAACGCGGCGTGTTCGACGCCCTGCGCGTGTGGCTGGTGACCCGCGGATTCTCACTGCGCGCCATCTTCTGGGTCACCGGGCTGCTGGCGTTCATGATCTCACCGATCGCCGACAACCTCACCACGGCCTTGCTGATGGCCACGGTGGTCATGGCCGTCGGCGGGGGCAATCACAAGTTCGTCGCCGCGTCCTGCATCAACATCGTGGTGGCGGCCAACGCCGGCGGCGCTTTCAGCCCGTTCGGCGATATCACGACCCTGATGGTCTGGCAAAAAGGCGTGGTCCAGTTCCAGGAGTTTTTCTCCCTGCTGTTGCCCTCGGCCGTCAATTGGTTGATCCCGGCCTCGATCCTCAGCCTCACCCTGCCCAACGCCCAGCCGGCGCGAGCCAGCGAAACCGCCCAGTTGCAACACGGCGCCTGGGTGGTCGTGGGGTTGTTCGTCGTCACCATCGCCATGGCGGTATCGGCGCACAATTTCCTCCACCTGCCACCGGTGCTGGGCATGATGACCGGCCTGGGTTTTCTCAAGCTCTACGGCTACTATCTCCAGCAGCGCACCCGCTTCTATCCGCAGGCACCGGTCGAATCCCCAGGCGTCAACGCGCTCAAGCTGGAGAAAACCGCGCCGTCCTCGGAACAGACTCAGTTCAACATCTTCAAATCGCTGGAGCGCGCCGAGTGGGACACGCTGATGTTCTTCTACGGCATCATTCTCAGCGTCGGCGGCCTCGGCACCCTCGGCTATCTGGCGGTGGGGTCACAGCTGATGTACGGCGACCTCGGGCCGACGACGGCCAATATCCTGGTCGGCATGCTGTCGGCCATCGTCGACAACATTCCGGTGATGTTCGCCGTGCTGGCCATGAATCCGCAAATGGACCATGGCCAATGGCTGCTGGTCACCCTGACCGCCGGGGTCGGCGGCTCCTTGTTGTCCATCGGTTCGGCGGCCGGGGTGGCGGTGATGGGACAGGCGCGTGGCATCTACACCTTCTTCGCCCACCTGAAATGGACCTGGGCTATCGCGCTGGGTTATGCCGCCAGCATCTGGATCCACTTTCTGATCAATGGCAGCAAATTCACCTCCCATTGAGCCAACCCCCACTCCGGCCATCGCGCAGACGAAAAAAGCAGAGCCCGGGCTCTGCTTTTTTCGGCGTGAGGGGCGCCGCCAAGCGGCGCCGCGTCTCAGTGCTGTTTGCCGGCGGCTTCCTGCAACAGGGGCTTCAATTCACCCTTCTGATACATCTCCAGCGCGATGTCGTGTCCCCCGATCAGCTCACCGTTGACATAGATCTGCGGGAAGGTCGGCCAATTGGCAAAACGCGGCAGATTCTCGAAGATCTCGGGATCGGCAAGGACGTTGACGTGCGCAAACTCGACTTCACAGGCCTGCAGCATCTGCGCGGTACGGCTGGAATAACCGCACATCGGCATCTGCGGGGTGCCTTTCATGAAGATGACGATGGGATTGCTGTCTACCGCCTCTTTGATACGATCCATCACGTCCATCAGTTGCTACCTCTAGGTTCGAATAGTCCCGTCAAGCGACCTAGTGTACCAGCAAGGACGTCAACAAACAGCCAATATTACAGGGGTTTTAACGTTTTCTAGACGTCCACGTTGCGCTGCAACCAAAGCTCCAGGGCCGCCAGATGCCACAGCTTGCTCCCTTGCAGGCGAGTCAGTTGATGCTCCGGGTCGGCCAGCACCGCGGCCACGTACTCCGGGCGGTAGAGGCCGCGCTCGCGCGCCTGGCGCGACTCCAGCAGCTCGCGCATGAACGTGAGGAACGTGCCGCGGACGAACTTCAGCGCCGGCACCGGGAAATAGGCCTTGGGCCGGTCGATCACCGCGTCCGGCACCAGGCCCCGGGCGATCTGTTTGAGCGGATACTTGCCCTGCTCGCGCAGTTTCATCTCCGCCGGCATGCCGATGACCAGTTCGACCAGTTCATGATCGAGAAACGGCACCCGCGCCTCGAGTCCCCAGGCCATGGTCATGTTGTCCACCCGCTTGACCGGGTCGTCGACGATCAGGGTGGTGACGTCGAAGTGCAGCACGTCGTTGAGATAGCTGCCGGTACCGGCAGCGGCCAGGCGCTCGTCGACCAGCGCCGAGGTGTAATCGGGACCGGCGTAGCGCTGTTCGACCATGGCCAGATACTCCTCGTGATCGCGGTCGAAGTAATGCGGCGCGAATCGCCCCACGCCCTCGCCCAGGGACTGGTGCATGCGCGGATACCAGAAGTAGCCGGCGAACACCTCGTCGGCGCCCTGTCCGCTTTGCACCACCTTGGCGTGTTTGGACACGCATTCGGCCAACAGATAAAACGCCACCGCGTCCTGTCCCACCATCGGTTCGGCCATCTGGTCGATGGCCTCCGGCAGGCGATCCAGGACCTCGTGGTTGGGCACGTGGAACTTGTGGTGCCGGGTGGCGTAGCGTTCCACCACCTGGTCTGAGAACTCGAACTCGCTGCCACGCTCGTGCGGGTGATCCTCGAAGCCCACCGAGAAGGTCAACAGATCGTTGCCGCCGTGTTCGGCCAGCAGCGCCACCAGCAGACTGCTGTCGAGACCGCCGGAGAGCAGCACCCCGACGGGCACGTCGGCGATCACCCGTCGCCGCTGCACCGCCTTGACCAGGGCGGCGCGGGTGGCTTCCAGCCATTCGCCTTCGCCGCGCAGACCGCGTCCGGCCGGCGCCAGGCGCCAATAGGCGTGCACCCGGTCGCGGCCATCGGGCGTGACCACCATGATATGACCGGGGGCCAGCTTACGGATGCCCTTGAGCAGGGTCCGCGGCGCGGGCACCACCGCGTGCAGCGTGAAATGGTGGTGCAGAGCCACCGGGTCGATGTCCGTATCCACGCCGCCGGCGGCCAGCAACGCCTGAGTATTGGAGGCGAAGCGGAACCAGTCGCGGGTCTGGTTGTAATACAGCGGCTTGATGCCGAAGCGGTCGCGCGCCAACACCAGCTGGCGGCGGCGGCCGTCCCAGATCGCCACCGCGAACATGCCGTGCAGGCGTTCGGCGAACCCCTCGCCCCAGGCGGCGTAGGCTTTCAGGACGACTTCGGTGTCCCCCTGACTGCGGAAACGGTAACCCAAGCCCTGCAGTTCGGTGCGCAGTTCCTTGTAGTTGTAGATCGCGCCATTGAACACCAGCGCCAGGTCCAGCGCCGGATCGACCCATGGCTGGTTGGAAGCATCTGACAGATCGATGACCGACAACCGCCGATGCCCCAGGGCGATCGCGCCATCGACGTGACGACCCTCGTGATCGGGCCCGCGGCGCTCCAACTTCGACAACATCCGGGTCAGGGTCGCCGCCTCGGGCTGGCCACCATCCATGCGCCACTCGCCACTTATTCCACACATCGCCTTCGCTGCTCCGGCATCGACCGACCGCGGACCCGGGCCGCGCGCCGATGCTCTCGTCGTTGAAGGGCGCAAGTTTACGTCAAAGCCGGGGACGGCAACAGCGATCCGCTCAGGCGCGTGGTTTAGCGCTGTTTCCGCCTTCTATCACGGTGATCCGCGGTCGTCCGGCTGGACGCCGCGCGGCCTGCTGGCGACAACTGGAGTGCAGCACCACCGTGTTGCGGCCGGAGGATTTGGCCTGATAGAGGGATTTGTCGGCCGCGCGCATCAACACGCTCAGCGAGATCTCGCCGCTTTTTCCGTAACAGCAACTGACACCGATACTGACCGTCAACGGGATGGTGCTGCCCTGATACGTCGCCGGCGAACAGCTCACCAGCTCGCGGATCTTCTCGGCCAGCGCCACGCTCTCACCGGGGTGTTCCGCCACATTGAGGATGAGAAATTCCTCACCGCCGATGCGGAAGAGAAAATCGTTGGCGCGTGAGTTGTGCTGCAACAACTGCGCAAAGTGCACCAGCACGGCATCCCCGCCCAGATGGCCCCATGAATCGTTGATCGCCTTGAAGTGATCCAGATCGATCAGCACCGCGGTCAGGTAGCGATCGTCGCGCACCACTTGCGCGAACAGACCCGGAGCCACTTCCTGCAGATAGCGCCGGTTGTACAGCCCGGTGAGACTGTCGGTGATCGCCGTTTCCTGCAGCTTGCGATTGGCCATCTCCAGTTTGGCCTGTTCGCGACGCAGGCTGTCGAGCACATCGGCAAAGCGGTTGACCAGCTGATCCATCTCGGATTTGGCGTGCGAGCGTTTCATCACCGGCAACTCACCGTTCATCATCTGCCGGGTGATCAGCATCAGGGCCGACATCGGGCGGTTGAAATTGCGCAGCACCAACCACCCGACCAGCGCCACCGCCAGGCTGCCCAGGATCGCGAAGAACAACAGCCAGTGCTCGTAGCCGGTCAACAGGCGGCTGCTCTGCGCCTCGTTGACACCGAACCACAGCCGGGGCAGGTTCTGCTCCGCGGCCGCCGAGCGATAGACGATCTCCTGCAACCGGAACCTGTCGCCCTGGTAGTCGAGATACTCGCCGGCGCTGTCGATCCGCACCGCCTGGTAACGCGGGTTGCTGCTCAGCACGACCTGTCCCTGGCGAGTGAAAAACAGCAGATAGTCGGTGGAGATTCCCTGTTGGGCCGTCAACCACTGTTGATTCAGCGCCCGACCCATCACCAGGCTACCCAGGCGCCGACCCGCATCCATCACCGGTTGCGCGACGACCATCAGCACATCCCCGCCGCCTTGCAGGTAAAAGGTTTTGGCGCTGTCGGCCAAGCCGATCCCGCGCAGGGCCTGGCGCAAGCCGCGCTGCGAATCCCCCAGCAGAACCTCTCCGGTGGCCGAAAGCACCAACGTGATGTTTCCGGAGACCCCATAGCGGCGCGCGAGCGCGGCCAGGCGTTGCGGCTCGCCGCCGCGAAGCACGGCGTGAAGTTCCGGCTCGGCGGCCACCCGCTGGGCGTCGCGGGCCAGTGCCCGGCGCTGCGCGGCGAGCATTTCACCCTGGTGCTGAGCGATATACCGCACATGCTCCGCGTTGGTGGTGGCGACGACGTCCCTGGCCGCCTTGAACGACAGGCTCATCATTCCTACCAGCAACCCCATCAGCATCCCTACATAAAGCAACAAACGGGAGCGATAACTCATAGGCGTGTCAGGCGGCGCGAATCCGGGCGGGCGTGGAAAGAAGAATGTGTGGCAGGTTGTCGACAGACCGAGTCGGCGCCGTTCATATGCGCATCGGTACAGCGCCTCAAGGCGATATACGGTTTCATAGCTAGTCGTACCCTTTGCAGCACTGTGCCGCACCGGTTTGGATTGTTGTTGGTTATGTACCGGGTATCCGGCTTCAAAAGGGTTAGCGGCCGGGTGTCAAAAATCTGAACGGGTTCACAAAAATTGCTGAATAAAATCGTGAGCCCATGAATTGAAAGGTATTATTGTCCGCCCCCCGGCGCGGGCCCGCGTTCCGGCCTTGGCGTCCCGTAGCCGCCACCGCCGGGTGTGTGGATCTCCAGCCGGTCGCCGGGTTGGACCTCCAGGGATACCTTGGGCGGCAGCGGCTCTCCATTGAGACGGTTTTCCCCCGCGCTCCCGGCCCCACCCCCGGCCAGCCCCCAGGGGCGGTGGCGGCGTCGCTCGGTCAACAATGTCACCGTGGCGGGGGCGAGAAACTCATAGCCGCGGATCAGTCCGTCGCCCCCGCGACGCCGACCCACGCCGCCGGAGTCGCGGCGGATGGCATAACGACAGACCCGCAGCGGCCAGGCGCTCTCCAGGACCTCGATCGGCGTGTTCAGGGTGTTGGTCATGTGCGTCTGCACCGCGTGCAAGCCGCCACCGTGGCGGCCCGCGCCCATGCCGCCGCCAAGCGTTTCGTAGTAGTCCCAGCCGCCGCCCGCGTGGCGCGCGCCCATGGCGACATTGTTCATACTGCCCTGACTGGCCGCCGCCACCCGCTCGGGGATCGCCTCGGCCAGCGCGCCCAGGACCAGGTCGACCACCCGGCTGCTGGTCTCGACGTTGCCGGCGGCCACCGCCGCCGGGGCACGGGCGTTGAGCAACGACCCTGGCGGCACGACCAGGTCGATGGCCTCGAACGCGCCGGCGCAGGCCGGCGTGCGCGCGTCCATCAGGCAGCGCAGGACATAGAACACCGCGGCCGCGGTCACCGCCAAGGGGCAGTTGATGTTGCCCGCCACCTGCGCGGCGGTACCGGCAAAATCCACCTTCACCCGCTGCCCGGCGACCAGGATCCGAACCTGTAGCGGGATGTCCGTCGCGCCCTGCCCGTCGTCGTCCATCAGGTCAGCGAAGCGGTACTCGCCGTCGGGCACCTCGCGCAGTGCGCTTTGGGCCATCCGCGCCGCGTAATCGTTGAGCGCGTCGAGACCGTGCAGATAGGTTTCCCTGCCCAGTTGCGCGACCAATGCCTGCACCCGCGCCGCGCCACTGCGATTGGCGCTGATCTGGGCGGAGAAATCCCCCTCGGTGACCATCGCATCGTGGGTAGCGGCGACAATCCCCTGCAGCACTTCGCGACACAGTCGGCCTTGCTCAAGCAGCAGGGTCGGTGGAATCAACAGGCCCTCGTCCTCCAGCCGGCGAGCCAGCGGCATGGAACCCGGCGCCTTGGCGCCGATGTCGGCGTGGTGCGCCCGATTGGCGACAAAGCCGACACAGGCCCCGGCGACGAAGACCGGCGCGATCAGGGTCACGTCCGGCAAATGGGTGCCGCCGCGAAACGGGTCGTTGAGCACCAGCATGTCGCCGGCGCGCCAGTGGCGGGTGGCGACCATATCGGCCATGGCGTAGGCCATGCTGCCAAGGTGTACCGGGATATGCGCGGCTTGCGCGCACAGTCGTCCGCGCGCGTCGAACAACGCGCAGGAGTAATCCAGGCGGTCGCGGATATTGGGCGAAAACGCCGCGCGGCGCAGCACCGCGCCCATCTCATCGCACACGGCGGCTACGCGACTGGCGAACAAGCTCAGTTGCACGGCGTCCATGAGGCGCCATTATGCACCAGCCGCGGGCCCGTGTTGCAATCCCCCAGGGGGGGCCTTAAACTGCGCAAACTTAAACAAATCCGTCGGCTTATCCGGCGGTGCAAGAAGAGCAAACTCACTTCCGAGGAGCGGAAAAATGAATCCACTTACTTCCATCTGGGGCACGATCATCTCCGGCTTCATACTCGCCGTGATCATCGTTTTCGCGCTGGGCACTTCCGGCCTCAACGTACTTGAATTCGAGGTCTGGTTCCACGTCCTGGCCGGTGTCGTCTGGATTGGCCTGCTTTACTACTTCAATTTCGTCCAGGTCCCGGCGGTTGCCAAGGCGGTCGCGGAAGCCGACGGCGGCGGCCCCGGTCCGGCGGCGATCAACAAGTACGTCGCTCCGCGTGCCCTGGCCTGGTTCCGTTGGGGCGCGGTGGTGACCTGGCTGACCGGTGTCGGTGCGCTGCAGAACCTCGCCGAGGGCGGCGCCATCAAAGCCTTCACCCTGAGCCCCGGCATGCAGGTGATCGGTGTCGGCGCCTGGCTGGGCACCATCATGCTGTTCAACGTCTGGGTGCTGATCTGGCCCAACCAGAAGAAGATCCTCGGCATGGTCCAGGCCAGCCCGGAGGAGATCGCCAAGGCGAAGAAGGTGGCGTTGATGGCCTCGCGCACCAACACCCTGCTGTCGATTCCGATGCTGATGTGCATGACCGGCCATATGCACGGTCTGCCCTTCTAGGAGCCGAGCCGGTCCGGGCGGCCACCGAAACCCGGCCCCAGGCCGGGTTTTTTATTTCAATCTCCGCCTGGACATTATAAAATTGGCCGCTTGACTCCGGCGCTTTTTCCCGAAAGCGCCGTTTTTGTTTTCCGGGGAATCCGATGGTCGACACGCTGATGACAACCTACAAACCGCTGCCGGTGACTTTTTCCCATGGTGAAGGCCCCTACCTCTACGCGACCGACGGCAGGCGTTATCTGGACGCGCTCTCGGGCATCGCGGTCTGCGGCCTGGGCCACGCCCACCCGGCGGTGAGCGAGGCCCTGTGCAAACAGGCGGGACGCTTGTTGCACACCTCCAATCTCTACCGCATCAAATTGCAGGAACAACTGGCCGACGAGCTGTGCCGGGTGGCCGGCATGGAGCGCGCGTTTTTCTGCAACTCGGGCGCCGAAGCCAACGAAGCCGCGCTCAAGCTGGCCCGCCTGTCCGGCCACCGACGCGGTATCGACAACCCCCGGATCATCGTCACCGAGGGCAGCTTCCATGGGCGCACCCTGGCGACCCTGACGGCCACCGGCAACCGCAAGATCCAGGCCGGCTTCGAGCCGCTGGTGCAGGGCTTTCTGCGCGCGCCCTACGACGACCTGGAAGCACTGAAGCGGATCGCTCACAACAGCCGTGACGTGGTGGCGTTGCTGGTGGAACCGATCACCGGCGAAGGCGGCATCCGTGTCCCCGCGGGCGATTATCTGCCCCAGCTGCGCGAGCTGTGCGACCAGCACGGCTGGCTGTTGATGCTCGACGAAATCCAGACCGGCATGGGCCGCACCGGCCGCTGGTTCGCCCACCAGCACGCCGGCATCCAGCCCGATGTGATGACCCTGGCCAAGGGGCTGGGCAACGGCGTCCCGATCGGGGCCTGCCTGGCGCGCGGCGCCGCCGCCGGGGTCTTCCAGCCGGGCAACCACGGCTCCACCTTCGGCGGCAACCCGCTGGCGGCCAGCGCCGCGCTGGCGGTGGTGCATACCATCGAGCAACAGCGGCTCGACGCCCGGGCGGGCGAGCTCGGCGAACGCATGCTGCAGGGATTGCGCGCCCGCCTTCAGGGCAGAAGCGGTGTCGTCGCCGTGCGCGGCTGCGGTCTGATGCTCGGCATCGAGCTGGAGCGCCCCTGCGCCGAGCTGGTCACGCAGGCCCTGGAGCGCGATCTGCTGATCAACGTCACCGCCGAAAAGGTGGTACGCCTGCTGCCGCCGCTGATCATCAGCGACGAACAGGCCGACACCATCGTCGCTGAAGTCAGCGATCTGATCGAGCAATTCACGGGTGGCCCGGCATGAGCGTACGTCATTTTCTCACCCTGATGGATCTCTCGCCCGAGGAACTCGCGCGCCTGATCGAGCGGGCGATCGAACTCAAGCAATGGCAACGCCAATCGCGCATCTACGAACCGCTGAAGAACAAGGTCCTGGCGATGGTGTTCGAGAAATCCTCGACCCGCACGCGGGTGTCTTTCGAATCCGGCATGGTGCAACTGGGCGGCCACGCCATGTTCCTGTCGCCGCGCGATACCCAGTTCGGACGCGGCGAGCCGCTGGAGGACAGCGCGCGGGTGATGTCGCGCATGGTCGATGCCATCATGGTACGCACCTTCGAGCACGAGAAGATCGAGCGTTTCGCCGCCTATTCCGCCTGCCCGGTGATCAACGCGCTGACCGATCTCTACCACCCTTGCCAGCTGTTGGCCGACATGCAGACCTGGTGCGAGCAGCGCGGCGCCATCCGCGGCGCCACGGTGGCCTTCATCGGTGACGGCAACAACATGTGCCACTCCTATATCAACGCCGCGCGTCAGTTCGATTTTCAACTGCACATCGCCGCACCGGCACAATACCAGCCCGATGCCGCCATCGTCGCCGCGGCCGGCGAGCGAGTGAAGCTGTTCGACCAGCCGCTGGCCGCCGCCGCCGGCGCCAACCTGGTGGTCACGGATGTGTGGGCCAGCATGGGCCAGGAGGAAGAACAGCACGAGCGGGGGAAAGTCTTCGCCAACTATCAGGTGAACGCCGAGCTGATGGCACAGGCCGCCAAGGACGCGCTGTTCATGCACTGCCTGCCCGCCCACCGCGGCGAGGAAGTGACCGCCGAGGTGATCGACGGCGCACAGAGCGTGGTCTGGGACGAGGCGGAGAACCGCCTGCACGCGCAGAAGGCGCTGCTGGAGTTTCTGGTCGCCGTCTGAACTGCCGGTGACCCGGACCCGGCTGGACAAGCCCGCCGGGAGCGCTCAGTCGTCGCCCGGCACGCCTTCTTCGAGTAGACGGGTGTGGCGCACGTCCTTGCCTTTGACCAGATAGATCACATACTCGCAGATATTGCCCGCGCGGTCGCCGATGCGCTCGATGGCGCGCGCGGCGAATATGGTCTTGAGCACGAACGGGATCGAGTCGGCGTCCTGCATCATGTAAGTCATCAGTTCGCGCAGCAACGCCTCGTATTCCCGATCGACCTTGCGGTCCTCGTTCCAGGTGGCCACGGCCTTCTCGGTGTCCAGATGGGCAAAGGCATCCAGCGCGCCGCGCAACAACAACCGCGCGTGCTGGCCGAGGTGATGGATCTGGGTGAACAGGCGGTTGACGCGCTCCTCGTCGGCCAGGTCGTAGGCCATGCGGGCGATGCGCTCGGCCTCGTCGCCGATACGCTCCAGGTCGGTGATAGTCTTGATCACGGCGGTGACCAGGCGCAGATCGCTGGCCGCCGGCTGACGCCGCGCCAGGATAGTATTGCACTCCTCGTCGATCGCCACCTCCATGGCGTTGACCTGCAGGTCGTTGGAAACGACCTGTTGCGCCAGCGAAGCATCCTTGTTTTCCAACGCCGCCATGGCGTTGAGCAGTTGCTGCTCGACCAGACCACCCATGGCCAACACGCGGTTGCGCACGTCCTCCAGCTCTTCGTTGTAGCGCCGGGAAATATGCTGACCCAGATTCAGATTATCCATGTCTCAGCCTCATTATCCGTAACGACCGGTGACATAGTCTTCCGTCATCTTCTCGCCAGGATTGGTGAATATTTTGTTAGTCGCGCCGTACTCGATCAATTTGCCCAGGTACATGAAAGCCGTATAGTCCGAGACGCGCGCCGCCTGCTGCATATTGTGTGTGACAATGAGAATCGTGTATTTATCCTTCAACTCGTCAATCAGCTCTTCGATTTTCAGCGTCGAGATCGGGTCCAGCGCCGAGGCCGGTTCGTCCAGCAGCAGGACTTCCGGCTCCACCGCGATGGCCCGGGCGATCACCAGGCGCTGCTGCTGCCCGCCGGACATCCCCAGCGCGTTGTCGTGCAGCCGGTCCTTGACCTCGTCCCACAGCGCGGCCCCCCGCAAGGCCTTCTCGATGATATCGTCCAGGGTGCGCCGACTCTTGATGCCCTGCAAGCGTAAACCGTAAGCGACATTCTCATAGATACTCTTGGGAAACGGGTTGGGCTTCTGGAAGACCATGCCCACGCGCTGGCGCAACTGCGCGACCTGCACCGTCTTGGCATTGATCTCCTCGCCGTCGAGTTCGATGCTACCTTCGATGCGCACGCTGCCGACCAGGTCGTTCATGCGATTGAAGCAGCGCAGCAGCGTCGATTTGCCGCAACCGCTGGGGCCGATGAAGGCCGTCACCCGACGCCGGGCGATGTCCATGCTGATGTTTTTCAGCGCCTGGGTCTCGCCGTAATAGAGATTGAGGTCACGCACCCGGATGCAGTGATCCTCGTCGCTCAGGTTGGTGCTCTCGAGCGATCGCGGAATCACGTCGGGATCGATGCCGTGGGTCTGTTTCATGTCCGTGCTCATTTACTGTTCCAGTTCGCGATAACGCTCGCGAAGATGGTTGCGGATCGAAATGGCCGCCAGGTTGAGCACCAGTATAACCACCACCAGCAACAGCGCGGTGGCGTATACCAGCGGCCGGGCCGCCTCGACATTCGGGCTCTGGAAGCCCACATCGTAGATATGGAAACCCAGGTGCATGAACTTGCGGTCCAGGTGCACGAAGGGCGGGTTGCCGTCGAGCGGCAGCGAGGGGGCCAGCTTCACCACCCCCACCAGCATCAGCGGCGCCACTTCGCCGGCGGCGCGCGCCACGGCCAGGATCAGACCGGTCATCATCGCCGGGCTGGCCATCGGCAGCACGGTGCGCCAGAGGGTTTCGGCCTTGGTCGCGCCCAGGGCGAGACTGCCCTCGCGGATCGAACTGGGGATGCGCGCCAGACCTTCCTCGGTGGCCACGATCACCACCGGCAGGGTGAGCAGCGCCAGGGTCAACGAGGCCCACAGCAGCCCCGGCGTGCCGAAGGTGGGCGCCGGCAGCGCCTCGGGATAGAACAACTGGTCGATGTTGCCGCCCAGAAAATAGACGAAAAAACCCAGACCGAACACGCCGTAGACGATCGAGGGTACCCCGGCGAGGTTGTTCACCGCGATGCGGATCAAGCGCGTCAGCGGCCCCTGCTTGGCGTACTCGCGCAGATAGACGGCGGCGACCACGCCAAAGGGCGTGACCATGACCGACATCAGCATGACCATGATCACGGTGCCGAAGATGGCCGGAAAGATACCGCCCTCGGTGTTGGCTTCACGCGGCTCGGCGCTGACGAACTCCCACAGCTTGGCGAGATAGAAACCGGCCTTCTGCCAGGCGCTCATGTCGTTGGGGCGATAGGCGCGCACAATCCGCGCCACCGGCACTTCCACCTCCTGCTCGCCCATGGCGGTCATGGTCACGCTGTCGCCGGAGATCTCCTGGTACTTGGCGTCGAGTTCTTTTTGCAGCTCGCGGAAACGCGCCTGCAGCCCGGCGCGTTGTTGTTCGATCTGCGCCAGGCGCTGCGGGGTGTCGCGGCCTTCCAGTTCCAGGCGCCGCTGGTCCAGGCGCAACTGCTCGATCCGGTAGTTGATTTCGCCGATGCGGTCCTTTTCGATCTCCTTGATCTGGGCGCGCACCTGGTCGACGTAATCCAGCCGCGCCTGCAGCTCCCGCCAGGCGGCGTCGCCTTCGCTGACCACCTTGCCGCCCTGTTTCAGATTCTTGAGAAAGCCGTAGAAATTTCCCCATTCGGTGCGCTCGAACACCACCAGATCGGGCGGTCGGTGACGCTCCAGGATCAAGGGCTGCAGGATCCAGCGGAAATCCAGCCCCGACACATCGCGATTCCCGGTTTTCAACAGATAGCGTTCGAGATCCTCGCCGATGTTCTCCGGCAGTTGCGCCCCGGCGTGGCGCATGCGCTCGACGCTGGTCACCTCGCTGTCGCTGAGCTCGCCGATCAGGTGCTGCACGCCCGAGCCGTCGGCGGCGCGATAGCTGAACTCCCAGACCGGGTGCGGCCAGAAGTGCCCCAGGCCGTTGTAGGCGATCAGCCCGAGCAGGCCGATGACCATCGCCAGGCTGGCGGCCACCGCCGCGGCGTTCAACCAGATCCAGGGCGTGCCGCTGCGCCACCAGGCTGTGAATGATCGGTCCATGCGCCGGCCCCTAGAGACTGCTGTACTTGCCGCGCAGGCGCTGACGGATCAGCTCCGCGCCGGTGTTGAACAGGAAGGTGAACAGGAACAGCACCAGCGCGGCCAGGAACAGGACCCGGTAATGGGTGCTGTCGACCTCGGACTCCGGCATTTCCACGGCGATGTTCGCCGACAGCGTACGCATGCCCTGGAAAATGCTCATGTCCATCACCGGCGTGTTGCCGGTGGCCATGAGCACGATCATGGTCTCGCCCACCGCGCGCCCGACCCCCATCATCACCGCCGAGAACAGACCCGGGCTGGCGGTGAGCAGCACCACCCGCAGCAAGGTCTGCCAGGGCGTGGCGCCGAGCGCCAGCGAGCCGTTGGTCAGGTGCTTGGGAACGGCGAAAATGGCGTCCTCGGCGATCGAAAAGATGGTCGGGATCACGGCAAAGCCCATCGCCATGCCCACCACCAGCGAGTTGCGCTGGTCGAAACCGACGCCGTGGGTGTCCAGCCAGTGGGGCAGGTCGCCGCCGAACAGCCAGTGCTCCAGCGGCGAACTGACCGCCAGGGCCGCCCACACCGCCAGCGCCAGCACCGGGATCAGCAGCGCCGCCTCCCAGCCGTCGGGGACCCGCTGGCGCAGCGACCCGGGCAGCCGGTGCCAGCCGTAGGCGGCCAGCAACACCACCAGCGGCAGCAGCAGGAACACCAGGAAAATGCCCGACAGGTGCGATTCCACCAGCGGCGCCAGCCACAGCCCGGCAAGAAAACCGAGGATCACCGTCGGCATCGCCTCCATGATCTCGATCGAGGGCTTGACCACCTGGCGCATTTTCGGCGCCATGAAATAGGCGGTGAAGATCGCCCCCAGGATCGCCAGCGGAATGGCGAAGAGCATGGCGTAGAAGGCCGCCTTGAGGGTGCCGAAGGTCAAGGGCGTGAGACTGAACTTCGGCTCGAAGGTGTTATCTGCCGACGACGACTGCCAGATGTAGGCCGGCTCGTCATAGCCCTCGTACCAGACTTTCGACCACAGCGCCTCCCAGGAGACCTCGGGGTGCTCGTTCACCACCCGCCAGAAATGCAGCGTGCCGTCCCGATCCAGGGCCAGCAGGGCGTGCGAGCGCGGCCCCACGGCCAGTTGCGCGATGCCGCTGTCGGCCACCGGTTGATGCATCAGCAACTGGTGCGCGGTGGCGTGATACACCCCCACGCCGCCGCTGCCATCGGCCACCAGAAAGCCCTTGCGGCTGAACTCCGGCGCCAGGGCGGTGACATTCTTCGGCGCCTTGAAGTCGCGGATCATTTTCAAGTGACGCAGTCCGGCCTCGCCGCGGACCGAGAACCACTGGCTGATCCGGCCATCGTCGGCGGCCACCAGGATCGAGGTGCCGCCGGCCAGCAGCTGGGCGGCGGCCACGCCCACGCCGGCCGGCGTGGTACGGATCTGCTCGTGCAGGCGCATCTCGTCGCCGTCGAGTTCGTACCAGCCCAGCGTGCCGTCCTTGCCCACCACATAGAGATCGCGTTGGGCGGGGTCGAGCAGCAGCGCGCGCGGGCTTTGCACGTTGGTCTGCGCGCTGCTGTGCTCGAACTCGAAGCTGCCCTCCTCGGCCAGCAGCGATTCGCTGGCCGCGGCGCGCAGCAGCGACAGGGTGCCGTCATCCGACCAGCCCGCCAGGGTGTAGGATTCGGCCGCCTGCACGGCCAGCCGCTGCAACGGCAGACCGCGCGGGTCCACCACCACCGGCGTCTCGCCCAGCGGATAGACGATCGCGGGAGTGATCACCCGCTTGTCGTCGGGATAGCTCACCCGGTATTCGGCCTTGAACACCAGCGCCTGACCGTTGCTCAGCCCCAGCGCCAGGACGCCGGAATCCGGACGCGCCGCCGAAAAACTGTCGATCGTCACCCCGTCGGGCAGCGGCAGGCGGACCTCGTCGAGCGTGCGACCGTCGTGGGTGGAGAAGAAACGCACCTGCCCGCCGCGCTCCAACGCCAGGCCGACCTCGGCCTGTTCCTCCATCGCCAGATAGAGCACGGGCGCCTCCGTCGGCAGGCGGTAGCTGGCCTCCTGCCACATTTCCGGAGACTTCCCTAGCGGCAAGACCACATAAAGCAAATATATTAAAATCAATAAGATAGCGACGATCACGCCGTTCCCGCCAGCGGCCACCGCATAGCGGCTGAGGCGATCGCGCCACAGCCGCCGACGAAAATGCCGGCTGTCCTGATACGACCCGCCGGCGACCGGTTGAACGCTGTTCTTATTCATCTTTAGGGTCAATCAGATCCTGTGGATACTTCATGCGGGAGATGATATCCGGGCGCCTGGCATCGAACTTGCTTTGCTAGCAGCCAGCAAAGGCAAGCACCTAGACCACCGTGCATGGAGAAAACTATGGGTACCGAACACCGTTGGAGCTCCCGCAAAGACATCAATATCGATGTTAACTTGTATTACCCGCCCGTTGGCATGATCAACGGCAAAACCCGCAACATCAGCCTGGAAGGCATGTACGTCGACCTCAAGGGCATCAACATCCCCCCCCAGACCCGCCTGGAAATCTGCTTCACCGCGAACTGCCGGGGAAAGACCACCGAACACCGTCTGCCGGCCTTTGTCGTGCATGGCAGCGAACAGGGTGTCGGCCTCATGCTGCAGCACGTAGGATACCGGGAATTCGATGCCCTGCGCTACATGCTCAACGCCGCCTGAGTGACACCCCGGTAAGACAAAGCCCCTGCGCCTCGCGGCACAGGGGCCTCGCTCCGGGCATCCCCGGCGTCTATTTCAGTTTCGCCAGTTCCTTGTTGGCCACCGAGGCCGGCAGCGGAATATAGCCGTCCTTGACGACGATCTTCTGACCGACCTTGGACATTACCATCTTGATGAACTCGGCTTCCAGCGGCGGCAGCGGCTTGTTGGGGTGCTTGTTCACGTAGACGTAGAGGAAACGCGCCAACGGATACTTGCCGTCGATGGCGTTTTCCGTGGTCGCCGCCACGAACGGCTTGCCCTCGGATTTGCTCAGGGGCACGGCGCGCACGCCCGAGGTCTTGTAGCCGATGCCGGAATAACCGATGCCGTTGAGCGACGAGGACACCGACTGCACCACCGAGGCCGAACCGGGCTGCTCGTTGACGTTGTTGCGGTAGTCGCCCTTGCACAGCGCGTGCTTCTTGAAGTAGCCATAGGTACCGGAGACCGAGTTGCGCCCGTAGAGCTGGATGGCGCGCGTCTTCCAGGCACCGTCCAGACCCAGGCCGCCCCAGGTGTCGATCGGCTCGGCGATGCCGCACTTGCGGGTGGAGGAGAACACCGCGTCGACCTGGGGAATGGTCATGCCCTTGATCGGATTGTCCTTGTTGACGAACACCGCCAGCGCGTCGATGGCCACCCGGATGGGCGTCGGCTTGTAGCCGTAGCGCTTCTCGAAAGCCTCCACTTCCTTGTCTTTCATCTTACGACTCATGGGGCCGAAATTGGACGTACCCTCGGTCAACGCGGGGGGCGCGGTAGAAGAACCGGCCGCCTGGATCTGGATATTGACGTTCGGATATTCGCGCTTGTACTCCTCGGCCCACAGCGTCATCAGATTGGCCAGCGTATCCGAGCCCACGCTGGAGAGATTGCCGGATACGCCGCTGGCGCGCTTGTAATCCGTCAAGGCGCTGTCGACCTTGGCGTCCGCCAGCGCCACGCCGCTCAGACAGACCGCCAGCACACCGGCCAGCATGGGGAATTTACTTGATTTCATTGAGTCATCTCCTCGAAGCACAAAACATCGAATAAGTCTTTTCCTGCCGGGGGAGAAGTCTATTACGAAAATATTACCATTGTGTGACAAACCTCAAGGACAGTCGGCCTTGCGCGCCAGCGGGAAATGGCAGGCGAAGGTACTGCCGGTGCCCAGTTCGCTGTCGATTTCCAGCCGGCCTTCGTGGCGCAGCAGCACGTGCTTGACGATCGCCAGGCCGAGCCCGGTACCGCCGGTCGCGCGCGAGCGCCCGGTGTCGACCCGATAGAAGCGCTCGGTCAGGCGCGGGATATGGTGCGGCGCGATCCCCATGCCGGTATCGGTGACCGAGAACACCAGCTCGCCGCCGGCCTCCTCCCAGCGAATCAGAATCTCGCCACCCGCCGGCGTGTAGCGCACGGCGTTGAACACCAGATTGGAAAACGCGCTGTAAAGCTCGGAATCGTGGCCCATCAGGCACAGCTGCGGGTCGACCTCCAGGCGGATACTGTGCTCGCTCTCGCCGCTGAGATCGCGCGCGTGATCAGCGATGGTGTCGATCAGGGAACCGACCACGACCACCGCGGTGTCGATCTGCGGGTCCTCGCTTTCGAGCCGCGACAACAGCATCAGGTCGTTGACGATGCGGTTCATGCGCTCGGTCTGCGAGCGCATGCTGCGCAACTGGTCGCCGAGCTGGCCGGCGCACTCCTCGCCATCGACCAGCGTCTCCAGATAACCGGTGACCACCGTCAGCGGGCTGCGCAGCTCGTGCGACACATTGGCGACGAAATCCTGGCGGGTGCGCTCCAGGCGCTGGATGCGGGTGACATCGCGCGCCACCAGCAGGCGGCGGTTCTTGGAATAGGGGATGATACGTACCCGCAGGGTGATGTCCTCGTTCACCGGCGAGGGGATCTCCACTTCGCGCTGCCAGTCGCCCGAGTGCAGATAGGCCAGAAACCGGGGGTAGCGGATCAGGTTGCTGATACGCTGGCCGGTGTCGCGCGGATAGTGGAAACCCAGATAGCGCGCCGCGGCGTTGTTCCACCATTCGATCTCGTCGCTGCCGGGGCGCAGCTCCACGGTGGCATCGGGCAGCGCCACGGTGATCTTGTGGAAGCGCTTGAGCAGCCGGCGCAGGTTGTGCTTGCGCTTGCGGTTGCGCTGCTGCAGGCGGAAGATCTGTTCGAAGGCGTGGTCCCAGATGCCGCTGGCCTCGGGCGGCTCGAACTTCTTGCTCTCGCGCAACCAGCGCACCAGGCGCAGCATGTTGTAAAGGTGCCAGGCGAGATACGCGAGCAGCACCAGCAACAGCCCCAGGGCCACGTCGCCCAGCAGCAACCCCAACAGCACGCCCAGCAGCGCCAGGCCGGCGAGCCGTTGCCATTCGCCCCGCCAGGGGTCAGTCACGCTCAGTTCCTGATGGAGAAGCGGTAGCCGGCTCCACGCACGGTCTGGATGAAACGATCATAGGACTGCTCGGCGAGCGCTTTGCGCAGACGCCGGATGTGCACATCGACAGTGCGTTCTTCGACAAAGACACCACGCCCCCACACATGGTCGAGTAACTGCTCCCTACTGTACACCCGGTCCGGGTTGCTCATAAAGAAATGCAGCAGGCGGAACTCCGTGGGCGCCAGGTTCAGCGGCACGCCGTCGACCTGCACCCGGTGGCCCACCGGATCGAGCGACAGGCCGTCATATTCGATCGGCTCCTCGCCGGCGGCGGCCTGGCTGCGGCGCAGCACGGCGTTGATGCGCGCGATCAGTTCGCGCGGCGAGAACGGCTTGGTGATGTAGTCGTCGGCGCCGACCTCCAGTCCGTGCACCCGGTCGTTCTCCTCCACCCGCGCGGTCAGCATGATGATCGGCATCTTGGCGGTGACGTCCTCGCGCCGCAGGCGGCGCGCCAGATCCACGCCGCTCATTCCCGGCAGCATCCAGTCGAGCAGCATCAGATCCGGCGGGTTGCTGGCCACCGCCACCAGCGCCTGCTCGGCGTCGGCGGCCTCCTCGAATTGCAGGCCGGCCTTCTTCAGGGCGAAGCCCACCATTTCGCGGATCGGCTGCTCGTCTTCGACCACCAGTATACGTTTCATCGATTGCCTGCTCATAGTGCGGGATAACGGCGCTGCCCGGCCGCCTGCCCGGCCGCGGTCACCTTTTTGAAATAGTACACCGTAAAAATGTTACAGTTGTATGACGGCGGGCAAAAAGCGTTTGCTTTGCATGTCTTGGGATATTCATCAGCGTAGGATACCATCGCCGCACCGGGGACGAGTCAGCAGGGATTGATCACAGCATGTGTCGCATCGCCGCCTATCTGGGTGAACCCATCGCGCTGGAGCAGTTCCTGCTGGCGCCGCCGCACAGCCTGCTGGTGCAGGGCTGGGCGCCGCGCGAGCTGCGTTACGCCCGGCTCAACGCCGACGGTTTCGGTTTCAGCTGGTACGACGACGAGGGCCAGCCCGCGGTCTACGTCAACCCCGCCCCCATCTGGCACGACCCCAACCTGCCCCACCTGGCGCGCGCCCTGGTCAGCGACCTGTGGCTGGCGAGCGTGCGCAGCGCCACGCCGGGCAACCCGGTCAACCACGCCAACACCCAGCCCTTCGTCGACGGCGAATACCTGTTCGACCACAACGGCCTGATCGACGATTTCCACAGCCGCGTGCGCCCGCGCCTGTGCGCCGAGCTCGACCCGCTGTATCTGCAGAGCGTGCGCGGCAACACCGAATCGGAATACCTGTTCGCGCTGCTGCGCCAGCTGCTCAACGACAACCCGGACCTGCCGGTGGAAAGCGCCCTGGGCGAGCTGATGCAGCGGGTCGAGGACTGGTGCGACGGCAGCCGCGGCCTGATGACCCTGGCGGTCAGCGACGGCGAGCGCCTCTACGCGGTGCGCCACGCCTGGGGCGACGACAGCCCCACGCTCTACTACACCACCGACGACGAGGCCTTCCCCGAGGCGCAGCTGCTGGCCTCCGAACCGCTGACCGACTCCGGCCTCTGGCAGAGCGTGCCGGAACACCAGATCCTCATCCTCGATCCCGAGGAACCGCCGGACCTGTTGTCGCTGTGAGCCGCGAAGCGCTGATCGACAGCCTGGGCCGCTCCCAGGCCCTGGTGCAGGCCCTGGTCGCCGACGCCGACGAGGCCGCCTACCGCCACCAGCACCACGCCGACCTCAGCCCGCTGGGCTGGCACCTGGGCCATTGCGTCTACAACGAGTGCTTCTGGCTGCACGAGAAACTGCGCGGCGACGACAGCGTCACCGCGCCGATCGCCGACTTCTACACCCCCCCGCGCACCCCCAAGGAGGAACGCGGGCGCCGCCTGCCGCCGCGCGCGGACCTGCTGACCTGGGCCCAGGAGATGCAGCACTACAACCTGCACTACCTGCGCAATCTGCGCCCCGAGCTCAGCCGGCATCCCCTGTTGCAGGACGACTACCTGATCCATTTCCTGCTCCAGCACAACAGCCAGCACTACGAGACCATGCTCATGGTGCTGACGCAGAAAAGCCTCGGCGAATACACCCCCGAGCACGCCGCGCCCGGCGCGCTGCAGGCCGCGACACCGGCGCGCGACAGCATCGACATACCCGGCGGCCACTACCGCATCGGCGGCGAACGGCCGATGGCCTACGACAACGAACTGCCTCCGCAGCAGGCCGAACTCGGCCCCTTCAGCATCGCCCGGCGCCCGGTGAGCAACGCCGAGTACCTCGGTTTCATCGACAGCGGCGGCTACGCCGATGCCAGCCTGTGGGACGCGGCGGGCAACGCCTGGCGCCAGGCCAGTGGCGCCGCCCACCCCGATCACTGGCGCCGCGACGCCGAGGGCCAGTGGCAGGGCCTGGGCGTTCGCGGCGCCTACGCCCTGGCGCCCGAGGAGCCGGTCAGCGGCCTGAACCACTACGAGGCCAGCGCCTTCGCCCGCTGGGCCGGCGCCGGCCTGCCGCACGAGTATCAATGGGAAGCGGCCTGCCGCATCGGCGCGCTGCAACAGACCGGGCGGGTCTGGGAATGGTGCGGCAACAGCTTTCAGCCCTACGACGGCTTCCAGCCCTTCCCCTACGACGAGTATTCCCAGCCCTGGTTCGACGGCAGCCACTACGCCCTCAAGGGCGGCAGCCTCTATACCCAACCGGCGATCAAGCGCCCGAGCTTCCGCAATTTCTTCGAGGCCGACAAGCGCCATGTGTTCGCCGGGCTGCGCCTGGTGTACTGAGGACCGGCCGCGTGAGCGAACCGCCCCACGACACCCAGCGACTCGGCAAGGCGATGATCGTCGCCGCCTGGATCGTCGCCCTGGCGCTGCTCACCCTGTTTTTCAACGCCAGGCTGGAGCATCAGCGCAACCCCAACCAGACGGTGTTCAGCCGGGTCGAGGACGGCGTCAGCGAAGTCGTGCTCAAGCGCAACCGCTTCGGCCACTATGTCACCAGCGGCACCGTCAACGGCGTGCCGGTGGTGTTCCTGCTCGACACCGGCGCCAGCGACGTCGCCATCCCGGCCGAGCTGGCCGAGCGCCTGGGCCTGAAGCGCGGCCGCGCGGTGCAGTACCAGACCGCCAACGGTCGCGTCACCGCCTGGCGCACCACCCTCGACAGTCTTGCCATCGGCCCGCTCGAAGTGCGCGACGTGCCCGCCAGCATCAACCCCGGCATGCGCGACATGGAGATCCTGCTGGGCATGAGCGTGCTCAAACAACTCTCTTTCAGCCAGCAAGGCGACACCTTGATCCTACGCCCGCATGACTGAAGCGCTCGCCACCCTCACCGCCTGGAGCGGCCAACTGGCCGGTCTGCTGTGGGGCAACGGCCTGACCCTGGCGATCCTGCTCGGCATGGGCCTGTATCTGACCCTGCGCCTGGGTTTCGTCCAGCTGCGCGGCCTGCGCCATTCGCTGGCGCTGGTCTCGGGGCGTTACAGCGATCCCGGCGACCCGGGCCAGATCAGCCATTTCCAGGCCCTGTCCACCGCCCTGTCGGCCACCGTCGGCACCGGCAACATCGCCGGCGTGGCCACCGCCATTTCGCTCGGCGGGCCGGGCGCGCTGCTGTGGATGTGGGTGACGGCCTTTTTCGGCATGGCCACCAAGTTCACCGAATGCACCCTGGCGCTGAAGTTCCGCGAAATCGGCGTCGACGGCGAGGTCGCCGGCGGCCCCATGTACACCCTGCTCCACGGCCTGAAGATGAAACGCACCGCCATGCTGTTCGCCGGCTTTGCGCTGGTGGCCTCGTTCGGCATCGGCAACATGGTGCAGGCCAACTCGGTGGTCGACGGCCTGGGCTATCTGCTGCCGCAGGTGCGCGACTACGCCTGGCTGGCCGGGGCGCTGATGGCCTTTCTCGTCGGCCTGGTGATTCTCGGCGGGGTGCAGCGCATCGCCCACGTCGCCAGCGCCATCGTACCGGCCATGGCGCTGCTGTACATCGGCGGCGCGGCGCTGGTGCTGGTCCAGCACGCCGCGCAGATCCCCGCCGCCCTGGCGACCATCGTCAACCACGCCCTCAACCCCTGGGCGGTCGGCGGCGCGGCCGTCGGCGAGGCCATCCGCTGGGGGGTGGCGCGCGGCCTGTTCTCCAACGAGGCCGGCCTGGGCTCCTCGCCCATGGCGCACGCCGCGGCGCGCACCAACCAACCGGTGCGCGAGGGCCTGGTGGCGATGCTGGAGCCGTTCATCGACACCCTGGTGATCTGCACCATGACCGGGCTGGTGATTGTCGTCACCGGCGCCTACGCCAGCGGGCAGGACGGCCTGGTGGGCGCCGCCCTGACCGCGCACGCCTTCGAGTCGTCGCTGGGCACCGCCGGGGCCGCGGTGGTAGGCGTGGGGCTGAGCCTGTTCGCCTTTTCCACCATCATCGCCTGGTCCTATTACGGCGATCGCTCGGCGCGCTTTCTGTTCGGCGAGCGCGCGGTGCGCCCCTACCGGCTGGTGTTCACCCTGCTGGTGCTGATCGGCGCCGCCGTGCCGCTGCAACTGGTCTGGAACCTGGCCGATATCACCAACATTCTCATGGCCTTACCCAACCTGCTGAGCCTCGCCCTATTGGCAGGGCTGGTACAACGCCTGAAGAACGCGTATTTTTCCGCCTGGAGAGAAAACCGACCACAGCTGCAAGACGAATGACAACCACGACCACTGACAGCGGCCTCGTCTACGAGGACCTCACCGCCGGCGACGGCCCCGTGTGCACCGGCCGCGGCCAGACCGCCATCGTGCACTACACCGGGTGGCTGACCGACGGCACCAAGTTCGACTCCAGCAAGGACCGCGACGATCCGTTCAGCTTCCCCGTGCAGTGCGGCTACGTCATCCCCGGTTGGGACGAGGGCGTGCAGGGCATGCAGGTCGGCGGCGTGCGCAAGCTCACCGTGCCACCCGAGCTGGCCTACGGCGAGCGCGGCGCCGGCGGCGTCATCCCCCCCAACGCCACCCTGGTGTTCGAGATCGAGCTGCTGGAACTGTCGGAATAGATGCTGCTCGAAGCCCTGGAAGCGCATATCGACGAGGCCGTGCGCCTGGCCCTGGCCGAGGACCTGGGCAGCGGCGACATCAGCGCCGCCCTGGTGCCGGCCGAGCGCATCTGGAAAGCCAGCGTCTACACCCGCGAGAACGCCGTGCTGTGCGGGCGCAACTGGTTCGACGCCGTGTTCCGCCACCTCGACGAGCGCATCGACATCCGCTGGTACAGCGCCGACGGCGAGGCCATCGCGCCGCACCAGGTGGTGTGCACCCTCAAGGGCCCGGCGCGCGCGCTGCTCAGCGGCGAGCGCACCGCGCTGAACTTTCTCCAGACCCTCTCGGGCACCGCCACCCAGGCACAGCGCTACGCGCGCAAGGTCGAGGGCCTCAAGACCCGCATCCTGGACACCCGCAAGACCCTCCCCGGCCTGCGCCACGCGCAGAAATACGCCGTGCGCTGCGGCGGCTGCCACAACCACCGCATGGGGCTGTTCGAGGCCTTTCTGATCAAGGAGAACCACATCGCCGCCTGCGGCTCGATCAAGGCCGCCGTGGAGGCCGCGCGCCGCCAACAACCCGAGCTGATGGTCGAGATCGAGGTGGAGGACCTCGATCAACTGGCCCAGGCGCTGGCCGCCGGCGCCGACCGCGTGCTGCTCGACAACTTCGTGCTCGAGCAGTTGCGAGAAGCCGTCGCCCTGACCGACGGGCGCGCCGAACTGGAAGCCTCGGGCAACATCAACCTGGACAACCTCCGCGAGTACGCCAAGACCGGCGTCGACTACATCTCGGTGGGCGCGCTGACCAAGCACGTGCGCGCGGTGGACTTCTCCCTGCGCTTCGATTGAGCCCGCCGCCATGCACTGCGACCGAGCCCGCCGGGAAACCAGGACCATGAAGCTGCGCGCCCTGATGTGCCTGCTGTTGCTCCTGTGCGCCCGGCCGCTGCTGGCCGCCGGCCAGAGCCTCGAGGTCAGCATCGGCGACACCGACATCCCGGTGGAGCGCTACCGCGGTGACCAGCCCGCCGCCGCGCTGCTGTGGATCCCCGGCGAAACCCCCTATGGCGATGCGCGCGCGCGCCTGAGCGAGGGCCTGGCCAAGGTGGGCTTCGACGTCTGGTACGCCGACCTGTTCGGCGCCCGCTTCCTGCCCCCGGGCGTGAGCAGCCTCAACCGCCTGGAACCCGAACTGGTCAGCCGCCTGATTGCCCACGTGGCCGCCGCCAGCGGCAAACCCGTGCTGCTGTTCAGCAACGACCACGGCGCCGGACTGA
The DNA here is from genome assembly GCA_030148805.1 of Thiogranum sp. Classification (GTDB taxonomy): domain Bacteria; phylum Pseudomonadota; class Gammaproteobacteria; order DSM-19610; family DSM-19610; genus Thiogranum. The sequence goes on along the minus strand of JASBSS010000013.1, from coordinate 47,488 downwards.
CCCTGCGCGCCGCCGCCGACTACCGCGCCCACGCCAAGACACCGGGCGACCTGCTCGGCGCCCTGTTGATCAGCCCCAACCTGCTGGTACGCACCCCAGCCGCCGGCCAGGACCCCGAGTACCAGCCCATCATCGATCAGCCCAACGTGCCCCTGTACATCATCATGCCCCGGCTGTCGGTCGGTCATCTGCGCGCCGAGGCGATGCAGGCGCGCCTGGCCGCGGCCGGCACCGCGGCCTATACCCAGAGCGTGGACAGCGCGCGCGACCGCTTCTTCTTCCGCGCCGACGCCAGCGAGGCCGAGAACGCCGCCAGCACAAAACTGCCCGCCATGCTGGCGCGCGCCGCCGCCCTGCTGCCCACCACCCCGGCGATCCAGGGCGCAAGCACCGACGCCCCCAAACCGGCCACCGCGGCCAGCGCGCACAAGCCGGTGCTCAGCCAGCAGCTGATCCCCTATCAGGGCAGCATCGCCAGCCCCGGATTCACCCTGCCCGACCTCGACGGCAATACCCAGCGCCTCGCCGACCAGCGCGGCAAGGTGGTGCTGGTGAACTTCTGGGCCAGCTGGTGCCCGCCTTGCGTGCACGAAATCCCCTCCATGCAGCGCCTGCAGCAAAAACTCGCCGGCCGCCCGTTCAGGATCCTGGCCATCAACATGGCCGAGGCACCAGAAACCGTGCGCGCCTTCATGCAACGCATGCAGGCCGATTTCACCGTGCTGCTCGATCGCGACAACCGCACCACCCTGGCGTGGAAGGTGCAGGCCTTCCCCACCAGTTTTTTAGTGGATAAAAATGGGAAGATTCGTTATGGGGTGTTTGGGGCGGTGGACTGGGAGGACGCGCAGGTGGTGGCGACGCTCGAATCCCTGATGAACGAACGGGAGTGACGCGCCCGGCGCCATGCCCCCGCGACAGCCGGCACCCTCAACTCGATAGCACCGCGCCGCCGACCACTTTCATTCCACCGCCTCCAGAATCCGCTTCAGCTTCGCCGCCGGCGGCGCGCCCTGCACCAGCACCGCCTCGCCGCCCTTGGCGCGGAACAACAGACTGGGCACCGCGTCGAAACCGCTGAAGCGCAACAGGCGCGCATTGGCGGCCAACGCCTTGTCGGCCTTCTCGCTCGCCTCCAGCGCCTCGTCCACCGCGCCGCCGTCACCGCTCTGGTAGTGATCCTCGTTCTGATGGAACGCCTGCAACGGATCCTTAGCATCGAGAATCGCCGCCGCCTTGCCGAAACTGGTGGTCGTCAACACCCCCACCGGCACCCAGCGCAACCGCACCTCGCCGCGCTTCACGTAATCACGCGTATCGACATACACCTGGTGACAATAGGGACAGTTCGGATCGAAAAAGACATAGACCACGCGCGGACCCTGACCCTCCTCGACCCAGGTGGCCTCGTCGATCCCCGCCAGCATGCGCTCGGCCGCCGAGGGCGACTTGGCCCCCGCCAGTGACGTCTTCGCCAGCGACAGCCCGATCAGACAGAAAAGAAGACAATAGAATCTGCAAAGGTTGGTGTGTCTCACACGTTCACCCTGTGGTTAGTTGACTGAATAAAAAAGAGTTCCGCCTTTTCGAACCGCCCTGGCTGCAAGGACAGGTGCTTCCCCCCTATAACCGGTACAGCCTATGTGCGACGTTGGTGGCAGTGATTTTATTTCAGACAGCGAGGGGTGGGTTTAGTTGCAGGCGCATGAACAAGCCACGGACTACGGCTCACCAGTTCCCTGGACGAACAGTGGAATGATTCCTTCGACGGCGCCACTCGGACATACCTCCATACCACCTTGCCCCGTCGATCACGCCACAGACAGACTGAGCTTCTTGACTTGTTTGAGGTCGACGTTTCTGCGCGCATGCCAAAGATCGTACAGATCCTGCATCGCCAGCCAACTTTCCGGCGAGCGCCCAAGCGCCTTGGAAAGACGCAACGCCATTTCCGGCGACACGTTGCTCTGACCGTTGAGCAGCCGGTTCAGCGTCGACGGCGAGACCCCAAGACCTGCCGCCACCTTTCTCACACTGAGCGCATTCGGCGCTATGTAGACTTCCCGAATGAATTCGCCCGGATGAGGGGGATTATGCATACCCATCAGTGATAATCCTCGCAGCATGTCGCTATCTCTCAACATGCGGCCAGTTTCCTAACATGCTCTTTCTCAGGCCGCCCGATGCACAGACAGGACGCAATCGATTTTTAACTACAAGTCCGTTATAATATCATGAATGATATAACAATTATTTTCGGGTAAGAATCGTGAAGAAAATTGCTGCAGTTGACTTGTTCTGTGGAGTTGGCGGTTTGACTTACGGCCTCGACCAAGCCGGGATAAGTGTTCGCGCAGGCTATGACATCGACGAAGCGTGTAGGTACCCATACGAATACAACAATCGTGCGGAATTCCATTTGCAAGATATAGCCGAGGTGAGCGGTAAAGACATGGCCTCTCACTATCCGAGAGGCCATGTAAAGTTGCTGGCAGGCTGCGCTCCTTGTCAGCCATTCTCTACGTACTCGCAGGGTCGCAATGCCAGGAACGATAAAAAATGGCCACTACTTTATGAATTCGCGAGAATAATTTCTGAAATTGAACCCGATTTGGTGACCATGGAAAATGTTCCCGATGTCGTCAAGCATCAGGTATATCATGACTTTGTGAGCAGCCTGAAGAGGGCTGGCTACCACGTATGGGCTGAACCAGTTTACTGCCCCGACTACGGCACACCGCAAAAACGTACCCGCCATGTACTTTTGGCTTCAATACTCGGCTCAATTGAAATGATCAAGCCGACGCATACACCCAAGACATACAAAACTGTCAAACAAACCATTTCCGCACTGCCCCCTCTTAAGGCAGGGAAACAACATCCCAACGATCCGTTACACAAAGCTGCGGGTCTTTCTGAGTTGAATATGGAACGCATGCTTGCATCAAGACCCGGTGGTTCTTGGTGGGATTGGCCTGAAAAGCTGCGTGCCGATTGCCATCGTAAAGGTACCGGTCGATCATATAGCGGAGTATATGCACGTATGAGTTGGAACGAACCCAGCCCTACGATGACGACACAGTGCTATGGATTCGGAAACGGCCGCTTCGGTCACCCCTCTCAGCACCGCGCAATTTCACTTAGGGAAGCGGCAATGTTGCAAACGTTCCCAAAGAAATATCGCTTCGTAATGCCAGGTGATCGGGTGGAACTAGCTCCGATCGGGCGAATGATAGGCAATGCGGTTCCAGTGAAGCTTGGTAGAGCGATCGGCAGAAGCCTCACAGAGCACATAAACAAGCTTAAGTCCGGTTGAATATGCCTTTCAAGATAGTTGTTAACCGTTGATCATCTTTCGTTTCACACTCCCAGATCACAACCACTCGCCAACCCGCTTTCTCCAGCTCATCGGTATTCCTCTCATCACGCTCTATATTTTTAGCGAACTTGCTTTGCCAAAACTCTCTTCTTGTGGAAGGTGATGTCGTGTATCTACACCCTTCATGACGGTGCCAGAAGCATCCGTGAACGAAGATGATTGTTCGATATTTTGGAAAGACCAAATCCGGTGTCCCAGGAAGGTCCTTTCGATGAATCCTGTATTTCAATCCCATTCGGTGCGCACATCGACGCACATGAAGTTCGGGCGATGTGTCCTTTCTAGGAACAGCGCGCATGATTGAGCTGCGCTTTTCATCGCAGGATTTACCCATAACTTAGATAGAGTCGATGATTTCTCTAATCCTGTTGACTTTACGAGAGGCTTTCAGAAATTCGTCGTATGCCCTTTCTGCTTGATTAATGAGGTCGGTATATGTGTTTATCGTCCCGTTAATATTCTTCAAGTTAGCATCAAACATGTCTTTGCTATACTCATTCACTGGAGGCCTCTTATCGACTAGAAAAATAACTTCAATTACCGGAATTTGCCCATTTACTGGGCATGAACCAGGGTTTTCATGAAAGTACCTTCTCAACGCGATAGAATATTTTTCACCTTGGTCTATCAACTTCTTCATGCTAGTTGTTATTCCAGGCTTCTTTAATTCAATAACAATGTATTTCCCAGCAGTCGTTCTATATCCGATATCAAGCCTAGCCCCTTCCGTTGTGTCAGGACATTCCTGTTTAAGATATTCAGATAATTTCAGCTCGAAATCAGTTGGCTCATCCTTGTATTCCCAGGACGAATCAACAAGCCACAAATGCTCATATATATGCTCCTGCACAACGCGCTCACGAACACTGTCTATGTTATGTGACTTTAATTTGCTGACAACAGCTAGACGCTGTTCAACTATGTCGCGATGCATTGACGCCTCCAAGTCTTCGACCGAAAGAAGCACGTTATTAAACTCAGTAACGTTGTTATCAATATCAATGCCATTGATAGCCTCAAGATTGTCCTGAAGCTGTAGCTTTTCAAATGCGAGGATATGATGCCTGATAACTTCTCGCTTCTGGCTCTTTTGTTCATCTTCCGCACCGCTAAAGCGCATAGTGTTGACTTTTCCAACAAGCTGCTTCGCTTTGGTTCTTAGTTTTGGTTTAAGGGTCTCAATCCAGTCCTGTATCTTTGGAAATTCCGCGATAGTTTGATTGCCACCCAATTCGCGACGCCACTCATCCCAATTGCCAGCTATATCACTCAAGCGCGACTTTAGATAAACCATAAAGCTTTGGAATCGTGGATCATTTTCCTGCACTCCCTGGCGACTACTTACGGCCATGTCAGGCCGATCATTCTTGTCAAGAAAATCGACCTCAAGTTCTCCGACTAAATAACTATTGAAAACTTTTGAGTCATCGATTCTTTTTTGCAGGTCTTCGTCGAAGATACGACCGTTTGCCATAAGCGTTATTTTGTTGTTGTTATCATCATCTGTAATTAATTGTTGAGGCTTTGTCACGCCTGCAATGAAGCCATTTATACGAAACTCTGAGGAATCTATAATACCGTCAAAATGTCTCTTTCTCTGCACGTTTTCGCATAATGCCTCGGTTTCTAACCGTTTGCCATTGTCGCCAAACGTCCACAACAACTGCACCACATCGTAAAACCCCCTGTCACCAATAGTCACCTCGTTTCCGTTGACGAAGACTTTAAAGTTATGGGAAGCACCAAGGATACTGAATCTTCTGGCAATACGCCTTCGTAAAAACGATTCCGTTCTATTGACTCGCTTATTGAGGTCTTTGAGGATAATAGTAGTACCGGTAGGGAAAAGATCATATTCGCCAAACCCATCTATTATTACTGGGTAATAGTCCTTGTTTTGAACTATCTCTTCCTTAAGGTCACCAACATTTATAATAAAACCTTCTTCCGCTGATTGTTTTGTCCGGGAAACAAGATGGATTTCGTTTGCAAGCGAAAACATCGCTAGCTTGCCTATCCCTTTTCTCCCCATGCACTGTCTACCACTTGGCGTTGACGCTTCGTTATGTTCGCGCCTGGCATAACCCACTGTCAGGAACTTATCCTGTAACGCAGGATGGTCCATCCCTATACCATTGTCGCGTATAACTATCTCCCCTTTCTTGTCATCAATGTCGATGTGTAGCTCCGTAGCATCGGCATCCCAACCGTTTGCGATGATTTCAGTAAGAACAGCTGGAGTGTTGCTATATAATCCGATACCAAGATGATTAAGGACATTCATGTCCAGCTTCATATGCAGGTGTTGGTCGTTTTTATCAGCGCTCATGATCATTCCCTAATATCAAGAGAAAACCGGGACAGATACATTTCTTATCCTAGGCAGCCCAAATCCAGAAACGAATCTGTTTGTAACGCGGGATGATGCCCTTCTCCTGAAGGACGCGTTCTAGTTATTACTGCCGGTTAGCGGCCGTTCGCTCAGTTAATATCTGAGATCCATATCGGAACTGACATTCCTATCCTTTCTCCTTTTACGATCCTATCAACCGGCATCAGTGCACGGCTATTCGTAATAACCGTATCTCTTTTGATCAATCACCACTGCCTTATGATTACGGGTGATCCGCTTGTCAAGCCAACTTTCTGCCCCAAGTCGTAATCCTTCGATAGAGTCCTATCTAACACCAAACGAGAACCCAATTCTTACCATCAACCCCTGGTTACCTAGCCAGTAGTTGGCCATCTAAGTTACGAAGAATACTTCGCCCCCGACCTAATGGCGACTCGCAGGGTACTTCTAATAACTCAGTAGCGGAATCCTATTGATTCTCCTTAAAACTCGATTCCCGAATCTACAATTAGGTAGGTCGTCTGAGAGGCATCGTTTACTTCGGCCTCGGCGGCGGCTTTCTTGGAGGCAATGTATTTACAATACTATCCAGCACTATCGCAAAAAAAGAAACCCAAGGGCTTCTACATTGTGTCACGACCACTGAGGATAGATAAGCTTTTGATTGTATGGTGCCGGAAAGAGGAGTCGAACCTCCGACCTACTGATTACGAATCAGTTGCTCTACCGGCTGAGCTATTCCGGCGACGGCGGTCAGTATAAAAGATGCCGCCGGTCGGGTCCATTTGGGTTTTGGGCGCAGGGTCTTGATCCGGATCAATATCCGCTCCGCCGCGGGGCGTAGGCTGGTGGTTATGAACGCCGATCCCTGCAACACCCCCGCCACCGACTCGGCGCGCCAGGCGCTGGCGCTGGGTATCGCCATCGAGCGCCACAATGCCGAGCGTTTTCAGGAGTGGGCGCTGCGCTTTCGCGCCTATGACACGGCGATGGCGCTGTTTCTCGAAGCGCTGGTGGTGGAGGAGCGCGACCACGAGCGCCAGTTGGTGGCGCTGTACCGCGAGACTTTCAACGAGCCGCCGCCACCCCCCGGCGAGACGCCGCCCGAGCTGTTACAGGACTATCTGCCCCGCTTTGCCGCCTTCGGCGAGCACTTTTTCATTATCAATGAATGGGGGGCTTATTCGCTGCTGTCGGCGGCGCTGGATATCGAGCGCTGCACACGGGATTTCTACGCCAGCCTGCAGCGGCGCACCGCCGACCCCGTCCAGGCGCAGATGTACCGGCGCCTGTCGGCCTTCGAGGCCGAGCACGAACGCGCCTTCGAGGCACAATTGGCACGGTTGACACAGCGGGAGGAATGAGCGGGACGGGGTAGGGTGTGCCGGATTGCCCACATTGGCGGCTGAACCGTTGGGCCGCTCCTGGGTATTGCCTGGCGGGCAGGCATCGCGCCCGCCGGCGCGGGTTCAGCCTTTGGGCAGTTCGTGGTTGCGCACGCGGATGATGATGTCCACGCCGTCCAGTTCGGTGCCCGGCGGGGCGGCCGGCAGTTGGTCCACCGGCAACTGACCGCTGGGGATGTCGGAAAGCTCACCGGTGTCGACGTTGTAAAAATGATGATGGTTGCCGCGGTTGGTGTCGTAGAAGGCGCGGCTGGGGTCGACGTGCACTTCGCGCAACAGGCCCTTTTCGGCGAACAGCCCCAGGGTGTTATAGACGGTGGCCTTCGACACCCGCCCGCTGCCCTGGTTGACCAGTTCCATCACCTGGTCGGCGCTGACGTGCTGGTCGCGGGTGAAGAGCACGCGGGCGATTTCCAGCCGCTGTTGGGTCGGCAGGATGTCGTGCGCGCGCAGGCGCGCGGCGGCTTCGTCATCGCTGAGTCTGTCGATTGTCCGGCTGTGCTCCATTCAATCAGTATACGACGCCGATTTAGACAAAGTCCAGATTGCCGGTTAGCCGGTGTTTTTCGTATGTTTTTCAGGTCGATAGGGGGTGGCATCGAGTTCGGGCGCGTGCCCCAGCAGCAGCTCGGCCAGCAGGATGGCGCTGGCCAGGCCCAGCACCACGCCGTTGCGGAAATGGCCGGCGTTTATATAAAGGTTGCTCAGTTGCGGGTGGCGGCCGATGACCGGCGTGCCGTCGGGGCTGCCGGGGCGCAGCCCGGCCCAGTGCCTGACGATGGGCAGTTCGGCCAGCGCCGGCAGCAGGATCTGGGCGGCGGCGGTCAGTTCGTCACGCGCCACCCCGGTGGTGTGTTTGTCAAAGCCGGTGTACTCCAGTGTGCTGCCGAACAGCACATGGCCGTCCTGGCGCGGGATGGCGTAGCGCCCCTGGTGCAGGGTGATGGGTGTGAGCAGGCCGGGCGGCCCCTTGTATAGAATCATCTGGCCGCGCACCGGCTCGATCGGCAACGTCAGGCCGGTGGGTGCCAGCAGTTCGCCGCTCCAGGCACCGCCGGCGACCACATAGTGGCCGGCGGACAGGTCGCCTTGCGGCGTTCGCACGGCGCTGATGCGCCCGTCCTCCTGGCGCCAGCCCAGCGCGGGGCAGTCGTTCAGAATCGTCACGCCCTGTTGCGCCAGGCGCGCGCGCACCGCCTGCGCCAGTCTCGGGTTGCGCACCTGACGCACATTGGCCAGCCAGGCGCTGCGCGCCGGCTCGATGCCCAGGCGCGGCTCCAGTTCGCGGGCCTCGGCGGCGGAGCGCCATTGCAGGCTGGCGCCGAACTCGCGCGCCCAGCGCTCGGCGTTTTTAGCGTCGTCGACGTCGGTCACCAGCATCCCCGAGGGCAGGCATTGCGGGTCGATGCCGGTGTCGGCGTGCAGTTGCGCGCAGTAATCCGGATAACGCTGCTGGCTGAGACGCGCCAGCCGGTTGACGGCATCGCTGTAACGCCAGGGGTAGAGCGGCGACAGGATGCCGCCGCCGGCCCAGGAGGACTCCTGCGCCGGCTGGGTTTTCTCCAGCAGGGTGACGCGCAGACCGGCGTCGGCCAGCTGGCGCGCGCTGAGCATGCCGATCAGGCCGGCGCCGATGACCAGGCAGTCGGGTTTCACGCCGACCACCGGTGGGGGTCAGCGGCGCCAGCAGTGTGCGTCGGCGAAACCTTGTCCGTACGTGGGGCCCAGTTCGTCGACAGCGAAAGCGCCGCAGCGGTCGCTCTGCTGCGACCCCACCGGGCGCGCGCTGGCTTTAAAGCCGCGCCGGTCGGCGGCGATGATGCGCAGGCGGTAGTGACCGTCGGGCGAGTTGTCGCTGGTCCAGCCCAGCGCATCCAGCGCCCGGGCGTAGCGCAGATTGAGCGCGTGCCAGCGCGCCTGCGCCAGCTGCACCTGCAACAGCGCCGCCATGGCGTCGCTGCGGCGCGATTTGGCGACCAGTCCACTGAAGGACGGCACGGTAATGACAGCGAGAATAGCAACGATGGCCAGGGTGGTCAGCAGTTCGGTTAAGGAAAATCCCGTCAGCGGGAATCGGTTCATGGCGCAACTCCTTTTGCTGTATGGTTTCTGCGCCGCACATCCTTGCGCGGTACGCAGGGCCGACTATACTTGCCGCAACAACAGGGAACAAGTTGCCCGGGAGCCTGATCATGGACGAGACAGGACACGCCGGTTTTACCCTTATCGAACTGCTGATCACGCTGGCGCTGATCGCGCTGCTGGCCGCACTCGCCGCGCCGGCGATGTCGCAGTTCGCCGAACGCGGCCGCTTGCGCGGCGCGGCCGAACTGCTGGCGCAGGATCTGCGCGCGGCGCGCCAGCGCACGCTGGCGGTTCAGCAACCGGTCTATTTCAATTTTGCGACCAGTCCCGCCGGGGACTGGTGTTACGGCTGGCGCGCGGGCGGGTCCTGCGATTGCCGGGCGGGTGCGGCGGCGTCCGACGCCTGCGGCGAGGGCGACGCGCGGCAACGGCGTCTGGCGGCGGATTTTCCGCGGCTGGCGCTGCGTCTGCCGGGTAATGCCGCGCGGTTCGAGCTGCGCTTCGCCCCGCCACGCGCCCTGGCCACGGCCGCCAGTCTGCGCCTGTCGGGCGGTGCCGGCGAGGCGCGCGTGGTCGTCAGTCCGCTCGGAAGGGTGCGGGTGTGCGCGGAGCGCGGCCGTCTGTTCGCGCCATGTTGAGCGCCAGCCGCCCACGCGGTTTCAGCCTGGTCGAGCTGATGGTCGCCAGCGCGATCTCGCTCATCGCGCTGGCCGCGGCGGTCAGCGCCTATGGCACCAGCGCGCGCCACGCCGGGCTGCAACTGCAATCCACCCACCTGCATCAACAACTCCAAACGCTGCTGTTTCTGATCGGCCGCGATCTGCGCCGCGCGGGTTACTGGCGCTTCGACGCCACCCGCGCCTCGCCCGCCGACAATCCGTTTCAACAGGGCGGTAACCGTCTGCGCGTGGCCGCGCTGGCGGGCGAGGCGCCGGCCTCCTGTCTGCTGCTGGCTTACGACCTGGATGGCGACGGCCATGTCGGGGTCGGCGCCTGCGACGGTCGCTGCGCCGCGCCGCGCGACGACGACAATGTCGAACAGTTCGGCTATCGCCTGCGCGCGGGCGGCTTGCAGGCGCGTTATGGCGGCCGCGGCCTGGACTGCGACAGCGGCCATTGGCAGCGCCTGAACGATCCCGACCTGGTCATCGCCGGGTTGCGCTTTCGGCTCTACACCCACTGCGTGAACCTGGCGTCATCCGGCGCAGAGGACTGCGTCCCCGGCCAACCGCGTCTGCTGCAACGCTCGGTGCGCATCGATGTGCGCGCCCATCCGCGCGCGCGACCGCAACAATCATTGCAACTCACGCGTTGGGTGCGGGTGCGCAACGACCGTCTGGTGGCGGCGCCATGAACCCGCGGCCACCGGTCCCGAACGCCGCCGGCGCGGCCGCCCTGGTGGTGGTGCTGGGGTTGTTGCTGTCGACCACCCTGGCCACGCTGACAGTGGCGCGCTCCCAGCTCGGCGAGAGCCGCGCCAGCGCACAGGAGCAGTTGTCGGCCCACCTCGCCCGGCGCGCCGAGTCGCTCTGGCAACGCGCCAGTGTGCGCCTGCGGGCGCCGGCGCCGCTGGCCTGGCAGGCGACGGACCAAGGCCTGGTCAGTGAATCGACGCTGAGCGGCGAAGACGGCATCGCCGCGCATATCCGCTACCGCCGCGCCGCGCCCGACAGCCCGGTGGTGGCGCTGGAAACACGCACGCACTTTGTCGACGGACCGCCGGGCGAAGCCCGCATTCGCCAGACCCTGCGCCTGTTGAGCTCGCTCTCGCCGCGCGGCGAAAACGCACCCCCGCTGGTACTCAACGGCTGCCTGACGGCCGGCACGCCGGTCGATATCCGTCCGCGCGACAGCGACAGCGATAACGCCGGCGCCGCGTTGTGGCAGTACGGCGCCGGACGCTGCGCACCGATGGCGATGCTGGACACCCACGGCGGCGAAATACGGCGCCTGTCATTCGATACCGATACCGATACTGATGCCGATGCCGATGCCGATGCCGATGCCGGTGCCGGTTCCGACATGGAAACCGGCCTATGGGGACAGCTGTTCTCGCTCAGCCGCGAGGCCTACGCGGAGCTGGCGGCTGGCGAGCTTGCGCTAGCGGCGGGAAGACGGCGTCACTGGCTGGCGCAGACGCGGGCAGGCGATGTCTGGCGCCGAAGTCTCGGCAGCGCGGCGGCGCCGGTGGTACTGGTGTTCCCGGATGGCTGCCCACGCTTTGGCGCGGGGGTGCGGATTGTCGGCGTGGTGTATATCGCCGGCGGCTGTCAGGCGCCGCCCGGCACCCTGACGCTGGAAGTGATCGGCACGCTGGCGGTGGACGGCAAACTGCGCACCGGCGACGCCGGGCTGCGGCTGAGCCACATCCAACAGATCGACCCGGCGGCGGTGCGCTTGCGCCTGCCGGTGTTGCGCACGGTGGCGATCCCCGGCAGTTGGAGGGACTTTTGAACGGCGCGCGCAAACCGGACGGGTTCAGTCTGATCGAGGCGCTGGTGACCTTGCTGGTGCTGAGCCTCGGCGTGCTTGCGCTGGTGCGGTTGCAGGTGCGCCTGTGGGTGGCGGCAGAGGATCTCCATGTTCAGGTCGGCGCACAACTGCGCGGCGCCAATCTGCTGGAAACCGCCCCGCTCGCCTGGCTGCCCGAGACCGCGCGGGCACCGCTGCTGCGGCGAACCGGCGCCCTCACCGAAATCCGCCTGACCCGACAGGCCGAGGCGACCGACGGCGGCACCCTGACCGTGAACCGGGCCGCGCTTCGCTGGCAGCGGCCCGCTGGGCAGGTTTCGCAACCGCTGCGGCTGGAGATCAGCACTAACGCCGACGACCGACCCGCGGACAGCCGCTGGCTGCTCCCTGAAGCCTCTTCCCCCTGACCCCATCCGACCATTCCACCCCACCGCCCCGCTTGGCGCTTGAACCTAGCTCTTGAACCTAGCTCTTGAACCTGATCCTTGAACCTGACCCTTCCCTTCTACCCAGCCGCTCCGCCGTACGCTCTACCAGCCGTTTTACCTGCCGTTCTACCTAACCGCGCTGCCCGACCGCTCCAACCACCCGTTTTACCGGATTTCGCCGCCACCGGTAGCCCGGCGCCGCCTATGCCGCGAAACCCGCCGCCTGTCGGCAACCCGCCGGCCGCTATAAAGTTTCTGGCCTCATCGCCCCTATATAAGGTTGCTCCGCGCCGGCCGGGTAGCGGACCCCGAGCCGCTCGTCGCGAAACCGGCGCCATTCGTCGGGATTCGATTTACGGCTTCGCTTTGAAGGGTTTAGGTTTAACGCATGGGAAAACAACACGGCTTCACATTGGTTGAACTGATGATCACGCTGGTGATCGCCGCCATCATATTGACTCTGGCGGTGCCCAGCTTTCGCGATCTGATGCAGAACAACCGCATTACCACCCAGGTCAACGAGATGGTCTCGGCGCTCAACATGGCGCGCATGGAGGCCATCCGCCAGAGCACGGCGGTCTCGGTGTGCGCCAGCAGCGACCAGGCCACCTGCTCGGGCACCAACGACTGGGCCAAGGGCTGGATTCTGTTCACTGATAACAACGCCACCGGCAACCCGTCGGTGAACCAGATCATCCGCGTCTGGGACGCGCTGCCGGGCAAACCCAAGGTCAGCGAGGCCGGCGGCGCGAGCTTTGTCCGCTTTCAGAGCGACGGCATGCGCGGCAGCGCCGGCGCGCTCACCTTTAACCACACTATTCCAGGCTGCACCGGCCTGCAGCAGCGTTCCATCGATGTCACCGGCTCCGGCCGGGTCGGCGGCGTGACCAAAACGGCGTGCCCGTGAGACGGCACAGGAGTGAGCACGTGCGAGTCAGCGTAACAACGGATAGCAGACACCCCAGACAGAGAGGCTTCACCCTGCTCGAAGTGATGATCTCTGTGTTGGTCCTGTCCATCGGGCTGCTGGGGCTGGCCGGTCTGCAGGCCAGCGGCCTGCGCAGCAACCACAGCGCCTATTTGCGCTCACAGGCCGTCACTTACAGTTACGACATCATCGACCGCATGCGCGCCAACCGGCTGAGCGCCCTGTCCGGCACTTACAACATCGCCCTGGGTACCGGCGCGCCCACCGGCACGACCATCGCCGAGACCGATCTGCGCGAGTGGAAGCACCTGATCAATGATAACCTGCCTAGCGGCGATGGTGCCGCCAGCGTCAACGGCGGCATGGTCACGGTGACGGTGCAGTGGGACGACAGCCGTGCCAAGGGCAGCAGCACCGCGAGCACGACCGTAGAGACTCAGCTATGAACAGACCGCGAACAATACACCCCATGGCAATCGGTTGCCGCGCGCGCCAGAACGGTCTCACGCTGGTGGAGATCATGGTGGCGGTGGCGCTCAGCGTGATCCTGCTCGCCGGTGTGATCCAGATTTTCGTCGGTACCAAGGGCACCTACCGGCTGCAGGACAACATGTCCCGGTTGCAGGAGAACGGGCGCTTCGCGCTCAATTATCTGACCCGCGATGTGCGCATGGCCGGTTACAAGGGTTGCACCAATTTCGGCGAGGTCACCAACACGCTGAACGACAAAACCGAACTCGCCTACGACTTCGAGGTGGGGCTCACCGGCTTCAACGATGTCGGCGCGTCACCGCCGGCGATTCTCTCTGCCGCCGGCATCACGCCGGCGCCGGGCACCGATGTCATCGTCATCCGACGCGATAAGGATCAACCCACGCGGGTGACCAAGAACAACAGCAGCGCCCAGATTTTCGCCGAAGCCACCTCAGAGGTGAAAGGCGGCTGCAGCGACGGCACTGACAAAATCAGCGGCATCTGCCAGGGCGATATTCTGATGGTCTCCGACTGCGTCAAGTCGCGGGTTTTCCAGGCCGGGAACATCACCGTCACCGGCGGTACCGAGGCCAATATCACCCACCCCTCCTCCGGCGACCCCGGCAACACGCCCTCGTCCTGGGGCGGCGCCAGCGCGCCGGCGAACGAACAGTTCGACGAGGACGCGGAAATCGTGCGTATCGGCACCTTCGTGTATTTCGTCAGCGTGCGTGCCGACGGCATGCCGGTGCTGAACCGCTATGACGGCGCCACGGTCTCCGAGTTGGTCGAGGGCGCCGAGGATCTGCAAATCGACTATGGCGAGGACACCGACCAGGACCGCACCGCCGATGTCTACCGCACCGCCGACGCGGTTGTCGACTGGTCGCAGGTGGTCAGCGCGCGCATCCATCTGTTACTGCGCAGCAACGACAACAATCTCGCCGACTCGCCCACCGCCTACACCTTCAACGGCGCTAAGGTGACCGCCACTTCGCTGCCCAGCAGCGACCGCTATCTGCGGCGCGAGTTCACCGCCACCGTGACCGTGCGCAACCGGGCGTCATGACGGAGACTCAATGATGCTGAACCGAACCCCATGCCTCGACCGATTCACTTGCGCCGACCGTTCGCGACAGCGCGGCGCGGTGCTTTTCATTTCGCTGGTGATGCTACTGGTGATGACGCTGATCGGCATCACCGGGGCGCAGAACAGTTCCATGGAAGAGAAAATGGTGTCGAACGTGCGCGACATCGATCTATCGTTCCAGGCCGCCGAAGCGGCGTTGCGCCAGGGCGAGACCGAATTGCAGGCCGCGGTGCTGCCGGCCTTCGACGGAACCAACACCGGGCTTTATCAGCCGGCCGCCGCCGGCAGTCCGGAGCTGTGGGAAGTTGCCGCGACCTGGAGCAGCGGGGCGCTGAGCTACAGCGGCACCCTGGACGCGGTCGGCGACCAGCCCAAATACATCATCGAGGAACTGGCGCCGGTACCGGACCCGAAGGGCAGTGTCGCCGCCGACGAGCCGCTACCCGATACTCGCGTATACCGGGTTACCGCGCGTGGAGAAGGCTCGAACAAGGCCGTGACCCTACTGCAGGCTTCGTTCAAACGCTAAGCCGCGAAACACACGCTTGACTCTTATCGAGGCACCGTCATGAATACACTATCCAGATCATTTGCCAGTGCGGCCCTGTTGGCCGGGATGCTGTGCCAGGCACCGGCCCACGCCATCAGCATCGCGGATACGCCGCTGTTCATCGGCGCGGCCGTCGATCCGAACGTCATGCTGTTGATGGACACCTCCGGCAGTATGGACAACATCATCTGGGCGGACGCCTACGACAATACGGTGACCTATCCGAACTGGAGCGACGGCGGCGATAACTACAGCCCCACCTCGGGCAATAATTTCATCGCCGGCATGAAGCAGGGCGGTTGCTCCAGCGGCTGGCGGCAGGGCAACGACCCGGCCTCGGGCACGGCAAAATGTCTGCGCCTGCCCGATCCGGTCGGTAGCGGTTACACCCGCTATTCGGGCAACTATCTGAGTTTTCTTTTCGACACCTACCCGAACAATACCGATCTGCGAGGTGGTCAGATTCCCACCGGCACACGCATGCAAGTGGCCAAGACCGCGGCGAAAAACCTCGTCGCCCAGACTCCCGGCGTGCGCTTCGGCAGCGCCAGTTTCTACGGCCCGTCGAGCCAGAACTATGGCCACGGCGCGCGCATCGACGCGGCCTGCGGCAGCCCAACCAGCACTATCGACTCGGCCATCGACGGCTATTCGGCCTCCACCAACACACCGCTGGCCGAGGCGCTGTACGAGGTGACGCGTTATTTCCGCGGCATGAGCAGCTTTTATATCGACGGTGTCAGCCACACCAGCCCGATCCAGTATCGCTGCCAGCACAACTTCGCGGTGGTGATAACCGACGGTCTGCCGACGCGCGACACCACTTTTGCGACCAACGATCCGGACGATCCCTCCGGCAACCTGCCCAACTGGGACGGACTGGCGCCGAACACCACCACCGGCATGTACCCCAACTTCCCGCAGTATTCGGACGGCTTCCAGCCATCGGGCAACGAAGGCAATGAGGGTTACTCGCTGTATCTGGACGACATCGCCAAGTTCGGCTACGACATCGACTTCAAGACCGGTGGCACCGATAACGCGGGTGTCAGTTATCAGGACCCCAATTTTCCCAAGCAGAGCATGGAGACCTACACCATAGGTTTCGCGCAGAGCAATCAGATGCTGCAAGACGCCGCCGAATATGGCAACGGGCTGTACTTCACCGCCAACAACGCCTCGGATCTGGCCGATGCGCTGAAAAATGCCATCGACGACGCCAAGTTCAAGGGCCAGGCGGCGGCCGCGGCCGTGGCCACCAACTCCACCCGTCTGGACACCAACACCACCATTTACCAGGCGCGTTTCGACAGCCGCGACTGGTCCGGCGACCTGTTGGCGTTCAGCCTGAATCCGACCACCGGCAACGCCAACACGTCACCGCAGTGGTCGGCGCAGGCGCTGCTGCCGCCGGCGGCCACCGCCACGGTCACCGCGACCAGCCGCAAGATCTTCACCTATGACACCGTCAACGACGCCGGCATCGCCTTCAAGTGGCCCAGCGACTACAACTCGTTGACGGCGGGCACCGATCTCAACAGCGCCATGGTGCAGGCCTTGTTGAACAACGCGCCCTACCCCTGGAATACCACCAGCGGCTCGGAGCGCGCGGCCAACCAGACCTATGGTGACGAACTGGTCAACTATCTGCGCGGTGATACCAGCAGCGGCGGCACCTATAACCCGGCGTTCCGCAGCCGCAAGACGGTGCTGGGCGATATCGTCAACTCCAACCCGGCCTTCGTCGGCACGCGCGATTATGGCTTCAAGGCCATCCCCGGCACGGAAGGCAGCAGCTACCTCACTTTCCGCAACTCGGCGAGTTACAAGAGCCGCACACCCGCGCTCTATGTCGGCGCCAACGACGGCATGCTGCACGCGTTCAACGCCAACACCGGCAGCGAGTTATTCGCCTACGTTCCGACCACGGTGTTCCCGAATCTGGACACCCTGACCGAGAGCAACTACGCTCACCGCTATTTCGTCAACGGTTCGCCGCGCGCCAGCGACGCCTACCTGGGCGGCGTCTGGAAAACGGTACTGGTGGGCGCGCCGGCCGCGGGCGGCCGTTCGATCTTCGCCCTGGATGTCACCAGTCCGTCCGGCTTTGACGCCTCCAAGGCGATGTGGGAGTACACCGCCGCCGACGACGCCGATCTGGGCAATGTGCTCGGACAGCCGACCATCGCGCGCATGAACGACGGCACCTGGGTCGCCCTGGTGGGCAACGGTTACAACAGCGCCAATGATCGCGCCATGCTGTTCATCATCAAGCTATCCGACGGTACTCTGCTGAAGAAAATCGATACGGGTGTCGGCGACGCGACCAGTCCGAACGGACTGTCGGCGCCGGTACCGGTCGACCTCGATGGCGACAGAATCACCGATGTGATCTATGCCGGCGACCTGCAGGGCAATCTGTGGAAGTTCGACGTGTCGGCCAGCAACCCCAACAGCTGGAAAATCCCTTTCACCAGCACCGGTGGCGGATCGCCCAGCCCGGCGCCGCTGTTCAAGGCCAAGGACGTCGGCGGTGCCTCGCAGGCCATCACGGTGCGCCCGGCGGTGGGCTCGCACCCCGATGGCGGCATCATGGTGTACTTCGGCACCGGCAAGTTCTTCGAGGTGGGTGACAACATCATCCCCGGCTCGCCGCAGATCAACACCTTCTACGGCATCCGCGACAACAAAGTCGTGGTCAGCGGCCGCAGTCAGTTGCAGCAGCAGACCATCGACTACGAGCTTTACAACCAGACGTTTGGCAGCGAATCCTACGATGTGCGCGCGGTGTCCACCAACGAGGTGGACTACACCACCCAGGCGGGCTGGTACGTCGACCTGCGCTCGCCGGTCAAGGGTGCCGAGGGCGAACGCGTGGTGTCCGCACCGCTGCTGCGCAACGGCCGCATCATTTTCTCCACCTTGATCCCGGCGTCCGATCCGTGCGGTTTCGGCGGCTCCGGCTGGTTGATGGAGCTGGATGCGATCAACGGCGCGCGCTTCCCCTACAGCGTGTTCGATCTGGACAATGACGGGCTGTTCGATGATGGCGATTATATGACGCTGCCCGATGGCAGCAAGGTCCCGGTGAGCGGGCAGCGCTTCGGGGAGATCATCAGTCAGCCGGTGGTCATCGACGCCGGCGAGAAGGAATTCAAGTATGTCAGCGGATCGAGCGGTGACATCAAGACGGTGACGGAGAAGGGCGATTCCACCAAGGGCCGTCAGTCCTGGCGCCAGATCCAATAGCATCGCGACTGCGGGAGAGATTGAAATGATCAACATGAGACGAGGTATAACGGCAGCTTGCCTGCTGGGACTGGCCATCGCGCTTTCACCGGCGCGGTTGCTGGCCGACGATCAGACGCGCACCGGAGTGATCAGCGAAATCAGCGCCGACGGCAGCGGCATGATGATCGAGGGCAGCTTTTACCGGATCGACGACAGGACCGTGGTCCACGCGCCGATGGGCAAGGGTTTTGTGTCCAGGGACGCGCTGGTCAACGGCACCCACGTCGGGTTCCGCACTTCGCCGTTGGACGGCAACAACGCCATCCCCAAAATAGCGGAAATCTGGATCTATCTCGACTGAGTGCATCCAGTGACTAGAAAGGAGCTTATAAAACCATGAACAGAGCGCATCACAAGGGCTTCACCCTGATCGAACTGATGATCGTGGTGGCCATCGTCGGCATCCTCGCCGCCATCGCCTATCCGGCCTATCGCGACCAGGTGCAGAAATCGCACCGCGCCGATGGCAAGACCGCGTTGCTCATGGGTGTGCAGCTGGCTGAACGGTTCTTCACCCAGAATGGCACCTATGTCGGCGCAACCATCCCCGCCCACTCGGACGAGGGCTACTACAATCTGGCCTACTCGGCGACCGCCAGCACCTTCACCCTGACCGCGACACCCACCGGCGCACAGAGCAGCGACCCCTGCGGTGTCCTCACCGTGGACCAGGCGAACGTTAAGACAGACAACGGCGGCGGCATCGATTGCTGGTAGGTAAGCGCGGTCTCAAATCATTGCCGCGCAGGGACGCGCGCGGGCGCGCCGGTAACGATCGAACACAGCGCAGATAGTGCGGATCAGCAGTCGCCCGCGCGGCGTCACCGTCAGCGCGTGCGTTTCCAGCTGTAGCAGCCCGTCGGCCTGCAGTGGCGCGAGCAACGCCAGTTCGGCGGCAAAATAGCGCTCGAACGCCACCTGGTGAACCGCTTCGAACTGCTCAATGGGCAGACAGTTGTGGCAGATCAGTTGCTGGATGACCGCAGCGCGCAACCGATCGTCGGCACTTAGCTCTACCCCCCTGGCAACCGGTAGGCGGTCGGCATCCAGTTCGTGATAGTAAGCATCCAACGCCACCTGGTTCTGACTAAACCCGTCGGCGCTGGCACTGATCGCGCTGACGCCCATGCCGATCAGGTCGGTCCCCGCGTGGGTGGCATAGCCCTGGAAGTTGCGTTGCAGCGTGCCGAGACGCTGCGCGCGAGCAAGTTCGTCGTCGGCCAGCGCGAAGTGATCCATACCTATGTATTGATAGCCGGCGGCGGTCAGCCGTTCAATACTCAGCGCCAGCAATTCCAGCCGGGCGGCGGCGTCCGGCAGGTCTTGGTCGCGGATGCGCCGCTGCGGCGGGAAGCGCTCGGGCAAATGGGCGTAGGCGAACACCGAGATGCGCTCGGGCCGCGCCTGGACGATCTTGTCCAGGGTGACGGCGAAACTGTCCGCCGTCTGCAGCGGCAACCCATACATCAAATCGATATTCACCGAACGAAAACCCAGGTTTCGGGCCTGCGCCAGCGCGCCTAGCGTCTGCGCTTCGCTTTGCTGCCGGTGCACGGCCTGCTGCACCCGCGAATCGAAGTCCTGCACGCCGATGCTGATGCGGTTGAAGCCACAGTCGCGCAATACCGCCAGGGTGTTCGCGCGCAGCTCGCGCGGGTCGATCTCGATGGAGAACTCGCCGCTGTCGTCGTCGGCCAGCTGGAAGTGCTCAGCCAGCGTTTGCATCAGGCCACGGATCTGCGCATCGTCGAGAAACGTCGGCGTGCCGCCGCCCCAGTGCAACTGCTCGACCCGCCGCCCGGGATCGAGCAGCGCCGCGCGCAGGCGGATCTCGCGCTCCAGCCGTTGCAGATATTCCTTCGCCCTGGCGCGATTGGCCGTGACCACTTTATTGCAGCCGCAGTAGTAGCAGACATGCGCGCAAAAAGGAATGTGCAGGTACAAAGATAGCGGACGCGCCGCGCCGTTGCTCCGCGCCAGCCATTGCCGGCACACCTCGGCATCCACCGCGGGCGTGAACTCGACGGCCGTCGGGTATGAGGTATAGCGTGGCCCGCGGCCTTCATAACGGCGGATCAGATCGGCGTCGAATTCCACTCGATGGTCGAACATGGGCGAACTCCGGAAAAGTTGCGCATAGCTTAAGGCCGCTGCGCATCGGGCGGCTTGACCTGGGTCAAACCGCGAGCGACGGGGCAGCTACGCCCAAACCGCGACGAGCGCAACGGACAGCGCATCTCGAAGCTCGACGAACGCGGCTTTGATCTACGTCAAAATCTGCCGCTCCTGTGGCTCTAGAATGAAAACCCTCGCCTGCGGGAACAAAAAGGAAAGGCTATGATCAGCCGTCTTGGGGCAATTGTTGTACTCGCTCTGGCCAGCGGTGCCGCGCAGGCGGAAACCGCCGACGGCGCCACCCTCTATGGTCGTAATTGCGCCGCCTGCCACGGCGAAAACGGCAACGGCGGCATCGGCGTACCACTGGCCCTGCCCTCGTTCCAGGCGAGCATCAGCGACGACTACCTGCGACGCACGATTCGTCTCGGCCGCCCGGGCAGGGTGATGCCGGCCTTCCCCCATCTGACGGACGCCCAGGTCGAAGCGCTGGTGCGCTATGTACGCGCCTGGAACCCCGGGGCCGGCGCCACTTATTCCGCCGAGCCGATCACTGGCGATGCGCGGCACGGCGAGCGGCTGTTCGCTCAATATTGCGCCGCCTGCCATGGCAAGCAGGGCGCTGGCGGTGAAGGTACCGGGGTGACTTTTTCCCGCCCGCGCGATCTGCCGATCATGGCGCCGGCTCTGCATAATCCCGGCTTCCTGGCCGCGGCACCCGACGCCATGATCAAGGCAACCTTGATCAACGGGCGCAAAGGCACGCCGATGTCCTCTTTTCTAAAGCAGGGTCTCAGTGAGGCGGACATCGACGACATCGTCAGCTATGTGCGCGGTTTCGCCGCCCAGCCACCGGCGGCATCGGCGCAAGTGCTGCCGGCGCAAAGCCCGGTGATGATCCGCCGCTCTCCCTACGACCTGAACACCACGGTGGAAAACGTGAAAAAGGCGGTGAGTAACAACAATTTCTTTTACGGCCGGGTGCAGTCGCTGGACTATGGGCTGACGGCGGCGGAGAAGGAAAACAAAAAACAGATCATCGTCTACTTCTGCAACATCAGCCTGCTGAATCAGGCCCTGGCCGTGGACCCGCGCGTCGGCATGTTCCTTCCCTGCCGCATCACTATCGTCGAGCATGACGGCCAAGTGGAGGTAATGTCGGTCAACCCAAAGGTGCTGAGCCGGCTGTTCAACAATTCCGAACTCAACCGGCTGTGCGAACGCATGCGCGAGAGCTACGCCGCGATTATGGACGAGGCCACCTTATGACCCGCCTGCTGCGCCGCCTGATCCTCGCCACTATGTTTTTACTGCCCGGCGCTCCGGCCGCCGCCGACGGCCTGCTGATGGCGCGCGCCGACAAACTGTTTCCGGAAGCCATGGCGCTGCTGCAAAGCGCGATATCCGCGCGCGGCTACCGTATTACCCGCCTGCAACAGGTCAACGAAAACCTGCAACGGCGCGACTACCCCAGCGACATGTACCGCGTGGTCTACTTCGGCAAGTACGATGAAATCAAACAGGTGGCCTCCACCACCCCGGAACTGATCCCGTTTCTGCCATTGAACATCACCATTTTCGCCGAGGGCGATCAGGCTATTCTGGTCAGCAGCCATCCACGCATGCTGGAAAGCCTGTTTCCCAATCCGGCGCTGAAACCGATATTCGAGCGCTGGGAAAAGGACGTGACCGCCATTATGGACGAATTGCGTCAGGCGAAATAATGCTGCCTGGTGCCCGCCTCGCGCGAGGTCGGAACAAAACACAGGAGCGCAGCTCATGAAGCCTTGCGTTTTTATTCACACCAACCACAAGCAGATAGTCGGCGCCATTGTGGCCGAGCACGCGCTGCGGCGCTACTCGCGCCACAACGACCAGTTCGACGTCAGAATCATTCAGCTCAAAGACTATGCCTTCTTCGCCGCCCGCGAGGGACAGCTCTACCTGCGCGACGGCATGCGCCGCCCCTGGCTGAACGACGACCTGCAGTCCTTCACGCCGCTGCGCTTCATGCCGCCGCGGCTGATTGACTAGCAGGGCCGCGCCCTGGTGATCGATCCGGACGTCTTCGCCGTGGCCGATGTCTGGGAACTGCTCTCGCGCGACATGGGGGGCAAAGCCATTCTCTGTCGGGCGCGCACCGGCAGCAAAGGGAGATTCGACCGCTGCATGGCCAGCAGCGTCATGCTGCTGGACAACGCCCGGCTGAGACACTGGCAGGTGGAGGAACAGTTCAACCAGATGTTCACCGGCAGGCGCGACTACATGCGCTGGATTTGCCTGAAAACCGAGCCCGCCGAAACTATTGGTCTGTTTGAAAACGAATGGAACGACTTTGACAAATTGAGCACGGCCACGCGCATGCTGCATACCACCAAGCGCAAAACGCAGCCGTGGAAAACCGGTTTGCCCATCGATCACCGTCCGCGGGAGAAGTTTCCCTATTTCCCACCGCTGGCCTGGGTGATGAAACTGCGTCGCAAGTGGTTCGGCGAATACGCGTTTCTGGGGCACTACCGGCCGCACCCGGACCCGCTGCAGGAGCGCTTGTTTTTCGCCCTGCTAAAGGAATGCCTGCAACAGGGAAAGCTCAGCGAAAGCGGGGTCCGCGAACAGATGCGCCACAATCACGTGCGCCATGACGCCTTCGAGGTGATGGAAAAAATACCGCCGCTGACGCCGACGACGTTTTGACTAGTCGGCGTTGGCGCGCAGCTCGCGTGGCAGTGCGAAGGTGACGGTCTCCTCGCGCCCGCTGAGCTCGTTAGCCGTCTCGACGCCCCATTCGCGCAGGCGCCGCACCACCTGCTGCACCAGCAATTCCGGCGCAGAGGCACCCGCGGTGACGCCGACGCGTTGCTTGCCGTCCAGCCACCCGGGCTGGATCTGCTCGGGATCGTCGAGCAGCCAGGCCGGCACGCCCTGC
Source organism: Thiogranum sp. (assembly GCA_030148805.1). GTDB lineage: Bacteria > Pseudomonadota > Gammaproteobacteria > DSM-19610 > DSM-19610 > Thiogranum. Next base: position 23,991 of record JASBSS010000013.1, on the reverse strand, counting down.
TGCGCGGCCAGTTCGCGCAGGCGGTTGGAGTTGGAACTGTTGGGCGAACCCACCACCAGCACCACGTCACAGTGTCCGGCCAGTTCGCGCACGGCGTCCTGGCGGTTCTGGGTGGCATAGCAGATATCGTCCTTGCGCGGCACTTCGATGGCCGGAAAACGCTGCCGCAGGGCGTCGATGATGCGCGCCGTGTCGTCCACCGACAGGGTGGTCTGGGTGACGAAGCTCAGGCACTGCGCCGAGCGCACCTCGAGCCGCTGTACGTCCTCCAATGTCTGCACCAGATACATGCGCCCGCCGGCGCCGCTGTCGTACTGGCCCATGGTGCCCTCGACTTCCGGGTGTCCCTGGTGGCCGATGAGCACGCACTCGCGGCCCTGCTGGCTGCAGCGCGCCACCTCCAGGTGGACCTTGGTGACCAGCGGACAGGTGGCGTCGAAGACGCGCAAGCCGCGCTGTTCGGCCTCGCGCCGGACGCGCCGGGCGACACCGTGAGCGCTGAAAATCACCGTGGCACCGTCGGGCACCTGCGCCAGCTGATCGACGAACACCGCGCCCTTGGCGCGCAGGTCGTTGACCACATAGCGGTTGTGCACGACTTCGTGGCGCACGTAGATGGGCGCGCCGAAAATCTCCAGCGCCCGGTTGACGATGTCGATGGCGCGGTCGACGCCGGCGCAGAAACCGCGCGGATTGGCGAGATAGAGTTGCATAGTCTGTCGCTGGCCTGAACGGCCCCCGATTATACCCCCTTGAGGCGCCCCTTAGTCCTGCTCTGCGGCGGGGTTTTCCACCGCCAGGATTTCGACTTCGAAAACGATCTCGCGGCCGGCCAGCGGATGGTTGAAATCCACCGTGACCTGGTCGTCCCCGAGCGCCACGACGGCACCGGGAACGGTTTCGCCGTCGGCGCCGCTGAAGGCGATGATCTGGCCGGTTTCGAGCACCATGTCGGCGGGAAAATCCGCCCGCGGCAAGCGCTGCACCGCCGTCTCATCGCGCTGTCCGAACGCCTGTCCGGGCATCAGCGTCAGCGTCTGGCGCTCCTGCGCGCGCAGGCCATACAAGGCCAGCTCGAGACCGTGGTCCAGGGTGCCGTCGCCGAGCCGGAAGGTCAGCGGGTGGTCGTCGAAGCTGCTTTCCACCAGCAGGCCATCGGCCAGGCGCAGGGAAAAGTGCAGCGTGACCTGCGAACCGGGTGAAATCTGCATCTCAGCGCGCTTCGCGTCGCGCGCGCAGACTGTCCCAGATCAACAGCACCGCGCCTATGGTGATGGCCGAGTCGGCGATATTGAAGGCGGGGTAGTACCAGTGGCGGTAATAGAGCTGGATGAAATCCACCACGTGCCCGAGCCACAGGCGGTCGATCAGATTGCCGAGCGCGCCGCCCAACACCAGCGCCAGTGCCAGCGCCAGACGCCGCTGCTGGCGCTGCAGGCGGCTCAGCCAGATCACCAGTGCGATCGACGCCAACAGCGAGACGGTGACGAAGAACCAGCGTTGCCAGCCACCGGCGTCACTGAGAAAGCTGAACGCCGCGCCGCGATTGTACAGCAGGGTGAAATTGAACGACGGCATCACGGCCAATGGTTGGGCGTAGCCCAGATGTTGCTGGGCGATGTATTTGCTCAGTTGATCCAGCACCACGATCAGCAGCGAAAGCGCCAGCCATTTGCATAACGGAGTGGAGGTATTATTCATAAAGTCACCGCTTCAGGCGAACCGGCGCCGCTCGCCGTCACCGGCGACATTGGCGACACAGCGCCCGCAAAGTTCGGGATGTTGCGCACTCGCGCCGACGTCCTCGCGATGATGCCAGCAACGAACACATTTCGGATGCGCCGAGGCTTCGACCCGGATCGCGATGGTGCTGTCGCGCAGCGCCAGCACCAAGGCGTCATCGGGCCGCTCCTGCGCGGGATGCACCCGCGCATAAGAAGTGATCAGCACGAAGCGCAGCTCGTCCTCCAGACGCGAGAGTTTTTCCAGCCACTGCGCGTCGCAGTACAAATCGATCTCGGCGTCCAGCGACGAGCCGATGTCGCCGGCGACGCGGACTTTCTCCGCCTCTTTTTTCACTAGATCGCGCACCGCCAGCACGTCTTCCCAGAATGCCGGACCGAAGCGTTGCGCCTCGGGCTCGTCGGGCAGAAACATCTGCGGCAGTTCGAACCAGGTCTCCAGAAACACGCTCTCCTCGCGCTTGCCCGGCAGGTGGCGCCAGATCTCCTCGGCGGTAAAACTCAATATCGGCGCCAGCCAGCGCACCAGCGCCTCGGCGATAAAATACATCGCCGTCTGGGTCGAGCGCCGCGCCACGCTGTCGGCCTGGGTGGTGTACTGGCGGTCCTTGATGACGTCCAGGTAGAACCCGCCCAGATCGTTGGCGCAGAAATTATGCACCTTCTGGTAGATATGGTGAAACTCGTAGTCGGCGTAAGCGGCGACGATTTCCTGCTGCAAGGCCGCGGTGCGCGCCACCACCCAGCGGTCCAGCACCAGCATCGCCTCGGGCGCCAGCGCATGCTCCACCGGGTCGAAACCGACCAGATTGGCCAGCAGAAAACGGGCGGTATTGCGCATGCGCCGATAGGCGTCGGCGGCGCGCTTGAGGATTTCATCCGAGACGGTGATCTCGGCGCGATAGTCGGTCGCGGCCACCCACAGGCGCAGAATATCGGCGCCCAGGCTGTTGACGACTTTTTGCGGCGCCACCACGTTGCCCTTGGACTTGGACATTTTCTGACCCTTGGCGTCGACGGTAAACCCGTGCGTCAGCGCCTGCCGGTACGGCGCGCGCGCGTGCATGGCCACCGAGGTCAGCAACGACGACTGGAACCAGCCGCGATGCTGGTCGGAACCTTCGAGATAAAGGTCGGCGGGAAAACCGAGCTCCGGGCGCCGCTCGAGCACGGCGTGATGGGTGGTACCGGAATCGAACCAGACATCCAACGTGTCATTGATTTTCTCGTAGTCGCCGGCAGCGTCGCCCAACAGCTCCTGGGCATCGAGGTCGAACCAGGCGTCCACGCCGTGGCGCTCGATGCGCATGGCGATTTCCTCGATCAGACGCGCGCTGTCGGGGTGCAGTTCTCCACTTTCGCGATGCACAAACAGTGCGATCGGCACACCCCAGGTACGCTGGCGCGAAATACACCAGTCGGGCCGTCCCGCGACCATACCCTCGATGCGCGCCTTGCCCCATCCCGGCAGCCATTGCACTTCGCCGATAGCCTGCAGGGCGGCGGCCCGCAGGCCGCGCTGTTCCATGCTGATGAACCATTGCGGCGTGGCGCGGAAAATGATCGGCGTCTTGTGCCGCCAGCAGTGCGGATAGCTGTGACGCAGGCCGGCACTGTGCACCAGCGCGCCGCGCTGGTGCAGCGTCTCGATCACGGCGTCGTTGGCGGCGAAGACGTGCTTGCCGGCGAACAGTTCGGTGCCGGCCAGGAACACGCCGTTACCGGCCACCGGATTGTCCACCTCGAGCTGATAACGCTGTCCCACCAGATAGTCGTCCTGACCATGACCGGGCGCGGTGTGCACCGCCCCCGTGCCGGCCTCGGTGGTCACATGCTCGCCCAGAATCAGCGGCACGTCGCGCTCATAGAACGGATGCCTGAGGCGCAGATGTTCCAGCGCCGCGCCTTTGCAGCCGGCCAGCACCCGATAGTCCCCGCCGCCGTAGCGCTGCATGGTCGCCTCCAGCAGGGCCTCGGCGAGCAACAACCGTTCCGGACCCTGGCCCAGTTCGACCTGTACCAGCACATAGTCCAGCTCGGCGTGCAGCGCCACCGCGCGGTTGGCCGGCAACGTCCAGGGTGTGGTGGTCCAGATGACCACCGAAATCGGCCCCGTGCCGGCGTCGGCGGCCGGCGCGCAGCGCTGCAGCAAGGCCGCTTCGTCAAGCACGCCGAAACGCACGTCGATTGCCGGCGAGGTCTTGTCTTCGTATTCGACTTCGGCCTCGGCCAGCGCGGAACCGCAATCGGTACACCAGTGTACGGGCTTGTAACCTTTATGCAGGTGGCCGTTGGCGATGATACGGCCCAGGGCGCGCACGATATACGCCTCGAAGCGGTAATCCATGGTCAGATACGGGTGCGCCCAGTCGCCGAACACCCCAAGGCGGATGAAATCCCGGCGCTGGCCGTCCACCTGTCTGGCGGCGTAGTCGCGGCACTTGCGGCGAAAGCCGGCGGCGTCGACCTTCTGCCCCACTTTGCCGACTTTCTTCTCCACGTTCAGTTCGAGCGGCAGGCCGTGGCAGTCCCAGCCGGGCACAGAGGGCGCGTCGAAACCGCCGAGCGTCTTGCTCTTGACGATAATGTCCTTGAGGATCTTGTTCACCGCGTGACCGATGTGGATTTCGCCGTTGGCGTAAGGCGGTCCGTCGTGGAGGATGAATTTCGGTCGATCCTGTTCGCGCGCCAGTTCGCGCAACTTGCCATACAGGCCGATGTCGTCCCAGTATTTCAGCGTCTCCGGCTCACGCTTGGCCAGACCGGCTTTCATGGGGAAATCGGTCTGCGGCAGGTTCAGGGTGTCTTTATAGTTGCTCACTCACATTCACTCGTTGAAATAGCGCCGCGCGGCGGCGGCGTCGCGGCCGATCTGCTGGCGCAGTAAGTCGAAGGATTCGAACTTTTGCTCGTCGCGCAGCCGGGTACAGAACTCGACATCCAGATAGCGCCCGTAGATGTCCTGATCGAAATCGAACAGATGAACCTCCAGTACAAAGTCGCGCCCGTCCACGGTCGGCCGGGTGCCGAGATTGGCCACGCCCGTGAGCGCCCTGGCGCCGAGGCCGTGGACCAGCACCGCGAACACGCCTTTCAGCGGCGACAGGCGACGGTGCAGGCGCAGATTGGCGGTATGAAAACCGATGGTCCGGCCACGCTGCTGGCCCGGCGCCACCCGTCCGCAGATACGGAACGGACGCCCCAGCAGCCGGGTGGCGGTGGCAAAATCGCCGGCCGCCAGCACCTCGCGCACCCGGGTGCTGCTGATGCGCTCGTCGTCGTGACAGAAGGTGGCGGTGTCGGCCACCTCGAACCCGCCGTCCCGCCCCGCGCGCTGCAACTGGGCGAAATCGCCGCTGCGGTCCCGGCCGTAGCGGAAATCGTCGCCCACCACCAGATAACGCACGCCGAGTCCGCGCAGCAGGATCCGCTCGACGAATTCGTCCGCGCTCAGCTCGGCCAGACGCCGGTCGAAGCGCAGACACAAGGTGCGGTCGACCCCGAACTCGCGTAGCAACATCAGTTTGTCGCGCAATCGCTGCAGACGGGCCGGCGCCTGCTGCGGCGTGAAGTACTCCTGTGCCGTCGGCTCGAAGGTCATCACCGTGGTGCTCAATCCCAACGCATCGGCGCGCTCGCGCAGCCGCCGCAACACCGCCTGATGGCCACGGTGCAAGCCGTCGAAGTTGCCGATGGTCACGGCGCTGCCCCGGTGTTCGGGCCGCAGATTGTGAAGTCCTCGTATTAGTTGCATGGGGCCGGCTAAAAGTGGCGATTATAACGGACCGGTCGCGCTTGTCATGGCGCCGGACCCGATTGCGCCGGCGCCCACAGCATCGACAGGCGCAAACCGGTCAGACGCAAGACGAGCAGATAGGTCGCCGCGCCGGCCCCGATCCATAATGCCAGGCTGCCGGCACGGCCGGCCACGCTCATGGCGCTCATGGCGGCGTCGTCGGGTGTGCCCCAGGCGATGACCAGAATCATGAGGGTAAGCGCAAACAGCATCTGTCCCAGCAGCCGCCGCCAGCCGGCATGCGGCTGGTAGATACCATCGCCCCGCAGCCGACGGTAGAGCAGCCCGGCGTTGACATAGGCGGCCAGCGCCGTGGCCAGCGCCAGCCCGGCGTGCGCCCCCGGCACTTGCAGTAATACCAGCGGCACCACGAACAGCACGTTCATCAGCATATTGGCCAGCATCGCGCGGATGGCGACCTTTACCGGAGTCCGGGTGTCCTGACGGGCATAGAACGCCGGCGCCAGCACCTTGACCAGCATGAAACCGGGCAGCCCCAGCCCGTAGGCCAGCAGCGCCAGACCCGCCATGGCCACATCGCCGGCGTGGAAATCCCCGTACTCGAACAGGACCGAGAGCATGGGCCGCGCCAGCACCATCAGCCCGGCGGCCGCCGGCAGCCCCACCAGCAACACCCAGCGCAGCGCGGCGTCCAGGGTGCGGGAGAAGGCCGCCGGGGTGCCGCTGGCATGGGCGCGCGACAACACCGGCAGTATCACCGTGGCCAGGGCGATACCAAAAACCCCAAGGGGAAACTCGACCAGGCGGTCGGCGTAGTACAACCAGCTGACGCTGCCGGTCACCAGAAACGAGGCCAGCAGCGTGTCGAACAGCAGATTGATCTGGGACACCGAGGAGCCGATGATGCCCGGTCCCATCAGGCGCAGCACCCGCCGCACGCCGCTGTCGCGCCAGCCCCAGCGCGGCCGCGGCAACAGGCGCAGGCGCGCCAGCGCCGGCAACAGGAACAGCAACTGCACCAGGCCGGCCACCAACACCCCCCAGGCCAGCGCCACCATCGGTTCCTCCAGCTGCGGCGCCACCCACAGCGCCGCGGCGATCAGCACCAGATTGAGCCAGACCGGGGTGAAAGCGGCGGCGGCGAAGCGCCCGTAGCTGTTGAGGATACCGGCGGCGAAGGAGACCAGCGCCATGAACAGCAGATAGGGAAAGGTGAAACGCAACATGTGGGCGGTCAGGTCGAACTTTACCGGATCGTCCCAGAAGCCCGGTGCGAACAGGATGACCACCAGGGGGCTGGCCAGTACCGCCACCAGCACCAGCAGACCCAGCAGGCCCAGCAGCGTACCCGCGACCCGGTCCACCAGGGCCTGTACCTCGGCGTGCTCGCGCTGCGTTTTGTATTGACTGAGTACCGGCACAAAGGCTTGCGAGAAGGCGCCCTCGGCGAACAGACGGCGCATGAAGTTGGGGATCTTGAAGGCGACGAAAAAGGCGTCCATGCCGGCGTCGACGCCAAAGCGCGCGAAAACCATGTCGCGCAGCAGACCGAGCACGCGGGAAACCAGCGTCATAACCCCGACAATTGCAGTGCTTTGGACCAGTTTTCGGCTCATGTGGGGGGCTGCCGGCTCGGATTCTCATTGACGCTTTTGGCTGGAATCCGCATAATACCGGGCTCTTTGGGACCTGGAACAGGGGAAAGATTTTGGCAAACTCGGCTCAAGCAAGAAAACGCGCGCGCCAGGCGGAAGTCAGTCGCAAGCGCAACGCCAGTCAGCGCTCGATGATGCGCACCTATATCAAGAACGTCGTCAAGGCCATCGAGGCCGGCGATGCCGCCGCCGCCAGCAGCGCTTACGCCGCGGCCGTCCCGGTGATCGACAAATCGGCCGGCAAGGGCCTGATCCACAAAAACAAGGCGGCGCGCCATAAAAGTCGTCTCGGGCGCCACGTGCGGGCGCTGCAAGCCGGCTAAGCCATTTCTCCAGGTCCCGAAAAAAGCCGGTCGCCGACCGGCTTTTTTTATGCCCAGCCCGCTCACAACAAAACCAAATTGTCGCGGTGGATCAGCTCCGGTTCGTCGACATAACCGAGCAGCTGTTCGATCCGTTCACTGGGATGACCGATGATGCGGCGCGCCTCCTCGGCGGTATAGTTCACCAGGCCGCGGGCGATGGCGCGGCCGCCGGCATCGCGGCAGCTGACCAGGTCGCCGCGGCGGAAGCTGCCCTCCACCGCGGTCACTCCCACCGGCAGCAGGCTGCGCCCGGCCTGCTTGAGCACATTCACCGCGCCGTCGTCGAGCACCAGGCTGCCGCGCGCCTGTAACTGTCCGGCCAGCCAGCGCTTGCGCGCCGCCAGCGGACCGCTGGCCGGGCGCACCAGCGTGCCCAGCGAGGCCCCCGACGCCAGCGCCTGCAGCACGCCCGGCTCGCGGCCGGAGGCGATCCAGGTATATGTGCCCGAGCGTGCGGCGAGACCGGCGGCGCGCACTTTGCTGGCCATGCCGCCGCTGCCGAGACCGCTGCTGCTGGTGGCGGCGGCCGCGCGGGTGAGCTGCTCGCTGTCGGCGTCGGCCTCGGGCAGCAGTGCGGCGGCGGGATTGGCGCGCGGGTCGCTGTCGTAGACCCCGGCCTGGTCGGTGAGGATCACCAGCAGGTTGGCTTCGACCAGATTCGCCACCAGCGCGGCCAGCGTATCGTTGTCGCCGAAGCGCAGTTCGTCGCAGGCCACGGTGTCGTTTTCGTTCACCACCGGAATCACACCCAGGCTCAACAGCTTGCGCAGCGTGCTGCGGGCATTGAGATAGCGCGTACGATTGCTCAGATCGTCGTGCGTCAGCAGGATCTGCGCGGTGTGCAGGCCGTGCTGCTTGAAATTGGATTCATAGGCCTGCACCAGCCCCATCTGACCAACCGCGGCCGCGGCCTGCAGCGCCACCAGCTCGTGCGGCCGGCGCCCCCAGCCCAGCCGGCTCATACCCTCGGCGACCGCGCCCGAGGACACCAGCACCAGTTCACAGCCCGCGGCGCGCAGCGCCGCCATCTGCTCCGCCCAGGCCTTGATGGCGGCGTGGTCGAGGCCGCGGCCGCCGTCGGTGAGCAGCGAACTGCCGATTTTGACCACCCAGCGTCTGCCGCCGCCGATCTGCGCCCGTGTCTGTCTGTCGCTCATGTTTCGCTCTCCGGCGCCAGCCGACGTTCGATATGCGCCATGATAGCGGACACCAGTTCGGCCGTACCCTGCTGGGCCAGCGCGGCGATGGCGTAGACCGGACCTTGCCAGTCAAGCCGCCCCACCAGGGCGCGGCAGAAGGCGTCGCGTTCGTCCGCCGGCAGCAGGTCGACCTTGTTCAACACCAGCCAGCGCTCGCGCTCACCCAACTCGGCGCTGAATTTCGCCAACTCGGCGGCGATGGCGCGGACATCGGCCGCCGGGTCGCCGCCATCCGGCGGCGCCACATCGACCAGGTGCAGCAACAGCCCGGTGCGCGAGAGATGTTTGAGAAACTGGATCCCCAGTCCGGCGCCTTCGGCGGCACCTTCGATCAGACCGTGAATGTCGGCGACGACGAAACTGCGGTGTGCGGCCACCCGCACCACGCCGAGGTTGGGATACAGGGTGGTGAACGGATAGTCGGCCACTTTCGGGCGCGCCGAGGAGATCGCCCGGATCAAAGTCGACTTGCCGGCGTTGGGCTTGCCCAGCAGACCGACATCGGCGAGCAGTTTCAACTCCAGGCGCAGCTTGCGCTGTTCGCCTTCGCTGCCGGGTTTGGACTGGCGCGGGGCGCGGTTGGTCGAACTCTTGTAGCGGGCGTTACCGATGCCGTGAAACCCGCCGCGAGCCACCAGCAGCCGTTGTCCGGCCTCGACCAGGTCGCCGAGCAGTTCATCGGTCTCGTCGTCGTAGACCAGGGTGCCCGTGGGCACGCGCACCGACAGGTCCTCGCCGCTCTTGCCGGTACAGTTGCGCCCGGCGCCGTTTTCACCGCGCTGGGCGCGAAAACGCCGGTCGTAACGAAAATCGGCCAAGGTGTTGAGGCCGGTATCGGCCACCAGATAGACGCTGCCGCCATCGCCGCCGTCGCCGCCGTCAGGCCCGCCCTTGGGAATGAATTTCTCCCGTCGGAAGCTGACACAACCGTTGCCGCCGTCACCGGCCTTGACTTCAATGGTAGCTTCGTCGACGAATTTCATGACCCTGGCCCTGTTCGGGTTTAACCGCGCCCCGGCACGTCTTCAGCGCATAAAGCGCAAATATAACAGACACAAAAAAGCCCCGTGCCGGGACGGGGCTTGTGCTCGTGACCGTCGGACGGTCAGGAAGAAACCACGTCCACGAATTTGCGGCTTTTCGGACCGCGGGTGACGAAGCGAACGGTACCGTCGGTCTTGGCGAACAGGGTGTGGTCGCGTCCGCAGCCGACGTTAACGCCGGCGTGCAGGCGGGTGCCGCGCTGGCGCACGATGATACCGCCGGCGTGGATTTCCTGGCCGCCGTAGATTTTCACGCCCAGACGTTTGGATTCCGAATCGCGCCCGTTGCGCGTACTACCACCGGCTTTTTTATGTGCCATTGCTGCTTACCTCACACTCAGGCACTGATGCCCGTGATTTCCAGTTCCGTGAACGCCTGGCGATGACCCTGGCGCTTCATATGATGCTTGCGGCGGCGGAATTTGATGATCTCCACCTTGTCGTCGCGTCAGTGGCCTTTGACCTGGGCGATGACCTTGCCACCGTCGAGGACCGGCGCGCAGATTTTGATGTCGTCGCCGTCGACCACCATCAGCACCTGATCGAGTTCGATGTTGTCGCCTTCGGCGACGTCGAGTTTTTCAACCCGGAGCTTGTCGCCCTGGCTGACGCGGTACTGTTTGCCGCCAGTCACGATAACTGCGTACATGGCTGAATTCTCCAACTAAGGTGCATCCGAAAGACGCGCAATTCTATAGATAGTCGCGCTGAGCGTCAAACCCCGCGGCATCTGGTACCATGCCGGGTTCGCGGCTAGACTAAGCTCTTGAATATCACCCGATCCGTATTTGCAGAGCCAGTACCTACCCATGCAGGAAGTCATTGAAAAACAAAAAGTAAGCCCGGATATCGAAGATATCAGACGGTTGCTGCGGGGCGAAACCCAGGCGGTGGATCGCCTTATTTTGAAGCGCCTGCGTTCGGACGTGGCGCTGATCAACGAAGTCGGCCGCTATATCGTCGACAGCGGCGGCAAGCGTCTGCGCCCGCTGCTGGTGCTGCTGGCGGCGCGCGCCTGCGGTTACCAGGGCCACGACCATATAGAACTGGCGGCGGTGATCGAATTCATCCACACCGCGACGCTGTTGCACGACGATGTCGTGGATGCCTCCGAACTGCGCCGCGGCAGTCAGACCACCAACGCCCTGTGGGGCAACGAAGCCGCCGTGCTGGTGGGCGATTTCCTCTATTCACGCGCGTTCGAAATGATGGTCAGCGTCGGCAGCCTGCGTGTGATGGAGATTTTGTCTCACACCACCAACACCATCGCCGAGGGCGAGGTGCTGCAGTTGCTTAATTGTCACGACCCGGACACCAGCGAAGAGCACTACCGCAATGTGATCCGTTATAAAACCGCCAAGCTGTTCGAGGCATCGGCGCAGCTCGGCGCGGTGCTCGGACGGCAGCCGGCGTCGGTGGAGCAGGCGCTGGCGCGTTACGGCATGCACCTGGGTACGGCCTTCCAGCTGATCGACGACGCGCTGGATTACGGCGCCTCCGGCGCGGATATCGGCAAGAATATCGGCGACGACCTGGCCGAAGGCAAACCCACGCTGCCGCTGATCCACGCCATGCGCAAGGGCACTCCCGAGCAGGTCCGCGCCATTCGCGCCGCGATTGAGAACGGCGGCCTGGAGCAGATCGACACGGTACTCGAGGCAATTGAATCGACCCAGGCCATCGCGTACACTGCGCAGTCCGCGCAACAGGAGGCGGAACTGGCCATCGAGGCGCTGGCCGAGCTGCCGGCGGGTCCTTATAAAGAGGCCCTTTACGGCCTGGCCGAGTTTTCGGTCAATCGCAGTTACTGAAACGACATCGGGGCGTAGCGCAGCCTGGTAGCGCACTTCGTTCGGGACGAAGGGGTCGGAGGTTCAAATCCTCTCGCCCCGACCAATTTCTGGTCGGCACCCACTGTCACCTGGTATCGGGATTCGCCGCGCCACCTATTGCGCGGTGGCGGCCCGGTCAATCAGCACGTCGATTCCGTTGGAACATTGCAGACCGGCCACCGGCAGGTCCTCGCCCTCGCGCCAGCGGCGCACCGCCTCGCGCTTGCCGGCGCCGGTGATCAGCAGCAGAATTTGTTCACTTTGACACAACGCCCGTGGCGTCAGGCTGATGCGATCCGGTGGCGGCTTGGGCGCCTCGTGCACGGCGACCACCAGACGATCGGGATCGTGACGGTGGCCGGGGAACAGACTGGCGGTATGCCCGTCCTCCCCCATGCCCAACAGAACCAGATCGAACGGCAGCGCCGCCTCGATCACCGCACGGTAAGCAGCCGCCCCCGCCTCGGCACCGAGTTCGGCCGGGATCCAATGGATGTTTGCCGACGCTATCGGCGAGTCGGCCAGCCAGGCGCGCTCGATCATGACGCTGTTGCGTCCGCTGTCGGTCGCCGGCAGGCAACGTTCGTCGCCCAGATAGAGCTGCCAGCGCGCCCAGTCGGCGCGGCTGTCCGCCAGCTGGCGATAAGCCCGCTCCGGCGTGCCGCCGCCGGCCAGCACCAGACGAAACACGCCGCGCGCCGCTATGGCCCGCTGCGCCGCCGCCAGCACACGGCGCACGGTTTCCCCGGCCACCGCAGCGGCGTCGGCGCAGCTGTGCCAGCGGACCCCGCTCATCTCAGTGCGAATGGTGCTGATTCATTTTGTCGACGACGGCCATGCCCAGCGCCGAGAGCACGAAGGTCAGATGAATGATCACAAACCACATCAACTTGTCGTTGGGGATGGTGTGGGCGCTCATGAAGGCGCGCAACAGATGGATGGACGAAATGGCGACGATCGAGGCGGCGACTTTCTGTTTCAGCGAACCGGCGTCGAGCTTGCCGAGCCAACTGAGTTTTTCGGTCCCGTCGGCGACGTCGATGCGAGAGACAAAATTCTCGTAGCCGGAGAACATCACCATCACCAGCAGGCCGCCCACCAGAGCCATGTCGACCAGCGACAGCACCACCAGCACCAGATCGGCCTCGGACATCTCCAACACCAGCGGCACCGTATGTAGCACCTCCTGGAAGAATTTGACGCCGAGCAGCAGCAGCGCGGCGCTCAGACCCAGGTAGATGGGCGCCAGCACCCAGCGGCTGGCGTAGAGCATATTTTCAAGGACTCTTTCCATGTTCATCGATTTCTGTTTGTGTAACGATGCGCTAGTTTACCCTAAAGCCGACCGGAGCCCACCATGGGAACCTTCGCCCGTTATCTGCTGCTGACGCTGTGTTTCTCCCATGCGGCGGTGTCGGTCGCCGCGGTCAGCGTGCGCGACGACAAGGGACTGAGCGTGCGGCTGGAGGAACCGGCAAACCGGATTGTCAGTCTGTCGCCGCATGCCACCGAGCTGCTGTACGCGGCCGGCGCCGGGGCGCGGGTGGTGGGCGTCGCCGCCGCCAGCAATTACCCCCCGGCGGCGCGCCGTCTGCCCTCGGTGGGCGGCGCCGAAAGCCTGAACGTGGAAGCGATCGTGGCGCTCAAACCGGATCTGGTGGTGGCCTGGGCTAGCGGCAATCCGGGGCATCAGGTCGAGCAGTTGAAACGTTTCGGCCTGCCGGTCTTCCTCAGCGAACCGCGTCACCTGGAGGATATCGCCAGCAACCTGGAGCGGCTCGGGCGCCTCGCCGGCACGCCGGCCGCGGCGCAACGGGCGGCGGCCGATTTTCGCCGCGCCTACCGGGAAATCGGCCACGAATACGCGCAGCGCGCGCCGGTGCGGACCTTCTATCAGATCTGGCACCAGCCGCTTATCACCGTCAACGGCGAGCAGTTGATCAGCGAGGTCATCAGGCTGTGCGGCGGGCGCAATATTTTCGCGGCGCTACCGACGCTGGCACCGACGGTGAATCGCGAAGCGGTCATCGCGGCCGACCCCGAGGTGATCATCGCCAGCGGCCTGGGCGCCGAGCGCCCTGAATGGCTGGAACGGTGGCGCGACTGGCCACAGATCTCGGCGGTACGGCACGATCAGCTCTACGCCATCGACCCGGATCTGATTCAGCGGCAAACCCCGCGCATCGTCGAGGGCGCCAGAATTCTCTGTCGTGACCTGGACCGGGCGCGGCGCGCGCAGGCGCGCTGAGCACGTCGCCTCAAGCGTTTCGGTCGCGCTGCCAGAGTACGTCGCCGACACCGGCGGCGTGATTGAGATGCCGCGCCATCACGAACAGCAAATCGGAGAGACGGTTCAAATAGCGCCTGCCGGGGTCGTTCACCGGCTCGGCCCGCGCCAGGGCCACGACGCGTCGCTCCGCGCGCCGGCACACACCCCGCGCCAGGTGACACACGGCCGCGGCCGGAGTACCGCCGGGCAGGATGAACTCCTTCAGCGGCCGCAGGTCGGCGTTGAGCCGGTCCAGACACTGTTCCAGCCGCTCCACCTGGGTGTCGACAATCATCGCGTGACCCGGAATGCACAGCTCGCCGCCTAGATCGAACAGTTCGTGCTGGATAGTGACCAGTTCGGCCGCCAACTCCGCCGGCGGCTGCAGACTCAGCAACTGGCCGATGAGGCAGTTCAGCTCGTCGACGGCGCCAAAAGCCTCCACCCGCGGACTGTCCTTGCCGGTGCGACTGCCGTCTCCCAGACCGGTGCTGCCGTCATCGCCGGTGCGGGTATAAATTCTGGAAAGCCTGTGCCCCATCGTGTGGCTCCGTTACCTGGATCCGCCAGCCGGTTCAAAGCGTGGCGGTAAAGCCCAACATGATATAGCGTCCCAGCGCCTCAAAGCCATCCGCCGGTTCGTAGTGCTTGTCCAGCAGGTTCTCCACCCGCGCCTCCAGACGCAGCGACGGATTGACAGTATAGGTCATGCTGGCGTTGAAAACGGTGTAGTCCTGCACGGTTTTGACGACGCCGCTGACGCGGTCGATATCCTTGCGCTTACCGACATAGTCGGCGCTCAGATCGACGCTGCTGCGCGGTGTCGGCGTATAGCCCAGGCTGGCGCTGGCTTTGTGCCGCGGGCGCCTGAGCAGCGGCCGGTCGCTGTCGTCGCTCACATCGGCGTCGGTAAAGGTATAGTCGATACGCGATGACAGTTGCGGCAGCAATTGCGCCGTGAGAAAAGTTTCCAGCCCGCGCAGGTGAACCTTGTTGATGTTTTCCACCGTGCTGTTGAATGACGCATCGAACACGGTTTCAATCAGATTGTCGACATCGTTGCTGAACCAGGTCGCGCCCAGCTGCAGGCGTTCTTTGGCGAACGACTGCTCCACGCCCACTTCCCAGCCGAAACTCTTCTCCGCTTCCAGATCGGGGTTGCCGCGGTAGGCGCTGCCGAAGTTATTGGGCGTAAAACCGTACAGTTCGAACAGCGAGGGCGCGCGGAAACCGGTGCCGACACTGCCGGTGAAACGCGTGCCGCTGGGCGTGTGACGGTAGACCCCGGTCAGCCGATAGGTGAGTTCGGTGCCGAAATCGTCGCGGTCGTCGAGACGCAAACCGGCGGTACCGAAAATGCGCTTGCCGAACGCGAACTGATCCTGCGCATAGGCATAATTGGTGCGCGCGCTCGCCGAGGACAACTCGCTGACGATGAAACCGCCGAAATCGGAGAAACCGTCGTTGTTCATCCGCTCGCGCTTGGTGCCACCGCCCAGGGTGAGCGTGTGCGCGGGATTCAGGTAGAAATCGTTGTTCATGCTGAACTCGAGCGTGTCCCCCTGGAACCGGGTCTGCTGCAAGGTGGCCGACGGATCGAGGCGCGGGTTGTTGTTGCGCCGGTTGTAGTCGACATAGGAGGTCGCCAGCGTGGCGTCCCAGCGACCGTCCAGCAACACCGCGTGTCCCTGGCCACGCAAAAAGACTTCACGGTTTTTCAGCTCCGCGTCAGGATCCTCGATGGTGCCGAAACCGGCTTCGGGGTCGAGCGCCGTCTGATCCTTGATATAACGACCGCTAAAGGCGAAGTCCAGCGTTTGCGTCGCTTGCAGCCCCAGGTTCGCCGATAGCGTGCCGTTGCGATAGCCGTCGGCCTCCGCCGGCAGCCCGTTACGCAGGTTCTTCGGCGTGACCGAGTCGGCGTGGGTGGTGAGATGCGTGGCGCTGAGCGCATAGTCGAACGGCTGCGACGCGCCCTGCACACCCAGCTGCTGATAGTAGCTGGCATGGTTCCCCGCCTGCAGCGTCAACGTCGCGCGCGGATCGCCCTGCCCTTTGCGGGTGATAATATTGATCACCCCGCCGATGGCGTTGGCACCATAGAGCGTGCTTTGCGGACCGCGGACCACTTCGATACGCTCAACGTTATCCAACAGCAGGCCGGAAAAATCCACCGCGCCGGTCGGGTTGCTGGGGTCGGTGATATTGATGCCGTCGATCAACACCAGTGTATGCGAAGAGCTCGCGCCACGGATGAACACCGAAGTCTGCTGACCGGGGCCGCCGGCCTGCACCACGTCCAGACCGGGCAGGGAACGCAGCGCCTCCGGGACGCTCTTGTATTGTTTCCGCGCTATCTGCTCGGCGGTGATCACACTGACCGAGCTGCCGATCTGGCTCTCGGGGGTGGCGATACGGGTCGCGGTCACGACCACGGCGTTCTGTTCAGCGGAGGCGGCCAACGGCACGCACACGGACACCGCCAGCAAGGCGGCTGGCCGCAGCAAAGAAAATTCAGACATAAGGTTATTCCCGTCGCCGGGCGCACACCCGCGCGCACGGCATACCCTGTTGTAGCAAACCACGGGGAGGAAGGACGTCGGAATCGGAAAATACCGCGCAGCGCCAACGCCCTCCGCGTGGCCGTATCGCCGCAGGCCGGTCTCCGGGCTCGCGAGTGAAAGTCACCTTTCCGGCGAATCGCCTTCCCGTGTTGTCCACAGTGGCATGATGATCCGCCTACACCCACTTACCGTTGCGGGGGCAGCGCCGGCCTAGTCCACTGGATGCGGACGCACCGGCTTCCCGTTTCACTCCCCGGTTGAATAACCCTGGGAGCACCTGAAGCTTGGCGGCACTTTAATGAAAGCGCGTACAAATAGCAACGCGGTGACGCCGGCGCGCCGGCGCCTGCCTTCTCTCAGCGGTCGAACTCCGGTGTCGCCGTGATATGGTGAATACTCAGATCGGCGCCGCGGAATTCCTCTTCCTGATCCAGACGCAACCCCATCAGCAGCTTGATCGCGCCATAGGTGATGAAGCCGCCGATCAGTGCCACGCCGATACCCAGTGCGGTACCAATCAGCTGCGCGCCCATACTGACACCGCCGAGACCGCCGAGCGACTGGCTGCCGAAAATGCCGCAGGCGATACCGCCCCAGGCGCCGCACAGACCGTGCAGCGGCCAGACGCCGAGGACGTCATCGATTTTCCAGCGATTCTGCGTGAGGGTGAACAGCCACACGAACAGCGCGCCGGCGACCGCGCCGGTGGTCAGCGCTCCCAGCGGATGCATGACGTCGGAACCGGCACAGATCGCCACCAGCCCCGCCAGCGGACCGTTGTGGACGAAACCCGGATCGTTACGACCGACGAACAACGCGGCGAGAATGCCACCGACCATGGCCATCAGCGAATTGGCCGCCACCAGACCGCTGACCGCGTCGATGGTCTGCGCCGACATCACGTTGAAGCCGAACCAGCCGACCGAAAGAATCCAGGCACCCAGGGCCAGGAACGGAATACTCGACGGCGGATGCGCGGTGACCCCCCCCTCTCGGGTGTAGCGTCCGTGGCGCGGTCCCAGCAACAGCACCGCGGTCAATGCGATCCAGCCACCCATGGCGTGTACCACCACCGAACCGGCGAAATCATGGAACGCCGCGCCGGTGGTGGCTTCGATCCAGGACTGCACACCGTAATTGCCGTTCCAGGTGATGCCCTCGAAGAAAGGATAGACCGCCGCCACCAGCACAAAGGTGGCGAGCAGTTGTGGATTGAAACGGGCCCGCTCGGCGATGCCGCCGGAGATGATCGCCGGAATGGCCGCGGCGAAGGTCAACAGGAAAAAGAACTTCACCAATTCGTAGCCGTGCTTGGCGCTCAACACTTGCGCGCCGGAAAAGAAGTCCACGCCGTAGGCGACGCTGAAACCGATAAAAAAATAGGCGATCGTGGACATGGCGAAATCGGCGATGATTTTCACCAGCGCGTTGACCTGGTTTTTTTCGCGCACAGTGCCGACCTCGAGAAACGCAAAACCCGCATGCATGGCCAACACCATAATGGCGCCGAGTAGAATGAACAGAACGTCACTGCCAGCTTGATAATTTTCCATTGGGGTCTCCGAGGGGGCGAAAAAGGTGCGTTCAGCCGGTTATTGTATAAAGGGGATATCTTAATGTTTTCACTGTGGTTATCAAATTTTTACCGGCACCCGTTCACCACCGCCGGGCAGGTTGTCAAAAATGGGGCCCGATATGCACAGAATTAGTGCAAATTTGGCGACACTGACCGATCGAACCGAGCGTCCAGATATCGGGCAAGGCGATCACGGCCCGCCGCCGCGCTGAGAAAACGGATATGCCCTACCCCGGGTATCAGCCACAGCGCCTTTGGCTGCGATGCGTGCTGGAACAAAAGTTCGGCGTGCCGGGCCGGAACGATCGTATCGGCCAGACCGTGAATGATCAGAAGCGGCAGCGGATGAATGCGGGCGACGTCTCGCAGCACATCGGGTTGGTCGGGGAACAACCACTGCAGCAGCCAATCAAATGGGCGCGTCAGCGCGAAATCGTGCAGTTTCTCTCTGGCGATACGCCGAAACCCGGCAAACCCGCTGTCGACGATCAGCGCCTTGATCGGATAACGGTCTTTGTAACGCGCCACCTGGGCAATCGCGAAGCTGCCGCCGAGACTCTGCCCGAACACAACATAGCGCCGTTGAGCCGCGGGGAGCATGGCCTGCAGAGCGTCCATGACGAAGGGAAAATCCGTCACTGAAGTTGCTATGGACGGGCGGCCACTCGACTCGCCGTAACCGCGGTAATCATAAATAAAGACGTTGTAATGGCGCTGCGGCAGCCAATCCACCGAGGCTAGGTGATAGCTGATGTTCTGAGCGTTTCCGTGCAGGAACACCACCGTGCCTTTGACCGGCGCGATTCCTTCGAGCAACCAACCGCGCAACTGCACGCCGTGTGCAACGTCGACGCCGACGTCGCGGTATTCCAGGCCCAGGCTTGCAGGGGTCCGGACCATGTCTTTGGCGGGCACGAAAAACAGCTCGCTACAGGCCGCCAGCGATCCGATACATGACAACAACAGGAGCCGGCGTAGCGGCATCAACGTGATCCTTGCACGGCGCCGGTCACCGTCACCGGCGTTTACACCCGCAGACCCGCCATCAGCTATCCTTTGCCCGCTGCCACCAGGCTTCCATCTGTTCAAGCGAGCACTCCGGCAGCGGCTTTCCCTGTTCGGCGGCGAAGGCTTCGACGCGGCGGAAACGCGCGCTGAATTTCTCGTTGGCGCAACGCAGCAGAGTCTCGGCGTCGGCGTCCACAAACCGGGCCAGGTTCACGGCGCTGAAAAGCACGTCGCCCAACTCCTCCTGTACGCGTGCCAGCGGTTCGCCGTCGCTCAGCGCGCTTTTCAGCTCCCCGATTTCCTCGTCGAGTTTGGCCACCACCTGCTGGCGCTGCTTCCAGTCGAAGCCCTGCCGCGCGGCACGGCGCTGCAGCTTCTGCGCCCGCACAAGCGCCGGCAATGCCAATGGCACGCCCTCCAATGCGCTGTGCTCGGCGCTGGACCGGGCGCCGCGTTCGGCCGCCTTGTGCCGCTCCCACGCCGCGGCCTGCTGCGCCGCGTCTGCGATCTGTTCGCCGGCGAACACATGCGGGTGGCGCCGGATCATTTTCCCGCAGATCGCCCAGCTCGTCACACAAGTCCCGCGCCTGGTTTCGTGCAATGGCGTCGACCACCTCGTAGGCTTCTTCCAGCGTGTAGGGCGCGACGGTGGAAAAATCCTGTTGCAGATCCCAGGGACAGCCGCGCTCGGGGTCGCGCAGCCGCGCCATGATATCGAGCAGTTCGTCGAGCCGGGATGTCCCACGCCGTGAATCGTCCATCAACCGTTCCCTGAAAAAGAAAAGCCGGACAGAGCATACACGCTGTCCGGCCCGGGATTCACCTAATGGTCCGTGTTCAGGCGACGCGACGATCCCCGTCCCCGCCACCGTGGTAACCGACAACGCGCTCGACTTCCTCGCGCGACCCCAGGATCACCGGCACCCGCTGGTGCAGACCCTGGGGGGCCACGTCGAGAATCCGCTCGTGGCCGGTGTGGCTGGCGCCGCCGGCCTGCTCGATGATGAAACTCATGGGGTTGGCTTCATACATCAGACGCAGTTTGCCGTTTTCCGCGCCAGGACGGCTGTCGGCGGGATACATGAAGATACCGCCGCGGGTGAGAATACGGTGGACCTCGGCGACCATAGAGGCGACCCAGCGCATATTGAAGTTCTCGCCGCGCGGGCCGTCCTTGCCCAGCAGGCATTCGTCGACGTAACGCGACACGGCATGGTTCCAGAACCGCTGGTTGGACATGTTGATGGCGAATTCACGTGTCGACGCGGGCACCCGCATGTCGGGATGACTGAGAATGAATTCGCCGACGCCGCGATCCAGCGTGAAGCCGTTGACCCCGTGACCGGTGGTCAACACCAGCATGGTCGACGGCCCGTAGAGCGCGTAACCGGCGCAGACCTGACGCGTGCCGGGCTGGAGGAAATCCTCGACCCGCGGATTGTCCACGCCCGGCGGGCAACGCAACACGGAAAAAATAGTGCCGACCGACAAGTTCACATCGATATTGGAAGAACCATCCAGCGGATCGAACAAAATAAGGTACTTGCCGCGCGGATAGAGGTCGGGAATCGGCAGCGGGTCCTCCATTTCCTCCGAGGCCATACCGGCCAGATGACCGGTCCACTCCAGGGCGCTGACCATGACATCGTTGCTGATGATGTCGAGTTTCTTCTGCGTTTCGCCCTGCACATTCTCCGTTCCGGCGGAACCCAGAACGCCGATCAGGCCACCGCGGTTGACGGTACAGGAGATTTTTTTACAGGCCGTCAAGATATCGTTCAGCAGCGACGTGAAGTCACCCGTGGCACCGGGCGTGCGGCGCTGCTCCTCGATAATGAATTGTGTCAAAGTGGTACCCTGTTCCATTGTCCTTGTCCTCGATATTTTTTAAGCGCGACGGTCATCGACAGGCCCCCACAGGCCTGTTCCACGCATAAACGCGGTCGATGTCCTACATTAATTTATTTTATTATAATTTTCTAATGTATGACACCCCCAGCCTCCCCCGCCGACTACACTTTGGCTCATGTCGCCTGCTCTGCAATTGACCCTGCTGGCCGGTTTCTGGCTGTTCTATGCCCTGCTGCACAGCCTGCTGGCCGCCAACCGTAGCAAACGGGCCGCGCAACGCCGGTTCCCGCGGCAGTATCGCTGCTACCGGTTGTGCTACAACCTGCTCGCCGCCGTCCTGCTGTTGCCCCCGCTGGCGCTGCTGGCGGGCTATCCGCCAGCGCCGCTGTGGCGCTGGACACCTCCACTGTCCTGGTTCGCCGACGCGGCGGCGCTGCTGGCGCTGGCCGGTTTTCTCTGGAGTCTGCGCTATTACGATATGGCGGAATTTCTCGGTACGCGGCAGTGGCGCCGGCCAGCGGCGGACAGCTTGGACCAGGCGCCGTTGACGCTCTCCCCGCTGCACCGCTGGGTCCGCCATCCCTGGTATTTTTTCGCACTGGTGATCCTGTGGACGCGGGAGATGAACGCAGCGTTGCTGCTCACGGCGGTGCTGCTGACCCTCTACCTGATCGTCGGCTCACGCCTCGAAGAAAATAAACTGATCGCTTTGTACGGTGACAGCTATAAGCGCTATCGGGCACTGGTGCCGGGCCTGCTGCCGCTGCCCTGGCGTCATCTCAGCATGGCGGAGGCGGACCAGCTGTTGCGCCAGAGTCGGGACCGGTCGCCTCCCGAGCCGTTTCCCTAGTGTGACTGACCGGTGATCGCACCGATCACCTGATCCTCAAGCTGGATGCGTTCGGCCAGAGTTTCCCCCAGACGGGAGAGGTCGGAGTCCAGCAAGCCGAGTATTTCCCGATCGCCGTTGACCAGATTCACCGCTTCATATTTATCATTGAAACGCAGGATGCTGTCGGTGGTCTGGACGATTTTTGGATAGACCTTGTCGGCCACCGCCAATACCGGAGTACGGCGCTCCAGGCGATCGGAGATGAATCGGTAAAGCTGGAAGTGTGCGCTGGCGGCATAGTCGATCAACGCCTGACAGAACTCCTGCAGCGCCTCGTTGGTGACCTCGTCGGCTTCGAAGGGGCGCTGGTTGGCCAATTCGGTATAAAGAGAAAGCGTGTCGCTGCGGGTTTTGACCAGTGTTGCCAGTTTCTCTTTCGACCGACTGCGGCGGTCGTTGTCTACGGCGTTTTCGCTCTTCATCGGATGGCTCCACTCACCTGAATTTATAGTCAATAGCCGGGATTCTAACAGTAACCGGCCCGCCCGAGCGTCGAAGCTCTGTCGCTTGCACCGGATCCAGCCCCGCTCCGATAGCTCAGGATACTGAATTGCAAGATTTTTTCAAGGATGGTTCGTTTTTTGCTTTTTAGCTTGCCAATGCAATCAGAATAAAGGAAATCAGAATGGGACTGCCGCTGAACGTCCGCGCCTACCTGGAGCGCGAGAATATCGCTTACCAGATGCTGACGCATCCACGCACCTCGACCCTGGCCCAGGCCGCCGAGGTCTGCGACATCCCGTTTTCCCAGCTGGCGCGCGCGGTGATCCTGGTCGATGCCCGCGGCCTGCTGATGGCGGTGCTGCCCGCCGATCATGTGTTGGATTTCGCAGCGCTGTGCACCCTCCTGCAACGTGACCTGGAACTGGTGCCGGGCAACCAGTTGAGCGCCATTTTCGACGACTGCGAGCCGCGCTCCTATCCGCCGGTGGCACCGGCCTATGACCTGGATGTGGTGGTCGACACGGCGCTCGCGGATCTGCAGACGGTGACCTTCGAACCCGGCGTCCACACCACCCTGTTGCAGGTCAGCCAGGACGATTTTCGCCGTCTGCTCGGTACATCCGTGCAAGGCCGCTTCTCCCGGCCGGTCGCTTCGCTGCGGGCGGATTGCGCCGATAACGACCACTTGCTGTCCGCAGTAGTCAACCAGTTCACGCCGGCACGCGTCAAACGCGATATCGAGGAATTCCACGAACTGCCCGCCCTGCCGGTTTCCGCCGCGCATATCCTGCGTCTGGCCGGCGACAGCCGCGCCAACGCCAGACAACTGGCCGAGGTGATCGAGCAGGATCCCGCACTCGCCGCCCAGGTGCTGCGCTACGCCAACTCGTCCCTGTACGGCTACGCCGGGCGCATCAAGGATCTGCAGAGCGCCATCGCACGAGTGCTCGGTTTCGATTTCGTACTCAATCTCGCCTTGGGGTTTTCCATCGGACGCTCGTTGCGGGTCACCCCGGAAGGGCCGTTCGGTCTAGACGCCTTCTGGCGTCACTCGGTGCACGCCGCCCGGCTGGTCGAACAACTGGCGGCGCTGCTGCCGCGCCGGCAGCAGCCGGCGCGCGGCACCGCCTACCTCGCCGGCCTTTTACAGAACCTCGGTCGCCTGGTTCTGGGGCACGCGTTCCAGCCGGAGTTCTACATTCTCAACCGCTTCGCCCAGGCCAATCCGGAGATGGCCACCACGGAGCTGGAGCGTCATGTGCTGGGTGTCACACATGATCAGATCGGCGCTTGGCTGATGGAGGCCTGGGGCCTGCCGCAGGAGCTGGTCATCGCCGTGCGCCACCATCACGACGAAGGCTACTGGGACGCGCACTGCACCTGCCCGCAGCTGGTGCTCGTCGCCAACCGCGCCCTGGCTGTCCACGGGCTGGGCGAGACCGACAGGCCCGGATTACCGGCTTTCAGCCTCGAAATGCTCGGCCTGAAGGAAGACCAAGTCATGGAAATAACTAATAAAATTATTGAAAACCGGGAAGAAATGGACGAGCTGGCACGACGTCTGGCCGCTTGACACGACGCCGGTTTTTGAGATAAATTTTCCTCTATCCCCGCAGTTTTACCAACTCGCCTGTTTACGGTTGTAAACAGGGTTTTTTCCGGCCGCCCGGGAATTATTCTTGACTAAAAGAGTCAAGTATTATTATCATTACAACTGTTGATGAAACGGAGACGCACACTTGGCAAGGTGTTGCGCCTGGGAGTCAAATGAGGCGAATCATGAAATTATCAACC
>JASBSS010000010.1 GCA_030148805.1 Thiogranum sp. | reverse complement strand
CCCCGGGCAATTGGCTCAACTTGACGGCCGTCGCCTTGAATTCCTCACTGTACTTGTACGTCGTTCTTGGTCCTGGTTTTGGCATCTTTAATCACTCCTGAACTGTTAGTTCAGGGTGTCAACGAAACCGTGGGAACTCTCAGTTGTGGAAAAATTTGATAGTTTGATTGTTCCAAAGTATGGGTGGCAATCGCTGAAATCGCGCTTCCCGGGAATACATGCAGAAGATATTCCCTGCAGCGAGAAGTTCCTTATTGTAGAGGTTTTGCATCTGACACCAATTGGATTTTTCTCGAGTTCTACCCTAGTTGCCTCGAAATTTTACGTTGTCGATTCAGGAAGGTATCCAAGAACTGTGATTGAGGAGAGTATCTATGACGCGTATGCGAAGACTATTGATAATAACGGCAGTATTAGCCATTGTGTCTCCGCTGTCGGCTCAAGTGCTCACTAGTCAAGACTTATCCGAGTTCAATTTAGTGTACACAAATGGAATAAATAATGATCCTACGGATGCATTTTGGTTAGGGTCAACATTAGCGCACGAAATTGAAGTTCATTTTCAATTACAGGCTCAAACTGGGCGATGGTGGCGTACTATCACAAGCGCGTGTATCCCATCTTCCGAGAGTTGGAGCTGTACCTACGGATCAAGCCCAGGCGTCGCATGAAGCGCGACAAGCCCGACCCGCTGGAGAAAAGGGAGAAAAGGGGTCAAAGGGAGAAAAGGGGTCGGTGACAAACGAGAATCATTTCCCAACATAGGCTGTCTATAGTTTAAGCTGCGACAACCCGTAAGCGTCCCCGCTTAGTAGACGGGTAACAAGTAGAGCTTTCTGGCAATATTAGCCGAGGAGGCTCAGATGAAAAAGTCACGATTCACGGAAAGTCAGATTGTCGCGATCTTGGGAGAGGCCGAGGCCGGCATGAAGGTCAAGGAGGTCTGCCGCAAGCACGGGATATCCGATGCAACCTACTACAACTGGAAGGCCAAATACGGCGGGATGAGTGTCTCGGATCTCAAGCGCACCAAGGAGCTGGAGGCGGAGAACGCCAAACTGAAGCGGATGTATGCCGACCTGGCGTTGGAGAACCGGGCCATGAAGGATCTGATCGAAAAAAAGCTCTGACGCCGCAGGAGAAGCGTGAGGCGGCGAGCTACATGAAAGACACTTTCGGGTTGGCGGTGCGTAGAGGATGCCAGTGCGTCGGACTGTCGCACGGGGCCTTCTACCGGCAACCAACCGACTGGATGGCGCGTGATGCCGAGGTCATCGAGGCGCTGAACGGGATGGTCGACGCCCATCCGCGCTGGGGCTTCTGGAAGTACGTGAAGGCACTGCGTAATCGCGGAGAGCCCTGGAACCATAAGCGGGTTTATCGCGTGTACTGCAGTCTGGGCCTTAACCAGCCCCGGCGCACGAAACGCAAGCTACCGGACCGGCCGAGAGAGCCACTGCAGGTGCCGGCGCAGCAAGACCAGGTCTGGTCAGCGGACTTCATGAGCGACGCCCTGTACTACGGCACGCGCTTTCGGACGTTCAACGTGATCGATGATCACAACCGCGAGGCACTGGCTATTGAGATCGATGCCTCACTGCGAGCGCCGCGGGTGATCCGCGTACTGGAGCGCTTGAAGGAACAACGTGGCGTACCCGGTGTGCTGCGCCTGGACTACGGCCCCGAGTTTATCAGCCAGGCCCTATCCGACTGGTGTTCAGACAACGGCGTGAGGATCCAGCATATCCAGCCCGGCAAGCCGAACCAGAACGCCTACATCGAGCGCTTCAACCGGACCTACCGCAACGAGGTGCTCAATCTGTACCTGTTCCGCAGTCTGCACGAGGTGCGGGAGATAACCAGTCGCTGGATCGATGAGTACAACGAACTGCGACCACACGACGCGCTGGGCGGATTACCACCCAGCGTTTATGCAACCCAAAAGCTGGAAAACTCTACTTTATAGCTGTCTACTTGACGGGGAAGCTTACGATGAGATCGGGCCGCTCGCGGTTGTAGGCGGTCGAGCTGATTACCACGGCGGGCCGCTTCTTGGCGTGGGACTGGTCGGTGAACGGGAACGGCACCAGGAGGATGTCGCCGAACTCAGAGTTGGTCATAGACGGCGTCGTCCGGGTTGTCCCACACCTGGGCCAGGCTCGGCTCGGCTACCTGGCCGGCGGCCTGGGTCAGGCGCCGGTCCGGGCTGCGGCTGTTCAGAAAATCGATAAAGTCCTCGACCTCGGCGATGCGTTCCGGCGGCAGCGCTTCGAGCTTGTCGATCAGTTCGCGGATATGGTTGCGTTCAGTGACCATCGGTGAGCCCTCCTGTTTACCCTGATTTTACCCCGTCTCATGTCAGAAAAGGGTTTGATGCCAAGTGAATGCGTTAATGGGATTAAGGTCATAAGCAGCAGCATGGATGAAGGCGGTGGCGGCACTACAGCATTTAGCTGTAAATAATCAGATAAGAGCCTACATCCTCACCGCCCAATCTCCTCCCCCCGCACATCGCGGCGTTTATGGATAACGGCGAGGATATCGATGTGGTCGGTGTGAATCTCATACAGGATGCGATAGCTGTAGAGCGATAACTCGCGCACCGCCGGTTCGCCGATCTCGGGGACCACCCTGCCGATCTTGGGCAGGTCGTTGAGCACATCCACCTTGGCCACGATCTCTTGCGTGACCTTCCTGGCGTAGTGCGGGGAATCGCGGGAGATGTACTCGAAGATGCTGCGTAGGTCGGCCTTGGCGGGGGCCGACCACCTTACCACTGTTCGATCTCGCGCTTGAGCTCGTCGTGGGGAATGGTGTGGCCGGCGGCGACCGCTTCGCGGCCCTTGCGGACTTTATCGAGCACATACAGCCGGTACATGATCTCGTCCATGTCGGCGTCATCGGGCAGCTTGGCGATGCTGTCCAGGGCTTCTTTTTTGGCAGGTTCCATAACTCACCCTCTCGCGGTGGATTGCATAGACATGTTTAACCGCTGGCGCGCTGTTTGTCATCCACCGGCACCAGCGCGGCCTCCATGCGCTGCTTGGCGATCATGGCATCGATCAGCTTGATCACGGCCTCCTGGTCGTCGGGCTCGAAGCGCTCCAGCGCCTGGAAGCGCTGAAACAGCCGGGCATTGCCGAGCGGGCTGTCCTCCGCCGGGTTGCCGGTCAGCAGGTAATCCACCGAAGAGTCCAGCGCATCGGCGAGCTTGACCAGCATCTCGGCCGGCGGCACGTTCAGGCCGCTCTCGTACTTGTTGAGCTGCTGGAAGCGGATCTCGAGCTTGGCCGCCAACTCCTTCTGGGACCAACGCTTGTCCTTGCGCAGCTGCTTGAGCCGCACCCCCAGCGCCCTGCGGAAATCGTCGTTCTGCATTGCCATCAACAGTTCCAGTTCCAGGCCATCAACAGTTCCAGTTCCAGACGCTTAAGACCTCCGCAGTATAGGGGCATGATCCGGAGACGACTTGACAGTGACTCCGATGGGGGATAAGAATAGCTCCCCACAGGAGCTAAATCAATCCTTGGGGTCAGAAAAGGGGTCGGTGACAAACAAGAATCATTTGTAACATCCAGTCAAGAAACCCGAATCAATTCCAAACCCTAAAACACGTGGTTAAGAAAAGGGAGTTGTCATGAAAAGAATACCACTTGTCTTTCTGCTCTATCTCGCCGCTTCAGTCAACGCTTATGCGGTCGAGGCCTTCAGAACCAATGTCGTCATCAACAACATTTTCCCCGTTTCGGGCAACCGGCCGGCGAGTCCTGCATCGCAGGACGTGGTCCGTGTCAATCTACCGCCCGCGGCGTGGGGGAGTACCAGCTGCAACACTGGAAAGGCCGATATCCTGAAAGCGGATACGCATCTGGTCTCGGTCCTGCTCGCGGCGTGGGTCGGCGGTAAGACGATATCCTTGTCGGTGGACGACAGCGCGCGGACGGTTGGCGATATTTGTCAGGTGACCACGGTGCAGGTGGAGTGAGGGATGTTCCGGAGAGAAAAGGGGTCGGTGACAAACGAGAAGCGTTTCGCAACATCGGTTGTCTATAGTTTAAGCTTCCACAAGTCATTTCCCGGCATTCAATCCGCGGAGGGATTCCGGGGCCACGCAGGCCCCGGATGTGCCCGCCCGGGTTGCCCGACCCTTTCCCTTCAAGCCTGCACTAACGTTCCTGCACGATAGTCCGCCAACGCCCGTTCGATTTCCGCCTGGGTGTTCATCACGAAGGGCCCGTGCTTGACGATGGGCTCGCCCAGTGGGCGGCCGCTCACGAGGATAAAGCGCGCGCCGTTGGCGCCGGCCTGCAGTTGCACGCTGTCGCCGTCGCCGAGCGCGGCGAAGCTGTGTTGCGCCAGGGGTGTTTGCGCCAGGCGGGCGTCACCTTCGAAGACATAGACGAAAGCCTGGTGTTCCTGCGGCAGGGCGTGCGCGAAGTCCGCGCCGGCCAGCAGGCTGACATCCAGGTAGTGCAAGTCGGTGTGCGGGTCGCGGATGGGGCCGCGGGCTTCGTGGTACTGACCGGCCAGCACTTTCACGCGCAAGCCGTCGGCTGCGTGCACCGGTAGGGTGGCCGCGGCGTATTCCTGATAGTCCGGCGCGCTCATTTTTTCCCGCGCGGGCAGGTTGATCCACAGCTGGAAGCCGCGCATCAGGCCGGCGGTCTGCTGCGGCATTTCCGAGTGGATGATGCCGCTGGCGGCTTTCATCCACTGCACGCCGCCGGTTTTCAGATCGCCTTGGTTGCCCATGCTGTCGCGGTGCAGCATGTGGCCATCCAGCATATAGGTCAGGGTGATGAAACCGCGGTGCGGGTGCTCGGGAAAGCCGGCGATGTACTCGTCGGGGTCGTCGCTCCCGAAGTGGTCGAGCATGAGAAACGGGTCCAGCGCGCGCAGTCCCGCGGTGCCCAGGGTGCGGTGCACGGTGACGCCGGCGCCTTCGCGCACGGCGTTGGCACGGATGATGTGTTCTGCTTTGCGTATGTTCATGTCAGTGCTCCTCAAGCCGCCGGGTTGAGTTCGGCGACTGCCCGCTCAATCTGCTGTTGCGCCGCGTCGACGGCGGTATCGGTCTGTTGCATCAGCCGGTCGGCGGCGATCAGGGTGACGTCATCGATACCGATAAATCCCAGCACGTGGCGCAGGTAGCCGCTGGCAAAATCGATCTCGCTGCCGATCGGTGTGCCGCCGCTGGCGAGCAGCACATAGGCCTTTTTGTCTTGCAACAGCCCGACCGGTCCGTTCTCGGTATAGCGGAAGGTCAAGCCGGCACGCGCCACCAGGTCGATCCAGGCCTTAAGGCTGGCGGGAATGGAAAAATTATACACCGGCGCGGCGATTACGATGATGTCGGCGCGCATCAGTTCGTGTACCAGGGCATCGGATTGCGCCAGGGCTTGTTGTTGCTGCGCACCGCGCTGTTCGGCCGGGGTGAAGTTGGCGCCGATCCAGTCCGCATCGACAAAGGGCAGGCCGTCGGCGACGTCGCGTTCGTGCACCCTCAGTTCGGCCTGGATGCGCTCCAACGCGGCGACAAACTGTTGTCCGAGTTCGCGCGTGACCGAGTTCTGGTAGCGGCCGCTGGCCGTGACGTATAAAACATTGACCTTCGGGGTCTGAGTACTGGCTGGCATGGTCGTCGTCCTCTTGGGCTGTGTGCGTGACCAGTACTCTAGTTGTTGACATTCTGGGGATAAACATTATTGTTGAGAACATATTGTTCTGATTTGGAAAACAATATGGACCGTTTTGAAGCCCTGGAGAGTTTTGTCCGCGTGGTCGAGGCGGGGAGCATCAGCGGTGCCGCCGACCGCCTGGGTGTCGCCAAATCCGCGGTCAGTCGCCGGCTGGCCGACCTGGAGCAACACCTGGGGGTACAGTTGTTTCGCCGCACCACGCGGCGCATGGACCTGACCGACACCGGGCGCAGCCTGTACGAACGCGCGTTGCGCCTGCTGGCGGACTGGCAGGAAACCGAGCAGGCGGTATCGAGCGAGCACGGTGCGCTGTCTGGCAGCCTGCGCGTGGCGGCGCCCCTGAGCTTCGGGCTGCTGCATCTGAGCGATGCGGTGACCGACTTTCTCGCGCTGCATCCGCAGATTCGCTTCGATCTGGATTTCAACGATCGGCAGGTGGATATACTGCAGGAGAGTTTCGACGTCGCCATCCGTATCGCCGACCTGGAGGACTCCACTCTGATCGCCCGGCGCATCGCCCCGGTGCGCCTGGTGCTGACGGGCAGCCCGGCTTATCTGCAGGCGCACGGCACGCCGCAATCCCCACAGGCGCTGAGCACGCATCGCTGCCTGACCTATACCCATCTGGCCGATCCCGGTGCATGGCGCTACCTGGATGCGCAGGGCCAGCCGGCGCAGGTGCGTATCCAGCCGGTATTGCAAGCCAACAACGGCGACTTCCTGCGCCGCGCCGCGGTGCAGGGGCTCGGTCTCAGCCTGCAACCGTTGTTTATTTGTTATCGGTCGATCGAAAAGGGCGAACTGGTACCGTTGCTCAGCGACTGCCACTGGCAGCATCTGAACGCCTTTGCCGTTTACCCTCAAACCCGCCACTTGTCGCAGCGGGTGCGCGCTTTTGTGGAGTTTCTGCAGGCACGTTTTGCTGGTGTGCCTTACTGGGAGCGCTGTCTGGAATCGAAGCCGCCGTCGCGGTAGTGTAGCGCCATGCGTACATATCTCACCCTTGCAACAATGACACTTTTAGGGCTGTTGCCGAGCCATCCGATGCTGCACGCGCAGGCCTCGCAGACACCCGAGGGAGCCAGCTATCCGCCACCTCCGGGTTATTACCCGGTGCCTGCCGCGGGCGCGGCGCGTCCCCTGCCGGTCACCAATGCCGAATCTGCGGCGGCGGCTGGCGCAGACGCGGGCGATGGGCTGTCGGCGAACGGTGTCGCCGCACTGCACGCCGAAATGGCGCGTTTACGTGCCGAGTTGGGCCGTCAGCAGGCGGTCCTCGACCAGACCCGCGAGCAGTTGGAGCAGGCGCGCGCGCAACTGGAAGACACCCAGTCGGCGGCGCAGCAGCGCGACCAGGCCTGTGTGGCGCGCATCGATCGGCTGACTCAGGCGCTGGCCAATCTGCGTAGCCTGGAGGCGCGTCTGGCCTCGGTGGAGAAAGCCGCGGCGGATATCGATCTGGGCGCGCTGGAGGCACAACAACGGCGGGGCGCGGCCGGTTCGTCGACGGTTGACGCGGGGCAGGTCGAAGGGCGCGCAGCCGACAGTGATGTCACGCCGGCAACGGGCACCGGCGGCGCCCAGCCTGAAACCGCCGACCAGAGCGTCACCCGCCGCGATTCTGACACGGGCTCCACGCTGGAAAAGACTGACGGCGGCTCCGGCGCCGACCAGGTGGGCGGCGGCGGTGTCAAAGCGCCAACCGCCGATGCCGACAACGACGGTGTGGCCGACGCTGCCGATCTGTGTCCTTCGCTGCCCGGCGCCAAGGTCGATGCCACGGGTTGCCTGCCGGCGCAGACGCTGGTGCTGGAAGGGGTGAACTTCCGTTACGATTCGCACCAGCTGACCGCGGGCGCGCAGCGGGTGCTCGACCGCGTGATCTCGGTGCTGCGTCAGCATCCCGACCTCCGCCTGGAGGTCGCCGGTCATGCCGACGCCCAGGGCGATCCCGTCTACAATGAATGGTTGTCGCAGTTGCGCGCCAACAGCGTGCGTGATTATCTGCTGCAGCACGGGTTCGATCCGGCGCACATCAGCGCGCGCGGCTATGGCAGCAGCCAGCCGCTGGCGAGCAACGACACCCGCGCCGGCCTGCGCAGCAACCGGCGCGTCGAGCTGCGCCGTCTGCCCTGAGCCCGCGCCCGCCCGCCGCTGCCCGCCCCGCCGCGCGTGACCGGCGCGGCCTGAGACCGTGACATTTTTACAAGGAGAGTCCCGCATGATCGAAATCACCCTCAACGGCAAGACTCAATCGCTGGATGTCGCGCCCGACACGCCCCTGCTGTGGGCGTTGCGCGACGGTCTCGGGCTGACCGGCACCAAGTTCGGTTGTGGCATCGCCCAGTGCGGCGCCTGCACGGTGCACCTCGACGGTCAGCCGATCCGCTCGTGCGTGACGCCGGTCTCGGCGGTCGGCGCCAAGCCGGTGACCACCATCGAGGGCCTGGACTCGGCGCCGGCCAGGGCGGTGCAGGCGGCCTGGGAATCGCTGGATGTGGTGCAGTGTGGCTATTGCCAGTCGGGCCAGATCATGGCGGCGATCGGACTGCTCAGCCGCAACCCGCACCCCACCGACAAGGACATCGACGAGGCCATGCGCGGCAACATCTGTCGTTGCAACACCTATGCGCGCATCCGCGCGGCGATCCAACAAGCCGCCAGGGCGCTGGTGTAGAGGAGGTCACGGCATGACAAACCACGACATCGATAGCGGGCGGCGGCGTTTCCTGGTGGTCAGCGCGGGCGCCGGCGCCGGCCTCACGTTGGGCATGGTACTGGCTGGCTGCGAGCGCGAGGCGCCGCCGGCCGAGGAGCAGGCCCAGGCCGGCCCGGGCAAGGCCGGCGGCAAGGTGGTGGCCGAGAGCCGCTTCGCGCCCAACGCCTTCGTGCGCATCGGCGGCGACAACAGCGTGACGGTGATCGCCAAGCACCTGGAGATGGGGCAGGGCACCTACACCGGCCTGGCCACCCTGGTGGCCGAGGAACTCGACGCCGCCTGGTCGCAGGTCCGGGTGGAGGCCGCGCCGGCCGACCCCGAGCGCTACAACAATCTGTTCTGGGGTCGCACCCAGGGCACCGGCGGCAGTACCTCGATGGCCAATTCCTGGGAGCAGATGCGCAAGGCCGGGGCCACGGCGCGTGCCATGCTGGTGGCCGCCGCGGCCCAGGCCTGGGACGTGGCGGAGGATCAGATCGAAGTCAGCGAGGGCGTGCTGCGCCACGCCGGCAGCCAGCGCCAGGCCAGCTTCGGCGAGCTGGCCGAAAATGCCGCGCGCCAGCCGGTGCCCGAGGACGTGATGCTCAAGGACCCGCACGAATACCGCCTGATCGGCGCCCGCCTGCCGCGCAAGGACAGCAAGGCCAAGACCGACGGCAGCGCCCGCTTCACCCAGGACGTGCAGCTGCCCGAGATGCTCACCGCGCTGGTGGCCCACCCGCCGCGCTTCGGCGCCAAGGTGAAACGCTTCGACGCCGGCAAAGCCAGACAGGTGGACGGGGTCGCCCAGGTGGTGCAGATCCCCACCGGCGTGGCGGTGCTGGCGCGCGATTTCTGGAGCGCGAAAAAAGGCCGCGACGCCCTGGCGATCGAGTGGGACGAAAGCGGCGCGTTCCGACAAGGCAGCGCGGAGATCTTCGCCCGTTACAGCGAGCTGGCCCGGCAACCGGGCAGTGTCGCGCGCGACGAAGGCGACAGCGACGGGACCCTGCAAGGCGCGGCGCGCCGCATCGAGGCGGAAATGCATTTCCCCTACCTGGCGCACGCCGCCATGGAGCCGATGAACTGCGTGGTGCAACGCACCGCGCAAGGGGTGGAGATCTGGAACGGCGATCAATACCAGACGCCCGACCAGCACGCCGTCGCCGGGGTGTTCGGTATCGAACCGCAACAGGTGAAGATCCACATGCTCTACGCCGGTGGCTCGTTCGGCCGGCGCGCCAACCCGCAGTCGGACTATGTGGTCGAGGCCGCGCAGATCGCCAAGGCCAGCGGCGGCCAGCGGCCGGTGAAACTGGTGTGGACGCGCGAGGACGACATGCGCGCCGGCTACTACCGCCCGCTGTATCTGCACCGGCTGGAGGCGGCGCTGGATGAGAACGGCAACCCGATCGCCTGGCGCCAGCGGATCGTCGGCCAGTCGATCGCCGCGGGCACCGCCTTCGAGGGCATGCTGGTCAAGGACGGCGTCGATGTCACCTCGGTCGAGGGCGCGGCCAACCTGCCTTACGCCATCCCCAATCTGCGCGTCGAGCTGCACACCACCGAGCTGCCGGTGCCGGTGCAGTGGTGGCGTTCGGTCGGCTCCACCCATACCGCCTTCGCGGTGGAAACCTTCATCGATCGTCTGGCCGCCGAGGCCGGGCGCGATCCGCTGGCGTTTCGCCAGGCGTTGTTGCGCGAACAGCCGCGCCATCTGGGCGTGCTGAACCTGGCCGCCGAAAAGGCCGGCTGGGATCGGCCGCTGGGCCAGGGGCGCGGCCGCGGGATCGCCGTGCACGAATCGTTCAACAGTTACGTCGCCCAGGTCGCCGAGGTCAGCGTGCACCCCGACAACAGTTTCAGTGTCGACCGGGTGGTGATCGCCATCGACTGCGGCCTGGCGGTCAACCCCGACATTGTGCGCGCGCAGATGGAAGGCGGCATGGGCTACGGCTTGTCGGCCGCGCTTGCCAGCGAAATCAGCCTGGAGGACGGGCGCGTGGTGCAGGGCAATTTCGATACCTATCGGGTGCTGCGGATCGACCAGATGCCAGCGGTCGAGGTCCACATCCTGCCGTCCTCGCAGCCGCCGACCGGGGTCGGCGAACCGGCCACCCCGGTGATCGCCCCGGCGGTGGCCAACGCGCTGCGCGCGGCCACCGGCCGGGACTTCGACCGCCTGCCGTTGAGTCTGTCGGCTTGAGTGCGCCGACGCCAGGGCGGCAGGACAGCGACCGCGAAATCCTCGCGCGCGCCATCGACTGGATCGGGCAGGGCCACCGCCCGGCCTTGGTGACCGTGGTCCGCACCTGGGGCTCCTCCCCGCGGCCGCTCGGTTCGCTGATGCTGATGCGGCGTGACGGGGTGTTCTGCGGCTCGGTGTCGGGCGGCTGCGTCGAGCAGGACCTGGTGGCGCGTTACGTCGCCGGCGAACTGAGCGAGCGCTCGCCCACGCTGCTCGACTACGGGATCGATCGCCAGCAGGCCACGCGCCTGGGACTGCCGTGCAACGGCCGGCTGGAACTGCTGGTCGAGCAGCTCGCCAGCGCCGCGCCGCTGCAACAGCTGCTCGCGGCCATCAGGTCGGACC
Source organism: Thiogranum sp. (assembly GCA_030148805.1). GTDB lineage: Bacteria > Pseudomonadota > Gammaproteobacteria > DSM-19610 > DSM-19610 > Thiogranum. Next base: position 22,020 of record JASBSS010000010.1, on the reverse strand, counting down.
GGGTGGTGGCGCGGCGGGTGTGTCTGCACACCGGCGAAGTCAGTCTGCACCCGCGTGGCCTCGACACGCTCGGCGGCGGCGAGGCGGAATTCGAGTACGCGCCCACCCAGGTGCAAAAAACCTTCGGCCCCGCGTGGCGCCTGCTGTTGATCGGCGCGGGGCATCTGGCGGCGTACGTGGCGCCGATGGCGCGCATGCTCAACTATCAGGTGCTGGTGTGCGACCCGCGCGAGGGCGAGCAGCCGTGGGGGCTGGAGGGCTGCCAACGCCTCGCGGGCATGCCCGACGACGCGGTGCGCGCGCACATCACCCACGCGCGCTGCGTGGTGCTGGCCCTGACCCACGATCCCAGGCTCGACGACCTGGCGTTGCTCGCGGCGCTGGACTCGCCGGCCTTCTATGTCGGCGCCATCGGCTCGCGGCGCAATTGCCAGGCGCGCCGCGAGCGCCTGGGCAGTCTCGGTTTGAGCGCGGCCCAACTGGCGCGCCTGCACGCGCCGGTGGGCCTGCCCATCGGCAGCCATGCGCCGCCGGAGATCGCCCTTTCGATTCTCGCCGAGATCACCTGTCTGCGAAACCGCGCCGCCCGGAGCCCGGCGCGCGCCGCCGTCAGCGCCGCGTGAACGCCCCGATTGTCGGCATTCTGCTGGCGGCCGGGCGCAGCCGGCGCTTCGGGGGCGACAAACTGCTGCACCCGCTCGCCGACGGCACGCCGCTGGTGGTGGCCAGCGCACGGCGGCTGCAAGCGGCCCTGACGCGCACGCTCGCCGTGGTGGCCGACGGCGAGGGCGAAGTCGCGCGCCTGCTGCGCGCCGAAGGCATGCCCGTGGTGGTGAACGCGCGCGCCCACCGCGGCATGGGCGGCAGTATCGCCTGCGGCGTGCAGGCGGCGCGGGATGCCGCCGGCTGGTTGATCGCCTTGGGCGACATGCCCTATGTCGCGCCGGCGCTGGTGCGGCAACTGGCCGCGCGCCTGGCCGCCGGGGCGGATTTGGTGGCACCCCGCTGTCAGGGCCGGCGCGGCCACCCGGTGGGATTTGCCGCGCGCCACGCGCCGGCGTTGTCGCGGCTGTGTGACGACGAGGGGGCGCGGGGTCTACTGACGACAGACGGCGCCAGCCTGGTCACGGTGGAGACCGACAATCCCGGGGTGCTGATGGATATCGATACCCCCGAGGCGTTGCGTGCGGTCCCGGTCGGCGGCGGGGGGCCGGCCCGGGTTCAGGGCTGACGGGAAGCGCCCTGGCGCAACAGCCGGGAGGTCTTTTCGTTTTCCTTGAAGCGCATGAAGGCGAGAAAAGTCAGGGCTTTTTCCTCGCGGTGCCAGAAGCGCAACACAAACACGAACGCGCACAGGGCCCAGAAGTTGGGGATGACGAAGAAGGTCGACAACAGCCACTCATAGGCGCCCCACAATCCCAGCGCCTCGAGCGTGGAAGCCAGCCAAAGACCGGGTTTTTCCAGCAGCATACGCCCGGAATGGGCGAACGCGACCACCATCACCACCAGCATGTTGCCCGTCAGCAGCCAGTCGGCCACCGGCGGCGTCAGCCAGGGCAGCAACAGCAGGGCCAGCAGGCTGATGCCGACGTAGGCCTCCATGGCCTGGTAGAGATGGAAGCGAAGGAACTTTCCCGCCAGGCGATAGCGTTCGCGGCGCGAAAAGGCGGCGCGAAACGCGGCGAAATCGGCCTGGACGTTCATGCGCCCGCCGTCCACGGCAGGTCGGGTTGCGCCCATAGGGCAACCCACGCCCTCTGGCGACGTGGTGTCAGCATCGGTCCCCCCCATCTATTGGCAAAAATACTACAGCGCTAGTTGCCACTAATGACTTATCGACAGGTAGATGCCGAGAGTGGAGGTTTTCTTCCAATTTTTTTGCCAGCGCGCCGGATCCCAGCCGCGGGGCGGCGCGCCGGGAGGACTGGGGTCGGGTGACCCGGGCCGCCATGTCCTTGAGCAAGCCGGGCCGCCAAGCCCTTGCGTAACCCGGGCCGCCAAGCCCTTGCGTAACCCGGGCGACCATGTCCTTGTGTAACCCGCGACCGACCCGGGAAACGGGGGCCGGGTGTCGCCGGGGGAAGACAAATCGGCCTCCATGCAACAACGTCGATTGTCGCTCACGCACCATCGAATAATGCTATGGAATAGCGTTTTCCGGCCTGCCATCTATTCTCAGCGCCAATCACGGCGCCCTAAGGAAGATGAGGGATACATAATGAAAACGCATGCACTGATAACGGCTACCGCCCTGGTGCTGGCGGTCACGACGACCATCGCCGAGGGCAAGGACAAATCCGGGTCCAAGCCGGGCAGGGAAAAGGAGATCACCCTGATCCACATGGGTGACCTGCACGGCCACACCATCGCCCGACCGAACCTGCGCAGTGACGGCGATGGACGTCTGGAAGGCGGACTGGCGCGGATGTACACCAAGATCCAGTCCATCCGCAAAAGCGCGGGCAATTCGTTGCTGATCAACACCGGCGACACCATCCAGGGGTCCGGCGAGGCGCTGTATTCGCGCGGCCAGGCGCTGGTCGATGTGGTCGATCTGTTCGGCATCGACGCGTTCGCGCCCGGCAACTGGGAATATGTCTACGGACCGGATCGCTTCAAGGAATTTTTCGCTGCCGGCAGCGGCAAGCAGGGCGTCGGCAACCGCTGGGGCGCCCTGGCGGCCAATCTCTACAACACCGCGCCCAGCGACAGCGCCGGGCGGATCGTCGACGCCGACGGGGTGGTGGTGACCAGCCCGGCGTTTCCCGCCGGCATTCCGGCCACGCTGCCGCGGGTCCATACCGCGCAGGAGTACAACGACTGGCACGCCTGGTACGCCGACAACGGCGAGCGGGTGCTGCCCCCGTACGCGATCAAGACCGTCGGTGACGTCAAGGTGGGCATTGTCGGTTGCACCACCCGCCGCGGACCGCAGGTGGTCGGCCGCTGGGTGGTCGAAGGCATCGAGTTCACCGACTGCGCGCAGGAAGTGCCGCGTTTTGTCGCCGAGGTGCGGGCCCAGCGGGTCGATCTGGTGGTGCTGATCACCGAGATCGAGGTCGGTGCCAACATCGAGATGGTCAGCACCTTCGATGCGCTCGACGGCGATAACCACATCGATCTGATTCTCAACTCGGACATGCACGAGGAGACGGTGCACCCGATCCGCGTGCCGAACAAGAGCCGCACGGCCACCACGCTGCTGCTGGAAGAGGGTCAGGACGGCACCATGATCGGCGAGATCCGGTTCGAGTTGCGCGACGGCAAGGTGAGCGGGTGGGAGTTCAAACCGCACCGCATCCACGACGGCATCAAGGCGGACAAGACCATCGCCCGGAAGGTCGCGCAGGTACGCGCGCCCTATACCACCGAGTTCGCCCGCTACGCCGCCGACCCCGCGCTGCGCGAGGGGTTCCACCGCAACCCCTTCGCCAACACCTATCTGAACGGCTCGCTCGATGAGGTGGTGGGCAGTACGCAAAAGGCGCTGCACCGCAGCGGCTTTACCGACGAGGCGCTGTTCAGCAGCGACCCCGATGCCATGCCCGCGGCCATCGAGGGCACCTCGCACGACTGGATCGCCGATGCCATCCGTTGGTGGGCGGGCTCGGACCTGGCCACGGTGCGCGGTTTCCGTTATGGCACCCACGTCCAGCCGGGGCCGATCACGCGCAACGATCTGTACCATTTCGTGCCCATCGGGGCGCGCGTCGGCAAGGCCGGGAAGATCCACGCCAACCAGTTACGCAACCAGGTGGACAACTCGTCGCTGGCGGTGTTCAGCACCAGCCCGATGGACACCAACGTCAAGTCCAACCCGTACAACAACGAAGGCTGGGCGGGCGGCTGGATGTTCGCCTATAGCGGCCCGACGTTGAGCTTCGATCCCTACTGGGTGCGTCGCGGCCCGACCCCGGGGGTGTATCCGGGCGACTCGCGCGCGCGCGGGATCACGGTGACGTTGAGCTGCGACCGGTTGCCGCCGACCGAGTTGGATTCGTCCCAGGCCTGCACCCAGGATCCGGTAAGCGGTGAGTGGTCCTACAGCAGGCAGATCCAGATCAACGACGCGGCCACCTCGGAAGAGGCGGTCGCCGCCGGCAGGCGCCCGGGCGACTGGACCCCGGCCTGGGCGGCCAGCGCGCCGGCCGGTTCGCAGGCGGCGTATCGCGATCTGGTCATCGACGAGACCACCGGCGCCTGGTCGCATCAGGCCGCGCCGGCCAGCCACACCCGGGTCAACCACATGCCGGTGATGGACGTGGCCGGGTATTTCTACGGCCGCGCGCCGTTCACCCTCAACAACTGCCCCAACTGCAATCCGCGCGGTTACGCCGACGTGGTGCCGGGCACCGACCTGTCGCCGCAGGCGCCTTACCTGTTGCCGGTGAACATGAACCCGGCGACCGGCCGCGCCTGGCTCGAGGCCAGCGGCCGGCCGGCGCTGGAAACCGACAGCGAAGGGCACACCGTCTGGGTGGACGGACACCCGGTGGTCAAGGGCGTGGAGATCGACCTGACGCAGATTCTGGAGAAATACCTGCAGGAGCCGGGGGCGGAACCCGCGGCGAGCGCGCAGGACATCCAGTACGACATCGCCCGCGGTCGCGGACCGGCCAATCCGGCGGCGCATCGCATCCGCCTGCAAAAACCGCTGCCGGGGCGTGAAAGCTATGGGGGGCTGGCGGTGATGCAGCCGTTGTGCGGCACCGTGGCGAGTTACTTCAGCAAGTCCACCCCCGACAGCACCTGGGGCTTGCCGGGAACGCCGGAGTACGACGCCCGCATCATGCCGACGCCGGTACCCGACTGCCCGCTGTAGGCGCGCGGATCGACCAACCGCGAGGCCGGTCGGGCGATATGCCCGACCGGCTCACGCACAAGCACATCGGCACATCGGCACATCGGCACATCGGCACATCGGCACATCGGCACATCGGCACATCGGCACATCGGCACATCGGCACATCGGCACATCGGCACATCGGCGCCGGCGTATCAGTCGCCTCAGGCACGCCGCTGCGGCGGTGATGCGTGAACTACGGTACCGACGGTTAGAAGCCGAGCGTCTTACGGATCTCGTTGAGCTGGGTTTCCTTGCGCTCGAGTTCGTGGACCAGACGCTGGATCAGATTGGGCCCCGCGGCATAGGCGCGGGCGTAACCGAGCTTGAACCCAAGCTTGGTGATTTCACGCGCGAGGTATTCCAGCTCCTCGTCTTCCAGGCGCCCCGCCTTGCCGGCGAGGACTTTCTTGGCTTCCTTGATCAGAAGATCGCTCATGTGTCACTCCAAGCAGATTCAAAGCGTCGATGGAAGTTACGGATGTACTCAGTATAACCGTCTAGACAGACGGCCGTGGTGCAAAGTTCTTGCCGGCCCGCCGTCACCCTGGCAAGGGTGCTCAAGCCCGTCCCTGTTCCCACGCCGCCCCGTGGGGGTGGGCAGCGGCCTGCCTGATGGTGCCAGGTGTGGCCGGTAGCGCAATCTCCTGCAACGGGAAACGGACCGTGAGTGCGAAGCCCTCGCGGTCCTTGTCCAGCCACTGACATTCGCCCCCGAGCTGCGAGGCGCTGGCGCGAATGATCATCAGGCCGAGTCCGGAACCGCTCGCCGTCTGGTCGCCAGAGCCGATGCCGTCGTCGCGGCACCGGAGCGTGAACAGACCGTCGTCGTCCCGGTACCCGCGGATCTCGATGTGGCCGGCGCGCTGGTTCGGGAACGCGTGGGCGAAGGAGTTGGTGACGAATTCATTGGTGATGACCCCGATGCTCGATGCCTGGGAGGTGGTGGTCGCGACCGGGTCGACGTCGATGTCCAGCCGGATATGGGTCGCCGCGCTCTGGCGCAACAAGCCTTCGATACGTTGCATGAAATGCCGCAGATCCACTGACTCGACGCTTTCGGACTGGCACAGTTCGCGGTGCAACACCGCGATGGCGCGGATGCGGTTTTCGACCGCCTGCAGCGCGGCGTGCAAGCCGGGTGTGTCGCTCTTGTGTCGTTGCAGCTGGATCAACGAGGAGATGGTGGTCAATGAATTGGTCACCCGGTGGTCGATTTCGCGCCGCAGGATCGCCTGTTGCTTGAGCGCGTGGCGCAGTTCCAGCTGTTTCATGACCTGCGCGGCGAGCACCCGCAGTGCGTGACGTTGCACGCTGGTCAAGCTGCGCGGCTGATGATCCAGCACGCACAAGGTGCCCAGCGGCAGACCTTCCTCGCTTTGCAGCAACGCGCCGGCATAAAAGCGAAACCCTGGCTGGCTGGTGCACAACGGGTTGTCCCGCATGCGCCGGTCGCGCAAGGTGTCCGGGATCTCCACGAAGTCGTCTTCGAGGATGACGTGGGAACAGATGGAGGTTTCGAGCGGGGTTTCGCGCACGCCCAGACCGACCTCGGCCTTGAACCATTGCCGCTCGGCGTCGATGAAATTGATCACCGAGACGGGCGTTTGGCAGATCTCGGAGGCCAGCTTGACGATATCGTCAAAATCCGACTCGACCGGGGTGTCCAGGATATCGTAACGCTGCAGCGCCCGCAGCCGGCGGGGCTGCTCCGGGTGACTGGGTGCCTTCATACTCCCTCCGTGCCGTGCTGCAGCGCCTGCCGCGGGCGCCGTGTTTCCCTGATCCAACTCGGATCCAAACTAGGGTTGTAGTATTTCTTTAAGCTTATACCACGTGAGGGAAATTGCCAACGATCGAACCTCGGAGCAGGACCGGTGCCCAGTCCGCCGGCGGGAATCCGCTGCAGTTCCTGCGTGCCCTTGCGGTGTGGAAACCGTCGCCGCGAAGCGCACGAGCGGGCGCGCACGATGGCGACACCCGCGTCAGTCCGGGATCTCCTGTCCTCCCCGCGTCTCGGCCCGCGCGCATTCCCAGGCATGTATCGCTTGCAGCCGCGTTTCCCCCCAGTGGTATCCGCCCAGGCGGCCGGATTGCTGGATCACGCGGTGGCAGGGGATCAGGAAGGCCGCCGGGTTGGCGCCGATGGCGCTGCCCACCGCACGCGCCGCGCGCGGTCTGGCGACCGCCTCGGCGACCTCGGTGTAACTGACCACCGCCGCCGGCGGGATGCGCAGCAGGGCCCGCCAGACGCTGACCTGGAAATTCGTGCCCTTGACATACAGCGACAGCGGCCGGTCGGGACGGGGGCGGCGGGAGAACAAGGCCGCGGCCACCGCTTGCGCCGCGGCCGGGTTGGCCCGCAGCGTCGCCCGCGGCCAGCAGCGGCGCAACTCAGTCACCAGTTCCGGGGTTTCGGCGGCGTCATCGACGAAACTCAGTTTGCAGATGCCCCGGGAGGTGATGGCGACGAACAGACCACCGAAAGGCGAAGCGCAAACCCCGTGTTCGATGTGCAGATTCGTGCCACGCTGCTTGTACTCACCCGGGGTGACCGCCTCGAGCTGCACGAAGTGATCGTGCAGGCGGGAGCTGCTGCTCAGCCCCACCGACTCGGACACTTGCAGCAGCGGGCGCGCCTGCGCCAACAGCCGCTTGGCTCTCTCCACGGTCAGCGTCTGCAGATAACGCTTGGGCGTCACCCCGGTCCAGCGACAGAACAGCCGTTGGAAATGAAACGGGCTGAGGTGCAGGTGCGCCGCGATCGCCTCCAGCGTCGGCTGGTTCGACGCGTTCGCAGTGATGAACTCGATCGCCCGGGTGATGCGCATATAATCTGACATAGGGTGCAACGATAGGTCGGCGAGGCGGTTGCCACAAGCCGGATCTTGCGCGTTTTTTTATGGCTTGAATTATATTATTAAAATATTTATCAGTATCTTACTTGTTATTTATAAAGTGATATCTAAGAATCGTGAAGGTCTAGGTGCGCTGTAATTCCGGCCGCGCCATATGTTTTGCCTCCGCCATGTCCCATGACCCCATTAAGCCAATACGCCAACGCAGCCAACGCAGTCAACGCAGTCAACGCAGTCAACGCAGCCAATTGAGCCAATTGAGCCAATTGAGCCAGTCGAGCCAGTCGAGCCAGTCGAGCCAGTTGGGCCAGTTGGGCCAGTTGGGCCATCGGTGGAGGTATGGTTCGCCGGAAGACGAATCTGCCCGCCTATGCTACAGTCAACGCTTCGCAGGTACCGGATCCCAGGCGGGGTGAGCTGGCTCTCTACCGCCAACCGACGACTCGATCAGGTCCGCTGCGAGCGACCAACGGATTATCGAAGACCGGTTTGACACTTTCACACCAGCACAGGAAACGCGCGTGGACGCTGACCGCGCTCATGGCGCTGTTACTGCTGTCCCTGGCGGGCAACGCCTATTTGTGGCGCCTGAGCGAGACCTTGTACACCCGCATCGCTCTGCTGCGCCAGGATCCGTTCGAGCTCGACAAAATCGATCCCGGCAGCGCGCGGACGCAACGGCCGCAGTGGATGGTCTTCGGCGATTCGCGGGCCCGGCAATGGCCGGTGCCGTCGGGCTGGCAGGACTCGGAGTTCGTCAACGCCGGGATCGGGGGACAAACCTCGACCCAGGTGCTGGGCCGCTACGAGGCGCACGTGCAGCCGTTGCGCCCGCGCCACTTGCTGGTGCAGGTGGGGATCAACGATATCAAGCTGGTCGGCTTGTCGGCGGCGCCGGCCGCGGCCGTGGTGGCGCGTTACCAGGACAATATCCAGGCCCTGGTCGAAAAAACCCAGGCCGACGGGATCCAGTTGGTGCTGACGACGGTGTTTCCCCCGGCCCAGCCCTCGCTGTTGCGCCGGCGGATGTGGAATCCCGCCGCCAGCGCGGCGCTGGCGCAGATCAACGGCTTCCTGGAAACCCTTGTCGCCCCGGGGGTGCGGGTGGTGGACGCCGCTGCCTTGCTGGCGCGCCCCGACGGCTTTCTGGACGCCGCCTACGCGGCCGATTTCCTGCACCTGAACGCGGCGGGTTATCGCCGGCTCAATCAGGCGCTGGCGGGTGGTTGAGGGCCGCCCGCGGCGCACTGGGCCGCCGTTGCGCGGCCAGTTCCGCCGGCGTGGTGAAGACGGCGCCGCGGGCGATGAGATAACGGACGATGCGTTCGAACTCGTTGAAACGGGCCGCGTCCCAACGGGCGGGATGGCCCTGCAGCACGAAATAGTCCCGTTGCGCGTGGCGGTCGATGCCGCGGCGAATCTGGTCGAAATTGGGCACCCCGATGGGACTTTCCAGATCCACGCCCTGGCTGCGATCGAATATGGTCAGCTTGCCTGAACTCATCGCCATCGCGGCGCGACCGGCTTCATCCAGGCGCGTGGGGTAGAGCATCACCCGCAGATCGGGGTCCGCCGCCAACAACCGCAGCGTGTCGGCGTTGAAACTGCCTTTGCCGGGCCCCCCGGGCGGACCGAAAGTGGTGAAGCTGAAGCCGAGCTTTTGCCGCGCCAGCCGTTGCGACCGGGCCAGGCGCTCGGCCTGCGCCTGATAGGGTCGCACGAATTCGTTATAGCGCACGCCGTCGCGGGTGTAGCTGAGATGATCCCAGCCGTGCAACCAGAATTCGACCAGCCCCTGGGCGTATTGGGACTGGATCCATTGCAGATAGTCCGGCGTGGGGTTGGCCAACGAGTCGGCGACGATGCCGATGGCGGCCTTGATGCCGGCCTCCTTGAGATAATCCATCAGCCGCCGCCAGCCCGGCGGCATGAGGCCGTCGACTTCCCGCAGGTCGTCGAATTTCAGGATCACCAGGAGCGGTGGCCGCTGCGAGTCGCGGGGCGCACCCGCGTTGCGTTCCAGGGCGGCCTGGACCTGCGCCCCGGCGCTTGTCCCTGCGGCATGGATGCTGGCGGGCAACAGCGTCGCCAGCGCTGTCAGCACCGCGCCGATGAGACGCACGAGCGACCTTGAATGAGAACTCATGGGGATTTCACGCTGCCACCGCGGTCCTTCTCACGCGTATGCGCGGCTCAGCACGCCAAGCCGTGCGCGGTGCTCAAGGCGAGACCGCCGCTTTGCCGATGTCGGACAGGACCTGTTGCAGCTTCAACACCACGGGACAGTTGCTCGCCTTGTGCCGGCGGGCGAGATAGGCCGGGTCGTTGTAGCCGACCCAGACCTGCCCGGCCTCATCCTGCCACACCAGGGCCTTGAGCGGCAGGTCGATGCCCGTGGTCTGGGCGCACTGCATGAGCGGCGTGCCGCCCTTGGGATTGCCGAAAATCAGCAGTTGCGTGGGGCGCAGGCTCAGGTCGACGCGCTCGGCGCCGGCGCTGTGGTCGATGCGGGCGAAAATGTGCAGCTCGCGTTGCTTGACCGCTCTCTCCAGACGTTCCATGGTCGCCGCGACACTGTCGGGACTTTTCAGCCGGATCAATCCGTCGGCGGCGAACACGGTGCCGGCGAGCATCGTCAGGCATACGGCAAGCAGCATTCGGTGCAGGGGCATGGCGATTCTCCTTATATCTCGCTGAGCCGGTACGATAATCCGATCGTCGGAAGCCGGCAAGCCGGGGCCGGCGGGAAGGGCAGGGCCGTCATCCGGCCCGGTCGGCGGGCGATGTCGCCGACGGCCCGGCTCAGGGCCCGGCGTGCTCGGGGGCTCCCCGGCCCCGGGGCCCCGCGCGCTTGAAGAATTTCCGCCCGCCGCCGATACTGGAGGCTGATGGGAAGTTCAATAAAAGTCTCAATTCATTCCAATAATGTCCATGGAGAGGGCGACCGATGAACACACTGCTCAAGTACAACCCCGCCATTGACGGGTTGCGCGCGGTCTCGGTGCTCGCCGTCTTCGTTTTCCATCTCAACAAGAACTGGATGCCCGGCGGTTTTCTCGGGGTGGATATTTTCTTCACCATTTCCGGCTATCTGATCACCACCATCCTCTACCGGGAACGCCTGAGTTCCACCTTCAGCTACGGCAATTTCTATCGCCGGCGCATCAACCGCATCCTGCCGGCGTATTTCCTGGTGTTGAGCGTCACCATGGTGGCGGCGTATCTGCTCGTGCTGCCCTATGATTTTTACAAGTTCGGCATCTCGGTCATCTCCAGCATCTTTTTCATCTCCAACTTCAACTACGCCGCCCGCAGTGGCGATTACTTTTCCAACAACGCCGAGCAGTGGCCCTTGCTGCATACCTGGTCGCTGAGCGTCGAGGAGCAGTTCTACATTTTCTGGCCGCTGGTCCTGGTGCTGCTGTTCTACCTGCGCTCCAAGTTCGAAAAGTCGCACGCCGTCACGCTGCTGGTGGTGTTCGCGGCATTGATCGCCGTGTCCGCCGCCCTGGGAACCTTCATGGCCATGCGGCCGGACGCCGCCAAATGGTCCTATTATCTGTTCGTGACGCGCGCCAACGAGTTGATGATCGGCGCGGCCCTGGCGGTGGCGGTCATCGAGTACAAGGACTTGCGTGTCCATCCCATGATTTCCAACCTGGCGATGGTGGGCTTGCTGCTGTGTCTGGTCCTGTTCAATCGCGAAATGCTGTTCCCGGGCTTCAGCGCGCTGCTGCCCTGTACCCTGGCGGCACTGGTGATCGCGCCCTCGCGGGGCAGCGCGGCGCACAAGCTGTTGTCGGTCAAGGCGCTGGTGGCGATCGGCCTGCTGTCCTATTCCATCTATTTGTGGCATTGGCCGACCATCGCCCTGTCGAAATACGTACTCGATTTCGGGGGTCCCACGGATTTCGCCTTTTCCCCGTTGGGCGTGGCCGCCGTGGTCGCCTTTACGCTGCTCATGTCGACGCTTTCCTACCATTGGGTGGAAAAGCCGGTGCGGCGGATGAAAAACTCCTTCGCTCATTCCTTTGTCTACGTGTTTCTGCTGCCCGGCGTGCTGTTGTCCGGACTGGGCGCCTGGGTGCTGTATACCAAGGGCATGCCGCAACGCTTTCTCAGCGACCAGCTCGATCCGCGACTGGCTTTCTACCACATCGACAAAAGCAAGTGCCCCTCGTTCGTCAGCCTGGGCTGTCAGGGCAACGCCGCCGACGTGCCGCACCCCAGCGAGCGTTACCTGCTGGTCGGCAATTCGCACGCCGAACACTACTACCAGATGGTCAGCGCGCTGGGCACCGCGCTCGGGGTGCAGGTGGATCTGGCCTCGGCCGGTGCCTGCTATCCGCATGTGAAAACCGAGAAATGCGAGCGCGTGCGGGCGTATGTCTTCGGCCATCTGTCCGATTACGACGGGATACTCTATGCCCAGAAGTGGACCCCGCGCTATTTCCGCGAGAACCGCGTCGGCGTGGCGGCCATGGACGACTTCTTCGCCAAATTGCGCGCCGCGGACAAACCGGTGGCGGTGTTGGGGCGCATTCACGGCTACCTGGCCAGCGCGGACAAGGTGTTCAACTATCACCGGCTGACCGACTCAAGCGACGCGCCGCTGACCATGGAAATCGACGATTCCTACCTGGAAGCCAACGTCCTGCTGCGAGATTACGCCTCGACCGAGCAGCTCCGTTTTATCGATGTGGAGGCACTGCTGAAGGAGATCGGTAAGCGGGTCCGCGCCAGCGACGAACACGGCAGGCCGAACTATCTCGATACCCATCATCTGTCGGTCTATGGCGGCGAGTGGATTGCCCGAACACTGCTCGCCAATTATCCCCACAGCTATTTGAAGGCGCTGTTCTTCCCCGTACGGCAGGCGCCAGCGTTGCAGTCCGCCGACCTCGGTTCCTGAACGCGGGGGCGCCCCACGAACGCCAGCTCCGATCGGCTAAAGCCTGGTCCGGCCGGGTGATGCCAGGTGACCGGCCGACGTCAGATCCGGCCGGGCAACCGACCGCGCCCAGTCAAAGGCGTCAGGCTGCGCTGTTGGCTGTCGCACTCGACTGACGGCGGACAAGTGCTGCCACGACAGCTCAAGCGCGGGCGAAAATTCCCACAGGGCCCAGCCAAGGGCGCCAGGTCGATCTCAGGACCGTCGCACTCAGCCTGGGACCGCCAGGCTCTGTCCAGGCAGGTCAAGCATGAACGGAAAATTCCAGGTCGGACCCAAGGCATGCCAAACCCGGACAGGGACCGCCGGGCCTGGTGACATACAACGGCGCCGACCGCGGTGTTCCACCGCGGCGCGTGGCTTCAGGGAAGGATCGCGGCGGCCTCGCGCGGGGTGAGGAAGACCGCGTCGCGGGCGACCAGATAGTCGATGATGCGCTCGAACTCGGCGAAGCGGGCGTCGTCCCAGTTGGCCGGGTGGCCCTGAAGGACGAAGTAACGCCGCTGGGGGTTAGCCTCGAAGCCCTCGCGGAAGCGGGTGAAATCCGGGTCGCCGACCGAGCCCTCGAGATTCACGGCACCGACGCGGTCCAGGATCTTGAACTCGCCGTTGGCCGAGTCCTCAGCCTCGCGGCCGAGCGCGTTCATCGCCTGCGGATACAGCATGGTCTTGATATCGGGGTCGTCCGCCATCAGCCGCAGGGTGTCGGCGTTGAAGCTGCCCTTGCCGGCGCCGCCCGGCGGCCCGAAGGTGGTGAAGGCGAAGCCCAGCTTCTGCCTGGCAAGGCGCTGCGAGTCGGCCAGCCGCTTTGCCTGTTCGGCGTAGGGACGCACGAACTCGTTGTAGCGCACGCCGTCCTTGGTGTAGGTCTGGTGGTCCCAGCCGTGGAACCAGAACTCGATCAGACCGCTGCCCTGCAGCGTCTTGATCCACGCCAGGTAGGTCGGCGTGGCGGTGGCCAGGGTTTCGGCAATGACGCCGAAACCGGCCTTGATGTTGCGCGTCTGCAAATAGGTCACCAGGCGCTGCCAGCCGGGTTTGATGAAACCGTTGACCTGCTTGACGTCGTCGAACTTGAGCACCGCCACCAGCGCCGGCGCGCCGACGTCGGGCTGCGGCGCCGGATCAGGGGTCGGCGCCGGCTCGCTCACCGGCGGATTCGGCGGCGCGGCCACCGGCGGCACGTTCACGACGGGATCGCTTGCGGGCGGCGGCGTCGACGGCTCCGGCTCGGTCTCCGGCGGGGTGATCGTGGGCGCGGGATCGCTCGCGGGGGGCGTAACTGGTGCCGCTGGCGTGGTGGGTGCTCCCGGATTGTCGGCGGCGTCGAGCTCGGCGGGTCTAACGGCGACCTGCATATCGTCTTTGTAGAAATACACGCCACTGTCGTCGCCGACCTGGGCGCGCTCATCGTCGATCAACGCGACAATATCCTTCACCCGATAGGGGCTGTTGGCGATTTGCAGTTGTGAGGGGTCACCCGCCAGCAGTTCGGTATCGATGCCGCCGATGACCGCGCCCTGGGCGCGGTTGTCGACGATGCCGTCGTCGTTCAAGTCGATGGCAAGACGTTGCAACAATTCGTCCGCGCTGAGGCTGTTGGCCGAGGTCCGCGACATTTCATGCAGCAGGGAGGAGAGCGTTTCGATCGCGGCGCGATAATCGACTACCTGCTGCTGTTGGGCGGCATCGGTGGTGCGGTGGTTGATGATCGGCGGCGTGTTGAACACGTCGATGTCGGCCGGCATGCCGAAACCCAGGGCCTTGACGATGGCGTCGTTGAACGCGCCGAGCTGGGCGTCGAGCGCCGCCGGGGCGCCACCGTCGGCGGCGACCTTTCGCGCCAGCATTTCATAGGCCAGCGTGGTATAGGGGGTGGCATACACCGGTCTGCCCGAATCCAGCGCCGCGCGCGTGATCACCGTGTAGAGCTTGCTGATCACCGGTGCCTGACCGGTGTTCTGGTCGACCGCCGATCCGCCGTCCACCACCAGGACGTAGGGCGGCTGGGTCGTGGCCGGCACCGTCAGCCCCGTGATCTGGGCATAGGCGTTGGTCGTCGCCGTCGCCAACGGGGCCTGTGGGTCGTACAGCCCGTCGTGCGCCGGGTCCAGGGCGAAGACCTGCACGTTGGCGAAGGCCAGCGGTCCCTTGATGCCGGCGCCGGTGATGGCTACCCGTTCGGCCGACTGCGGTAGCGTCGACCCCGAGCCCGCGTCGCCACCCCCACCGCCGCAGGCCGCCAGCAGGCCGAGGCAGAGAATCGGAAGGCTGCGGATAACCCGCATCAGCGTCGTGGGTAGGGGGGCTGCCATGTTCAAATCATCCTGCGGTATTGGGTTGCTAAGGTCATGCGAGTGATCGGCAATTACCGTGCCATTCGTAAACCGTGTTTCGATTCCTTGGGTTAGCGTCAGTCCGGAACCTCCGGAGCGCGTGCGCGTCTGCGATCTGCGACAGCGCTGACCCAAAGCGTCGCCCGCGGTGACAATAAATTAACGGCAGCGGGGCGTCGTTTGCCATCGCCGGAATGTGACGGAGTCGTCACCTCGGGGCCGGGAAGACCGGACGGAATCCCCGGTTTGTGAAACGGTCGGGATTTTGCACGCTGGCGGCAGTCCAAGGGGGGTTCCGATCCGCGCCCGCGGGCGCAGATCGGAACGGCTTGGCGCGGGGCGCGCGGCGGGGTGGGCCGACTAGCGTCCGTAGACCTCGAACTCCCACAGCGAATACCCCCATTGGGTAGCGCGCTGCTCGCCAAGCATGCGAACGTAGCGACCCGTGGCGGCGACGGGGACTTCATCGCGATCGCCGTCGCCGGCGCTCTCGCGGTACACCGTGCGCCAGTTGGCGCCGTCGTCCGAGACTTGCAGCGTATAGGCCTGGGCGTAGGCACGCTCCCAGTCGAGCACCACGCGATCGATCGCCGCCGGCGCGCCCAGGTCGACCCAGATCCATTCCCCGTCGCTGCCTTCGCGGCTGGCCCAGCGTGTCGAGCGGTCGCCGTCGGCGGCGTTGCCGGCGTGCAGGCTGGCGTCCTCCACCGACGAGGCGCGCATGGGTCGGTTGGGCGACAGCAGCACGCTGTCGTTTCCGGCCGGCAGCACGGTGATGGTGCGCGTCGCGGGGGTGGGGTCGGACACGCCGGCGGCATTGGTCACGTTGAGCGTCACCGTATAGGTCCCGGCGTTGGCGAACATCACCTCGTCCGGGTCTTCCAGCGCGCTGCCGCCCGCGACGCCGAAGTCCCAGGCGTAACGCAAGGCGGTGTCTCGCGGATCGCTGCCGCTGGCAGTGAAGCGGACACTCTCGCCCTCGCGAAGGGTGATGTCGGTCGCGGGGGTATCGATGGTTCCCTGCGGGGCCTGATCGCTCGCCGCGTCGAGGCGGCGGATCAGTATCACCCAGTCGGTCGCGCCGGCGGGTTTGGCGAAGACATGACGACGGCCACCGGCAAGCGTCTGGGCGGCGGAGTAGTCGGCGCTCACCGGATCGAAGCGCACCGCGCTGAAGCTGCCGCCGGTAGCGGACAGGTCCACCGAGGCGTTGGCGTCGTTGAGGATGTAGGCGACATACTGTTGGCCGGGCACCGCCAGGAGCGAGTTCACCTTGCCGTTGGACACCAGATCGTGGCGCGGCATCATCTCCCCCAGCGCCAAGGCGTTATGCCGGATGAAGCCGCCGAGATTCTGATAGTAGGAGGCTTTTGTCGGGTCGAAACCGCCGCCGTCGGAAAAATAATCGAAACTGAATCCGGCCCACATCGCCGCGCCGCCGGTGAACGCGTACCAGGCCGCCTGACGGCTTTCAGTGGCGTCGGCTTCGCCGAGCGCCGGGCCGTCCGGGTCGTCCCACGCCGGCACCCGCGGGCCGCGCGTCTTCATGTAATCCACGGTTTCCTTGAGCTGCGCGGCGGTATCCGCTTTATGTACCGCGAACCCATCCAGGCCCTCGGGGAGGGTGGCCACCCGTCCGGCCAGGTCGCGCGTCACGTGGTTGTTCAGGGTCACCGGCTTGGCGGTTCTGGTCTTGACATAATCGAGCACCGCCGACTGCCAGGCTGTCTTGGCCTTCAGCTCGTTGCCGATTTCGTAGAACACGTTCTCGAATTCGGCGGTTTCGGCGAGCACCTTGTCGATATAGCGCTTCTGGTAGTCACCCAGCGTCGAGCGTCTGTTCTCGCCGTCGCCGTCAAGGAAGTTGCGCGTGTCGTAGAACTCGCCGTCCTCATTGGCGCCATACGCGCCGCGGTCGATGTCGCCGAAGAAATCGCGCACCTGGTTGCGAATGTTCCAGGGCGAGTTGTTCCAACGATAGGCGTCGTCGTAGTTCTGCTTGACGTTGCCGCCGGATAGATTCACGTTGTCGAACAGGCTCAGATGGACATAGACCCCCTTCTCGCGCGCAGCGCTCAGGGCCGCGCGCAGTCCGTCCCAGAACTCCGGGTCCCAGCGGTCGAGATCCGCTTTGTCGTTCTCATAGAGAAAGGGGATGGGCATGTCGCCACGGTTCCAGCTGGCGGGCGTGGTCTTGGCCGTGAAGCGGTTCACCCCGAGGCTCACCCGGACGTAATTCAGGCCATAGCGCACCGCATTGTCGATCAGGGTCTGAAAACGGGTCGGATGGTCGATATAGGCACCATCGACCGGTGAGGCCCAATTGTAGTAGCCCAGCAGAAACACGGGTTCGCCCGCACTGTCGAGAAAGTAATTGTCCTCGACCCCCATGTTCGCCGAATCGGCGATCGAAGCCTGCGACAGTAGCACCAGCTGCAGCGCTGCCAACCGCGCTGTGAATTTCTTGTGTAGCGTGATCATCTCCACCTCTTTGATGATAAGTGAATGCCATTGTGTGAGTTGTAAGTCCCGGCGTCGGAATGAATCGCTCGTGCCGGCGCAATGCCTGGGCAGTGACGCATGAACTGGAGTCCACTTCGCTTCCCCGACTCCGGAGGCAAGTTTCTCAAGTTTGGCGGGGGATTGGTGTAAGAATCGGCCGGTTTTGTGTAGTCCAAAAGGTGTCCCCTAACGGAGACATTGAATCCAAAATAACAAGTTAATTGTTAATGTTTCGCTCAGACGCGTAAGACGCGGGGCCGGCGCTTGGGGGACGATTCGGCCACGTGGTTCATCTGACTGACGCTTGGGGAGAATCGCGATGTTGCGGCTGGCGGGCATCCGTGAAGGGCGAGACGGTCGCGTCGGCGCCTCGACGGCGCAGCCGGTTCGGCGCATTGTCTGATTGTATCGATTGCGGCGCATCCAAGGTCTTATCTGCGGCGGTGGCGACACACCTGAGTCGCTCAGCCTCTCACTACGTGCGTCCACAAATCCCACAGACGGCGTCCAATCACCGCGCTCCTCGGTGTGAAAATCTCGCTATAAAGAGCCCTTTAGCGTCGCCAATAGAGGTTGCGCTTTTTCCTCCGGGCGCCTGCCGCCTGCCAGGCACCATATTTGCTTGTACCTGTCGCCAACCGGTGTCGGACAACAACCAGCAACCGCCTGCCGCCAGCAAATGGCTGTCGGTAGCGGGTGAATGCTGTCAACGGGTGTCGTGCGAAGCCATCGCATGCACGAGAGAGGAAGAGTGATGAAAGCAATCAACGGCGTTAATGTGGACCAGCTGGTCGCGACCATCGAGGCCATCAAGTCAGATCCCTCGATAGCCGAATTCAAGTTTCGCGCAAACACCAAATGGAAGGGAGGGGGTGGATCCAGTACCAAAATTCAGGGGTTCTACGGAGCGGGGCAGGAAGACGCCTCGCGAAGCGTTGCGTTTCAGGTGGAATCCGACGAGCCGCCGGTGCTGTTGGGTCAGAATAAGGGGCCGAACGCGGTAGAGTTGGTACTGGGAGCGTTGGCCTCCTGCCTCAGCGTCGGCTTTGCCTACAACGCCGCAGCGCAGGGGATCGCGTTGGATGACGTGTCTTTCGAGGTTGAGGGGGATATCGATTTGCATGGGTTTCTCGGATTGTCGGACCAGGTGCGTCCTGGCTATTCGAACATCCAGGTCAAATGCCACATCGACAGCGACGCGCCGTCGGCGCAACTGCAAGAGCTGGCCGCGCACGTGGTCCGGACATCGCCTGTGCTGGACATCCTGCAACGGGCGGTCCCGGTCGCGTTCAGCGTCGAAGCCGGCGCACACGGCGAGTAAAGGGTCGTCGGAAGCATCTGCTTAAGATACTCGGCTTGCTTGTGAGCCCCGGCAACCGGGAGCGCGTGGGTGCCCACCCGGCAGACGGCCGCAACGGAACGCGGACGCTTGGGGCAGTGGCGCCGGGCGAATAACCCGGTACCCTCGCCGACCCGTCGTCGATTTTGCCAGGCCGTCCGCTGCGCGCTCGACCAGGGCGCGAGGCGGGAGCGGCCGGTGCCCGCGCGGCTAGCGTAGCGCCCTCCAGCCGCATGCGGCGCCCGGGCGAACGAAAATAACTAGGAGTAGGGAATGAACTATCCGTTGAACAGGCGCCTGCTGGGCCTGTTGATGTCTGTGTATGTCATCGTCTGGTCGGGTGGCGCGTCGGCGGCACAGGAAGAGTTTCTTCCGCCGGACCAGGCCTTTCGTTTTTCGGCGCAAGTCGGCACGGGTGGCGAGATTATCGCGCATTGGGATATCGCTCCCGGCTATTACCTGTACCGCGAGCGCTTCAACTTCGCGGTGGAGGACAGCGATATCGGGCTGGGGAAGGTGACGCTCCCGCCGGGAGACATGAAGAACGATGAATTCTTCGGCAGGATGGAGGTGTACCATCATAATGTCGAGGCCCGCGTTCCCCTGCAGGGCGGGTCGGGGGCGGCAAAATCCGTGACCCTGGCGGTCACCTATCAGGGGTGCGCGCAGGCGGGCATGTGCTATCCGCCCGTGAGCAAGCAGGTGAAACTGGATCTTTCGGGCAGCCCGCCGGCGAGCGGCGCCGCGTCGTCGCCCACGTCCACTCCAGCGTCCACGCCGGTCTCCGCGCCGGTCTCCCAGGAGGACAGCATCGCCCGCTCGTTGGAAGGTGACAACCGGCCGCTGGCATTGCTGGCGTTCTTCGGCTTCGGCTTGTTGCTTTCCTTCACGCCTTGCGTCTTTCCCATGATGCCGATCCTCTCCAGCATCATCGTCGGGCAGGGAGAGAACATCACCACGCGCAAGGCGTTCGTGCTCTCCCTGGTTTATGTGCTCTCGGTTTCCATCACCTACACGCTGACCGGCGTGGCCGCCGGCCTGCTGGGCGAGAACATCCAGGCGGCGTTCCAGAACCCCTGGGCCATCGGCGCGTTCGCGGCGGTGTTTGTCGCCCTGTCGCTGTCGATGTTCGGATTCTACGATCTGCAACTGCCCGCTTCGATGCAGTCGCGCCTGGCCGAGATCAGCAACAGCCAGCAGGGCGGCAGGCTGATCGGCGTGGCCGTCATGGGGTTTCTCTCGGCGCTGATCGTCGGGCCGTGCGTGGCCGCGCCACTTGCCGGCGCGCTGATCTACATCGGTCAGACGGGCGACGCGGTGCTGGGCGGACTGGCGCTGTTCAGTCTGAGTCTGGGCATGGGCGTGCCCCTGCTGGTCATCGGCACCTCCGCCGGCAAACTGCTGCCGAAGGCCGGCACCTGGATGGAAGCCGTCAAGGCGGTGTTCGGGGTGATGCTGCTGGGATTGGCCATCTGGATGCTGGATCGGATCGTGCCCTCGTGGGTGACCGTGGCGCTGAGCGCCGCCCTGGTCACGGTGGCGGCGGTGTATCTCGGCGCGCTGGACAGCCTCGGCGCGGGTGCCAGTGGCTGGCGCAAATTGTGGAAAGGTGTCGGCGTGGTGCTACTGATCAACGGTGTCGTTCTCTTTGCCGGTCTGGGGCTGGGCGGTGCGGGGGGCGGCCTGTCGCTCGCGCAGCGCGCGAGCGGCGGTGACGCCGATCACGGCGCGCTGGCGTTCGTCAAGGTGAAAGGGGTCGAGGAGGTCGCCACGCAGATCGCGGCGGCGGCCGCCGCCGGCCGTCCGGCGATGCTGGATTTCTACGCCGACTGGTGTGTGTCGTGCAAGGAGCTGGAAAAGTTCACCTTCTCCGACCCGGCCGTGCAGTCCCTACTGAAAGACGCCGTGCTGTTGCAGGCGGATGTCACCGCCTGGGACGACGCCGACAAGCGGTTGGCGAAGAAATTCCAGGTCATCGGACCGCCGGCGATTCTGTTTTTCGACCGCCGCAGCGGCGAGGAGAAACGCGGCCACCGGATCATCGGGTTCATGGGTGCCGAACAGTTTCATGACCATCTGAAAGCCGTGTTTTGAGCCCTGGCCGCCTCTGCCAGCGGCGCTGGTGTCTTCCCTCCCGGCGCCGGGACGGTCGCCAGAGTCCTGACGGCAGGCCGTGCTGGAGGGCCACAGGCGAGCAACGGCCGAGCAACGGCGCTGGCCGCCGCGGACTACTCGCCACGGCGGCTGGCGCGCGTCAGGCCGTTATTCTTCCGTTTGCTGATCGATGATCGCCGTCAGGCGGGCGCGGAAGGCGGGGTCGTCCCAGTCGCGGCCGCCGACGATGCGGTGGGTGACGCGGCCCTGTCTGTCGACAATGAAGGTGGTGGGCAGGCCCATGATGCCCCATTCGGCCATCGCCGAGGAGTCCTTGTCCAACAGGATGGGGTAGGTCAAGGAGAAATCCTCCAGAAACGGCGCGACGGTATCCCATTTTTCGCCGACATTGACGCCGAGTATCATGAATCCCTTGTCCTGCAAGGCTTTGAAGGTCCGTTGCATGGAGGGAAGTTCCGTGCGGCAGGGCGGGCACCAGGTGGCCCAGACGTTCAGGAGGACGACCTTGCCGCGGTACTCGTCGAGCGAGACCGGGGTGCCGTCGAGCGTGGTCGCCGTGAAGACCGGCGCGACCTCGCCGGCGATGACGGGGCGGTAGCTGTCGCGACCCACCCACGCCGCCACCACGACCGCGCCCATGAAGAGGAGGGCGAGGATGTACGGCAGCCGGGATGGGCGCCTGCGCACGTCGGGAGCGGATGCGTTCGGATCCATGGGTCGCTCGGGTGGTGTCGCCGCGATTCGAGGGCCAGCAGGAATCTAACGATCCTGCGGCATTCCGCCTCTTCTGCCGACGATGAGCTTCACGCCGAAGCCGCGCTCCACCTCGGCCCCCTCGACGGGCTCCTGCTCGACGACGCGTCCCTGGTCCCGCCCGAAGCGGAAGACCTCCTCCACGTCGACGACCTCGAGCCCGAGCGCGACGAGGGTGTCGCGGGCCGCCGACTCCTCCATCCCGAGGAGCGAGGGGATGCGCACGGTGGCCGGCCCGACGGAGACGGTCAGCGAGACCGCACCCGGGAGTTCCAGCTCCGTGCCGGCCGGCGGAGCGACCGCCAGGATCCGCCCGCGCGGAT
>JASBSS010000009.1 GCA_030148805.1 Thiogranum sp. | reverse complement strand
CCCCGGGCAATTGGCTCAACTTGACGGCCGTCGCCTTGAATTCCTCACTGTACTTGTACGTCGTTCTTGGTCCTGGTTTTGGCATCTTTAATCACTCCTGAACTGTTAGTTCAGGGTGTCAACGAAACCGTGGGAACTCTCGAGCATACTTGGCCGATTTGTTAGATGCCGTGCCCTTCATTCTTCTGGCCCTATATCAAAGTAGCGTGGTTCATTTCCTTGCTCTAAATCTTTGCGCCAATTATGGAGAATACCGCACATGTACTTAAAATATGCTTCCCTACCTTTACAGGTTGCTAGGTACATTGCCCCTTTGATTTGATGGGGTGTAAACACTTCTAGAAATTTAATTAGACTGTCTTCATCCAAATAGCTCGATGCTCGAGGACATTCGAGCCAATACTCAATAACTTCGTCCAGCTCCGCCTTGCTCGTTTTCCTTCTTTCTATTTCCATATCTATAGGCATCTAACGGCCAGCGCCAGGGGCGGCGCGCTGTTTGCGCCGTCCCAGCCGCGCAGCGGCTAACTGGGCGCTGTGGTTAGATTGCATTATCGCCAACTTTCCGCTCCTTTTTGCGAACATAGGAAAATACACCACCAACCACTAACGCGACAAACAAACTCAAAAGCCCAGACACTACAAAAGCAATTAACCAAAATGGGTCCAGGTAGCCTAATTCTATGTACGTCCATACTTGGAATACAGTTGCAGCAATTATCGCACCACTGAAAGAAGCCAGCGTATACTTGCGGATCAAGTAATGCGCTACCGTTGCTGAGCTTATAGCTACGCCAAAGAAGATTATGATTGCTTTAATTTCCTCTCCCATTGCAATCTAACGCTTAAGCTCAGCTGACGGGCAACACATAGCAGAGCGAAGCGGCGTGTTGACCGGTCAGATGCAGCGCATTGTTAGGAGTTTTTCTTGCTGAGATATTCATTTACTGACAGTTTGTTCTGTTGTTATTGACTCTGGCGAATTGTCTTTTAATTGGTCAATTAATTTATTCGCATCAAGCTCAATATTTAATGTGCATGATTTTGTGGCTAAATATATTAGAAGCAAGGCAGTAGTGTAAAAAGCTCCTTTTGAGGATAGTGCGCGGATAATTTTACCGAACTCTGGGTCAATAGCTTCAGCTTCACTAGCCGTTTCTTCTGGTGAGGTTTTTTCGTCGTAAGCTTTTTTAACGACAGCACCAAATGCTGCAAGCATTTGCATGGTGATGTTTGGAGCGGTTATTACCGATATAACATTGTCTGCAACACCAAATACACCGTCTGCGGTATTTGCCATGTTACCGCAAAATGGACAAGTTTCTTTATTGCCGCTTAGCTCCAGCCTTCCAATGTTTCCGCCAAACATTGAAAGAAAGCGGGATTGAAATATTGCGCCACATGTAGGGCAATGTGCTGGAATTTGTGTAGAAGACATTTTTTACTCCTAACGTCTGAGGCCAGCCGCGCGCGTTAGCGCGTCGGGCTGGGCCGATTGGTTATGCTGCCGATAGCCTCTTGACCTTTAGTGAGTTGCGTTTTTTCTCCGCCTCCCATAGGTCATACTGCGCCTGCTGGTTTAGCCAGCTTTCCGCAGAAGTGGCAAATGCCAACGAGAGACGAACCGCCATTTCCGGGCTAATACCAGCTCGCCCATTCAAAATAGCCGACAATGTTTTCCTACTAACCCCCAAAGCCTCAGCCGCTTCGGTAATACTTAAACCCATAGGCTCAATGCACAACTCCCGAAGCACTTCACCAGGGTGGGGCGGATTGTGCATCTTCATAACTACACCTCAATGATAATCTTCGTAGTCAACCAGTTCGGCATCTTTACCGTTAAAGCGGAACGTAATGCGCCAGTTTCCACTGACCCATACAGACCAGATGCCTTTCTTTTTCCCACGTAGCTCATGCAATTTAAGGCCAGGAAGATCCATATCCTTTGGATTTGTAGCCGCACTCAACCGACCCAGAATCAATCTTAGCCGGGGCGCATGCTTAGCCTGAATTCCTGACTTTGTCCCTTTCAGGAAATACTTCTCAAGCCCTTTGTGCTTGAAGCTCCGGATCATACCTTAAAGTGTAACCTATAACGTTACGGGTTGCAACACTGTTCCATGGCAGCATAACGTTGTGCGCCAGCGGCGGCGCGTTGTTCGCGCCGTCCGAGCCGCGCAGCGGCAAACTGGGCGCGCTGGTTATGGTGCAACTTACACCGTGTTGAAATCATAGGCTCCACCAAACTGCACTACCAGGTATTGGCATGGATTTGCGCTGGAATTAATGATTTGGTGAGGGACGCCCGACTGGATTTCCAGCTTGGCGCCGGGCTTCAACGAATGTACCGGACCACCAGCAATTTTTACTTGAAACTCTCCCTTCAAACAAATGCAATGCTCAGAAGCTACTGAATGATAATGAGCCTCACCTTCGGTTTCAGGCGCCATTTCAAACTCCGCGACACGCGCTTCTGCGGTGTGGATCAGTGTTTTGACGCACTTTACCGAATTGTTTGAGCTTTCCATAACTCACCAAGCCCTATATCACCTATGAACTATCTCTTGCACCATAACGACTAGCATCAGGCGCGGCGCTTTTTGCCGTCGCCTGGATGCGCTTGTTATATGCTTTATTTTTTGCAGGCATCGATCGCCTCTAGGAGAACTGGATACAATTTTACTAGATTGCTCCAGTGGTTTTCGAAGACAGGATCTCCCTCGCCATTTATTAGACCGTCTTCAACTTTTATAGATGGGTTACGAGCGATGTAATCTCTTAACTTATCTTTCTCGAAGGTGCGTTCGAGCAATATCTTGGCGGCTTCCGGGCATGCATTTTCTATTTTCTCGAACACTTCATTCACAGTCTCAGTACTACAACCTGATATGTCGAGTTTAGCTGCAATGCATCTAATCGAATTCTCTAGATCGTAGTCTGTTAACCCGTCAGACATTGGCTGTTCTCCTCAAACTTGTTTGCCAGTATTTTTTGCATATAACTACTATTAGACCGCGCGCGCTGTACAACAGCCTGACAACGGCGTATGCGGGTTAATACGACACAATCGTAAGAAAAAAGGGCGAGCGCTATTCATCATATCCATCCCTGATACCTTGATTTGGTGCATCTATCGGTTATTTTTGCCTTTTTCTGCAGCTATGGCAACAATGCAGATTGAGCCTCACTCGCGCTGATAACAGCTGATTTCTGGCGATAACTAGTAACTGGCGTTTTACACAACCGTTTCGCAATTCCGAAACAGCGCGGCAAGCGATTGAAAAGCAAAATATATCCCGATAGCGCAGTGCATTTTTCACACTTGAACGCGCAGTCCGCTTGACGTCGTGGCTTCCAGCCGCTTCAATACACCTGTACATACTTACAGTATTCAAATCAAAGGAGTGATTTGATGAGCCAGATACGCCTGATGGATCGGGTGCGTAATACGTTGCGCGCCCTGCACTACAGCCGCAAGACCGAAAAATCGTACTATTACTGGATCCGGTTCTTTGTGCGTTTTCATCGCATGCGCCACCCGGCGGACATGGGGGCCCGCGAGATCTCCGAATTTCTCACCTGGCTTGCGGTGCACCGCCGGGTTTCCGCGGCGACGCAGAATCAGGCTTTCAATGCCATCCTGTTCATGTATCGCAAGGTGCTCGATCTACAACTCGACCAGATCGATAACGTCATCCGCGCTAAACGGAGCCGGCGCATACCCGTGGTGTTTACGCGCCATGAGGTGGCCGCCATCCTTCAGCACCTGAACCAGCCGTATCGGCTGATGGCCGCGCTGATGTACGGCAGCGGCCTGCGCATGATGGAGGTGTTGCGCCTGCGCCTTAAGGATGTCGATATCGACAGGCGGGCGATCCTGGTGCGTGAGGGCAAGGGCAACAAGGATCGCGTTACCGTACTGCCCGACCTACTGATACCCGACATCGAACGCGCGTCCCGGCGCGTGGCGGCCCTGCACCAGCTGGATATCGACGGCGGCTACGGCGAGGTGCAGATGCCCTACGCGCTGGCGCGCAAGTATCCCAGCCAGGCGCGCAGCCTGCACTGGCAGTTTCTGTTTGCGGCGAACCAGCTGTCGGTCGACCCCGTGTCGGGAAAAAAGAAGCGGCATCACGTCTACGAGTCGTCGCTCCAGCGTGCAGTCAAAGCCGCACTGAGGGCCGCCAATATCCACAAGCCGGGATCCTGCCACACCTTCCGCCATTCCTTCGCCACCCATCTGCTGGAAGACGGCTATGACATTCGCACCGTGCAGGATTTGTTGGGCCACAAGGATGTGAAGACCACCCAGATCTACACCCACGTGCTCAACCGGGGCGGCAACGCGGTGCGCAGCCCCCTGCAGGCGCTGGCCTAAACCTGCCCGTAGCGCGGCGCGTGCCCGAGCCAGCGGCGGATGATCGGCTTGACGCGCTCGGGGTGCTCGCGCAACAACTGGCGCGCGGTGTCCTCCACCTTGTCCAGCAGGGGCTGGTCGCGCATCAGGTCGGCGATGCGAAAGGCGATCATGCCGGTCTGGCGGGTGCCCAGCACTTCGCCGGGGCCGCGCAGCTCCAGATCCTGGCGGGCGATCTCAAAGCCGTCGTTGGTCGCGCGCATCACGGCCAGGCGTTTGCGCGCCATCTGCGAAAGCGGCGCGCGGTACATCAATACGCAACTGCTCTGCGCGGTGCCGCGCCCCACGCGCCCGCGCAGCTGGTGCAACTGGGACAGCCCCAGGCGTTCGGCGTTCTCGATGATCATCAGCGAGGCGTTGGGCACGTCCACGCCCACCTCGATCACGGTGGTGGCCACCAGCAGGTCGAGCTCGCCGCGCTTGAACGCGGCCATGCGGGCGCTTTTGTCGCGCTCTTTCAGGCGCCCGTGCACCAGCCCCACGTTCAGCTCGGGCAGGGCCTCGGCCAGCGCGGCGGCGGTGTCCTCGGCGGCCTGGCATTGCAGCGATTCGGATTCCTCGATCAGGGTGCACACCCAATACACCTGGCGGCCTTCGCGGCAGGCCTGGCGCACGCGCTGCACGACCTCGGCGCGTCGGCCCTCGCCGATGGCCACGGTCTGCACCGGGGTGCGCCCGGGCGGCAGCTCGTCGATCACCGAGGTGTCCAGGTCGGCATATAGCGCCATCGACAGGGTGCGCGGGATCGGCGTGGCGGTCATGATCAACTGGTGCGGCACGCGCTCGCCGGCGCGCCCCTTGTCGCGCAACGCCAGGCGTTGGTGCACGCCGAAGCGGTGCTGTTCGTCGATGATCACCAGCGCCAGGCGCTGGAAGTCCACGTCGTCCTGGAACAACGCGTGGGTGCCCACCAGCACCTGCACCTCGCCGGCGGCCAGTTCGGCCAGCAGCTTCTGCCGTGCCTTGCCCTTGACCTTGCCCGACAGCCAGCCCACCCGCACCCCCAAGGGCGTGCACCAGTCGCTGAAGTTGGCGCAGTGCTGCTCGGCCAGCAGCTCGGTCGGCGCCATCACCGCCACCTGGCAGCCGCACCCCACCGCCTGCAGGGCCGCCGCCGCGGCCACCACGGTCTTGCCCGAGCCCACGTCGCCCTGCACCAGGCGCATCATCGGGTGGGGTTGCGCCAGGTCCTTCAATAGTTCGCCGATCACGCGTCGCTGCGCGCCGGTCAGTTGGAACGGCAGCTGGCGCTCGAACGCCTGGCGCGGCGCGCTGGCGGCGTCGAGGGCCTCGGCGCGCAGGTGCTGCGCCCGCAGCCGCACCCGCCGCAGGCTGAGGTGGTGCGCCAGCAGCTCCTCGAAGGCCAGTCGCTGCTGGCTGGGGTGCACGCCGGCTTCCAGCGCCGCCACGTCGGCCCCCGGCGGCGGCCGGTGCACGTAGCGCAGCGCCGATTGCAGGTCGCTGAAGTGCAATTGCGCCAGCAACGCCTCGGGCAGCCACTCGGGTAGCCGCCCGGGCGCGAGCAGGTCCACCGCCTGCTGGCCGAGCTTGCGCAGGGTGAGCTGGTGCAGCCCTTCGGTGGTGGGGTAGATCGGGGTCAGCCGTTCTTCCACCGCGATCGGTTCGTCCTCGCCCAGGCGCTGGTATTCGGGGTGGACCATCTCGGCCATGCTGGGGCCGCGGCGCACCTCGCCATAGATGCGCAGGCGCGCGCCGCGCACGAAGCCCTCGTGCTGGGCGCGGTTGAAATGGAAGAACCGCAACAGCAGCGAACCGGTGCCGTCGCTCACCCGCACCAGCAGGCTGCGGCGCTTGCCGTACTTGATTTCGGCCAGGTCCACCTCGGCCTCGATGACGGCGTGGTCGCCGCCGCGCAGCCGGCCGATGGGCACGACACGGGTACGGTCCTCGTAGCGGCGCGGCAGATGGAACAACACATCCTGCACCGTCTCCAGGCCAAAGCCGGCCAGCTTCTGCGCCGAGCGCGGGCCGACACCACGCAAGGACAACAGCGGCAGCGCGTCCAGGGTCTCTTCGCCGGCGGGCGCGCGGCCGGCATCGAGCGCGCCGGCGCTCACACCGCCACCGTGCGGCGCGGCCACCACCGCGGCGCTTCGGCCCGCACCCATACGCCGTTCATCTCCACCGCGGCACTTCAGCCCGCACCCATACGCCGTTCATCTCCACCGCGGCGGTTCAGCCCAACACCAGTATCGCGTCCATCTCCACCGCGGCGTCCTTGGGCAGGCTGGCCACGCCCACCGCGGCGCGCGCCGGATACGGCTCCTGGAAATAATCGGCCATCACCTGGTTGACCAGCGGAAAGTGGCCCAGGTCGGTGAGAAAGATGTTCAGCTTGGCGATGTCGGCCAGGCTGCCGCCGGCGGCCGCGGCCACCGCCGCGAGGTTGTCGAACACCTGGCGGATCTGCGCTTCCATGTTGCCCTCGACCATCTCCATGCTCTCCGGCACCAGCGGTATCTGGCCGGAAAGATAGACCGTATCGCCGACCTGCACGGCCTGCGAATAGGTGCCAATGGCCTGCGGCGCCTTGTCGGTATGGATGACCTTGCGTGGCATGTGCGCTCCTTGTTGTGATGGCTGATAACTGATGACTGACGGCTGCTTACTACCTACTACCTACTACCTACTACCTACCACTTACCACTTACCATTTACCATTTACTACTTTCTACTTTCTACTTTCTACTTTCTGCTTTCTGCGTAGCACTTGATGGCTTGCTGCTCAGTGCTTGCTGCGGCTGATGCGCATGACGTTGGGCAGCTGGCGGATGCAGCGCATGACTTTCGCCAGGTGCTGGCGGTTTTTCACCGTCACGGTGAAGTTGAGCGCGGTGTCGAGACCGTCGCGCTCTTCGATGGAAACGTTCTCGATGTTGGAGCCGGTCTCGGAGATCTCCGCGGCGATGGTCGCCAGCACGCCCTTCTGGTTGGTCACGTCCACCCGGATCTCGGCCGGGAACTCGCCCTCGATGCCCGGCTGCCACTCGACGTCGATCCACTTGTCCGGCCGGCTGCGCAGCTCGCTCAGGTTCTTGCAGCCCTCGGTGTGGATCACCAGACCGCGCCCCGAGCTGATGAAGCCGACGATCTTGTCCCCGGGGATGGGCCGGCAGCACCGCGCGAAGTGCACCACCATGCCCTCGGTGCCGCGGATCGCCAGCGGCTGACTGCTGCCGCTGTCCGTCGGCGCCTCGTCGTCGCCGGCCGGCACCAGCCGGCGCGCCATCAGCATCGCGGTGCGGTTGCCCAGGCCGATGTCGGCGTACAGCGCGTCGCGCGATTTGAAGCCGCACTCGTGCATCACTTTGTCGAGCTGTTCGTCGCTGACTTGCGCCAGGCTGGTGTTGAGGTTGTGCAGCGCCTTGTCGGTCATGCGCTGGCCCAGCTCCACGGCCTCGTCGTGTTGCAGGTTCTTCAGATAGTGGCGGATGTTGGAGCGCGCCTTGCCGGTGGTGACGAAGTTCAGCCAGGCGGGGTTGGGGTGCGCGCCAGTGGCGGTGATGATCTCCACCGTCTGGCCGTTCAACAGCGGCGTGCGCAACGGCGCCAGGCGCCGGTCGATCTTGGCGGCGATGCAGGTGTTGCCGACATCGGTATGAACGTCATAGGCGAAGTCCACCGCGGTGGCGCCGCGCGGCAGCTCCAGGATGTCGCCGGCGGGGGTGAACACATAGACCTCGTCGGGGAACAGGTCGATCTTGACGTTCTCCAGGAACTCGAGCGAATTGCCGGCGTTGCGCTGCATCTCCAGCAGCTCGCGCAGCCACTCGCGGGCGCGCGCCTGGGCGCTGTTGCCGCCGCTTTTGTCGCTGCTGCTCTTGTACAGCCAGTGCGCCGCGATGCCCGATTCGGCCACCCGGTCCATGTCGTCGGTGCGGATCTGCACTTCGATGGGCACGCCATAGGGGCCGAACAGCACGGTGTGCAACGACTGGTAACCGTTGGCCTTGGGGATGGCGATATAGTCCTTGAACTTGCCCGGCACCGGTTTGTAGAGGTTGTGCATCATGCCGAGCACGCGATAACAGGTGTCGACCGAATCGACGATCACGCGAAAGGCGTACACGTCGTAGACCTCGTTGAACGAGCCGACGCGGTTGCGGATCTTCTTGTACAGGGAATACAGATGTTTTTCCCGGCTCAGCAGGCGGCAGTGCAGGTCCTCCTGATCCAGGCGCTGGTGGATGGCCGACTCGATCTTGTTGAGGATCTCCTTGCGGTTGCCGCGCGCGCGCCGCACCGCTTCGTTCAACACGCGATAACGCATCGGATAGAGCGCGGCGAAACCCAGATCCTCCAGTTCCAGGCGGATCTGGTTCATGCCCAGGCGGTTGGCGATGGGGGCGTAGATCTCCAGCGTCTCGCGCGCGATGCGGCGGCGTTTGTCGGCCCGCATCACCCCCAGGGTGCGCATGTTGTGCAGGCGGTCGGCGAGCTTGACCAGGATCACGCGCAGGTCCTTGACCATCGCCAGCATCATCTTGCGGAAGTTCTCCGCCTGCGCCTCGGCCTGACTTTCGAACTTGATCTGGGTGAGCTTGCTCACCCCGTCGACCAGCTCGGCGATCTCCTCGCTGAACTCGGTGGTCACCGCTTCTTTCGGGGTGCCGGTATCCTCGATCACATCGTGCAGGATGCCGGCGATGATGCTGGCCGCGTCCATGTGCATGCCGGCGAGGATGCGCGCCACGGCGATGGGGTGATAGATGTAGGGCTCGCCGGACATGCGGTGCTGGCCCTCATGCGCCTCGGCACCGAACAGATAGGCACGGTACACCTCGCGCACCTGCTCGGGCTCCAGGTAGGATTCGAGCAGATCCATCAGGTCGCTGATCAGATAACGCGGCGCGTTATCGTTGCTAATGGGTGCGGGGTTCGCCATGCCTCTCGTTTATCGTCGCCGTGCGTTCAAATCATAGGCGAAATCCCTCTTGCCGCAAATAAAAAGCCGCTTCCGGCCGGTACCGGAAACGGCTTTTCGCAAACCGGACTGTGGCGAATCAGCGTTCGCTATCGCCGCCGCCGGCCGGCAAATCCACACTCTGCTCCAGGTTCTCCACCAGCGCGCTCATATCGTCGAGCAGCACTTCCTCGGCGGGCTTCTCGTCGAGAATCGAGGGGCCGACATGCCCTTCGGAAATCTCGCGCAGCGCCACCACCGTGGGCTTGTCGTTTTCCCATTCGACAAAAGGTTGCGTGCCGCGCGCCAACTGGCGGGCGCGCTTGGTCGCCACCAGCACCAGCTGAAAGCGGTTATCCACCTTGTCGAGACAATCTTCTACCGTGACACGTGCCATATCGAAACCTTGTATTGCCGCCGATGCTGCGGGCTGGGCAGTTTACTGCAATCCGTCCGCCGGTTCCAGCAGCCCCCTTAATTCAACGGCATAGCGCCGGCTCTGCGGCTCGCAGCGCAACCGCCCGGCGCGGAACAGCGCCTCGAGCTGCCCCAGCGCGGTGGCGAAATCATCATTGAATATAAGGTAGTGGTATTCGTCGAAATGGCGCATTTCGCTCACCGCCTCGGCCATGCGCCGGGCGATCACCGCCTCGCTGTCCTGGCCGCGGGCGCGCAACCGCTGCTCCAGCGCCGCGCGGCTGGGCGGCAGGATGAACACCTTCACCGCCTCGGGGAAGGCCGCGTGCACCTGGCGCGCGCCCTGCCAGTCGATCTCCAGGATCACGTCCTCGCCGGCCTCCAGCCGCTCCACCAACGTCGCCCGCGCCGTGCCGTAGCTATTGTCGAACACCTTGGCGTGCTCAAGAAACTCGCCGGCCGCCACCAGCGCCTCGAAGCGCGCGTGATCGACGAAATGATAGTCCTCGCCGTCGCGCTCCCCCGGGCGCGGCGCCCGCGTGGTGTGCGACACCGAGACCGAAATCCCCGCCACCCGTTCGAGCAACGCCTTGACCAGGCTGGTCTTACCCGCCCCCGAGGGCGCGGAAACAATATATAAGGTGCCGATCATGCGCCCTGCCCGCCCCATGCCGCGCGGCATCGCCCGCGGCCGAAGCCGGCGCCTACCCGAGCGCTATCCCCGCGCCCGAAACGCCGGCCCGCCCGTGCGTGACCACCGCTGCTCAAGCGATGGGGGGCGGCGGGGTAATAGCTGACAAGCGCATGCGCCCGCGCCCTAAGCACGGCAGCTATTACCCCGCCGCCCCCCGCCGCCTGCGCCGCCTGCACCCAAGCCTCACTCCACATTCTGCACCTGCTCGCGCATCTGCTCGATCAACACCTTCAGCTCCACCGCCGCCGCCGTGGTCTCGCTGTCGGGCGACTTCGAGCCCAGGGTGTTGGCCTCGCGATTGAACTCCTGCATCAGAAAATCCAGCCGCCGACCCACCGGCTCGTCGCGCTCCAACACCCGCCGCACTTCGTTCACGTGGCCGTCGAGCCGGTCCAGCTCCTCGTCCACGTCCAGTTTCTGCAGCAGCATCACCAGCTCCTGCTCCAGCCGGTCCTGGTCGACCTTGGCCTGCAATTCCTCCAGCCGGGCCTGCAACCGCTCCCGCGCCCGCCGGCGCACCTCGGGCAACCGCTCGCGCGCCCGCGCGCTCTGCGCCGCGATGCCCTCGAGCCGGGCCTCCAGCAGCGCCTTGATCTGCGCGCCCTCGCGCTGGCGCGTGGCCACCAGATCGTCCAGCGCCTGGTTCAGCAGCGCCAGCGCCTGTTGCTGCGCCGCCCCGGTGTCGGGCTCCGGCTCGCGCACCACGCCCGGCCAGCGCAGCAGGTCCATCACCCCCGGCGAGGTCGCCTCGGCCGAGCGGGTCTCGATTTCGCGGCACGCCTCCAGCACCGCCTTGAGCCGGTCGTGATCCAGCTCCAGGGACGCCGCCCCGGCGGCGGTGCCCCAACGGCAGCGCAACACACATTCCAGCTTGCCGCGCCCGAGACGGGCGGCCACCCGTTCGCGCACCGTCGGCTCGAGCCCGCGCAGCTCCTCCGGCAGACGCACGAAAACCTCGAGGTATCGGTGGTTTACCGAACGCAATTCCCAGGTCAGGTCGGCACCGTCCTGTTCCGACTGGCTGCGCGCGAACGCCGTCATGCTGCGGATCATCTCAAGTCACTCCGTTCCACTGCCGCTACACTCATATTGCAAGAATCTGTTTTTGTACAGGATTTCGTCTTCCGACGCCAACCATGCAAGAGCGACAGTCTAAGGGATCATGGGCAAAAAGCTAGACAGCCTCAAGGCCGGCACGCAGCTCGACGGCTACCTGCTGGAGAAAATGCTGGGTGGCGGCGGCTTCAGCGTGGTCTACCGCGCCCGCCAGATCAACAACGGCCGCCGGGTCGTGATCAAGGAATACATCCCCAACAAGCTGGCCTGCCGCGACCGCTACGGCCAGGTGGTGGCGCGCAGCGCCGAGACCGGGCAGCGCTTCCAGCGCGGGCGCAAACTGTTTTTCCAGGAAGCCAGCACCCTGGCGACGCTCAAGCATCCTAATATTGTCGATGTGTTCAATTTCTTTCAGGCCAACGGCACGGTGTACATGGTGATGGCCTACCGGGAAGGCGAAAACCTGCAACACTATCTGCAGCACCGCCGCGGCGGGCTCAGCGAGCGCTTTCTGCGCACCGTCTTCCCGCCGCTGCTCGACGGTCTGGAGCTGATCCACGCCAATGACCTGCTGCACCTGGATATCAAACCGGGCAACGTGCACATCTGCAATGGCGGCCAGCCGCTGCTGCTGGATTTCGGCGCCGTGCACGGCTTTCCCCAGAGCCGCCAGGAACAGCCCGGCCAGGTCATCAGCCCGGGCTTCTCGCCCGTGGAACAGTACGACGACCGTGGCTATGTCGGACCCTGGACCGATCTCTATGCGATCGGGGCGACCATGCGCGCCTGCATCGAAGGTCGCCCGCCGCTCAATGCCCGCCAACGGCACGACAACGACACCCTGAAGCCGGCGCAGTTCTGTTTTCGTGGGCGCTACGCCGACAATCTGTTGCGCGCCATCGACTGGGCGATGGAAGTCGACCCGCTGCTGCGACCGCAGCACGTGGCCGAGTTCCGCGCGGCCTTGACCGCCGACACCACCCCGGAACCGGCGGCGCCGCGCTCGGCCTTCGGCCGCCTCACCGACGTCCTGCTGGGGAAGGCCTGAGCATGCCGCCGGTCAGCGCCTGGACCAACCGCCTGGGCAACCGCAGCGACAACCAGGACCGCTGCCTGGTGCTGGAACGCCCGGGCGAGACCCTGCTGGTGGTGGCCGACGGCATGGGCGGGCACGCCCGCGGCGACCTGGCGGCGCAGACGGCCATCGACAGCCTGCGGCGCAGCTTTCTCAGCAGCCAGGCGCCGATCGGGCAGCCGCGCGCCTTTTTGCAACAGGCGCTCCATCACGCCCACCTGGACATCATCGATACCGGCAACGCCCAGCGGCCGCCGCTGAGCCCGCGCACCACCTGCGTCGTCTGCCTCGTGGGCGACGCCCATGCCTGGTGGGCCCACCTCGGCGACAGCCGGCTGTATCTGATCCGCGACGGCCGCATCCGGCGCCGCACCCGCGACCACACCCCCGTCGAGGAGATGGTGCACAACGGCCTGCTGGACGAGGCGCAGATCGCCCGCCACCCCCTGCGCAACAGCGTCAGCCGCTGCCTGGGGGGCGAGATGGAATGGCCCAAAGCGAGCTTCGACGACGCGCCGCTGCGCGCCGGCGACAGTCTGCTGCTGTGCTCCGACGGCCTCTGGTCGGCGTTGGACGAAAGCCGCCTGTGCGACCTGCCGCGCGACCCCGCGACGTTCGCCGCGCGCCTCAACCAGCTGGCCGACGAGGCCGATGTCGCCAGCTATCCGCACAGCGACAACATCAGCCTGGTGGGCCTGCGCTGGCTGGCGCGGGCCGACGAGCCGGCCGGCGCCCCGGGCGAGCGCGCCAAATCCGGCGACGCCGCCCCGGCGACGGCCGACCCGGTGCAGCGCGCCATCGCCGATATCCACCGCGCGCTGCTGGACTACGCCGGGGAGATGAAAAAATAACCCCACGCGCGCGCCGGCTCGTCAGCGGCGCGCGAATCGCTATAATGCCGGGCCGATCACCAGCCAAGGAATCCTCATGCGCCCGAGCAACCGTGCCCCCGACCAGATGCGCCCCATCCGCCTGACCTGCCGCTACACCAAGCACGCCGAAGGCTCGGTGCTGGTGGAGTTCGGCGACACCCGGGTGCTGTGCAACGCCAGCGTCGAAAACCGCGTGCCGCCGTTTTTGCGCGGCAAGGGCCAGGGCTGGGTGACCGCCGAGTACGGCATGCTGCCGCGCTCGACCACCGAGCGCATGGGCCGCGAGGCGGCGCGCGGCAAGCAGGGCGGCCGCACCCTGGAGATCCAGCGCCTGATCGGCCGTTCCCTGCGCGCGGTGGTGGACATGAAAAAGCTCGGCGAGCGCACCCTCACCATCGACTGCGACGTCATCCAGGCCGACGGCGGCACCCGCACCGCCAGCATCACCGGCGGCTTCGTGGCGCTGAGCGAGGCGATCCAGGCGCTGCTCGCCGCCGGCGAACTCAAGCAAAACCCGCTGACCGGCGCGGTGGCCTCGGTGTCGGTGGGCATCTACCGCGGCACGCCGGTGCTCGACCTGGACTACGCCGAGGACTCCAACGCCGAGACCGACATGAACGTGGTGATGACCGACAGCGGCCAGTTCATCGAGGTCCAGGGCACCGCCGAGGGCCACCCCTTCAGCGACAGCGAGATGCAGCAGATGCTGACCCTGGCGCGCCAGGGCATCGCCGAGCTGTGCCAACGCCAGCGCGAAGCCCTGGGCGCATGAGCCGGCGCATCGTCCTGGCCAGCAACAACGCCGGCAAGCTGCGCGAGTTCAACCAGCTGTTGCAGGACCTGGATTGCGAAGTGGTGCCCCAGGCGTCGCTCGGCGTGCCGGAGGCCGAAGAGACCGGTCTGAGCTTCGTCGAGAACGCCCTGCTCAAGGCGCGCAACGCCGCCGCCCATACCGGCCTGCCGGCGCTGGCCGACGACTCCGGCCTGGAGGTGGATGCGCTGCGCGGCGCGCCCGGCATCTATTCGGCGCGCTACGCCGGCGCAGGCGCCAGCGACCAGGCCAATGTGGACAAGCTGCTGGCGGCCCTCGAGGACGTGCCCGAGGCCCAGCGCACGGCGCGCTTTCAATGCCTGATCGTCTACCTGCGCCACGCCGAGGACCCCACCCCGATCCTCTGCCAGGGCACCTGGGAAGGCCGCATCCTGCGCTCGCCGCGTGGCGACCAGGGCTTCGGCTACGACCCGGTGTTCTATGTGCCGCAGCAGGACTGCGCCTCGGCGCAATTGCCGCCGGCGATCAAAAACCGCCTCAGCCACCGCGGCCAGGCGCTGCGCCGGCTGGTCGAGGTCCTGCGCCGCTGAGATGCTGACCTTCGCCGCGCCGCCGCCACTGTCGCTGTACATTCATTTCCCCTGGTGCGCGCGCAAGTGCCCCTACTGCGATTTCAACTCCCACAGCCTGCGCGACACGCTGCCGGAACAGGCGTACGTGGACGCGCTGCTGCGGGACCTGGAACTGGAACTGCCCGCGGTCTGGGGACGTACGGTGCAGAGCGTGTTTCTCGGTGGCGGCACGCCGAGCCTGTTTTCCGCCGCCGCCATCGACCGGCTGCTCAGCGGCGTTCGCGCCCGGGTGCCGCTCAGCCCGCACGCCGAGATCACCCTGGAGGCCAACCCCGGCAGCGCCGAACAGGAAAAATTCGCCGGTTATCGCCAGGCCGGCGTCACCCGCCTGTCGCTCGGCATCCAGAGCTTCAATCCCGAGCACCTGCAGGCGCTGGGGCGCATCCACGACAGCGGCGAGGCCCTGGGCGCGGCGCAGGCGGCGCGCGCGGCCGGGTTCGACAATTTCAACCTCGATCTGATGTTCGGCCTGCCGCGCCAGACCCGCGAACAGGCGCTGGCCGATCTCGACGCCGCCATCGCGCTGCGGCCCGCCCACCTATCGTGGTACCAGCTGACGCTGGAGCCCAACACCCTGTTCCATCAACGCCCCCCGCCGCTGCCCGACGGGGATGAGAAATGGGCGATGCAGACCGCCGGCCAGTCCTTACTGCGCGCGCACGGCTATAATCACTATGAGGTTTCCGCCTGGGCGCGGGAAGCCCGTCAGTGTCGCCACAACCTGAACTACTGGCGCTTTGGCGACTATCTCGGCATCGGCGCCGGCGCCCACGGAAAAATCACCGACGGGGGCCAGGGTGTGATCCACCGCCGTTGGAAAAAGCGCCATCCGCGGGACTATCTGGCCGCGGCCGGCGGCGACGCGTGCCTGGAGGGGCAGCGCCGGCTGGAGGCCCAGGACCTGGTGTTCGAGTTCGCGCTCAATCGCCTGCGCCTGCGCGAGGGGTTCACGCTTGAGGACTTCACCCTCGCCTGCGGATTGGCGCGCCAACACATCCTGCCCCGCTTGCAACAGGCCGCCGCCGAGGGGCTGCTGCGGCTGGAGGCCGACCGGGTCGGCCATACCGAGCGCGGTTGGCGTTACCTCGATGACCTGGTGCAACGCTTTCTGGAGTGAGCTGGAGGAGTCGCGCATGCTGGAAACCAGCCGAATTGATTGCCCCTATTGTGGCGAAGCCTTTGATATCGATGTCGACTGCTCGGCCGGCGACCAGGAGTACGTCGAGGACTGCCCCGTGTGCTGTCAGCCGATCGAAGTGCACGTGAGCGTCGACCATGAAGGCACCCTGCTGGGGGTTCAGGCGCTGCGCGGCGATGACTGACTACACCCCCATCGACTGCGCCCGCTACAGCGAATACGAAATCGCCGTCCTGCAGGGCCGTCCGCTGCGCATCTCCTGGCACGACGCCGACGGCCAGTCGCGTATCGCCGTGTGCACGCCACTGGATCTGGTCACCCGCGACCACGCCGAATACCTGGTGGTGAAGGGCGCCGACTGCGACCGCCTGGAGCTGCGCCTGGACCGGATCCACCGGACCGAAGCGGTTTAGGCCGCGCCTCAATCCTGTCGGAAAGTCGGCGGCGCCATCATTGGCCGCCCTAACTGATTGAATGCGGTACGTCGGAAAGTTGTCGTCCGGCAGGAAGTTCGGCAACGAAGTTGTAAGAAATTGGCTTCGGTTTCCCTGTGTTTGTTAAATTATTCGACAAAATAACCAAAATAATATATTTAAAAACAAATAGTTAATTATTTCTGCTTCAAGTTGCCAGCCTCTGTTCAAGCTGTGCTAGACTCGCTCTAGACGACAAAAACCACAAAGTTCGACTCAGCGTCGGCGGAGGCCAGTCACATGCCAGAAGCAAAATCGTCAACCCATCAATCCGGCCAGGCGCTGATCGAATTCGATCAATGGGCCGAGCTGGCCAAATCCGACCCCGAAGCGTTCGAGGCGCGCCGCGCCGCCACCATTGAAGCCGTGATCCAACAGATGCCGGCGCACAAACAGCAGCGCATGCGCTGCCTGCAGTGGAAAATCGACCAGGTGCGCAACCGTGCCGCCAACCCGATGGCCGCGTGCATCAAACTGAGCGAAATGATGTGGGACTCGCTGGTCGGCCCGGGCGGACTGCGCGACACGCTGGAACAGGTCTCGGAGGGGCGTTTTCAGCCGCAACCCCGCGCCACGGTGCTGGAATTCCCCGCCGCGCAGTAGGCGTTCGGCCGCGCCGGGTCTTGCCGTAAGCGCGGCTTTGACGTAACATTCGCGGCCTTTCGGCAGGCGCCGGGGTGGATCCTCCGCCGCCGCCTGGACCCTATTCGAGGCATTCGGCATGAAAGCAGACATCCATCCGGCATATGAAGAGATCACCGTCACCTGCAGCTGCGGCAACAGCTTCAAAACCCGGTCCACGGTCGGTCACGATCTGACCATCGAAGTCTGCGCCCAGTGCCATCCTTTTTATACCGGCAAGCAGAAAATGGTGGATACCGGCGGCCGGGTCGACCGCTTCCGGCGCAAGTACGGCATCAACAAACAGGGCTGATGCACCGCCCGGTAATGTCTCTCGCAAAGGCGCCCTTGTCCGGCGCCTTTTTTTTCCTGCTGGCACTGTGGCTGGCACCGGTCGCGGCGGATAGCTGCGGGCCGCCACCGGCCGCCGACCGGGTCAAGGTGCGCTACGCCCACGACGGCGACACCCTCACCCTGCACGACGGCACCCGGGTGCGCATCATCGGCCTCAACACCCCCGAGCTGGCCGCGGGGGACCAACCGGCGCAGCCGCTGGCGATCCGTGCCCGTGACCATTTGCGCCAGCTGCTGTTTCGCCATCACAACGAGGTGCGCTACCTGCCTGGCGAACAGCCGCGCGGACCGCACGGCCGTACGCTGGCCTATGTGTGGCTGCCCGACGGCACGCCGCTCAGCGGGGCGCTGCTGCACGCCGGCCTGGGCTGGCTGGTCGCGATTCCGCCTGATATCCGCTTTGTCGAATGCGACAAAAAAGCCGAGGCGGCGGCGCGCGCCGCCCAGCGCGGGGTGTGGCGCGGCGAGACCGGCAAGGCCCGCGAGTCGGCGACGCTCGATTTACACACCAGCGGCTTCCAGCTGGTGCGCGGCCGCGTGACCCGCGTCAACCAGAGCCAGGGCGCCACCTGGATCAACCTCCAGGGCCGCTTCGCCATCCGCATCGCCAACGAAAATCTCGCCCGCTTCGATCCACCCCCCGGTCAGGACTGGGTGGGCCGCATCCTGGAAGCCCGCGGGTGGATCCGCCAGAACCGGGGCGAACTGCGCATGAACCTCGGCCATCCGGCCAACCTGCATCTGTATTGACCCGGGCGCCATCCGCTGGCGGCCAAAGACTGCTATGATGTCGCCCGCCCCGCAGCGAAAGACAGACAGCATGTTCGAAGATTTGAAAAAGGCCGCGCTCGACTACCACGAATTTCCGGTGCCCGGCAAACTCGCCACCCAGATCACCAAACCCTGCACCACCCAGCAGGAGTTGTCGCTGGCCTATACGCCGGGCGTGGCCGAACCGGTGCGGGTGATCGCCGGCGACGCCGATCTGGCCTATCGCTACACCAACAAGGGCAACCTGGTGGCGG
The DNA here is from genome assembly GCA_030148805.1 of Thiogranum sp. GTDB lineage: Bacteria > Pseudomonadota > Gammaproteobacteria > DSM-19610 > DSM-19610 > Thiogranum. The sequence goes on along the minus strand of JASBSS010000009.1, from coordinate 4,410 downwards.
TGATCACCGACGGCTCGGCGGTGCTCGGCCTGGGCGACGTCGGCGCCCTGGCGGGAAAACCGGTGATGGAGGGCAAGGCCGTGCTGTTCAAGCGCTTCGCCGGGATCGATGTCTTCGACCTCGAGGTCGACGCCCAGGACATCGAGATCTTCGTCGATACCGTGGCCCGCATCGCCTCCGGTTTTGGCGGCATCAACCTCGAGGATATCGCCGCGCCGCGGTGTTTCGATATCGAGCGCGCGCTGAGCGAGCGGCTGGACATCCCGGTGTTCCACGACGACCAGCACGGGACCGCGATCATCATCTGCGCCGGCCTGCTCAATGCGCTGGAGCTGCAGGGCAAGGCGCTGGCCGAGGCCAACATCGTCTGTCTCGGCGCCGGCGCCGCCGGCATCGCCTCGATGCGCCTGCTCAAAGAGCTGGGCGCCAGCAGCGAGCGCATTCTGATGGTCGACCGGCGCGGCGTGATCAGCCGCACACGCCAGGACCTCAACCCCTACAAACAGGAATTCGCCCTCGACACCGACCGGGTCACGCTCGCCGACGCGATGCGCGGCGCCGACGTGTTCATCGGTGTCTCGGGCCCGAATCTGGTGACACCGGACATGCTGGCGAGCATGGCCGCCAAGCCGATCGTCTTCGCGCTCTCCAACCCGGACCCGGAGATCAGCCCGCCGGTGGCCCACCAGGTGCGCCCCGATCTGATCATGGCGACCGGGCGCAGCGACTACCCCAACCAGGTGAACAACGTGCTGGGGTTTCCGTTCATTTTCCGCGGCGCGCTCGATGTGCGTGCCCGCGCCATCAACAGCGACATGCAAAAAGCGGCGGTGGAAGGTCTGCGCGCGCTGGCGCAGGAAACGGTCCTGCCCGAAATCCTGCGCGCCTATCGCCTGCAGAGTCTGGAGTTCGGCCCGGATTACATCATCCCCAAACCCTTCGATCCGCGCCTGATGGACTATGTGCCACCGGCGGTGGCACAGGCGGCGGTCGCCTCGGGCGTGGCGCGCACGGGGTACCCCAAACACTACCAGCCCGCGGCCAGCTTCTGAGGCGGCAGGCTGGGAACAGACGCAGGCTCAGTCGTCGGCCTCCAGCAGGCGCTCGACCTCTTCGATTCGCGCCCGCTGCATCGGCCTGCCGTCGACCGGGCTGCGCGGGGCTTCGCGCCGCCCTTGAAGCGGAAACACCACCAGCTCCACCGGGTGCTCGCCAGCCATGAATTCATAGGCGGGAAACTCCTCCCAGCTGTCGCGCGTCACCCGCAGCCGTTTCTGCCCCGGCTGAAAGGGGATGTTGTTGTCGAGCAGAAACAGGCTGACCTCTTCCGGCGTATCGGCGAACAGGTGCAAATTGATGTCGGCGTGCTGCCCCGCCGTACCGCTCAACACCGAACCGACCAGACGCGGGCGGAAGACCGAGAGAAAGCGCATCGCCTGCACCGCCGCGCTGCGCAGCGTTTTCAGATGATCGTCCTGCCGCGCGCCGCCAAACAGCCGGCGGTAGGCCAGCAGCTCGGCCTCGACCTCCTGGTTGCGCGGCATGTTGCGCGTATCCGGCGCGCCCAGATGCTGGGCGGCCTTGCGCTTGGCGGCATAGAAATCCCGCACCCCCTCCTCCGACATCAGGCGGGCGGCCTCTTGCGCGATGCGCACGCGCATTTGCTGATCGCGTCCCACTACCTTTTCCTGATCACCCCAAAATCAAAACAGAGGCTCGGCACTATCCCGGCCGGGCGCGCGCGCGCGCCCCTGCGTGGGCTCGCTGAAGCGCTGCGGGACTTCGCCCGGGCGGAACATCTCGAACAAACCGCCGGCCTGACCGGGCGGTAGCCGCAGACCGGTCTTGGCGTCGATGCGCACGGTCACCAGATCCGGTGGCTGCGGCAGGCTCGAGGACGGCACGCCTTGCAACGCCGTTTGCATATACTCGATCCACATCGGCAGGGCCGCGCGCCCCCCCGTCTCGCCGAACCCCAGTGGTTGCACCTGATCGAACCCGACCCAGACCGTGGTCACCAGACTGGTATTGAAACCGCAGAACCAGGCGTCGCGCTGATCGTTGGTGGTACCGGTCTTGCCGGCCAGGTCGTCGCGCCCCAGCGCCATGGCGCGCCGCCCGGTGCCGCGCTTGATGACGTCTTTCATCATCGAGGTCATCAGGTAGACGTTGTCATAGTCGACCACCCGCGGCGCGTACATCGGCGGCGGCGGTTGCGCGGCCGCTGTCGCCTGGGCGATGCTTTCCACTTCGGGCGTGCCGTCGGCCTGCGGTGGGTCCGGCGGTTGCGCCGCCTCCGGCATGTCGGGCACGCCGCTGCCGCTTTCGTCACATTCGGCGCAGGCCACCGGCGGATTGGCCTTGAACAGCGTATTGCCGTCGGCATCCTTGATTTCGTCGATGAAGTAGGGGTCGACGTAAAAGCCGCCGTTGGCCCAGACGCTGTAGGCGCGGGCCATTTCCATCGGCGTGGCGCTGCCGCTGCCCAGCGCCAGCGACAGATCCTTGGGCACCTGGTCGGCGCGGAAACCGAAACGGCGCACGTAATCGGCCGCATACCGCGGGCCGATGGCCTGCAACAGCCGAATGGAGACCAGATTGCGCGAATGGGTCAGGGCTTCGCGCATGCGCGTCGGGCCGTAGAACTTGCCGCTGTAGTTCTCCGGTCGCCAGGTGGTCTCCAACGAGGCGTCGTCAAACACCACCGGCGCGTCGTTGAACACGCTGGCCAGCGTATACCCCTTGGCCAGTGCCGCCGAGTACACAAAGGGCTTGAAGCTCGAGCCGGGCTGGCGTTGCGCCTGGATGGCGCGGTTGAACTTGCTGGCGAAAAAATCGAAACCGCCGACCAGCGCCTGCAGCGCGCCGTCGCGGGGGCGCAGCGAAACCAGCGCCCCCGACACCTGCGGCACCTGCGCCAGGACCCAGCCATCCCCCTGCGACTCGACGCGCACCAGGTCGCCGGCTTTCAAGACATCGGCGGCGCGCTTGAGCTCGGGCCCGAGCACGTTCTCGGCGATGGCGCGGCGCGCCCAGGAGATCGACTTCCAGTCCAGCTTCACCGGGCCGACCCCTTGCACATACAGCTCCGCGGACTGCTCGCCCACCGCGGTGACCAAGGCCGGTTTGAGGCCACCCACGGTGGAACGGCCGTCGAGCAAGGCGCGATAGCGCTGTTGCGGGGCGCCTTCCCCGGCCGGCGGTCGCTCGCTGGCTGTCCGCTCCGGGGACCGCTGCTCGGATGGCGACTCCTGCGACGGCGGCTGCGGTGACGGTTGCGCCATCGTCTGCCGCGCGCTCGCATGCGGCTGGGCCGGTGCCGCGAGATCGACATGACCTTCGGGGCCGCGATAGCCGTGCCGCCGGTCGTAGGCCAGCAGGTCGTGGCGCAACGCCTGCGTGGCGGCGCGCTGGCGGCGGCTGTCGAGGGTGGTGACCACGCTGTAACCGGCGTGATAGGCCGCCTCGCCATAGTGGTCGACCATATAGGCACGCACCATTTCGGCGACATAATGAGCCTCGACGCCGATGGTGGCGCTGTGCAGGCTGGCGTTGTCCGGTTCGCGCAGCGCGGCCTGGTACTGGCTGGCGTCGATATACCCCAGGACATACATGCGTCCGAGCACGTGATCGCGCCGCTGCAAGGCGCGTTGCGGATTGCTGATCGGATTGTTGCTCGACGGCGCCTTGGGCAGCCCGGCGATCATCGCCACTTGCGCCAGGCTCAGCTGATCGATGGGCAGGCCATAGTAGATCTCCGCGGCGGCACCCACGCCGTAGGCGCGCTGACCGAAATAGATCTTGTTCAGATACAGCTCCAGGATTTCCTGCTTTGACAGGTAACGCTCGATTTTCAACGCCAGGAAGATCTCGGTGAGCTTGCGCAGATAGGTCTTCTCGCTGCTGAGAAAGAAGTTGCGCGCCACCTGCATGGTGATGGTGCTGCCACCCTGGCGCTTCTCCCCGGTGCGCGCCAGTTCAAAGGCCGCGCGCAGCAGCCCCTGATAGTCCACGCCCGGGTGTTCGAAGAAACGGTCGTCCTCGGTGGCCAGAATGGCGTCGATCACCGTTTGCGGCAGCTCATCGTAGTGCACCGGCTTGCGCCGTTGCTCACCGAACTCCGCCATCAGCTCGCCGTCGGCGCTGTAGATGCGCAGCGGAACCTGCAACTGGACGTCCTTGAGCTGCTCGATCGGCGGCAGATCGGGCGCGATATACAGGTACGCGGCCGCAAGAACGACCACCCCCGCGGTCAACAGCGCAAAGCCGGAGGCGAGGAAAAAACGTAACAGCCTGATTGGAAGTGTCATAAATTTGGCGGGGGTGTGACCCGGTTCAAATTAAAAAGTCGTGGCTTTCTAAACTTCAGTATAAAGCGTCCGATAACTCGATTCGAACCATAGGAGATAA
>JASBSS010000007.1 GCA_030148805.1 Thiogranum sp. | reverse complement strand
CTCGCCGTAGCTCATGGGTAGCAGCGTCAGCAATGCGGCTCTGCCTGCCAGACTCTGTGTGATGCCTGACAACAGGCCAAATTGCTGGGAACCTGTCAGGATAAATTCGCCGGGTTGTTGCCTTTCATCGACGCGTGTCTGGATATAGGAAAACAGGGCAGGGCAGCGTTGCGCCTCATCCAGAATGGCGCCCCCACTAAACTGATTCAAAAACCCCCGCGGATCCGTTTCCGCAAATTCTCTTTGGTCGAGATCTTCAAGCGAAACATAGTGGTGTTCGGGAAAGGCATGCCGCACCAGGGTGGACTTGCCGGACTGACGTGGCCCGGTGACGACAAGCACTGGATAGCCACTGGCGAAGTGTTGAAGCCTGGATTCCGCGTTTCGGGGGATATAGGTCACGGATGGCTTCTGCTGGCTTTCCATGCCTGCATTATGGAAGAAAATGGCTAATTGTCAATGTAATTATCAATTAGCCATTATGTGGTGCCAGTTTACAGTAATCCAGTACCTGCAGAAGGAGGGTGCGCACCTGAAAGTCATAGCCTGGAAGATCGATTAGTGTGGCAGTGCCCAATCGTCAATTTTTTCGAGCAATTTGAAGGATTTTCTGAGCATGGTATTTTTCATGGTATTAGCGCTTATCCGTACAAATAAGCCGTTGATGTTAAAGGGTAAAAATGGCTAATTAACAATCGAGTGGGAGTACAGGAATTTGTAACACATTGAATTATAATCATTAAAAATAATCCAATTGATAATATATTCTGCATCATCAATGGTATTTTTCGCGCACTTTAACGTACAAGGCAGTAATACCATGCATGGCACATTGGCGTATTCATGGTATTAGCGGTCAGTACCCTGATACGCTTTTCGAGCAAGTGTGGCGTAATTTAGGGCTATAAGCACGCCAAAATTATATATAATGTGGCGTGAATAGGTGCTAGAATCACGCCATGAGCTGGATATGGCAACAACCTGATTGGCCGGATTTTCGCTACGATAGTCGCACACTTGAAGAACGCGAATTTCAGTTCCGACTGAACTCAGAGCGCCTGGCTGGCAGCTTTGAAGCGTTACCGATGGCATCTCGAAAGGATGCCACGATTGACTTGATGCTTTCCGAGGCCATCAAAACCAGCGCCATTGAGGGCGAGGGTCTGGACAGAGAATCGGTCAGGTCATCGCTGCTCTCCTTGATTACATCCGACACGCTACCGGACAAATCTGACCAGAAAGCAGCGGGAGCTGCTTCGCTGCTGGTGGACGTTCGCAAGAACTGGCAGATACCCCTGACACATGACCTGCTGGGCAAGTGGCAATCCATGGCTGTCCCGGAACAGCGATACACGCCTATCTTAAGAGGTGCATACCGCAATGATCCTTCTCCAATGCAAATCGTGAGTGGTCCGTACGGACGGGAAAAGGCTCACTATGAGGCTCCGCCAGCGACTCGTGTGCCGGATGAAATGGCGAGATTCCTCGACTGGTACAGTCAGACCTGCCTTACGAATAGGGATAAGGAGATGTCTGGGATTGCCAGGTCAGGCATTGCACACCTTTGGTTTGAAGTTATACATCCCTTTGATGATGGTAATGGTCGAGTCGGCAGGGCGATTGCTGATCACGCGCTTTCGCAGTCTCTCGGCTATCCGACCACGGCTTGTCTTGCCACGGCGATCGAGGCTGATAAAAAATCCTATTATCTGCAACTGGAGAAAGCGAGTCGTGGAAGCCTGGAGGTCAACATTTGGCTGGATTATTTCGCAGACACAATCATTAAGGCACAGGGAATCGCCAGGGAAGAGGTGAACTTTGTATTGGCCAAGACACGTTTCTACGAAGCTTATGGTGACCAGCTGAATAACCGGCAGGCCAGGATGATATCGCGAGTGTTTGCTGAAGGTCGAAAGGGCTTTGAGGGTGGTATAACGACGAAAAAATATGAAGCGATTACCAAGTGTCCTAATCGAACAGCCAGCCGTGATTTGTCAGACCTGGTTGCCAAGGGGGTTATCGTGCCGCTACCGGGAGGTGGCAGAGCGACACGTTACGAGTTAACCATTGTCAAGCCGGATGCATTTAGCTCGGAGGAGAAATGAGTTGCAGGGTGACTCAGCGCTTTGTGGATCAATTAGAAGGATTTTCCGAGCATGGTATTTTTAATGGTATTACCATTTAGCAGGAAACTAAGCCATTGAATACAAAGGTTGAAAATGGCTTATTGATAATAGCGTGGGAGTGACCGGAACTGGCAGGCAATGACTGGCCCTGGCTGGCAATAGGAATGAAAGTGGGCCGCCTGTTCTAGAGTAGGGAACGAATCTGTCCCCTTTCCCCTCTTTTTCTGTCCCAGGAGCCGACGGACTCTTTGTTGCCCCATGAGCGAACAGTGTCGTGGGGGTCGTTGGCAGCTATGCTGCAGCTGGACCTGGGCAAAAAGGCCGTTTATTGTTCTTATACTCTATGTGAATCTAGAGAATGGATCGATATCAGGTCGCCCGCTGTCGGGCGGGAAAAGCTTCCGGGGAATGCGATTGTCGTCAGGGGGAACGGGTATTATGCCCGTATTGCGCTGCGAGCTGCTCCTGACGCCGTTCGAACAGGTTCTTGCCGTACTTGTATTCTTCCGGTTCATTCATCATTTGTGTCACAGCATCGGGCTGGTTGGAAAAATCGCCGTGCATCCGCTGCGCTATGAAAGGATTATGGTGTTCCAGCTCGAGTTCGCGACCATCAAGTATACAATGATTACAAATGGCCTCGAGTGTGAAGTCATTGTCAGCGTAAACACCTCGATACTCTGGATAGAAAATATAACCGATTTTTTCGTAGTACCGCCGGTTTACACACGGATGCCGCATGACTGCCCCGATCTGGTCGCGATCTCCCAGCATAAGTACCCATGGCTGATCCAGCCTTGATTCGAAGATCCCGCGAATGAATGAATCCCACTTCGGCTTGCAGTAAAGATCATCTGCTATGACCAGCAGTACATCGCCCTTTGATACTGCGGCAGCTGCGTTCCAGTTGGCTACTGCGGTAACGCCTTCCATGTGAGGCGTAATAACCGGAGCGTAATCTGCCAGCCCGGAGACCGATGGCTGATCAGTTATGTTACATGCGAATATATACTCGATCTGGTTCGGGCCATCTGAGTTGGACAACCAGTGATCGCGGACCTTGAGAGCCTGCTGGGGGCGACCCCGGGTTGCATGCAACAAGGATATTCTCAATGGACTTATCACTGAATCAGTATATTGATTGGCAAATTGGAGCTCAAGGGCATAACTTGTTCGGGCTGGGAAATTGTGGCTTATGATCTACTTTATTAGTAGTATCAAGTATTTCTTTATGATCACTTGATCAGGCGCTTGCTTAGGGCAAGAGAGCACGATGAATCGGCGCAGCAATGTTAATGTAAAAGTGAAGGAATTCGCTGACCTTGTTCGCAACCAGTGTTGCGGGAATCCGATTGATGTGCTGGAAATTAATGATATCGGACAGGATTGTTATAGCCACCTGTTTTCGTTCGGCGATGCAAGTTACCAGGTTCTTGATGAAAACACCGGCCTGCAGGCATTTGGCAAGACGTATCAAAAGAACTGGAGACATGTACTTGATGAAGCTTGCTATGACGCCATTGTGGCGTGTAACGCACTCACCGCCAGCGACTATCCCTGGGTATTGTTTGAACAGGTTGCCTATATGCTCAGGCAAGATGGCTATGCCCTGGTGACAGGGCGGGCCACAGGTTTGGACGAGGAACCCGGCAACAGCGGATTCAGATTCGACACAGTGAATCTGGATATATTGGCGAAATGGAGCGGTCTGAAGATTGTTGAGGCGGGGGCGCTTGCTTCGGTCGAGACAGGTGATCAGGAGGCCCCCTCGCATGGATATTGCTATTGCATCGTAACGCATGACAACCCGCAATTCGCTGAGGCCACGTGTGCACCGCAGAGTATTGAAACTTCGAGACATCCTCCGGCAAGGCATAGAGACAACCCCTTAACCCGGGCCAAGTTTGAAGCCTATTACGACCTGGTGCGCAAGGACGTTGTTGAGGTCGTTTCTAAAACGAAGCTTAAGGCAAACCGTGTTCTCGAACTCGGATGCTCCTCTGGGGCCACGGCTCAGGTCTTACGCCGCCTGTTGGTAGCCGATTATTATGCGGGCATCGAACTCGATCCAGACGCGGCCGCACAGGCCGAACATGTTCTGGACAAGGTCTATAATGTAGACATAGAAACCACCACACTCTCGGAGCTCGGTTTGCAACAAGCCGAGTTCGATATGATAGTCGCACTTGACGTGCTTGAGCATCTCTTCAACCCATGGGATCTTCTGGCCGAACTGACACAACTACTCCGGCCCAAGGGGCAGGCTATTGTTTCCATCCCCAATATTCGCAATATCTCTATATTGCAGGAGCTCGCGAACGGTAAATGGACGTACCAGGGCTCGGGTATATTGGACGCTACACATGTCCGCTTCTTCACGCACAAAGAGATTGAAGAGTTGCTGGTCGGCGCTGGCCTGGAGCCTGGCTTCACTCAGCGGGTACTGGGTCCGATGCCGGATCTGTCCAGAATCGGCAAGAGAGGAAACAAAATTCAACTGGATAAACTGCAGTTGACAGATCTTACCGATGAGGATGTTGTGAACCTGTTTACCTACCAGTATGTCATTGTTGCAAGTAAAGCGTAGAGACCGGGATCCGCACCTGGCAGCATGCTGAACCAGGGAAGCCGCCGGCGACGATTGAGTGGGAGTGACAGAAACGTGCAGCCGATACCCCACCATCGAAGTGCTTGATAAACTGCTACCGCTTCGTCATCGGCCGACTCTGGGTGGTGACCACCGTCTCGATACGTTGTAACGCCGGTTAGGCGCCGTAGCGGGCCTCGAACGCTTCCCGTTCGGGACCGATGCGCGCCTGCAGGGTGTCGGCGGTCTCGCCTACCAAGTTAAGCAGGAATGGCGGTTGTACATCACATTGCCGGGCGAGCGCTTCCCAGTGCGCGGACCTGATCACGCTGGGATTGCGCTCGCCGCCGACGTCGAAGGCCAGATGATAATCGATGCGTTCGATGGTGAGGGTGCAGATTTGGCCGGGTATCGCCGAACTGCAGTGATCTGTGGTCTGCCGCCCAGGCGCCATGCTTGGTCGCCTGTGAAACCACCCGCCGACAGAGAAGACCCCGCACGCTGGCGGGGTCCGAGGTGAAATGTTGCAAACCCTTCTAAGCCGATTTCCTTCTTCTTGCCACCCCGATCAAACCAAGAATTCCAGTGCCGAACAACCACGCGGCGGCGGGTACGGGAACAGGTGATACGGTCCTTACCAGGGCGGACCCTCGGTCCTGGTTGCGGACTGTCACTCCACTTGCAGCGACAACCAGGGTCACAATCTCTTGGTCCACGGAGCTGGGATCGCTTGCCAGGTCGTATATCAGTCCGACGGTACTTTGCGTAGGGGAGGAATGAACCCCGTCATAGAAGAACTCCGAGTAGCCTCGTCCCGGTATGCAACCGTTCAGGGCGCATAAGGTATCCCCCCACCTGGGCGCGATCCGATCGAACAGCCCGTTGTTCTGTGGACTCCAATCGGTGTCGTTGTAGTGGCCGTTTCCCCCAAAGGCGTCAAAAAAGCCACTGACCTCGCTGACGGTTGCGTAACGCCATCCCTGGAGTGAGCCACCTGGGCCCAATTGCGCCGTGACCTCGGCGTAAGTCATGTCGATCGTTTCGGTCAGATCCAGCCAATCGAGCCCGCTGGACGTATCGGTGGTGTAATTGCCGTGGTCGATGATGGCGGCATGGGCGCTCGTCGACAGGACGAGGGCGATTGCCGCTGTGGTTGATTTCAAGCCGTTCATTGGAGTACCTCCTGAAGACACTCGTTTCTTCGTCGATTGAATTTCCCGGGCGCTTGTTAGCGCTCGTTGAACATGGGTTGGGGAGTTGCGGGAAAAGCTCGACCGGTTCCTACCATGGACTGCGCATGCGATCCGCAAAGCCCCTTTGGCGGCCTGCCTCCGCCCCGAGGGAAAACCCCGCGCGCTGACGGGGTCCGGGGTGCGATGCCTCAAACCCTTCTAAGCGGAGGTCTTCCTTCTCGCCACCCCGATCAAACCAAGCAGCCCGGTGCCGAACAGCCACACGGCGGCGGGCACCGGTACGGGCGGCACGTCCCTCACCAGCGCGCTGGCGACATACTGGTGGCTCTGGTTGTAGCCGATGGTGACTTCACTGGTTTTGACGAAGTCCTCGGTGTCGGACAACGAGTGCGCGACCAGATCGTACAGTTTCCCGGTCATCACATTCTGGGACGAGCTGAACACGGCATTGTGGATGAAGCGCGAAAGACCGTCACCCGGCGTGCAGCCGTCTTGCGCGCAATAGGTGTCACCCCATAAGGGTGCGACGACATCGAACAGGCCATTGTTCTGTGGGCTCCAACCGGATTCGTAGTAGGTGCTGTTGCCGCCAAACGCATCGAGGAAACCGCCGATCTCGCTCTCGGACGCGTAACGCCATCCTTCGAGCGCGCCACCCGGACCCAATTGCGCAACGACCTCGTTGTAGGTCATGCTGATGGTCTCGGTCAGATCCAGCCAGTCGAGGCCGCTGGCGGTATCGGTGGTGTAATGGCCGTGGTCGACGATGGCGGCGTTGACGCTCGTCGACAGGACGAGGGCGACGGACGCGGTGGTTAATTGCAAGCGATTCATATAGGTGTCTCCTCAGTGCATGTTCTTTGTTGATTGGATTTTCTAAACGGCATTGATATACGCAAAAAAAACAGGTTGCCGATCTGCTGGAAAACCTTGGCCGATTCCTTGTCGCGAACTCCCTCAACAACGGAATCGGCGGTCTCGCGTTGGTTTCGTGTCACGGGTCATGTTGTGCTCGTCGATTTGTTTGTTTGATTTGAGCGGGCCTTGTCACACGAAAGTCAGCTTGTGGCGTCTACCGATGGCCGGCACCTTCGCCAGATCATCCGGCATCAGTTTCACTTCGCTGTCGAGTTCCCTGAAGAAGGCTTCTGAATGCGCGGGTGAATCGAATACCAGCATTCTCGCGGGCGCTTCCGATGCCCCGGTAAAACCGTGGACCGTCCCACCCGGGGCATAGATGAAATCCCCGGCCGCCATGGCAAGGCGGTTATCGCCGAGATGGAATTCGACGCCGCCGGATATCAGGTAGTAGGCCTCGTCCCAGGGGTGATGATGGGGCGGCGCCCCACGGCCTTTGGGCAGCACCACCTCCAGAATCGAAAAGCCGCCCGCGGTGTGGCTGGAGGTGCACAGGAACTTCACCTCGGTGCCCAGGACCCCGCGCACCTCGCCTTCATGCCGTTTCTGATAACGCTCTGTTTTGGAAGTCATTAGTGCCTGCCCATGGTGGGGTTCGCCTAGCCATCGAAGCTGATTGACAGTAATGGTGCCAGTAAGGCAGTATTACTGTCAACCCGACAAACGATACCATTGGCAAAGCCCCACTGGAACCGACCATTGACCAAACTGAGTGAAAGACACGCGGCATTGACCCGCCAACTGGTGCTGGACGCGGCCGTCGACCTGATCAAGGACTGTGAGGTGAGCGAGCTCAGCCTGAAGCAAATCGCCGAGCACGCAGGGGTGGGGGAGCGCACGCTCTACCGGCACTTCGCAACCCGCACGGTTTTTATGGAAGCGCTGGCCGTCACGCTACACGAAAAGCTGGCGACACCCCCCACGCCCACCGATGCCGCGGCGCTGGTCACCCTGCCGGCATCGCTTTATGGAAAACTGGAAGAGCAACCGGAAATCGTGTTGGCCATCCTGCATTCAGAACTCTACCAATACGTTTTCGGCACCACCACGAGGGATCGCTGGTCAAGCATCAAAGAATTGCTGAACAAGACATATCCGAACTGCCCAGAGCGTCTTCGGGAAAACACGGCGGCCAATATCCGCTATTATCTCAGCGCATCGACCTGGTATTACTACCGCTACAACTTCAAGTTCGATCTTGAAACCACCATTCAATGTGCCGAGCTGGCGATCGAACAGGCACTCCTCGGACTCAGCAGGGAATAGACTAAGGACTATCATTCAAGACCATTGACGGATTGAAGTACCTTGTCATATTGGCTATAGAAAGGCTCCGCGCTAAATTCGTCAGTTGTGTGGTGCTTCCCAGCGGGCTAAACCCTATGTGCTAAGCGTTCTGGCTGCACGCTCCAAGCGCAACCGCTAAGCGTATTGCTTTTTCACCTCCCCAGGAGGCGCCGCCCGGCCTCGGGGAACGGGCGTTGGGGGCCGTAGCGTACGGGCGACCGAGATGCCGGTTGGCGGCCCGCTCTCACGGTAGCCTTTCAACGCCAGCAACACTGACGTGCCTGCTCCAGCATCTGTGCGGCGTGGCCGTCGGGGCTTACGCCGTATTCCACATCCACCAGCCTGCCGTCACGATCAATCAGAAAAGTGGACCGCACGATACCCATCTTTTGCTGGCCATTCTTCGCCTTCGCCTGCCATACCCCATAGCGCTCACAAATAACGCCGGCGGGATCCGATAGCAGCGTGATGGTCAAACCGTGCCTGGCGACAAATGCCTGATGGCTTTGCCACGAATCCCTGCTGATTCCCAGCACCTCGGTATCCGCGCTGGCAAACTCGTCCCTCAGCGCGCTGAACTCGCCGGCCTCGACAGTGCACCCTGGCGTATTGTCCTTAGGATAGAAATACAACACCACATTCCGCCGGCGCCGGAAATCCGCGAGTCGCACCCGCCGGCGATTCTGGTCCAACGCCTCGAACGCGGGCGCCATATCGTATTTCTCAAGCATGGCGTATTCTGGCCTGAAAAAGCGGGTAAGAGCTATCCTTTAGACCTGATTGTGGTTAAGCCCCGATCCGGCGCTGGCGGTGTCGGCGATCTTCCGACCGGCGCGTTCCTTGCGCGTATCTCCTCCAACTTTTTCAGATAGGTTTCCCCCCAGTCCTGTAACGCCTGGAGAATCGGTGCTAGGGTTTGCCCGAATTCGGTAATGGAATACTCCACCTTCGGCGGCACTTCCGGATAAACCTGGCGGTGCACAATTTGATCGTTCTCCAGACTTCTGAGCTGCCGCGTCAGCATGCGCTGAGTGATGTGCGGCAGCAGACGTTGCAGTTCGCCAAAGCGCTTGGTGCCGTCGGACAGATGATACAGAATCACGCCTTTCCATTTGCCTCCAATGGCCTCCAAGGCCGCCTCCGTGGGACAACCCATGTGGCAGGTGTAATCACTATGTCGCATGGCATCCGCTCCTACAGGTATACAAAAAGTAAGTATAGGTAAAAAAAGTGCGTACTTACTTTAATCCGTGGAGTTGAATACTATCATGCCGGTGTAGTGATTTCGGTAGGGATTTCCATATGACAGCGCAAACAGCAAGAATTGTTCGTTTCCACGAAACCGGCGACGCGTCCGTACTCAAGTTGGAGGAACTTGAGGTGCAAGCGCCCGTTGACGATGAAATACGTATTAAGGTTGAAGCTATCGGGCTGAATCGCGCGGAAGTCATGTTTCGGGAAGGGCACTATCTGGAATCGCCCAGTTTCCCATCCAGGCTCGGCTACGAAGCCGCAGGCATCGTCGATGCCGTGGGGCCGAACGTTGTCGATCTCAAAGTGGGCGACAGGGTCAGTACGATCCCGGCTTTTTCCATGGGGCAGTACGGCGTGTACGGCGAAAGCGCCATCGTGCCTGCCCGCGTCGCCGCCAAATATCCGGAACATCTGTCAGCGGCGCAAGGCGCCTCCCTATGGATGCAGTACCTGACGGCTTTTGGCGGCCTGATTGAACTTGGCAAACTGGCGCCAGGGGCGACGGTCGTGATTACGGCGGCCAGCAGCAGCGTAGGCCTGGCAGCCATTCAAATTGCAAAGAACGTCGGTGCGATTGCCATAGCAACCACCCGCGGCAAGGACAAGCAACAGTTCTTGCGCGATGCCGGCGCCGATCACGTCATTGTCTCTGACGAGGAGGACCTGGCCGGGCGTGTCATGGAGATCACCGCCGGACAAGGCGCAAACGTCATCTTCGACCCCGTCGGCGGGCCGCTTCTGGAAGTGCTCGCCGCAGCGGCGGCACCCCGGGGAATGATTATCGAGTACGGTGCCCTCTCAAGCGCGCCTACGCCTTATCCGCTGTTCAGCGCCCTGGCCAAAGGCCTGACCATCCGCGGCTATACATTATTTGAAATAACCCGTGATGATGAGCTGCTGGCGCGCGCCAAGAAGTTCGTCTATGCGGGACTCGAGTCCGGTGATTTGAAGCCGATCGTCGACCGCGCCTTCCCGTTAAACGACATTGCGGACGCGCATCGCTATATGGAATCAAGTCAACAAAAAGGAAAGATCGTGGTCACCGTGCCTTAGCGTTGCCGGAGAAAGCGGCAAGACTTACTGCTCTGATTTAGCGGTTACGTCAACCAACGAGTAGAAACACCCGCGCCGGCGTTCATTGCTCGCGACATGGTCTTTCGCCACCCGTTCCCCGGCCCGGGCGTGCGCATCCTCGGCGAGGTGAAAAAACGATATGCCGAGCTGCTGCGCTTGGCCGACGACGTCTTCCCGGGGGAACCGCACCGCCAGGTATTGCGTGCCCTCGTCCCGGCTTCGTCTTCGCGCTTCAAGGGGGTCGCCAAGGTTCAGTATCCCACCGTGAAGGCACGTCGAACGTGCCTGGCCCTCTCGGCCTCATCCAGCATCGCCACGGCGAAGTCCTCCAGGGAGATGTGGGACACGCCGCCTGCGTCAACCAGCAGGGTGTCCGTGCCTAGACGGTAGCGTCCGGTGCGCGCACCGGGTTGCAACAGTCCCGGGGGCGAAAGGTAGGACCACTGCGCGCGGTGTTCGCCGAGGCAGAGTTCGTACTGCGCCTGACAGGCGCGTGCGATGGCGAGGACTGCCGCGGGCAGGAAGTCCGGCGCCGTCAACACGGTGGCGCCGTCGTGGCCGGGCACCCGCAGCCGGGCAGCGCCGCCGACCACCAGCACGCGCACGCCCGCGGTCTGCGCGCCGTCCAGGACCGAGCGCGTCAGTGTGACCAGGCTGTCCTCCTGGCCGTCCGGCGGGCGGACCGCGCTGATGAGTGCGTCCTGTCCCGCGGCGGCGAGCGCGACCTGCTGCGGCTGGGCGACGTCCGCCGCACGCGGACGTACGCCCTCGGGCAGTTGGCCGAACTGGGCCTCGGTCCGGACCACGCCGGTCACCTCGTGCCCGCGCGCCAGCGCTTCGTCGACGATGCGCCGGCCGACGTCTCCGGCGGCGCCCAGTATCGTGAGCTTCATCGGTGGTCTCCCCTGAGGTGATGATGGCGCAAGGTCATGCGGGGCGCGCCTTACCGAGACTCAGCAGGGCGACACCGGCTGCCGTCAGTGCAGCGCCCGGCAGCAGTCCGCCGGGCGGCGCCTCGCCCTGGAGAAGGATGGCGATCAGCACGCCCACCACGGCGGCGACCGAGCCCAGCAGACTAAGCATGACCGGTCCGCCGGTCTTCTGCAGGATGAACAACAGCAGGAACACCGCGGCAAAGACCAAGGCCTGTACGACGATCAGTACGGGCGGCAGCCCCCCTGCGAGCGGCACGGCGAGTGACCAACCGGGTAGCTGGCCCGCTGCCAGCAGCACGACCGCGGCCGCGACAAGCATCCCGGGGGCCAACGCATCGGCGGAGACACCCTCGGGCCAGCGCAGCGTGCGGTAGAGATTGCCGATCGCCAGGAGGACCGGCCCGGCCAGCACGAGGAGCACCCAGTATTCGTCGGCGTGGGGTCGGGCCAGCTGGTGCGCCGCCAGAATCCCCGCGCCTGCCAGCGCCGCCACCACGCCGCTCGCGCGTGTCCATTGAAACCGTTCCATCCCCAGCGCCAGGGCGCCGAGGTAGGTGAGCAGCGGCGGCAGGGCGATGGTCAGGGCGACAAAACCGGCGCCGACATGCGGCACCGCCGACACGATGATCAGGTTGGGGCCCGCCACCCCCACCAGCGCCGACACCAGGTAGTACTCCAGGGCGCGGCCGTCGACCGGCGGCAGCCGGTGACGCACGGCGGCGGCGGCCAGCAGCACCAGGGCCGCGCCCACGATCGACCAGCACAGAAACGCCAGTGGCGGCAGGTGCGCCTCGCCGGCGAGTTTCGCCAGGTTGGTCGACAGCCCCATGAGCGTTCCGACCGCCAGCAGGCAGAAGAGCGGTACCCACGCGGCGCTGTTGGGCTGGGGTGCGGCGGTGGCGGGGAGATTCATGGCGGGGTCCTTGAGGCAGATATCTTGATATCAAGGTAATAACATTAAATCTTGATGTCAAGACATATCCGTGGAAAACTGCGCCCATGGATCATGTGGATAGCATTCTGGTGCAATGGGGGCGGGAGCGGCCCGATCTGGACATCGGGCCCATGGCTACGATCGGGCGCATCAAGCGCTTGAATCAGCATCTGATGCGCGGCATGGAGAAAACCTGGGCGGCCTATGGCCTGAATGCGGCGAGTTTCGACGTGCTGGCGACCCTGCGCCGGGCCGGTCCGCCCTATGCCCTGTCGCCGGGTGATCTGATGGCCTCGACCCTGGTGACCTCGGGCACCATGACGCACCGTATCGACCAGCTGGAAAAGGCCGGGCTGGTCGAGCGGCTCAGGAACCCCGACGACGGCCGCGGGTTTCTGGTCTCGCTGTCGCCGAAAGGGCGCGATCTCATCGACGAGGTGGTCACCGATCATGTGCAAACCCAGGCGGAACTGGTCGCGGGCCTGAGTGATGCGCAGCGCGCGCAACTGGACGAACTGTTGCGGCGGTTTCTGGCCGGGTTCGAGCCAGCGTGAACGGTTGGACGGCTCGGGCTCTACGTGACAAGCGCCCGTCATGTCCGGCGCGCGTTAACAAGGAGAGCTTCAGTGAAAGCCACTGATTTATGAGACGACGATGACGGTTTGAATGTTGAGGAGTTGTTAGGCTGTGCTAAGGAGTGCAGCCGACCGGATTCAAATGCCAGCAGGCTTGTCGCTGTCAAAGGTCGACATGACAGCGCATCTTCGAAGAGCTGCGTGGGCGGCGCGACGAAAAGTGGCGTTACGCTCTTTTACGTTTGCTAGCCAATCCGATCAGCCCCAGAAGACCGGGGGCAAACAACCACAGCGCCGCGGGCACAGGGACGACATTAAAACCAACGTCGTCAAGGAAAAAGTCGTCCCCGGTAAAGCTGACCGCGGCGATGGGCGTGTTGTCTTCCCCACCAAGAAACAGAAACGCTTCACCCGGAGCAATCGTAACCGAGCCTAAGACAGAGAGATCGGATCCATAGGCGGTAAGTGTCACGTCATTCGTTTCATCTTCGTTTCTGACATAGCCACCGATCTGAAAGACCGGGGTGTCGAACAGCAGGAAAACATCTTCGGCTTCGAGCGAGTTGCGCGGACTGCGAAACTCCTCATTGGTGGTGTCGCCGGGGGAGGTGCTGACAATTGGCCGGTTGTACAAGACCGCTTAACGTCAGTGACTAAGGCAAGATGGGTGCCGAATAAACCGCCTGGAAGTTAATACCTTGTTTTCCTGTGATTTGACGAATTCCCTGACGTTGGAAGTCCGGGCGACGGCCGAAAAATCTGTAATGATGGTCGACACGGAGTCTCGCAAAGCTTACAAGCCGTGTTAAGCAGCGCGAGAATGTCGTATCTGCCCATCGCCCAGCAAGCAGATGTGAATCTGTTTGCCTGATCTTTCAGGCCGTCGAGACAGGGACGTGTTGGCAGACTGTGAACAGGGTCGGCGGTCAGTTCTCGATGTTCTCCCGATACTGTTCGAAAGCTTCGACCAGAAAATCCACAAAGGCGCGAACGCGTGCCGTCCGCCGGAGATCGGGATGGGTCAGCAACCAGAGTTCGGACGAGAATTCCTGCGGTGGCTCCAGCACGCGCTTGAGCCGGCTGTCCCGGCCAGCGAGAAAAAAAGGCAGAGGGGCCAGGCCAAGATCCTGCTTTGCCGCTTCCCACAACCCCAGCAAGGTGTTGCTTCGAAACGCGATCGTGGCGTCAGGGTAGCGTTTGTCCAACCACCGATTGGCTGAAAACCAATCCAGGCCTTTACGCGGCATCAGCCAGGTGCCTTGCCCGATGTCCGGGTCCGTTTGCTGATCGAGGTACCTCACCGAGCCATAAATGGTTGCGCCGAGGCTGCACAAGCGACGACCCACGGCCGTTTCCGGCGGCGTATTGGTGGAACGGATGGCTACATCGGCTTGCCGTAGTGACAGATCGAGAAAGCTGTTTTCCACCGAGAGATCGAGTTCTATCCCGGGATAAGCGCGGCAGAATAGCGCGATCTGCGGCATCAGTACCTCGAGGGCAAGCGCGTCCGGCGCCGTGACGTGCAGAGCGCCGCTCAGCCGCAAGTCTCCACCGACGAGCTTTCGCGAGAGCCGAAAAATTTCGTCCTCGACACGTTCCGCGGATTCCAGCATCGCCTCACCGGCCTCGGTCATGGCGTAGCCGGTCGGTAGCCGCTCGAACAGGCGCACGCCGATACGTTCTTCGATACTGTTGACGCGCCGAAAAACCGTGGAGTGATTGATGTTGAGTTCACGCGCGGCGCCTGACAGCGTCCCGTTACGGCAAACCGCCAGAACGATCCGAAGGTGGTTCCATTCCAATTCCTGTGCGTTCATGCAAGTAAAGCTTTCCGGTTTGCATAATTATGTTGCGTCCCCACAAAGGCTAGCATAGGCAGCACTGCCATGAACAGAGACCCACTTGGGGCACTCCTGTCTTTCGCGCTGAAGGTGAACGCGGATGCCAGCTCCATGAACCCGGGTGATATAACGGGCGTTCTGAACGCCGGTTGGAGTGAGCAAACCGTGGAAGATGTCGTGGCTCTGGTCGCCATTCAAAAGCTCTACAACACGATCGCTTCGGGACTGGGTTTCAAGGCGTTGCCCGCCGAGATCTGCGAACAGATCGGTCGGGAGCCGGCGGAAAAGGGCGGTTACGTTGAATCTTTTCGTGCTTATATTCAGGTCGCCGGCAAGTAAGTCCGGAAAGATTAAACGAGCGCCTACGGATGCTCTCTCCCGGCGGGTGTTAGCCGTCTATCCGGAGCGGACGTCTCCGTGGGCGGCTTGAGTCTCGGGGCAAGCGTGAATCCTGCTGCGATCGCCCCAGGGGGCGGGCGGTCGCGGCGGATAAGCGGCTGGCGGTTGAAACGTTACGGCTGACCAGAGCCCTTGCGGCAGCGGCGAGCGGACCGGTGCCAGCGAGGTTGCGGCTTGCGGCGGATACTTGGTAAATTTGAAATTTGTATGTACAATAAAACCCTGGGGCTGACCTCGCTGTTTCTGTCGTATCCGGGCAATGCCGTCGTGGTCCAGGTCACGATCTGGCTCGGCCACGCGCTGGATACCTGTGGCGGGTAAAACACTGACGGCGATAGGTGCAAAGCGACCTGTGGGATGTCATCCGCCCGGCGCACCCGGAGAAGGTCCGACCGCGTGGGAAGGACGCTTGGCTGATCGAGCCGTTGGCCGCTGATCGCGCGGATCGACCCAAGTGTGCCGGACGCTACGAAATGGAACAAACGGCGGCGTAAGCTCGTCGTCAAGAATACCGGTGCACCTGCACGCTATTTGGTCATGCACAATGTCTCGTCTGCTGCTCTTTCTTCTGAGTCTGATCGCCCTGGCACCCGCCGGTGCCGAAACCCGTGACCCGGCCCGGTTTTTCTTCCAGGAGACCTTCGGCAACTTCCAGGAGGAGGCCGGACTCGCCCGCGATGAGGGCAAGCAGGGCGTGATGATTTTCTTTGAAATGGACGATTGCCCCTTCTGTCACCGGATGAAGACCACGGTGCTCAACCAGCCCGAAGTGCAGGCGTATTTTCGCCAGCACTTCCGCGTGTTCAGCGTGGATATCGAGGGGGACGTGGAGATCACCGATTTTCAGGGCCGGGCCATCACGCAGAAGGATTTCGCTTTCAAACAGTTCCAGGTGCGCGCCACGCCCGTGTTCGCCTTCTTCGATACCGGCGGTAAGCTGGTCGCCCGCTACACCGGGCCCACCAGTGGCGTCGAGGAAATGCTGTGGCTGGGCGAATATGTCGCCGAGGGCCATTACCGCGACGAATCCTTTGCCCGCTACAAGCGCGACAGGCGCCAACAAGCCTCCCGGCAATGAGCCGACGCGGTACCACGCGGCCTGGCCTCTGGCCGACCCTGGCGGTGCTCGCTGTGCTACTGCACCCGCCGACGGCCGGCGCCGCCGCGACGGCGCTTCCAGAGCCGCTGAGCCTGCGTGAGGCCCTGCGCCTGGCGGGTGAAAACCACCCGTTGCTCAGCGCCAGCCGCGCTGATGTCGAGGCGCTGCAGGCCGGTGCCGCCCGCGCCTACGCGCGCGATGACATCGACATCGGTGCGCGCCTGGAAGCGCGCTTCATCGAACCGTCCGACGTGGCCGCGGACCAGAGCCGCAATGATTCCCGCGCCGAGCTGTTCGCGCGCAAACAGCTCTATGACTTCGGGCGCACCGACGCGCTGGAGGCGGCCGCGCAAACCCGGGTCGATGGCGGCCGGTTGCGCTTCACCGCGGAGCTGGCGCAGTATCGCATCCGCGTCATGCAGGCGTTTTTCGACGTCCTGGTCGCGGACCTGACCTTTGCCCGTGACAACGAGGCCATGGCCGTGGCCTTTGTGGCGGCCGACCGACTGCGCGAGCGCAACCAGCTCGGTCAGGTCTCCGACGCCCGTGTGCTGGAACAGCAGAACGCCTATCAGAGCTTGCGCATGCAACGCGTTCGGGCCCAGGCACGTCAGCGCAGCAGCCGCGCCCGGCTGGCCCAGCTGCTCAACCGTCCGGACGACCTGCCGGCCACGCTGACGCCACCGGCGTTGAAGGAAAACGACCAGGCGCTCCCCGAGTATGAAGACCTGGTCAAGGCTGCCCTGGCGAACAACCCGCGCGTGCTCTCGCTCAAGGCGGACCTGGAGGCCGCGCGCCTGCGCATGAAGGCCGAGCGCGCCGGTGCGCGCCCAGTGCTGAGCGGGTCGCTCTCCACCGCCGCCGGGAACCGCGACATCAGCTCGCGCAACCCGCTGGAGGCCGAACTGCGCCTGGATATCCCGCTCTACCGGGGCGCGCGCGTGGATGCCGAGGTCGCGAGCGCGCGCGCCGACATGCATCGCCTGGAGGCCGAACTGAAGCAGCTCGAACTCGACCTGCGGCAGGATCTGCTGGATGTCTGGCTGGACATCCAGACGAACCTGGCCCAACGCCAGCAGGTCCAGGTCGGCACCGATTACCGGGCGCTCGATTTCGATCGTGCCCAGGCGCTTTACGAATTGCAGGTCAAGACCGACTTCGGCACCGCCCTGGTCGGCCAGTCGCGCGCCGCGCTCTTGGCGGCGCAGACCGAGTACGCGCTGGCCCTGGACTGGGCGCGTCTGAGCGCGCTCAGCGGCGAATCCTTTTCACCCTATTTGCAACCGCAACCGTCCGACCGACAGGGGAACCCGCAATGACCAAATTCTGGATCCTTGGCCTGGCCCTCGGCGGCCTGAGTCTTACGCTGCACGCCGAGCCCTATCCCGCGGTGCTGGACTGGTCGCAGCGCACGACCTTGAGCACACCGGTCTCGGGCGTGGTGAAGACGCGCCCGGTCGTCCCCGGAGATCGCGTGAGCGCCGGTCAGGTCCTGTTGACACTGGACGAGCGTCCCTTCGAGAGCCGCCTGCGCGACGCCACCGCGCAGGCGCACAAGGAAAAACTGCGTCGCGACGAAGCCAAACGCGAACTCGAGCGCACCCAGTCGCTGTACGAGCGGACCGTCATTTCGGTGCACGATCTGCAACTCCAGGAAATCGCCACCGCGAGCGCGGAGGCCGACTACGCCAGCGCCCAGGCCCGTCTCGACGCCGCCCGGCTGGCGCTGGAGTACAGCCGGCTGCGCGCGCCCTACGGCGGCCGGGTGCTTGCCACTCCCGTGCAGGTCGGCGAAACGGTGGTCAACCGCGAGCGGGCCACGCCGATGATGGTGCTAGGCCAGGACCACCCCATGGTGGCGCAGGCAAACCTCGACCTCGACCAGGCCGCGGGTCTGAGCAACGGCCAGCCGGCCAGGGTCCAGGTCGGTGGCCGGCGTTACGACGGCCGCATCATAGCGATCACCGCCGAGCCTGGCGAACCGGCGAGGTATTATGTGCGAATCGTTTTCGAGTCGGACCAGGAGACGCTGCGCGCCGGTCAGGACGCGCGCGTCGAGTTCAAGCGCTGAGGGGCGAGAGCCCGCGGCCCCTCGGAGGGATGTTGCTGCGCTGGGGTGTCCAGCGAAGCCTAACGGCAGTCTTTCATGATCGGATTTTTCACAGTGGTGTCACCATTGCGTGAAACTTCGATTGGCTACGGAGGTTACCTAAGTTCTGAGGATGGGTGGCGACAAAGGCACGGTGTAACCGGCTTCCAGAATGGAAATCCAGACTTTGACTGGGTGATACCCACCCGTCATAGGGCAGAGACGAAAGATTGAGGAGTGGTCGGACCGCGCTCCATCTCAGCAAGCGTTGAAAAGTGTCCAGAAGGCAGGAGTGCCCGCGTCAGGGACTGAAGCCGCCAAATATTAGGCGCCTACACTATCTATATTGCCGGGACGGTTCACAAAAATCCCTCTAATCATTTCCTCGATTGACTTCGCCATATTTGGGACTATTATCCCAAATATGGCGAAGTCAATCCAACAGACCCTGACCCGCGCGCTGCTTATTGTACTCAAGCCCCTGGTGCGGGTGCTGCTGCGCAACGGCATCGCCTACGGCAACTTCGCCGAACTGGCGAAGAAGACCTATACCGACGTCGCTTTTGAAAGCTTTGCCCCTCCGGGCAAAAAACAGACCGTCAGCCAGGCCTCCGCCTTGACCGGCCTGACGCGCAAAGAAACCAAACGCCTGCGTGAAATGCAGTGGCCAGAGTCGGCCGGTAACGAACGGCGTTACAACCGGGCGGTACGCGTGATTTCCGGTTGGGTCAACGATCCGCTGTTTCACGACGCCGACGGTCGGCCGGCGCCATTGCCGCTCGAGGGCCAGGCGGGCTCGTTCGCGGCGCTGGTGAAGAAATACAGCGGGGATATCACGCCCCGGGCCATGCTGGCCGTGCTGCAGTCCGCCGCCTCGGTGGAACTGACCGAACAGGGTGTAAGGCTGGTGCAGCACGCCTACCTTCCGGGCAATGATCCCGCTGAGAAGCTGGCCATACTCGGCGTGGATAGCGCCGAGCTGATGGCGACCATTGACCACAATCTACTCGCCGATCCGTCGCAGCGGCGCTTCCAGCGCAAGGTTTCCAACACCCGGGTACGCGCCGACGCCCTGCCTGCGTTCCGCAAGTTATCAGCCAGCAAATCCCAGGCGCTGCTCGAAGAACTCGATGCCTGGTTGAGCGAACACGAGGTGGCGGCGACCGACGATGATACGTCCGGGCGCTATGTCAGCCTGGGTATTTATTTCTTTGAACGCGGTCCCGATGAGGAGGACGAGTGATGAAATCGTTCAAACAGGTTGCATGCAGTGCGCTGCTGGCAGTGACGACAGGCTTGGCCGCCTGCGGCGGCGGCAGCGGCGGCGGTCAACTGGCGGGGATCGGCGGCACCGGCAAGATCGCCAGTGGCAGTATCACCAAGTTCGGCAGCATTTTCGTCAATGGCGTCGAATACGATATCAGCAATGCCGCCTGTTCGGTCAACGACAGCGACGCCACCGGCAACTGCCAGGCGAATCTTTCGCTCGGCATGGTGGTCACCGTCGAGGGCACGGTGAGCGGTACTTCCGGCAGCGCTCAGCGCGTCGTGTTCGATGCCAACGTAGAAGGACCGGTCAGCGGTGTGGCGACCGACCCCGACGGGCTCAGCAAATCGTTCTCGGTGCTGGGCGTCGGTGTGCGCGTCGACAAGGCGACCACCGTCTTCGAGAGCGATGCCGGGGGCTTTGGTTTCGCTACGTTGGCCGACAATAATGTCGTTGAGGTCAGCGGTTTCTTCGACGCCGGCGGCACGCTGCAAGCCACTTTTATCGAGCTGAAAGCCAGCGCCGCGAGCTTTGGAACAACGGCGGTCGAACTCAAGGGCAGCGCCACCGGGGTTACAGGCAACGGCGGTCCCGGCGACGGTTTCACGCTCAACGGCGTGACGGTTACGCTACTGCCCGGCGTGGATCTGAGCGACCTGCCCGGCAACCGCGTCAACAACGGCGACATTGTCGAAGCCAGGGGGATACTCACCGGCGCCGCCAGCATGGACGCCAGTCGCGTGCAGCCTGAGGACACCTCGTTGGGCAGCGATGGTGACGAACTCAGCGTCGAAGGACTGGTGTCCAACTTCAGCGGCGACTTGAGTGATTTTCGCGTGGCAGGGCAGGCCGTTAACGCCAGTGGCGCGTCACTGACGCCGACTGGCCTGCAATTGAGCAACGGCCTCAAAGTTGAAGTCGGCGGTACCCTGAGCGGCAATATTCTGGTGGCCGATGAAATCGAGACGCGCAGCGATGAGATCAAGATCGATGCGCCCCTGTCGAGCGTGACCGCGAACAGCGTGACAGTCCTGTTGGGCGACGGCACGATTACGGTCAACGTCAACAATCAAACCAAGATCAGTGACGCCACCAACGCGGTCAAGAACCCCGGCCTGAGCGACTTCTCCAGCGGTCAGTTCGTCCAAATTCGCGGTTTCAAAGATGCCACCGGGGTCGTGGCCACGGAGATCCAGCGCGATGTGCCGGACAACGTCATCCTGCAAGGCCCGGTTGACGGTTTTGCCAGCGGAACTTCTGTCACCATCCTTGGCGTGACCTTCTTTACCGACGCCGGGACCCAGTTCGAGGACCGCAACGAAAACAGCATCGGTAGCGGGGCCTTCTATGGCGCGCTGTCCGCGGGTGATCGGGTCAAGGTCAGGGACGACCAGCCTGATGGTACGGCCGATGAGGTCGATAGGGAAAGTTAAGAAGAAAGTGGCGGACCCTTCCCGGGTCCGCCACTAGTCGCCGGGCAGGATTCAGGGGTTGTCGCGCTCCAGCTTCACGGCGACCAGATTGCCCGTCGCCGCATCGGTAAAGAGATGCAGGTCCACAAAGTCGCCGACAGCCAGTCCCTGCAGGTTGAAATGCGGGTCCGGTACCACCCCGATGTCACGGCTGTCCTTCATAATGGTGGAGTTGGTGATGCTAATCACCGAGCCATCCTGCAGGGTAATCGTGCCACTATTGACGCCGGTTGCGGTGATCGCGCTGACGGTGCCGGTCACTTCAGTATCGCCTTCATCTTCAAAGCCGACCTTGGTGGCGATCAACTGGCCCTGCGCATCGAAGGTGCCCTCGACCTCGACCTTGGCGCCGAGCAGCAGCGCGCTGGTGGTACCGCCATCAAACTCGGTTGCATCCGTGACGACGACGGAGGTGCCGTTGACGCTGAAAGCGGTGCCGTCGTATGCCGAAGAAATGATGCCTTCCATTTCCAGCTCTTCATTTTCCTTGCCGCGGTGGCCTTTTTCGCCCCCGTCTTCCAGCTCGACTTTGCTCGCCACCAAGGCGCCCGCGCCGTCGATGCCGGCCACGCTCTTGACCTCAACGTACAGGCCGTCGGCGAGGGTGACGTCGCTGTCAACCAGCGCGCCCGCATAGCTGACGGACAGACTGCCGATACTGAACGTCTGCGCCGCGGTATCCAGCGCGCTGACCAGGCCTTTGACCTCGACGCCGTCGGGGTGGCCGGCCAGGTAGGTGGCCAGATCGGCGGCCTTCACCTCGATACGGGTGGCGACGGCGGTTCCGGTGCCGTCGCTGTAGCCGCTGACTTCAACAATCTGCCCGGCCGCGATCTGATCGACGCCGATCACGCCGCTGAGCTTGCTCTCAAACAGGGTGTTGGCGTTGACGGTGACGGTTTGGCCCATGACAACCAGGGTGCCGCTGTTGCCGGCTGCCGGAATGCTGTTGCTTTGGACGATGCCTTCCAGCTCGTCGCTGACATCGATGCTGATAGCGGCGCCTGTGGAACCGCTCGCCGTACCCTGAATTTCGGCCACCATCCCGACCGCAAGATCGGCTTCGGTGGCCGGCCGACCATCAATCAGGATGTTGGCGCTGGCGGTGTCGAACTCGACGCCATTGACAAACACACTGCCGAAGCCGGTGATAGTGCCGACCGATGCGGAACTGGCTGTCGCCGCGGTACCGGCGCTTCCCCCTCCGCCGCAGGCCGAAAGTCCGAGGGTCACGGCAACGGCCATGGCAACATTGGTTAACTTAATGATATTCATAATAATCTCCTGAGCTCATAGCGGGTTTGGCAGGGCTGCTCAGTGGTTATCACCGGGCACCTCTCACCAGTGTTGGGAATATTATCCCAATTATGAAGGAGGTCAACGCGAGACGGCGGTTGATTCAGGATTATGCGACGGGCATCACATTTCTTGGGTAAGGTAGGTAATCTGAGCAAACGCGGCTAGCTTTACGGAGCCTGTTTCGCGGCTGAGAGACAGCGTCGTCGGCCAGCCGTACGGGGGGTTAAAGCTCGATGCCGTGCAGGCAAGTAGGCCGTGCCGGCGGGATTCACTGGTGCCCAGGTCGGTTTGTTGAAGTGGCGACCGCGGACTTCGATGCAACCACACAGGAAAAGAAATACAGGCATAGTCGATCCCTGATGGCGTAGGCGACACATTTCAGCCCTACTCCAACTTCAAAGTGATGACCAGCGTGGATGTGGGCCCGAGAGGCAGCTTTTGTCAGGGGAATTGCAACGAGTCGTCGGAATCACGCTCTGTAACATTGTCCGAAGATGCTAGAGGCGCGCCATTGAGAGGATCCGGGCGACCGGGGTCGTTGGCGGCGGGCAGCTCGGCTTCAGGTCTACGGGTCGCCATCCGTTTCGGCATCCGGCCGTTTCGCCGGAACGAGGTTGGCCCGTGTGACACCCAGCCACAATGCCAGCGGGCTTGCCACGTAGATTGAAGAGAGGGTGCCAATCCCAATACCTACGATCAGTGCCAGCGCGAAGCCGTGCACCACTTGCCCGCCGAAGAAATACAGGGCCACCACGACTAGTAGCGTTGTCACGGCGGTCATGATGGTGCGTGACAGGGTCTGGTTGATCGCAGTATTCATGATTTCGGCGACCGTCCCTGCGCGTATCAGACGGAAGTTATCACGGATGCGGTCGAAGACCACGATAGTGTCGTTCAGGGAATAGCCGATTACGGCCAGTATCGACGCCATTACCGTGAGGTCGAACTCGATCTGGAATAGAGAGAAGAAACCGAGTGTAAAAACCGTGTCGTGGATCGTGGCCAGCACCGCGCCCAGGGCAAAGCGCCACTCGAAGCGCAGCGCCACGTAGACAAGGATGCCGAGCAAAGCGAATAGCATCGCCAGCCCGCCTTGCTCGGTCAGTTCGTCGCCCACCTGCGCGCCCACGTACTCGACTCTCTGCATCTTGACCTGTTCATTACTGGCTCTTTGCAGCGCTGCCAATACACGCGTGCTGAGTTCCGCACGGTTTTCGTCGGCGTGCGGCGCCAGCCGTACCATCACCTCGCGCGGTGAGCCATAGTGTTGAACCACGGCGCCATCGAAACCAGCTTGGCTCAGGGTTGTGCGTACAGGTGCCAGCTCGATCGGCGCGGCATAATTGACCTCGATCAGGGTGCCGCCGGTGAAGTCCAGTCCGAGCGCCAGACCGCGGGTGAGCAGTGACCCCAAACTGATCAGGATCAATGCTGTGAGCAGCACGGCCACGAACCGGCGCTTTCCCATGAAATCGATATGGGTTTGTGTCTTGAAGAGTTCCATGGATGTTTCCGCGTGCAGCGGACGGCTTCGGGCGTGAAGTACGTAGATCCGCACTCAGATGGCGCGGCAAATTACGCCGGTTTCTATATTGCGTCAATACTCTATGTAACAAAATTCCGCCCTGGCGACGACAGAGTGGGAGTAGCTAAACACGGTGTAAGTTTTTCTGGGTATTTCCTTCTGACCCAGCCGCTGAACCGTCCGGCCGATCTTCCGGAAACGCAGACAGGAGTAAAGGGTAGAGTAAAGTAAAAGGGTCGGTAGGGTAAATGAAGTAAAGCGGGCGCCGACTGTGACAGTCTGGACGGTAGCGTCTCTCCCGAGAAAGGGGTCGGTGACAAATGAGAATATTTCCGATATGTCACCGACCCCCTTCAGACAGCTTTCAGATCAACGGGACACCGTCACCCGGAAAGTTCCATTCCAACTGCATGTGAGCGACCGTACCCGGCGGGTAACCCGCGCCGGACGGCGTGGGTACGGCACCGTATAAGATATGATCGGAATGCAGGTGCGTGATGATAGAGAGCAGTCTGTTGCCATCGATACCGTTGGTTGCGGCGACCATCGGGCAAAAATTGAGAGTGCGCTCCAGCTCGGCATCGCCGTCCTCGTCGGTGATATAGGCATTGGGCGAGCCGCCGAACGGCTGGGGAATGATGCGGCCGTCTGCCAGGTGCCACATGGCCCATACGGTATAGGCACGGCGAGGAATCAGATCCCGGACCCGCACCTTCAGGCTGGCGGTGCCGTTGTCTCTACATTTGATTGTCATGCGTCCGGAGCCTTTGAGCCAGTCCCCCAGCGTGATCGGATTCGGCTTGTCCGGGGCTGCCTGGGACTGGGCGGTGACCGTGGCGCGGGTGATGAACGGCAAGGCGCTACGGGTAACGAGGTCGCCGCGAATCAGGGTAGCTACCTCTCGTAGCGGTACGTTGATGGCCTCCGGTAGGGTGAGGTCGACCTTGAAGGGCGGGAACACGACCTCGAGGAAAGGGTCCGCCACCGTCGCCAGAACCGTCTCCTGCGGCGAATTCGGGGTGAGCGGTAAAGGCTCTGCAGCGCCCGGGTTATATGCAGCCACGGTATTGGCACCGGCGATATCGAGTGGCGGCGCCAGGAAATCCCACCGGTAGCGCGGCTGACCCAGATAGCGGTTCCAGCCGGTGACGCTGGCCGCGTCGATGGTGAGTCTTTGGTCTGCTGCGCTTGTCTGCTGACCGAGCAATAGGATAACGCCTGGTACAAGGTATTTCAGCTTCATTATTATTTGCTCCAGTTATGGGAATGTTGGTCTTATGCAAGACGCTTGGGCCGGCCTACACCGGCGCCGAGATCAGTGCCATGCCGCCCAGTCCGCAGCCGCAGCACGACCCGCTATCCTGCACTGCGCGCCACTGCGCCAACATGCGAGCGCTGTGTGGCAGGCTGGTACGCGCGCTGTCCGGCGCCGACGGGGCGATCAGGAACTCGTTGCCCGGCGCCACCACGATGGCGTCGTCCGGAACGTCCTGCGCAACCTCCACCGGACCGAAAACCAGTGCCCGCGCACCGATGGTGACGTTATCGAGAATGGTCGGTCCAAACAGTATGGCGCGGTCGCCCACCGTGACGTTGTCCCCGAGTTCTAAGGGCCCGTGCAGCACACAACGTCGCCCGATACGACAGTTCTCGCCAATGCGGCAGGAGGTAAAGGTGAGTTCGTGCACGCTGGTATTGGCGCCGATGGTGGTGCCTCGACCGACACTGACCGCAGGCGCGACATCGCCGAGCACATAGGCGCCGGGAGCGACGACAACCCCTTCGGCCAGTTCGCAGCCTCCAAGAACGATGCCCCCGTCGCGAATCAGTTCCGGGCTGGCTACGCGCGGCACCACGAAGCGCGCACCGGCGTCCGGGCTGGTCGCGGCCGGCGCGTTCCGTCCGCCCTGGTCGGGCGCTGGCGTGGACGGACGTGTGACGGGGTCCAACGGCTGGAAGCCGCCATAGCCAAGATCGGCGAGCGTCGCTTGCCGTGCCGGGATCACGCCGGTGCCCCGGCGATAGACGGTCGGCGGCGCCACCGACAGCTTGCCGAATGCCGCCTCGACGTCGGGGAAGTCCGCGCCTGGGTTGCGCGGGCTGCCCGGATCGTCGGAAAACGGAAGCATTCGCGCCGCCGCGCGGTAGAGCAGATTGAACCCGCGAGCGAGCACCAGGTTCTCTTCGTCGACGTCGGCGAAGAACAGCGAAAACGGCGCGGGTACCGGAATGATATTCGCAGCGACATCTGCCTGCCGGCGAATGCGCGCCCCGAACAGTATCAGCGAGGCGCTCGGTATTTCTATGGGGCGCTCGGGTTGGGTGCCGAGAATCTGCGCGCCCAGCCCGATGAAACTGGCGTCGCCGACCGTGGCGTTCTGAACGATGGCGTTGATGCCGGTACCGCAGGCCTCCCCGATTTCGACCTTGCCCACGAAGGTCACGCCATGAGCGGTAAAGGTTCCGTCGCCGATACGAAGATCACCGCGCCCGGCGTTGTTATCGAAATCCAGCAGCCGATCGTTGTCCTGAAGATTGACGGCGTTGCCAATGACGGCGCGGCGACCGTACAAAGAGACAAAGGCGTCGATAATGCTGGCCGCGCCGATGGTGAGTCGGTCGACGCCGAGTTCGACACTGGGATGGATGAAACTGCTAAACCTCACCGGACCGTTTGCGACTGCCGCGTGGGCGGCATCCGCCGGCAGGCTTGAAGAAATCGTGTCGTTTGCGAATGCACTCTTTACTCCGGCGCCAAACGCGGCGGCGGCGGAAAACCTCAACACGTCACGCCTGGAAAATCCCTTATTTCCCGCTGTCATCATTAATATCTCCTGGCTAGGGAACTCTGTCTGTACATGAAGCAAAAACAATCGGCACAGCACCGGAATTTCTTCCGGCGGGTGCCTTACCTGGAGCGTCGCGGCTCGACAACGAATTGCCGTCTGCTCGTGTTCTTGATGGCCCAGTTTTTTGGTTATATGGCCGAACTGGTTCCATCAAGCGCAGTCTTAGTTAAGACCAGCGCACCGGCCGTTGCCACCTGTGCTGACACCAACTTGCGTGACATCTATCACGCTAGGGCACGCCAACGAAAACAGTCCGCGAAAGAAAAACCGCCGTCGAATGCAGCGGTTAACGAATGCAAACAAAGACACCGGCAGGCGTTGCCGTTACGTCTCGCGCCGAAAAATCCGGACGATTGGATATAATATTGCATTTCCCGAACATGTCACCCGGCCGGGCATTCATGGACACTGGACTCGCGCTGGAAGACGACTGGTTTCAAACGATAGTTATGGAGGCAATGATGATCAGGAGCGTTAATAAACTTTTGGCACATTCGATTCTGTTGCTCATGAGCACGGCGCTGGCGCATGCTGGCTCCTGGAACACCGATGCCAACAATGTGGTGCTGGATGGCTACGACGTCGTCGCGTATCGCAATTCGGACCGTGCGGTCAAAGGGTCGCCGGATTACACAGCCACCTATGACGGTGTCAAGTTCCAGTTCTCGAACAAACAGAACCTGACGGCATTCAAGCAGGATCCCCAGCTGTATTTACCGCAGTATCATGGTTTTTGCGCGTTTGCCATGGGCGCGAAAAACGCGAAGGTTCCGGCCAACGCCGACACCTTCAAACTGTACAACGGAAAGTTGCTGGTGTTCTTCAACGATATGTATGAAGGGCAGAAGTTCAATACCAAGATCCCCTGGAATCAGGACGAGAAAAAGCTATACTCACAGGCGGAGAAAAACTGGCGCCAGATGGAAGGCAAGAAATAGCGCGACTTCACTTCCGATGGACATACTAGCCGACATCCTGCGAGCCCTGAAACTGCGCGGCACCGTGTATTTTCACGCCCGCTTCCACTCACCCTGGGGTATGCGTATACCCCGAGGGCAGTTCGCGAACTTTCACATCGTCACCGACGGCATGTGCTGGCTGGAGTATGGAGCGGGCGATGCGTTGATCAGACTGGCCAAGGGTGACATAGCGATTTTTCCGCGGGGGGGCAGTCACTCCCTGTTGCATGAACAGGGGGCGCCTGCGGTACAGGCGCAACAGTTCCTGAGTTCCCCAAGGACGGACCGCACCGAAGGGCAGCTGTCCTTCGGTGGCCAGGGATCGGCGACGACTTCGATGATCTGCGGGCATTTCGAATACGACAGGGAGCTGCCACATCCCTTGTTCGACAGCCTGTCGGAATGTATTCATGTCAAAGCCACAGACGGCAGCGGCACCGACTGGGTCACCACGGCATCGGAGCTGGCGGCTACCGTTTCCTCGCAGGGAGACAGTGCGGCGGCAAACGCCGTCGTCGACCGTCTGGCCGAGGCGCTGCTGATTCAGGCCCTGGCCGCACATATCGATAGCCTTGCCGATTCAACCGGTTTTCTTATCGCCGTTCAGGACAGAAATCTCGGCCGGGCGCTGTCGTTGATGCACAACGATATCGCTCATGACTGGACGCTTGGCGAACTCGCGGACGCCGCGCACATGTCACGTTCGGTGTTCGCGGAGAAGTTCCGCAAGATGGTCGGCGACCCGCCGATGCTCTACCTCGCCCGCTGGCGGATGCTCAAGGCGCGCGAACTGCTGTTGAATACCGGGATGGCGATTGGCGAGATTTCCGGTACCGTTGGCTACCAGTCGGAGTTCGCGTTCTCCAAAGCCTTCAAGAAAGTTCTCGGTACGACGCCCGGAGCGGTACGCAGAGCCGCCACGAACTAGAAGGCTCGGGGAAAAAGTAGGGGGTCGGTGTGCTCACCAAAGACGAACTACAGCATTTCATTGCATCCTTAGCCGATGGTCAGCCGCTTCAACCCATGGCCTTCCAAAGTAAGGAGCCGCCGCTGATTAACAACAGCGCACCAATAATGCGCTGCATTTGTGTGCCAGTCAGACCGACGTGCACACGGTCGCCCAGAATCAGGCCAAGAATAACCAGCGGTAAGGCGGCCAGTGTCGCGACCATCAATGCAAGATCATGGAACAAGCCGGCGAACAGGAAGGTGGCGATGCGCCATAGTCCTTCAAAAAAGAACAGGCCGGTGAAGGTGGCCCGTAACTCGGAAGGTTGCTGGATGCGATGGTTCAGGTAGATCACGTAGGGAGGCCCGCCGGTGCCGAACAAGGCGCTGATGGTGCCGCCGATCAACCCCGCCGGTGCCGCCCAGAGCCGGGAGATGACGCGCGAACCCTGCAGGTTGAACCAGTAGCGCAGGCCGAAAATCACCACCAGGGTGCCCAGCAGGAGCAACAAGGACGTGCGCGAGACGTTGACCAGAAGGGTCGTCCCCACGATGATGCCGGCGAAGACAAACAGCAACAAGGGGCGTATCTCGTCCCAGCGCGCCCGTTGCCGGACGTGAAGGCCCAGCGCGATCGAGGCGGCGAAGTCGGTCATCAGGATCAACGGCACGACAAAGGTCAGCGGCAGCAGGTGCGCCAGCAGGGGGACGGCCACCAACCCTGACCCGAAGCCGGAGACACCGCGGATGAAATAGGCGCCGAGCACAATCAGTGCCGCCAGGGCATAAGTGAGGATATCGACTTCCAAATGACCTACCAGTAAGTCCCACCTATCCGGTAACGAACGTCACCAGCTGTCTCAGATCGGTACCGACGCCGTCGGCCGTCACGCCGAGCTCTTCGACCGGAAACCCAGCCCGGTTGACCCAGAAGGTAGGATAACCAAACCATTTGGCACCCGCCACATCCCAGCCCGCGAAAGCGGCAAACGCGATCTCCTCGCGTTTCAGCTGCAGCACATCCACACCCAGCTGATAGGCGCGTGGATCCGGTTTGTAGGTCCGCGCCCGATCCGTGCTGATGACGTGGTCGAAGAAGGGTTCCAGCTTGGCGTTGCGCATGTTCGCCTGGAGCATTTCGGCGGTCATGTTGGACAGGAACGCCAGTCGAACCCCCGCCGCCTTGAGCGTTTTCAACGCCTCGGGGACATCCGGCCAGGCGTTCAGTTGGAGGAACGCGCCCATGAGGCTGTCGCGTTTTGCGCCCGTCAGGTCGAGCCCCAGTTTGCGCGCCGCGAAGGTCAGGCCAGCCTCGGTGGCCTGCCAGAAATCGACGTACTGCCCTGACAGCGCGCGCAACCACTGGTACTCGAACTGCCGGGTGCGCCAGAGCTCGCCAAGTTGCGCCCCTTTCCCCGGGAACAACGTCTCGGCCAGCTTGAAAACCGGACGGGGGTCGAATACCGGAAACGCATCGAAGGCCACCGCCTGCAGGCGGGGCACGGCAGCGGCCTGCGCCAAGGCGCCAGGGCCCAAGGCACCGACCGCGACTCCCGAGGCGGCGGCTTTGATGAAGGCTCTACGATCCAATGGCATGGCTGAACTCCTTTTTCGACAGGGATTATACGACCGTCACCGGCGTCTCGGCGGCGTTTCTTCCCGGCTCGAGGATCGCCCGCACGCAGGCGTCGGCATCCCGGAAAGCCTGAAACCGGCTTTGCGGCGACGGAATGTAATGATTGAAATAGCGGATGCCCTCGGCGAGCTGTCCGAGCACGAAAATGCGCGCCTGGGCGCCGCCCGCCGTGTCGACCGGATGAAACTCCCGGTCCAGCATCGCGCCGCCAAGCGACTCCCCGTTAACGCCGAAGGGCTGCAACCGACCCCGGCGGTAGAGATTCGTCAACAGCGGCGAATGCGACCTGTCCACCGACGGATGCCCGAGGTAGGCGTGACAGACGGTGTCCAGGGTGAGCGCGTAGGTTGCGGCGAACGCCGTGGAGCGAACCGTGACCTTCCCGTCGTCGCGGGTTTCGAGCGCGGGAGACGGTCCAAAGGGGATGTGCAGGACCCCGGCGTTCATCAACGCCAGCATCTCTTCGCACCGCGCCGCCGGCGGCCCGACGATCACCCGGTTGATGGCCGAGGCCATGCGCCTGCGGAAATCGACCCGCGACGTGGGCATCAACCCCTCGAAGTCGACGGCGTAGCGCAGCGTGTTGCGTAGCACCCGGAACAGCTCCAGCGCGCACTTGCGCGCGCTGGCGTTCTCGCCTTTGTAGGCCTCGACGAGTTCGTCCTCGAGCATGGCACGGATCCGGCCCTGGTAGGCGTCGCTGTCGGCCAGGGTCGGCGGAACCGGCCGCAGGACGAAGCTTTCGGGGTCGAACTCGCCGTGGTCGCTGGCGGCCCTGCGCAGTTCGGCGGCGTAATCGCCACTGTGCCAGGACTGGACCAAGCGTTTGCGCAATGCCTGGGCGGACTTCTCGCCCGTTCTAAGACGCGCGCTGCTTTCGTAGAAGACGAGTTTCATTTCGTCCCACAGCAATGGCAGGACGTCGGCGAACAGGTCCAGCCGGGCGTCCCCCGTTCGACACCGTCTCAGCTGACGCAAGGCGTCGATCTGCTCGACGGTGAAGAATTCCGCCTGGCGCTCGACCCTGGACGCGTTCCCCGTAGCCACCGGCAGCGCGCAGTAGGGCGCTCCGGATCGCGAAAACATGTAGATCGACGGTTCCCGTCCGCTGGGCAGGTAGGTCTGTCTGCCGTCGTGGTCCGAACGCACATATCGCCCACCCCTGCCCACGGTCAGCTCGGTCAGCACATCGATCGCCGACAGCCCGAACCCCTCGATGCCGATGCTGGTGCCCGACTCGATTCCGCCCAGGCACCGCGTCAGCGGATATTCAACGGTGAAATGGGGCTGGTCGCCTGCCGCGCGGGCTGGTTCGTGCCTTGGACGGTTGGTGGTGTGTCCGGTGGTCAGAAAGGCGTAGTCGACGTCTATTTCACCCCCGCCTTCCAGAATGATGCGCTCCCGGGTTCCGGCCGGTTCCACATCGACCGCCGATTCCCGGTGGTGCGTAAGGGTGACGTTGCCCGGAGCGCTGCGTAACAGACGGGTGTAGCACCAGTGCATGTACTCGCCGAGCAGTCGTCGCGGTACGAAATCCCCCGCGGCCAGCTCCCGCCCCTCGCCGATCGAGACGCCGAAACCGTCCGGCTGCATGCGGTACCCCTGTTCGCGGGCCCAGGCAAGCAGGTTGGGCCCGGCAATGGGGTCCGGAATGTCGCCGAATTCGTCCTCGACGAACATGGATACCTGGCTGCACTTGGTATTGAGCAGCAGATAATCCGGCAAGCCGCGAAAATGCACGCCCATCCCGGGAACCCCCGGTTCGATGATGTGAATCCGCAGGTCCCCTACGTCGATGCGGCGTGCCCGGGAAAGGATGCGTTCGAGCACGCACAACCCCCAGGGGCCGCAACCGACAATACCGATCGAAGCAGTGGTCATGGATCTATCCGTCATGGTCGGTTTTGCGCTCGCGAATGGACCCGTCATTGGTAGAGGGTTTCGCGCGCGTCGGACTCAGCGATCGCCGGGTCGTCCCTGAAGGCGAGCTCTACGTCCCCGGCGGTTTCCTCCACGGGTGCCCCACGGTAACGTGCGGCCCCGTCGGTCAGGAAACGCCTCAGCCGTTGCGGGTGGTAGGCCCGGTGCATGTCCGCGACCTCGCCACGCAATGCCGCCAGTACGGCCATCGCGACACTGGGTGACTGTGCAAATCCCCCGGTGTTGTGGCCGCCGGTCACCACCATCACGCCGCCGTTGCGGGTGGGCGCCATCTCGAAGATCCCGAGTCCCGACGGTGTCCAGGGCCGCACGCAGTAGCGGCGGCTGCTGGCCAGCAGACCGCTGCGTTGCGCCGCGTCATACGCC
The DNA here is from genome assembly GCA_030148805.1 of Thiogranum sp. Taxonomy (GTDB): domain Bacteria; phylum Pseudomonadota; class Gammaproteobacteria; order DSM-19610; family DSM-19610; genus Thiogranum. The sequence continues at coordinate 195,067 of JASBSS010000007.1, read as the reverse complement.
GCGGGAAAGTAGCGGCGGGCGGTGTCGTCGACCACGCGAAACAGCTCTTCGACCGCGTTCATGTCGATCGTCTCGCAGTCGCGGCCAACATAGCCGTGCCCCGAGCTGATATGGACGAATTCGCCGTCCGTGCTCGAATCGACGATGACGTTCGCGCCCTCGGCCGCGCCGCTGGCGGCAAACCCTACCCGGGAGATCTTCATGGATGCCGCCAGCCGGGGTTCGGTATTGGGAAGAGACACCCAGGCCCCGACAATGCCGCTGATCTGTTCGCCACAGACCATGCCGTTGAGCAGCGAACCGCCATAGGCGCCCGGCGAGATGACATAGTGATCCGCCGCGATGGCCTCGTCCCCTGCCAGAAGACAGCGGACCTCGCCGCCTGCGTCCTTCTCGATCGCCGTGACCCGCTGGTTCCAGCGGAAATCAACGCCGGCGTCCTCCAGCAGGCCGAGCAGCTTGGCGGAAAAGCGATGGATACCGACGGTGAAGCCGACCACTTCCAGCGCTCCGACTATGGCGCCGTCCTGCACCGCTTGCGCCAGCCCCGGGTATTCCCGGCACAGCGAAGCCGGATCGAGAATGCGTTTCAACGCGCCCAGGCGTTCTTCGTTGACCTGCGCGGCGGCAAACTGCTCTTGGGTGGAGTACGCACGTAATACGGTCGGGGTATAGCCGACGCCGTCGAACAGCGAGGGACAGTCCTTTTTCAGCGTCTCCCACAGCGGTGCGCTCTGCCGGTTGAACGAGATGATATCTTCGTTCAGGACGGAGGTCAGCCAGGTTGGTGTTTGGGTGTATTCCGCGATCCATTCCAGATCTCCGTAGCTGAGCTTGCGCCTGTCCTGACAAAGCCAGCCATCGTCCGCGATGCGGTCCTGGAAGGGTTGGGCCGGCTCGGCGTAGGCATTCTGGTAGTTCGCCAGGTGGTAGCGTGATTCGCTGAGCGAGAACATGCGCCCGTCGCAGCCGCCGTGGGTGCAACCGAATTGTAGCCATTCCGAGGTTGTGCGCGGGTCGGGGTTGGCGTCGATCACCGACACGCGATACCGCTGTTGGCGTAAATAGTAGGCCGTGATGAGATTGATCGCCCCGGCCCCCACCAATACCACGTGTTCTCGCGGCAGATGTCGACGGTGCGCGCGCGCGTCGCGTATCGCGCGGTTGCACGCCTCGTCCAGCTGCCTGCTGTGCAGTTGCTCGGTCAGTACCAGTGCGCGTTCGGCCGCGTTGAGTTCGCCCTGTACCGGTACCCAGTACAGGGGAACTCCGGAAACCGTTTGAATGGCCTGGGTATCGTCGCCGATGCAGATGATGAAGACCGGGAAGGCGGGGTTTGTCCCTACCCATTTCGCGACACTGGCGATATCGGGAACCCGACAGGTGACCAGCACATCGGGGGCGAGGGCCGCAAGCGTCTTTCCCAGGTGGCCGGGGCCTTTTCTGTCCAGGTCCGGACGGTAGATGACGTTATCGCCGATCAACCGCGGCTCCAGGGATTTTTCTATTTGAAAGTCAACCAGAATCCTCATTGAACTCCTCCGTAAGATAACATTCCTTCGCCAAAAGGGGGCGCGCGTGCTCCCTCCGGTGCCCGCTGCACTTTCGTCCAGGTGGCGGCCAGAATGCAGCGCGTAAAGGCGATACGACACGGCCCCCCAATCGGCGCAATCGGTTTAAGTGGACACGGTCGTGTCAGGAATACAGGCAGCGTGAGGGTTCAGGTTTCTGAATGCAGACACCGGAATCCCTTCAATTGGTATTTGTACTTATCCTTTCCCTGTCTTTCGATCCACATCCGAGCATAGAGACGAGTTGCTGCTACATTTTATTCCGAATACGGCATGAAGAAATAAAACAAATTGGGAATAATTTTCCGCGTTTTTAATCTTTGTAGTCTACAACGCGAAGATTTGAAACCGTTGTTGCACGATAGCGAATAAAAATTTTGTGAATGTCGTTCTATTTCGTCAATGCGATGCCTTATAAGGGGAGAGCATCGGATTCCGGCAGGTTGCACATACACAAGTGGAAAGAGAGGACGCCCGCCCGCGACGCCTGAACGGGTCGCGGGTGTCGTCAGCACCCATTATTAAGGAGAGAATGATGGATCAGTACCAAGATATGTCACGGCGGACGCTGGTTTGCACCTTCGTGATTCTCAGCACCTTTGTCCTACCGGCCTGGCAGGTGAGGGCACAGGGAAACGATCCCGCCGATCAGATCGGGGTCGAGAAAGCCGTCCCGGTCCACTTGCGCGACGGCGAGGAGTTCCGTACCCCGTTACCGCAACTCATCGAATTCGGCAAAGGCCTGTTCACGGCGCGCTGGACCAGCCAGGACGGTCAGGGGCGGCCGCTCACCAAGGGCACCGGCGATCCGCTTTCGGACATGAGTTCGCCGCTGGTGTTTCCGCGCAACTTCAACCGTATCTCCGGGCCCGACACCGGCGCCTGCTCGAATTGTCACAACCTGCCGACGACCGGCGGTGGCGGTGACTTCGCCGGCAATATCACGCTACTGGGCGATCGCTTCGACTTCGTGACGTTCTCGGTCGACGACACGGTGGCGACGCGGGGCTCGCTCGACGAAAGGCTGGAACCGACGACGTTGCAGTCGATCGGCAATACCCGCAAGGTGGTGGGTATGTTCGGGTCCGGCTTCATCGAGATGCTCGCGCGTGAGATGACCCGCGAACTCCAGGGCCGTGCATCCCGGTGCGCACCGGGCGAGAGCTGCAGGCTCTCGGCCAAAGACATCGATTTCGGCTATCTGGTGCATCGTCCGGACGGAAGCTGGGACGTCTCGCGGGTCGTGGGATTGCCCCCCCAAAGCCTCGCCACCACCGGCAGCACGCCGCCCAATCTGATCATCCGGCCCTTCCGTCAGGGCGGAAATGTCATCTCGTTGCGTGATTTCACCAACGGCGCCTTCAACCAGCATCATGGCATTCAGGCGGAAGAACGTTTCGGCCTGGATGCCGATCCGGACGGAGACGGCGTTACCAATGAATTGACCCGGGCCGACGTCACCGCCGTGACGCTGTTCCAGGCCACGCTGCCGGTCCCCGGACGCATGATTCCGAACGACAGCCGGTTTCGCGCCGCCATCGCCCGGGGCGAGCGGCTGTTCGAACAGATCGGGTGTGGCGGCTGTCATACGCCGAGTTTGCCGCTCACTGATGGGGCGTGGGTCTTCTCCGAGCCAGGCCCGTTCAACCCGCCTGGCAACCTGCGCCAGGGAGAGGGGGTCGCCAGCGTCAAGGTCGACCTGACCAGCGCCCGGCTGCCACAGCCGCGTCTGCGGGCGAGCCACGGCGTGGTGCAGGTGCCCGCTTACACGGATATGAAGCTGCACGACATCACCTCGGGCTTACCCTCCTGTGCGTCCCACCCGGACCTGATCAACAGCGGTGAGTGCGACGGCAACGTCGAACCGATCAATGCCAATCAACCGGAAGGCAGCCCCGAGTTCTTTGCCGGCAACAGCAGGTTCATCACCCGCCGGCTCTGGGGGATCGCCAACCAGCACGCGTTCGGCCATCACGGTCAATACTCGACGATGCGCGAGGCCCTGCTTGCGCACGCCGGCGAGGCGTCCGCCGCGAGCCAGGCGTTCCGGGCCTTGGTTGCCGAGGACCAGAACGCGGTGATCGAGTTCCTGAAATCACTGCAGATTCTCCCGCCCGGCACACCGTGCAGGGTCGTCGACGAGAACTACGCCTGCCGTGATCTGCGTGCCGACAGCGGCCAGACCCATTGAGCTGTTGTTCAACCAACGAAAAAGGGATAATTCAATGCATAAATTCAACAGACTCCACATCCTATGGGTGACCGCGGCCATCTCGCTGTTGGGTGTATCTTCGTTCGTGCCGGCAACGGCGGATGTGTTCATCAGCCACCCGCCGGTGCTCGACCCGGCGTTCATCGGGCGTGAGCTCGCCGTTCCGACGCACTTGCAAAACGGTCGGGAGTTCGAGATCACCCTTCCGGAGCTGGTTCGTCACGGCGAACAGCTGTTCACCGCGCGCTGGACCAATCAGGAAGGCCAGGGCCGCGCTTTCGGCAAAGGCAACGACGGTAAATTGACTGATCCGCTGTCGCCACTCACGTTCCCGAGAAACATGAACCGTTTTTCCGGTCCGGCGGCCGGCTCGTGCATCGGCTGCCATATCCAGCCGCGCGTCGGTGGCGGAGACACCCTCGGCAATGTGTTCGTATTGGCCAACCGTTTCGATTTCGCGACCTTCGACCGTAACGACACCGTCATTACCCGCGGCACACTCGACGAGACGGGCCGGCCGGCAACGCTGCAAACCATTTCGGATGCGCGCAAGAGCACGGGCATGTTCGGCTCCGGCTACATAGAGATGCTCGCCCGCCAGATCACCACCGACCTGCAGGCCCTGGCGGCCGCCTGCGCGCCGGGCAGCGAGTGTTCGTTGTCTTCGAAAGGGATCGACTTCGGCACCTTGATTCATCGCGCGGACGGAACCTGGGACACTACGCGGGTGCTCGGTCTGCCCGCGCCGAGCCTACGGACGACCGGAACGGACGCGCCCAGTCTGGTGATCCAGCCGTTCTTTCAGTCCGGCGCCGTCATCTCCCTGCGCGAGTTCAGCAATAACTCCTTCACCCGTCTGCTCGGGGTCCAGTCGGAGGAACGCTTTGGTACCGACGTCGACCAGGACGAAGACGGTTTTGCCAACGAGCTGACCATTGCGGATATGACCGCGGTGTCGGTGTTTCAGGCCACCCTGCCGGCACCGGGGCGTGTCATTCCGCGCAACCCGAAGGTGCGCGCGGCGATCAAGCAGGGGGAGCGCCTGTTCGATACCATCGGCTGCGCCAGCTGCCATGTGCCGAGTCTGCCGTTGACCGACGAGGGATGGGTGTTCTCGGAGCCCAGTCCGTTCAACCCGCCCGGCACCCTGCGAGTGAGCGACGGTGTGGCCTCCCTCGAAGTGGATCTGACGCGTGACGATCTGCCACAACCGCGCCTGCACGCGCGCAACGGGGTGGTCACGGTTCCGGCCTATACGGATCTGAAACTGCACGACATCACCACCGGGAAGCCTTCCTGCGACTGGCACCCGGAGCTGATCAAGGACGGCCTGTGTGATGGTGACGTCGAGCCGTTGAACCAGAATCGCCCGACCGGCTCGCCGGAGTTCTTCGCCGGCAACAGCAAGTTCCTTACCCGCAAGCTCTGGGGTATCGCCAATCAACACAGTTTCGGCCATCACGGTCTGTACACGACCATGCGCGAAGCGGTGTTGGCGCACCACGGCGAAGCCGAGCAATCCGGAAACGCGTTCCGCAAGCTGGCGGACGCGGAACAGAACGCGGTGATCGAATTTCTGAAATCCTTGCAGATTCTCCCGGCCGACACACCCTGTCTGGTGGTGGATGAAAACTATCGGTGTACCAGCTTCTGACGGGCGGGGAGGCCCGTGGAGGCAACACCCACACCCCTGCGACCTTGCACCGAGTGAAGGTCGCGCGTGAGTCTCGATCCGGGTAGTCCGTCGCTGCGATCGCCCCCCACCGGCGCGCGTCACCGGGGCACCGGGCGGGAATATCCGGATGGAGCTCGCGTCTTGTGGGGTGCGGTCCTTGCTCGCCTGATGGTCGGGCGGTGAACGAGGACACGCAAGCGCTGACTGGGGATGGCGCCCTCAGTAGCGGGCGGCGATGCTGCTCATCGCCAGGTTGGCCGCCGCGGTGCGGGTTTCCACGCCCAGTTTGGTGAACACGTGCTCCAGGTGCTTGTTGACCGTGCGGGGGCTCGCGCCGAGAATGTCGCCGATTTCACGATTGGTCTTGCCCTTGCTGACCCAGTAGAGAACCTCGGATTGGCGCGGAGTCAGTTGCAGCGAGTGTTGAAACTTGTCGATCAGGACGGTTTCCGATTCGTGGCGCAGCAGTACCAGCCATTCCCCCTCTTCAATCCGATACAGGAGGGTAAAGGTCAGTCGCGAGGTGTCCTGGGTCAGGGTGTAGGGCAGAGCTTCCCCGCCCTGGCTCCTGGCGTTGACGGCGCGTGCCAGCCAGTTGAGAAGCGCGGCGGGTATCCGGTCGTCGGCCACGGCGGAGAACTTTTCCATCAGCTCCCGGGCCCGCGGTGTTTGCCAGAGGATATGCCCGTCGTTCAAACAGATCGAGGCCGTGGCGCGCCCGAAGGCGTCGAGCGCGCCACTGGCCTGCTTTACCAGGCGGGAGCGTTGCAGATGGGCGGCAACGCGCGCGGCGACCTCGCCTTCGGGGGCACCGTGGTTGATGTAGTCCGCGCCGCCGGCGTCGAAGGCGGAAATCACATGGGTTGTTTGCGCAGCGCCGTTGACGAAGATCACCGGCACATGCTGGGTGGCGGGTTTTGACTTAAGCGCTCGGCATATGCCGCACGCGCGGGCTCCCGGCATACGGGCGTTGAGCAGAATCACGTCCGGTGCGTTGCTGGCGATCCACGACAAGGCCGAAGTCATCTCACTGGCGGCGAACACGGCGTAACCGAAACCGCTCAGGGCGTCTTGCATTGCGGCCGTTTCGTTGGCCCGATGGCTGATGATGAGTACGCACGCGGATGCCTTCGCAGTCACCGCTTGACAGGTGCTTGTCGATCGACGGCGATCGAAAGGGGTTTTGTGCAGCGCGGTTTCGCTGTAGCGGCCCGATGGTTCCGTGCACGACCCGGTGTGCTCGCAGGATGCGCGGATCAGTGCCCCAGCATCCATGGTCGCTTACCCGGTTGATGCTTGATGCTTGGCGTGCTCTTGGGTTTTGGATTGTGATGACTGTGACCGCAACCTGGCCCGCAATGGTGAGCACCGCTAATGCGCGGTGCGTGCGCGCTGCGCTCGTTGGTCTGATGGGCGTTTCTCAGATGGGCTTGCATGGTGTTCAGGCGCGGCGGCGAGATCACCGCCCGCGGCGCCGCTCGGCCGCACGCCGGGCATTGACCGTCTGATTGGCTTTCGCGCAGCGGTCGCAGCGCGGTGAAGGAACAACTACAGTGTTCGCAGGCGTATTCGTACAAAGGCATGGCGGGTTTCTCGTGCTCCAGGGCGTAAATAGGTCGCGGGGTGATGCAGCCAAACCCCGCGCCCTGTCGATGACTACTTGTCGGACCAATAGGAGATGGGGATATCGCCATTGCTGTTTACCGCCTTGGCCGGACCCTCGGCACAGGGGCTGATATCGAAATCGAAGATCTCCGTTGGCAGGAACAGCGTGGCGCAGACGTTGGGTATGTCGACGATCCCACTGATATGACCTTGCACCGGCGCCGTACCGAGAATGGCGTAGGCCTGGGCGCCAGAGTAGCCGAACTTCTTCATGTACTCGATGGCGTTGAGGCAGGCCTGGCGGTAGGAGACATGGGCGTCCAGATAATGCTGCTTCCCGCTTTCATCGACTGAAATGCCCTCGAATATCAGGTGTCGCTTGTACTCCGGCTGCAGTGGGCTGGGTTGGAAGATGGGGTTTTTGACCGCGTATTTGGCTACCCCGTCCTTGATCACGTTGACCCGTATGTGGATCCAGCCGGCCATCTCGATGGCGCCGCAGAAGGTGATCTCGCCGTCGCCTTGGGAGAAATGCAGATCGCCCATCGACAGTCCGCCACCGTTGACATACACGGGAAAATACACGCGTGAACCCTTGGTCAGATCCTTGATGTCGCAGTTGCCGCCGTGTTCCCGCGGCGGTACCGTGCGGGCGGCTTCGCGCGCCGCGCTCGCGGCCGCATCGCCGGTGAGTTTGCCCATGTGCGCAGTCTCTGCGTAGGGAGGCGCGGCCAGCGGCGGGACCCGTTCGGGATCGGTGGAAATCAGCGCCGCTTCGCGCTTGTTCCACTCGGACAGCAACTCCGCCGATGGCAGGCAGCCGATCAGTCCGGGGTGCATGATGCCGGCGAAGCTCACCCCGGGCACATGCCGGGACGAGGTATAGATGCCGTTGAAATCCCAGATGGACTTTCTCGCCTCGGGAAAGTGCTGGGTAAGAAAGCCGCCGCCGTTCTCGCGGGCGAACATGCCGTTGAATCCCCATTGGAATTGATCGAGCGTACCGATATCCAGAATATCCACCACCAGCAGATCACCCGGTTCCACCCCTTCCACACCGATCGGTCCGCTCAGATAGTGGACCTTGGTGAGGTCGATATCACGCACGTCGTCGGCCGAATCGTTGTTGTCGATCTGGCCGCCGGTCCAGTCGACGCAATCGAGAATGAAATCCTCGCCCGGCTTGACCCAGGCGTACATGGGGATGTCCGGGTGCCAGCGGTTGTGCAGGCAGTCATGTTCCTCCGGTGTCCTGGAAAAATCGATTTCGATCAGCTTTTGTGGCATTGCGTACCTCCGCGGTGAGATCAGTCGAGGACCGCCTTGGAAATACCCGGGCGGTGTGTGCGTAGTAGCGGTATAGCAGTTAGTGTGCCAACGCATTGCCGCGAAACGCGGTTGCGAGATGGCGGCGGGATTTGTGCCTGTGACCGGGGTTTGAAGAATGGTTTACGCTCGGGTGTTGGCCTGGGAATGGGCTGCGACGACTGAAGTCGTACCCGCAGGGAAATGACAATCGGACCCGGAGCTCGACAATGTCAGGTGACATTGTCAGAGATTGTCACGTCACCGGACTGTCGGGTGGCGACCGGGGGAAAGTCGGGTTCTGCGCGCCCGCTGGCTATTGCTGAGCGCAACTGTCCGCTTTACTTGACCCGTGAGGGAATCGGACGGCGTCACGGCGCCGGCAACGCGAGTGCAACACGGATCCCGATACGACAGCAGATCCCACTGGCATGCTAGTTGCACTAGCTCCTCGCGTAGTCCGCATTGTTCGGTTTGTCGCGGTTTTATTCCTCGAAGCACGACGACCAGGGTGCGTCCGGTCCACAACTTAACGGCATATGGGAGCAATCATGAATCTGAAACACACCGCGGGGCTTTTGCGACACGCAAAACGTTCACTGCTTATTCTGTCGCTATGTACGCTGGGCGTGGGTGCCGCGCAGGCGGGGCCGCCGACGGCGCAAGTCAACACGACCGGACTCGCGGTGACGGATGACACGGTCAAGGTCGGAATTCTGCACTCGCTGACCGGGACCATGGCGATCAGCGAAACCGGAGCCCAGGAAGCGGAAAAGCTGGCCATCGAGCAGATCAACAACATGGGGGGGATTCTCGGGCGCAAGATCCAGATCATCCAGGAAGACGGGGCCAGCGACTGGCCCACCTTCGCGGAGAAATCGCGCAAGTTGCTGGTCAATGACAAGGTCGCCGCGGTCTTCGGTTGCTGGACCTCGGCTTCCCGCAAAGCCGCCCTGCCGGTGTTCGAGAAGGAAAACGGATTGCTCTACTACCCGACCTTTTATGAAGGCCTGGAGCAGTCGCACAACGTGATTTATACCGGCCAGGAGGCCACCCAGCAGATTCTTGCCGGCCTGGACTGGGTCGCGCGTGAGAAGGGCGCCAAGACCTTCTACCTGATCGGCTCGGACTACATCTGGCCACGCACGTCGATGAAGATCGCCCGCAAGCACATAGAAAACGTGCTCAAGGGGAAAGTCGTCGGCGAGGAATACAAGCCTCTGGGCAATACCAGTTTCGGTTCCGTCATCAACAAGATCCGACTGAAGAAGCCCGATGTGATCTACGCAGCCGTGGTCGGTGGCAGCAACGTGGCCTGGTTCAAGCAGCTCAAGGCGGCGGGCATCACCGGCAAGAAACAGACCCTGCTGACGATATCGGTCACCGAGGACGAAGTATTGGGTATCGGCGGCGAGAATCTCAAGGGCTTCTATTCCGTAATGAAGTATTTCGAGAGTCTGGACAACGAGAACAACAAGGCCTTCGTGAAGGCGTTCAAGGCCAAGTGGGGCGCCGACAGTGTCATCGGTGATGTCACCCAGGCGGCGTATCTGGGTCCGTGGTTGTGGAAGGCGGCGGTCGAGAGGGCCGGCAGTTTCGATGTGGACAAGGTCGTGGCGGAATCGGAAAAGGGCGACATCGAGCTTAGCACCGCGCCGGAAGGCTACGTGAAGCTGCATGCCAACCATCATCTCTGGAGTAAGACGCGCGTCGCCCGTTGGGGTGATGACGGGCAGGCGACCGTGGTGTTCGAGTCCGGGTTGATCGAGCCGAATCCGTTCCCGAAAGGCTATCAATGATGGCGGGGGATGCGTCGGGGTGTCGGCTGTCACCCCGCTCGCATCCTGGGAAGTGCGCGGCCCTTGCCTGCGCGAAACGATCATCCAGCGGGGCGTGACAGCCCGCACAATCAAGCGGCGGAGTCAAATATATGGATGGCTATTCATTTGCGGATCTGCAGGCGATTCTGATTATGCAGGGCTTTGCGGGCATCAGTCTGTTCAGCGTGCTGCTGCTGATGGCTCTGGGTCTGGCGATCATCTTCGGGCAGATGGGGGTGATCAACATGGCCCACGGCGAGTTCATGGCCGTCGGTGCCTACACGACCTATTTCTTTTCCAGCCTGACGCAAAACTATCTGCCCGGGTTTCTCGACTATTATTTCGTCTTTTCCATCATTGCCGCGTTTTTCATAGCCGGTGCCATCGGCTATCTGCTCGAGTTCGCGCTGATCCGGCATCTTTACAAACGGCCGCTGGATACGCTGCTGGCCACCTGGGGCGTGAGTCTCATCATGCAGCAGCTGTTCCGCACGATCTTCGGGGCGCGCGAGGTCAGCCCGGCGTTGCCCGACTGGCTGCTTGGCTCCTATGAGCCCACCGAGATGATTGACATTCCGCTCAACGGGCTGTTCGTTCTCGGGCTCACGGTACTGGTCACCGGCGGGGTCTTCTACCTGATGTTCCGCTCCCGCTGGGGACTGAGGGTCAGAGCGACCACCCAGAACCGCGTCATGAGCGGGGCGGTGGGTATCAATACCAAGAAGGTGGACCGCTTGACCTTCGCGCTGGGTTGCGGCATCGCCGGCGTTGCCGGCGCGGCATTCACCACCATCGCCTCCACCGGCCCGACCACCGGTTCGCTTTATATCGTCGATACCTTCATGGTGGTGGTGTTCGGCGGCGCGGCCAGTCTTTTCGGGACCATCGCCTCGGCGTTTTCCATTGCGCAGGCGCAATCCATCATGGAGTTCTTCCTCAGTGGCTCGATGGCGAAGGTGTTCACGTTGCTGACGATTGTGGTGATCCTCATGCTGCGTCCCGAAGGGCTGTTCTCCACCAAGGTGCGAAAATGAGCGGGCGGGGGGGTATCCGGCGGTGAAAAGCTTTTTCTACAACAAACTTCTGGGCGGTAAGCAAGGCGCCATCGGCCTGCTGGTTCTGGCCCTGGTGATTCTCGTCGTCTTTCCGCTGACGCTCGATCTGTTCCGACTCAACCTGGTGGGCAAGTATCTGACCTACGCATTTGTCGCGGTGGGCCTGGTGCTGCTTTGGGGGTACGGTGGAATTCTGAGTCTGGGGCAGGGCATTTTCTTCGGCCTGGGTGGCTATTGCATGGCGATGTTCCTGAAGCTGGAGGCGTCGAGTCCCGAAAACACATCGATCCAGTCCACGCCGGGTATTCCCGACTTCATGGACTGGAACCAGCTGACCCACCTTCCCTGGTTCTGGAAGCCCTTCGAGAGTTTCGGCTTTACCCTGATCGCGATACTGGTCATTCCGACGGTGTTCGCCTTCATTGTCGGATACGCGATGTTCAAGCGACGGGTGGGGGGCGTCTACTTCGCGATCATCACCCAGGCCATAGCGCTCATCCTGACGGTGCTCATCGTTGGCCAGCAAGGCTATACCGGCGGAATCAACGGAATCACGGACCTGAGGACCTTGCATGGCTGGGATATCCGGGAGGACAGCGCCAAGTACACGCTCTATTTCGTCAACGCCTTTCTACTGCTCGGCTGCGTGATGCTGGGGCGCTACGTCCTTACCAGTAAATTCGGCAGGCTGCTGCTGGCCATGCGCGACAAGGAGGATCGGGTGCGTTTCTCGGGCTATGACGTATCCACCTTCAAGATTTTCGTCTTCTGTCTGGCGGCGGTCATCTCCGCGATCGGCGGCGCGATGTTCACGCTGCAGGTGGGGTTCATGTCGCCCTCGTTCGTCGGCATCGTGCCGTCGATCGAGATGGTGATTTTCGCCGCCGTGGGCGGGCGGATGTCGCTGATCGGCGCGGTGTATGGAACCCTGCTGGTCAACTTCGGCAAGACCCTGTTCTCGGAGTCCTTCCCCGCGCTCTGGTTGTTTCTCATCGGTGGGCTGTTCATCGCCGTGGTCATGTTCTTTCCCAATGGGCTGGCGGGAATTTACGCCAAGTACAGCCAACAACTGGCCGCTTGCGTCAAGTCCGGGCGCGGCTGCGCCAGATCGCTGGTGGAGAAACTTCGCTCGCTGCGCCCCGGATCCCGGACAGGCGCCGGGTCGCAAGCCGGGGAGTCGCTATGAGCAGTGGCACGGATTTCACCCTCGCCATCGAGGGTCTGACGGTCTCGTTCGACGGTTTCAAGGCGGTCGATGATCTGAATATGTACATCGATCGCAACGAATTGCGCGTGGTGATCGGCCCCAATGGGGCGGGCAAGACCACGGTGTTGGATCTGATCTGCGGCAAGACCAAGGCCACCGACGGCAGTATCAAGTTCAAGAATACGGAATTGACCCGACTTTCCGAGCACCAGATCGTGCGCGCCGGCGTGGGGCGGAAGTTCCAGACACCTTCGATCTACGAGAACCTGACGGTGTTCGAGAATCTGGAGATCTCCTACCCCAAGGGCCGGGGCGTGTTCGGTTCGCTGACATTCGAGCGGACTGCCGAGATCGACACCCAGATCCGGAAAATCGCCGCGGAAATATTCCTGGACCAACACCTGGAGCAGGAGGCGGCGCTACTGAGTCATGGGCAGAAGCAGTGGTTGGAGATCGGCATGCTGCTGATTCAGGACCCCGAACTCCTGATGCTCGACGAGCCGGTGGCGGGCATGAGCGTACGCGAGCGCGAACAGACCGCGGAGTTGTTGCAGCGGATATGCCACGGTCGCTCGGTGCTGGTTATCGAGCACGACATGGAGTTCGTGGCGCGTATCGCCCACCGGGTCACCGTTCTGCATCAGGGCAGGATCCTGGCCGAGGGTGCCATGGAAAAGGTGCAGAAGGATCCCAAGGTCATTGAAGTCTACCTTGGCCACTGAGCGAAAACAGGAATTCAAATCATGTTGGAAGTGAGCAATCTGCATGTGAGCTACGGTCAGAGTGAAGTCATCCACGGCGTCGATATCCACGCCGGGAAGAACGAGATTCTTGCGATCATGGGGCGTAACGGCATGGGGAAGACCACACTGTTCAAGTCCCTCATCGGGATACTCCCCACGGGCGAAGGCACGATCCGCGTGGACGGCAAGGATATAACCGCTGCGGAAAGCTTTCAGCGCGTGGCCAGCGGTATCGCCTATGTGCCGCAGGGTCGAATGATATTCCCCACGCTGAGCGTCCAGGAGAATATCGAGACGGGCATGGAAGTGTCCAGACTGAAACGAATCCCTGACGACATCTTCGCGCTCTTTCCGGTGTTGCACGAAATGCGCCATCGCAAGGGCGGCAATCTCTCGGGCGGCCAGCAGCAACAGCTGGCCATAGCGCGCGCCCTGGTCACCAACCCCAAGGTGCTGCTGCTGGACGAACCCACCGAAGGGATCCAGCCGTCGATTATCAAGGACATAGCCAACATCCTCAATGAGATCCGCCAGCTGCGCGATCTGACCATTGTGGTTTCCGAGCAGGTCCTGAGTTTCACCCTGGCGATTGCGGATCGCCTTGTCGTCATCGACAAGGGGAATTTCATCCATGAGGACACGCGGGAGAACGTGGATACTGAAAAGATCAGTCGCTATTTGTCCGTATGAACACGTGTTCTGTTGTTAAACGTAGAGTGAAGGTGAAGAACGATGAGACAGGGTGATATCTCCTCGAGCAGCGACGCTGTCGGGGTTGCCGTAGTGAACTATAAAATGCCGCGCCTGCATACTAAGGACGAAGTCCTGCAAAACGCGCGCGCGATTGCGGATATGGTGGTGGGCATGAAGCAGGGGCTGCCCGGAATGGACCTGGTGATTTTCCCCGAGTACAGCACCCACGGCATCATGTACGATGCCGACGAGATGTATGCCACGGCCTCGGCCATTCCGGGCGAAGAGACCCAGATATTCGCCGCGGCGTGCCGCCAGGCGAAAACCTGGGGGGTGTTTTCGCTCACCGGCGAGAGACACGAACAGCACCCCGACAAGGCCCCCTACAACACGCTGATCCTGATCGACGATCAGGGTGAGATCGTACAGAAATACCGAAAGATCATGCCCTGGTGTCCGATCGAAGGTTGGTATCCCGGGGGCGAGACCTATGTCAGCGAGGGTCCGAAGGGTCTGAAAATCAGTCTCATCATCTGCGACGACGGCAATTACCCTGAGATCTGGCGGGACTGCGCCATGAAAGGCGCGGAGCTGATCGTTCGCTGCCAGGGCTACATGTACCCGGCAAAAGAACAGCAGGTGCTTGTCGCCAAGGCGATGGCCTGGATGAACAATTGTTACGTCGCAGTCGCCAATGCCACGGGCTTCGACGGTGTCTATTCCTATTTCGGGCATTCGGCGCTGATCGGATTCGACGGCCGCACGCTCGGCGAATGCGGCGAAGAGGAATACGGCATTCAATACGCGGAGTTGTCGCTGTCGCAAATACGCGATGCGCGCCGCAACTGGCAGTCGCAGAACCATCTGTTCAAGTTGCTCCACCGCGGCTATACCGGAAAGATCAATTCCGGAGAGGATGCCGCCGGCGAACCTGAGTGTCCCTACGAGTTCTATCGAACCTGGGTCACCGACCCGAAAGCGGCGCGCGAAAGCGTGGAGAAATTCACCCGCACGACGCCGGGGACGGCACAGTGCGCGATTGCGGGTATTCCCAACGAGGAATAGAAGGCCTGCGCGGGCAGTCAGTCGTGGTGGGGGTTTTCCAGCTTCTTGAGCCGGTAGCGAAGCTGGCGTGCGGTCAGGCCCAGCAGTTTGGCCGCCCGGGTCTGATTGCCCGAGGTGCGATTCAAGGCATGATGAATGGCACTCAGGTCGGCTTCACATACCCGTCGGTAGTGACGGGTCGCGACCGCGCCGGGTTGCGCGCCGGGGCCTTCCGCGAAACGTTCTTCCTGGCTTTGTCTTGAGTGGCTCCGGTCTTCGATGGTGGTGAGCGCTTCGGCGCCCAGAACGGCCTCGATTTCCTCGACGCTCACGCATTGGCCGTCGGCCTTTAGCACAGCCCGCTCGACCACGTTCTGCAGTTGACGGACATTGCCCGGCCAGTGGGAGCGCTGCAGTCGCTCCAGCACGTCGTGGGTAAAGTAGACGCTGCGGTCATAGACCTGGCTGTAGTGATTGAGAAAATGCTGTGTCAGACGGGGGATGTCCTCCTGGCGCTGATGCAGGGCAGGCAGTGCGATGGGGATCACGTTCAAGCGGTAATACAGGTCAAGACGGAAGCGGCCATCCTGGACGGCTTCGTTCAGATTGACATGGGTGGCGGTGATCAGACGGAAGTCGACATGCCGGACCCGGTCGCTCCCGATCGGCTGGATATTCTTGTTTTGCAATACCCGCAACAGCTTCGCTTGCAGGTCCAGCGGCATGTCGCCGATTTCATCGAGAAACAGCGTGCCGCCGTCCGCCTGCTCGATTTTTCCCTGTTTGCGCCGGTGGGCGCCGGTGAAGCTGCCTTTTTCGTGCCCGAACAGCTCCGATTCCAGCAGCGCTTCGGGGATGGCGGCGCAGTTGATGCACACAAACGGTTTGTCGCGGCGCCGGCTTTGGCGGTGGGCCATGCCGGCGAACATCTCCTTGCCCGTTCCTGACTCGCCCAACAGCAGGATGGGCGCGTCGCTGTCCTTGACCTGGTCGATTTCCTTGACGGCTGACAGCAGCGCCTTGCTGGAGCCGATGATGCCGTTGGCTTCGCACAACGCCACAAATCGGCCGCTGTCCCGATCGAGCCGGTCCGGTAGAAAACTGATGTTCTCGGCGCGTCGGCGCAGTTGCTGCAGCACCGGTCCGATCATCGAGGAGATCACCCGTAGCAGGTCGACGTCGTCGGCGTAACGGCGGCGTGGATTGGCGCGTCGCTGGGTGGACAGCACGCCGATGGGTTTGCCGTCGAAGATGATGGGCACCGAGATATAGCCGATGAGATGTTTGCTGCCCTCGATGGGCTCGGCGATGCGGGTGAGAAAGACCGGTTCGCTGAGGACGTCCGCCACCATCGCAACCTGGCCGCTGCTCCACACATAACCGGTCAGGCCCTGATCGAATGGCACCGTGTAGGTGCCCAGGGACACCTTCTCCGGAGGTAGGTCGTGATGATAGGCCACTTCCAGCTCGCGGGTCTGATAGTTGGGCAGCAGGATCCGTGAGTAATACAGGCTCCCCCAGGTGGAAAGCAGATGCAATACGTTGATGATCTTCTGGCCCGAGGACATCTGCTTGGCCATGAGCTTGGCGACTTCGATGAGAATGGCGCCGTGTGCCTGCCGGTTGTCGTTGCTTCGAATCACAGCGTTGTTGGGTGATCGCACTGGCGGAACGGAGTCGGGACGGACATGGCGCTAGTTCAGCAACAAATATGCCACGACGGTTACAGGGTCGGCGACCGGAAAACAGGCGTTTAGCGGGTGGCCGGCGGACGCGGCGCACCAAGCACGTGCGTGGCTTGAGCAACCCCCGTTCCCGCGAACCAACTTGGTACATCCGCCCTGTCGGCCTGGAGGAGGATACGGCATCTAACGTATTTCGTCGCAAGGGACCGTTTCATAGGCTGATCGCGAAAACAACTGGCGGCGATACACGACAGGACCCGCTTCGCCGCGGGGATATCGCCGCCTTCCCGGAGCCCGCATGGAGAACGTAAATGCCTATCAATTCCTTAGTACCCACGAAAAAACCGATCACCTCGTCCGTCATGGTCTGCGCCTTCAGCGGCCTGATGCTGGCAGCGCCTCCCCTGCAAGCGGGAGGCACCCTGAAGATCGACGATAACAAGTGGATCAGTGTCGGTACCGGCCTGCGCACCAGTATCAATGCCGTTGAGGACGCCGCGCCCAGCGGCGCGGACTATTCCAAGGACTTTCAGTTGAACAGCATGCGGCTGTACGTCAACGGTCAGATCCACAAGAACATAAAGTTCACCTTCAATACCGAGCGTCAGGACAATGGGGCAGGCGATGAGGATATTCGGACGCTCGATGTGATTGCGCAGTTCGAGTTCACGCCGACATTCAATCTATGGGCCGGTCGCTTTCTTCCGCCCACTGATCGTCTCAATCTCGACGGACCCTATTATCTGTTGAGTTGGAATTTTCCGCTGGTTCAGGCCTACCCCACGCTGTGGGTGGGGCGCGATGACGGCATTGCCGTATGGGGTGACACCTCGGTTGGAGCAACCCAGTTGAAATACCAGGTCGGCGCATTCCAGGGTTGTGCCGACGGAAACACCTGCGATACCGGCGCGAACAAGGACGACAATCTGTTGTACGCGGGCAGGTTCACGCTGAACTTCTGGGATGCCGAACCGGGGTATTACAATAGCAGCACCTACTACGGCGCCAAGGATATCCTGTCGTTGGGATTGGTGATCCAATCGCAGAAGGACGCGGTGGGGACCGCCGCCAATCCGGCGGACTTCTTCGGCTGGAATGTCGACGGGCTGATGGAGAAGAACCTTGGCGAGGCCGGCGTCGTGTCCGTCGAGGGGGCGTACTATGATTTCGACGCCGATGACGCCCTGGTTACCGGTAGCCTGGTGGCGGGGACCAGCTACTTCGTTCAAGGGGGCTATCTGTTTCCCACGCCGGTCGGTCCCGGGAAATTCCAGCCTTACGTGCAAATCTCAAAACTCGACCCGGACAACGGCGCTGAGACCGACAAGTGGGAGGCGGGTCTGAATTACATCATCGATGGTCATAACGCGCGTCTGTCCGCGGTGTTTGGCAACGTCGACCCCGATGGCGCCCAGGACGGCAATTTCTTCTCGGTGGGAGTTCAGTTGCAGATATAGAATGCCACCGCCCCTATCGCCTGGGGAAGGCCAAGGCGAGGCCGGCAGGCGCCACTCATCTGTTCGCCGGCCTTCCCTGTGCGCCGGCGGCGGCGTCCGACGGGCCATCAGCCTGGCGCGACCCTGCGCCGCGGGGCGGGCGCTTGCGGTGTCGGGTGCCTGGGCGTCGGCTTCGGGCACTAAACAAAGCCGACGCCGATCAGCGCTGAAACTGCGCCACCAACTGTTGTTGTCGCCGCGCTTCGTTGATCAACTCCTGGCTGATCTCGCCGTTACGGTAGGCTTCCTCGGCGGTGTGTTGCCCCAGCTCATTGATGGTGGCGACGTTACGATTGATCTCTTCGGCGACGCTGCTTTGTTCTTCGGCGGCAGCCGCAATCTGCGAGTTCATGTCGTTGATCCGTCCGATTGCCCGGGTGATGTCTCCCAGGGCTTTCCCCGCGGCGGTGGCACGCTCCACGCTGAGCTCGGATTTTTCGTTGCTCTGCTGCATGGCCTTGACCGCTTCGCTGGCACCGGACTGCAGACGCAGCACCATGTCCTGGATTTCCTGGGTCGACTGGGCGGTGCGTTGGGCCAGGGTGCGCACCTCGTCGGCCACGACCGCAAATCCGCGGCCTTGCTCCCCGGCGCGCGCGGCTTCGATGGCGGCGTTCAAGGCCAACAGATTGGTCTGCTCGGCGATGCCGCGGATGACATCCACGACGCTGCCGATGGCGGCGGCGTGGCTGTTGAGTTGGTTGATCACCTCCGAGGCCTTTACCACGCCGGCGGCGACCTCGCGGATCGAGCGAATGGTTTCACCGACCACCGATCCGCCCTGGTCGGCCGATTGCCGTGCCTCGACGGTGGCGTCGGCGGCGCTGGCGGCGTTACGCGCCACGTCCTGAACCGTGGCTGCCATTTCGTGCATCGCCGTGGCGACCTGATCGGTCTGGGACTGCTGTTGGTGCAGGCGCACGTTGGTCTGCTCCAGACTGCTGGCCAGGGTCTCGGCGGAGCCTTTGAGCCCCAGACTCGAGTCGTTGACCCGGCCGATGACTGCGCGCAGTTCCGAGGCCTGCATCTTCAGCGCCAGGTTCATCAGCCCGATTTCGTCGCTGGAGTCGGTGTAGATCAGCTGCATCAGGCGGTTGTCGGTAATCTCGCGCGCTCTGCGAGCACCGGCGTCTATCCGTCGTGATATCCGGTAGAGTAGCAGTGCCGAGGCTCCCAGGCTCAGCGCGATCGCTGCGCTGGCGAGGCCGCTCAGGCCGCCGCCGCTGAGTGCCACCAGTGGCGGCGCGACTGCCAGTGCGAACCCGCCGATCAATTGGCGGCGCAGGCTGATCGCCGGCAGCCGCAGCGCCAGCGGCGGGCGACCCTGCATCAGCTGGCGGTAAATGGCTTGCGCGCGCAGCACCACGTCCCTTTCCGGTTTGGTGCGCACCGACTGGAATTCGCTGGTCTGGCCATTTTCCTTGATGGGGGTGACATAGGCGTCCACCCAGTAGAAGCTCCCGTCCTTGCAGCGGTTCTTGACAATACCCATCCAGGGTCTGTCGCCTTTGAGGTGAGCCCAGAGATCCGCGAAAGCCGCCGGCGGCATGTCCGGATGGCGGACGATGTTGTGGTTGCGTCCGATCAGTTCCTCGGTGCTGAAGCCGCTCACCTTGATGAAATCATCATTGCAATAGGTGAGCGCGCCCTTGAGATTCGTGGTCGAGAGGATGTTGTAATCCTTGGGGTAATCAATTTCGTGATTATTGACAGGGGAGTTTATCTTCATGTCGGAGTTCCTTAGAAACTATTGCTGATCCTTCCATGTATATCCCGGGCCTGAGCCTAATGGCTTCACCAGGAGTGTCCGGCCCGTACCCCGATAAATCCCCGGGTACCTTAGCGCGTACATCGACTGTTTGAGAAAAAGCTTTAAGTGCGGTAAACAGGTGTTGCTAGCGTGCAACAAGCCACGACGGGCATGGCGGAAAAGCTAGGTGTACTGCGTGGATCAGAAAGAGGTTTTTGTCTTCAGCACCGTCAGTGCGCGGGTTGACCTAATATAGGGCAATATAGGCCTGCACCTACGTGGGCACGGGCCAGTGATCACTTGTCCAAATCCACCGCAGGGCGAATGATTTCAACGACCCAACCATCCCGCGCAAAGTTTCGGCGGTTACCCGTAATCCCTAGGGCGATAGGAGTGGGTGCAGAGGGGTCAGTTAATAGCCAAGGAGTCGTTCATGAACGGAAAGAATCGCACCGCGCCGCCGGCGCTCATCGAAGATGGCGAATACTCGGACGAGAGATTTATTGACATGATGGCCGCCCACCACGCGATGGCGATTGGCATGGCCCAGATTGCCACCCGGAAAGGCGAGCATGCGGAAATCAGAAATTTCGGCGAGAAGATAATTGACGATCAAGCGGAAGAAATCAATAAGCTTTCCCAGATCAAGGCAAGGCATTTCGACACCGATGCGGTCGCCGATACGCCGCATGATCACGAGCGCAGCATGCATGGCATGGTCAGTAATAATGAACTAGGTAAAGCCGATCCGTTTGATAAAGCCTTTATCCGGAATCAAATACCCCATCATGCCTCCGCCATCGAAATGGCTTCGGTTGCCGCGATGGAAACCCAAATCGACGAAATACGTGAACTGGCCCACCAGATCATGCAGGCTCAAGCCGAGGAGATCGGCAACATGATCAATTGGCAGAAAGCCTGGTATGGGGAGATCGGATAGCGATGGCCGCTGGGATTCATTCAAAGCGGTAAGCGCGATCATCCGACGTGGAAGTCGCTTTCGAGCCGCTTGGTTAAAGCGGCGCTGCCTCGCTACGCGACGACGATTGATTTCGGTTTTAGCTATGAGGACTTGAACCTAAATTCAGTGTATTCGGATATACTTCTAGATATTGACAGCTTTCTCCATCGATGAGAAAACTCCCCATCAAGTGCTAAATGGTCCAGGGATAGGGATAGGGATAGGGATAGGGAAATTTTCTCCACCCGCTTTATTAGGATGACTTCATCACTGTTCATCTGGTCGCCGTCGTCGTTCTGGATATCGATTCGTAACTCGCGTAAGCGCATGCGCCGCTTGATGGCGTTGTGTGTCGCCATGTGCCATCTTGTGAGTCAGTCAGCGTGGGCGCTAAGTCACAACGCCTGTCCTCCGGATTGTCCTGCTACGCAGGGGGTTGCCGCGCAGCACGGCGGTGAAGAGGATTGTGATCATCACGGCCCGAGCGCGTCCGTATACGGCCAATCCCACCCCGCGATGGCCGCTGCATGTGCTTGTCGCAATGTGCATTTAGGCCTCTACTCGGTCCCGTCGGGACACAGGCAAGTGGTTGTCGTCCGTCCGGTGTCGTACGCACCGACTGGCATAACCTTCTGCGCGGATTTCACCCAAAAGCCGGTCCTTCCCCCGCCAAAACGTGTGCAGCTGGTCTAAGCACTGGTTTTGCGTATATCGCTTTTATTTCGATTGAAGTTTTAATCAGGTCCGGTTGGCTCTGCGACGCGGCAACCCGCCGTGTTCCGTCTGGAGCGTCCGCCGGACCGGAAATCTCTACCACCGAAGAATGACACTAGAGAGGTAACCATGAAGAGAAGGACCTTTTTACAGGCGAGCGCCGCTGGCATCACTGGCGCTCTCACGGCCGGCGCGGCTGTACTGACCTGGACCCCGCGGGCGCACGCCGCGACCGTCGCCAGAACCTACACTATCACCGACGGCTATATCACCCAACCCGATGGCGTGAACGTTTACTTCAAGGGCTATAGTGATTCCGCCACCGGTCTGAACGTGCCGGCGAGCTCCTTTATTGTGCAAGAAGGCGACACCGTAACGGTCACCATCAACAACACGTTGGGCAGCGATCACAGTTTCGTCATTGACGGTGTTGTCGACAGTGGGGTGATTAGCGCGGGCACCAGTAAAACCGTGAGTTTCCTGGCCGCCACCGCCGGATCCTATCTGTTCTACGATAAGCTGAACGCCCCCTATAACCGTGCTGTGGGTTTGCACGGCGCCATGGCGGTGATGCCGTCCGGCAGCAGCGACACGCTGTACGCCGGTAGTCCGACTTTTGTGAAACAGTTGTTCTGGGTCTACAACGAATGTGATCCGGCGGTGAACGAGGCCGTGCGTATCAATGCCATGCCGCCGCCATTGAGCAGTTATGTGCCGCGCTATTTCACCATCAACGGTCTGAGTGCCCGCCCGCCGGGCGCGCCGGGTTACGACGACCCGACGATCAACTCCTATTACGACCCGCGAACGGCGCTGGCCGGTTATGTCGGCGAGCGAACCCTGGTGCGGGTGCTGAATGCAGGGTTATGCACCCATTCCATGCACTTTCACGCCAACCATGTCGAGCTGTTGAAGCGCAACGGCTCCGTGCTTGCGGATATCTGGCTGAAAGACGTGGTGTCGCTGGACAACAACAAGGGCTCGGTGGATCTCATCTATCCCTTCGATCCGCCGCCGGATGCGTGGCCGCCGGTGAGCACGGGCAATTTCGTGATGCACCTTCACAACGAGCAGACTCAGACGGCCGGTGGCGGCTCGTATCAGTTCGGTGCGCAAACGTCGATCAAATTCAAGTAATGAGGAGTGGGACTATGGGAATGGGAATGGGAAACGCCTGCTATGTTTATCCGGGCGCCCCGGCGACGCCGGGTCTGGTCACGCCGGATATCTCTTTTGACCGCAGCGTCTATATGAACGGATCGGTGACCATGGACGATGGCCGTACTATCGAAGTGTGGGGCTTCACCCAGGGCGGCATGATGGGCAATCAGTTTCCGTCGCCGCCAATGCGGGTGCGAGAGGGGCAGATCGTTCATACCAACTTCACCAATAACGGTATGATGTGGTTGCACACCATTCATCACCACGGTATCGAGCCGAGCACGGAGAACGACGGCGTGGGTCATACGTCGTTCGATGTCGACGGCTCCTATACCTATCAGTGGAAAGCCAGCCACGCAGGCACGTATTTTTATCACTGTCACACCAACACGGTGCTGCACGCGGAAATGGGAATGTACGGGGCGTTGATCATCGATCCACCGGACGGTTCCAAGCGCGCCTTCACGGGTGCGCCCTTGTATGACGTGGAAGCGATCTGGGCGTGCGATGAGTTCGACTCCTCGTGGCATACGCTCAACTGGGATGCCGGCACCTGCGGCGCCGACGTCGGCCTGAACGATCTGCAGCCGGATTATTTCATCATCTCCGGGGTTGACGGAGCCAGTTCCGCCCTGACCGATTCGCGTGTGGCGGTGAACATGAACACCGGACAGGCATTATTGGTGCGCTATATAAACGCCGGTTACACCCCGCAACGCATCGATTTCGGTGGCTTGAGCGGCGAGGTGATAGCGTCCGACGGACGGGCGTTGCCGAAAGCGGTGTCGGCGACCTCGTGGAAGAGTACTGCCGCGGAGCGCTATGACATCATGTTCTATCCTACGACCGCGGGTGTGTACGAAGTCACCGTGGAGTATCTGCATTGGGTTACCGGAGCGGTGATTGGAACGGCACGCACCCGGATCAACGTAAGCTGATCGCTGATCAATCGTGGCGGCGTCGCTAGAGAATGTGGCGCCACTGCCTCGAGGTCGCGACCTAGGTGGCGCGCCATCTCAGCGCAGGTGGCGCGCCACTTCAGCGATCGTTCTTGGCGAAGCGAAGACCGAAATCGCGTTTCCGGGCCGCCGTGGCGTGGCGGAATCGCTGTTTGCGGGTCGTGCATTCCAAGCCGGTTAAATTAATAGGGGAAACGTGCGAAAGTTGCCGTGTAGGTTAGGTTCGCACCCACGGTACTTTTTCCTCAATGATTTCCGCATCGTCTAATTTGGAGCTTTTTAGTCCACCGGTCTGGGCCTGAACTACCACATAATAGAGATTCTCTGAACCGGTATTCCACCAGGCACGCTTGGCTCCGGTGGCCACTTTAACCACGCTCCCTTCCTCGACGGCGAAGCGGTCATTTTCGACCATCATTTCGCCCCGGCCTCCAATGAAGATATACAGCTCTTCATTGTTCTTGTGTGAATGGAAAAAGTCGATACCGGTATTTGGTGCATCCTTGTTCAGCGAAACCTCCATCGAGGTCAGGCCCAGCAGGTCGCCGAGAAATACTTTGCCGACGAGATGGATGGGTGTGTCCTTGGGGGCAAAGATGTGCGAGTCGAGATCGCTCAGCTTTCCTAGGGTCGCTTTGGTGTACGCATTCATAGGCGGTCACTCCGAAAAGGGGAAATGGTCGAGCGTAATATTGTAGCGATCACTACAATATAGAGGCGTGCCCGAGATGTCAATACTTTTTGTAGTGAATGCTATAATATTGACTCGTCGTCACCTTATGGAAGTCACCACCATGGCCAGAGCGAAGAGTTTTCAGGAGGACAAGGCGCTGGAATCAGCAATGCTGCTGTTCTGGGAAAACGGCTATTCGGCCACGTCGATGAAAGCCTTGGAGCGTGCTATGGGGCTCAATCCGACCAGTATCTATAATGCCTTCGGCAGTAAACGCGCCTTGTTTCAAAGAGCGCTCGAGCTCTATTTCCAGACCGTACTTGCCAGATTCATTGCGCGGGTAGTGCGGGCGAAGTCAGCGCAAGAGGCGCTGAGCGGGGTATTGGAGGAGGTCATACACTTGCACTTTGCTAAGTCCAATCCCGGTGGTTGCATGGTCGTGTTGTCCTTGCTCGAACGCGAGCAGCATGATGTGAAGACAAAAAAGATGCTGGATTCGGCGCTGTTTCAATTGCGAGATATTATTATTGAACGTCTCAAGCTGGCGCAGGTTGAAGGAGAAATGGACGCCGCTGCCGATTGCCCCGGGATCGCAAACCATGTGATTGCGCTCGTCACCGGCATGATTGCCATGGCGAAGGCGGGTTTTTCCAAGAAGGAGTTGAAAGCATTGGTCAACAGTTCCACTGCCGTGCTGATCGAGCAGCCGGGCTGAGTTGAAAGGGTGGGCCTCTAGGAGTGCATTGGAATAGGGGGGCTCAACACTACAGCGGGAACCGCGCGCAATAGCCGCGGGCGATCAAGGTATAAAACAAGATTTCATAATCTGTGCGTTTATGAGATTATGGATGTATGTTGCAACGGGTACGCCATCAGAATACCGCTGTGAACCGGCTCATTTCACTGGGGTTGGTGTTCGTCCTGCTGTTCGCCGCGGCGCATGTCCCTCTGCACGATATGGATATAGGCGGCGGCGAGCCGGATGGCCACGGCGAATGCCAGGTGTGTCGTGTCAATCACGTGCCAGCGGCCTTTCTACCCGTCCCTTCAGTCCCTTCTCCCCCGCAGGTCCACGCCTATCAGCTGCCTGCCGGAGATACCGACTATACTTCATTCCGTCCGTCCCACACCCGCTGGGCCCGGGCCCCACCTCTGTCCTGATCGATCTCTCGTTGCTGTCTGACGCGTAAATCGCGCGGCGTATTGCTGTGTGGCGTCAGCGGCTATGTGTCCATGAATCAGAACGGAGGTCCATTATGGATCAGTATCTTCGTGTTAAACGGGTTGCCGTCATCGTTGGCGCCTTGCTGTGCTATCCGGAAACGGCGTCGGCCGAGGAGGAACGCGAGGCGTTGCGGCGGCAGTTGACGGAAATGAAGCAGCAGCTGCAGCGCCAGCAGCAAGCTTATGAACGGCAGATCGACGCGCTGGAAGCGCGTCTGGATGGACTGGAAGCGAAATCGGATGAGCCAGCGTTGGCGACATCGCCGGCGGTAGCGGCGTCGCCCGCGGTCACCCGTGGCGATTTCCAGATCGGCCTGTCGGGGTTGTTCGCGGCAGGGGGTTCCAGTGTCGACAACGACGCGCTGGAGGCGTTGCAGGCCGGCGCTCACGACCCCAACCAGAACGGCTTTACGGTGCAGAACGTGGAGTTGTCTATCGGGGGTGCCGTAGGCCCGTACTTCGATGGCGAGGCCCATGTCATCTTCCAGATCGACGCCGACGGCGAAACGGTGGTGGAACTGGAGGAAGCCTTCTTCACCACCCGCAGCTTGCCGTGGGGGTTGCAACTCAAGGGCGGTCAGTACTTCACCGAGTTCGGCCGCCAGAACCCTCAGCACCCTCATACCTGGGCCTTCGTCGATCAGCCCGTCGTCTTGTCGCGTTTTTTTGGCGGTGACGGTTTGCGCAGCCAGGGTCTGCGCGCTGCCTGGTTGATGCCTGTTGACTGGTATTCGGAGCTGTATCTCGGTGTCCAGAACCCCAAGGGCGAAACGGTGACCAGTTTCCTCAACGCGCCGGGAGAGGACATCGGCGGCCATACGCTGATCGACAGGGACGCCCGCGACCTGGGTGACCTGCTCTATACGGCCCGTTGGCTCAACGGTTTCGATGTGTCGGATACCGTTAGCATGAACGTCGGTGTTTCCGGTTTATGGGGGCCGAATGCCAGCGGTACCACTACCGATACCGCTATCGGTGGCGCGGATTTGTATCTGAAATGGCAGCCCGCCCGGAGCCAACGCGGTTTCCCTTTCGTCTCCTGGCATAGCGAAGTCCTGGCACGCCGGTATGAGGCCGGGGATCCGGGTGATCCCAGCCGTGAAACCCTCAAGGACTGGGGTCTGTTCACCCAGGCGCTGTGGGGCTTCAAGCCGGGTTGGGTGGCGGGGTTGCGCGCCGAATATGCCAGCGGGGAGGGCGATACCTCGGCCGACCCCTGGCGTGACACCCGCAAGCGGCTGTCGCCGAATCTCACCTGGTATCCCAGCGAATACAGCAAAGTGCGGCTGCAATACAACCGCGACTGGGCGGATCACCTGCCCGATGAGATTGCCGATTCCCTTTGGCTCCAATTTGAATTCAATCTTGGTAGCCACGCGGCTCACATGTTCTAGGAGTACGGTATGGAAAAGTTATTCAAAATCTCGATCGGGCTGCTGTTATTGGTCGCTTCGCTCGCCACTCACGCCGCGTTGCGGGTCGTCACGAGCACCCAGGATGTGGCGGCCATTGCCGCAGCGGTCGGTGGCGCGCGGGTACAGGTAGAGAGTCTGACGCCCGGCACCCGTGATCCCCACTTCGCTGCCGCCAAGCCCAGCATGATCCACAAGGTTTCCCGGGCGGATCTGTTGCTGGTGATCGGTGCCGACATGGAGATCGGCTGGTTGCCACCCTTGCTGCAAGCGGCGCGTAATGCCCGGGTCCAGCCCGGCAGCCCGGGTTACCTGGATCTCTCCACGGCCGTATCACTGCTCGGTAAAGTCGATGGTCCGGTGTCCCGCGCCATGGGGGATGTGCACGCCAAGGGCAATCCGCACTACTGGCTGGATCCGCGTAACGGGTTGCGCATGGCGCAGGCCATCGCCACCCGCATGGGGGAGCTGGATCCGGCCCATGAGGGTGATTACCAACAGCGCCTCAAGGCATTCGGGCAAACCATGGAGGCCAAGCTGCCGGCCTGGCGGGCCGCGCTGGAACCCCTGCGCGACAAACCCGTCATCGCCTATCACAAGTCCTTTGTCTATCTGGCCGATGCCTTCGGTTTTCGTATCGTCGATGAGGTGGAACCCAAGCCCGGTATCGCCCCCAGTGCGGCGTCGCTGAGCGCACTGATAACCCGTATCCGAAACGACGGCATCGGCCTTCTCATCATGGAACCGTATTACGAGCGTCGCTCGGCGATCTATCTGCACGAACAGACCGGTATCCGCGTGGCCGTACTGCCTCAGTCCGTCGGCGCACAGCCTGACATCAATAGCTATTTCGATCTATTCGATGCCATTGTGAAGGCGCTTAACAACCCGGGAGGTCCGTGACATGGACGCCGGGATGATCTTGTTGCCGGCCTTTGTCATGAGCGCCTTGATGGTCATAAGCCATACCTATCTGGGGCTGCACGTGCTGGCGCGAGGCATCATCTTCGTCGATCTGGCGCTGGCCCAGGTGGCGGCACTGGGGGTCAGCCTGGCCTTTTTGCTCGGAGAGGAGCCCCATGGCCTGACCGCGCAGGCATACGCGTTTGCGGCCACCCTGGCCGCGGCGTTCGCCTTTGCGGGCTTGCGGCGACTGCCGGGCAAGACGACGCGCGAAGTCGTGATCGGCTGTGTCTATGTGGTGGCCACCGCCTTGTCCATTGTGATCCTCAGCCGCTCCAGTCAGGGCATGGAGGAACTCAAATCCTTGTTCAATGGCAATATCCTCTGGGTGCGTTGGCAGGAGATCGCACTCGTTGCCGGGGTGACGGCGTTGCTTGCCGTGTTACACTTGGTTTACCGCAAGCGTTTTTTGCCACTGTCATTTAGCGAACAAGCCAAACGCCAGCCGAGCTTTCTCTGGGAGTTCCTGTTTTTCGCCTCGTTCGCGGTGATCATTACCCTTGCGGTCAACGTGGCCGGCGTATTGCTGGTATTCGCATTCTTGATTATCCCGGCATTCAGCGCGTCGTTGTTGGCTCGATCGTTATTGACCAGCTTGTTCATGGGGTGGGGGCTGGGCTTGCTCGGTGCCATCGCCGGCTTATGGGTAGCCTACAGTGCCGATCTGCCGGTTGGAGCTACGGTAGTGTCAGTGCTTGGACTCTTGCCGTTAGTGAGCCTTGTCGTAAGGACACTGCGTTGAGCTTGCAGCGAGTCGTGCGAGGTGAAATAACCGAGTGGACGGGCACGGTTCGGGGGGTGACATTGACTTGAGATTGCCCTCATGCTAGTGTGGCATTTTGGTATTCGCGGTCGCGTATGCCTTCTTAGAATTTAGCCGGTCAGCCCCAGGCGATAGATGCCAGAGCTATAGATGAATGATGACCGCCAATGAGCGACTTTTCTAAGCCGTCTGCTCCTTCCCGAGTTTCGCAGCCGACTGCTGTGCCGCAGGGGCGGTCCGTACTGGTGGTCGAGCGGGATCCTCATGTGCGCGAGTTGCAGCTGAATTTTCTCACCCGCGGAGGGTTCTCGGTGGATTACGCCACCGACGGCCATGCTGGCCTGGCGCTTGCCGAGGCACTTGTTCCCGACCTGGTGGTCACGGAGATCCTGGTGCCGAAGCTCGACGGGCTGGCATTGTGCAGCCACTTGAAAGCCGGTTCCAAAACCAGCCATGTCCCCGTATTGGTGTGCAGCATGCTGGCCGCGACTGCTCGGGCCCGCGAAGCCGGCGCTGACGCCTTTATGAAAAAGCCCCTGGCCGAACAGCGTTACATGGACACCATCAGGGGGGTATTTGCCGCCCGTCAACCCACCACCTGAGGATCTATCATGGATACACCCGGCGAAGATCACCCGCAGTTCGATGAATCGGCGGACGCCGCGGAGCTGCCTCGGATCAAAACCGGCAACCGCGAGCTCGACCAAATTTTGGGCGGGGGCTTCCCCGCCAATTCGATCAACATTCTCATGGGTGAGCCGGGTTCCGGCAAAACGATTCTGGCCGAGCGCATGATGTTCGCCAACGCCGAGGAAGACGCTCGGCCGGTTGTGTTTCTTAGCACGCTTTCCGAGCCGCTGGAAAAAGTCGTTCGTTATCTCCAGCAATTCAGTTTCTATGACGAGTCCCTCCTGGCCGGCGCGGTGATCTACGACTCGCTGGGAGAGGAGCTGGCCGAGCACGGGCCCGGGGCTCTGATCCCGAAACTCAAGGACGTTATCCAGACAACGTCGCCGAAGATGATCGTTATCGACTCGTTCAAGGCGATCCACGATCTGACCACTTCCATGCCGGACATGCGACGGATGTTATATGAAGTCTCCGGTATCCTCAGCGCGTACGAAACCACCGCGTTTCTGGTGGGTGAATACAGCGAGGATCAGATCCCGGTGTTTCCCGAGTTCGCCGTGGCCGACGGCATGGTCGAGCTGGCGCGCAGGAAACACGGGACGCGCGATGAGCGCTATTTGCGCGTGCTGAAGCTGCGCGGCAGTTCCTACGCCGAAGGGCTGCATGCCTTTCGTATCACCGACGACGGACTCGATGTCTTTCCCCGCCTGGTGAGCCCCCGTGACGCCGTGATCTATCAGCGCGAACAGTCGCGCGTGCCGACCGGCATCCCGGGCTTCGACGATCTGATCGGCGGTGGCTTCTGGCGCGGTAGCACCGTCGTTGTGGAGGGGCGCAGCGGCGCCGGGAAGACGACCTTCGGTCTGCAGTTTGCGATCAACGGTGTGCTCGCGGGCGAGCCCAGTCTGTACCTCAATTTCCAGGAAAATCCCACCCAGCTTGCGCGCGCCTTCGAGAACTTGGGCAAGGGGTTCGACTCCCTGCGCGAGCGGGGACTGCACCTCGCGTACCACTCAGCGGTGGAATTGCAAATCGACAGTATCCTCGTCGGTATATTTCGCAAAGTAAATGAACACAATATCAAGCGCATTGTCATCGACGCCGTCGGTGATCTCATGAACGCCACCAGCGATATGAATCGACTGCGTGGCTATCTGTACGCCCTGGTGCAACATTTCGTGGTCAATGGGGTAACCAGTATATTGACCTACGAGACATCGCAAGAGACCGCTGTCGATATGCGCTTCAGCGCCATTGCCGACGCGGTGGTGGTGCTGGGCCTGGAGATCGACGAGCATGGTTCGCGGCGTACCCTTCACATAGCCAAAGCCCGCGGCATTGCCCACGATCTGGCGGTGCGGCAGTTCCAGATCAGTGTAGATGGAGTCACGGTGACATGAGCTTTGAGGATATGCATGCGGTCCTCGAGCGCGACGCGCAACGTCTACGCCGTTTTCGGGCGCTGACGGAAGTCTCGCGCGCGCTGACCTCCGCCTTGTCGATGGAGGGCGTGCTCAGCTTGGCGGTGACGCGAGCCGCGGACCTGCTGGGCGCCTCCCAAAGCGCGCTGTTTTGCTGCGACGAAGACGGTCGCTGGTCCTTGCAGGCTGAGTACGGCTGCGCCGCCGAGGGCCTGAAGGCGCGCACCTGCGTCGACGCCGAGCCGCTGGACGTGCAGCTTGAGGCCCTGCTGGGGAATCGGCTGGGTGATTTTCTGGCGGTGCCATTGGTGGTTTCGGGGAAAGTATTCGGCGTTCTGGGCCTGGTGCGGCAGGACAATGGTTGTAGCTTTGAAGAAGAGGAATGGTTCCTGTCCGCGATGGCCGATCAGGTCGCCGTCGCGCTGGAAAAGTCGCGCCTGGACCAGGCCGCCTTGTTCCGCGAACGGCTGCTCGGCATTGTCGGTCACGATCTACGCAGTCCGTTGCAGGTGGTGAAGATCAGCGCGCAGGTTTTGCTTGCCAAAGATACCGCGGACCCCGCAATCTCCGAGCTGGCCGGGCGTATCGAACACAGTGCCGCGCAGATGAGCAACATGATTTCCCAATTGCTGGATTTTACCCGCAGCCGGCTTGGGGGTGGCATCCCGCTGCATCCGCAGGACATGGATCTGTGTGACGCCGCGCGCCAGGCCATAACCGACCTGGCAGTGACCCATCCGCGCGCCCAGTTTCGCTCCGAGGCCGAGGGTGCTCTGATCGGGCGCTGGGATCGTCAGCGCATCGATCAGGTCATCTACAACCTCCTCGGTAACGCGCTGCAGCATGGCGATACGAGCAAGCCGATCCGGATTTCCGTCGCCGACCGGGATGATTGCGCCATCATCAAGGTGCACAACTTCGGCCCGCCGGTGCCCGAGCAAGAGCAGGCACAGCTGTTCAGTCCTTTTCGCCGCACGAAAGATGCCCAGCGCGGAAATAGCGACGGTTTGGGGCTGGGTTTGTATATCGCCAACGAGATTGTCCACGCCCATGGTGGCCAGATCCGTGTTCGCTCCGCGGCCGTAGATGGCACCGAATTTTCGGTGCACTTGCCATTGGTCATGGAGTCGCGGCAGGCGCTGTTCCAGTCGCCCCGTTGCGTTTCCAATCGAGAATGCAGGTAAGGCCTCCCAACGCGACTCAGCCGGTTCACCACCAAATGTAGCCAGCCGTAGCCGAGGACGGCGCAGGCCATAAGTCGGCCGAACTTCGCTTGTAGTCCACCTGAACCCGATCGGCGGTCGTGGGGTGTCCTACCCTGCGGTGTCGGCAACGTTCTTATCCTGATTTACACCGAAATTACCTGATCCGGTAACCACTCATGACGCCCATGAGAAGCCGGTTCGCCGCGCTCCTCTGTCCGGCCACGGACCCCATCCCAAAAGCCTGCTGGCCTGTTGCCACGGCAAGGCGTATCGGCGCCTAAGATCACACCGGCTGGTTTTTCCAGCGTCCCGGAGGCAGGTGAAAGGTGGGTTCACCGGTCGATTGGCGGTAGGTCGCTGGGCCACCCAGAGGGGGTGGAAAAAAGATTGTCTCAAGCAAAAGGACGCGGTGACGCTAAAAGCAAAAAACGACGAAATTGATTAAATCGATAAATTTGAGCGGATAGCGACAGGGAGCAAGGCATGGACGAGGATGGGCAGGATAATGAATACAACAATCAACATATTGAATTACCTGAAGAATTTTGCATTGCTGAAGCGTTCGAATATTTTCGCTTGCTCCTAGACCGGATCGACCGAGGCGGTGACGTCAGCTTGGATGCGGCCTCGGTGGCGCGTATTGACACCGCGGGGATCCAGGCCTTGCTGGTCGTTCAGCGTGCGCTGTCAGAGGCGGGTAACAGGTTGCGCTGGCATGGGGTTACCCCCCAGCTGAAGGAATCCGTGGCGCTGCTGGGGATGACCGAGTGTCTTGCACTCACGGCCGAGGCTTGAGGCTCAAGGATCGAATTTTGGATTGTTTTGAGTGAGGGTTGGACGATATGGCAACAATACTGGCAGTCGATGACTCCAATTCAATGCGCCAGATGGTGAGTTTCACGCTCAAGCAGGCGGGTCATGAAGTCACCGAGGCGGCGGATGGCGCACAGGCATTGGAGCTGGCCAAAAAGGCTAAATTCAGTCTGGTCATATCCGACGTCAACATGCCGAAGATGGACGGTATCACGCTGATCAAGCAACTCCGAACGCTTCCCGCGTACAAGTTTACTCCATTGCTGATGCTGACCACCGAGTCCAGCGCGGACAAAAAGCAGGAAGGCAAATCGGCCGGCGCCACGGGATGGATTGTTAAACCGTTCAATCCCGATCAGCTGCTGGCGACGGTCAAACGAGTGCTAGGGTAAGCGCGATGAGTATCGACATCAGCCAGTTCCACCAGGTCTTCTTTGAAGAAAGTTTCGAGGGGCTTGACCTCATGGAATCCGCGTTGCTGGGTCTGAGCCAAGGTTCCGACGATCCTGAGCTGATCCATCTGATCTTCCGCGCGGCACATTCCATCAAGGGGGGGAGTGGGACCTTCGGGTTCACCGCCATCGCCAGTTTTACCCATGTGATGGAAACCCTGCTGGATGAAATGCGCGAGGGCGAACGCAGCGTCAGCAAACCGGCGCTGACCCTGTTATTGCAGTCCGGCGATGTATTGCGCGACATGTTGGAGGCCGCACGCGACGGCAGAGAGTTCGACCCCGATCGCGCGGCGACCATGCAGGCGCAATTGGAAGGCCTGCTCGATGGCGAGGTCGGGCGATCACCAGTTTCATCACAGACGGAGGCCGACAGCCGGAGTGCCTGGCGTATCCAATTCCGCCCTTATCCGGATCTGCTGAAAACGGGAAATGACCCGGTACGCATGTTCCGTGAACTCGCCGCCTTGGGCGAGATGACGGTGGAAGTGGATACCTCGGCGGTACCGCGCGCTGAGGTCTACGATGCAGAAACCTGTTATTTGGCCTGGACCATTACCCTTTCCGGCGACATTTCCCGTGAGCAGATCGACGAGATTTTCGAATGGGTCGATGGCGACTGCGACCTGGTTGTCGAGGCGCTCGGTGCCAGACAAGAAAGCCCGCTGCCGCAGTCGGCCGACACGCCGAAGGCGCCCGCCGCGGCACCGCTGGCAGGTGGGTCCGATGAGGATCGCCGTTCCGGTGACGATCGGCGCAAGACGGATCGTCGAACCACGGCCGCGGCCGATACTTCAATCCGCGTCAGCATTAATAAAATTGACGAGATTATCAATATGGTGGGTGAGCTGGTGATCACCCAGTCCATGCTGGGGCAATTCGGTACCGAAGTCGAAGAGTTCGATTCCGGCATGATCGAAAAGCTACGCGATGGGCTCAGCCAATTGGAACGTAACACCCGTGATCTTCAGGAAAGCGTCATGCGTATCCGCATGTTGCCTATCAGCTTCTCTTTTAATCGCTTCCCGCGGTTGGTGCACGATCTGTCTGCCAAGCTGGGCAAGAAAATCGATCTAAAGATTTCCGGCGAAAGCACGGAACTGGATAAGACAGTGATGGAAAAGATCGGTGATCCGCTCGTACATCTGGTGCGTAACTCGCTCGATCACGGTATCGAGATGCCCGACGAGCGCGCGGCCAAAGGAAAGCCCGAGACCGGTGTCGTACACCTGAACGCCTATCATCAGGGCGGACATATCATTATCGAGATTTCCGACGACGGCGGCGGATTGCCGACGGATAAAATACTTTCCAAAGCGCGGCAGCGTGGGCTGGTCGGGGAGGGCGAAACGCTGTCCCATGAGGAGACGCTGCAGTTGATATTCGAGCCGGGATTTTCAACGGCGGAAACGGTCAGCGACGTTTCCGGGCGTGGGGTGGGGATGGACGTGGTGCGCCGCAATATCAAGGATTTAGGGGGTAGCATCGAAGTCCGATCGGAACGGGATCAGGGATCTAAGTTCACCATCCGTTTGCCGCTCACGCTGGCTATTCTCGACGGACAACTGCTCAAAGTCAGCGATGAGATATTCATCATACCCTTAGTCTCCATCGTCGAATCCCTGCAGATAGACGTGAACAAGGTAAACGCGATCGCGGGCAGTGTCGAGATGTATCGGCTGCGCGACGACTATGTACCGATCGTGCGCTTGTACGAGCTGTTCGACCTGCAGCCAAGTAATACCAGCTTGCAGGACGCCCTCCTGGTCATAGTGGAGCACGACGGTCGGAAAGTCGGCATATTGGTCGACGAGCTGCTCGGGCAGCAGCAAGTCGTAATCAAGAGTCTGGAGACAAATTTCCGGCGCGTAGCGGGTTTGTCCGGAGCCACCATACTCGGCGACGGCATGGTTGCGTTGATTCTCGATGTCGGTGGTTTGATCAGTATGAGCAACCGCGGTCCGGCTTCTCAGCCGCCCCGGAATCGTGAACGCGCTGCATGAGGTGAACGGTATGAAAGCAGTACAGGAAGAACAGGAAGTAATAACTGCCACCACCCAAATCGGGATGACTGATGATAACCAGTACCTCACCTTTATGCTGGCCGGCGAGGAATATGGTGTTGACATCCTGCGCGTCCAGGAAATCAAGGGCTGGGATAAAGTAACGCCTATCCCCAATACCCCGGACTATATGCAAGGGGTTATCAACCTACGTGGCGCCATCGTGCCTATCGTCGATCTGCGTAGCCGGTTTTGTATGGAAAAACTGGAATACGGGCCTACCACGGTCGTCATCGTGCTGCGCGTCCGGGGCGAGGATAACGAATGCATAATGGGAATCGTGGTCGACGCGGTATCGGACGTGTACAACATTCAGGAAGAGGATCTGAGACAGATTCAGAGTAACGGTAATTCGTTGGTGGCGGAATCCGTAAGCTCCATTGCGACGGTTCAGGAGAAGATGGTGATCCTGCTCGATATCGATCATCTGCTGAATAGCCGCGAGCTGGCTGATATAAACGGCGCTCTGGATTAGATGAAATTCGCATGTCTACCACGGGGTTCTTCAAGCAAATGTTGGAAGGGGACGCAGATGAGTGAGCCAGCGTGGATTGACGAGAAGAGTCATCGCGGGGATGGTACGGCACGGAAAGGGTCTGGGGAAGCTTATTCCCTCGTTATATGGATACTCAGCGGACTGGCATGGGCAGGATAGATTATGACTACGCGAACAGCCAAGAAACCTCGGGGGACGGATTCACCGGAACTCAAGGGTCTGGAAAGACGGACCACTACGAACCGTAGAAAGAAGAGTTCCAGGCGGGCGTCGGATACGAAAAATACACCGCAACAGGCGGCGACCGAGGCGCGAATCGCGCTGCTGGAAAATTCCTTTGCGCTGCTCTCTGCACGGTCAGAGGATCTGGTTGCACGCTTCTACGACGAGTTGTTCGCGCGCTTTCCCGCCGTGAAACCGCTGTTTGAAGATTCGGATATGGACGATCAGCGGAAGAAGTTGCTGGCCGCCCTGAAATTGGTGGTCAATAGTCTACGCAGACCGGACAAGCTGGAGAAAGCTTTGACGGACTTGGGACGCAGGCACCGGGGCTACGGTACGCAAGTCGAACATTATGCTGCGGTGTCCGCAACCCTGCTGGATGTGATGGCGGAGTTTGCGGGAGATGCCTGGACCGATGATGTACGACACGCTTGGACCGAGACTTTGACTGAAGTCACTGCGGTAATGATTAAAGCTGGAACAATGGAGACGGATATGGTCACGAACACAAAGGTAGTACAGCAGGGTGTCGAAGACAGCGCCTTGGCGGAACTCGCCAGATTGCGCGGAGCCATCGGGGGGGCGATGACCGCCATCATGATGGTGGACAGGGATTTCACCGTCACTTACGTTAATGCGGCGACACAGACGCTGTTGCAGAAACACGAGGCGACGTTGCGTGAGGTATTCCCGGGGTTCAACGCGGATGAGCTGGTTGGCTCCTGTATCGATCAGTTTCATTCCAATCCACGCCACCAGCGTCAGCTGCTTTCCGATCCATCCAATTTGCCTTATCAAACGGATATCAGCGTCGGACCGTTGAAATTCTCGCTGAACGTCACCGCCATTATAGATGACGCAGGCGAATACGTCGGTAATACCCTGGAGTGGTCGGACGTTACCGGGCAACGGGCCAAGGAAAATGACGTGGCGCGCCTGCAGGGAGCGATCCACAGTACTCGAACGGCGATGATGATGATCGATCGCGATCTGAAAATCACCTATGTGAATCAGTCTACGCTCGAATTGTTGAAAACCCATGAACAGATATTGAAACAGTTGTATCCCGGGTTTTCTGCGGACGAAGAAAAGCTCCTAGGCACCTGTATCGACGTGTTCCATAAGAACCCGGCGCACCAGCGCCAGTTGCTCGCCGACCCGTCCAACCTTCCCTACGAGACCGACATTCAGCTGGGTCCTCTCACGGTGAGTTTGAATGTCACGGGAATTTTCGACGCCGAGGGCAATTACGTGGGGAACAATCTTGAGTGGGCTGATGTTACCCAGGATCGGCGTAACGCCTTGGATTTCGGCGGCCAGATCAGCGCCATCAGCAAGTCGCAAGCCGTCATTGAATTCGAGATGGACGGTACGATTGTCGATGCCAATGAGAATTTTCTTGCTACCATGGGTTACTCGCTGGAGGAAATCAAGGGTAAGCATCATAGTCTATTTGTCCCGGCCGCTTACGCCGCCTCCAGCGAGTACCGGGAATTATGGGGAAAATTAAACCGGGGAGAGTTCGACGCCGGTGAGTACAAGCGCATCGCCAAGGGGGGGAGGGAAATCTGGATACAGGCCTCCTATAACCCGATCCTCGATGTCAATGGCAAGCCCTTCAAAGTCGTTAAATATGCAAGCGAGGTGACCGAACAGAAATTGCTGAACGCTGATTACTCAGGGCAGATCGCGGCCATCAGTAAATCGCAGGCGGTGATCGAATTCAATATGGACGGTACGATTATCAACGCCAATGAAAATTTCCTGGCCACGATGGGTTACAGTCTGGACGAGATTCAGGGTAGGCACCACAGTATGTTTGCTGAACCCGGTTACGCGGCGTCGGCGGAATATAAGATGTTCTGGGAGAAACTCAACCGGGCCGAATTCGATACCGGAGAGTACAAACGCATTGGTAAAGGTGGCAGAGAGGTTTGGATTCAGGCTTCCTATAATCCGATCCTGGACTTGAACCAGAAACCTTATAAGGTGGTGAAGTACGCCACCGATATTTCTGCGGAAAAACAATTGCAGCAGACTGTCGAGACCGTGCTCAAAGAGACGACCCGAATGATGGACCTGATGTCCAGGGGAGACCTTTCTGAGGTTATGCAGGGCGATTACAGCGGCGATTTCGCTTTGTTGAAGGATTCCATCAACGGGACTATCAGCGATTTAAGGCGGATCGTCGCGGACATCCGTAACAGCGCCGACAGCATCGGCAGTTCCGCCGGTGAACTCTCGCGCGGCAACGCCGACCTCAGTCAGCGTACCGAGGAGATGGCCTCCAGTCTGGAAGAAACCGCATCCAGCATGGAACAGATGACCAGCACCGTACGTCAGAACGCGGATAATGCCCGCCAGGCCAATCAATTGGCCGCAGGGGCTCGCGAGCAGGCCGAGAAGGGCGGCGACGTGGTCGGCAAGGCGGTTTCGGCCATGGCGGCGATTAATGACTCCAGTAAAGAGATCGCCGACATCATCGGCGTGATCGACGAGATTGCTTTCCAAACCAACCTGTTGGCTCTGAATGCCGCCGTGGAAGCGGCGCGCGCGGGGGAACAGGGTCGGGGTTTCGCGGTTGTGGCCGCCGAAGTCCGTAACCTGGCCCAGCGTAGCGCGGGCGCAGCCAAGGAAATCAAGAACCTGATCAAGGACAGCGTCGACAAAGTTGACGAAGGTAGTCGCTTGGTGGACGAATCGGGTAAGACGCTGGAGGAAATCGTTAATTCGGTCAAGAAGGTGTCCGATATCATCGCCGAGATCGCCGCCGCCAGCGAAGAACAGTCCGCCGGTATCGATCAGGTCAACAAGGCCGTGACTCAACTGGACGAGGTTACCCAACAGAATGCGGCGCTGGTGGAAGAAGCAGCTGCGGCCAGTGAGTCGATGGACGAACAGGCGCAGGGCATGTTGAGTCTCATGGGCTTCTTCAACGTCGGTGAGGACGAAGGGCAGGTCAAGCCAGTGGCCGCCGGTGCGGCGCCGGCTCCTGTCGCGGCGGGCGCGCGGGCCCCGGCCGCCAGGCCGGCTCGGCAGCGGCGCGCCGCTGAAGTCAAAGGCGACGCGGACGAATGGCAGGAATTCTAACCTGAGTATCCCAGGGCGGACGTCGTACTCCGCCCTGGCTTCTTACGGCTGCGGGCTTTTGTATCGGCACGTGCGACGCCGCGGCAAGGCATCTGCGAACGTGGCGGTTGTGATTTTCCGGGGCCACACCCCGCATGGGAAGCAGTGATTCGTATGTTGGCCAAATCAGAAACAGACCGAGAGCGCGAATTCCATTTTACCGACCGCGATTTTCAGTCGGTGCGGAAAAAATTATACGAGCAGGCTGGAATTTCGCTTAACGAAGGCAAGCGGGACCTGGTTTACGGTCGGCTTTCACGGCGGCTGCGTGCCCATCGGTTTTGTGATTTTTCCACTTACCTGGAGTACCTGGAGTCGCCGGATGCCGGGCCTGAACTGGTCCAGTTCATCAACGCCCTGACGACCAATCTGACGGCATTTTTCCGCGAGCCACATCATTTTGACTATCTGGCGAAAACGGTGTTGCCGGAGACCATGCGGCGACATGTCGCCGATCGCCGCATCCGGTTCTGGTCGGCCGGGTGTTCCACCGGAGAGGAGCCGTATTCGATCGCCATGACGGTCAAGGAGACGATGCCGTCGCTGCAAAACTGGGATCTGAAAATTCTGGCTACGGATCTGGATTCCAATGTGGTTGAATCGGCCAGGCGCGGACGCTATGCAGCGCAACGGATTGAGGGCATGCCACGCAGGCGCGCCGATAAGTGGTTCCACTCGGTTGGGGCGGGCGCGGGAGAACAGGTGCGGGTCGATCCTGCCTTGCAGTCACTGATTACTTTCAAGCAACTCAATCTGATGCAGGATTGGCCCATGACGGGCAGTTTCGATTTGATTTTCTGCCGCAACGTGGTGATCTACTTCGATAAGGCGACCCAGCGGAAACTGTTCGACCGTTATGCCGACATTCTACACACCGGCGGCTATCTGTTCATCGGGCACTCTGAGAACATGCATAAATTGTCCGATCGTTTCGAGCTGATCGGTCAAACAATGTACCGTAAGCTGGGCTGAGCGAGGTCGACGATGAGAGGTTTGGTCAAGGCGCCTGAAGGCCATATACAGCCCTCGGCGTTGAGGGGGTTCGAGCATATCCGCCGTTACTGGGATAACTCGCTGCGCCACTTCGCGGCAAAAATACTGCCGGGCGAATTTTACGTCACCCGGTCCGACGAAGCGGTGATTACCTCATTGGGCTCCTGCGTATCGGCCTGTATCCGCGATCGTATATTCGGCATCGGCGGTATGAATCATTTTATGTTGCCGGAAGCCGGTAAGAACTCCGAGGTACACGCTGGTGACCTGACCGAGGCCGCGCGCTATGGTTCTTTTGCCATGGAGCAGCTTATCAACGAAATTATCAAGGCCGGAGGTCGGCGCGAAAATCTCGAAGTAAAGCTCACCGGCGGCGGCCGCGTACTGGCGAACATGAGCACCGATATCGGCGGCAAGAATATTCGTTTCGTGAAGGATTACCTGCACAATGAGGGTTTCGACATCAGCGGCGAGGATTTGGGCGGCACCTGGCCGCGACGCGTGGTGTATTTTCCGGCCTCGGGCAAAGTGAGAGTCAAGAAGATGGGTAATAAGGAGGTCATCAAGCAGGAACAGGCCTACCAGCAGGAAATTACACATACCCATATCGAAGGCGTCATCGAGCTGTTCTAGGAAACCTACTGTATGTTGCAATCGACACAAGCCAGGCAGAACAACAGAATCCGCGTGCTGGTGGTGGACGACTCGGCGTTGATCCGCTCTATGCTCACGGAAATGCTCGAGCAGGACCCTGACATTCAGGTTGTGGGTACGGCCCAGGACCCATTGGTGGCGCGTGAGAAGATAAAGCAGCTCAAGCCAGATGTGCTGACCCTGGATGTGGAAATGCCACGCATGGACGGGGTGACCTTTTTACGCAATCTGATGCGATTGCGCCCAATGCCGGTGGTGATGGTATCTACCCTGACGCAGAAGGGTAGCGAAATTACGCTTGATGCTCTGGAGCTGGGTGCTGTCGACGTGATCGCCAAGCCTACGGTGGACATTGCGCACACCTTTAGTCATTACGCTGATGAAGTGATAGCCAAGGTTAGGGCGGCTGCCAAAGCGCGGGTGCGTGCGTTGACCACCATAAGCGAGCGGCAGAGCGCCGACGCTGTCCTGCCGGCGATCAAGACGAGGCACTACCGGACGACCGACAAACTTATCGCCTTAGGAGCTTCAACCGGTGGTACGGAGGCCATTCGGGAAGTCCTCGAAGTGATGCCAGCCGATAGCCCGGCTATGGTAATAACACAGCATATCCCGGAGGCATTCAGTAAACCGTTCTCCGAGCGGATGAACCGCTGTTCGCCGATGACTGTCAGCGAGGCCAGGGATGGTGAACAGATCGTGCCGGGCCATGTATACATCGCGCCTGGTAACCGACATCTTCTGGTTGTCCGCGATGGGGCACGGTTTCGCTGCAAGCTCAGTGACGGACCGGCGGTTAATCGTCACCGGCCTAGCGTCGATGTCATGTTTCGTTCCGTGGCGCAGAACATCGGCCCCAATGCGATAGGCGTCATTTTGACCGGTATGGGCGATGACGGCGCCAGAGGAATGCTGGAGATGAAACAGGCTGGCGCCCATACCATCGCGCAGGATGAGAAAACCAGTGTCGTTTGGGGTATGCCGGGCGAGGCGGTGTCACGCGGCTGCGTGGACGACATCGTCCCGTTGCGCGCGGTGGCGAGAAAAATCCATAAAGCCTTGGAAGGATGAGAATCCCTGTCTTATGATGCTCCCAGAGGGGGGTAGAAGAAATGACAGCGAAA
This sequence comes from Thiogranum sp., assembly GCA_030148805.1. Taxonomy (GTDB): domain Bacteria; phylum Pseudomonadota; class Gammaproteobacteria; order DSM-19610; family DSM-19610; genus Thiogranum. The sequence continues at coordinate 153,174 of JASBSS010000007.1, read as the reverse complement.
AACAGCGAATTCCTGACCAGCAGCGAGGCGGCGAAGTTGCTGGGCGTGGCGCTCAGCACCGTTCAGCTATGGACCGAAAGTGGCTTGTTGCGTGCCTGGAAAACCGGCGGCGGGCACCGACGAATCACCCGGCGTTCCGTGGATTACTTGTTGAATCAGCAACATGCTGCAGTTGACGAGTCCCCATCCGATGACCGGGTGACGGCGGTGGTGGTAGAGGACGATGAGGGCCTGCTCAAGCTTTATCAGGCGCAGTTTGCAGCGCGCGAACTACCCATCCAGCTGGTGTGCGCGAGGGACGGGTTCGAGGGCCTGATCCAGATAGGCCGGTACCTGCCCGACGTTGTTATCACCGACTTGATGATGCCGGGGATGGATGGATTTCAGATGATCAAAGCCCTGAAAGGTATGCCTGAGCTGAAAAAATGCCTGATTCTGGTTGTCAGCGCGTTGACAGAGGAGGAAATAAGGGCTCGAGGCACACCGGTCACCGGTCTGCGGCTTTTTCAAAAACCGATTCCTTTCGACGTGCTTGAGGTGATAGTGCGTGAACACATCGACGCCATACCGGTGTCGGCGTCGGGTAAAAAATAGCCGTCCAGCGCCACCCTAGCGCAGGCGCCGGTGGCGTAAGTTTATCGGCAGCCGCTAGATCTCTGACAGCATGAGTTCTTGCCGATCGTACGCGAGGCGGAGGGCGGAATATCTCGGGCGCGTGTCCCAACGACCTGGCCGACGAACTCTAGTCTGGTCAGATTTGACCAAAATCGAATAAAGCGATATAAACGTAGAATACGATGTGATAATTATTACAATGGCGTCAAGTGACACTTCGCCGTGACAAGAGTCCAGGGAAAGATGGACGACTGGGATAGGCAGTTGAATTAAGGACTTATGAGCGTAGAGACTCCCCAGCACTCCACTCTTTCCCTCGATCGGTATCCAAATAAAAAGGAGTGCGGGCCAGAGATCGGCGACCTGCTGGTGGGCTATCTCGAAGACTTGGGCGCGGGCTTCGTGTTCGGCGTTCCCGGTGGCGCGATAGAGCCGCTATACAATGCGCTGGCTCGCAGTGAGCGGCGCGGTGGCCCGCGAGCGGTGGTCGCTCGCCATGAGAGCGGCGCCGCGTTCATGGCTGACGGCTATGCGCGCCAGACCGGTACGCTCGGCGTCTGTTGCGCCACCACCGGTCCGGGCGCCACCAACCTGATTACCGGTATCTCCAGCGCTTATGCGAACCACGTTCCGCTGCTGGTCATCACCGCGCAGACGGCGATGACGAACTTCGGCCGGGATGCGTTTCAGGACTCTTCCTGTACCGGGGTCAATACCGTAGGCATGTTTCAGTACTGCACGCGTTACAATACTCTGGTTTCGCATGTCGATCAGTTCGAACACAAACTGGCCTCGGCGGTTCGCGCCGCCTGTCAAGCCGAGCGTGGTCCGGCTCATCTGAGCATCCCCGTTGACCTCCTGCGTAAACCGGCCCCGGTAGCGAAGCGTTCCTATGATCTTGAGGCACTCCTGCATCAACCTTCGTTGGTGGATATCGCCGCCGTGGCGACTTTGTGCAACTATGTCGCCGACGCCACCAAGGTGGTATTGGTTGTCGGTGGAGGTTGTAGTGAGGCCATCGGCACGATTCTCGAGCTGGCGGTGGCTATCAACGCGGTTATTGTCACAACGCCGCAGGGCAAGGGCCTGGTCAATGCCAATCACCCCCTGTTTCGCGGAGTATTCGGCTTTGCCGGCCATCAGGGCGCCCGGGCGGCGCTATTAGAGCCGGACGTCGATACCGTCGTGGTCATTGGAACCCGCCTTGGCGAATGGGCAAGTAACGGTTGGGACGGCGGCGCGTTACTCAACAACCGCTTGATACACGTCGACTCGATAGAAGGGAATTTCTCCGGCTCGCCCATGGCCAGGCTGCACGTCCTTGGACGGATCAACAATATTTTTCAATATGTGATCGAAGAGCTGCACGCCCGCGCCGCGACAGGCATAGGGCAGGCGTCTGTTAATGCCAGGCGCATGGGCGGCCTGCCGTGGCCTGGTGGCGCCGGATCACGGGCGTGGGCAGAGCCAAAACCGCGTTTCGAGCTTGACGCCGAAAGCAAGTGTTATGACGACACCGCCCCCATCAAGCCCCAACGTCTCATGCGGGAGCTGACGCGTCTGTTTCCGGCGAACACCTGTTTCCTGGCTGACACCGGGAACAGCGTCGCATGGGCGATCCATTATCTGCATCCGCGCGATCGGCGCATGGGGGGGAAACGCCGTACCAATGCCGGATTGTTTCGTGCCAGTCTGGACTTCGCCGCCATGGGCTGGGCGCTGGGTGCGGCGATTGGCACGGCCTTGGGTAAACACGGGGGGCCGGTGGTGTGCATTACCGGAGACGGCAGTCTGTTGATGAACGGTCAGGAAATCACCGTCGCCATTCAGGAGCGCCTGCCGGTGATTTTTGTAGTCCTCAACGACAGCGCCTTGGGCATGGTCAAGCACGGCCAGCGCCTGACGAAGGCCGAGCCCGTCGGCTTTGAGCTGCCTGAAATCGACTACTGTGCCTACGCCGAAGCGCTGGGCGCTAAAGCCTATCTCGTTCATTCGCCGCAGGACCTACAAAAGATCGATATCGCGGCGATAATCGCCGGCCCGGGTCCGACCCTTATCGACGTGCGTATCGACCCGGAAGAAGTGCCGCCAATGGGTGTGCGGGCGAAAGTGTTGGAAGGCCCGCGTTGAGTAGCGACAAGGAAACCATTCGTACCCGCATCTGGGACGAAGTGCCGGAACCGGACAACCCATTTGCGGCCGCCAGCTGTTACTGCGCCGGCTTCGACGTGTATGGAGACCTGCTCGGTAAGATCAGCTGGGTGGAATACCTGTACCTGTTGTTCAAACTGGAACCCCCGAGCGCTGGTCAGGCGGGACTGCTTGAGGGGCTCGCCGTTGCGATCGCCAATCCGGGCCCGCGCGATCACAGTGTCCGCGCTGCCATGAACGCCGGTGTCGGCGGTTCCAGTCACGCCGCCTGTTTGGCGGCAACGCTGGCCGTGGGCGCGGGCCAGGCGGGAGGTGCCCACGAAGTGGCCTTGGCCATGGATGTCTGGCGGGCATGCGGGCGAGATCTGAACACCTGGACAGGGCACTTGTCGCGCACCCCTGAAGCGGAACAAGCCGACGTGTGGCCGCCGGCGGAGCATCCGCCGGGATTCGATCCTCGCGGTGTAAGCTGCGCCACCCCGGTTCGGCGGAGCTTGGAGTATCTGTCCGTGCGCAGCGACGGCGACAACCTACCATGGTTGCAGCAACACCGGGGTGAACTCGAACGTGCCGCCGGCTTGCCGCTGGCGATGACCGGGGTGACAGCGGCCGCGCTGGTCGATCTTGGTTTTGATGCCCCGCAGGGCGAAATGTTGTGTTTGTTGCTACGGCTACCCGGAGCCGCGGCCCATGCGTTGGAGCAACAGGGCTACGGTTATAAAAAATATCCTTTTTTCAAGGACGGTCTCGACCTGATCAACGACCCAGGGCCCGTCCCCCGTGGCGACGGGCGTGCTAGCCGATGAACGGCGAGCAAACCTTGCTCGATAACGAGGACCGATGGGTGACCGGGATGGGAGCCTGGTTTCCCGGTGAGCGCGTTGTGTTCCGGGGCAAGGATCTGTTCAATGAACTCAACGGCATCAGTTGGATGGGCTTGTTGCTGTACGGGATTACCGGCCGCTCGTTTGATGACAAACAACTGAGATTATTCGAAGGCATCTGGACAATCTGTACCAGTTACCCTGACCCACGCCTGTGGAACAACCGAATCGCCGCGCTGGCCGGGACCGCCAGAAGCACCGCGGCGCTGGCGATAGGTGCGGCAACCATGGCGTCGGAGGCCTCGATATACGGCGGCCGCCCGGTAGTCCGCTCGATTGACTTCTTGTTTCGCGCGCGAGAGTTGTTGCAACGAGGTGCCGATCTACAAGATGTGGTTGCAACCGAACTGAAGAGTTGCCGCGGCATCGCCGGGTATGGGCGGCCTCTGATCAACGCGGATGAACGCATCAAACCGATGCTTGCGCTTGCCGAGGAGCTCGGGTTTGGAAGTGGAGCCTATGTGAAGCTGGCATTCGATATCGAGCGGGTGCTTCTGCAAGGCCGATGGCGCTTCAAAATGAATATCGCCGCGCTGCTGGCGGCGTTGGCTGCCGACCAGGGTCTGACCCGTCAGGCGTATTACCACTTTATGGTGTTGTGTTTTTCGGCGGGGATGTTTCCCTGTTATGCCGATGCGCTAAATAAGCCGGAGGGGGCATTCTTCCCATTTCGTTGCGATCGGATAGATTACAAGGGATGTTCCCGGCGAAAGTGGAAATCCTCGTTGAAGACGGACGAAGTCAAACAGTGAGTAATTTATCGGATCATTAATGGGTATTTGCATAAATCCGAGTGAAACCTCCGGGTATCGTTTAGCTGGAATCGCCGTTCCATTGATGTTCAGTTTTCTGTTAATGGCCGTAACGGCGCAGGCGTCTGACGACCGCGACGAGGAAGCGCTGCTAATGCTTTATGGCGATACCGAGATGATCAGCATCGCAACGGGAAGCCAGCAGCCCATCGAAAAAGCACCCGCGGTGACGACGGTAGTTACAGCCGAGGATATAAAAGCGATAGGCGCAACCGATCTGGATGAAATACTGGAAACGGTCCCGGGTCTGCATGTGGCCAGGAGCAGTACCGGCTACAGTCCGATTTACACCATCCGGGGCATCTATTCGGACTTCAACCCCCAGGTACTGGTAATGATAAACGGCATCCCGATTACCAATTTGTATTTTGGTAATCGCTCCCAGGTATGGGGTGGTATGCCAGTGGAGGATATCGCGCGTGTCGAGGTGATACGCGGACCAGGGTCAGCGATCTACGGCGCTGATGCCTTCGCGGGGGTGATCAACATCATCACCAAAACCAGTCAGGATATCGCGGGTACGGAAATCGGTGGCCGCGCGGGAAGCTTCGACACGCGCGACGCGTGGGCGTTGCACGGCGCCCGTTGGGGCGACTTCGAGGTGGCCCTGGCGTTGGAGTACCACGCCACGGATGGTCAGAGCGAAACCATTGATGCCGATGGGCAAACTGCTTTGGATGCGGTATTTGGCAGCAACGCATCGTTGGCGCCCGGGCCGGTCAACCTGCAACGCGATAATCTGGATGCGCGCCTGGACGTCGCCCGAGGCCCCTGGCGGTTGCGTACGGGCTTTCAGCGTCGGCAAAACTGGGGAAACGGTGCGGGTATCGCGCAGGCGCTCGATCCCGGCAACCGCTTTTCCAGCGACCGGTGGAACCTGGACCTGGGTTATCACAACGCCGAGTTTTCCAAAAATATCGATATTCAGGCGCAGTTGAGCTTTTTTCAAACCAGCATGAGGGTGGATCGTAACGCGACATTGTTTCCGCCGGGAACCGTCCTGCCGATCGGTTCGGATGGCAACGTCGACCCGGTTAACACGGTGGGACTGGTTACTTTTACCGATGGTTTTATTGGTAACCCATGGGTGGACGAGCGCCATTACCGTTTTGACACATCAGCTTTCTACACTGGATTCCCGCGCCACCGGATACGGGTAGGTACGGGCGTTGCCGTGAGCGAGATAACTAAGGTGAAAGCACGGCAGAATTTCGGTCCGGGCGTGATTGATGGAACGGTTTCGCCCATTGACGGCACGCTCACCGATCGTTCCGATAGTCCGTTTACTTTCCTTCCCGAGGATGGCCGAGATAACTATTACGCATTCATACAGGATGTCTGGAGTTTTGCCAGCGATTGGGAGATCACCGCAGGTATTCGCTATGACGATTATTCCGATTTCGGCGATACGGTAAATCCACGTGCTGCGCTCGTGTGGTCCACAAGCTACGATCTGACTACCAAGCTGCTTTATGGTCGTGCCTTCCGGGCCCCTTCGTTCGCCGAGGCGAGGCTAAAAAACAACCCGGCCGCGATCGGTAATCCCAATCTAGACCCGGAAACCATAGAAACCCTGGAGTTGGCGTTTTCCTACCGCCATACGGGTGACCTGGATCTCGATCTTAGCTTTTTTCGTTACAATTGGAGCGACATCATACAGTTCGTTCCTGGCGGCGCGGGCGCGACAGCGCAGAATACCGGCAGGCAGAAGGGTTATGGTCTGGAGTTAGGGGCTGAATGGCGCCTTGCACGTAACTTTCGTCTACTTGGGAACTACGCCTACCAGAAATCCGAAGATACAAGGGCGCGACAGGATGCGGGCAACGCTCCCGGTCATCAGATCTATCTACGGGCGCAGTGGACATTTCTGCCAAACTGGCAGTTTACGCCACAGCTCAATTATGTGGCAGGTCGGCAACGCTCGCCAGGTGACAATCGCTCCGATGTTGCCAATTACACCCTGGTCGATGTCGTGCTGCGCCGCAAATATATCAAGGATAATTGGGAGCTCGCATTCATAGCTCGCAATCTGTTCGATGCGAATGCGCGCGAGCCGAGTCTTTCAGGTATTCCCACGGCGTCGATACCCAACGATCTCCCTCTTGCCGGACGACATTTCCTCGGGGAGCTCAGGTATCTGTTCTAAGACGCCGTCCCTTGAACCGCCCAGGCGGGGCGCTCTTGATGAAGGTTCTATTATGACTGAGGAACATGGAAACAAGGTCGCAGTTGTGACCGGTTCGACCAAAGGGATTGGTCGGAGTATCGCGCGCGAACTGGCAACATCAGGGTTCAGCGTGGTTGTCACCAGCCGACAGGCGGCGGATGCGAAGGAGGCGGCCGAAGATATCAAGGCGCTGGGTGGGGAGGCGCTCGGTGTGGAGTTCAACTTGGAACAGCGCGGTGGCGCCCGGGATCTGGTCACATCGACCATAGACTATTTCGGACGACTGGACGTCCTGGTAAACAATGCGCTGAGCATCAGTGGCGCGTTGCCGGCCGATGTTCTCTCTGACGAGCAAATCGAAGAGGCTTTCACCTCGAATATTACCCATACATTCCTGCTGGCGCGTGCCGCCCACCCGTATCTGCGTGAGAAGGGCGGATGCGTTATCAACATCGGTTCCGCGGTCGCGAACAGACAGCTATTGGGATTACCTGTTTACGGTATTATCAAAGGCGCCATCGTGCAGATGACCAAGGCCTTATCGGCCGAATGGGCGCCTGGCGGGGTGCGCGTGAATGCCATCAACCCCGGCTTTATCCGGACGAATGCCTTCGCGGCGATGGGGATGCCCGAGGATGTCGTCGAAAACAGCTACGCGTTTTACGAGACCTATCATCCATTGGGCCGTATAGGCGAACCGTCCGACGTCGGCAAACTGGCCGCCTACCTTGCTTCTGAGGCCGGGGGGCTTATCACGGGCGCTGTAATCGACGTCGACGGGGGATACAGCACCCGGGGGCTGCCCGTCTACGCAGGCCGTTGAGCACCCTTATCGAAGACGCATCATGTGACGGAGCGAGACAATCTATGAAACGTAACTACATCGGCTTGGCCTGTACGGGCCACGATAATGCGCTGGCTATTGTCGATTCCGCGGGGAAGGTCGTTTTCGCGGAGGCGACCGAACGTTATCTACAAAACAAACGGGCGTTGAATTCACCGCCGGACGACCTGATCAGGATCGACGGATTGGTAGAAGCTTACTGCGAGCCCGATGCGGAGTTGCTCGTGGCGAAAACCTGGAGTAAGAAGGCGCCGGAAATATTTGAACGTGAAGAAAAAGCGGCAAACCAACGATTGCAAAGCGCGGAGAATGAAGCCACCTCCGCGGCAGTGGCGGCGGATGTCGGAATAATCTCGTACGTGCATTCGTTTATATCCGGCAATATAGCGGAGGCGGGCCAGCACCTGGCCTTTCGGTGCCAGTCCAATTTGAACAAAAAGATCGTAACCAAGTCGTACAATCACCATTTTACGCACGCCGCCGCGGCTTGTTATACCAGCCCCTTCACCGACGCGGCGTGTGCGATCGTTGACGGCTTTGGTGAAGGTGTCAGCCTCAGTTTCTTTTCCTATAAGAACGGAAAAATCGCTCACGTCGAGTCGAGCTCCCTGGATGGCGACGCGAACCGCAGCCTGGGTGTCTTCTACGGGGGCTTGCTGTGTGGCCTGTGCGGCTTCGATATCTGGCGTGGCGAAGAGTGGAAGGTCATGGGGCTGGCACCGTACGGCAAGCGTAATGACAGAATCTATGAACTGTTGCACGCCTGCATAGAAGTCGAAGGCCTGGGGCTGCAGTGCCCCGCCGGCCGGCCGCAGGCCCTTGCCGAGCTTTTTTCGTATGCGCGGAAACCCGGCTCGCCCGTCGATGAGGTTGCGGATCTAGCCTATACGGGCCAACTGGTCTTTTCTGAATTGATGACCGAGCTATTGGACAATTTGTATGGTCGAGGTATCTCCTCGAATCTTGTTTTGGGTGGCGGCTGTGCCTTGAACTCGGCCTACAATGGAAAGATCCTCGATCAGACTGGATTCGACAATCTTCATGTTTACTCCGCGCCGGGGGACGATGGCAACGCTATTGGCGCGGCGCTTCTGGCCTTCTATGACGATCACCCGGAGGCCCGTCCGCGGCCGGATTTCCAGTCCGCCTATTTGGGTTCAAGGATGTCGACGGAAACTATCGATAACGTGCGGCGATTCGGTCGCATACAAAACCTAGAGGAACTGCCGGGCCGGGTGTGCGAGCGCGCGGCCCAGTTGTTGAGCGAGGGGAAAATCATCGGCTGGGTTCAGGATCGAGCGGAGTTCGGACCACGAGCCCTGGGCAATCGTTCTATTCTTGCAGATCCCAGGCCGATCGATATGAAAGACAGAATCAACGCGTTGGTCAAGTTCCGCGAGGAATTCCGGCCTTTTGCGCCATCCATTTTGCATGATTATGGCGACGAGTACTTTATCAATTATCAGGAATCGCCCTATATGGAGAGAACGCTTGTGTTCAGGGAAGAAGTGCGCCACAAGGTCCCGGCAGTGGTTCATGTGGACGGCACAGGGAGATTGCAAACCGTTAAGGAGCAGTGGAACAAGAAGTATCACGACCTGATTCGGGCGTTTCATGCGATTACGGGTGTGCCGCTGCTCTTGAATACCAGTTTCAATGTGATGGGAAAACCCATCATTCACTCAGTGGAAGATGCGATCGCGACGTTCTATACGACCGGTCTTGACGCATTGATTATTGAAGATTTCCTTATAGAGAAGGCGTAAGGCATATCGCCTGATTTGCCGCGCAAGAGAGGTTCCTGGGTCCTGCTCAGCGTTCGAGTGTGGTGCGAACCTTCATCGCGTGTTTGAATGTCCGGGAAATTCTGAGATTGAGGTATATACTGAACTGTTGTTGGCTCTGGCTCGTTGCCTGCGCGGATCCGTCATCCGCTGCGTGGGCCGAAGGGCGCTGTATCGCGGTACTCTACCCGCAAGTTCGCGAGCCTTATAGTATTGTATTGGAAGAAATAATGACGGGAATCGAAGAAGGCGCCGGAAATTCGGCGGTGCTTCGCCTGCCGGTCACTGACAAGGAGGAATTGGATGCGGCGAACCCCGGCGTCGCGCTTTCGGGCTGCCACAGCGTCATCGGTCTGGGACGGGCTGGCGTACGCGCCGCATCACCGTTCATTTCGAAGGTTCCCGTTGCGGCAGGCGCGGTCCTCATGCAGCCGGGCGAGACCAGCGCTATACCGACCATCAGTTTTGTGCCGAGTCCCACCAGCTTATTTACCCGTCTGCGGCATTTCTTCCCCGCTGTGAAAACCGTGACAGTAGTGTTTGATCCCGAACGTAGCGCCGGGTTGGTGGAAGTTGCTGAGCGGTCGGCCGCCCATTTGGGAATCAAACTGGTGGCCTTGCCCGCACGAAATCTGAGTGACGCAGCGGTTCTGTACAGACGCGTGCTTAACGAGAGTGATCCCGCTAACGAGGCGATTTGGCTGTTGCGCGATCCTGCGGTGATAGATTCCGGTGCTGTTCTGACATTGATACTCAAGCGTGCCTGGGCCCGGCGTCTGTTTGTATTTTCTGATCAGTTGACGCACGTAAAGCACGGCGTTCTGTTTTCCGTGTACCCGGATAACGAAAAACTGGGAGTGCGCCTCGCCCGGCTTGTCAGAGAATGTGCCGACGGCGGTTGCAGGGCGCGCGGCGTCGCGTTGCTCGAGGATCTCGGTACAGCGGTGAACATACGCACCGCAAATCGCCTGGGTATTGAGATTGATCTGCGCCATGATCCGTACGTGGATCTGGTGTTTCCGGCAAAGTAGCGGCGGGCTTGGATGAGGGGAGAACGTGAATAAGCCGCGACTCAGCTCGCCAAGATTATGGAGAGTTCAAAGTCAACTGATCTTCGTAGTCGCCATTGCGGTGCTATGCTTTGCCGTGGCAGGTGCATTTGCCAACAGCTGGTTGGCAAGTAGAAATATTCTTGGACAGATTATCGAGGAAGGTAGCCAGATTACGATGAGTTTCGCCCGTCAGAGCACCTTGGCATTACTGTACGGGCACGGTGAGAATGCACGCGAAGCCGCCAGGACCACATTGGGCTTCCCTGCCGTTAAACACGTGGCGATTTACGATAAAGCCGGCACGCTGTTGTTGGATAAAGGGGAGCCGATAGATTGGGTCCCGCCACCCGTACCCCGCTTGCGCGCTGATCATGGATTGGCGCATGAAACGAACAGTGCCTGGCATTTTTTGGCGCCGGTGTACGAATCAGGCCAGGAGGAGAACGAGGAATCACCCTTTTCACTGGATAGAGTGGAGCCAAAATTAATCGGGTATGTGCACGTCGTTCTGGATAAGTCCGGTTTGTACGCAACGCAACGGTCTATATTTTTCGATAATTTCACGAGCGCGTTCATTTTCGCCGCGATTCTGTTGTTCCTCTTGCAGTGGCTGACGGCCCGCGTTACGCGGCCACTCAACGACCTGGCCCTCTTAATGAAGGAGGCCGAACAGGGGGCCGTCGACGTGCGCTCGAGTCTGCGCGGCTCGAAGGAGATGTTGAACATGAGTCAGGCATTCAACAAGATGATGTCGGTTCTTGGTGAGCGGACTACACGACTTGACCACCAGAACGCGGCCCTGTTGCGGGAGATGGAGGAGCGCAATCAGGCGGAGCAACAGCTGATTAGGTATCGGGATCATCTACAGGATATGGTGGACGAGCAGACGCGTGACTTGATAGAGGCGCGAGACGCAGCTCTGGTCGCCGAACGCGCGATGTCGGCGTTTCTGGCAAACATGTCTCACGAGCTGCGCACGCCTTTGCATGGCATTCTCAGTTTTGCCAGTTTCGGGATGAGAAAGCTGGATCGTGTGTCGAAGGAAAAGTTGCACCAGTACTTTCAGGAAATACACGACAGCGGCAGTCAATTATTGAGATTGCTGAACGACCTGCTTGATCTGTCAAAGCTGCGCGCGGGAAAGATGACCTACGAATATAATAAGTCCGATATCTTTCATACGGTGCATATCGTTTTGAATGAGTTCGAGGGCTTGTTGGAGGAGAAAAATATTGAAGTTGTGGTTAACAGTATGGACGTTCATAAATTGATTGTTTTTGACGAAAACAGGGTGGCGCAAGTGATTAGGAATCTTGTTTCTAACGCCGTCAAGTTCAGTCCGAAGAATTCGCTCATCGAGGTCGAGGTCAGTTATATGCAAGACGATTCCGTTAGCTTGAGCGTGTCAGACCAGGGGGTGGGTATACCGGAGGACGAACTCGATAGTATCTTCAGCCCTTTTGCTCAGAGTAGCAAGACACAAACCAATGCCGGCGGTACGGGGTTGGGCCTGCCCATTTGTAAAGAGATAATTGAAAGAGGGCATCACGGGTGGATCCGGGCCGAAAATCGCGAAGAAGGGGGGACAAGAATGACGTTTAATATACCGGCATTGGAAGCTGCCTGAGCAGAAAGGGTTTCCGCGTGGATATCGCGACTTCGGGTTCTCGGGCAGATCAGGTGGATACTAGGAGTTGGGCGAATGGGTACCAAAACAAAAGTGCTGATAGTTGATGACGACGCACGGAATATACGAATTCTGGAAGAAGTACTATCCGATGAGTTCCTTCTTGACGTAGCGGCCAACGGCGAGACGGCCTTAGAGCAGGTATCTTCGTTCGGCCCCGATATCGTATTGCTCGATGTCATGATGCCGGGTATCGACGGCCTGGAGGTTTGTCGTCGAATAAGAAAACACGACAGCTTTCGCTACATCAAGATAATTCTTGTTTCAGGGAAAGCACGGATCGAGGAGCGCCTCGATGGCTATGCTGCCGGTGCGGACGACTATATCACGAAGCCGTTCGACCATATGGAGTTGTTGGCGAAGGTGAACGTCTACGCCAAGCTGAAAGCTATTGAAGAGGTGGATCGTCTTAAGACAGATTTTCTTTCGCTGATTACGCACGAGGCGGGCACGCCGTTGAATGCAATTATCGGCTTCTCCTCGGCTTTGCTCAACGATGATGCCTTGAGTGAGGAGCATAGGGAGATGACTCGGGAAATCTTAAACGCGGGACGGTATCTGCACGAAAAAATCGATCGTATTCTGTTATTGAGCGCACTGAAGAAATCGGAGGAATATCCGGTCAGCGAAGTCTTTTCCCGGGATTTGATCGATGACGCCCAACAGTTGGTGGCCGAAGACATCCGTTCAAAAGATATTACCGTGAACGTACAGCAGGAAGAGAACTTCAGCATTCACGGAAATTACCAGCTCTTACAGAAGGCTCTGGTGTTTTTGATGGAGAACGCGGTCAAATTCTCGCCCGACGGTGGCAGTGTCGCGATCAGGGAATTTTTATCCGAAGATAAAGAGCATCACGTAATCCAACTTGAAGATAGCGGGCCGGGTTTCGACGTGAGCTTGGCGGGTTCGCATTTCAAGGAGTTCGGTATCGCTGATATCCAGCACCATGATCGCGGGTTGGGGATCAGTCTGGCTTTGACCAAGCTGATTGTAGAAAACTATGGTGGGGCAGTGAGTGCGGCCAATGGCGCCCAAGGTGGAGCTGTATTGACCCTGTCGTTCCCAGCGGCCAACTCGCGTGACGAGGCAGATACGCACGCCAGGCAAGGGGGGGTCTAGCTCGTTGGGATCGACCCCGTGGGCCCGTTATTAGCTTGTTTCACTTAGGACAGGGGAGTCCCTCTCGCCGGTCTTTCTCTGTTCTCGGGGTACTGGCGGCTTCCCGATACAGTCGTAGAAAGGTAATAACTTCATGAAAATAATATGAATTAATTCGAATTAGTGGCGTGTGCGTTCTGGTCGGCCCTCAAGTTCTCTGCCCCTCTTGCCGAAATCGATAATACCGATATAAGCGACTAGAACGATTAATCACGATGCCTATGCGATTCTATTTCAGTTTCCTTCCCGCGCCGGTGGCGACTCTACTGGTGTTATTTACCGGTGTCGCCCAGGTAAGTCCGGCAACCAGCGTGGTGCTGGTTTCCCTGGCTTGGCTGCCATCGGTATTTTGGCTAATGCGTCGAACGCAAAGACTTGAAATGCGGCTAAACCAGGCGCTGCCAGTGGAAGGGTCGAGCGAATCGGGTGCCGATTGGCGTGAGGCTCTGGCGATAATTTCTGAACTTTTCGAGGGCGAGATCCGGGATGTTTACGAGGAGATCGGGCGCGTGCGCGCACTGGTGAGCGAGGCGGTGATAAAACTCACTGGCAGCTTCGAAGACCTGGGTGAGCAGACGCGAAGTAACGAAAACATGGTCCACGAAATCATCAGCCGACAGGCCGGTGTCGTCGATTCCCCGGACGATACCGACGACCGGCTCAATTTCATGAGCGAAGCCAGTGAATTGTTGGAGAAATTCATAGCGACTTTGGTCGACATCAGCAAGCAGAGCGTACATACCGTACATAAGATCGATGATATGGTGGATCAGATGGATAATATCTTCAGCCTGCTACAGAACGTAAAAGGTATAGCTGATCAGACAAATCTACTGGCGCTGAACGCGGCGATCGAGGCTGCGCGTGCCGGTGAGTTCGGACGTGGCTTCGCGGTAGTAGCGGACGAAGTGCGATTGCTTTCGCATCGATCCGCGAGCATGAATGACGAAATCAGGGAATGCGTCGCCGCCGGTAAGCAGTCTATCGAGGTTGTACGCCTGACCGTTGGCGAGATGGCGGCTCGCGATATGAATGAAACCATTCAGATTAAGGAGCGGGTGGACAAGGCGTTTGCGGATGCCGATGAGTTTAATAGTTATCTTTCCCAGCGAATCACCGACCTGTCGAAGGTGAGCGAAGGGATAGATGCTTCGGTGGGCGACGCCGTTCGGTCTCTTCAATTCGAGGACATCGTCGTGCAGTCTTTGCAGGCTGCCGACCGGCATATGGACCGCTTGACAGAGTTGTCCGAAATCCTGGTAAGCCTGCGCCAGAAGTCGGTGGATCAGGAAGCGCACGCCGCATTAATGGGCGAGTTACACGGTCGGCTGGACGAATTAAGCCGCAGTTGGAAAAGCGGCAACGCCAAGGCGGTTAATCAGACTTCCATGCAGGCCGGTGGCGTTGAGCTGTTTTGAAATCGTTGAAAGATCCTGTAATTCCCTGATATGAAAATAGGTGCGCTGTGAAGGTAACCACTCAGGTATCCAAAGATGGTAAAGAGGTCACGATATTTGTTCGTGGGCGTTTCGATTTTAGCGTGCAGCAGGAATTTCGAAATGCCTATCGTCATCAGCAACAAAGGCGTGAATGCTACCGGATCAATCTATCGAGAGCCGAATACATGGACAGTTCTGCTCTGGGGATGTTGCTTCTGATGCGCGATTATGTCGACGAAATCAAGAGCAAGCTCTTGGTCGAGAAACCCTCCAAACAGATCATGAAGATCCTGGAGACTGCTCATTTCGACAAATTATTCAATATACTGCCGGCCTGAAACTTGGCGCCATGAACGCACTAGCTGACTTTCACGATCCTCGCCTGAAGTCGAAACGTGGTACGGCATTGGTGATCGACGATAAGGCCTCCAACAGAATGTTGTTGAAAACCCTATTGATCAAAGAGGGCTTTCAGGTGATCGCGGCGGAGAACGGCGAACAGGGTGTGGAGAAGTTCGAACAAGAAGGTGCTGACATCGTGTTCATGGACGTGATGATGCCGGTCCTGGACGGCTACGAGGCAACCCGACGCATCAAAGCGCTGGCCGGTGATGAATTTGTGCCAGTCATCTTCGTAACCGTGCTGACAGATAAGAGCGCTTTGGCACAATGTATCGAGGCGGGCGGAGACGACGTGTTGGGCAAGCCATTGGAGCCCACAGTACTTCGCGCCAAGACACTCGCGGCGGAGCGTACCCGCGATTTATATCGAAGAATACAGGAGCAAAATCGCGAGCTCAATACCTTACATAGTCAATTACAACGTGAGCAGGAAATCGCTGAACGAATTTTCACCGCCGCGGTCACGGAGCCAAATGTTGCGCTGGAGAGTATCCGGACCCTGTTGCGTCCGGCCACGACGTTCAATGGCGATCTGCTCTTGACCGCACAGCGCCCGTCCGGCGAACTGAATATTCTGTTGGGTGACTTTACCGGTCACGGTCTGGCAGCCGCCGTGGGTGCGCTGCCGGTATCGGAGGCGTTCCGGGCCATGACTGAAAAAGGGTTTGCGGCGACGGATATTATCAAGGAGCTCAACGACAAACTGGTGACCCTGCTACCTACTGGAATGTTCATGGCAGCCTGTTTCCTGACGGTAGACACGGTGCATCGCTCGGTGGCTGTATGGAACGGTGGCATGCCGGAGGTGCTTGTGTTGGACCAACTGGGCACGATTCGCGATTGCCTCGGGTCGAGCCATCACCCGCTGGGAATCACGAAAAAAATTGGGCCGGCATTAAGGCTTGAGCGCATGGAGGTTGAAAGCGGTGACCATATCCTATTGTTATCGGACGGCGTGCTGGACGCCCGTAATCCGGCCGGGGATATGTTTGGCAAGCACCGTCTCGAACGGGAGGTGCAGGAGGCCGGTAGTGGCAAAGCTGTTTTCGCGGCGCTTGCGCAGGCTTTGGAAGATTTTTGTCGAGGTCGTGCGCAGGATGACGATATAACCTTGGTCGACATTCCTTGCCGGCCGGAACTTACCGCCCGTTTGCGCAACGACGTCCTCCAGGGGCCGCAGCCGCGTGCTCAGGGGGTCGCCGGTTCGTGGCGCTGGGCGCTGGAACTTCATGGTCCCTGGCTGCAGGCGGTCGATCCGGTGCCTTTCGCCATCGCTCAGTTGCGGGAATTTCTAGATCTTAACGAACACCGGGAGGCCATTTATACTGTCATGGTCGAGCTGTTCAGCAATGCGCTGGATCACGGCGTATTGAAGTTGGATTCAGCGCTAAAGTCCTCTCCGGAGGGCTTTGCCCACTACTACGCCGAGCGGGAAAAGCGGCTGATGGCCCTGCGCGAGGGACGCGTGCGCATCGAGTTGACCCACCTCCCTCTTGACCCAGGTGGACGACTGACGATACGGCTAGAAGACAGTGGCGAGGGCTTCGATTATGACGCAGTCTGCCGTAACAGTATATCGAATCTGGCCGACAACAGCGGATTCGCCGGCCGGGGAATACCGTTGCTGAAAAGTCTGTGCCAGTCACTACGGTACGAGGCGAGTGGAAATTCTGTGGAAGCCGTATATGCCTGGTAACGCCGAATGAAGCCAGCTTTTTCGTCTGAGCCGAGGCGTGTGGCGATGTCGGAATTTTGTTACACTTCGCACAATGGTCATAGGGCGCGCAGACGGCCGGTGCGCTGAACGGCGTCAAATAATGAAACAAAGAGGAAAAACCAAAACTTATCTCACACCCAATGAGGTGGCTGAGTTGCTTATGGTTTCCCCGGTAACCGTGCGCCAGTGGGCGCAGAAGGGACAGCTCAATGCAATGACCACGCCCGGCGGGCACCGCCGGTACACGCGTCAGGAGGTTTTGCGGTTTGCACGCGAACACAAGCTCGCCTTTCAGCCATCGGCTGGAGAGAAACTCCGTGTCCTCATCGTCGATGACGACGAGCAATTCGCCGGGTATCTGGTGGAGCTATTGAGTGGTTTCTCCGGCGACGTAGTGGTGGAAACGGCACGCGACGGTTTCGAAGCGGGCCGCAAAATAGAGACCTTTCACGCCCATGTAGTCTTGCTCGACCTTATGATGCCGGGTGTGGACGGCTTCGAGGTATGTCGGATGCTGAAAGAGGAGCTGGCGACCTCGGCAATCCGCGTAATCGCTATGACCGCTTTTCCTAGCCAGGAAAACGCGGATCTGATTATCGCGGCAGGCGCGGAGAAATGTCTGAGCAAGCTATCGGGGCCGGAATCCATTTTAGATGCGATAGGAATACGACAGCCGAGCTGCTCGACGCTGTAATATTTTACAGCTCTTTCGATCTCGCCGGCCCAGTAGCCAGCAGGGCTTCCAGTTGGTTAAAATGCATGAACCACGCGCTAGTGAGTGCAGAGTTGTGATTCGATTGCGGGGCGTGGCACCCGCCCGTGAAGGTCCAGCGTTGTTTCTTTCAAACGGAACAGGTCTATCACCATAACCGCGGCGTGACGGGTTGTGCGTAATTCACCTGCCCGTATACATACAGGGATTAAGCCACAGGAGTAGGGAGCTTGCTGAGCATACCCATGGAAGATGGCCGGTTCCGTTTGCTGGTCGACAGCTTGCCGGAGTTGATATGGATGTCCGGTAAGGATAAACGGTGTCTTTATTTTAACCAGCAATGGCTGACTTTCACTGGTCGGTCCTTGCAGCAGGAGTTGGGCAACGGCTGGATGGAGGGCGTACATCGGAGCGACTACGAGCGCCGTGCCAGTATCTACGCCTCGGCGTTTGACAATGGTGAAGCCTTTACCATCGAATACCGACTACGCCGTTTCGACGGCGAGTATCGTTGGGTCTTGGATACCGGACGCCCCTGGTATTCGTCCGACAGGAAGTTTGCCGGCTACGTCGGTTCCGCCATCGATATCACAGAGCGCAAGCAAGCGGAACAGGCGGTACGCGAAAGCGAGGAGCGTTTTCGGCAGTTGGCCGAGAATATTGACCAGGTCTTCTGGTTTATGGAGGCCAGCCCGCAACGTGTGCTCTACGTCAGTCCGGCGTTTGAACGTTTTTGGGGAATATCCGCGCAAGCGCTTTACAACAACCCCGAGTTATGGATTCACGCGGTCCACACCGAGGATCGCGCTCGGGTAGAACGGCTTTTCTTGTCCTGGGTTGCCGGGGAGCGGGATGCTTTCGACGTTGAATACCGGGTACAAGGCCACGATGGCCTTGTCCGCTGGATTCACGACCGCGGTACGAAAATTTATGACGACGCCGGCGAACTGGTCCGTTTGAGCGGTATCGCGGAGAATATCACTGCGCGCAAGCAGGCCGCCGAGGACCGCGAACAGTTGCAGATACAGGTGCAACAATCGCAGAAAATGGAGGCGATCGGCCGCCTGACCGGTGGGATTGCCCATGATTTCAATAATATTCTTGCCAGTATTCTCGGCTATACAGGCCTGGCGCTGCGGCGGTTCGTCACGGACAAAGAGGGCAAACTGGCGGAATATCTGCAAGAGGTCTATCGTGCCGGTGAACGGGCACAGGATTTGGTGACGCAGATGCTGGCGTTCGGCCGGGATACCGACGGCGAATCTAAGCCGCGCAAGCTCGGATCGTTGGTCGATGAGACAATAAAGATGCTGCAATCGTCGTTACCTTCCGGCATAGAGCTGAGCGCGCCGCTTGAAGACGATACACCTGCCGTTATGATCGATTCGGTACACTTGTACCAACTGATGATAAATCTTTGCATCAATGCTTGCGATGCGATGGCCGGTCGGGGACGTATACATATCTACCTGCGTCATCTACAGGGCGTTAATACCCTCTGTTCCTCGTGTCATCGTCAGGTGCAAGGCGAGTTTGTGGAGCTAACGGTAAAAGATACCGGGATAGGGATGGGCCCCGACGTCATGGGACGCATGTTCGATCCATTTTTTTCCGGAAAGACACCGGTGAAGGGGACAGGCATGGGGCTATCCGTCGTGCACGGTATTGTCCATGATCGAAATGGGCATATCGTAGTCGAGTCTACGCAGAATGTGGGAAGTGCTTTCCGGCTGCTGTTTCCTGTTGTGAAAAATGAAAAGGATTCAAAAAACAGCAAGAGGTCCAAGAGAAAGAAAGGGGTCGGTGGCAAAGGGTAGGCGAGAAGAAAGAAGAAAGAGAATATCGACCCAGATCAAGCACCGCTGTTCAGCCCGTTTCGCCGTTCTAGCGACGGATAAGGGAGCCACAGTGACGGTTTGGGGCTGAGTTTTACATCACCAACGGGGCTGCGGTGACCACTGTTTGGGTTTGCTTATTCGGGTGAACGCGTTATGCCTCTAAGAAGGTATACGTCTTGGCTTTGAGTGCAGCTGAGCTGCGTGAGTGACTTAATCGTCGGCGGGGAACGAAGCGTTCATATTTCTGTAACGGTTTCTCCCTATTTTATATCAAATTGGAACAATTATTAGAGAGAGTAAGGGGTTGTCGGCAAATGAAGATACCAAGGGGGGAGTTGGTTGCTTTAATATTGTGCACCCAGTCAGCATGCGTATCGGGTAACGGTGTTTATCTGGATCTTTCGGAGAAACCTGGGAAAGCCGTGAGAATAGTTAGCAGCGCTACCGCTGAAGCGTTAGTGAATGTCGAGGGCGGCGAGGATTTAATCGCTGAATATCGACAACAAGGGCTTAGCTTTCCGCTTCAGACCACATCTTATCGGTCCCTCCGGGTTACGAAGGTCACAGGGTTAGCCCGAAAAGACGGCAGTTTCTCGATTGTGCTTAGAGTGGAGGATGCCGAGTCGTATGTGGCAGGTCCCGCAGGCACGAACACCGACTCCAAAGCGGACATGATCGGTATGGCTCTGAAGGGCGTTGTAGATGCTGATGGCAAGGTTGAGCTGTTTCAACTATCGGGCAGCGGTTTGGGCATAAAAAAACGTGTGGCCTATTACAAGCTTTTCGAAAATCTACTATCGCAAATGGCACTGCCAAAACGTCTGGTGAACGTGGGAGAGCATTTCAGTCTACCTGTACAGCTTGACTTGTCTATGCCCGGACATACGGTAAAAGTAGATTCCAAACTTGACTACACGCTAAAAGGGGTCGAGGGCGACATGGCTCTATTTGATGTCACGTCAAAATATGGGCTGTTCGATCGCTCCGGTGTGGTTGAGATCATTGGTTCCGGTTCCGGAATTATGAAATATAATGTCAAAAGCCGATTAATGGAAAGTCAGCGTCTGATGTCGACAGCTAGAGTCACAATCGATGTGGGGGAAGGAAAATTATCAGCTAACATCACCTCTGAAAGTGAGGTGAAACAATATAACTTCCGCCCCCAACGAGCCTCCCGCAAGCAGCGACCCCCAGCGATATCCGAATGCATTTCCGGAAGGGGTGATCGTTACCAATTGCTTCCGCGCAAGCGGAGTGGCTCGGAGTGCGTATACTGAGTTTGTGATCGATAGCGCGGATTCCAGCTATCGCCTGCGCACGGCTTGGCGACTTTCCTGTTTTTCTGTCTTTTCGGTAGTTGTTAGAATAAACTCCAGATTTTTGGGTTTTCCGGGTCCGGGTGCCTATTCTTTGGAACTGTTACCTGTAGTGGCCCCAAAAGCTTATGCAGATAGACGCCGACAGCCTGATAAAGACCGGAATAAAACACGACCAGGCCGGTCGTTTGGATGAGGCTGCTGGCTACTATCGCCAGGTCCTCCAGCGACAGCCGGATCATCCCTACGCCCTGCATCTGCTGGGAGCGCTCTCGTTGCGCCAGGGCGACCCGAAGAAAGCCATCAAGCTGATCGGGTCCGCCATCAGAATCAATGACCGCGAGCCAGTGTTTTATCTGTTTCTGGGCCAAGCCTTGCAGCAGCAGGGAGAACTGGAGGCGGCGCTGGAGGCGTTTCAGCAGGCCTTGTCCCTGGCTCCCGGCCTACCGCCTGCTGAATTCCGACGTGCGACGGTGCTTCTTGCCCTGCGTCGGCCGGGGGAGGCGCTGAGTGCATTCAAAACCGTACTCGAATCGGGCGATCGCTTCGCCCCGGCCACGCTGGCGCAGGCGCGATCCCTGCGGGATGTTGGAGACTTCGACCTGGCGGAACGTCTGCTGAGGCTCCTGATTGAATGTCATCCGGGGATGCGCGAGGCGCACGCGATGCTCGGTTTCGTGCTGATTGCTCGGGACAAGCTTGCCGAGGCAAAGGATATCTTCACCGGGCTTTTCATTCGAGAGCGCGGGGCGGGGTGGGATGCCCGTCCCTACCGCGAGCAGAAGGTGTCCCTGGCAAAGGGGGGCGCGCCGGCGTCCGCTTCACCCTTTTTTTTTGAGAACCTGATCGGGCACATCGAGTATCTGATCGCGCGCGGTCGGCTGCATCCCAGTTTTGCGCGACTGGCGAACACCTATCGCGATATCCTCAAGGCTCACGCGGGAAAGACCGGGGCATTCGGGCTAATCAGCCTGTCTCGTGCCGAAACCGAGGGCGTGCAGGCTGTGCTTACGCGTGCTCTGCACTATGCCGACAGCCGGCCGGTTTCCGCAAGCGCGGTGAATCCTTCCCTCGATGGCGAGAAGCTCGAGCGGGACTATCGGGAATCACCCTGGCGCATGACCTTTTTCGACGATTTCCTAACGGCTGACGCGTTGGCCAGCCTGCGGGAATTTTGTCTCGAATCGACCATCTTTTTCAGGCAGAGTCACAATACCTTTGTCTCCTCTTATCTGGAGGAAGGGTTTAACTGCAGTATTCTTTATCAGATTGCCACGGAACTGAAACGCAAATTGCCGGGGGTGCTGGGGCCCCTGCATCTGCAGAATATCTGGTGCTATCGCCAAGCCCCGGAAGGTGATGGTGTGCGACCGCATTCGGATCAGGCAGCGGTCACCTTCAATTTCTGGATAACGCCGGATTCAGCGAATCTCCAACCCGGTCATGGCGGACTGATTCTCTATGACCGGGAACAGCCCCTGGACTGGGACTGGTACAAGACCAATGCGCAGAAGGACGATCCTCGGGTTCTGCGGCAGATCAACGATTACCTACAAGGTGCGCAAACACGGATTATCCCCTACCGTGAAAACCGGGCGGTGATGTTCCATTCGAACATGTTCCACTGTTCCGACCGTTTCTGTTTCCGACAGGGCTATGAGAACAGCCGCATGAATATCACCATGCTTTTCGGCCGACACCCCGGCCTGGCCGAAAACTGACATTCAGCGCCTGGGCGCCAGCATCTGCGCATGGCTGTGCAAGAACTCCAGAAAGGTGCGTGCCACCACGGAAAGCTGTTTCCCGCGCGGCCGCACCACGTGCCAATGGCGCTTGAGCGGGAAGCCCTGAACGTCCAGCACCGCCAGGCCGTCCGTGGCCGCGTTCAGATGCAGCGTGCTGCGCGAGAGCACGGCGAGTCCTAGTCCACCGGCCACCGCCTGTTTGATCGCCTCGTTGCTGCCCAGCTCCATCTTCACGTTCAACGCCGTGTTCTTCTGCGCGAACAGCCGCTCCATGGTAATGCGGGTGCCCGAGCCGCGCTCACGCAGGATGAAGCCTTCCTTGCCCAGTTGCGAGAAGGGAACGCGTTTGCGCCGCGCCAAGGGATGATCGGCCGCGGCGATGATCACCAAGGGGTTTTCCAGCAGGGGTTCACTGACGATGTCGCGCCCATCCGGCGGCACGCCCATGATGTACAAGTCGTCTTCGTTGCGCGACAGGCGCTCCAACAGGCTGTCGCGGTTGATCACGGCCATGGCGATGTCGATGTTCGGGTATTCAGCGCAGAAGGGTCCAAGAACCCGAGGCATGAAGAACTGGGTGGTGGTCACCGCGGCGATCTTCAGGCGTCCCTGGCGCAGACCGTTGAGGTCGGCGATGGACTGTTCGAAACGACCCCAGGTGTCCAGCCAGTCGCCGCAGGTGGCGCGAAGCTGCTCGCCGGCCTCGGTCAGATAGATCTTCTTGCCGATCTGCTCGAACAGCGGCAGACCGATGGCCTCGTTCAGCAGGCGGATCTGTTTTGAAACGGTGGGCTGGGTGACGTGCAGCTCCTCGGCCGCGCGGGAAAAGCTGCCGAGTCGGGCCACGGCTTCAAAAACCTGCAATTGCCGCAAGGTGACGTGCATACCGGCCATCTCGGGTTCTCCTTGTTCATAGCCATATGGCTATGATAAGCATACGAACTATTCATTATCAATATATTTGCGTTTAGCTTAGGCTGCCCCTCAATACAGGTTTTCGTGCTTTGAGGAGAGTCGTTGTGGATGAAAAATTATATTTGAATCAGTTGGTTGAGCTGTGCTCCCGGAACGACTCGCGCGTCGGCGTCAGCCCGGCGGGTGGCGCAGTGCCCGCGGCGGGCCCGTGTCGGCTCGTCCGTACAACAGGAGGTCGCCATGGCTGCGCTTAGTCAACTCGCGCCGATGGTGGCGCTGGCGGCACCGCTCACGCTGCTCCTGGTCGGGCTTTTGCCACCACCCCTGGTGCGTGCCCATCCGACGCTTATGGCGCGCTTGAATGGGACGGCCGCCTGGTTGGCCCTGGCGTGCGCGGTAGCGACCGCCGGGCTGTACCTGCTCGGAGAACCGCAGTCGTGGACGCTGTATTCGCGGGAGCTGCCGGGTCCGTTCGGCGCGTTCTCGGTCGCGGTCTATGTCAACGCCATTACGGTGATCATGCTGTTGCTGGTGTCGCTGGTCGGCGCGGTGGTCTCGCGCTATGCGCGCAATTATCTCGATGGCGAGCCCAACCAGGGCCGCTTCCATCAGTGGCTGAGCCTGACGCTGGCGGCGATTCTCACGCTGATCGTCTCCGGCAATCTGTTGATGTTCGGTCTGGCGTGGATTTCGACCAGTCTGTGTCTGCATCAGCTGCTGATGTTCTACCCCGAGCGGCCGGCGGCCGTGCTGGCAGCGCACAAGAAGTTCGTCGCCAGCCGCATCGGTGACTTCAGCCTGTTGGCGGCGATATTCCTCATTGGTTCTAGCTTGCACACGCTCGAGTTCGAGCAGATCTTCGACGCCATGGCGGCGCTGCAAGGCCCGTTGCCGCCGGCGCTGCACTGGGCGGCCGTCCTGGTGGTGGTCAGCGCGGCCTTGAAATCCGCGCAGTTTCCGTTTCATGGTTGGCTGATCCAGGTGATGGAGGCACCGACACCGGTCTCGGCCTTGCTGCACGCCGGCATCGTCAATGCCGGTGCTTTCCTGGTGTTGCGCATGAGCCCGGTGATGTCGGCCTCCGAGGGTGCCCTGGCCCTGCTGGCGGTGATCGGCTTGATCACACTGACGCTGGCCTCGCTGGTGATGTTGAGTCAGACCAGCGTCAAGGTCTCACTGGCCTGGTCCACTACCGCGCAGATGGGCTTCATGTTGTTGGAATGCGGTCTGGGCCTGTACAGCCTGGCCATGTTGCACCTGGTGGCCCACTCCCTCTACAAGGCCCACGCCTTTCTGGCCTCGGGCAGCGGTGTCGATGCCTTCCGGGCGCCATCGGTGAGCTTCGCTCACCAGGGGTTCCGGCCGGGACGGCTGTTGCTGGCCTTGGTCGCGGCGACGCTGGCGGTGCTGGCCGTGGGCGGCGCCTTCGGCGTGGAGGCCGGCTCCCACCCGGCGCTGATGGCAGCCGGCGCGATCGTCGCAGTGGCCATCAGTCAGTTGATACTGCAGGCGACGACCATCGGCCGCTTCGCCTTCGCGGTGCGCAGCGCCGGGCTCAGCCTGTTGGTGGCGACTTGTTACTTCGCTCTGCATAGGCTGTTCGAGCTGGCCCTGGCGGGCAGCGTGGCGCCGGCGCCCCTGGCCGGCCCGCTGCACAGCGCCTTGAGCCTGGCCGTGGTCGGGGTGTTTCTCGGGCTGCTGGTGGCGCAGCAATTGCTCCGCGAGGCGCCGGGTTCCGCGGCGCGCTCGGCCCTGTATGTGCACCTCTACAACGGTCTGTATATCGACATCTTCCTCACCCGCGTGCTACAGCGTCTGTGGCCCAGCCCGGCGCCGGCATCCCGCGGGGATACCTCACGCTATACGGAGTTGGGTCATGAATTCAAGTGAAGCGATCGATCTGAGTACGCGTCGCGCGACGCCGGCGCCTGGCGAGCAGGATAGCGCTCAGGAGGGCTGCGTCGAGCTGAACCGGCGCATCGACGCGGCTTGCGCGCGAATCGCGCCGCTGTGGCCGCTGAAGCACTTCGTGGCGGTGAATCCGTTCTTCGGCTTGCGCGATCATTCCTTTCAGGATGCCTCCGATGTGTTGGCGCGCGTGGTCGACGGCAGTCTCTACATGTCGCGGGCGTATTATCGGGACCAGCTGCTCAAGGGGCGTATCACGCGCGAAGACCTGGAGGCGGCCATCGCGTTGACGGGCAGCGATCTGAAGGTGGAGGAGGTCGAGCGCGCCTTGGCTACCGAGGCGCCGCAGCCGAAGATGGGCATGGTGCCGGTGAGTGAAGTCCTGCAGGCGGTGGAGGGCGGCCTTTGGTCCAGCTTCGTCACCGAACGCGTGAGCCTGCACTGCGCGGCTTATTTTGACCTCGGCCAGGCGGTGGTGCCAATGCCCTGGCGCGATCGCACGCTCTACGCCGCCTGGCTTCAGGCGGCGCGGATCGACCGCAGTCCTGCGATGATGGGCTTGGGCGACTTTCGTGCCGAAGTGGCCGCCTTGCCGCAACATCCGCGCGCGGCCATCGCCTGGGCCCTCCAGCAATTGGGTATCCCCGAGGCCGCGGTGGAGCGCTACCTGCATGCCTCGTTGCTGAGTATCGGCGGCTGGGCGGCCTGGACCCGCTATTTGCAGTGGCAGGCGGAACTGGCGGGTGAGCGCGATGAAGTCACGGTCGACCTGTTGGCCATCCGACTGATGTGGGACGTTCTGCTGTTCAACGCCAAGCAGCAGTCACAGGCGTTCGTGCAGCGCTGGCGGGAAATGCTCATCGACGGCATGCGCCCGCCTTCGGCCAAACGCCAGGCGGCGGCTGAAGTCGACCGCATCGTGCTCAATGCGATGGAGATCGGTTTCCAGCGCCAGGTGGTACGCGGTCTGGCCACGTCGGCACCGACAGACGCGCGCGCTGACACCCGGCCGCCCGTGCAGGCTGCGTTCTGTATCGACGTACGCTCCGAGGTGTTCCGGCGCGCGTTGGAAACCGTGGCGCCGGGCGTGCAGACCCTCGGCTTCGCCGGCTTTTTCGGCATCTTCATCGAATACGTGCCGCTCGGCGCGGACCAGGGGCGCTCCCATGTGCCGGTGATTTTCACGCCGGGGTACCGTATCCACGAGCAGGTCAAGCGCGGTGATGCGAACGCCAGCGAGCCATGCGCCGAGCGGCGGCGCGAACGGCTGGCGTTGAGCAAGGTCTGGAAGAATTTCAAGCTTTCGGCATCCTCTTGTTTTTCGTTCGTGGAGGCGGTCGGGCTCATGTATGGGCCGAAACTGCTGGCTGACAGCTTTGGCTGGACGCGGCCGGTGCCCGACCCTTCGAGCCAGGGTCTGGACGCCAAGACCCGGGCCAGGTTGGCGCCGTCACTGCAACCCGTGGACGCGGGTGCCAGTGCCTGCGCCCTGGCCGGTATCCCCCAAGCCGATCGGCTCGATCACGCCGAGCGTATCCTGCGCGCCATGAACCTCACCGGCGATTTCGGCCGTCTGGTCCTGCTGGCCGGCCATGGCAGCACCACGGTCAACAACCCCCACGCCACCAGTCTTGATTGTGGCGCCTGCGCCGGTCAGACCGGTGAGGCCAGCGCGCGGGTTGTGGCGGCGCTGATGAACGACCCGCTCGTGCGTCGTGGCCTGGGCGAGCGCGGTATCGTCGTGCCGGAAGACACCTGGTTCGTGGCCGGCCTGCACGACACCTGCACCGATGATCTTGAGTTGTTCGACCTGGATCAGGTTCCGCCGACGTTGGCCGAGGACGTGCGGCGTCTGCGGCAATGGCTCGACCAGGCCGGCGAAGTGGCGCGCCTGCAGCGCGCCGCCGGGCTTGGCGTCGCCGGCATGCCCGAGCAAGTCGCCGCGCGCGTGCGCCATCGCAGCCGCGACTGGTCCCAGGTGCGCCCGGAGTGGGCGCTGGCCAACAACGCCGCGTTTATCGCCGCGCCCCGCTCCCGCAGCCATCACATGGATCTGGGCGGGCGTGCCTTCCTGCACGAATATCAGTGGCGCGGCGATGCCGGGTTCAAGGTGCTGGAGCTGATCATGACCGCGCCCATGGTGGTCGCCAACTGGATCAACATGCAGTACTACGGCTCGGTGGTGGACCACCAACGCTTCGGCAGCGGCAACAAGGTCCTGCACAACATCGTCGGCGGCGCCATCGGCGTACTGGAAGGAAATGGCGGCGATCTGCGGGTGGGATTGCCCATGCAGTCGCTGCACAATGGCCGGACCTGGGTGCACGAACCGCTGCGCCTGAGTGTGTTCATCGAAGCGCCCGCCGAGGCCATGGACGAGGTCATCGCCCGTCACGAACTGGTGCACCAACTGGTGGACAACGGCTGGTTGCATTTGTTTCGTATCGATGACGAGGGCGGGGCGTGGCGCCGTGTGCGGCACGGTCACTGGGAACCCTGGCAGAAACCCGGGGCCGAGGACGAGGCCGGGGTTTGCCCAGGGTCTGTTCGGGTGCGACAGGCAAGCGGCGTCGCGGGTAATCCTGCAAGCTGATCCACGCTTGGCAATCCGAGGTGTTGCACGCCGCACGGTGCAATGAATCCTTGGGTTTTCTTGCAACCTCGATAGCAAGGTAGGGGCAAGGTGAAGACCGCCCCTGCCGCACAATCGAGGTTTGGCTGGCTTGCCTGGTTCGAACAACGGGTGATGGCCTGGCGGCATATCCGGCGCCAATTGCGTGCAGCCCCGCGTGCGCACGCACCAGCGTGCAGCCGCTAACACCGAAGTCGACTGCCGCCACCTCGCTTCCCCCCTGATCCTTCGAAAGCGTCGCGCTTACTTTGGTGGTTCAGAGTCATGCAGTGGCGTGACCAACAGTTCTCCTGGCTGGTGGCCTGGATCTTGCTTTCCATCTTATTTTGGTCTTTCAAGGTCGGCAAACGTGAGTTGGTTCAAAGAGGCCGTATCGCATAAAAAAGAATTCTTGGCGGGGCTTGTCGCGGACCCTTTGTCACGGCTGGCGGCGGATTGCAGTGCGGTGTGGCCGGATGCACGGAGATTGGATCATTGTCTGGTGGAGGGACAGCGGCATCTGCCCTCGTCCAGTTTGTTATATGCCCTGGATGCCGAGGGGCTACAGCTTTCCGCCAATGTCGGTCCGTCCGGTATCGATCCCGGGCTCAGAGGACAAAATTTGACCAACAGGCCCTATTTGCAAGGGGCATTGCCCTACCAGGGCTTCATGTTGTCGAATGCCTACATCAGTCGATGTTCGCACGAACCCTGCATCTCGGCGGTGCATGCGGTGCGTAGAGGTGTCGAGTTGTTGGGATTCGTCATCGCTGACTTTGAGCTGCAAGCGCTCGATCTCGAAGCGGTGCAGGCACCCCAGCAGGAGAAATGGGGCCAGTACAAGGGCGACCCCGCGATCCGGTCCGCGCTGTTTTCACAACAGCGCAGTCAAAGTCTCGTGGATGAGCGTATTGACGAAGTGCTCAGGCAGGTCGAGAAGATGTTAACTCAACACGGCGTCTTTCATGTCAAGTTGCACTTCTCGGGTGCGCGAGCCACCTTTTGGGAACATAAAGACCCTTACAATTACCGGCTGCACAGTATCGACCAGTTGCTGGATCCGGAGTTGCTGCTGCTCTATCCGCGCTGTTCCTATCCCGAGAATGCGCTCGTCGGGGAGGCGCAGGTGGCCGCGGCGTTGAACTACATGAAGGAATTGCGCTATGCCGACGACGTGATATACCTGCGATCGGGTTCGATCAACCTGGTAAATGGCATGATCGGTCTTAACTTCTCCTGTGACGGGTCCCACTACATGACGGCAGAGGAATTTCTGAACAAAGATCTGGCTTTCTGGTTTGGCGCCACGGAGCAACTAGCCTGACCTTCCGATTCCAGGAATGTCAGGGTGATTCGGCAGCCAGATACGGGTGTTGGAGCAAGGGTCTTGGCGTCACGTGTCGGTGTCAGAATCCGGTTACACCCTTAAAGCCGGCAATAGTCGCGGGCTTAGCGCGCAGTAATTTGAAGCGGTGAAACCCCAAGCTTTCAAGTTCCTCCAGATCGAAGTCCACCATACCGTGGAGTTCGCGGTACTTGAGTGATTGCGAACACTTGAACTCGCCGCCCTTGTACTTATTCATTTTGGAGATCGCCGGATAACAGATCTTCGAGGGGCAGGTCAGCGCACAGCCGGCGTTGGCAAACAGGGTGATACGATTTTTCCCCCGGATCCCACGTAAGAAGTCAAGGTCTTGGTTCAGTCGCATTGGTAGGACCACCGTATCGTAGCGTGTGAATGCGTTATCGATGTCGCGATAACTGTCAATATTCTTAATCACGCTCGCTTCGATCTTATAGAGTGGAAATTCCTCTCGTATCCACGACGCTAGCTCGTCATTCGTGACGATGACCGCATTGCCCTGGCGGTGGTATTTTTCCAGGAGTCGGCGATTTTCCTCGTACTCCGCCCGTGTTGCATAGTGATTGGTGAGCGGAATCCGTACTCCAATGCCATACGAATACAGCGCTTGCACATCGGCATCGCTGATCTGGGGTTCGGTGAACGGACGTCCCCCGTAGAGGGTCGATTTTTCGAGAAAACCGAATACACTGTCGATCTCGCTGGACGAAATTCCCGGATAATTCTTTGCCAGGAACGGAATGATCGGAATATCCTCGGTCTTTCCCCGAACTGAAATTGTGTACCGCATGATCCAGATCCTGGGCTTCGTTGAGGCGTTGTGGGCCGCTCGATTGGATTATCATTAAATCAATATCGACCATGCGTCAAGTGCGAACTGCGCCGCGCAGGCGCCACGCGGTAATTATTGCACCCCCCGGTTGACAACGATCGCCCTGGCCGGGGTGAAGACATGTGCGTATCCTCGCGCTCCGGTGCAAGCGGTGCCTGAAACACAACGCTGATCGCCTAGGTCGAGGGCGCGGCCTGCATTAAGAGGAAACCGCAGGATACCGGCTTGCCGCGTAAGTCCTCACCGGGTACCGATCGAGGCCCTGATTATACTGACTTTCCACCTCGTCGTGCCGACGATCCTGGCGATCCTCGCGACGGTCTTCGCGTCTGTCCTCTCTTCTGTCATGACCCGCGCACGAAGCGAGCAAGGCCACCAGACAGATCAGTCCGATGAACTTCATGATGCCTCCTTAACTGATCCCTTCGTTACATCTTGCAGTTTTGAATAGCCCGGGTTATCTCCCCGGCTCCCCCCCCCTCTTTTTTCTTCTTCCGAAGCCAGGGTTCGGCTTGGGAGGCAAACATCCGGAGGCGTCTAGCCGACGGTACGCATCTGGGCGCCCAGCTTGATCCCCCTGCGCAACGGCCGCCAGAAGAGGGTACGAGGCAGTTGCTGGAAGCACTCTAGTCCGTGGAGACCCAAACCTCATTAACAAAAATCAACTCCATTCACGGCCGGAGCCGGGACTCCGATGTCAGCTTCCCTGCGAGCGTGAAGTCCCCGCACAGGGCCTCGAAGGCAGCCGCCTTGGCCCGCCCGTGGGCCAGCCGTAACACATAGGCAGGGTGATAGGTCACCAACACTAGATACCTGTCACGCCGAAAGATTTCACCACGGCGGTCGGCCAGGCGAAAACTGCCTCCCAGCACCGCGCTGGCGGCGGTACTGCCCAGATCGCCGTCGGCGTCTGGAATCGTTTTTAGATGGATGTAGCCGCGAAAGTCGTGCTCCAGGCGCAAGCGCCGCGCGACCTCCACGAGCTGCTCCATGGTGTAATCGGGGTCGCGGATGACGCCGCTGCTCAGAAACAGGCCTTCGATATAGTTACGACGGTAGAAATCCAGGGTCAGTTGCACGACCTCCTCGACGGAGAACCGGGCGCGCGGCTTGGCGGACGAATTGCGGTTCACGCTATAGGCGCATTCGTACTTGCAGAAATTGGTGAGCAGGATTTTCAGCAAGGAAATGCATCGTCCATCCGGTGCGTAGGAATGACAGATACCCATGCTCTCGGTTGAGCCAATACCCCTTCCCGACAAGGAGTTGCGGCGCGTACCGCCACCGGAGGCGCAGGAGGCATCGTACTTGGCCGCGTCGGCCAGGATGGCGAGTTTGCGCAAGATATCCATGGATACTGATTATGCATACAGTATCGCTAGGCGTCATCAGCCATTGCGCGGACGGGAGGGCGGGGATGTGCCGAGCAGGTCGGGTTCCTAATCAGGTGGCGGATTCGATGGCGCTACCCGCAGGAAGATTCTGCCGGCGGTGCCGGTCACCCGGGTGCGACGCGGGTACGGTCCAGCCGGCGAGCGACACGATCGGGGGTCATTTGCCGATAGTCCCATCCAGATAGGGTTTATAGGCCTGAAGATAGAAGTCCGCATCGCGCGCGTTGTCCCGAACCGATCGGCGTGCCCGCATTGCCGCGAGCCAGCGGTTGATGTTTTCGTGATCGGTCGGCATTTCGAAACTGCGATACCGCGCCAGAACCGGTGCATGCTCAAAGAAAGGATAAAAGGTGATATCCACCAGACTGAGCTCTTCCCCCAGCCAAAACGGTCCCGAGGACGATTCCGCCAGGGCGGCATCGATGACTTTCAGGCTCTCACGCAGCGCCGTCCTGATGGCCTCATGCTTGCTTTCATCCAGTTCGAACACCAGGCCGCAGAAACTGGGTTGGAAGGTGGAGTTGCAGTAGTCGATCCAGATACGCGCATGGGCCCTCGCCACCGGGTCTTTGGGCAACAGGGGGCGCTCAGGATAGGCGTCCTCGAGAAACTCGTTCATCACCAGGCTTTCCCAGATGAGGTGTTCGCCCAGTCTGAGCAGCGGTGCGCGACCCGTGGGTGACAACTCGTAGTACCAGTCCGGAATGTTGTCAAGATTGATGGGGATCAGCTCGTGCTCAATGGCCTTTTCGTGCAGGCAGAGCCTGACCCGATAGGCGAAGGGGCAGACGTCGGCGCTGTAGAGTTGCAACTTGTTCATGATCGTTTTCTCCTCGAGATCGGGACCAATCAGCAGGAATCTGCCACGCCAGCCGTACCAGCAAGTGACCGGGTTCACACTGACATGCAAGTTCGGCACCAGCAGGGACTGGCCGCGAAACGTGGCAACAGCGGCAATTGTTGGGCTGTAGCCCGTTGCGCTGATCTGTTTTGCTACAGCTTTGTCTGAAAAATGGACAGTGAAATGCGCCCCCGATCGCTGCCATGCGACATTGGAGCGGATCCGTGTCGGATTGTGACTTGGCGTGCATCCTGCATTCGGTGCTGTCGGTAGACGCGGAAAGAGCGTCTTCAAATCGACGAGGAGTTCTATGAAGGCGTTACGTTTTGAATTCCTGGGCTTTCGCTTCTTTTTGTTGCTGCTGCCGCTGGTTTTGTTCGCAGGACTGAGCTGGGCGCAAATGGACAGTATGCGCGATATGATGCAGCGGATGATGGGTGACGTATTACCGCCCGGTATCGATCCCGAACTGCTGCCGGAGCCGGATTCTCCCCAGGCTCATCTTGTCCAGCGCTATTGCAGTCAGTGTCATAACCTGCCTGGACCGGGTTTGCACATCGCAGCCGAATGGCCTGCGGTCGTCGAACGCATGTACGCGCGCATGCGCATGATGCAACCGATGATGGGCGGGCAGATGGGAATTTTCGTTCCCAACGACGGTGAATTGAAACTCATAACCGAATACCTGAAAAAACATGCCCAGCGACCAATAGACCCGGAAAATTATCCGAATCTCGATTCACCGCCCGGCCGTGCTTATCGTGACGTCTGTTCGCAATGCCATGTGCTGCCCGATCCGCGCCAACATACGCGGGACGAATGGCCGGGCGTCGTCGCACGCATGCGCCAAAACATGTCGGCCATGCATAAACAACCACCGAGCGAAGCGGCGATCCGGGCAATCGTGGAGTTCTTGCAAAACCACGCGCGTCCCGGAGGCTAGGTTCACGGCCAGCCTGGAACGGATCACTCGCGGGGGAAGGTGTTACAGGTTAGGGGCTTAGGCCGAGGGGTACACCGGTTCCGAGGAATTGACACTCTTTCGCTCATGCAACCCCGGACGTCAGAGGGGTTGCCAGCGGCTTCACCCGCCATCGTCACGGGTAGTCACTCGTTCCCTCCGTGCTTAACTAAGAAACGGTGCCCCTATCACGCGATTGGCGGGTCTTCCATAAGGAGACGATTCAATGAAGCTGCGAGCGACGAACTTATGCCATCGGCGGCCGGCCCTGGGTCTGCTGATGATCCTGTCCACTCTGCTGGCGGCACAACTCGCCCAGGCGGCGCGGCCCGCCGACGCCGGCAAGGCCGGGCGTCCCGACGAGATCAGGCTGCTGTGGACGAACGATACCCATGGTTTCTTCTTGCCGGTCTATCACGCCGAACCCGAGAACGTCGATCAGTACGCGGGCATCGCCGCCACGGAAGGCAAGTTGGGGGGCTACGCGCAGATCGCAACGCTGGCCAAAAGGCTCAGGCACGGACGCGTGAACGCCATGCTGACGGATTCCGGTGATACCTTCGACGGCTCGCCGGTGGCGCAGATCACCCGCGGCGAGCGGGTGATCCCGGTTCTGAACGCCATCGGCTACGACGCCTGGGTACCGGGCAACCGCGACTTCGCCTATGGGCGGGACGATTTCCTGCGGGTGGTCGACATGATCGACTTCCCCACCGTCGCCACCACCTTGCGCTACTCCGAGAGCGAGCAGAACACCCCCGAGCAGCGCGGTGAACTGGTCTACCCGCCGTTCCTGGTCAAGGACCTGCCCACCAAGCGCGTGATCCTGCTGGGGCTGGTTCACCCCCTGGTGGATCTGGGCGGCGCCTTCTGCACCGGTATCCAGTGCGCGCCCAACGGCTCCCCGCAGGGCTTCGAGGTGGCGGCCGAGGTCAGCGCGTTGGTGGCGCAGTTGCGTGCCACCTACAAGCCGGATCTGGTGGTCGCGATGTCGCACTTCGGCAAACTTCAGGACGAGAAGTTCGCCACCCTTCAAGCCGGCATCGACGTGATTCTGGGCGGTCACTCGCACGACATCTTTCTCGATCCCAAGGTGCTCCAAGGCGCCGACGGACGCCAGGTGATCGTCACCCAGGCCGGGTCGCACGGTGTCTATCTCGGCCAGCTGGACGTACGCGTGGAGCCCAACGGCGAAATCACCCTCGCCGACAGCGAAATCCATCGCATCGTCAGCAAGGACGTGAAGCCCGATCGCAAGGTCTTGCGCCTGGCACAAAAGGCCTACGCGCCGTTCAAACGCATGCTGGAAGAGGAAATCGGCACCACCTCCACGCTGATCTGGCGCCGTGGGGAGACCCAGTCGAACATGGCGAACTTTCTCTGCGACACCTATACCCAGATCTTCGGCGCGCAACTCTGTCATTTTCGCGGCATTCGCTACGGGGAGACCATTATCCCTGGTGTGATCACCGTGGGCGATGTCTGGAACATGGTGTCGCCGAACTGGGGTGACAACAAGGTCTATGTGGGCATGGTACCCGGCAAATTCGTGCGCAACGTCCTCAACACCCTGCTCAACCAGCAGTTCGGCCCGGATCCTTATCAATGGCCCGGCGGCGATGTGATGCGCTGGAACGAGAAGGTTCGCTACACCTATCGGCCCGATGCGCCGCAGGACCAGAAGCTGGTCGATTTGACCGTCGACGGCGACCCGATGGTGGTGGACACGGTGGTCAACCCCGTCTACATGGAAAAGCTCTACAGTTTCGCTTCCACCACGCCGCCGCCGCCGTTCCCGGAAACCGCCGAGGTCGTCCCCGATACCACAGCGGTCGACGAGATCGTCAATTACATCAAACAGGTGCAGATGATCTCGCCGGTGCTGGACGATCGTACGGTGGAGCTTGATTAAGCGGGCAGGCCGTAGCCCCACCCGAGGCTTGGGTGCCCGGGGCGCTTGCAGCGCTGCGGGGCTCGCCCGGTGGGCCGGCCGGTTGGCGTTGCTGGTCCTGTGCGCGCTGACGCAACCCCTGGCGGCGCACGAATCCATCGGCAGCGTGAGCAACGCGGTGGTCACCGTCGACGGCAGCAACACCGTCGATTACTATCTGCGGGTACCGGCCCAGCTGCGACCATTGATGTTCGCCACTTCCGAGCTGGACTATTATCGCGACTATTTCAACCGCGCGTTGCGATTGAGCAGCGCCGGGTCGGCCTGCGCGCTGGTGAGCATGTCACCGTTCTCCCGGCTGCCATCCGGCAACAGCCTGGTCCACCTGAGGTTCCACTGCCCGCTGCCGGTCAGCGCGCTGACGATCGACAGCGAGGCGCTGCTGGATGTCGATGACCGCCACGTCCAGGTCGTCCGCCTGGTCCGCCCCGACGCCCTGGACAAGGTGTTGGGCGAGGCGTTGCTGGAGGCGAAACATCCGCGTGCCGACCTGCCGGTCGCCGCCGCGCCTCCCTTGCTGTTGGCGCGCGTCTGGCGCTTCTTCAAATTGGGGGTGGAGCATATATTGACGGGGCTGGACCACGTCCTGTTCATCCTTACGGTGATACTCGCCACCACCGGTTGGCGCGATACCCTGAAGGTGGTCACCGCGTTCACCGTGGCCCACAGCGTGACCCTGGGCCTGGCATTTTTCGGTCTGGTGTCCCTGCCGGCGGTGATTGTCGAACCCCTGATCGCTTTTAGCATCCTCTACGTCGCGCTTGAAAACCTGTTTGCCAGGCAGGTACGCCATCGCACGTTGCTGGTGTTCGCCTTTGGCCTGGTTCACGGCTTGGGATTCGTCGGGGTCTTGCGTGAAATCAGTATTGCCAAAGAGGAACTGATCAGCTCGCTGTTCGCCTTCAATCTGGGTATCGAGGCGGGGCAGCTGTTGATCGTCGCCCCGTTTCTGTTGTTGCTCGGATTGGCGCGCTGTCGGCCCTGGCGCTCGTCGGCGATCAAATTCGCGTCATTCGCCACCGGTCTCGCCGGCATGGCCTGGTTGTTCGATCGCCTGCCGCTGGGATCGTTTGCTGGGCTGTTGAAGGGGTTGGCCTGAAGGTGCGCGGGAGAACCTTAGCGCCGTGCCTGATGGTCTGTTGCGGCTGGCTCGCGCCGAGTAGCATCCTGGCGATGCACTACGAGCAGATGCTGGCCATTGCCGGGGTCGCGCTGCTGGAGTCGCGGGTCGATCGGGTGGTGCAGGTGTTGGGGCCGCCCGCGATTGTTCAGCGGGACGCGGCGAGGGAGGACCGGTTCGCCGCGACTACGCTTGGCGGCTTGTCGGTCACGGGCGATTGGCGGCTGCGATATCGCCCTGGCTCGGGGCCCGGGTGGGCGCCGCCGGATCTCCAGGCGCGCGGACTGCCGCTCTCGGCCTCGGCCTTCAGCCGCATGGAGCTTCAGGCGCAGGGCGGGGTGGAGCGGCTGGTGGTCAGGCGCGCACCGGAGAGAACCGGATCGGAAATGCCCGCCGATCCGTATCAGGCGCATCGGGTGGTCTCGGCACGGGCGGATCTCCGGCATCCGCTTCCGCTGGCGGTGCTCGAGGCGGTCTACGGGGGGCAATGGGAGGCGGTGAGCGATGTCGGGGGAGCGCGCTGGCTACGCTACTGGGTGACGCAGTTCCAGGGTGAGGTGCCGCTACGTCTCTACGCCGTGGATTTCCGTCTCGATCCTCGGGGGACGGAGGTCATCGGTCTCAGGGCGAATGGTCCTCGCATCGGTTTCGTCAAAGACGAGCTCGCGGCGCGGCACGCGCTCTGGGAACGCAACCTCTATGACTGAAAGCGCTCGCGGGTCCCTGGTTGACGGCCAGGGAAACGAGCCTTTATTCTATCGCAACGACCTTTCCCGCGGTTCTCGCCCTTCACCCGTCCACTAGCCGGGGCGCGTCAAATGTTCATGTTGCAGAGCTTGGCCGTCGCGCTTTTTGTTTGCTCACATCTCTTCGCGGGAAGGCTGCGCTTCCTGGATGGCCTGCCACGCAGCCGCTGGCTGTCTTTCGCCGGTGGAATATCGGTCGCCTACGTATTCCTGCATATCTTTCCGGAGTTGGAAGCCGCCCAGGCCAACCTGGCGGACGTCTGGCCGGTCGCGGGTTGGCTGGAGCATCATGCGTATCTCGTGGCGCTCATTGGCTTGACGATTTTCTACGCGCTGGAGCGCATGATCCGGCGGGCAGGGGCGAGCGCTGGTGTCAGCGGGCAGAACGAGCCCGGGTCACCCGCCGGCAAGGGCGTCTTCTGGCTGCATATCGTCTCTTTCGCGCTTTACAACGGTCTGATCGGCTATCTGCTGGTGCACCGGGAAGAGCAGGATCTGCGCGGCCTGGTGTTTTACGCCGTGGCCATGACGCTGCATTTCCTGGTCAACGATTACGGGTTGCGCCGTGATCACAAGGTGGCCTATCGCCGTACCGGTCGCTGGATACTGGCTGCGGCGATTCTCGCGGGCTGGCTGCTCGGTCTCGCTACGCAGATCAGCATGGCGGCCGTGGGCCTGTTGTTTGCCCTGCTCGCCGGGGGCGTCATCCTGAACGTGCTCAAAGAGGAGTTGCCACAGGAACGCCAGAGCCGCTTGTTGCCGTTCGTGCTTGGCGTGTTCGGCTACGCCGCATTGTTGTCGCTGTGAAATACCCGGCCTGGAAGGGTGGGCCGGCGGTGAGTCGGAGAGGGAATTGCCCTGCGGCATGCTTTCAGCGGGCCATGTAACCGTACACCAGCAGCAGCAGGCCGGCGAGTGCCATCAGTGCGTGCAGGCCGACGACGAACATTTGCGGCGGCTTGCGCCCGTCGCGCAACAGGAACAAAACCACACCGCCGCAGATGCCCAGAAACAACAGCAGAGCGGCGTTGTTGTAGAGCTTGTCGATGGGGCTGCGCAGCAGATGCACGACCAACAGCGAGAACGCCAGCAGGGCCAGGCTGGCGTGGCCCATGGCAAGCGCCCCTGAACTGCGACGATAGCCCACCCCAAGCACCACCATGGCCACACCGAGCAACGCGGTGAGCGTGAAAAGAAAGATTACCGATAAAACCATTGGCCGCTCCTGTGCCCCGACTGTCAATGGATACGAATGGCATGATCCGACTCGGCGGGTGTCGGCGATCATGGCCGAGCCAATGGTAACCGAGCATGGACGTGCCACGGAAGCGATGTCGCTGCGGGTGTTCTCCTATCGCACCGGCGGGCGCGCGCCAAAACCGGAACTCCGGCGGCTATGGGCAACGGTTCATTCGGCATTTTCGGGGCCGCTGCATGGCGCGGGCAGGCAGGCACGACATTGTCGCGGCGAAACGCGGGTATCCCAGGTCCGGTGGCGACGGCAAGACCGGTTTTCGCGAATTTGTTCTTATTATATTCCTCACAAATCCTAACGCGCCTTCATGCACCGGACATCACGTGGTCACAGTGGGGGCCAATAATCGCCTGCGACCGGAATGCGACATCGCCGGTCGAGCAGTCCCCACTTCCATCCTTTGCGAACAGGAGCGTTGTTATGAAGTTCAAGCACTCGCGGAAACCCCTGGCGGCGGCAGTCGGTCTATCCCTTATCGGACAATGCGTTTTCTCTCCGTTGGTCATGGCCGGTGAGCACGCTAACGAGCACGACGGTCAGCGGACCGCCACCCCCATCGAGCATCTCATCGTGGTCGTGGGTGAAAACCATACCTTCGACAATCTGTTCGCCGGCTATCAGCCGCGGCGCGGACAGCATATCGACAATCTCTTGTCCAAGGGCATCATCAACGCCGACGGCACGCCAGGTCCCAACTTCGCCGCCGCGGCGCAGCAACAGGCCAGCGACATCGACGTCTACCGCATCGATCCGCAGCACACCGGCGCCTACGCCACCCTGCCGCAGCCGAACACCACTTATGCCACCGGCCTGCCGCAGAACGTGCCGGACGAGCGTTTTCCCGCCGATCTGCCCAACGGGCCGTTCCCGATCACCCGCTATGTGTCCGCCGACGCTCACACCGGCGACCCCATGCATCGCTTCTTCCAGATGTGGCAGCAGTACGACCTGGGCCGCAACGATCTTTTCCCCTGGGTGGCCACCACCGCCAGCATCGGTCCCAGCAACGACGGCTTCTCGCCCACGCCCACCCAGCCCAACCAGGGCGGCGAATCGATGGGTTTCTACAACATGAGTGCCGGCGACGTCTCCGGCCTCAAGGCCCTGGCGGATGACTACGCGATCAGCGACAACTATCATCAGGCGATCATGGGCGGCACGGGAGCCAACTTCATCGCGCTGGTCACCGCTGATGTCGCCTATCACAACGACAATGGCCGTCGGGATGTCCCGCCCTCGAATCAGATCGAGAATCCCGATCCGCAGCCGGGCCTGAACAACTGGTACAGCGAGGACGGTTATCGCGGCGGCTCCTATGTCAATTGCGCCGACAGCACCCAGCCCGGCGTCGCCGCCATCGACGATTACCTGCATTCGCTCGCATACCGCCCGTTCCGTGACGGCAATTGCGCCGCCAACACCTATTATCTGGTCAACAACTACAGCCTTGGCTACCACTACGACGGGACGCCGGCAGCCCTCGGCGCGGATCAGTACACCCTGCCGCCGCAGACCGTCCCGACGATCGCCGACGCGCTGGCGGCCAAGGGCGTCAGTTGGAAATACTACAGCGGCGGGCGCCTGCCCAACGCTGCGCCGACCGACGAGTATTGCGGCATCTGTGATCCACTGACGGGCTTCAGCAGCATCATGACGACTTCGCTGAAGGACAATCTCCAGGGTGTTGAGCAGTTCTATGGCGATGTCTCCAGCGGCGAGTTGCCGGCGGTGGCCTTCGTGCGCCCGTACGAGAGCATGGCAGGGCATCCGGCCAACGCGACCCTGTCGCAGTTCGAGCAGTTCGTCACCGATCTCATCGCTCGGGTGCAGTCCAACAGGAAGCTCTGGGCGAGAACCGCCGTCCTGATCACCACCGACGAAGGCGGCGGCTATTACGACTCCGGCTATATCCAGCCGATCGACTTCTTCGGCGACGGTACGCGCATTCCGCTGATCGCAGTGTCGCCATTCGCCAAGAAAGGCCAGGTCGACCATACCTACTACGATCACGCCTCGGTGATCAAATTCATCGAGCGCAACTGGGGGCTGGGCACCTTGTCGGCGCGTAGCCGAGACAATCTGCCCAATCCGATCGCCGAGGACGACGACCCTTACCGTCCGGTCAACGCACCGGCGGTGGGTGACCTGATGAACCTGTTCGACTTTTCGCGTGGGCAGGAGCACCGGGATGCGCCCAAACGCGGCTACCGTCCCGCGCGTTTCGATCGCTAGCCGGCGCCAAGGCGCGTGCCGCGGCCGGGTCGTCTGACCCGGCCATTTTTTTGGACACCGACCGACCATTGCCCCGGGGCTGCCGGTTCGCCAGACCGGCGCAGCCCCTTGCGCGTCTCTGCCACGCGGTTGACGCCGCGGTTTGTCTCGACCGTTGAAGAGCCGCCGCCGCGCCCGCCTCGTTGCCGTAGGAGCGATGACCGACGTGCGTCGTTGAAGGGCGACGGGTCGCAGCGTGCCGCGACGGCAGCGCAGGTTTCAGTATAAATTCAGGGGATATCCACCAGGGGCGTGGGCATGTCTTGTGTTAGAGGCCACCGTTCGGCGTCGTTTTCGCGACCCTGCTTCCGCTAAGGTTCCTGGCTACGCGGCGGTTGCCGGGAGGGCGGAAACCAATATACTTAGGCTTGCCGTTCAAGGGGATGGGCGGGAAACGCAGCGGGCTTACAAGAAGCAAATCATCTTTCGGACCTCCAGGCGCGAGTCGCTATAGCAAAAGCTGTATCCAGGCTTTCGTGGGCATGGTGAAATAGCAGAGCGTACAGGAGTCAGAGGCCGGTTTTATGAGACGTGGCGGTTTGCGTCCGCGCCGGGCCGGCTCTCCAGAGGCATCCCGTTTACCACCCCGTCGAGATAGGAAGATGATGTCATGGTCGAGGCTTGTCGATTGCCTGATGGCGCGGTCGAAAAATCGGGGGAGAGCGGGTGGGGCGATGTCGCCTCGTTTTTCGCCCCCGGGTATTGGGTTGAGTTATGGGGAAACGCTCCAATGCCCCGCTATCTCCCTGTCGCTGCTTCTTCCGTTGGCCCCTGTTGACGAAGCGGCCTGACGGATGAGCACCGAGAGGAGCAAAGTCGTTTTGACTTCCCAGCTTTTCGCCCGGGGTGGGGAGATGGGCGGGCTCATGCGCCAGAAGGATTGGTCCAGGACCTCTTTCGGACCGGTTTCCGAGTGGCCTCAGAGCTTGAGATCCGCCACCAGCATCATGCTCAACTCCCGCTATCCCATCGCTCTCTACTGGGGAGCGAAACGGGCGCTGGTCTACAACGACGACTGGGCGCCGATTCTCGGTAACAAGCATCCCTGGGCGCTGAGCCGGCCGGCCAAGGAGGTCTGGCCCGAAATCTGGGACGAAATCGACCCTCTGTTCCATAAGGTTTTCACGACGGGGGAAGGGGTGTGGGCCGAAGACCAGTTGCTGGCGATGAACCGCCATGGCTACACGGAAGAGTGCTACTTCAATTTCACCTTCAGCCCGATCCAAGGAGAAAGCGGACAGGTGGAGGGGATTTTCAACGCCGTCGTCGAAACCACGGATCGGGTGCTCAGCGAAAGACGGCTGCGCACCTTGACCGATCTGGGGGCTCATGGCCAGAAGGCCAAGGAAACCGCCGACGCCTGTATCCAAAGTGCGACCATCCTCGAAAACAACCTCGCCGATGTGCCCTTTGCGCTGATTTATTTGACCGACAAGAGCGAAGCAGCCGTTTTGGTCGCAGCCTCCAATATCCAGAATCTTCCGCAGGCCGCGCCGGAAAAGATCGATCTACGGGAAGCCGCGGGTACCAGCCTCTGGCCGCTGGGTACGGTATTCGAGACCGGCGAAAGCCTGGAGGTCAGCGGCCCCGCCCTCGATGCGGTGGACTTGCCTACGGGGTCGTGGCCGGAGCCGACAAGGCACGCCATCATTCTCCCGCTGGCGCTGCCGGGCCAGGCCCGCCCGGCCGGGTTCCTGGTGGCGGGCGTCAACCCCAGGCGGCATCTGGACTCCCAATATCGTGCTTTCTTCAGCGTCGTCGCCAGTCATATCGCCACCGCCATCGCCAACGCGCAGGCCTACGAGGAGGAGCGCAATCGCGCCGAGGCGCTGGCGGAGATCGACAAAGCCAAGACCCTGTTTTTTTCCAATGTGTCCCATGAGTTTCGCACACCGCTGACGCTGATGCTGGGACCGCTGGAGGAGACGTTGCGCCAGCCCGGGCTCGGCGCCAGGGATCGTGCCGAACTTGAAATCGCGCATCGCAATGGGCTTCGCCTCCTCAAGCTGGTCAACAGTCTGCTCGATTTCTCCCGCGTCGAGGCAGGTCGTACGCAGGCCTCCTATGTGCCCACCGACCTCTCCGTCCTCACCTCCGATTTGGCGAGCAATTTCCGCTCGGCCTGCGAAAAAGCCGGGTTGGAGCTGGTGATAGATTGTCCGCCATTGCCGGAGAAAATCTATGTCGACCGGGATATCTGGGAGAAGATCGTGTTCAACCTGCTCTCCAACGCCTTCAAGTTCACTTTCGAGGGCGGTATCACGGTGACCCTGCGCGTTCGGGACGCCCAGGCTGTACTCCAGGTCAGCGACACCGGTATTGGTATACCGGCCGAAGAGCTGCCGCATATTTTCGAACGCTTCCACCGGGTGGAGCAGGCGCGGGGCCGTACCCATGAGGGTACTGGTATCGGGCTCGCGCTGGTCAAGGAATTGGTCAAACTGCACGCCGGCTCCATCCGGGTGGAAAGCGTTCCGCAACAGGGCACGACCTTCACCGTTCAAGTGCCCATGGGATCGGCGCATCTGCCTTCCGAGCGCATCGGTGCCGCGAGGAGCCTGGCCTCGACCGCCACCCGCGCCGAGGCGTTTGTCGAGGAAGCCTTGCGTTGGTTGCCGGCCGATAACCCGTCGCAGCCGGTCGCCGTCGAAAGCCAGACCCAGGGCAAGCGATTCCATGTATTGCTCGCCGACGACAACGCGGACATGCGCGATTATGT
Organism: Thiogranum sp.; assembly: GCA_030148805.1. Classification (GTDB taxonomy): domain Bacteria; phylum Pseudomonadota; class Gammaproteobacteria; order DSM-19610; family DSM-19610; genus Thiogranum. The sequence continues at coordinate 109,961 of JASBSS010000007.1, read as the reverse complement.
GCAACGTATTCTGCTCGCCCGCTACGGGGTAACCGTGGTGGCCGACGGGCAGGCCGCCTGGGAAGCGGCCCGGACTCAGCGTCCGGATCTGATTGTGTCCGACGTGATGATGCCGCGCCTCGACGGCTTCGGCTTATTGAAGATGTTGCGGGGGGATCCCGAGCTGCGCGATATCCCGGTGATTCTTCTTTCGGCGAGGGCTGGTCAGGAGGCGGAGATCGAGGGCATCGAAGCAGGCGCGGACGACTATCTGGTCAAGCCTTTCAGCGCGCGCGAGCTGAGCGCGCGGGTCGACTCTCTGTTGAACAAGGCGCAGGAGCGGCGTCAGCAGGAGGAGCACTTCCGTATCATCGCCGACAGCAGTCCGGCGATCCTCTGGATCACCGGCCCGGACGGCGCCTGTGAGTATTTGAGCAAACAGTGGTATGAATACACCGGCGGCACGCCGGGAGACGATCTCGGCTTCGGCTGGCTCAACAAGGTGCACCCGGACGACCTTGAGCAGGCCCGGGGAATCTTTCTCGCGGCCAACCAAAAGCGAGAAGGTTTCAGTATCGATTATCGTCTGCGCGGAAAGGATGGTGGATATCGGTGGGCGATCGATGCCGGCATGCCGCGTTTCGATGAGCGGGGCGGTTTCCTGGGCTTTGTCGGTTGCGTCTTCGATGTGCACGATCGCAAGTTGGCGGAAGAGTCGCTCAAGGCGCTGACCGCCGAGTCGGAGCGGCAAAGACGGCTGTACGATACGATCATTTCCAGCACCCCCGACCTGGTATACGTGTTTGACCTCGATTACCGTTTTACATTTGCCAACGAGGCCTTGCTGGAGATGTGGGGGCGCACCCTGGAGGAGTCCGTGGGCAAGCGTCTTCTGGAAATCGGCTACGAGCCCTGGCACGCGCACATGCACGAGCGGGAGATCGACCAGGTCGTGGCCACCAAGCGGCCGATCCGCGGCGAAGTGTCGTTCCCCCACGCCACGCTCGGGCGGCGGATTTACGATTATATATTCGTGCCCGTGCTCAACGAGGCGGGGGAAGTGGAATCGATCGCGGGAACGACGCGCGATATCACCGATATCAAGCGGGCCGAGGAACGCTTCAGGGCGTTGGTCACCGCTAGCTCGGACGTCGTCTATCGCATGAGTCCCGACTGGCGGGAGATGTACCATCTCCAGGGACGCGAATTCCTTGCCGATACGGATGACACCAGCAGTACCTGGCTGCAGAAGTATATTCATCCCGAGGACCAGCCGACGGTGATGGCCGCTATCGAGGCCGCCATCCGCAAAAAGAGCGTCTTCGAGCTGGAGCACAGAGTGTTTCGCACCGACGGCACGCTGGGCTGGACCTTTTCCCGGGCACTCCCGTTGCTGGACGAGAAGGGGGAAATCGCCGAATGGTTCGGAGCCGCCAGCGATGTGAGCGAGCGCAAGCGCATCGAGGCGGTATTGGAAGGTCAGAAGAAGGCGTTGGAGTTGAGCATAAGCGGTGCGCCTTTGAAGGAAATCCTCGAGGTGTTCATCCATACTGTCGAACTCCAGTCCAAGGAAGAGGTGACAGCCTCGGTCTTGCTGCTGGATGACGCTGGGCAGCGCCTGATCCATGGCGCGGCGCCAGGCCTGCCCGAAAGTTATAACCAGGCGATCGACGGCATACGAATAGGTCCCGCGGTAGGCTCCTGTGGCACGGCTGCCTTCAAAGGGGAAACAGTAATTGTTGGCGACATAGAAAACGACCCGCTGTGGGCTGATTTCAAGGATATCGCCCTGGCGCACGGCTTGCGCGCCTGCTGGTCGGTGCCGATTATCTCCTCGGAGAGAAAGGTTCTGGGAACTTTTGCTCTGTATTACCCGAGAAAAATAGACTCTCCTTCCGCCGAGGACATGCAGGTGGTGGAGATCCTCGGCGGTACCGCGGCGCTCATTATCGACAAGACCATTGACATGCGCCTGCGCAAGGCGGCGGAAGAAAAGCTGAAAGCCAATGCCGCGGCGCTACGCCAGGCCGACAGGCGGAAGGACGAGTTTCTGGCGACGCTGGCGCACGAGTTGCGCAACCCGCTGGCGCCGATCGCCAACGCGTTGCATATCATGCGAATGAGCGACGATCCCAAGGCCGCCGGGGAGATGCACGCCATCATCGGTCGTCAGCTGGAGCTATTGGTCCGGCTGGTCGATGATCTTTTGGACTTGTCGCGAATCACCCGCGGCAAGATCGAATTGCGCAAGGAAAGAATTGCGCTCTCGGATATCGTGGCCACCGCAGTCGAGACGGTGAACTCCGTGATCGAACAGCGCTCTCAGAGGCTGGTCATCTCGCTTGCCAGTGAGAGCCTCTGGTTGGACGGTGATACGGCGCGGCTATCCCAGGTCTTTTCCAATATCCTGAACAACGCCGCCAAATATACCCAGGAAGGCGGGGTGATCGAATTGAAGGCGCGAATCGAGGGGTCGGAGGCTGTTATCAGCGTTGAGGACAACGGTATCGGGATTCCGCCGAGCCAGTTGCCAACGGTCTTTGAGATGTTCACGCAGGTGGAAAGCTCGTTGGGGCGCTCGCAGGGCGGCCTTGGCATCGGTTTGACGCTGGTCGATCAGCTGGTGAAGCTCCACGGCGGTCGTGTCGAGGCCCACAGCGAAGGGTTGGGGAAAGGCAGTTGTTTCAGCGTGCATTTGCCATTGAGCCGGCGCGAATCGGTGCAGCCGGAGAGTGTGGGTATCGAGCCGCCGCAACAAACCGAGCGGGCATTGCGGGTTCTCGTCGTCGACGATAACAAGGAATCGGCAAAGACATTGGCCTCGATCGTGGAGCTGCTCGGTCACGACGTGCGCAGCGTCCACAGCGGCTGCGCCGCGCTGGAGGTCGCCGCGGAATTTGTCCCGGCAATCGCATTGCTCGATATCGGCATGCCGGAGATGGACGGCTACGAAGTCTGCAGACTTATGAAACGCATGCCGGAGCTGGCGGGAACCATTTTCGTCGCTCAAACCGGCTGGAGCGATAAAAACCATCATGAGCGCTCGAAGAAGGCCGGCTTCGATCACCACTTGGCCAAGCCTGTAGATATCGCAGCGTTGAAAGGTCTCTTGGCCAACGCCGCTTCGTGTTCCTAGGCGGGGCGGCCGGCGCCATCCCCGGCGGTACGCGTTTTCAGACGAGGGGGCGCGTCGGCGGAAGCGGGGGAATGCCTCACCGTCGCCGTGAGCGCGCGCCCGAACCTGTTCGTCTTTCATGTCGAAGAGAGAATCGCGGCTCCGCCAAAGCCGGTTGCGGTATGCTCAACCGAGCAGAAATGCGAGCCTGTCGTCGGTTTTGGCGGGATCGACTTCGAGTATCTCCGCGCTCACGATCCCCTCGGTCACAAAAGGGTCTTCGTTCACCCGCGCGGCAAGGGCCGAGGAACTGGTGTTGTGGGCCACGATGGCGCCGCCGCGTCTCGGTTGCAAGCTGCCCGCCAGCAGAAATACCTGGTCGGCAAAGCCGCGCTTGAGCCAGTCGTTGTGCCCGTCCATGAACTCAGCGGCCTTGTTCTTCTGCTCGGAGAATTTCAACAATACGATAAACATTGGTTTGTCTCCCGTAGGATGATGTCTTAGCTGTTGGTGGAGCCGGCTGGCTTGGAGCGCGCGGCGTTGCGCGCGCAGTCATCAACCCAGGCATGCAGCAGCTTGACCTCCCGTCGGATGAATCCGTCGTCGCGAAAAGCGCTAGCGAGGGTGGCAACGCCCTGGCTGCGGGCCAATAAGTGCAGGGCCAGTTGGTCGGCGTCGCGGCGGCGGCCGAGCTGCCGGAACTGACCTCGCAGCCAGATCCGAAACAATGTGAATAGGCGCTTGGCATCGGCTTGTGCCGAATGCCCGATTTTGCCGAGTTCGCCGCACAGCGTGCCTACCGGGCAACCGTAAAGTTTTATTTTTTCGCGGTTCGTCAGCAGGATTTCGATGAAACTGCGAATGCGGTCCTCGGCGCTTTGCCCCGTCTCTTGCCACTGTTGCAGTAGCTTGCCCGTTGCGCTCAGGCGCGACTCGATGACCGCCGCAAGAATGTCATCCTTGGTCTTGAAGTGATAGTAGAAGTTGCCGCGGGAGATGCGAACCGCGGATGCAATGTCGGCGAACGAGGTGTATTCGTAGCCCTGTCGATAAAACAGCTCGTCGGCGGCTTCGACGATCTGATCGCGAGTGGTCTTGGCGTCGCTCAAGAATGAGTCTCCTGGACCTGAGTGTGCGCAGAGAATCTGAACGGCTATCACCCTGCATCCCGCAATCTCAGGGCGGAGTAGACAGTAGGTCAATTGTCCTAATATGTCAAGAACCAAGGTCTTCGCTGGACGAATCTGATCTGCGCGGACACCTGATCTGCGTAGAGGGTCGGCTGTTTCAGCCCGTGGCGATGCGTGCTGGAGAGGATCACGCGTCGCCAAGCCAGCCTGGGACCGACGCTGGCATGTCCATGCCGTTAGAGTGCTGGAAGCCGGCGCCAGATTGATCGGATCTTTGACCATGGGGCGCCGGGTTCGTCGGTTAAGTGTGCTTTCCGGAGGCGGTGCACCATGCCTGTGCGGCGCGCATCGCCGTTGCGCTCCCGGTCGTGACCCGTCATTGTCGCGCCCAGCGTTTCTGTTCCGGAAACATTCCTTCCACGTTTACCCGATTGTAAGAACCGCGTCCATTTCCAATAATTTTTCCCACGGCCACATCGGACACTCGGGAGCGGCCGCAGCGGAAATCCAAACCCAGTTTATCCAGGAGACAGAGACATGTTGCCAAAAATGAATCTTTGCAGCGCGGTACTTCCCGGCTTCGACTTTGAGGCCATGGCCACCATCGCCGAGGAGGCGCAGTTCGATGCGATCGAATTGCGCGTTCACGAGTACGGACACAGGAGTCTGGACGAGCTCGAGCAACGCGGGCTCGAGGTGATGCACAAACTCGAAACAAAGAACATCGAGGTCCAGGTGCTCAACAGCTACCTGCCCATCGAAGACACGGTGAATGTCGATCGTATGCTCGACGTGTGTCGCAAGATGGGTGTTCCCAAGCTGCGACTGGTGTTGCCGCGTAGTTGCCACGCATCGGTGTCCCGGCAGGCGAACATCCGTGAATTGCTGCCTTCTTACGAACCCAGCCGGCAGCCGGCCGAGTTGATGGTCGCGCTTCGGACAGTACTCAAGGACATTGAGCGTAAAGCCAGGGCCAGAGGCTTGAAGGTGCTGCTCGAGTTGCATTGGGGAACCGTGATGAGCAGCTTCAGCAGCGCCTATTTCCTGCTGAGCGATCTGGATCCGCGATACCTGGCGCTTACCTTCGATCCGGCCAACATGGTGGTGGAAGGGAAGGAGGACTGGGAGTTCGGTATCAAGCTGGTCCAGGAACATATCAACAACGTGCACGTAAAGAACACCTCCTGGACGCCGGTGGACGGCTCCTGGCAGTGGGGCTGGTCGACGATCGACAAGGGAATGGTCGATTGGCGGCATCTGCTCACGCTGCTGGACGGAAACGGTTATCACGGCGCCTATGCGCTCGAGGACTTCCTCGTTCCGCAGGACAGCATCGACGGCGCGGTCGCCCATCTGGTGCAGCAGCGCGACTGTTTCATGGGTATGTATCCGGCGCCGCACCAGAAGGCGGCATAGCGCACGGGTCTTGGTCAAACAGGTAATAGGGGAACTATCATGGAATCTCTCAATAGCGTAGGAGTAAGGGTCGAAAACCTCAGAATCGACTCCGTCGAGGAAATAAGCTCATTCCCGGAGTTGCTCTCGGCATTGCCGGTCACGCCGGTACTCGCGAAGAAGGTCAGGGATGCCAGGAATCAAATTCACAATATTTTGCACCGACAGGATGATCGCCTGGTGGTGATCGTCGGCCCCTGTTCGATACATGATCCAGAGGCAGCAATCGAATACGCCAGACGGCTCAAGTTTCTGCGCGACGAGCTGGAAGAGGACTTGCACGTCGTGATGCGGGTCTATTTCGAGAAGCCCCGCACGACTGTGGGCTGGAAAGGGCTGATCAACGACCCGGATCTGAGTGGTGAATGCGATATCGACAAGGGGCTGCGTATCGCCCGTCGACTCTTGCTGGATATCGCCGAGATCGGTCTGCCGGCGGCGAGCGAGTTCCTCGACCTGATGACGCCGCAGTACATTGCCGACCTGATCAGCTGGGCGGCCATTGGTGCGCGCACCACGGAGAGCCAGGTTCACCGTGAAATGGCTTCCGGTTTGTCCTGCCCCGTGGGATTCAAGAACGCCACCAACGGCAGTATCCAGGTCGCCGTCGACGCAATGGTGGCGGCGCGTCACAAGCACCGCCTCATCTCGCTTACTGCATCCGGTGCGACCGGCGTTTTCACGACCACAGGCAATAGTGACGGGCATATCATCCTACGTGGAGGTGCCGGTGGCCACGGCGCGCGCGCTGGAGGCCGCCAGATTGAACTCCGGGATCATGGTCGATTGCAGTCACGGGAACAGCCGCAAGCTGCATAAGAACCAACTCAAGGTGGTGATGGATCTCGCGCGCCAGATATCCTTCGGCGAAGAGAAAATCGTCGGGGTGATGCTGGAGAGCAATCTCGAAGAAGGCAGGCAGGATTATGTCCCGGGCAGCGCCTTGGTCTACGGGCAGAGCATAACCGACGCCTGCATCGACTGGGAGGATACCGAGCACGCGCTCAGGACGCTCGCCGAGGCGGTGCGTGAGCGTCGCGTGGCGAATGCCGAGTTCGACGGCGTGGCGGCTGCTTGATCGGGCGCCGGTTTTTTTAGGGTCGTGGGGCAACGCGGGCGCTCGCCTACAGCGCGCCATCCGGACCGGTCGCGGTGGCCGGCCACCGCCCGGGTTGCCCGAGTCAGGGAGAGAAGTGGTGAACAGAACCGATACGGTGATCAAGGTCGAACTGGGTGCGCGCAGCTACCCCATTTTGCTCGGGTCGGGGTTGATTTCTCGGGGCGACAGTTACGCGCCATTCATTCGTTCCACCCAGGTCATGGTGGTTACGAATGAGACGGTGGCGGCGCTGTACCTGCGAAAAGTGAAATCGGCGTTGAAAGGGTACGAAATCGACACGGCGGTTCTGCCTGACGGTGAGCGCCACAAGACGCTGGCCAGCGTAACTGGGATCCTCGATCGGCTGTTGCAGCAGCGCTTTCATCGCGACTGTACGGTACTGGCGCTGGGCGGGGGCGTCATCGGTGACATGGGCGGTTTCGCGGCCGCCTGCTACCAACGGGGGGTGGCGCTGATTCAGGTTCCCACCACGTTGCTCTCACAGGTGGACTCCTCGGTCGGTGGCAAGACAGGCGTCAACCACCCGTTGGGAAAGAATATGATTGGCGCCTTTCATCAACCCTCCGGTGTCGTGATCGACATCGACACTCTGACGACGTTGCCGGGCCGGGAGTTCTCGGCCGGCATGGCGGAAGTCATCAAATACGCGTTGATCGATGATCGCGAGTTCTTCCATTGGCTATGGGAGAATATGGATGACCTGATGGCACGTGACCGGACTGCTCTATGCTCGTGTATCGCGCGCTGCTGCCGCAACAAGGCGCGCCTGATCGCACAGGATGAACGTGAATACGGACGCAGGGCACTGCTGAATCTGGGGCACACTTTTGGCCATGCTATAGAAGCGGCCGCCGGCTACGGCAATGTGCTGCACGGAGAGGCCGTCGCCATCGGCATGAGCATGGCGGCGGACATGTCGTCCCACCTGGGGTTGCTCACAGAGGGCGACGCCAGGCGGATCCGCTCGTTGTTGCGGGCGGCCGGTCTGCCCGTTTCCCCGCCGCAGGGCCTGAGCCGTCGCCAGGTCATGGCGCTCATGCAGCAGGATAAGAAAGTTCACCAGGGCGTATTGCGTCTGGTGTTGCTCCAGGGGATCGGCGAGGCTTGCTTGGATTCGGGGTTCGAGCCTGGCGTGGTCGAACAGGTCGTCGCGTGCGCCTGAGTCTCGGCGCCGGCGGCGGGCGCGCATCCTGGGACGCGTACCCGCGGTCGCGTCAGGGTTCCTCTGTGGACCCTCGATGGTCGTGTCGCTATACTTCATCCCATGGAATCAATAGCGACAACAGGATGTTTCAATCATGACCACCGCCTCCGAAGTCCACGATTTACGCTCTGCCATCGCGCTCCTCGCCCAGCACCCCGGGCAGTTGCTCTCGACCGACGTCGAAGTCGATCCGGCGGGTGAACTGGCGGGGGTCTATCGACATATCGGAGCCGGCACGCCCGTCGAACCGCCGACCCGGATCGGGCCGGCGATGCTGTTCAAAAAGGTGAAGAACCACGACCTGTCGGTCATAACCGGTGTGATGGCCAGCCGCGAGCGCACCGCCTTGCTCCTGGGAACGACCAAGGAGCGATTGCCGTTCGCATTGTTGGAAGCGCTGAAGCATCGCATCAATCCGGTCACCATCACCGGCCCGGCTCCCTGCCAGGAAGTGGTGCACGCGGCGCCGTTGGATATACGCACCTTGCTCCCGGCGCCCACCAATACCGCCGCGGACGCGGGGCCGTATTTCAACATGGGGCTGATTCGCGCCGAGGACCCGGAAACGGGGGAGGCCGATGTGACCATCCACCGCCTTTGCGTGCAGGGGCCCGACCGCCTGAGTGTGTATTTCGTTCCCGGCAGGCATATCGACCAGTTCCGCATGAAGGCGGAAAAAGCCGGTCGACCGTTGCCGGTCTCGATCAACATGGGGCTGGATCCGGCACTCTATGTCGGCGCCTGCTTCGAGCCTCCCACCACTCCGCTTGGCTTCGACGAGCTGACCATCGGCGGCGGGCTCAGAAAACGCGCGGTGGAGCTGGTGAACTGCAAGACGGTCGCCGCCAAGGCGATCGCGCAGGCCGAAGTGGTCATCGAGGGGGAGATCCTGCCCGGCGAGCGTGTCCGGGAAGATGCCAACACCGACACCGGTTACGCCATGCCGGAGTTTCCCGGTTACATGGGTGAGGCGCAACAGGCATTGCCGGTGATCCGGGTCACCGCCGTCACCACCCGCCGGGACGCCATCCTGCAGACGATCATCGGGCCCGGGGAGGAGCACACCAACCTTGCCGGCATTCCCACCGAAGCAAGTATTCTCGCCCACGTGGAGGCGGCGATGCCGGGTCGTCTGAAGAATATCTACGCGCATTCGGCCGGGGGCGGTAAATACCTGGCGATCATGCAGTTCGACAAGCTGTCCATTCATGACGAAGGCAGGCAGCGTCAGGCCGCGCTCGCCGCCTTCGCCGCGTTCTCCGAGCTCAAGCATATTATTCTCGTCGACCCCGACGTCGATATTTTCGATACCAACGATGTCCTGTGGGCGATGACCACCCGCTATCAGGGCGATGTGAACACGGTGTTCATCCCGGGCGTGCGCTGCCATCCGCTGGATCCGTCGCAGACGCCGGAGTTCAATCCGCTGCTGCCGGCGGCCGGGACCTCCTGTAAAACGATTTTCGACTGCACCGTCCCGTTCCGACTCAAGGAGCGCTTCCGTCGCGCCCACTTCCAGGATGTGGATATCGGACGCTTTCTCGGGAAGTAGGGCGGGCGGCGAAGGAATCGCGCGGCCCCGCCCGGTGGCGACGGCCTATTTGGCGATGGCCCAGGTATCCGGGTTTTCGCTGGCCGGGATTGTCAGGTGGTCCAGGCGCGGGCCCTTCGGTACGATCCCGGTGGGATTCAAGGCCTTGATGGAATAGTAGCCCTGCTTTATGTGCTCGAAGTTCACGGTTTCCGAAATGCCCGGGATCGCGTATATCCTGCGCAGGTAGGCGTGAACACGGGGATAGTCCCGGATATGGGCGAGATTGGTCTTGAACAGGCCGTAGTAGGCGACGTCAAAACGGATCAATGTCACGAACACGCGGATATCGGCCTCGGTCAACCGCTCGCCCACCAGGAATTTTCTGCCTCGCAAGCGGTTTTCGAGAAAATCCAGGGAGTCGAACACCCGGGCGACGGCTTCCTCGTAGGCGAACTGGCTGGTGGCGAACCCGGCTTGATAGACGCCGTTGTTGAAGCTTTGGTAGAGACGTTCGTTGATCCAGTCGATTTCCTCGCGCAAGGCTTCGGGATAGAGGTCGACGCGCTCGTCGGCCAGCGCGCCAAAGGCACTGTTGAACATTCTGACGATATCGGCCGACTCGTTGTTGACAATGGTATGGGTTTTCTTGTCCCAGAGAACGGGTACCGTTACCTGGCCGGTATAATGCGGGTCGGCCTTCGTATAGAGCTGGTGTACCCACTCGTAACCGTAGAGGGGATCGGGCTGGGAGCCCGGGTAGCTGCCGAAACGCCAGCATTGGTCGTACAGAAAGGGTTCGACGACAGTGACTGAGACGACGCGTTCCAGTTGCTTGAGCTTGCGCGCCATCAGCGTGCGGCTGGCCCAGGGGCATATCAGTGCCACGTAGAGGTGATAGCGCTGCGTCGCCGCGGCAAAGCCGTCGGTGCCGGTCGGTCCAGCCGAACCGTCCGGCGTGATCCAATTGCGGAAGCGCGATGCTTGCCGGAGGAAGCGTCCTTGCTCGTCTTCGTCCTGAACCGGTTGAAAATCTTTTGCCCATTTACCATTTATCAACATATCTCTAATCCTCGATTCGCCTCCCCCCGCTTGCCGTTACGGCGTGACCGCGCTTGTGGGTCTCGCGTCGTCCCCGGTCCTGTCGCTCGACGGTGAACACCAAGCGGTACCAGGGCGGATGCCGGTTTCCCGCGGTCCTGGACGCGGATCCTGGCGATGCTGCCGGCTCCGTTCGGCGTCCAATGGGTGCTCGGCCAGATCGGCTTTTCGCCGGTCTTGGGCGTTGCGCAACCCTTGATTACCATCATATTCGACTTTCGGCGTTACACAATGGGATCATTTGTTGATAGTCTGTTGCAAAAATATAGACAATAAGAGGCTAGTGGCATGGATAAGCTGACTTGTATTCGGGCGTTCGTATCGGTCGTGGAGGCCGGCGGATTTTCCAGTGCTGAGCGCAAGACCAACATCTCCAAAACGCTGCTCAGTAAATACGTCGCACAGCTGGAGAACGAGTTGAACGTCCGCCTGCTGCAACGCACGACCCGGCAGATCAACCTGACCAGCGTCGGGCGTAACTACTACGAAGGGAGCCTGCAACTGCTGGAGCAACTCGATGAGCTGGAGAACGCCGCTCACGAGACCCATAGCAAGCCGAAGGGGAAACTGTACATCAGCGCACCGACGACCTTCGCGGAGCGCTACGTCATGCAGGTGGTCTCCGAGTTCTCGCGCAAGTACCCCGAAATCGACTTCAATATGGCCTTGACCGACCGCGTCGTCGATCTGGTCGAAGAGGGTTTTGACCTGGCGCTGCGGATCGCGGATCTGCAGGATTCCTGTCTGGTGGCCAAGCGCCTGTGCAATATTCCGCTTGTCGTCTGCGCATCCACCGGATACCTGCAGCGCCATGGGAAACCGGAGCACCCGCGGGACCTGGCGCACCATCAGTGTGTTATCGATTCCAATTTCCGCGGTGGCGGTTGTTGGGGGTTCGAAGACGTCGACGAGAAGCTCAACATTGTCGGAAAATACGTGGTCAACAGCGCGATCGCCGTCAGGGAGCTGGTGCTGCGGGATCACGGGGTTTCCGTATGTCCCAGATTCGTCATCGACAACGACATCGCCGCGGGAACCGTGCAGGTGATTCTCGAAGATTTCAAAATTCCCGAATTGGGCCTGTGCGCCGTCTATTCGCACCGCAAATATCTTTCCGCCAAGGTCCGTTTGTTCATCGATGAACTGGCGATCCGTTTCAGCGGGGACTGGATGCTGAACTAGCCAAAGCGGTAGATGTCCATCGCCAGGACACCATGGGTCCAACTGGTATGCAGGCGGCTCCAGGGTCCCTCCTCGGCGGCTCCCAGGGCCACAAACAGCGGCAAAAAATGCTCCGGTGTCGGGTGGTTGGTCGCCGCATGGGGGGCTTCGCTGACGTAGTTCAGCAGCGCGTTCAGCGACCGGCCCTCAATCTTTTCTTTGGCCCATTGTGAGAACTCTAGGGCATGGGCGTGTGCGGACGCCGTCCCGATGCCGCGCAGATTGTGGGTGATCGCGCCGCTGGCGATGATCAGCACGCCCTGGTCCCTGAGCGGAGCGAGGGCCCGCCCGAGCGCCAGGTGATGCTCTGCTCCCCGCTGCGGTTGGGTGGAAAGCGCCACCACCGGAATATCGGCGTCGGGCCGCAGATGGACCAGCGGCGTCCAGACGCCGTGGTCCATGCCCCGGTGAACGTCGATACCCGCGCCGATGCCCTGGTCCAGGAGCCCAGCGGCGATTTCCGCGGCCAGGCGCGGATGCCCCTTGGCCGGATATTCCATCTGATACAGTTCCGCGTCCGGCCCCCAGTAGAAATCGTGCAGTGTTCGCGGTTGCCTTTGTGCCGAGAGTAATGGCCGGGCGCTCAACCAATGCGCACTGGCCACGACGATGGCTTCGACCGCCCCCAGGCTTTCGCCCAGTTGTCGCAGCACCCGGGTCGCGGGCGTGTCCCGGATCGCGATGTCCGGTGCGCCGTGGCTGATGAACAGAGCGGGCAGGGACATGCAGGCCTGGCTTAGCTTGCGGCGCTACCGCCTGCCAGTGACCACGCTAGCGCGGCAACGGCCAGCGCCGCACTGACCAGCACGCCGTAGCGCCAGCGCGGCACCACACCGGCCGCCGGCGCGATGAGCAACAGCGCCACCGGGCCGAGCGGCAGGTCGGCGTAGACCTGCCCGATGAGCAGCAACACCAGGTAGAGGGTGAACAAGGGCCCCAGAAGTTCGAGCGGGAACCGGTCTCGCAACGGCAGGCGGAAGATTTCAACCAGCGAGAACCCGCTCAGGAGCACCGCCAGCGCAATCGCCAACTGGCCTACGAGCAGGCTGCCCCCGAACGCTGACACCAGACCGAGACCGGCCAGGCTTACGGCGGTGGTCGTTACCGGCAGGGAGGAGCGGTGGTCGGCGAAGTAATGGAGCGACGCGCCGATCAGCAGGGTCGCGCCGAGGCCCAGTGCGAACCCCGCTGTGAGCAAGTGGGCGAGAGGCCAGACGACGGTCAGCAGACCGGCGAGCAATAGCGCCGTCTGCGCCGCGCTGCGCGGAGCGCGGCGCTGGAGGAACGCCGCTGCGGCGGCCAGCAGCGCCACCAACCACAACCAATGGGTGGCGTCGCGCGACAGGAACTCCGGCACGCCGTTGATCCAGAGATAGGACGGCAGCCAGGCCAGAATCAGCACCTTGTGGACGGCGGGGTGGCGCCTGCCCAGCCCCAGCAGGCTGAACGAGAATAGCGCGGGCAGAATCAAAGCCGGTAGCAGAAGTTGGGCGATAGTATTCATGGCGTCGATACGCGGGTGCGCGCCCGGCGACCGGGCCGGGCGCGCCCTCGGCCTAGATTTTGATGGCTTCGATGTTCAGGTCGATGGCGATGTCATCACCGATGCCGCCCTGCATGAAATTCATGCCGTAGTCGGAGCGTTTGATGACGCCCGTGGCCTTGTACCCTACGCGATACCCGCCCCAGGGGTCGTCGCCGGCCCCTACCGGTTGGATACTCAGTGTCACCGGTCTGGTCTTTCCGTGCAGCGTGAGTTCGCCGGTGAGTTTTTCGGGTTCGCCGTTTTTGTTGAACGACACCTTCTCAGAGGTGAAGCGGATGACGGGGTAGAGTTTCGCGTTGAAGAAGTCCGGGCTGCGCAGATGATCGTCACGTTTGTCGTAATTCGTATCCACGCTGGCCGTCTGGATCTCCACGTCGACGCTGGACTTGCCGTTGGGTTGCAAGTGGATCTTGCCCGAGAGGTCGTTGAAACGCCCCACCACTTCACTGAACCCCAGATGGTTCACCTGAAAGTGGACACTGGTGTGCTGAGGATCGATCTTATAGGTTCCCGCTGCCGCCGGGTCCGCGTAGAGCGGTGCGGCGCCGAGCGCAGCGATGAGGGTCAGGCCGGCAATGGCTGTCTTGATACGTGTTTGCATGATGGTCTCTCCTTGCATTGGGGGTTTTACACGACTTGGGGGTGTGCGCGTGTCGCGCGACGATGGAACTCCGGGGCGCGGGGTAGTCGCGCCAGGCGACCTTCCGGGCACCCGGAATTTCCGATTTTGGGTCCTCCCCCTGACACTGCGCGCGGCACCCGGGGCGCAAATCGGGGTCGGGCGAAGAACGGCGCACCCTGTGTCGTCGGGTGTGCTCGGGAAGGGGGGCAGAGTGGGTACGGCATGGTCATGGACTCCGGTTATCTGTTCGTCTATAGATAGTACGTATACGTATTAAATAGGCAAAGCTTTAAAAGCATTGCCGCAATTTTCTCAACTGGGCGATCAGCTGTGAGCGGTCGGTCCCATCGAGGCGTTTGAATGCGCTTGCCAAATGCTCCAGATGCTGCGGAAACACCTGTTGGAACAGTTTCTGGCCCTTGGGGGTCAGACGGGCCAGGGTCGAACGGCGGTCTTCATGGGAAGTCACCCGTTGTATCCAGCCCTGGCGTTCCATGCGATCGACGATGCCCGTGAGCGAACCTTTGGTGATCAAGGTCTTCTCGCCCAGCTCCTTGAACGGCAGGCCCTCGGTATTGCCCAGGGTGGCGATGACATCGAACTGAGGCGGCGTCAGGCCCAGGCTTTTCACATGCTGATTGGAGTACTGGGAAAAGGCTTGATAGGCCCATACCAGTTCCCGCATCAGTGGCAACCAGGGTTCGCCCAGGATCTTGTCGGTGTCGTAGCGGCTCATGGCTATGATCGGGGTTGAATGTGGGTGTAAATATAGTTCGTATGTGAACTATAGTCAAGGCATGCGAACGGCTTTTTTTCGTTTTTCTAACGCCCGCGGCTTGGGGGTCGGATTTCTATTTTTCTTTGACCATCATCGGATTGGATAAAAGTGGGGTTGTCCGGCCGGGCCGCTCCAACTTGTGCGCTGGAAGATTGGAGGGGAATAGGGCGGCGGCGAGGGCCTACGCGCTATCCCGGTCCGGATCCGATAGCTGTGCTCTAGGTGTCGATCGCCAGCGCGAGTACCGCCTGAGCCGGTTTTACACCGGCGCTAGGCTGTTGAAATCCGGTTCATTCTGAGCGGGGCGTGGGACGAGCGCCGAATTCTGCCGGATAGAGACAGGCCGCATTTTCGCTCGCAAGCCGCAGCGGTCAGGTGTGGCGCGACATGGCCGCATTCAGGCCTCCGCAGTCACCGCGCCTTCCTCCGGTGCGCCCATCCCCATCTCCCGGCAACGACCGCCGTAGCGCTGGCACAAGGTCTTGAGCGCCGTCTGCTTGTCGGGATAGAAGCAGTCCATGCCCAGCTCTTCGACCAGCCCGCTGCGTACCAGCACTTTCCACACCTGGTGCTTGAGGCTGCTGAAGACCAGGGTGACGCCGACATCGCGCAGGCGCTTGGCGATTTCGCGGATCTTCTCCTCGCCGGAGGCGTCGATGTCGTTGATGCCGCTGGCCACTACCAGAATGACCTGCGCATTGGGGTATTCGCTGTGCGCCTCCAGGATGATGTCCTCGAAGTAGGCGACGTTGATGAAGCTCAGCGAGCCGTCGAAGCGCACCGGCACGAAGCTTTCGCTGAGCGGTTCCAGCCCGTGGGCGCGAATCCCGCCCAGCGTGCCGTCGGCTTTGCGCGAGACGATTTCGGCGCGCGGTTTCATGACACGGATCAGGTAGTGGAGCACGGTCAGCGCCACCCCCAGCAGGATGCCGTTGGCGATCGAGGGCGCCATCAGCAGGGTCGCCACGAAGGTGATGATGCCGATCGACGCGCTGACCCGGTCCACCTTCCATGCCTGCAGCAGCGGTTGGATGCGGATCAGGCTGAACACCGCCATCATCACGATCACCGCCAGTACGGCCTGTGGCAGGTGGTACAGGTAGGCGGTGAAAAACAGCAATACCATCACCACCGCCAGCGCGCTGATGATGGCGAACAGGCCGGTCTTGGCGCCGGTGCGCGCGGCCACCGCCGAGCGCGAAAACGAACCGCTGACGGTATACGAGCCGAAGAAACTGCCGGCGATGTTCGCCAGGCCCTGGCCGACCAGCTCCTTGCTGGTGTCGACGCGCTCACCGGTGCTGGTGGCGATGGCCTTGGAGATGGAGGTCGCTTCCATGAAACCGATCAGCGCCATGACAATGGCCGCGGGCAACAGGGCGAACAGCAGTTCCCAGTGCACCGTGGGCACCGCCAGGCTGGGTAGCCCCTCCGGGATCTTGCCGACCACCGCGCCGCCCGCCGAGAGCACCACGTCGCTCTCGTTCACGCCGTCAAAGCGCCAGACGTTGGCGTCGGCCTCCAGCCCCTCGGGGACCCGCTTGCGCGGATAGAAGTGCTGCTGACCGTCCGGGGTGGTGACACTCGCCAGGCTCATCGCGTGCAGGCTGACGCGGCGCTGGGTGTTTTCCGCCTTCAGCTGTTTGAGCTGCTGTTTGATCACCACGCCGTGGGCGCGCAGGTTGGCCGCCTGCTCGATGCGTTCCAGGCCGCCCTTGGCCTCCAGTTCGTCGGCGCGTCGGTTCAGCTCGGCCAGTTCGTCGGTGAGTTCGCCGATGCGGCGGTGGGCGTCGTCGTAGGCACGCACGGCGCCGACCACTGCGGGATCCTGGATTTGCTCGCTGGCGATGTCCAGCTTTTCCTCGTAACCGATCAGGGCGCTGACCAGCGTGGCCAACACCACGGCCGCCAGCACCCCCGGCATCGAGGGCACTTTCTTGCGCAGTACGACGATCAGCAGCCAGGCGGCGATGGCAAAGCCGGCGGTACTGAAATGCATTTCAGGGATCTGCATCACCACGCGCGCCAGATCCTCCAGATAGGTGTCGGTGCGCGGGAAGGGCACGCCGATCACCTTGCTCAACTGTGACAGGCCGATGATCAGGGCCGCGGCGTTGGTGAAGCCGACGATCACGGGGCTGGAGAGTAGATTGACGATGGCGCCCAGGCGAAACAGTCCCAGCGCCAGGCGCAGCACCCCGACCATCAGCGCCAGCATGATCGACAGTTCGATGAAGTCGGCGCTCCCGGGGCTGGCGAAGGGGATCAGCGCGGCGGCGCTCATCAACGAGAGCATGGCCACGGGCCCGGTGTGCAACTGACTGGACGAGCCCCAGAGCGAGGCGACGATCACCGGCACGAAGGAGGCGTACAGTCCATACACCACCGGCAGGCCCGCCAGCTGGGCGTAGGCCATGCTTTGCGGCACCAGCACCAGGGCCACCGTGACGCCGGCGAACAGGTCGGCGCGCAGGCCGTCCCGGGTCATCGGAAACCAGCGCAGGAAGGGCATTAGATTATAAAGTAACGCGTGCATACTTCGTTCCTCGCCTCTGAGGCGAGACCTCATGGTGTCGTCGTCGAAGTCCGGGCGTGATCCAACGGCGCAGTATGCCCGGGAGGGAGTCTTTATTCAAATCGATGAATTATTGGTTTTGCATCGAAAATCGTATATGTGTAGGGTAATTCAGGGGTTTGCACGAGGGGCGTGGCCGAGGGAGGCGGCGGTGGCCGCGTTCATTTAAGCTCCGCCGCGACGAATCGCGCGGGGTATCCCGTGTACTCAACGGACTCGCGGTTATCGATACTCCACTCTCTGTGATGTCCAGTGCGTGGCGGTCTGTCCGTACGGACGGCGCCACGGGCAGCGGGCGTCATGCCCCCTGCGGGTCGTGGGCGGGCACTTGGAATATCACCACTCGGTTGCGTCCCGCCTGCTTGGCCTGATAGAGCGCCTGATCGGCGCGCGCGATCCATTGTTCGTAACCGGGGAGATCGCCCCGCAACGGTGCGATCCCAAGGCTGATGGTGAAGCGGATTCTCTGTTGCTCGTGTTCGACGGTCATCGTCTCGACCGCCTTGCGCAAACGCTCGGTCAGCACCCGTGCGCCTTCGGTATCGGTATCCACGAGCACGATGCCGAACTCCTCGCCGCCGTAGCGCCCGGCGATATCGGTCGCCCTGATGGTGTCGTTGAGCATTTGGGCGGTACGGCGAATCGCGGCATCGCCGGCCGGATGGCCATACTCGTCGTTGACCCGTTTGAAATGGTCGATATCGAACATCACCAGGCACGCCTGGGAGCCGGTGCGCAGCGTACGCAGGTATTCCCGTGCGACCGCCTGCTCCCAGTACCCGCGGTTGTTCAGTTGAGTGAGACTGTCGGTGCGGCTCAGCCTCGCCAGTTGTTCGTTGGCCTGGCGCAATTGTCGTTTTCCCACCGCGGTGTCGGTTACATCGTAGACGATAATACCCAATTGGTCGATCCGTCCGTCGGCCGAAGAGATCGGGATCAGGGTGATATTCTGGTACATGAATTCAGCGATACCGGTGATCGGCCGGTAGGGCTTGAAGCGAAACAGATAGGGGCGCTGTTCCCAGTGGCAGAAACTGCGGTTCTTGAGCAAAAAGACCGATTCCGCTTTGCGCTTGAACCACTCCGGCGCGATATCGGGAAACAGCTCGAAGAGGTTCCGTCCCAGTGCCGAGGTGGGGGAAAGCCCGCTGTGATTGGCCATGAAGCCGTTCCACAGTTTGATACTGTAGTCGCGGTCGACCACGACCAGGCCGACGTCGATGGTCTGTAGCATGTCGAGCTGCCAGTGGATATTGCCGATGCCGTGCTTGTCCATGTCAGGCGTTCAGAGGCTGATATAGGAGACTCTTTCGTCGAGCGCGGGAAGGGAGTCTTCGGTAAAGAGCAGCACCAGCGTGCAGCGAATATCCTTTGTCTCGATGAGGTACTCGATTTCCACGGTCAATACCTTTTCCCAGTGCGAGACGTTGAGTTCGACCCGTTCGCCGAGTCTGTCACCGCGGCGCCAGACGGTGGGTGGTCCCTGGCTGAAGCTGATATCCAGCTGATGGGCAATGCCGTTGAGGCAGGCGGCGATCAGGATTCCGGACAGATCCATCAGCAGTTCCAGCTCTGCCTGCGCGGTAAGGGCGGCCCGGTACTTGAGCAGCTCGGCGATGTCAGGCAGATCGGATGGGTCGAGCAGCAGAAACGCTTCCCCAGCGATGCCGGCGCCGATGAAACCCTGGTTGGCGGCGATGACACCAGCCTCCCGGTCCACTTTTGCCAATAGTTGTCGCAGCTCGGGAATGGTGGCCATGCTCACCCTGGGCACCGGCAGGCGCACGAACGCGCCCAGCACGCGCGCCAGCAGATCCGCGGCGCGGCCCATCGCGACATTGGCGATTTCCTGGTAGCAGTCGCCTTGGCTGATGTCGATATCCGGTTCGCTCCGCCCGGCGCTATGTTCAATCTCGATGCCGTACTCGCTCAATAGGGTCTGCACCAAGCGAGGGTCGACGGGTTTCTTGATGAAGGCAAGTGCCCCCAGTTTCCGCACCCGGGCCTGCGCTTCGGGTTGGACGTCGCCCGAAACCACGATCACCAGGGTGGGCAGATCCTCCTTGCGGATGATCTCCAGTACCCGATACCCGTCCATGACCGGCATGTTGAGGTCCAGGAACAGCAGTTCGGCCTGGCCGGCACGAATGATCGCGAGTGCCTCCTCGCCGTTGCCAGCGAAACGGATCGCAGCGTCCCAGTGCTTTGGCAGCGAGCGGGCGAGTTGCTTGCAGGCAAAGCGGGAATCGTCACAGATCAGTATTTGTGTCGCCATGGCCATGCGTCCTGGACGAAAAATGGGCGGTAAGGGAAGCCGGTCGGCGAGGGAATCGTATCACGGGAAAAGTCCGGGCAGTGCGGCCGCCATGCCCGCCCGCCGTGCCACGCAATGGGCCGTCGGCCGCCCCACGTTCGTGCAAGTCTGGCCAATTTGGTGCGTTCAAGCCCGGATTTTGGCAAAGGGTTTTTGCCAAAACCGCACAAATTCAGTGCATTAGGAATTGGCACGGTAATTGACTCCCTGCGATTCGAGATCACCAGGGGCCTGCGCGCCGGGCGGCGGCAGTGGCGGAGCGCAAGGTCGTGCCTGGGGCAAATTCTGTCGCGAACGCGCAAATCATAGTTGAGAGGGAGCTTTCCGTGTCATATCTAGAACCCAGTGAATTCGTTACCAAGATGGTCGATCAGGGGGAATCCAAAGTCTACATGTCTGCCAAGGATACGCTGATCCGGGCATTCATGGCTGGCGCGATTCTGGCCCTGGCCGCTGTATTCGCCATCACCGTCGCCACCAAGACCGGCTCGCCGCTTGTCGGCGCGGTGCTGTTCCCGGTCGGTTTCATCATGCTGTACCTGATGAAGTTCGATCTGCTCACGGGCGTGTTCACGCTGGTTCCGTTGGCGCTGCTCGACAAGCGCCCCGGGGTGACCGTGGGGCAGGTTCTTAGGAACTGGGGGTTGGTCTTCGTCGGCAACTTCGCCGGCGCGTTGTCGGTGGCATTCATGATGTCGTTCATCCTGACGTACGGTTACAATACCGATGGGGGCGCCATTGCCGCCAAGGTGTCCCATATCGGGGAGGCCCGTACCCTGGGCTACAAGGCATTCGGTGTCGAGGGTTGGTTCACCATCTTTATCCGCGGCATGTTGTGCAACTGGATGGTTTCCATGGGGGTGGTGGGCGCCATGATTTCCAGCTCGGCCACCGGCAAGATGGCGGCCATGTGGATGCCGATCATGTTGTTCTTCTTCATGGGCTTCGAGCACTCCATCGTCAACATGTTCCTGTTCCCCTTTTCGATGATCATGGGTGGCGGCTTCACCTTCATGGAATACATCATCTGGAACGAACTACCCACCGCACTGGGTAATCTCGTGGGTGGTTTCGTCTTCGTGGGTCTGCCGCTGTATTTCACCCACGTGCGCACCAGTCCCGAGCGTATCTTGAAAGACCACCGCGACCAGGTGCCGCTGGCGGTCGAATCGGGCGATGACGCGCCATCGGCGACGTTGAAAGCCAGCGTTTGATCGGCGGATGCGCAGTGGCAGCGGGCAGGGCACCGCGTGCGCCAGACGCCCTGAAGGCGGGTAACGCGCTGCGAATCGAGGTCGGGCAGTGTTCCGACAAGGGGGCTAAGGACGTCAACCAGGATTTCCACGGTTGCGTCCATCCCCGCGGTTCGTTGCTGGCGCGCAAGGGTGTCGTAGTCGCGCTGGCCGACGGTATCAGCAGCAGCGAGGTCAGTCAGGTCGCGGCGGAGACGGCGGTCAAGAGTTTTATCACCGACTACTACGCCACCGCGGAAGCCTGGTCGGTCAAAACGGCGGTTCACCGTGTGCTCGCGGCCATCAACTCCTGGTTGTACGCCCAGTCCCGCCACGGCCCGCATCGTTTCGACCTGAACCGCGGTTATGTCTGCACGTTCAGCGCCGTCGTTCTCAAGGCCACCAGCGCCCACGTGTTCCACATCGGCGACGCGCGCATCGCCTATCTCAGCGGCGAGCGCCTGGAACCGCTGACCGAAGAACACCGCCTCTGGGTGGCCCACGACAAGAGCTACCTGAGCCGTGCCCTGGGCATGCGCGAGCGGCTGGAGCTGGACTACCGACGCTACAACGTCGAGGAGGGGGCGACACTGGTGCTGATGACCGACGGGGTTTACGAACACGTCTCCGAGCGCGATATCGCCAGGGTCATCCGCGAGCACGGGGATAATCTGGATCTTGCCGCGCGGCGGATCGTCGATCGCGCCCGGCGCAACGGCAGCACGGACAATCTGACCATCCAGATCGTGCGCGTCGATCAACTGCCGGTACCGGAGCTGGACGTGGTTGGCGAGCGGGCCGCGCTCCTGCCGTTCCCCCCGGCATTGAGGGCGAACAGCCTGCTCGATGGGTACCGCATTCTGCGCAATATCCACAGCAGCGCCCGCAGCCATGTGTATCTGGCCGACGAGCTGAACACCCGGCGCCCGGTGGTCGTGAAGACACCGTCGGTCGACCAGCGCGACAATCCGGACTATCTGGAACGCTTCCTGACCGAGGAGTGGGTCGCCCGCCGGTTGGACAATCCGCATCTGCTCAAGGCGCCGTCCGACGGCGGGCGGCGCAGCGCGTTGTACACCGTGTTCGAGTACGTCGAGGGACAGACGCTCGAGCAATGGATGCGCGACAATCCGCGGCCGCCGCTGGAGCGCGTGCGTGGCATCGTCGAGCAGATCGTCAAGGGACTGCGCGCGTTGCACCGCCAGGAGATGATCCATCAGGATCTGCGTCCGGCCAACATCATGATCGACCGCCATGGGGGGATCAAGCTCATCGACTTCGGCTCGGTGCGGGTTGCCGGAATCGCCGAGTCGGGCGGGCCCATGGGGCGGCAACAACGCCTTGGCACCGCCCAGTATACCGCGCCGGAGTATTTTCTCGGCGAGCCGGGGACGCCGCGCTCCGACCAGTTTGCCCTTGGCGTGATCTGTTACCAGATGCTCAGCGGCCGCCTTCCGTATGGCGCCGGTGTGGCGCGGGCCACCAGCCGAGCCGCGCAACGTAAACTTCGCTATCGTCCGCTCGGGAATCGCGACCGTGCCATACCCCAGTGGGTCGACGGCTGTGTGAGGAAAGCCGTGCATCCCAATCCGTCGAAGCGCTACGACACCCTGTCGGAGTTTCTCCACGACCTGCGCCATCCCAATCCGGCGTTGGTCGCCGCGCGCGGCGCGCCATTGATCGAGCGCCACCCGCTGTTGTTCTGGAAGCTGTTGTCGTTGACGCTGTTTCTGCTGGTCCTCGCCCTGGTGGTCACGCATCCCGGACTGCACGCCTGACCCCGAGCCATGCCAATCCGTCCATACCGTCCGTCCCCGATACCCAGAGGAGAAATCGCATGAACAAACGTGAAATGAGCGCAGCAATCATCCAGGCCAAGCAAACCGCTGGGCTCGGTTGGGAACAGCTCGCAGCACAGGTCGGCCTGTCGCCGGTCTTTCTGACTTCCGCCTGCCTGGGGATGAACAGCCTGCGGTCGCCGGCTGCCGACAGGCTCTGCGAGGTCCTGAAGCTGCCGGGCGAGGTTTCCGCCGCCTTGCAGTCGTATCCGCACAAACATTGGGACAAGGCGGTGCCTACCGATCCGGTGATCTACCGTTGGTATGAACTCGTCGGCGTCTACGGCGAGACCATCAAGGAATTGATCCACGAAAAATTCGGCGACGGCATCATGTCGGCGATCGACTTTTCGATGGATATCGCCAGGGAGGAGAACCCGGCGGGCGACCGCGTCAAAGTCACCATGAGCGGCAAGTTCCTGCCCTATAAGAGCTGGTAGGGGGCACGGCCGTAGCGTAGGTCAGGCCTGCGTCGATGTGATAGCGCCACCGCGCTCGCGCGCTAACCGATCGATGGTCGTGCCGGGGGTCATCGCCGGTCAAGTACTTGCGTCATATCGACCGGGTGCGCGCGGTCATCCGGCAAGTCCGCCGGTTGGCCGTCGACCGCGGGCCCGCCTCGCGACCGCTCACCGCCTGGGTCCAGCTCGTCGCCGCTCCCTGCAGCGGCCAATGACGGTCGCTTATTTCGCGCCGCCGCATTTGCCTTCGCTACTCTTGCCGGCTTTCATGGATTCCATCATGTGCTTCATGTGGGCATCGCCTTCGGCCTGATCGATCACGCCATCGGCGTTCTGGTCCATATGCTCGAACATCTTTTCATGCCCGGCCATGAATTCGCTTTTGGTGACTTTGCCGTCGCCGTCGCTGTCCATGCGTGACAACCCGCACCTGCCCTCGCCATGCTTGCCGCTTTCGCCGCCTCCGCACCGTCCTTCACCGGTTTTGTTATCCGCCAGTAGCAGGTAGCCCCGGGACAGTGTTTTCATGCCGAAGGGATTGTCGGCGGCGCTGAGGCTGCCGCTGTGGACCAGAGTCACAGTGAACGCAGCGCCCAAGACTACCGTTAACGGGTGGATCGTGGATTTCTGTGTCATGGGATTCTCCTCCTGTCTAGGGGGCGGGGATCTATAATAAGACATTCCCTTTAAGCCGTGTAACTCAAATGACGCCAGCGAGCTTTCGCTCGGTTTCGGCCCCGGCATTGCCGGTTTTCCGTGTTACGGAATCACCGCGTCATTCGGCCGAGCAACCAATGATGAGGTACTGTACGCGACGAAGAGGACGGTCACGGCATTGGGATCGCGCGGGGCCGGAGTTCTCGGCGGCTCTTGCCGGCCGTCAGGGGGCGCCCCCACTTCTAATAACGGGCGGCTTCGGCGGGTGGCCACGCCCCGGTGTGTAGGCGTAGACTGACAGCGTCTTCAACCGCGCTAGGCGGACCGTCGCGACTACAGTAAGCTGCGTGGACGATAACCGGAGGTCTGATGATCGCGATGGACGTGGATGCGGCGGCGCATTGCCTGGTCGGCGGCGGCGACATGGGTGCGCGCATGCGGGCGCTGGACTGGAGCGCCACCGCGGTAGGCCCTCCGCAGCAGTGGTCGCCGACGTTGCGCACCGCTGTCAGTATTTGCTTGAATTCCAATTTTCCCATGTTCGTCTGGTGGGGCGACGACCTCACCATGTTCTACAACGACGCCTACATACCGGTGTTGGGCAGTACCAAACATCCCATGTGGCTCGGTTGTTCGGCGCGCGAGTGCTGGCGTGAGATCTGGGATGTGGTGGGCCCGATGGCCGATGGGGTGTTCGCCACCGGCGAGCCGACCTGGTCCGAGGATCTGATGCTGATCATGGATCGGAACCTGCCACGCGAAGAAGTGTATTTCACCTTCTCCTATAGCCCGATCATCGATGAATGCGGCGTCAGCGGCGTGTTCTGTGCCTGCACCGAAACCACCGAGCGCGTGATGGGTGAGCGGCGCTTGCAGACCCTGCGCGACCTGGGCGCGCGGGCCGCCGATGCCTCCGATGTCGAGGCGGTATGCGCAGGGGCCATGGAGATTCTGGCGCAGAATCTGTCCGATGTGCCCTTTGCCATGGTATATCTGCTCTCCGAGGAGGGCAGGCGAGCGCGTCGGGTGGCCTCGTCTGGTTTTTCCGCTGCAACGCCTGCTGGACCCGAGCAGGTGGAGCTGGACGAGCCCGCGGCCCAAGTCTGTCCCTGGCCGTTGCGGTCCGTGGCCGTCAGCGGCGATACCGCAACCGTGCGCCTGGATGCGACCCGGTTCGGGACCCTGCCCGGCGGGGTATGGCCGGAGTCGCCCGAGTCGGCGCTGGTGCTGCCTTTGTCCGCCGCCGGAGAAGAGCACCTCGCCGGGCTGTTGGTGGTAGGGCTCAGTCCCCGCCGTGTGCGCAACGCCGAATACCTGGGCTTTTTCGACCTGGTGGCGAGTCACATCGCCACGGGGATCGCCAACGCATCGGCTTACACCGCGGCGCGTCGCCGCGCCGAGGCCCTGGCCGAACTGGACCGGGTCAAAACCGAGTTCTTCAGCAATATCAGCCACGAGTTCCGCACCCCGTTGACGCTCATGCTCGGACCCGCCGAGGATATGCTGGCCGACCGCGGCGAACCCCTGCCGCCGGCACAGCGCGAGCGACTCGAACTGGTGCACCGAAACGGTTTGCGCCTGCTCAGGCTGGTGAATGCGTTGCTCGATTTTTCCCGTATCGAAGCCGGACGCGTCAACGCCCGCTTCGCACCGGTAGACCTGCGCCGGCTCACGCTGGATCTGGCGAGCAACTTCCGTTCGGCCATCGACAAAGCGGGATTGCAGCTGGTGCTGGATTTTCCCGCGCTGCCCGAGCCGGTGTATGTCGACACCGCGCATTGGGAGAAAATCATCCTCAACCTGCTTTCCAACGCGGTTAAATTCACTTTCGCCGGCGAAATCGCCGTGCGCTTGATCGCCGCGCCCGGGTGCGTGAAACTGAGCGTGGCGGATACCGGGGTTGGCATTCCCGCCTCCGAACTCGACAAGGTCTTCGACCGCTTTCACCAGGTTCGCGGCGTGCAGTCGCGCACCCACGAAGGCTCCGGCATCGGCCTGGCCCTGGTCAAGGAGTTGGTGTCACTGCACGGCGGCGACGTCGAGCTGCAGAGCACCGTGGGAGAGGGGACCTGTTTTACCGTCACCCTTCCCCTGGGCGCAGAGCACCTGCCGAAGGATCAATGTCAGGCACCGCCGCCGCGTCGTGACGAACGCAGCCAGCTCGAGCCCGCGCTGGCCGAGGTTCTGCGCTGGTTGCCGGACGTGGCCGACGAGTTCCCCGCCGACGCCGTGGACGCCGACCTGGGAGGGATCCAGGCATCGCCGGCTCCGGCCGACGCGCCGCGGGTATTGCTCGCCGACGACAACCGCGACATGTGCGAGTACGTGGCGCGGTTGCTGCGCACTCACTACCAGGTTGAGAGCGTCGGCGACGGCGAAGCGGCGCTGGCCGCAGCGCGGCGGCAACCGCCCGACCTGGTGCTCACCGATGTCATGATGCCGAAGCTGGATGGATTCGGATTGTTGCGGGCCCTGCGCGCCGATCCGGCGCTGCGCGAGATTCCGGTGCTCCTGCTCTCGGCGCGAGCCGGTGAGGAATCGCGTGTCGATGGTCTGGAGGCCGGCGCGGACGATTACATGGTAAAGCCCTTTTCCGCGCGTGAGTTGCTGGCACGGGTCGGCGTCAACCTGCAGCTGAAACAGCTGCGCGAAAGTGCCCGCGAGGCGCTGCGCCAGAGTGAGGCGGCCGCCCGCCGGCAGCTCGCGGAAATCCAGACGACCTACGATACGGCCCCCATCGGCTTGTGCGTCATCGACCGGGAGCTGCGTTATGTGCGGATCAACGATCGTATGGCCGAAATCAACGGTTTGCCGGCACCGGCGCATATCGGCCGCACGCTGCGCGAAATCGTCCCCCATCTGGCCGACGAGCTGGAGGAGGTCATCGCTGGGGTGATCGCGCGCGCCCTGCCAGTGGTCGGACGAAAGATCTCCGGTGTCAGCCGCACCGGCGACAGCGAGCGCATCTGGCTGCAAAGCTACCATCCCTTGCGCAACGAGCGCGGCGAGGTCATCGGGGTGAACGTGGTGGCGGAGGAAATCACCGAGCACGAGCGGGTGAGCGCAAAGGTGCGGGAACAGGCGCGACGCTTGCGCGAAGCCGACCGACGCAAGGACGAATTCCTGGCGATGCTGGCGCACGAGTTGCGCAATCCCCTGGCGCCCATCCGCAGCGCCGTGCAGTTGCTGGGCCTGGCGCAATTCGACGACGCGAAACTCGTTCGCACGCAACAGATACTGGACCGTCAGACGGCGCATCTGACCCGTCTGGTGGATGACCTGATGGACGTTTCGCGCATCACGCGCGGCAAGATCGAGTTGAAGCCCACAGTAATCTGCGTGCAGGAGGTGGTTGCGAGCGCCGTGGAGTTGAGCCTGCCGGCACTCAACGCGCGTCGGCACGAGCTCGTGACGCGGGTCCCGGAAGCACCGATAAACCTGCGCGGCGACCGTATGCGTTTGGCCCAGGTGGTCTCGAATCTACTCAACAACGCGGCCAAGTTCACCGAGCCGGGTGGGCGCATCGAAATCGAAGCGGCTACCGACGGGGCTGAAGCCATCATACGCGTGCGTGATTCCGGCTGCGGCATTTCGCCGGAGGCCTTGCCGACGGTGTTCGATCTGTTCGCCCAGGCGCACGAAACGCGGGTGCGCTCCGACGGTGGCCTGGGTCTGGGCCTGGCGCTGGTCCGCACGCTGGTGGAGTTGCATGGCGGTTCCGTCGAGGTACGCAGCGAAGGGGACAACCGGGGCGCGGAGTTCATCGTCCGGTTGCCGTCGGGCTAAGGTCGCCATTTTCCAGGGCCAGGATCGTCGCTGACCGCGCGGTGCGCTCAGGTCGTCGAGCTCACGCCGCCCAGCTGTGCTCCCGCGAATCTTTTCCCCGGCCCAGGTCCGACCTTTTCCTCAGCACTATGGTGGCGGTGGTCTCGCCCTGAAGGCGAAGGGCTCCTGAGTCCCGCGCACCGGCGCTAAAGTGCCGCTGGTGCGCGTTCACGCCGATTCGCGACCGGTTTCCAGCGGCAACCCGGCGGCCACCCAATCCTGCTTGCCTTCGACATATTCGGCGACGTTGCGGTAGCCGAGGGTCGCCAACGCCCGGGCCGCCAGGCCCGAGTTCTGGCAGGCCTCACTGGCGCAATAGACTACGATGAAGGCATCCTTGTCAGGTAATCGGGCCCCTGCCAGGGTCGGCACTTGATCGTGCCCCAGTTGTATTGCCCCCGGCAAGTGGCCGTCGTGGTAGTGTTTTTCCGGTAGCGCCTCGACCAGTTGCAGTACCGTGCCGGCCTTGAGGTGGGCCTGGATATCCTCTCGATGAATGCGTCGGAATGTTGTCATCACCGTTCTCCTATCGGGTTTCGGGGTAATCTATATGGTTGCAATTGCAACTATATGCCGGATGAGTCAAAGTTGCAACTGCAACTATCCTGCGGTAGCGTTGTCGGCATGGAACCCAAACCGGATGCCATCACCCTAACGGCTTGGGCTCGTCTGGTACGTACCCAGCAGGTGTTGCTGGAGCGCGTCGAGGCGGATTTAAAGCAAGCGTCGTTGCCGCCCTTGCGTTGGTACGACGTGTTGCTCGAACTGCGGCGCGCCGGCGCCGGGGGGTTGCGCCAGTTCGAAATCGGCGCGGCGGTGTTGTTGAACAAACACAACCTGTCTCGCCTGCTCGATCGTCTGGAAGCGGAAGGCCTGTTGCAACGTCACGTCTGCGAAGAGGACGGACGCGGCGCCCGGGTGCGGATTACGGCCGCCGGGCGTGACTTGCTCAAGCGGATGTGGCCGGTCTACGGTGGCGCGATCGCCGCGCATTTCGAGCAGTACTTCAACGACAAGGAGCTCAGGCAGTTGGCGGCCATGCTGGGCCGGATCCCCGGCGTGGCGCGGTGATCGGGCGGTGGGTTCCGGCATATCCCCGCCGTCGCGCGCCGCCTCCGCCGTGCTGCATCCTACCCGCCGGCGGGTGTGGGCGCTGACCTGGCCTATCATTCTCGCCAACAGCAGCGTGCCCCTGCTCGGTCTGGTCGACACCGCCGTCATCGGTCACACCGGCAGCAGCCAGGATCTCGGTGCCATCGCCCTGGGCGCGCTCATTTTCAGTTTTCTCTATTGGAGCTTCGGCTTCCTGCGCATGGGCACGACCGGCTTTGTCGCCCAGGCCGACGGCGCCGGCGAGGAACCCGAGGTGCGCGCCGCGCTTGGCCGGGCGCTGTTGAGCGCGTTCGGTATCGGCCTGGGGCTGATTCTGTTGCAGCGGCCGATCGCCTGGATCGCGGGCGGGTTGCTCGGCGCCAGCGCGTCGGTGGAGACGTTGGCGCAGCAATACCTGTTCATCCGCATCTGGGCGGCGCCGGCCAGCCTGGCCCTTTACGCGTTGATGGGGACGCTGATCGGACTGGGACACAGCGGCAAGTTGCTGCGTCTGCAACTGGTGCTCAATGGCGTCAACATCGCCCTGGATATCCTTTTCGCCGGAGTGCTGGACTGGGGAGTGGCGGGTATTGCCGCGGGCACCGCCATCGCCGAGTGGGTGGCGATCCTTTATGCGGGCGGGTCGGTTTTCAGACTGTTGCACCAGCGCCGCGGCGAGGCCGAATCCTTCTGGCCATGGCGGCGCATGGGCGAGGTCGCGAAACTGCGCCAGACACTGAGTGCCAATGCCAACCTCATGCTGCGCACGCAGTTGCTGCTGTTCGGTTTTGCCTGGTTTCTGGATCAGAGCGCGCGCTTTGGCGACGTCGTCCTGGCTGCCACCCACATCCTGCTGCAATTGATTGCCTTCAGCGCGTTTTTTCTCGATGGCTTCGCTCACGCCGCGGAAGTGTTGATCGGTCGAGCCAAGGGCGCGGGGCGCCGCGATCTGTTTGATCTGTCGGTGCGCACCTCCAGTCAGCTCGCCGCCATCACGGCGCTTTTGCTGAGTCTGGTGCTGTTGGTCTTCGGATCGCTGATTATCGCCGGCTTGACGGACTTGACGGCCGTGCGCCTCAGCGCTGGACGCTTTCTGCCTTACGCCGCCGGCTATGTGCTGGTATCGGTCGCCGCCTTTCAGCTCGATGGCATTTTCATTGGCGCCACCGCCACCGGCGCCATGCGCAACGCGTCGTTGCTTTCAGTGGCAGCATTCCTGGCCGTCTGGTGGCCCCTGACATCCTGGCTGGGCATGCACGGATTATGGCTGTCATTGCTGGTCTTCGTCCTGGCGCGGTCCCTGACCCTGGGGTTGCGGTATCCCTCGTTACGGGCCCGGATCGGCTGAAAACCTCTTTCTTCACAGGGCACTATGCTGGAGGTATGGGTCGAACCCACGCTCGCGCGGAGGGTAACCGCGCTGGGGCCCAGACCGCCGGTGGCGTCGGCCTCCGCGAATGCCTGGCGAAGGCCGGTGCCCGCCGTCAACGAGGGTAGACCCGTTTCCCTGAACGAGCTGGAATGACCACTGGTGGTGTCTGCGAATTGCTCCAGCATCTTCGTCGTGGCCTTGGTCGTTTCCCTGGCTCGGGCCATTTACAAGTCCGCAGGCGCGGATTAATCTTGCGCCGGGCCGAGGTCGCTGCCAACTGGGGAGGTAGCGGGGGTGTCAGGGACCAAAATGATAATAACGCCGACCCGTATACAGGCATGCGGCGGTGAAACGAAGGGCGTTGCAGGCCGATGAGCGAGGCGCCGCTGCATCTTGACCGGCTGCAACGGGGCTTCGTCACCGGTTCAGTGGCCATCAACGTAGCCTCCCGCGGCGCCCAAGGCGTGCCGTCCATCGCCCGTGCCTACGGTTGCCGGGTGAGCGCCGATGGCGCCGAGGTCGCGCTTTACCTGCCCCTGGCGTTCTCCGGCAATGTGGTGGCCGATGTTCGCGGCGGTGCGCCGGTGGCGGCCGTGTTCACGCGTCCGGCGACCCACGAAACCCTGCAACTGAAGGGTCGGCGGGCCGAGCTCGGGGCGGCCGGGGTCGCCGAGCGCAAGCGGATGCGTGCCTACGCTCGCCGGTTCCGGGAGGAACTGGCTGCTTTCGGTCTCGACGAGCGCTTTCTCAGCGGCATTGTCGCACCGGTGGAGCTGGAGGCGGTAGTACTGTGCTTCACCCCGGTCGCGGCATTCAATCAAACACCGGGGCCCGAAGCGGGCACACCGCTGCGGGCGAAGGGATGACGCTCGGTCTGCGCGATATCCGGGCCTGTTTCGAGGGCGCGATCCCCTCGGCGATCGCCACCGTGGCGGCCGACGGGACGCCGAATGTCGCCTATCTCTCGCAGGTGCACTACGTCGACGAGGCGCATGTCGCCTTGACCTTCCAGTTCTTCAACAGCACGCGCCGGAACATTCTCGAAAATCCGCGTGCCGTGGTGCAGGTGGTCGACCCGGTGAGTGCGGCCCATTACCGGCTGCAGATGGAGTATCTGCGCACCGAGACCGAAGGCCCGTTGTTCGAGAAGATGAAGGCCAAACTCGCGGGTATCGCGTCGCACACCGGCATGAGCAAGGTGTTCCGGTTACGCGGGTCGGATGTCTACCGGGTGCTGGATGTCTTCAGCGTGGGCGGCGCGTGCGCCGCGCCCGCCCCGCCGCGCCAGCAGCTGCTACCCGGGCTGCGCGCCTGCCTGGCGGGGTTGGTCGGTTGCCCGGATCTGGGACGCCTGTTCGACCTGACGCTGCTGGGGCTGCAACGCCATTGCGAGATCGCTCACGCCATGCTACTGATGCACGATTGCGAACGCGACTGTCTGTACACGGTCGCCAGTCACGGCTACGCCGCATCCGGCATCGGTTCCGAGATTCGCATGGGCGAAGGCATCATTGGCGTGGCCGCCCGTGAGCGCACGCCGATCCGTATCGGCTACGCGGCCCAGGAATACCTCTACAGTCGCGCCATGCGCGAGCGTTTCCAGCACAGCCGCGACGGCGCGGCGCTGGAGACCGAGATTCCGTTTCCCGGTCTGCGCGACTCGGGCAGCCAGCTGGCGGTGCCGCTGGTGCACGTCGACCGCCTGCGCGGGGTGCTGTTCGTCGAAAGCCCGCAGGAGATGCGCTTCACCTACGAAGACGAGGACGCGCTGATGGTGCTGGCCGCGCAGCTCACGCTGACCATGGAACTGCTGTCCCAGGGCGCCGACCAGTCCGAGGACGCCAGGCGCGTGGCACCGGTCGCACCGCGCCTGCAAGGACGCCCGCTGACACTGAAGCACTTCGCGGTCGACCACAGTGTGTTCATCGACAACGACTATCTGATCAAGGGCGTGGCCGGCGCGATCCTGCGCAAACTGGTGCGTGACTACCTCGACAACGGCCGCAGCGAATTCACCAACCGCGAGCTGCGACTCGACCCCGAGCTGGGTCTGCCCGATTTCAGCGAGAACCTGGAGGCGCGGCTGATCCTGCTGCAGCGCCGGCTGGCCGAGCGCTGCCACAGTCTGGGCCTGGAGAAGACCGGTCGCGGCCGTTTCCGGTTGCGGGTGGAACGGCCGCTGCGGCTCGAGGACGTGCCGCGACGCTGAGGGCCGGGCTCGCCGGGGCAACGCCGGGCGCGCTGCGCCAAACCGCGCCCAACGGCCGATGACTCGGTTGATCGCGGTCGCCGCGCGTGGACGCTTGGGCCCTGTTTCCTCTCGCTGCCGGCAAGCAGGGGCCTGCACGCCGTCACGCCTGGGCGCGCCACGCGTCCTCCACCACCGGCGTACGCCGGAGCGGTTCCGCCATCAGCCCGAGCGCGGCGTCCACGACGGCCTGAGCCTGTGGCACGGCGGCCTGTTCCAGGGCCCAGGAGGAGGCCGCCGGCGCATCCGGCCCGGTGATGCGCACCACCGGTGCGCGCAGGGCGCCGAAGGCCCGGGAGGCTGCCAACGCCCCGAGTTCGGCGGCGATCCCGCACAGGCCGCTGGCCTCGTGCACCACGATCAGGCGACCGGTCCTGGCCACCGAGTCCAGCACGCAGGCCGTGTCCAGCGGTTTGAGGCTGCGCAGATCGATGACCTCGGCCGAGACGCCGTGGGGTTCGAGTTCGGCCGCCGCCTGCAGACACACCGGCACCGTCTTGGCGTAGCCGACCAGGGTGACATCGGTGCCCTGGCGGGGCAGCGCGGCGACGCCGATGGGCACGATCTCCTCGGGGTCGTCGGCGACCTCGCCCTCCTGGTGCAACAACCCCAGGTCGATGAAAAACAGCACCGGGTTGCGCTCGCGGATGGCCGCCTTGAGCAGGCCCTTGCTGTCGGCCGGGGTCGAGGGCATCAGCACCTGCAGGCCCGGCGCGTGCACGAACATCGCCTCCAGGTTGTGGTTGTGCTGCCCGCCCACGCACCAGCCGCTGCCGGTCATGGCCAGTGCGACCAGCGGAAATTCGCACTGACCGCCGGAGAGATAACGCAGCTTGCCGGCGCTGTTGATCAGCGCATCCATGGCGTAGGTGAGAAAGGGCGCGAACAGCAGGTCGATCACCGGTCGCAGGCCGCTGGCGGCGGCGCCAACGGCGGTACCGGCGATGATCGCCTCGGCCAGCGGCGTGTTGCGCACGCGCGCCGGGCCGAACTCGCGCGCCAGCCCGGGGCGCTTGGTGGCGGCGCCTTCGCCCAGCAGCAGCACGCGCGCATCGCGCCGCATCTCCTCGTGCAACGCCTGGGTCAGCGCTTGTTCGGTCGTCATTCGGGTCATGGTCGTTGCTCCTTGTTCTCTCAGGCGTAGACAGGGTGGATCAGGGCCGCGACGTCGGGCCACGGGCTGGCGTGGGCGAAGGCCACGGCCTCCTCGACCCGGGAGCGGATCTCGCGCGTCATCGCCTCAAGCGTGTTTGGATCGAGTTGTCCGGCCTCGGTCAGTCGTTGTTGCAGCCGCCGCAGGGGATCGCGCGACTGCCAGTGGTGCAATTCCTCGGCGTCGACGTAGGCCTGATCGTCCTGGCCGGAGTGGCCGCGCAGGCGGTAGGTGCGCAACTCCAGGAAACGGGGTCGGCTGTCGGCGCGGATGGCCGCGACCGCGCGCGTGGCCGCCGCGTGCACGGCTTCCAGGTCGTTGCCGTCGATGCTTTCGGTGACGATGCCATGCCCCTCGGCCCAGGCCGTGATGGCGTTGTCGGCCATGGTCTCAAGGCGATGCACGTAGGCTTGCCACTGGTTGTTCTCGCACACGAACAGCAGCGGCAATTGCCACTGCGCGGCGAGGTTGAGCGCCTCGTGGAAGATGCCCTCGCAGGCCGCGCCGTCGCCGAAAAACACCGCGGTGATCGCACCGGGATCGCCTTGCCCCATTTTCTGCGCCAGCGCCACTCCCGGGGCCAGCGACAACTCCCCGCCGACGATGGTCGAGGTCAGCACGACGCCCAGCTCGCGCGCGGCGATGTGCAGCGTGCCGCTGTGGCCACCACAGTAGCCGTCGACGCGCCCGAGCACCTCGGCGAAGAGGCGTTTCGGATCCGCGCCGCGGGCGATCAGGTGGGCGGCGCTGCGGTGGTTGGTGAGGATGCGGTCGCGCGCCTCGAGCGCGTCGATCACGCCGACCGCGCACGCTTCCTGGCCGATGCTCGAACAGGTGTCGGGCGCCCCCTGGCGGTTGAGTTCCACCAGCTGTTCCTCGCAACTGCGGATCAACAACAGGGTTTGGAACTGACGCAGCAGGGTTTGGGTGGGTGATGCGTTCATGGCCTTGGCTCCGTACAGGGGTTACTGGCGTGCCTGCTGCGGCAGGTTCTTCGGCGCGAAGTCGAAGTAGGGCGTGGTCACGTCGATGCCGGGCGGCGCGGCGGGCGGGGCCGGGTCGCCCACGGGCCCGAGGGCGCGCACGTAATGGAAAATCGCCTCCAGATCGCCATCGGTCATCGCCTTGAGATTGAACCAGGGCATGGGCGGGCGCATCGGCTGGCGGGCGCGCTCCAGCCAGCGCGTCTCGGTGGTGGCCTGCATGTACAGGCGCAGATTGACCGGGTAGGTGGTTCCCCAGGGGCCCTGGAAGCCCACCGGGCTGCCGGTCAGCCACGCGGACTCCTCAACCTCACCGTCCTTTTCCATATACCCGGGCGTGTGGCAGTCGTTGCAGCCGCTGGTCATGACCAGGTAGCGACCGCGCTGCACTCGGGGATCCTCGGGTGCGGCGGCGTCGACCAGCGCGGCGGCGCCGCCCAGGGCGGCGATCAGCGTGACTTGCAGGCATGTCGTTTTCATGGGGCTCTCCTCGATGGGCTTGGACTGAGGTGAAGCCTACGCAACGCCCGGCGCTGGCGTTGCTAAATCCTTGCTCAGCTAATCTTAATTTTCTATTAAAGCCATACGATAGAGTCGCGTGGACAGACGTATTGCGGGAGCGTGTTGTTTTGAAGTATTGACGGTGGATCTGGCCGGGGTACCGCTATTGACCACGGCTTTTGGAGGCAGGGTCACTCCTCCAAAGAGGTGGGACTTATTCCTCCTCTTTTACGTCGCGACCGGCTGCCGCAATGTTTTTTGTCGGGCAAACTCTTTCGCCGTGGACAGTCCCAATGAATTTGGTGTTGTATAACAACGAGCTGAAGGGATTTCGGTTAGCCCCGGTTAGTTTTTGAATCTCTTAAAAATTTGACCGCCTGTTGTGTGCGTCCTACAGCGGTGTAGGAGAGATGCGGATTATATTCTTAAAGAGTTCGTAGTATTCAGTTGCTATCTGGGCGTACGGTAAGTACCAAGTCGCGAAGACGGATCGAGTTATACCGTTGCCGACTGAATTACCGCGACGCCCAGAAAACGGGGTTGGTCAATAAAATCTAAAAGGCCTTAGGAGGAACTCGATCATGAAAATGGTGCCTAGAAGAAAAAAATTATCTATTGTCGCAATGGCTGCTTCAACGCTCTTAGCTTGCGCACAGGCTTCTGCGTGGAGTTTTGGAATGGACTTCAAAGGCTATATGACCTTGGCCCTGCCGGACGGGACCCTCGTGAGAAATATTTCGTTTTCTAACGAGCCGAACTTCAATGGCTGGCGCTCTCCGGTTGATGGGAAAATGATTATGAAAATGGGCTTAGACTGACTTTCCGGTTCGGCTAGTTTTGAGCCGTTTCCTTTCTTCGGGCAGCAAGCAAGTGGGCGAAACGTGAACTTTGTCCCGGTAGCTAGCGTCATGAATGTCCCGACCAATACCTTGCTGCTGGGTAATATGCTGTTTGATTGGTCAAGCAATGTTGGAATTCCGGTAAGTATTGTTCTGGATATGGGTAATCTCACCACTGCCCTAATGAATTCCACGCCTGGGGATGTGATCAGGGGGATGATGACTGCACCGACGGATAACACGGTGATCACCCAGTCGGACGGCACGACCACAACCATGCCTATAGGGCCTGCCGTCGTGGTGACCACCACTTGGGATACGACCGACGTCGACACCGATGGAGATGGTCAGCCCGGCCCGCTAGGTTTAGGGGATAACCCGAGCGGGACCGTTCCTCTGCGCGTGGATACCGCTCCTGATGTTACAAATGGGGATGTAGGGATAGGAGGGAGTCCAATGAGAACTGCACCCTTCAAAGGATTTAATGCCAATTTTGATATCGTTGAAATTACGGTGACTTGCGTAAGTTTGACCGATGAATGCGAACAGTCCGTGCCGGTCAGCGTTCCTCTCTCGCCACAACCGATTGGGCCCTTGAAGGAGTTTTTGAGCGGCTTTCTGAAGTGAGAAAATGGTAAGCGCCATAATTGTTCGATGTCGAATTAAGCTTAGATAATAAAGGTGGGGCATGAATATGAAAAACGGGTTCAAAATGAAGAGAAGTGTCCTTAGGCTGTTGAGTGTCTTTGGTGTTTCAGCGGTGATGTCTGGGGTTTCGAATGCCAGCTTGGTGCTGACCGGCTTCACTGAAAGTCAGACGGCCTTCAGTGCGACCTATGCGTTTACCGCGGATCTTTCTCCGGATATAGAAACCACTGTGGGATCATGGTGGTCGGCCGAAGTCAATCAGGAATATATTCCCGACCCTGGGGGTGGTCCGGCGACCTTCAGCCTGACGTGGACGGGTCTGCATCTTGGAGGACCGCATTTCGGTGAAATCGCAGGCACGAACGTCATTGGTAGTTGCACTTTTTCTGCCGCTACGCTTGATGGGGTTGTGTGCGATCAGAGCCAGTCAGCGCCGCATTTACTTTCGCTTGAGGGACATCGGGATTCGTATGACTTCTATCTTGAGCTAGTTAGCGGCGGTGGAACCGTGACTTTTAGTGGAAGTCATGGCGCAGTGGTACCGATCCCTGCTGCCATTTGGCTGTTTGGCTCCGGCATGGTTGGGCTTGTCTCGATGGCGAAACGCCGTCGTGCAATCCGCTGCTGATATAGTGCTCTACCCCTCCTCCAAAATAGCGACGTAGCTATTTTAAGAGGAGGGTTTTACGTAGGCTTTGGCACAAAAGGGGTTTTCCGCTGCCATCGCGACACCTCGAGCCGGATGCAGATGCATTGCGCCCATGACAGCTGAAATTCATTCCATTGTAAAACCACACCTGCGTCGACAAGGATAAGTCGCCCGTGGTCGCTGGTTACCGCGCCGGTCGAATTTGGGCATCGGAGACCTGGCAGTAGTCTCAACGTTATACTTTCGCGTTGCTGGTATTATCAACCGATTGGGAGGATAAGCGATCTTGTGCTCCAGTGACACAAGCTCAATTCTCCTGTTTAAGGCATTGTATTTCATTGTTAATCTGGTTTTGGCTAGCGCAATTGTCGAGCAGGGAACCGGTTTTCGTACGGATAATGCCCCACTTTAAAGTTTTGTGTATGTCTTACCGAAGACCTAGGGGCTATCTCCGGAAATCGGTCCAAGCCAGATGGAAATACCCCACGTTATCGGTGCCAGCCACGTCAGTCCCGAAGAGCTGGTCAGCCGCACCAGCGAGCTGGTGTCGCTGCCGGATATCTATGTTCGGATCAAAAGTGTGATCTACGACCCGAATTCGACGCTCAGCGACGTGGCCGAGGTGCTGGCGCACGATCCGGCGATCTGTGCGCGGATTCTCAAGGTCGCCAACAGCGCCTTTTTCGGCGCGCCCTCGCGCGTGGAAACGCTCAACGCCGCCGTGCGCCTGCTCGGCACCCAGCAGATCCACGATCTGGTGCTGGCGGCCACCATCAGCAAGAGCTTCCCCTCCATTCCCGAGAACCTGATGAGCATGCAGCATTTCTGGGTCAACAGCCTGCGCTGCGCGCTGTTGGCGCGGTTGTTGGTCGCCCAGTGCAGAGCCGGCGACGGCGAGCGCTTCTTCGTCGCCAGCCTGCTGCACGACATGGGGCATCTGA
Source organism: Thiogranum sp. (assembly GCA_030148805.1). Taxonomy (GTDB): domain Bacteria; phylum Pseudomonadota; class Gammaproteobacteria; order DSM-19610; family DSM-19610; genus Thiogranum. Next base: position 71,831 of record JASBSS010000007.1, on the reverse strand, counting down.
TCATCTATCAGGCCGTGCCCGAGGAGAGCCAGGAGGCGTTGATCGTGGCGCGGCAGAACGACCGGCCGCTGCACCTGGTCGAGCGCGAAATCATCGGTTGCGACGCCGCCCAGGTGGGCTCGCACCTGATGCAGAGCTGGAATTTCCCGCCGGCCTGGATCGAGGCGGTGCGCTATCAGAACGAACCCACGCAGGCCGCGGAGTTCGCCTTCGAGGCGGCCATCATGCACCTGTCGGTAAAACTCAAGGATATGGATATCGCTGACGCCGGCCCCGATCTGGGCGCCATCGACGCGGCGGCGTGGGAGATGATCGGCCTGTCCGCGGACATCGTCGAGCCGCTGATCCTCGCCGCCGAATCCCAGCTCGACGCGGCGCTGGAGACCTTCTTCCCCGAATACCGTCAGTACAGCTGACCGAGAGCGAGGCGGCCCGCCGCGTGCAGCGCGGACTGCCGTCGCGGCCAGCCTTCGCCCCGGCGCGGCGTGCCGTCATCGCCCCGGCGGCTTTCAGTCCGTCTATCTTTTACCTCAGGATCCTGCGGCAAGCCGGTCGAATTTCCCGTTATCGGGAGAACGGCTTGCGGGACCTGTCGATTTGCACACCGGTCAGACGTCGTATCCGCGAACGCCGCCGATCACCCCGCCCGTTGCTGGGCACTGGGACACGCTGAGCCCCGGTGATCGGGTTCGGTCAACGAACCACCGCCGGGCATCCGCCTGGCGAGCGGCCTTGCTGCATGTTTCACTGAGGAGGTTTCCATGAAGATCGAACCCTATCTGTTTTTCAATGGGCGCTGCGAGGAGGCGCTCGACTTCTATCAACGCGTCCTGGGCGCCGAACGGGTGATGCTGCTGCGCCATCGCGAGAGTCCGGAGCCGCCACCGACGCCGCTGCCGGCCGGCTGGGAGGACAAGGTGATGCACGCGGCGCTCCGGATCGGCGAGACGCTGGTGATGGCTTCCGACGGTTGCGGTGCCGATACCGCACCGGCGTTCCAGGGTTTTTCGCTCTCCATCGAACTGTCCGACGCCAAGGCCGCCGGCGATATCTTCGCCGCCCTGGCCGCGGACGGCAGTGTGCAGATGCCGCTGACGAAGACCTTTTTCTCCCCCTGTTTCGGCATGCTCAGCGACCGCTTCGGCGTGAGCTGGATGTTGATCGTTCCGCAATGACGCAGGAGGGTGTCATGCGCTACATGATCATCATCAAAGCGACCGAGGGCTCGGAGGCGGGCGTGCTGCCGGGCGCGAGCGCGTCGGCCGGCATGCGGGCCTTCCACGAGGAGCTTGCCCGGGCCGGTGTGTTGCTCGAGGCCTCGGGCCTGAGACCGAGCCGCGACGGCTGGCGCGTGCATTTCGCCGACGCGCAACGGCGCATTGCCGAAGGGCCGTTCACGCAGGTCGGGGAACTTGTCGCCGGCTATACGCTGATCGAGGTGCGCGGCCGCGAGGAAGCGCGCGAGTGGGTCCGCCGCCACCCCAATCCCGCCATCGAGGGCGGCCAGGCGCAGATCGAGGTGAGGCTGCTGTACGAGCCCGGGGAGCTGGATTCGTCCGCGACCGTGACGCTGCTCTAGCGGCCGGCCCGGTCCCGGTGGCGCCTCGATGCGCCCCCGGGGGATAATCACGCCCACCCACTCCGGTGGGTGCCACTTAGGGAGGGAAGGTATGGAATTTCTGCTGCTGATTGTCGAGGCGCGTGCCGACCGCGAAGGCCGTGGCGAAGAGGAAGGTCGCGCGCTGTATGACGAGATGGTGCGTTTCGGTGAGGGGTTGGCGGCGCGCGGGCAGCTGCTGGCGAGCCGGTCGTTGCGACCGGACAAGCACGGGGTGCGGGTCCAGCGCCACGACGGTGAATCGGTGCTGCGCGATGGTCCGTTCGCCGAGGCCAAGGAAATGGTCGGCGGCTTCTACCTCATCGATTGCGCCGATCGGGATGAGGCCATCGAACTGGCCGCGCAGTGCCCGGCGGCGCGTTTCGCCGCGGTCGAGGTGCGCGAGTGCGCGCCCTGCCACGTCGGCTGACGCGGTGCCCGGCCTGAACCGGAGGCGAGGTGGCCCGCCACCGACCGGCGGGAGCCCGCGATGAACGACGCATCGTCCCCTGTCGCTGACACGATCGCAGCCATCTGGCGGATCGAGGCGGCGAAAGTCGTCGCGGTGGTGGCCCGACTCAGCGGCGATCTGGGCCTGGCCGAGGACTTTGCCCAGGACGCGCTGGTGGCCGCCCTCGAATCCTGGCCGCGCACCGGCGTCCCGGCCAACCCGGGCGCCTGGTTGACCACCGCCGCCCGCCGGCGCGCGCTCGATCGGTTGCGTCACGAGCGTATTGTCGCGCCCAAACACAGCCAGCTCGCGGCCGAGTGGGGCGCGGCGCGGGCCGAGCGCGAGGCCGCACAGCGGGCCCAGCTGGACGCGGCGCTGGACGATGACATCGGCGACAGCGTGCTGCGGCTGGTGTTCACCGCCTGCCACCCGCTGCTGTCGGCGCCGGCGCGTACGGCCCTGACGTTGAAGGTCGTCGCCGGCCTTTCCACCGCCGAGATCGCGCGCGCCTACCTCAAGAGCGAGGCCACCATCGCCCAGCGCATCGTGCGCGCCAAGCGGACCCTGAACGCGGCGCACGTGCCGTTCGAGCTGCCGCGCGGAGAGGCGCTTGAGGCGCGGCTCGCCTCCGTGCTGGAGGTGGTGTATCTGATCTTCAACGAGGGTTATGCCGCCACCGCCGGCGACGACTGGATGCGCCCGGCGCTGTGCGACGAGGCGCGGCGCCTGGGACAATTGTTGCGGCAACTGCTGCCCGAGGAAGTCGAGGTCCAGGGTCTTGCCGCGCTGATGGACATCCAGGCCTCGCGTCTGTCGGCGCGCCTGGACGCCGCCGGCGAGCCGATCCTGTTGCTCGACCAGGATCGCAGCCGCTGGGACCGGCCGTTGATCCGCCGCGGCTTGGCGGCGCTGGCGCGGGCCGAAGCGCTCCCCGGCCCTTTCGGTCCCTACACCTTGCAGGCGGCCATCGCCGCCTGTCATGCGCGCGCCGCGACTGCCGCGGCCACCGACTGGTCGCGGATCGTCGCGCTTTACGACGCGTTGATGGTGGCCGCGCCCTCGCCGGTGGTCGCGCTCAACCGCGCCGTGGCCGTGGGCATGGCCTTCGGGCCCGCCGCGGCGCTGGCGCTGGTCGACACCCTGGCCGGGGAGCCGGCGCTGAAAGACTACCACCTGCTGCCGAGCGTGCGCGGCGACCTGTTGGCAAAGCTGGAACGCCTCGACGAGGCGCGCGCCGAGTTCCAGCGCGCCGCCGATCTCGCCCGCAATGCCCGCGAACGCGCCCTGTTGTACGCGCGCGCGGCCAGGTGCGCCGCGGAAGCGAAGGCGAGCTCGCGCGCCAAGTAACCCGGAGCGCTGGTGTGGCCCAGTCGGTATGCTCCGTTCGCTACAGCGTCACCACGAGTTTGCCGTTGGCCTGGTTCGTCTCCATCAGCCGGTGCGCCTGCGCGATGTCGTCGAGGCTGAAAATACGCACCGGACCCGCGGATCGTTTCATCGATGCGATAGGATGCTGCCATTATATACGGTTGACAATATATATGACTAACCATATATAATAGGGCTCCATGAAAATCAGCGCCGATGCCCTGTATGCCGCCATGGCCCATCCCTTGCGATTGCGCGCGCTGTTGCTGTTGCAGCAGGAGGCGGAGCTGTGCGTGTGCGAGCTGACCCACGCGCTGCGGGTGTCCCAGCCGATGATCTCCCGTCACCTGGCCCAGCTCCGTCAGGCCGGTCTGGTCGGCGACCGGCGCCAGGGGTTATGGGTTTACTACCGGCTGCATGAGGCCCTGCCCGGGTGGGTAAGGGGCGTGTTGACGGCCACGGCGGAGGGGGTGGGCCCGGGCCTTCCTTATACGAAGGACCGTGCCAGACTGGTTTCGATGTCCGAGCGCCCCGGCAGCGCCTGTGGTGCCTGAGCCCCTCGCGACTGCCCGCGACCTGTCATGGAGACCGAAATGAATCTGCTGTTTCTCTGTACCGGCAACGCCTGCCGCTCGCAGATGGCCGAGGGCTGGGCCAGACATCTCGCCCCGGAGTGGCTGCGCGTGCACTCGGCCGGTATCGAAGCCCACGGCCAGAACGCGCGCGCCGTCGCCGTGATGCGGGAAGTGGGCATCGATATTTCCGCCCAGGTCTCGACCCGGGTCAGCGCCGCCATGCTGGCGGCGGCCGACCGCGTGGTGACCGTATGTGGCCACGCCGACGAACACTGCCCCGCGCTGCCAGCCGGCGTGGCAAAGGAACATTGGCCGTTGCTCGATCCGGCCAAGACCGAGGGCGGCGAAGACGAGATCATGGCGGTGTTCCGCGCCAGTCGCGATGACATCGGCGAGCGGGTGCGCGCGCTGATCGAACGGCTGGCGGCCGCTCGCCGGGAGAGCGTGGCGTGAGCGTGCAGTGCCAGACCACCGGGCGCAGGGCCGGTGGCGCGCCGATGGGCTTTTTCGAACGCTATCTGACAGTGTGGGTGGTTTTATGCATTGGCGTCGGCATCGCGCTGGGACATTTCCTCGAAGGCGCTTTCCAGGCGGTCGGGGCGCTGGAGGTGGCGCGCGTCAATCTGCCGGTGGCGCTGCTGGTCTGGTTGATGATCATCCCCATGTTGCTGAAGGTCGATCTGCGCTCGCTCGGCGGCGTTCGCCGGCATTGGCGCGGCGTCGGCGTGACCCTGCTGGTGAACTGGGCGGTCAAGCCCTTCTCCATGGCGTTGCTCGGCTGGCTGTTCATCGGCGGCCTGTTCCGTCCCTGGCTGCCGGCCGGGGAGATCGACGCCTACATCGCCGGCCTGATCATTCTCGCCGCCGCGCCCTGCACCGCGATGGTGTTCGTCTGGAGTTATCTGTCCGCGGGTGAGCCGCATTTCACGCTGACCCAGGTGGCGCTCAACGACGTGATCATGGTGTTCGCCTTCGCCCCGATCGTCGGCTTGCTCCTGGGGCTGTCGGCCATCAGTGTTCCGTGGGACACCTTGGCGCTGTCGGTGGTGGTCTATATCCTCGTGCCGCTGGTCCTCGCCAACCTGTGGCGTCGGCGATTGCTTGCCCAGGCGCAGGGTGAACGGCGCCTGCAGCGCGCGTTGAAACGCCTGCACCCGCTGTCCCTGACGGCGCTGCTCGCGACCCTGATTCTCCTGTTCGGGTTTCAGGGCGAACAGATCGTTGGCCAGCCGCTGGTCATCGCGTTGTTGGCGGTGCCGATCCTGCTGCAGGTGTTTTTCAACTCGGGCCTGGCCTATCTGCTCAACCGTGCCGTAGGCTCGCCCCACTGCGTGGCGGGGCCCTCGGCGCTCATCGGCGCCAGCAATTTCTTCGAACTGGCGGTGGCCACGGCGATCGCCCTGTTCGGTTTCCAGTCCGGGGCGGCCCTGGCCACGGTGGTGGGCGTGCTCATCGAGGTGCCGGTGATGCTGGCGGCGGTGACCGTGGTCAACCGTTCCCGCGGCTGGTACGAATCGCGCCCGGGCGTGGTGCCGTACGACCAATGCTGCCCGGGTGCGCGCGACGGCGAAGACGGTGGACTGACGGCGTCCCCCGGCAACTGACTGCGCTCCCCGCGCATTCTGAGGGTTCCAGGGCTCGACACGCTTCCTTCGCGGGTCCCAATGGGTCCTGCGGGGCTGGATCGCCACCTCGGGGTCGTCGGAGCCGGCGCGTCCGCGGGTGCCGACAGATGGGACGGTAGGGCTGCATAACGGGCTCCCCGGTCAGGCTCCCCGGACCTTGCGCGTTAGGCCCCCCTGACCCCGCGCGCCCGCGGGCGCGGGCAAGTGATCCGCGGGCGCTTGTGCCTCTGGGCGTGGGGCAGGCGTGCCGGTGCCACCGATCGGCGGTAAATCAGCCGGCGCAGCAGGACAATTGCGAGACCTCCTTGCTGAAGCTCTGGGCGCAGAGCTTCAGCCCCTCGACCATGGTGAGATAGGGAAACAGCTGAGCGGCCAGATCGTCGACCCGCAGGCGGTTGCGCAGCGCCAGCGCCGCGGTCTGGATGATCTCGCCGCCTTCGGCGGCCAGCACCTGACAGCCCAGGATCCGGCCGCTGTGTTTTTCCGCCACCAGCTTGATGAAACCGCGGGTGTCGAAATTGGCCAGTGCGCGTGGCACGTTTTCCAGTGCCAGCGTGCGCGATTCGTGCGCAATGCCGCGCACCTCGGCCTGGTTTTCGGTGAGCCCCACGGTCGCCACCTGCGGGTCGGTAAACACCACGGCGGGCACGACGGAAAGATCCAGCGCGGCGTCGCCGCCGGTCATGTTCACGGCGGCGCGGGTACCGGCCGCGGCGGCGACATAGACATACTGGGGCTGATCGGTGCAGTCGCCGGCGGCATAGATGTGGGGGGCCGAGGTTCGCAGCTGCTGGTCGACGACAACGGCGCCGTTGGCGTCGGTCGTCACACCGGCGGTTTCCAGTCCCAGCCGCGCGCTGTTGGGCCGCCGGCCGGTGGCCACCAGCAGTCGGTCACAGTCGATGTCGCCGGCGGAGGAAGACAAGGCGAAGCGCTCGCCGTCGTGGCGCACGGCATGCAGCTGTGTGTGCAACAGCACGCGCGCGCCTTCTTCCTCCAGGACTCGCAGCAGTGCCTCGCCGAGCGCGGGGTCCTGTCGCGAGAGCAAGGTGCTGCGCGCCAGCAGCGTGACATCGCTGCCCAGGCGCAGGAATGCCTGCGCCAGTTCCAGCGCCACCACCGAGGCGCCCAGCACCGTCAGATGCCGCGGGACCTGCGAGGCTACCAGCGCCTCGGTCGACGTCCAGTAAGGCGTCTCGGCAAGGCCGGGGATCGGCGGGATAAGGGGCGACGCGCCCGTGGCGATCAGGATGCGATCGGCCGTGAGACGGACTTCCGCGGCATTTGCGCGTTGGATCAACAAGGTGTGTGGGTCGGTGAAGCGCGCCCAACCGCGCAGCAGGTCGATATTAGGCTGGCGCTCGAGCAGGTTTTCGTATTTGTCGTGGCGCAATTGCGCCACCCGCTCCTGCTGCTGGGCGAGCATGGCCGCGCGGTCGATCACGGCTGGCCTGGCGGAGATACCGGCAAAACCATGGTGAGCCTGCTGGTGAGCCAGGTGTGCCCCCCGGATCATGATTTTCGAGGGCACACAGCCGATGTTCACGCAGGTGCCGCCAATGATGGGCTTAGCCTCGACCAAGGTCACCCGCGCGCCGCGTTCGGCCGCTTTGAGCGCGGCCGCGAACGCACCCGAGCCGCTGCCGATGATGGCGACGTGCAGCGGGTTCGCCGTGCTGTCGCCGGCACTCATCGGCGTTGCTCCTGGGGGGCGGCGTCGATGCCGAGCGTCGCTTCAGGGCCGGGACGAACACCGCTGCGCTTCGGCGCACAGCGGCGGTGAGCGGGCGCGAGCAAATCCCAAAGCGCGACCACCAGCATCAACGCCAGTCCGGCGTATAACGTCCAGGTGCTCCAGGCGTAGGGGAACCAGGGATACAGGCTGAGGAGGACAATCGCCGGGCCCAGCAGGCCCGCCAGCGTGCGCCGCCATTGCCGGTGGCCGAACCAGCCGAGCGCGTTGGCCGCCAGCGCGAGCCAGGCGAACGCCGGTAGCAATGTGTTAACGAAGAGTCCTTCCCAGCGGGAGAGAAAACCCAGACCCAGCGCGGCGCCAAGGCTCGCCAGGGCCGGGAAGCAGCTGGCGCAGCCCATGGTGGAGACAATCGCCCCTACCGTGCCCGACTTATCACCGATCCGCGCCAGTGCATCGATCAGCTTGTTCATCGTGCCTCCTGTCAAAAACGGTCTCACGCCAGAACGCAGTCTAGCCGCCGTACCCGGGTACGGAGTCAAGGGGACGGAGCGGGTTGTTGCGACCCATGAGCGCGCGAGCGCGGGCGCGGACCCTGGTACCGCCGCCGCTACGCGTTTTCGTACCGACACAATTCACGTATCATGAACCGACTAGCCTTTGTATAAACGGCTTTGCCGCGTAGGGTTCATGAAGCGTCGCGTCCAATCTGCCACTCGCGTCTATCTTCGCGTGGCGTCGAAACCGGAGGGGGAATGAGCCGCTCGCCCCACCCGCCGACGAGGGAGGGCCTCCCGTCCGAGGAGCGCGACATTCACTGGATGCGCCACGCTTTGTCGCTGGCCGCGCAAGGCGAGGCCAGCGATGAAGTGCCGGTCGGCTGTGTGATCGTCAACGAGGGCGAGGTGATCGGCGAAGGCTGGAACCGACCCATCTCCAGCGTCGACCCCACCGCGCACGCCGAAATCGTCGCCCTGCGCGACGCCGCGCGGCGACTGGGCAACTATCGCCTGACCGGTGCCACCCTGTATGTCACCCTCGAGCCCTGCCTGATGTGCACCGGCGCCATGTTGCACGCCCGCATCGGCCGCCTGGTCTATGGGGCTGCCGATGTGAAACGCGGCGCGGTCCATAGCGCCGGCCAGGCCTTGAGCACCCCGGGAATCAATCACCGCATCGAGGTCACCGCCGGTGTGCTCGACGCCGACTGCGCCCACAGCCTGCGCGCCTTTTTCCGTGCCCGGCGGGGTTAGGGGCGCGGGCGGACACCGCGCTCGGCGAGCCATGTTTGCGCCTGGTGGTCGAGCGCTCAGGCGCGGCGACAGCGGCCCGCTTGGCGCTCAGAACCCGCTTGTTATCGTCGGGGGCGTGGTGCAAGATGCCACGCGAGGCTGCCGTGCGCGGCGCACCTGCAAAGCTTGCCACGCCAGTGGGCGAGCCCCTACGGTCGTTCGCCAGGGCACGTTGCTACCACGCTGAGGACAATGCGCCATGACCCCAAGATGGTTCCCCCTGTTGTTGATTTTCGGCGGCGCGCTGGCCGGTTGCGACCAGCAGCGCGAGGAAGCCAAGGTGGCCGGCCGCTGGTACACCGCCGGTCAGGTCAGCGACGGCGCCCGGTTGTTCGCCGAGCACTGCGCGGCCTGTCATGGCGCCAGGGCCGAGGGCAAGGCCGCCGACTGGCGTCAGACCCTGCCCGACGGTTCCTATCCGCCGCCCCCGCTCAACGGCAGCGCACATGCCTGGCATCACACCCTCAGCGTCCTGCGTCGCTCGGTGGCCAGGGGTGGTATTCCGCTGGGGGGCAAGATGCCGCCGTTCGGCGACCAGCTGAGTCCGGCGCAGATCGACGCCGTGATTGCGTATTTCCAGAGCCAGTGGGACGATAAGATCTACAGCGCCTGGGAGCAGCGCGGCGGCGTCGACGTCAGCCGTTGAGCCTGGCCTGATCCAGTGAGCCCCGCCTGGCCAGATGGGGTTCGCCCGGTTGACCGGTACCAGCGCCAACCCAGTCGCTGGCCCGGCCCAAATGTTGGCACGCAGCGTCACCCCAGCGTTTGTGAAAATATATAATATATTGTTTTATTTTGAAAAATAAATTTTTGGGAACCGTTTCCCCCTGACCGTCGTGTTTTTATCAGGAATGCCACCAAGAATACCAAATGTTCCGTAAACGCACTTCGGCCTCGGCTTTCGAGGCCCTAATGTACCCGCATCTCGACCATCTGTACCGTTTCGCGTACCGGATGACGGGCACGCGTGAGGACGCCGAGGACCTGGTGCAGGATCTGCTGGTGAAACTTTATCCGCGCCAACGCGAGCTCGAGGCCGTCGAGCAGCTGCGCCCCTGGCTGACGCGCGTGCTCTATCGCCTGGGCGTCGACCGCGCGCGCAGCCAGTCGCGCAACCCGCTGGCGTTGCGCCAGGACGCCGTCGGCGCCGAGGACAGCGACGTCGACCCCCTGGAGCGCTTGCCGAGCCACGAGCCGGAACCGTCGGCGGCGTTGGAGCGGCACTGGACCCAGGCCCGCCTGCTCGAAGCGATGCAGCAATTGAGCGTCGAACACCGCAGCGTCATCGCCCTGCACATGGTCGAGGGCTATGCGCTCAACGAACTGGAAGACCTGCTGCAAACCCCGGTGGGCACACTCAAATCGCGCCTGCACCGCGCCCGCGCCCAGCTCAAGGCGCTGTTGCAAAGGGAACCGAATCAGGACCACCAGCGTGTCAACACACGAGGGCAACGCAAATGGAATGTAGTCAAGTAAACACACACATCGACGAGCTGCTGGCCGACGCCTTGGGCGAACCGCTGCGCAGCGCCGTGCTGCTGCACATCGAGCACTGCGATCACTGCGCGCAAACCCTGCGCCAGGATCGCACCCTGCGCGAGCTGTTGCAGGGGCTGCCGCTGGTGCCGCCGTCGCCGGGCTTCCACGCCCGCGTGTTGCGCCAGGCCAGCGCCGGGCAGCGCCGCTCGCGGCCTTGGCTGACCGGGCTGGCGCTGGCCGCGACCCTGGTGCTGGGCGTGGTGCTGGGCTGGATGCTGGCACCGGGCGGCAAGCCGCCGGTCAGCGTGCAGGCGGTGGCACTGCTGGCGCAGCAGCCCGGCAGCGTGCGCCTGGCTTTCGAGTCGGGCCACGACCTGCGCGATGTGAAATTGACCTTGCATTTGCCGACGTCGGTCGAAGTGGTCGGTTATCCGGGGCAGCACGAGCTGACCTGGCGCACCGATCTGCAGCGCGGACGCAACGAGTTGAGTCTGCCATTGGTGGCCCGCGACGGGGAAGGGGGCTTGCTGGTCGCGCAACTCGAGCATGGGGCCCAGCGCAAGCAGTTCGCCGTGCGTATCGATGTCGACCAGACCGGCGCGTTGCCCTCAAAAAATCCGATCTGACAATTACAGTATTTTTTAGGAGTAAACCTTATGACGAACAAAACCACGACCGTATCCATCCTGGCGCTGAGCGCCGCCCTGGGTTGGGGCGGCAACGCCCTGGCCGCCGGCGCCGATGTCACCGGCAGCGGCGCCACCGACCTCGATGTCACCATGACCGTGCTGAGCGGCGACGGGCCGGTCTCCAAGGCCGTCGATCGGGTGATCGAACTGCCGGGGCGTGCCGCGGACAAGGCGCGCAGCCGCGCCGAGGCCGAAATGGAGAACGCCAACCGCCTGCGCAGTCGCGCCCAGGAGCGGGTGGAACACACCCTGGAGCCTGTCGGCGACAGCGGTGCCAGCGTCAGCGCCGAGGCCGGTATGAGCTCGGAGGTGGGCGTGGAGGCCGGCGACGTGCAGGTGCAGGCCGGCAGCGAGTTGGGCGCCGAAGTCTCCGCCGAAGCCAAATCGCTGGGCAGTGACATGGGCAGCGACGTCGGGGCCGACCTGGGCGGCGAGGTCTCCGGCCAGGCGCAGGAGCTGCGCGGCGAACTCGGCGGCGAGGGCGGCGCCGGCGGCGAGATCTCATCCGAGATCAACGAACTGCGCGGTGACATGAGCGGTGGCGGCGAGGTGTCTTCGGAGATCAACGATCTGCGCGGCGATATGAGCGGCGGCGGCGAGATCTCATCCGAGATCAACGAACTGCGCGGCGACATGAGCGGCGGGGGCGATCTGCGCGGCGACCTCAGCGGCGAGACGCAGGACCTGAAGGGCGACCTCAGCGGCGGCCTCGGCGGCGAGCTGTCGGGCGGCCTGGGCCAGTAGCCACCGCGCCGGGTGATCTGCACAGTCGCATGAAGTTGTTTCCCGACTGACATTCCGGCACGACACCACATCGGCGGGCAGCCTCTGTCCGTCGATGTTTGTCGTTGTGCGTTATGATAGGGCCTGAACAGGGGGAGTCACCGAATGAAACGATGCTTGTGGTTGCTGGCAACCGCTTGGTTAACGCTGGCTGCGGCAAACGCGGCGGCAGGAGACTATCAACAGCAGTTGGCCTTCACCAACGGCAACGCCGCCTTCGCCCACGGCGACTATGAAGGCGCGCTGGAGCAGTACCTGCTGGCGCGCCGCGCCGGCCTGAAATCACCCGCGCTGACCTACAACCTGGGCGTGACCTACTACCACCTGCGCCGCTACGCCGACGCCAGCGACGAGTTCAGCGCCCTGACGCGCGACAAAAACTCGGCCGCCGCGGCCTATTACAACCTGGGCCTTATCGATTTGCAGCGCGACCGCCACGGCAGCGCCCGCGAACACTTCCGCCAGGCGCTGGCGAACTCGCCCTCCGATTCGCTGAAAGGCTTGATCGAAGCCGCGCGCCAGCGCCTGCGCCCGGAAAAACAATCCCGCGGCATCGCCCTGCTGGCCATCAGCGGCGGCTATGACGACAACGTCACCTTCACCTCGGACGCCGACCTGGTGGGCGTGAGCGACAACCAAGACACCTTCGCCGACCTGCTCGCCGGCGGGCGCTACCTGCTCGCCGGGGATGCGCGCAATGGCCTGCGCCTGGAAGGCGGCGCCTACCTGCGCCAGTACGCCGACATCAGCCGCTTCAACCAGCAGGCCGCGCGCCTGGGGCTGGCGCGCACCTGGCGCACGAAACGTTGGAAGACCGCTCTCGGCGGCCACGGTGATCTGATCTACCTCGACGGCGAACGCTTCGAGACCCTGGGCACCGCCACCGCCCAGGCCACGCGCGTGTTCGGCGACGGCAGCGAACTGTGGTTGCGCTACCGCGCCAGCCGCATCGACGGCGGTCAGGGCTATGAACAGCTCAGCGGCTGGCGCCAACGCGCGCGCGCCCAGTTGAGTTTTCCCTGGCGTGAGAAAGGCCGCTTCAAGCTCGGCTATGAATACGAATGGAACGACCGCGACGACCTGCAAAACGGCGTCGAGTTCTCCAGCCTCTCGCCCATGCGCCACGCCCTGTACGCCGAAGCCGCCACCTCCCTGGCCGAGCGCTGGCGCCTGAGCCTGCGCGGCGAATACCGCCACAGCCGCTACGCCGACCCCAACGTGCGTCAAAACGGCGCCACCTTGCAAATCCAGACCCGCGACGAAGACCGCTACGGCGCCACCGTGCGCGCCAGCTACAAGATCCGCCGCAACTGGGAAGCCTTCGGCCAGTATAGCTACACCGACAACCAGTCCAGCTTCGCCGAATACGACTACACCCGTAACGAGGCACAGCTGGGGGTGGAAGTCAGCTTCTAACTTGCGGAAATTTCACCGTTCCCGGTAGATAACACACCGGCCCGATCGCGGGCCGGTCATATCAAGCGCCCGCCCGCTATCCACCCTGGATCACGCAAACCCCGCCCACGCCCGCTAATACCGGCTATTGAACGTCACTTGCGTTTAGGCAACACTGTCAGACGGTTGGGAAAAATACGCGGTACCAAGCGGCGCTAATAGCGAGCATGCGCCCGCTATCAAGACTGTGGGGGAGGGTTATCTGGCATGGGATTGTTTTTTAATATCGAGCGTATGGTCGCTAGTAGTAGTTGGATTCCATAGGAGAAGAACAATGAGAAGTTTCATGGCCAGCATCATATTGTTTGTCGTTGTGGTTTCAGTGGCCAATGCGTCACCCGATGGTGAGCAAATCCTTCAAGGTTGCTCAGCCGTGATACGGCAACAGCAAGGCAAAGACATCTCCCCAGATGAAACCATTGCTGCCTTGTTCTGCTTGGGTTATGTTTCTGGTGTCACCGACATGATTGGGCTATTCCCGCCAGAGAAGGATGGAAAGAAACTCCTATGCGTTCCTCCGTCAGGCATCTCTAACGATCAAGCTATTCGCATCGTTGTCAAATGGCTTAGCAGCAATCCAGAATCTTTACACCAGACAGCACGCACCGAAATCTTCTTGGCGTTAGTCAAGGCTTTCCCTTGTGGCGGGCAATAGGAAAATCCAACAAGCGCATCCAGTCGACGCCAAAAAGCGGCGCGACTGATGTGTAACGTTAGGGCGCGAAGAAGGAGACGCCGAATTGTTATCAGCGGTTGAACAGAAAAGAATGTCCTTGTCAAAGAGTACTGAGGCCACAAAAAAGTCGCAGTTCGGTCAGTTTCTCACGCCTGAAAGGACGGCTGCATTCATGGCAAGTCTATTCCCTGACGGTGCAGGTGATTGCCGCCTGCTGGACGCAGGGGCAGGGATAGGTTCGCTGTCGGCGGCTTTTCTGGATCGGTGGAGAAGTGGTGGATTCTGTTTCAGCCGAGTTACTGTGGATGCCTTCGAGCTTGACGCCGCCTTGATGGACCATTTGGTGTCCACTTTAGAGCGGTACAATCATAAGGGTGATTTCGTAGCCAATATTCGGCAAGAAGATTTTATTCTTGCAGCGGTCGAAACATTAGAAGGCAATCTCTTCTCTCCGCCTATTGAGCGTTATTCGCACGCAATTCTTAATCCACCCTACAAAAAGATCAACAGCAATTCCACGCACCGGCTGGCCCTGCGCCGCGTCGGCATCGAGACGGTGAACCTGTATAGCGCCTTCATCGCGCTGGCCGTCGCCCAGGCCGCGCCGGGTGGGCAGATCGTCGCCATCATCCCGCGCAGCTTTTGCAACGGGCCGTATTACCGGCCGTTCCGCGAATTCATCCTTGAGCGAGCTGCCGTCCACCACATGCACCTGTTCGAGTCGCGCAGCAAGGCATTCAAGGACGATAAGGTTCTGCAAGAGAACATCATCATTCGCTTGGAGCGGGACGGCCAGCAGGGGCCGGTGACAGTGACGACATCGACCGACGACACCTTCGCCGACCTTGTGACGCACAAACATCCGTTCGATCGGATCGTGTTCCCCGATGACTCGGAGCGGTTCATTCACGTCCCCACGTCCCCGGAGAAGAACGCTATCGAGCTATCCGAGGCAATCCGCTGCACGCTGGCCGACCTAGGCATCAAGATATCCACCGGCCCGGTAGTCGATTTCAGGTTGAAAGAGCACCTGCGCGACATGCCAGAGGAGGGCACCGTTCCCTTGCTGTATCCGGGCCATTTCAGCAGCACCAGCACCACATGGCCCATTGAGGGCATGAAGAAGCCGAACGCCATCAAGCACAACGCCGACACCGAAAAATGGCTGTACCCGAACGGCTTCTACTGTGTCGTTCGCCGCTTCTCGTCCAAGGAAGAAAAGCGCCGGATCGTGGCGAGCGTGGTCGATCCGAGCGCCTTCGGTGACGCGCCCGTGTTGGGCTTTGAGAACCACTTGAACCTATTCCATGAGAACAAGCGCGGATTGCCCGAGGCGCTGGCCCGCGGGCTGGCCGTGTTCCTGAACACGACCGCGGTTGATGAGAATTTCAGGCGATTCAACGGCCATACCCAGGTCAATGCGACCGACCTCAAGCTGATGAAGTACCCGAGCCGTGAAACGCTGATCGAGCTTGGCGAGTGGGCCATACAGCAAGGAACGTTCACGCAAGAACAGATCGACGCCAAGCTAGGAACCCTGACCGAATGAACGACAAGAACGACTACATCGAGGCCGCGCGCCGGATCATCATTGCCCTGGGCCTGCCGAGGGCGCAGCAAAACGAGCGTTCCGCGCTTTCGCTGCTGGCCCTGCTGAACCTCACGCCGGGCACGGCGTGGCCCGACGCGGAAAATCCGCTTGTGGGCATCACGCCCATCATGGATTGGGCGCGTGAGCACTACGGCAAGGAGTACGCACCGAACACCCGCGAGACGTTCCGCCGTCAGACCATGCACCAGTTCTGCGATGCTGGCATCGCCCTTTACAACCCGGACAAGCCCGACCGGCCAGTGAACAGCCCGAAGGCCGTCTATCAGATTGAGCCGGCCGCGCTGACCCTGCTGCGCACCTTCGGCACACCGGCATGGCATGACAGCCTGACCGCCTATCTGGCCGAGCGGGAAACGCTGGTTGCCCGCTACGCCAAGGAGCGCGAGCAGAACCGTATCCCGGTCGAAATTGCGCCAGGCAAGGAAATCACACTCAGCCCCGGCGAGCATAGCGAGCTGATCCGGGCCATCATCGAGGACTTTGCCCCGCGCTTCGCGCCCGGCAGCGTACTGGTATATGCCGGAGACACGGGCGGCAAGTGGGGTTACTTCGATGCGCCCTTGCTCGCTGGTCTGGGCGTAGATGTGGATTCACACGGCAAGATGCCTGACGTGGTGCTGCACTTCACTGCGAAAAACTGGCTGCTGTTGGTCGAGTCCGTCACCAGTCACGGCCCGGTCGATGGCAAGCGCCACGCCGAGTTAGCAGCGCTGTTTGGCGGGTCGGCCGCCGGGCTGGTCTATGTCACGGCCTTCCCTAATCGGGCCGTCATGGGGCGATACCTAGGTGATATCGCATGGGAAACCGAAGTCTGGGTAGCCGATGCCCCATCGCACCTTATTCATTTTAATGGCGAGCGATTTCTTGGCCCTTACAATGCGCCCTAACACGGCGCTGAACCGGACGGCAATTCCGCTGGGCTATATTGCCGCCGGTGAGCTTGGTCGTTAGGCCTCAAGGTTTCCGCGGGTTTGTAAATGATGTCGGATTTTTTACTGCTCATTATAGGTATAGCCCTGCTTGCCGTTGGTGGTGAGGCATTGATTCGCGGCTCGCTTGCAGCGGCAAAGCGCCTCGGTGTATCGCCGTTGCTAAGTGGTCTCGTCATCGTAGGCTTTGGAACCTCAGCCCCGGAATTAGTGGTCTCAGTGAATGCTGCGATTGAGGGGCGACCAGACATCGCAATTGGCAACGTCGTGGGTAGCAACATTGGCAATATCTTGCTGATACTCGGCGTCTGCTCACTGATTTCGCCGTTGGCGGTTAAGCCGCTGGCTTTGCGACGGGACGCTGTCACGGTAGTTGCCGCCAGCCTATTGTTCCTGATTCTTGTTGGAGGGAGTGCGCTAGCGCGCGTGGATGCCGCCATATTCTTAGGTGCGCTGGCTGCTTACCTGGGGTGGGCTTACTGGAGCGAGAGATTCCACGCAGCACCCTCGGGGGAGCTACACCAAGCTGAAGCAGAAGAACTTGCCACCGTTCCGAAATCAGTGTGGTGGACGGTTATTGCCGTGGTTCTTGGCCTGCTGCTTTTGATCGCCGGATCGCAGGTTCTTCTGATTGGCGCTATTGGCATTGCAGCGTACTTTGGTGTGCCAGAGGCTGTCGTCGGCTTGACGCTGGTTGCCGTAGGCACGTCTCTTCCCGAACTGTCCATATCGGTGATTGCAGCTATTCGACGGCACGCTGATGTGGCTGTTGGCAACGTACTTGGCAGTAATATCTTCAATTTGCTAGGGATTCTTGGGGTGTCCGCTCTTCTTCAACCACTTCCTGTTCATCCGAGGATCCTCCAATTTGATCAATGGGTCATGCTTGGAACATCGTTGCTCTTGCTGTTGTTCTTGTACACGGGTCGCCGCTTGAGCCGTGCGGAGGGTGGGGTGCTTTTAATTGGCTACGGCATTTATGTCTGGTTGAGTTTTTCGGTATTTGGGGGCTAACATGAAATGGCCTAACTCGTCGCTCCACCCGACGCGCTTCGCGCGCTGTTGGGCTTGGTCGTTAGGCGGTTGAATTTATGACCCCTGAGCAGATCGCCTCAAGCTACAATCAGATCGCGCAGCACTGGGATTGCCCGGAGTTCGACCGTGGCAACGGCATACAGCAACACGAGCGAGCGTTGCAGTTTCTGTCGGGATGCGGCAAAGCACTTGACGTCGGTTGCGGGAGTAGCGGCCGGATAATCGACCTTCTCCTGAAGCATGGATTCGAAGTCGAGGGCTTGGATATATCGAGCGGGATGCTAAAGCGCGCTAAGCAGCGTCACCCGAATGTTCGGTTCTATCAAGCGGACATCTGCACATGGGAGTTTCCGAAGAGTTATAGCTTCATATCGGCTTGGGACAGCATTTGGCATGTGCCACTCAATCAGCAACTACCGGTATTACGCAGAATCTGCCATCGGCTAGCGAGCGGTGGTGTACTCATTTTTACGACAGGAGGAGTTAACAAGCCCGATGAAGTAACAAATCCGTGTTTTGGCCAGCCCTTGTATCACGCCGCTCCAGGGGTATCCGCGCTGCTAAGCACGCTGGAACAGGCCAACTGTGCGTGTCGGCACCTAGAGTACGACCAGTATCCAGAGAACCATGTATATGTTATCGCTCAGCGGGCCTAACCGAGCCATCAACTCGGACGGGATTGCCGAACGTTGGATGTCTCGGCAGGAGAAACAGAGCAGCAGCGGGAAGTCCAGTTGAAGAAAATTGCCGTTTTCGGACAACCAGGTGGGGGAAAATCAACGCTCGCTGAGGATATCGCGAAAACACTCGATTTGCCCTTGCATGCATTGGATTTAATTGAGTATGACAAGAACGGTGAAAAGGTTGAGGCCTCGAAGTTCAAAGCGCGGGGTTCAACTCAGTACAGATAAGGGAAGAACGGCATGGTTATTACATACCATGGGAGCGCGCGCAGGATTTGTGGATCTCCAGCGACGACTTTGTTCCCGGGCAGTACCCGCATCCGGTCTGCAATGTGCCTGCGGCAACCCTGGCCCGTTGCAAAGACGAGTATTTGGCACGGTTGCGGGAACTGAAGACGGATAAAGGTGTTTGGAATGATGATACTCTGTACTATGTTTATGCTTTCAAATAAAGAACCCATATAAGCTGCTAGGCGTCCCGCGGCCGCACGGAGTCCATGCTTTGCCTAAATGTTCGGTTTTCATAGCGACAAGTCTCGACGGATTCATCGCCCGTAAGAATGGCGATCTCGATTGGTTGCCCGGCAGTGACGGCGCGTCCGAGGCGCAGGACTATGGGTATAAATCGTTCTTCGAGTCGATTGATGTATTGGTTCTTGGCCGCAAGACCTATGAGCTTGCGGCGTCGCATCCGCAATGGCCCTACGCAGAGAAGCCGGTGGTGGTTCTAAGCAGTCGTTATCCTAGAGCCTTTCAATCGGTTTCCCATACTGTGGAAGGGACGTCGCTGTCGCCACGGGAGTTGCTGGCCGTCTTGGAGAGCAGGGGATCGCGAAACGTCTATGTCGATGGTGGAAGAACGATTCAAAGCTTTCTTCGCGACCGCCTGATCGACGAGATGACGCTCACGCGCGTGCCCGTGCTGCTTGGCGAAGGCATCGCGCTGTTTGGCGCTATCGGACGAGACGTCAAGTTGCGTCATGTGTCGACAACGGCATTTCCCTCCGGCTTTGTCCAAAGCAAATACGAGGTGGACAATGGGGTATAGCCATGTCATCCACGCTCGCTGCTGGCCAACGGGTCTGATACGCTTCGTTCAAGCCCGTTGATTACGGCGGGCGTCCGGCCATGCCGTAGGGCGGCTGAACCGTTGATCGCCGGGATGGGAAGGGCCCGGTCACACCGATCACCTCCGACGGATTTCGACCCTGACGCTGGGAGGTAAGGATATGGCCTTCGACGAACAATTGGCGGGAAGGATCCGCAGGCATTTTCGCGGCCGAAGTGACGTGGAGGAAAAGAAGATGTTTGGCGGTCTGTGTTTCATGCTGTCGAATCACATGTGCTGCGGGATCGTGAAAGACACGCTGATGGCGCGCGTCGGCCCGGACAACTACGAACAGTGCCTGGCAAAGCGGCACGCCAGCGAGATGGACTTTACCGGGAAAGCCATGAGGGGGATGATCTACGTCTCACCCGAGGGCTTGGCGTCGGATACGGATCTGGATCGGTGGCTGGGTGTCTGTACGGCTTTTGTCGAGTCGCTGCCGCCAAAGACGCCGCAGTCACGGCGCTAGTCCACGGCCGGGGGTGGCCGGAGTGGAAGCTTCTGTTCCTGCCGGGCGATCGACGGCGCTACGAGGAAACGAAAATCTGTGGCAATCATCGACCGGGTTTGGTTCAGGCCTTCATGGAAACCGCTCCGGTCCCAGAGCTAGAACCGGAGGACACCCATGCAGCCACGGATCAGTCTCATAACACTTGGCGTCGACGACCTGGAAAAATCGCTGGGCTTCTATCGCGACGGCCTGGGTCTGGAAACGCAAGGCATCATCGGCACGGAATTCGAGGACGGGGCGGTCGTGTTCTTCGATCTGCAGGCACACCTCAAGCTGGCGCTCTATCCGCGCCGATGCCTTTCCAGGGACTCGGGGTTGCCCCTGGGGGCGCCGGGCGAGCCGAGCTTCAGTATCGGTCACAATGTGGCTTCCAAAGCGGAAGTCGATCAGGTGATGGAACAGGCAAAACGTTCCGGCGCGGTCATGGTGAGGCCCGCCGAGGACACCTTCTGGGGCGGCTACGCGGGTTATTTCCAGGACCCCGATGGGCATCTGTGGGAGGTGGCCTGGAACCCGCAGTGGCCGGTGCCCTAGGCCGGGCACATGCGCGAAAGCCTTCCCTGGGCGTTCGCCGTCTACCCCATCGTGCTCTCGGGAGCGGCCCTTGCCTGGGTACTGGGTTTTCGCCTTGGGCTGTGGCCGCATTGGCTGGTCCGCGTGGCGGCCTGCGCCAGCGTCGTCGTTTTCGCGTTCCTGGCCGGTCCCTGGGCCTTCAGCAGTTATTACTTGCGTTACCTGTTGCCTGGGTTGTTCGCCGTGGTTGTGCTGATCTCGTACTTCCGGGCAAGACGTCGCCGCCATCGTACCGTGGGCGGTGCCAGGCGCACGGGGCTGTCCGCTTTGGTGCTGTTTCTGTTTTCGGTGCTGGATGCCCTGGTCATCGCCTCCCATTACCCGTCGGCGGAAACGACCGACGTGGTCTTCCCGTTCGCGGCGGGCACCTACTATGTGCTGCAGGGCGGGGACAGCGTCATCACCAACCCCTTCCACTCGCTCGGCGGCAGTCGACTGGCGCTGGACATCGTCAAGTTGACGGCATGGGGTAATCGGGCCACGGGCATCGCTCCGCGCAGCTTGCAGGGCTACGCCATCTTTGGCGAGAAGCTCCATAGCCCCTGTGGGGGCGTGGTGGTGAAGGTGTGCGACGGTCTGGTCGACACCGCGCCGGGACACCCGGACACCGCGCATCCGGAGGGCAACCATGTGGTGCTGAGATGCGCGCAGACGGAAATCCTCATGGCCCATCTGAAAAGAGGTAGTGTGGCGGTAAGGGCAGGCGAGACGGTGGGAGTCGGCCGACTGCTGGCGGAGATCGGCAATTCGGGCAATACGTTGGAGCCGCATCTCCATATCGGCGCGACCCGGGGCGGCCTCGAAACGGCGCTGCGTTTTGACGGGCGGTCGTTGTCGCTCAACAGTTTGATAAAGGCAACGGCTGGCGTGCGTGGCGATAATCTCGGCCCGGGCGTTCAAATCCCAAAGTCAGTGACACGGAGAGAAACGACCCCTTGACTTATTATCTGCTGAAAATCGCGATCACGACGGCTTTGATCGTGGCAATCTCTGAAATCGCCAAGCGCAGTACCCTGGCAGGCGCGATACTCGCCTCCATCCCCCTGATTTCGGTGCTGGCGATGCTCTGGCTCTATGTCGACACCAAGGATGTGGACAAGGTGGGGACGCTGGCGACCAGTGTTTTCTGGCTGGTGTTGCCGTCGCTGGCCTTGTTTGTTTCCCTGCCCCTGCTCCTGAAACAAGGGTTGAATTTCTATCTCAGCATGGGGCTTTCCATCGGCATAACCGTGATGTGTTATTTCCTGATGCTCACCGTTCTGGGCCATTTCGGCGTGAAGCTCTAAAGCCTCGTTCCCGCTGTGGCCCGCACGCGCATCCGTGCCGTCTACCTGGCGCAGCGCAGGTAGAGAACGACGACCGCCTATTCCCATTACTGGTAGTGCAGGTACAATGGGCAATGTTCAGAATCCGCAAAGTCCTCGACAACACCTCCAGCGCCAACCGTGAGGCCATCAAGCAGGTTCTGTCGATTCTCGCCCAGCAGTTTCCCGCCGCCCGCAAGGAGGAGTTCAGGAAGCTCCCCGAGCAGTTGAACGATCCGCTCAAATACGAGTACCGCTCGATCCTGTTCGTGGCCGAGAACGGGGTGGGCAAGGTCAAGGGCTTCGCCATGGTCTTGTATATGCCAGACGTCGGCATCGCCTACCTGGAGCTGATTTCGGCCGCACCCGGGCGCACCGGCGGCGGCATCGGCGGGGCGCTGTATGAATATGTGCGCGAGGAATGTCTGCTGCTCAAGGTCAAGGGGCTGTTCTTCGAGTGTTCCATCGACGATCCGGCGCAGATCAAGGACCCGGAGGTGTTGAAGCAGAATGTGGCCCGGCTGAAGTTCTACGAACGCTACGGTGTCTACCCCATCCTCAACGAGACCTATGCGACACCGGTGAAGCCGGGGGATCAGGATCTGTATTTTCTGATGTGGGATGACCTGGGCCTGAATAAGACCATAACCCGCGGCGCGGCGCAAAAGATCGTGCGCGCGATTCTGGAGCGCAAGTATGGGGATCTCATCCCGCCGGCCCAGATCGACGAGGTGGTGCGGTCGTTCAAGGACACCAGCCTGCGCCGGCGTGAGCCGCGTTACGTCAAGCGGCCCGTCGCCTTCAAACGCACGCATTTGGAGCGCGAATCTATTGTGCTCGTGGTCAACGAAGGGCATAGCATCCACCACGTCAAGGATCGGGGCTACGTCGAGGCGCCGGTGCGGCTGTCGACCATTCTTGCGGCTCTGGGCAAGACCCAGTTGTTCAAACGTATCCCGCCCAAACGCGTCAGCGAGAAGTTGATCAAGAAGGTCCACGCCCCGGCCT
Organism: Thiogranum sp.; assembly: GCA_030148805.1. GTDB lineage: Bacteria > Pseudomonadota > Gammaproteobacteria > DSM-19610 > DSM-19610 > Thiogranum. The sequence continues at coordinate 49,385 of JASBSS010000007.1, read as the reverse complement.
ACGTGGATTATCTGCGCCGCACCTGCGCGCAGCTGCCGCCGGGCAAGTCGATCTATCCGATCATTTTTCCCCTGCGCAACCAGCTGCGGCCGCCCAAGGATTTCGAGCTGCAGGTCGGCTATTACTGCCTGGATACGTTCACGCCGCTCAATAGCAACGCGTATCTGGCCGCGCGCGGCGCGGTCGACTGCGCCGTGACGGCGGCCAACGCCGTGCTCGACGGCGCGCACCTCGCCTACGCCTTGGTGCGCCCCCCCGGTCATCATGCCGAGCGCCGCGCCTTTGGCGGCTTTTGTTATTTCAACTCGGCGGCGATCGCGGCGCACCACCTCAGCGACTATGGCAAGGTGGCCGTGCTCGATATCGACTTCCATCACGGCAACGGCACCCAGGACATCTTCTACCAGCGCAGCGACGTCCTCACGGTCTCGCTCCACGGCGACCCGCATTTCGCCTATCCGCATTTTGCCGGCTTCAAGGACGAAATGGGCAGCGGCGAGGGCGAGGGTTTCAATATCAACTATCCCCTGGGCGAGCACATCGATGCCGACAAATACCGCCGTACCCTCGCCGCTGCCCTCAAACGCATCAAGGCGTTCAATCCCGCCTACCTGGTGGTGTCGTTGGGACTGGACACCGCCAAGTCCGATCCGACCGGCACCTGGGGACATACTTTCGAGGATTTCTTCAGAATCGGTCAGCTGATCGGCCGGGCGGCCCACCATACCGTGGTGGTCCAGGAGGGCGGCTACCGCACCCAGACCTTGGGCACCAACTCGCGCCATTTCTTCCAGGGCCTGTGGACGGGGTTGTTCGGCGAGGAGGGGCGCGCAAGCAGATAAATTGATCGCCGCGGCGCCGGTGCTATCATGCATCGGTCGCGGTCCCGTGGGGGTGACCGCACCAGCGTTGATCGGGAGGCACAACCATGAACCAACCGGCCACCCAGTTCGTCGGAGCGATCCCCGAGCACTACGACATAGGCCTGGGGCCCGTGCTGTTCGAGGCGTGGGGGCACGAGCTGGCCCGACGCGCCGCCGCGCGCGACCCCGGGAGGGTGCTCGAACTGGCCGCCGGCACGGGGATCGTCACCCGCCACCTGCGCGATCAGCTACCGGCCGGGTGCGAACTGGTGGCCACCGACCTGAACGCCCCGATGCTAGAGGTGGCGAAGAGGAAATTCCGTCCCGAGGAGCAGGTCGTCTTCGAACAGGCCGACGCCATGGACCTGCACTATGACAGCGGGGCTTTCGACCTGGTGCTGTGCCAGTTCGGGGTGATGTTCTTTCCCGACAAGGTGGCCTCGCACGCCGAGGTCCGCCGCGTCCTGCGGCCGCGGGGCGAGTATCTGTTCACCCTCTGGGATTCGTGGGAGGCCAATCCGTTTGCCAGGACCATCCACGATACCGTCGCGCGTTTCTTTCCCGACGACCCGCCGGGCTTCTACCAGGTGCCTTACGGCTACCACGATGCCGATGAAATCCGCGCCGCCGCCTTGGCTGGCGGTTTTGCGGAAGTCACGATACAGCGGCTGGAGCTGCCCGTGAAAATCGGCTCGGCCGAGAACTTCGCCCAGGGGTTGGTGTGCGGCAATCCGCTACACGCCGAAGTGCTGGCGCGCGGCGGCGACCCGGACGCGGTGCGCGAGGCCGTCGAGAGGACGATTGTCACCGAGGTCGGCGACCAGATCGTGCTGCGGATTCTGCTGGCGCAGGCCAGCTAGTACGGCGCGGCCTGGTTCACGCCTGGCGCCGGGGCCGGCCCGCACGCCACAACATCGGCAACCCGCCGGCGAACAACCAGGCCGAGGCCGGTAGCGGCACGGGCGTGGTGCCGCCGAACGTGAGTCTCAGGTCGTTGCCCGGTGTCGCCGACACATTCCAGTCCAGTCCGCCGATATCGCCCAGCAGGTTGTAGCTCAGATTCGTCAGGCTGCTCAGACTGCCCGCGAACAGGAAATCGAAGCTGTCGCCCGCCGCCGGCGTGAACGACTGGAAATCGAACAGCACCGAGCTGTTGCTGCCGAAGTTGGCGTTCCCGCTGACGAACAGCTGGTCGAAGTCCGTCAGCGCGGCGAATTCGAATGTCAGTCCGCCGTCGAACTGAAGGTTGCTGTCGATCGTGAGCGCCCCGGTGAAATCCCCGGCGCCGGCTGAGCGGCCACGGCCAGGGTTGATCGCGCTGGCGGCATACAGGGTCAGGTCGCTGCCCACCCTGACCGTGCCGTTGCCGGTCAGCAGGCCGGCGGAGAAGATGGCGATGGCCTGCGACAGTTCGCCGTCGACCTCAGTGGTGCCGCCGTATTGTTGCAAGGTGCCGGTGCCGCTCAGCGTCGCGGTCGCGTCGATGCTGAGCGTGCCGTTGTTGGTCAGCGTGCCGTTGTTGATCAGGGTGCCACGATTGGTCAGGCGGCCACTGTTGCGGATCGTCGCGCTGTTCTCGACGCGGCCTGCATTGACGAAATCGGCGTGATTTTCGTTCACCAGCACGGCGTTGTTTTGATTGAGCCATTGTGCGTCGGTGTCGACTTGGGTGGTGGCGTACTGCCCGTTGGTGAAGCGCGCCGGGGCACCGGTATTGGTGAAGCGTGATCCCGCCTTCAGCGTCAGCCTGGCCGTGGGCGTGTCGTTCGACCAGTTGCCCTGGTTGGTCACCCGCCCGCCGGTCAGGTTGTCGACACGCCCCTGGTTGACAAAGCCGGCGGCGGTCTGGATCGACAGCTGGCCCTGGTTGCTCAGCGTGCCGCTGTAGAGGTTGTGAAAGCTGCTCTGAAGTGACAGGTCGAACTCGCCGGTGGGGCGGTTCTCGAACGTGGCGTAGTTTTCCAGTTGGGAGTCGGGAAGTTGCAGGTTGAAGCTTCCTTCGTTGATCACTGTCGCCGTGCCTGGGAGGTTGACAAAGCTGGCCTGGCTGGTGAACGTCGCGCCCGGGAGATTGTGGAGGGCCGCCAGATTGGTGAACTTGTTGAAAACGTTCAGCCTGCCCAAATTGCTCACGCTGCCGATCTGGTTGAGGAACGTGCCCAACACGGTGGCGCGGCCTCCGTTCACGAGGCTGCTCATGTTGGTGAAGCCACCGACGTTGTCGAAGCTCCCGTTGCTGACGAACTGGCCCTGATTGATAAAGTCGCCCGCGTTGTTGAAGGCGCCCTGATTCGACACAGAGGCGAAATTCTGCACCGCGGTACTCTGGATCCGACCGACGTTGTTGAACACCCCTTGATTGTCCAAGCGACCGGAAAACGTCCCGAGGTTGGTGAACAAGCCGGTACTTTGCAGACTGCCTTGGTTGTCGAAACTGCCATGGTTCTGGATCACGCCACCGTTGCTTACCACGCCGCCGGCCAGGTTGCGCAGCGAACCATAGTTGGTCAGCCGGATAGGGTTGTTGAGTGTTCCCAGGTTGTCGAGGCTACCGGTTGCGGTGATATCCAGACCTGCGAAAATGGTGCACTCGCCCGAATTGGTATCATAGGTGAGAAGAACCATGGGGAAGGGAGAATTGCAGAAATGGCCGGCCTGTACCGGCGCCCAGGTGAGTACCGTGGCCAGGCAGGCCAACAGCCGGAACAATCTGAGGCGGACCCGTCTGACGCCCGGCGGTGTTTCCGAGGATCGGTCAATGTTATCAGTATGCATGTGGATTTCCGGCTGTTTTCATATAGGGAAGGAGGGCGGGATGTCCATGGCTCTGGCGCGGCGCAGGACCGCCACGGCAGGTGCATCCTATCCGCTGGGCGAGGAGAATCGTTAATACTAAAGTGCCAGTGAGCGGCGGCGCGCACCGTCAAACCTGCCTCTACGGGGGCGCCGCCGTGCGCCCGCGAGATGCCCAGGGGGGCTATAATCAACAAGGCGCATAATTCGGAGGAGGGATATGAAAACACTACGATTATTCATGGCGATGCTGGCGGTCGCCTCGATTCAGGTAGTGGCATCCGAGCAGGCACGGGTGGTCTCGGCCGACGCCAAATCGCTGCAATGGAGCGCTTGCCCGGCCTTCATCCCCCCGGGGTGCCAGATCGCGGTGTTGCAGGGCGATCCGGCCAAAAACAACGTCGATATCTTCTTCAAGGTCCCGGGCGACTTCCACATTCCCTATCACTCCCATACCTCCCAGGAGCGCATGGTGCTGGTCTCGGGTGAGCTGGAGGTCACCTACGACAACCATGAAACCGCAGTCATCAGGAAAGGCGATTTCGCCTACGGCCCGGCAAAGCTGCCGCATAAGGCCTATTGCAGAAAAGGCGAGGATTGTATCCTCTATATCGGATTCGTGGCGCCGTTAGACGCGATGCCCATCGAGGAGAAATGACGGGAGATTCAGCGGGTGTGTTTGAGAGTGGTAGCCGAGGGCCACACCAGAGGAGGCGAGGGATATCTGCTGGCATTCGTTATTTGGCTACAAGGCTTTTTTCATCAGCTCGTGGATCTCGCCGATGAGACCGACGAGTACAGGCGCGCCGCTATTCGAACGGGAATTGATCCGGTTTCTCCCGCAGGCGTTCGAAGAGCTGGAAGAGAATGGGCCGTTTTCCCGTTGGCGTGCTTGGATCGCGGCGACGGGCTTGCCTGCCGCCGAGCTGGAACACGCCGCTAGTACGGAGTAACCCGAATCTATGTTCAAGGCAGTGTTAGTTGAAAACGACCCGGCGGGTGGTTACCGCGCCGGGTTGCGTTGTCTCGACGAGGCGCGGTTGCCAGACGGCGAAGTGACCGTTCGAGTGAGTCATTCCACGCTCAATTACAAGGATGCGCTCGCCATCACCGGCAAGGGGCCGGTGTTGCGTACGTTCCCTATGGTGCCCGGGATCGATCTTGCCGGCACGGTGGAGCATTCGATGCATGCCGATTATGCCGTGGGCGATGCGGTGCTTCTCAACGGCTGGGGGGTGGGCGAGAGGCATTGGGGCGGACTGGCGCAGAAGGCGCGGGTGCAGGCCGAGTGGCTGTTGCCGCTGCCTCCTCAGTTCAGCCCGCAGCAGGCAATGGCGATCGGTACTGCGGGTTTTACCGCCATGCTTTGCGTGCTGGCGCTGGAGCGCGCCGGGGTCGAGCCGGCGGACGGCGAGATCGTAGTGACCGGCGCGGCGGGGGGTGTAGGCAGCCTGGCGACGACGATTTTGAGCCGGCTGGGTTTTTCTGTCGTCGCGGTGAGCGGTCGACCCGAGGCGACCGAATATCTGCAAAGCCTGGGCGCGGCGCAAGTCCTGGAGCGCGCGACCCTGGCGACGCCGGGCAAGCCGTTGGGCAAGGCGCGTTGGGCGGGCGCGGTGGACGTGGTCGGCAGCCACACACTGGCGAATGTCTGTGCATCCATGCAATACGGGGGTGTCGTCACCGCCTGCGGCTTGGCGGGCGGAATGGATTTCCCGGCCACGGTCGCGCCGTTCATTTTGCGTGGAGTGACCCTGGTGGGCATAGACAGTGTGATGTGTCCGCGGGCACGGCGGCTCGAGGCGTGGCGACGCCTGGCCAGCGATCTCGACCTCTCGCAGTTGGCCGCGATCAGCACCGAGGTGGGCTTGACGGATCTGCTCGAGCTGGCACCGAGGTTGTTGAACGGGCAGGTGAGGGGTCGTGTGGTTGTCGACCTGAACCGCTAGCGGTTTGGATAACGGCCCTGTTTATATTTTTCAGGCTCTTGGCGCGGGTTAGGCGCGAACAAACGGAGCAAGCAGAAATGACTGCAACCAAACCGCAGTGGCGCGCGCGAGCCATGGCCGTTGAGGCACAGCAGTATTTTCAAGGAGGAGGGAGACTGTCATGCCGATGGAAATCCAATTGGTCGCCGAGCCCGAGGGCAACACCACGCCGGAGGACGCCAGGGAGTATCTGCTGGCATTCGTCGATTGGCTGCTGGAAGCTGACCAACGTCAACTTTTCCCTCAGGCGCTTTATCGAACAATGCACCGCCGCCTTGTTCGACAGGCTGCTGCCGATTGTTGGTGCGTTGCTGGACAGTATCCTCGAGGCGGTCCCGGGTGGCTCGGCGATCAAGGAGCTCAAGGAGACGGTGAGAAACAGCGCAAATCCCTGAAGGTTGGAAAGTTGTCGGCAGCATGACAACCGGTTTCAGGAGGCGTTAGTTTGCGATTCCGTTTGCCTCGCCGCTCGAAATGCATTAGAAATGCCCTGGGAGGCCTGCGGCGCCGGCACGGCCTTTGTGGTTACCCGTCGCACCTGGCGCGTCGACAACCCGACCCCGCGAGGGCAAGCCCATGTCCGATACGCTTCTACTCGGTACCCGTAAAGGTACGGTGATTCTCGATCGCAACACCGCCGGCTGGCGCCCCCGCGCCATCGCGCATGCGGGCGTTCCCATCTGTTATGCCGCGCGCGATCCGCGCGACGGCACCTTGTGGGCCTCGCTGGACCATGGCCACTGGGGCACCAAGCTGTCGCGCTCGCGCGACGCGGGCGCGAGTTGGGAGGAGGTGACCCCGCCACGCTTTCCCAAGGGCGCGCGCTACATCGTCAAGTACCTGCCCACGCCGGACTTCGATCCCAACGCGCCGGCGGGGGAGCCCGAGTACGCCGACGCCACGGTGTTCAAGATCTGGACGCTGGCATTCGGCAACGCCGACCAGTCCGGGCGGTTGTACGCCGGTACGATTCCCGGCGGTCTGTTCGTCAGCGACGACGGCGGTGACAGTTGGGCGCTCAATCGGCCGCTGTGGAACCACGAAAGCCGCGGCGGCGATCTGTTCATCGGCGAGGCGACCAGCGAGAACCGCTGGGCCGGCACGCCGGCGAGCGCCGACTACGGGGTGTTCGAGCCCGGTATCCATTCCATCGTGGTCGATCCGAGCGCCGGCGATCACCTGCATGTGGCGGTCTCCACCGCCGGCGTGCTCGAGAGCAGCGACGGCGGCCAATCCTGGACGGGGCGCAACCGCGGCATGTTGATGGACTATCTGCCGAACCCCGCGGCCGAGTGGGGGCACGACCCGCATTGTGTCACCGCCTGTCCGGGGCAGCCGGATCATCTGTGGCAACAGAACCACTGCGGCGTCTTTTACAGCGACGACGGGGCGCGGAACTGGCGCAAGGTCAGCGTGCCGGAGGCGGGCGTGCATTTCGGTTTTCCGGTGGTGGCCGACGCGCACGACGGGCGCACCGCCTGGGTGGTGCCGGCGCGGGCCGATTCCGAACGCATGGCGATCGACGGCGGCCTGTTCGTCGCCCGCACCAGCGACGGCGGCCAGTCCTGGCAGACGTTCCGCGACGGCCTGCCACAGGACAACGCCTACGACATCGTCCTGCGCCATGCCCTGGACATCGCCGGCGAGCGGCTGTGTTTCGGCAGTACCACCGGCAACCTCTATCTGTCGGAGGACCGCGGCGAAAGCTGGCGCTGCCTGGGCAACAACTTTCCACCCATCTATTCGGTGCGTTTCGGCTGAGCCTCATGCCTGTCGTCGAAATGACCTCGCACCTCTACCGGTTCTTTCCGCAGTTGCAGGGCCGGACGATCAGCGTACCGGCCGGTTCGGTGGCCGAGGTCCTGCGCGCCCTCGAGACCATCGCCCCGGGCTTCAGCGATTATGTGCTCGACGAACAGGGCGCGCTGCGCCGCCACGTGACCGTCTCGGTCAACGACACCCTGGTGATCGACCGGATGCACCTGTCCGACCGTGTGCCGGAGGACGGGACCGTCTACATTTTTCAGGCACTGAGCGGGGGTTAGGTGCGTTTACAGGAGAAAAGAATGGACAAAGTTTTGCCGCTGCTGATGGCGGGGCTGATTATGTTGTCTGGCTGTGCATCGACAACCCAAACCTCATCCAGACCGGTCTCGTCGGTGAAACCCGCGGTAGCGCTGTCACAGGAAGAGCAATGGCATATGATGGTGGGGAAATGGTATGGAGAACAGCCAACCAAGGAAGGTGGCATCAGGAAATGGCTTGTTGAGAGATTCATTAACGGTACATACCGGATCGATTTTCGAATTTCAAAGGAAGACGGAACCGTTGACGTGCTCGCAGAGGTGGGCGAATGGGGCATATCAGGGCCGGTCTATTTTTCCTCCTTCAGGGGGTGGGTGCACGGCGAACGCATAGAACGTTCCGATCGCTCTGATCCCTATAACTACGATGCATATCGCATTCTCCAACTGAGTGACACGGTTTTTGAATATCAGCATTACTCCACTGGGAATCATTTCCTTGTCAGGAAAGTGGCGCCGGATTTCCGTTTTAATTGAAAATGTCCGTGCCCAGGATTTTCAAACAGAATGAGGCGGGACACGGGGTTTGCCCGTGGCGGAAAAAGCAGGGGATAATGTCTCTCGGCCGGCCTGTAAACACTGGGTATTTCGCATGACCGCAACTAAACCGCATTGGAGCTTCTGGGTAGTCTGCGTCTTCGCCCTGATCTGGAACGCCATGGGCAGTATCAACTTTGTCATGCAGATGAACCCGGAGATGCTTGCGAACTATCCCGAGGCGGCCAAGTCGCTGGTGGCGGGTCGCCCGGAATGGGCAACCGCGGCTTTCGCTCTGGCTGTCTTCGGGGGGCTTGTGGGCGACTTGTTATTGATACTCAGGAGAGCGGCGGCCTGGTATTGGTTTATCGCTTCGCTGCTTGGCGTGCTGGTGACGAATGTCTACACCGTTCAGGTCAGCAGCGCCCTGGATATCTGGGTGGGCAGTCTGATGTCGCTGGTGATCGCGGCGTTTCTGATCGGGTACACCAAAGTGGTGAGTCGCAGGGGCTGGATAAGATAGGGTGTCAAAAGGCGGACGATCGGCAACGGCAACCTGGGGAGACCGATATGAAAACGATGAATTGCAGGCAACTCGGCGGGGCATGCGACAAGCAGTTCCGTGCCGACACCTTTGAGGAAATGGCACAGTTGAGCAAGCAGCATGGCATGGAGATGTACCAGCAGCAAGATGCGGCGCACCTGCAGGCGATGCAGAAGATGCAGGAACTGATGCAGGATCCCGAGGCGATGAACCGCTGGTTCGAGGCCAGGCGTCAGGAGTTCGAAGACCTGCCGGAGAGCTGAAACCTATGGACCCGATGCGCGCGCACGCCTGGATTTTTCTGACCGTGACGGAAGAGCCCATCGCGCTGACCGATATGATCGGCGTGGCCGACGCCCTCAATCACGAACTGCCCTCCCACGAAGCGCTGCAAGACAGCCTGGGTTGGTTGCTGGCCAACGGATTTGTGGCCAAGGAAGGACAGGCCTATCGCTACACCGAGAAGGGCGCCCGGTTGCGCAGCGATGCCAACGAAGGCGGCGGCGCGCGCGCGAGCTGGAGTCGGGTGGAGAAGGCCTTCGCGCAGATCGCCAAGCCCAAACAGGCTGACGCCGAGATCACGCAGGAGGCGTATGCCGAGGCCGTGAAAGCCTATGAGAAGTGGTTCCGTGACACCTATCGCCTGTTGACCGGAAAGTAGACGCTCTTGGGTCGGTACGCGATGGGACGCCGCTGGTCGATCGGCTTCCCATCGAGCGCGGCGCGTGGATAATGCAGGGCATGGTGCACTTGGCGGTTATTCACCCCCTTACCCGACTGGGGCGATTGCGGTTGGAAACCCGACGAAGATGATATGTCGTCGCTCGAACTGAGAATCCCGCCGCCGCTGGTGGCGCTATTGTGCGCCGGCGCGATGTGGGGTTTGTCGCTGCTGCCGCCGGTGTTCGCCTTGTCGCCGGTGGCGCGTCTGGCGCTGGCGCTGCCGGTGGCCGTGATCGGGCTGCTGTTCAACATCGCCGGGGTGGCCGGTTTTCGCCGTGCCCGCACCACGGTCAATCCGCTGAAACCGCACACGGCCAGCACCCTGGTGCGCTCCGGCGTCTATCGTCTGAGCCGCAATCCCATGTACGTCGGGGTGCTGTTGTTGCTGGTGGCCTGGGCCGTCTATCTGTCGGCCCTCTGGGTCTGGCTCGGCGTGTTGACGTTCTATCTTTACATCGACCGTTTCCAGATCGCCGCCGAGGAGCGGGCGCTGACGGCACGTTTTGGCGTCGACTACGAGGCCTATTGCGCCCGCGTGCGCCGCTGGCTCTAGCGGCGGCCGCGAGGCGAGGGCGAGGCGCGGACATCGCACCCGCATATCGGCCGATTCCACGCTCAAGAGTCGATGGCGGGGAGGCAGACTGCGGGCCTGGTGCCAGGGCCACCCATCCCCCGCTCGATCCGCCGTCGCGCCCTGGCGGTGACCGGGCAGAGCTTGGGGTATAATGGCGGCCGATGGAGCCCACGTTTCTCACCAAAGTCACCGATCTGCTGCTCGATGTCATCTGCGTTGTCGACGCCGACGGCCATTTCGTGTTTGTGAGCAAGGCGTGCGAGCGTGTCTTTGGTTACACCCAGCAGGAGCTGCTGGGGCGCAACATGATCGAGCTGGTGTGGCCGGCCGACCGCGAGCGCACGCTGCGGGCGGCCGCCGAGATCATGGCCGGTGAACCGAAGACGCATTTCGAGAATCGCTATGTGCGCAAGGACGGCCGGGTGGTGGATATCATGTGGTCGGCCTGCTGGTCGGAGTCCGATCGCATCCGCATGGCGGTGGCGCGCGACATCACCGATCTCAAGCGTACCGCGCGCCTCAAGGAGGCCTTCTACGAGATCTCCGAGGCCGCGCACGCGGCCGCCGGGCTGCCGGCCTTGTGCGCGCAGGTCCATCGCGTGATCACCGAGTTGCTGCCGGCGGACAATTTCGCCGTCGCGCTCTATGAGGCGGCCACCGATTCGGTGTCCTATCCCTACTTTGTCGATCTGCGCCAGCCGACGCCCACCCCCCATCCGCTGGAGCCTGCCACGCCGATCGCCGAGGTGATACGCGGCGGCCAGGCGGTGCTGCGAAACGCCGGCCCGGAAGACGGCGCCGCCAGGCGGGAGACCTCCGCGGGCGACGGCGCCGACTGGCTGGGGGCCCCGTTGCTGGCGGCCGGTTGCGGAGTGATCGGCGCCGTGGTGGTCAAGTCCTATTTCCCCAACGTCCGCTACGCTGCCGAGGATCGTGAGCTGTTGCAGTTCGTGTGTGCCCAGGTGGCCAGCGTGATCGAGCGCCAGCAGGCGCAGGCGCGCCTGCAGCACCTGGCCGGGCACGATCCGTTGACCGACCTGCCCAACCGGCGGCTGTTCCACGACCGCCTGGAGACGGCCTTGCAACGCGCTCGCCGCGACCGCGAACCACTGGCTTTGTTGTGCCTGGACCTCAACGGCTTCAAACAGGTCAACGATGCCTTCGGCCACGCGCTAGGCGACCAGTTGCTGTGCCAGAGCGCCCAGCGCCTGGCGCAATGCGTGCGGGCCATGGACACGGTGGCGCGCATGGGCGGCGATGAGTTCGCCGTGTTGCTGCCGCATGTCAACGCGCCCGATTGTGTCGCCACCGTGGTGGAAAAACTGCGCTGTGCGATCGCCGCGCCGTTCGAGATCGACGGACAGCGGCTGAACGTATCGGTGAGCATCGGTGCGGCCGTCTACCCGCAGGATGGGGACACTCAGGAGCAACTGTTCCGCCGCGCCGACGACCGCATGTATCGGCTGAAACCGCGTGCCAGCCGGGGCGCCGCCAGCGGCGGCTGAGGCCGACGGCGCGATCCTCTATGCCTTCATAACCAAGAACAGGTGAATCCCAATGAAAATTTCAGCCGGTTGGTTCCCGGGACTTGCGCTGGGCCTGTTCGCCCAGGTTTCGGCCCAAAGCGACCCCCGCCATCACGACCACCACAATCACGCTGAGCACGTCACCGCCCCGATCGGTGTCATGGGCGAACATCTGCATCCCGCGGGGGAGTGGATGTTCACTTACGCCTATATGGCCATGCGCATGGAAAAGAACCTCGATGGCAACGACAAGGTCGACCCCGCGCAAATACTGGCCGACTTCATGGTGGCGCCTACCCGGATGGACATGCAGATGCACATGTTCGGGGTGATGTACGGTGCCAGCGAAAAGCTCATGCTCATGGCGATGCTGCCCTACAAGCGGTATGCGATGGATCACCGCACGCGCGCCGGAATGCGCTTCAGCACGCACGCGGAAGGTTTCGGTGATCTGAATCTTTCGGCCACGTATGGATTGTCCCAGCGCGCTACGGAGCAGTGGCTGGTGAACCTCGGGCTCAGTGTGCCCACCGGCGATATCAGCGCCCGCGACGACACCCCCGCGGGCAGCGATCAAAAACTGCCCTATCCGATGCAATTGGGCTCCGGTACCTACGATTTCAGTCCAGGCTTGACCTACACCGCGCGCCAAGGACTTTGGTCCTGGGGCGCGCAGTTCAAGGCGACGCTGCGTGCCGGCGAGAACGACAACGAGTATCGTCTGGGCAACGAATATGGCGTGAGCGCCTGGGGGAGCTATCGGTGGCGCCCTGACATGAACGTTTCGTTAAGGCTGGACGGCCGAACCTGGGGCAGGATCAACGGTGCCGACCCGGAACTCAATCCGATGATGGTGCCCACCAGTCGGAGCGATCTGCGCGGCGGGGAGCGGGTCGATCTGCTGCTCGGTTTCGATTGGATTCCCGCGGCGCACGGTCGGCGCGGCAACCGCTTGGGCGTGGAAGTCGGGCGCGCGGTCCATCAGGACCTCGACGGCCCGCAGCTGGGCGTCGATTATCGCGTTTCCATTGCCTGGCAGTCCGTGTTTTAGGAATCGGGCGCAGCGGTCGAAATCACCGGTAGCGCTCCACGTTAGCAGCCCGTCGGCAGGCCGGTGGAGAAATCCGACGATCGAGGGTGGAGTTCCATGGGTGACACAGCGTCGTTGTTATGGGGTGTGGTGTTCGGATCGATGGGTCTGGGCTTTTTTGTCTACGGGAAGAAACAGCGCGCGCCGGTGCCCCTGTTGGCGGGTGTCGTTCTGTCCGTGCTGCCCTACCTGGTGTCCAACACCTATCTACTGGTCGCCGGCGGAACTGCCGCTGTGCTCCTGCCTTATTTTGTCCGCCTGTAGGGATCTTCGTTCGCGTTTTCCGGCCAGGCGCACGCCCAGCGAAAACAGCACCGCCAGCACCATGGCCGCCACGCCGGCAACGACCAGCATGCCGTAGAACATCAGCCCGCCCATGCCGTACTGGCGCTCGTTGGCGTAGTGCTGTTCGATCTCGACCACGGCGAAAGCCACCAGCGGCAGGGCGCCGGCTGCGGCGAGGCCAAGGCGGCAGCCGCGGCGCAGTGCCTGGGCGGCGCTTGCCGTGCCGATCAGGCAGATCGAGACGGTGGCGCCGTAGAGCGCCGCAAAGCTGCTCCAGCCGATCCACGCGGGGATCTCATCTCCGCTCAGGCTGCTCGCCAGATAAAGGCCGGAGAGCGCCAACAACAGGGCTACCGGCAGGCCGATGAGAAGTGCGGTCAGAATGCGCATGAGGGTTGGATTCAGCCAAGCTTGTCAGACACTAACGGCCGGCGCCCGCGGCAGTTGAATTTTACTGGCTGCTGGCCTCCAGGCTTGGGCCGGGCGGGCGCGCCGGCCACCGCGTTGACCCCCGGGGAAGAGCGACTTATGCTTGAACGCCTAAGCGCGAAACAAGGGGGAGGAGGGGGTCTTGAGCACTGACGCCGGATCATCGGGCAGTGTCATCCACGGTGGCGGCGACATGGGCGAGAGGATGCGGGCGTTCGACTGGACGCAGACCGCCCTCGGGCCACCGCCCCAGTGGCCGGCCAGCCTGCAAACCGCGCTCAGTCTTCTGCTCGATTCCGGCTACCCCATGTACATCGCCTGGGGGCGGGATTTCATCCAACTTTACAACGACGCCTACAGCAGCATCCTCGGTTCCAAGCATCCCGCCGCGCTCGGCAACAGCACCTATATCTCCTTCGCCGAAATCTGGGACATCATCGGACCGATGTTTCAGGCCGTCTTGGATTCCGGCGTCGCCAGCACCTATACCGATCAGCTGCTGCCGCTGGAACGCCATGGCTTCGTCGAGGAATGCTATTTCACGTTTTCCTATAGCGCCATCCGCGAAGCCGGCGAGATTGGCGGCTTGTTCGTCACCGTGGTCGAGACCACCGAGCGCATTGTGCGCGAGCGGCGCGAGGGGCTGTTGAAGAAACTCGCGGCGATACCCGCGCGTGGCACGCCCGCCGATATCTGCGCCCAGGCGTACACGCTGATGGGCGACGCCCCGCAGGACGCCCCCTTTGCGCTGTTTTTCTCGGCCGAGGACGAGGCGCGCTGGATGCACAGCTGCGAGGCGACCCCGGAGGAAGTCCTGCGCGCCGTCGAATCCCGCCACCGGTGGGTCGAGGCGTCGGCCAAAGCCCAGGTCGGTGTCCATGCGCTGCCCACGCCGCTGGTGCTGGCGCCCTGGCCCGAGCCGCTGGAGCGTCTCGCGGTGCTGCCCATCACCCCCATCGGCCATGCGCGAGCGCTGGTGTATCTGTTGCTCGGCCTCAGCCCCAGGCTGGCCTTTGACGGCGGCTACGAACGTTTCGTGCAGCGTATCGGCACCACCCTGGCGACGGTGATCGCCGAGGCCGAGGCGTTCGAGAGCGAACGCCGCCGCGCCGAGTTTCTCGCCGAGCTCGATCGCGCCAAGACGGTTTTCTTCTCCAACGTCAGCCACGAGTTCCGCACCCCGTTGACGCTGATGCTGGGGCCGTTGCAGGAGCTGGTCGAGCACCACCCGCAATTGCCGGCGGCGGCGCACGCGGCGGTGGAAATGGTACAGCGCAACGCCATGCGCTTGCAGCGGCTGGTCAACAGCCTGTTGGATTTCGCCCGCATCGAGGCCGGCCGTATCGAGGCCCTCTACGAGCCGCTCGATCTCAGCGTCTTCACCACCGAACTGGCCGATGTGTTCCGTTCGCTCATCGAGCGCGCCGGCCTGGGTTTTCGCGTCGCCTGCGAGCCGCTCGCCGAACCGGTGTATGTCGATCGCGAAATGTGGGAGAAGGTGGTTTTCAACCTGCTCTCCAACGCCTTCAAGTTCACGTTGGAGGGGGAAATCCGGGTGTCGCTCGCGCGCCGCGGGCGTTCGGTCGAGCTGCGCGTGGAGGACACCGGCGCGGGCATACCCGAGGCGGAGCTGCCCAAGGTGTTCGAGCGTTTTCATCGCGTGCAGGACATCCGCGCGCGCACCCACGAGGGCTCGGGCATCGGGTTGGCGCTGGTCAAGGAACTGGTCTCTCTGCATGGCGGGAAGATCGGGGTGCGCAGTCGGGTCGGTCACGGCACCTGTTTCAGCGTGCAGCTGCCGCTCGGGTCGGCCCATCTGCCCGCCGATCGCGTGGGCGCCGAGCGTACCCAGGCCTCCACCGCGCTGGATGGGGCGGTGTTCGTCGAGGAGGCGCTGGGCTGGTTGGAGGATACGGCCGAGTTGGCGCCGCGACCGCCGCCCGCTACCACGGCCAACGGTGGCACCCACGCCGCGCGCATCGTGCTCGCCGACGACAATCGCGACATGCGTCGCTATCTCACGCGCCTGCTATCCGATCATTGGGAGGTCGAGGCGGCCGCCGATGGTGTCCAGGCGCTGGCCGCCGTCCATCGCCAGCGGCCGGACCTGGTCCTGACCGATGTGATGATGCCCAATCTCGATGGTTTCGGTTTGTTGCGGGAGTTGCGTGCCGATGCCGATCTGCGCGCGGTGCCGGTGATCATGCTCTCGGCGCGCAGCGGTGAACAAGCCCACGTCGAGGGGCTGCGCGGCGGCGCCGACGATTATCTCAGCAAACCGTTTTCGGCGCGGGAACTCATCGCCCGGATCCAGGCCCAGTTGACTCGGGGACACCTGTTGGAAGTCGACAGTCGGCTCAACCGCCGGCTGGCCGATGTGTTCTATCACGCGCCGGTGGGTCTGGCGTTGCTGCGCGGCCCCCACCATGTCT
Organism: Thiogranum sp.; assembly: GCA_030148805.1. Lineage (GTDB taxonomy): Bacteria > Pseudomonadota > Gammaproteobacteria > DSM-19610 > DSM-19610 > Thiogranum. Next base: position 33,577 of record JASBSS010000007.1, on the reverse strand, counting down.
TCGATTTCGTCAATCCCGAGTACCAGGCGATTGTCGGCGGGCGAGAGCTGGTCGGTCTGTCGGTCCGCGAGGCGTTTCCGGAGATCGGGGGCCAGGGTTTTTACGACCTTTTGGACACCTGCTACCGCAGCGGTGAACCTTACGTGGGTCGCTCGGTGAGCGTGAGCTTGTACAACGAGGCACGCGAGCTGGAGGAGCACTTCTTCGATTTCAGCTACCAACCGACCCGGGCCGCCGACGGTTCCATCAGCGGCATCGCCGTCATCGCTTTCGAGGTCACCGCCCTGGCCCAGGCGCAGCAGAAAGCCGAACAGGCCAGTCGTGCCAAGGACGAGTTCTTCGCCATGCTCGGGCACGAGCTGCGCAACCCACTGGCGCCGATTCTCACCGCCTTGCATCTGATGGACATGAGCGGCAACGACAGCTTCGCGCGCGAGCGCGCGATCGTCGAGCGTCAGGCGCGCTACCTGGTACGCCTGATCGACGACCTGTTGGACGTGTCGCGGATTTCGCGCGGTGATATCAGCTTGAACGTCGAGCGCCTGGAGGTTGCTGCGGTCGTCGAAATGGCCCTGGAAACCGTGCGTCCCCTAGTGGACCAATACGGGCATACCCTGAGCGTCGACCTGCCACCGCAACGGTTCCTGGTGGATGGCGACAGCGTGCGCCTGGCCCAGATTCTCTCCAACCTGCTGACCAACGCGGCCCGCTACACGCCGCCCGGCGGCGACATACAGGTCGCGGCGCGCCGGCGTGGGGAGCAGGTACAGATCGAGGTCAGTGACAACGGTGTGGGTATCGAGCCGACTCAGCTGACGACGATTTTCGACATGTTCGTGCGCGTGCAGCAACAGCCAGCGCAGGGCACTGGCGGCCTGGGACTCGGGTTGGCCATCGCCAACAGCCTCGCCGCCCGCCATGGCGGCCAGTTGACCGCCTACAGCGAAGGTCCGGGCAAAGGCAGCCGTTTCGTGCTCAGCCTGCCGATCGCGACGATTGAAACGCTGAGCCCCGCGGCGCTTGCGCTCTCCGCCGGGGAAGGGGTGCGCACGCGTGGCGTGGGGACCGGGCGTCCGCTGACCTTGATCGTCGACGACAATCGCGATGCCGCCGATATGCTCGCGCTGGCCCTGGAGTCCTTGGGTTACGAGACGCGGGTGGTCTACGACGGCACTGAGGCGCTGAGCACGGTGCAGGGGCTGGAGCCCGATGTCGCCCTGCTCGATCTGGGGCTGCCGGGGATCGACGGCCATGAGCTGGCCCGCCGGCTGCGGCAGCAGCCGGCGCTGGCGCGCACTTTCATGGTGGCGCTGACCGGCTACGGCCAGCAACGCGATCGCGAGCGCTCACTGGCCGCCGGCTTCGACGTCCACCTGGTCAAGCCGGTGGATATCCAGGCTCTGGATGAATTGATTCGTCAACGGGTTGCGGGCAAAACCGCCGGCGCTGTCAAGGGAACGCGGGAGGCTTCTTCTGCCGCGCGTCTGTCGTAGCGGCCGGCCGCGAGTGGTCTGATCTAACCGGTGTTACGCATGCCGCTGGCAATGGCGTTGATCGAGCGCAACAGCGGTTCGACCCAGCGCTGGCGCTCGTGCTCGTCGCTTTTCTCATCGCGGGTGCGCCCGAGCAGTCTCACCTGGATGTGATTGAGTGGATCGAGATAGGGATCGCGCCGCGCCAGTGACAATGCCAGCGTGGGGGTTTCCTCCAGCAGGCAACGGATGCCGGCGACCTTCTGCACCAGCGCCAGGGTGCGGTCGTGTTCTTCGCGGATGCGTGTATAGATGGCCTCGGCCAGGGTCTGGTCCTCGGCCAGGCGGGTGTATTCGCGGGCGATGTCCATCTCCGACTTGGCCAGGGACATCTGCGTGTTGCTCAACAGGGCGCGAAAGAACGGCCAGTCGCGATACATCTGCTGCAACGTCTGCAAGTTGTTCTCGCCCGCCTCGGCATACTGCGCCAGGGCGGCGCCGATGCCGTACCAGGCCGGCAGGGTATGGCGCGACTGGGCCCAGCCGAACACCCAGGGGATGGCGCGGATCGAACTTTTCGAGCGGTCCTGCTTCTTGCGGTGACTGGGGCGCGAACCGATGTTGAGCAGTCCGATCTCGGTCACCGGCGTGGCTTCGTAGAAATAGTCCAGCAGACCCTCGGTGCGATCGATCAGATCGCGATAGGCCTGCTCGCCGCTGTGCGCCAGCTCGCCCATGATGCGGCTGTAGACCCCGCTTTCGCTCTCTTGCGGTTGCACCAGCCCGCGACTGGCCTTGAGCAGGCCGGTGATGCCCATCGACAGTTCGTACACGGCGGTCTCTTCGTTGCTGTACTTGTACGAAAGAACCTCGCCTTGTTCCGTGAACTTGATCTGTCCGTGCACCGTGCCCACCGGTTGCGCCAGGATCGACTCGTGGGTGGGGCCGCCGCCACGGCCCAGGGTGCCGCCGCGGCCGTGGAACAGACGGCAGTCGATGCCATATCGTCCGGCGATGCGCATGATCTTGATTTGCGCTTCGTAGAGATTCCAGCCGGAGGCGAGAATGCCGCCGTCCTTGCACGAATCGGAATAGCCGAGCATGATCTCCTGCAGGTTGCCCGAGGCCAGCAGCAGCTCGCGGTAGACCGGTTCGTCGAGCAGCCGGGTCATCACGGCTTCGACCTGGCCAAGATCCTCGATGGTCTCGAACAGCGGGCTGATGCGGACATGGCAATACCAGCGCCCGGCCTCGCGCCCGGCCAGGCCGCACAGCGAGGCCAGCCACATCAGCTCCAGCACATGGCTGGCGCTGTGGGTCATGGAGATCACATAGGTGCCGAAGGCGTTGTCGCTGATCTCCTCGCGCATGTTGGCCATCACGTCCAGGACCTGCAGGGATTCCTGCGTCGCCTCGCTCAGCGAGGCCCGTTCGATGGCCGGTTTCTTATCCTTGAGCAGGGAGCTCAACAGCCCCAGGCGCGCCTCTTCGTCCAGGGCGCCGTAGTCGGTGTGGATGCCCGCCTGTGCGCACAGTTCGGCTACCGCCTCGCTGTGGCGAGAGGACTCCTGGCGAATGTCGAGGTGCTGCAGATAAAAGCCGAAGGTCTCCACCAGCCGGATCAGATCCAGCAACTCGCCCTGGCCGATATTGGCATCCCCGTGAGAGGCCAGCGAATCCTGTATCAGTCGCAGATCGTCGATGAACTCCTGTTCGTTGCGGTAGCGGCAGGGATAGTCCTCCAGCTTGACCGCCGTGGCGTCTTCCAGGCGCGCGCTGGTCAGGCGCAGGTTGTGGCGCAGGCGGTTGCGCATGAAATACAGTTTGCGCCGATAGGGCTCGTGGCTGAACCGGTCGGGACGGTCGCCGGCGATCAGCGGGCACTGCGCCAGTTCGCTGCGCAGATTCTCCTCGAACGCCGCGCTGGGGCGTACCAGACGGCTGGAATAGGTCAACTTGGCGCGCAGCGATTCGACCCGGCGCAGGTACTCGCACAGGATCTCGCGCATGTGCATGCGCAGGGCGAACTCCGTGGTGGCCGGTTTGACGAACGGATTGCCGTCGCGGTCCCCGCCGATCCAGGAGCCGAACTGCAACAATCCGGAAACGTTCACCGGCTCCTGGCCGTAGACCCGGCGCACGGCTTTCTCCAGATAGCGGTAGACGCGCGGCACGGCCTGGAACAGGCATTCGCGGAAGTAGAACAGACCGTTGCGGATTTCGTCCTCGACGCTGGGCTTGTGCATCCTCACTTCGTCGGTCTGCCACAGGATCTGGATCTGGTTGCGCAGGTCGCGGACGATCTCCTCGCGCTCGAGCTTGCCCAGGCGCGTGTTGTCGAGTTGTTCGGCGGTGACGAAAATACCGCGCAGGGTGTGCATCACCGCGCGGCGTTTGGATTCGGTCGGGTGTGCGGTGAACACCGGCAGATAGAGGGTTTTCGCCAGCAGGGTGTTGAGCTGCTCGGCGCTGAGGCCGTGGTAGTGCAGCTCGCGCAGGGTGTGATCGAACGAGCCGCGCCACAGAGGCCCGCCCTCGCGCACGGTGCGGCGCCGCTCCTTGTGCTGGAACGACTCCTCGGCCAGGTTGACCAGGCTGAAATAGATGTTGAAGGCGCGCACCACGTGGTTGACCGTCTCCGGGTCGAGCGCGGCGATGGTGCGCGCCAGGCGCGCCCGCAGCAGGGTATTTTCCTCTTTGCGCAGCCGGATATAGCCCTTGCGCAACGCCTCGACCGCCGCCAGCACGTCCTCGCCGGCCTGGGCGGCGATGACCTCGCCCAGCAGATTGCCGAACAGGCGCACGCGCGAGCGCAGCTCTTTGTCGCGTGGGGGCGGGGGCACACAGCTCTTTACCGGCATATCCATCTGTTTCTCATGAATTTTGGTCTGATCCCCGGCGGGCTGCCAGGCTCGCTGGCAGGCAAACGGCGCGCCATTATACCCCGAGAGGCGCGGGGCGCGTGAATCGGCGCGGGAATCCGCGCCGGGCGTGGGCGATCTGGCTCAGAGCGCGGCTTCGGCCTGGGCGTTGCGCACGCCGCGTCGCTGGCAGTCGGGGTGTTCCTGCCGGTCCTCGACCAGCCGCTGGTAGAGCGCGAGGTAGTCCTCGGCGCTGCGCGACCAGGAGAAATCGCTCGCCATGCCGGCCCGTTGCAGCTGGATCCATTGTTGCGACTGGCCGTAGCAGCCCAGGGCGCGGTCGATGGCCGCCAGCAGGGCTTCGCCGCTCATGGCGTCGAAGACGAAGCCGTTGGCCGTGCCATCGGCCAGCCGCTCCTCGCTGGCATCGATCACGGTATCGGCCAGCCCGCCGGTGCGGCGCACGATCGGGGGGGTGCCGTAGCGCAGGCTGTAGATCTGGTTGAGGCCGCAGGGCTCGAAGCGCGAAGGCATCAGAAACAGGTCCGAACCGGCCTCCAGCAGGTGCGCCAGTTGCTCGTCGTATTCGATGCGCACGCCGATCTGTTCCGGGTATTGGCGCGCCGCTGCGCGCAGGCCTGCCTCCAGCTCCGGCTGCCCGCTGCCGAGCACCACCAGTTGCAGCCGCCGCTGCATCAGTTGTGGGATCAGCTCGATCACCAGATCGAGGCCTTTTTGTTCCACCAGACGACCCACGTGGCCGAGCAGCGGGAAACCGGCGCGTTCGGGCAGGCCGAAAGCCTGCTGCAGCGCCTGCTTGTTGGCGCGCTTGTGCTCGAGCGTGCGCGCGCTGTAGGTCTGCGCCAGCAATTTGTCCTTGGCGGGGTTCCAGACGCGGTAGTCGGCGCCGTTGAGAATGCCGCTCAGCCGGTCCTGACGGTGTTGCAACAGGCCTTCCAGGCCGCAGCCAAAGGCCTCGGTGCGGATTTCGCGCGCATAGGTGGGGCTGACGGTGTTGATCCAGTCGGCGTAGACCAGGCCGCCCTTGATGAACGACAGCTGGTGGTGAAACTCCAGCCGTTCGGGCGACCACCAGTCCTGCGGCAACTTCAGCGCCGCGAAGGTGTCCCAGTCGAACAAACCCTGATAGGCGAGATTGTGAATGGTGAACAGCGTCGCCGGGCGCTGCGCGCGGCAGGCCAGCAGCGCCGGTACCAGGCCGGTCTGCCAATCGTTGCAGTGCACCAGATCGGGGCGCCAGTCGAGGCCGGCGCGGTTCATGGCGATCGCGCTGACCGCGCGCGCGAACAGCGCAAAGCGCGCCGCGTTGTCCGGCCATTCCCGCCCGTCGGCGTCCTGGTACGGGCCACCGGGACGGGCGAAGTGCTCCGGCGAGTCGACCAGATAAAGGCGCACGCGCGTGCCCGGCAGCCAGCCCTGCAACAGCCGCACCGGGGTGTGCGAACCGGCCAGCACGATGTCGCTTTCGAGTTTGAGTTTCTCCGCCGCGCTGATCGCCGCGGGGTAGGCGGGCAGCACCAGGCGGATTTCCTGCTTGGCGTTTTTCAACGCCCGCGGCAGACTGCCCGAAACGTCGGCCAGCCCCCCGGTCTTGATCAGCGGGTGGGCTTCGCTGCTGGCAAAAAGAATATTCATAGCTGGTACGATGACTCGGAATACGGTAGGTTGCGGTAACGGGGGGCGAGCGTCAAGGCGCCCGCTATCAGATGATAATTCGGACATTCCATGGAAGACTGTACCTTCGTTATCTTCGGGGCGACGGGTAATCTCGCCAAAATCAAGTTGCTGCCCGCGCTCTACCGCCTGGATGCCGCGGGGCGTCTACCCGCCGGCCTCAAGGTGGTCGGCTTCGGGCGGCGCGACTGGGACGACGAGCGCTGGCGCCAGCAGGTGCGCGAGTGGCTGGACACCAAGCCGCTCGACGAGACGGTGTTCGCGCGCTTCGTCCAGCGGCTGCATTTCTTTCAGGGCGATCTGGGCGACGAGACCGCCTTCGGCGGCCTGCGCGAGTTTCTCGCCGGCGCCCATTTCTCCCCCAATCTGATTTTCTACATGGCCATCAGTCCGGCCGACTTCGGGCGGGTCAGCCGCCAGCTGGGTGCCGTCGGCTTGAACCAGGAAGACGGCGGTTGGCGCCGCCTGGTGATCGAAAAGCCTTTCGGTTATGACCTGGAAAGCGCCGAGAGCCTCAACGCGCGCCTGAATCGCGATTTCGACGAGTCGCAGATCTTTCGCATCGATCATTACCTCGGCAAGGGCACCATCCAGAACGTGCTGGTGTTCCGTTTCGCCAACCTGATGCTGGAACCCTTGTGGAACCGCAACTACATCGATCACGTGCAGATCACCCATTCGGAGTCGCTCGGCACCGAGGGGCGCGCCGGCTACTACGACACCTCGGGGGCACTGCGCGACATGATCCAGAGCCACCTGCTGCAGCTGTTGACGCTGGTGGCGATGGAGCCGCCGGCCAATCTCGACGCCGAATCGCTGCGCGACGAAAAGGTCAAGGTGTTGCGCTCGATCCGTCCGATCCATCAAAGCGCGGTCAACGCGCACGCCTTTCGCGCCCAGTACGCCGCCGGGCGGGTCGCGGGGGCGAAAGTGCCGGGCTATCTGGAAGAGCCGGACGTGCCTCCGACCAGCGTCACCGAGACCTACGCCGCGCTCAAGCTGTATATCGACAACTGGCGCTGGCGTAACGTGCCCTTTTATCTGCGCACCGGCAAGCGCATGGAAAAGAACAACTCGATGGTCTCGATCCGTTTCAAGCATCCGCCACAACAACTTTTCCGTGAAACGCACATCGAACGCCTGAAGCCGAACTGGATACTGATGAACCTGCAACCGCACGACTGCATCCGGCTGGAGATGCAGGTCAAGCAGCAGGGCCTGGAGATGCGCGCCGAGACCACCCGCCTAGACGCCAGCTATTGCGGTATCGCGCAGGCGCAGCTGGATGCCTACGAGGCGTTGTTGCTGGATGTGATCGACGGCGATCATTCGCTGTTTTTACGCTACGACGAGGTGAGTTGGGCCTGGAGGGTGGTCGATCCGGTATTGAAGGTGTGGTCCACCGAGCGGGATTTCATCCACACCTATCCCTCCGGCAGCTGGGGCCCGAAGGAGGCCGAGCGGCTGATGGAGCGCCAGGACCAGCGCTGGCGCAACACGCTCGAAGAGGAAGGTGGAGACTAGACCACCGCAGTTCACGGCAGCCGCGCTGCCCAGCCAGACAACGAAGCGATGACCGACCCGACCCAAACCCCCGCCTGGAAACAACTCGCCGCGCACTATCAGCAGGTCAAAGATCTGCACATGCGCGATCTGTTCGCCGCCGACAACGAGCGCTTCGCGCATTTTTCCCTGCGCTGCGACGAACTGTTGCTGGATTACTCGAAAAACCGCATCACCGCCGAAACCCTGTCGTTGTTGTTCGCCCTGGCCGAGCAGTGCGATGTCCGCGGCTGGACCCGGCGCATGTTCAGCGGCGAGAAGATCAACCTCACCGAGGGGCGCGCGGTGTTGCACACGGCGCTGCGCAATTGCGCCAACACCCCGGTGTACGTCGACGGCGAGGACGTCATGCCGGCGGTCAACGCGGTGCTGGCGCAGATGCGGGCCTTCTGTCAGCAGGTGCGTGGCGGCGAGTGGACGGGCTTTTCCGGCCAGGCCATCACCGATGTGGTCAACATTGGCATCGGCGGTTCCGATCTCGGCCCGGTGATGGTGACAGAAGCCCTGCGCCCCTATGGCGGGCGCCTGAAAGTGCATTTTGTCTCCAACGTCGACGGCAGTCAGATCGACGATACGCTCGGCGGCCTGGATCCCGAGACCACGCTGTTTCTGGTCGCCTCAAAGACCTTCACCACCCAGGAAACCCTGATCAACGCGCACCAGGCGCGCCGTTGGCTGCTGGCGGCCGCCGGCGACGAGGCCGCGGTGGCGCGCCACTTCGTCGCCCTGTCGACCAATCGCGACGCGGTGAGCGCCTTCGGCATCGATCCGGCCAATATGTTCGTGTTCTGGGATTGGGTGGGCGGGCGCTATTCGCTGTGGTCGGCCATCGGCCTGTCGATCGCGTTGTTCATCGGCATGGATAACTTCGAGCAGCTGTTGGCCGGTGCGCACGCCATGGACCAGCACTTCCTCAATGCCGAGCCGGCACGCAACCTGCCGCTCGTGCTGGCGCTGCTGGGCGTCTGGTACCACAACTTCTTCGGCGCCCGCACCCACGCCGTGCTGCCCTACGACCAACACCTGCACCGGTTGCCGGCGTATCTGCAACAAGCCGACATGGAGAGCAACGGCAAGCGGGTCAGCCGGGACGGCACGCCGTTGAGCTACACCAGCGGTCCGGTGGTCTGGGGCGAGCCCGGCACCAACGGCCAGCACGCCTTCTACCAGCTGATCCACCAGGGCACGCACCTGATTCCCTGCGATTTCATCGCCGCGGTCAACGCCCATCACAGCCTGCGCCAGCAGCAGCGGGTGCTGTTCAGCAATTTCGTGGCGCAAACCGAGGCGCTGATGCGCGGCAAGAGCACCGAGGAGGCATGCGCCGAGTTGCGCGCCGAGGGCCTCTCAGGCCAGGCCCTCGAGGCCTTGCTGCCGCACAAGGTGTTTCCCGGAAACCGGCCGAGCAATGCCATCCTGTACCCGCGTTTGACGCCCCACGTTCTGGGTATGCTGGTGGCGCTGTATGAGCACAAAATCTTCGTCCAAGGGATCATCTGGAATATCAATTCCTATGACCAGTGGGGTGTGGAGCTCGGCAAACAGCTGGCGCAAGTTATTCAAAAAGAAATAGATACCGGGAACATCCAAAAGGGGCACGACGCTTCCACACGGGGACTGCTGGATTTTTATCGCCAACAGGCGCAGGATTGACCCAGCGCCCGCGGAATCTGGGGCGCCAGGGAAACATAATAGGGCGATTGGACCGCCAGGGAACAACCCGTCAAGGGGATTGTTATGTATGCAAGCAGCGAAACGGCCGCGCCTTCGGCCGCAGCCCGCGCGCGGCAGGCGCGCCAGCAGTTCGATCTGGGTCTGGCTTTCTACCGTAAGCACCAATGGAAAACGGCGGCGCGCCATTTTAGCGACGCCGTGCGCGCAAGCGGCCGGGACCATAACCGGTACCATCTTTATTTGTCCTACCAGGGGTTGTGTCAGGTTTGCAGCGGCGATATCAGCGGCCTCAATCTGTGCCGCCGCGCCGCGGCACTGGAAACCCTCCACTCGCGCGTGCTGGTCAACCTGGCGCTGGCGGAGATGAAACTGGGACACCGCAAACGCGCCTGCAGCGCGGTGAAAATCGGTCTTTCCATCGACCCGCTGGATCCCAATCTGCTGCGGCTGCGCGAGCGCATGGGCGTGCGCCGCACGCCGGTGTTGCCGTTTTTGAAACGCGAGCATTTGTTGAACCGGCTGCTGGGCCGTTACACCTGGCAGCGGCTGCACGCCATCCAGTAGCGCCAAGAAACGGCTGAGCAGAAAAAAGGGGCCGCGTTGAGCGCGACCCCTTTCTGTGTGGACTGTTGTCCTGTGGATACCGGCCTCAGAGCCTCAGGCGCGACTCCGCTTACGCCCCAGCAAACCCAGCCCGGCGAGTCCCGAGATAAACAACCAGGCTGCCGCGGGCAGCGGTACCGGACTGGTCAACACCGAAACAGAAATGTCGCTGCCGACGGATTTTTTCTGGATCATGGCGCTCTGGCCGAGCAGATTACTGACCGCATTCAGCGTGTTTTGCAGGGTCAGGCCGACGTGGTCCCGTCCGTCCCACAGAGCGGTGGTGAGATCGAAGCCTCCACTCGCGGTCCAGGTGTGCAGCGCGCCGTCTTTGATGGTGAGATCGCCCGAGATCGTGAGATTGGTCGTTTCTTCCGTGCCGAAACCCGGGACCGGGTCAAACCAGTCGAAAACCCGCAGCCAGGCATCGACATCCACGCTGGTCGCCAGGGCGGTCATGCGGTAGTCGCCGATTTCGCCGACGTTGATGCCGTCCAGTACCCAGCCCGGTTTTGCCACGACCTGGACAGTACCCGCGCCAGTACTGGTCACCGATCCCTCCAGATTCTGCGAGAGCGCCTTGAAATTGAGCGGCGTGGCGAAAATATTATCGCCGACGACGGTGAGAGAACCGTACTTGGAATCGATGTTGTTGGGATCGTAGACGAAACAAACGGTGGCGCCTTCTTCGGCGATCAATCCGCCGCCACCGTACGTGTCGGCGCAAAAGGCCGCGTACGCCGGTACGGCTAGGAAGCTGGTAGTGCATAACAAAACAGCTCTGAGCAGAGCTCCAACAGGTGTGCGCATTTATTGATCCCCCAAATGCAATTTTTGTAGATATTTGATGGCGTTTTTATTGTTTGACGAAAGTCAGATGCAAGAAGCTCTCCAGCTTGGCGCAATAGAAAAAAAACAGCAACTACAAGGAATTAACGATGCATTACTCTCAAGCTCTAGCGTGACTGTAGGATTTTTCGACAAACCACGGTTGCAGTTTGACCTCGCGGGTTCGATTAATAACGTTTATTAACAATGGCTTAAAGAGTGTGCGCGGAGCCTGTACGAAATCTTCACGAGCGTAAAGAATCCCGACGCGGTTTTCGCTTGCACTGCGCCCTTATCCGGCGTAGTTTGCGCGCCGAAGCCGGCCGGACAACCGCTGTGGCCTTCGGGCCGGGGAGGAAAGTCCGGGCTCCACAGGGCAGGGTGCCAGGTAACGCCTGGGGGGCGCGAGCCTACGGAAAGTGCCACAGAAAAGATACCGCCGGCGCGAGCCGGTAAGGGTGAAATGGTGCGGTAAGAGCGCACCGCGCCGCTGGCAACAGCGGTGGCAGGGTAAACCCCACCTGGAGCAAGACCAAATAGGGGAACTTGGGCGTGGCCCGCGCTGTTCCCGGGTAGGTCGCTTGAGGCGTCCGGTGACGGGCGTCCCAGATGAATGGTTGTCCTCGACAGAACCCGGCTTACAGGCCGGCTTCACCTAATTGTTACAACGGCTGAAACCTGGCCGGAATCGCTGTACACTATCTCATCTGTTTGAACGCGTTTGCTTTAGTTAATGGCCGGCAAGATTTTCGTCAAGACCCACGGGTGCCAGATGAACGAGTACGATTCCGCCAGGATGGTGGATGTGCTGGCGGCTGCGCACGGGATGCAGCTTGCCGACAGCGCGGAGCAGGCCGATGTGCTGTTGCTCAACACCTGCTCGATCCGCGAAAAAGCCCAGGAGAAGGTCTTCTCCCAACTTGGCCAGTGGCGCGAACTGAAATCGCGCAACCCCGCCCTGATCATTGGGGTCGGCGGCTGTGTCGCCAGTCAGGAAGGCGAGGCGCTGCGCGAACGCGCGCCCTTCGTCGATCTGGTGTTCGGCCCGCAGACGCTGCACCGGCTGCCGGCCATGATCGAGCAGGCGCGCGCCGGGCGCGGCTCGGTCATCGACGTGTCCTTCCCGGAAATCGAGAAGTTCGACAACCTGCCCGAGCCGCGCGCCGAAGGCCCGACGGCTTTCCTGTCCATCATGGAAGGTTGCAGCAAGTACTGCACCTTCTGCGTCGTGCCCTATACCCGCGGCGAGGAAGTTAGCCGACCGTTCGACGACATCCTCGCCGAAGCCGCCGCTCTGGCCGCCCAGGGGGTGCGCGAACTCAACCTGCTGGGGCAGAACGTCAACGCCTATCGCGGCCTGATGGCCGATGGTGAGACCGCCGACCTGGCCCTGCTGATCACCTACCTCGCCGCCATCGACGGCATCGACCGCATCCGCTACACCACCTCCCATCCCCAGGAGATGAGCGACAGCCTGATCGCCGTCTATGGCGAGGTCCCGGAGCTGGTCAGCCACCTGCACCTGCCGGTGCAAAGCGGTTCCGACCGCATCCTGGCGGCGATGAAGCGCAACCACACCGCGCTGGAGTACAAGGCGCGCATCCGCCGTCTGCGTGAAGTGCGTCCCGATATCAGTCTGTCGTCGGATTTCATTGTCGGTTTCCCCGGCGAGAGCGAGCGCGATTTCGAAGACACCCTGCAGCTGATCGAGGACGTCGGCTTCGACCAGAGCTTCAGCTTCATCTACAGCCAGCGCCCGGGGACGCCGGCGGCGCAGTTCCCCGACGACGTGCCTCTGAGCGTGAAAAAGCAGCGTCTGGCGCGGCTCCAGGCGCGCATCAACGAAATGGCCGCCGCCATCAGCGCCGCCATGGTCGGCGGCGAACAGCGCATTTTGGTCGAGGGGCCGTCACGCAAGGATCCCAGCGAAATGGCCGGGCGCACGGAGAACAACCGGGTGGTGAATTTCCGCGGCGGCGCCGATCTGGTCGGGCGCTTCGTGCGCGTGCGCATCACCCGCGCCATGCCCAATTCGCTGCGCGGCGAGTTCATCGCGGTTGACGATCATCAGCCGGCGGTCAACGCCGTTAATTGGGGCTGAGGCCTCCTTCACCACCACTGTATTGCCTTGGACCCCGAACCCGCCTCTGTCACTTTGACCCTGGAGCCCGCCGACAACCAGCGGCTGGCCTCGTTGTGCGGTCAGTTCGACGAGCACCTGCGCCAGCTCGAGCGCCGGCTGCACGTCGAAATCAGCAATCGCGGCAACCAGTTTCAGATCGCCGGCGAGGACAGTGCGCCGCAACTCGCCGGCAAGGTGCTACAGAACCTGTATGACGCCACCCGCGATGCGCCGATGACGCCGGAACGGGTGCACCTGCACTTGCAGCAGGCGGGTCTCGATGCGCTGAAAAACAAGAAATCCGGCGAGCTTTCTTCAAGCGTCATCCAGACGCGGCGCGTCACGGTGAAGGCGCGCGGTGGTCATCAGCAGGAGTATGTGCATAACATCCACGCCAAAGACATCAACTTCGGGGTCGGTCCCGCCGGCACCGGCAAGACCTATCTGGCGGTGGCCTGCGCGGTGCAGGCGCTGGAACGCGAACAAGTGCGTCGCCTGGTGCTGGTACGCCCGGCGGTCGAAGCGGGCGAGCGGCTCGGCTTTCTTCCCGGCGACCTGACCCAAAAAGTCGATCCATATCTGCGTCCGTTGTACGACGCGCTGTATGAAATGCTGGGATTCGAACGCGTCGGCAAGTATCTGGAGCGCGCGGTGATCGAAATCGCGCCGCTGGCGTTCATGCGCGGGCGCACCCTCAACGATGCCTTCGTCATCCTCGACGAAGCGCAGAACACCACCGTCGAGCAGATGAAGATGTTTCTCACCCGCATCGGTTTCGGTTCCACCGCGGTGGTCACCGGCGACATCACCCAGATCGACCTGCCCAAGGGCATGCAGTCGGGGCTCAATCACGCCATCCGGGTGCTGGAGCAGGTCGATGACATCGGTTTCACCTGGTTCGACGCCCGCGACGTGGTGCGCCATCCGTTGGTGAAGAAAATCCTCAACGCCTACGCCAGCTTCGAGAGCCAGCACAGCGATGACTGAGCCCCGCTTGCCAGTGGACGTGCAATACGCCTGCGCCAGCAGCGACGTGCCGGAGAAAGCGGCGCTGTGCCAATGGGCGCAGGCGGCGCTGGGCGCCGCCTCGCCGGCGGAGCTGGTGATCCGTATCGTCGACGAAACCGAAAGCCGTGAGCTCAACCGGCGCTACCGCGGCAAGGACCGTCCCACCAACGTGCTGTCGTTCACCTTCGAGGCGCCGGCCGGGATCGACTGCGGGCATCTCGGCGATCTGGTGATCTGCGCGCCGGTGGTGCAGCAGGAGGCGGCGGCGCAAGGCAAGGTGGCCGATCATCACTGGGCCCACATGGTGGTGCACGGCGTGTTGCACCTGCGCGGCTACGATCACGCCAGCGACGCCCGGGCCGCCGAGATGGAGGCGTTGGAAGCGCGCATTCTCGCCGGTTTCGGCATCGCCGACCCCTACACCGTTCCCGACATGGCCGTCTGACAGGAAAACCATGAAAGAAGACCGTACCGACAACGAACCCCCCCAACGTTCCTGGATCGACAAGCTCAGCCACGCGCTGCTTGGCGAGCCGCGCGATCGCGAGCAGCTGGTGCACGTGCTGCGCGAGGCCCAGTCGCGCGGACTGTTCGACGCCGACGCCCAGGCGATGATCGAAGGCGTCCTGCAGGTCGCCGACATGCAGGCGCGCGACATCATGATCCCCCGTTCGCAGATGGTGGTGGTCAGCCGCGACGCCAGCCCGGAGCAACTGGTGCAGGTGGCGATCGAGTCGGGCCACTCGCGCTTTCCGGTGGTCGGCGAAAGCCGCGACGAAGTCGTCGGCGTGCTGCTGGCGAAAGATCTGTTGCGCTATTCCTCCAAACCCGACAGCGAGCATTTTTCCATTCGCGAGATCCTGCGCCCGGCGGTGTTCGTGCCCGAGAGCAAGCGCCTCAACGTGTTGCTCAAGGATTTTCGCGCCAGCCGCAACCATATGGCGATCGTGGTCGATGAATACGGCGGTGTCGCCGGCATGGTCACCATCGAGGACGTGCTGGAGCAGATCGTCGGCGAAATCGAGGACGAGCACGACATCGACGAAGACACCTTCATCCGCAAGTTCAGTGATGTTAACTTCGCGGTCAAGGCGCTCACGCCGATCGAGGACTTCAACGACTATTTCAACACCCAGTTCAGCGACGAGGAATTCGACACCATCGGTGGCCTGGTCACCGCCCAGCTCGGACGCCTGCCCAAGCGCGGCGAGACGGTGTTGCTCGACAATATGAGTTTTCAGATCGTGCGCGCCGACAACCGCCGCCTGCACCTGATGAAAGTGACCCTGCTGAACAACCCCAACGCTGTCGCCCGGCAGATCGACGCCTGAGGGCATGAAGTCCGCGCTAGGCTCCTGGCCCTGGCTGGCGGCGCTGCTGGCCGGCGCGCTGGTGCCGCTGGGGATGGCACCCTTCGGCTGGTATCTGCTGCCGTTTCCCGCCCTGGCGGTGTTGGCGCTGCTGTTGTGGCATGCCACCACGCGCCAGGCGTTCGTCCGCGGCTGGCTGTTCGGGCTGGGCGAGTTCGGGGTCGGCGTCTCCTGGGTCTACATCAGCATCTACAAGTACGGCAACGCCAGTCTGCCCTTGTCGATCGCCACCATGCTGTTGCTGGTGATGTATCTGGCGCTGTTCCCGGCGCTCATGGGCTGGGTACTGGCGCGTTGGCGCCCGCGTAGGTTTGGCCGGTTTCTGCTGATCGCCTTTCCCGCCGCCTGGGCCCTGTCGGAGTGGCTGCGTTCCTGGCTGTTCACCGGCTTTCCCTGGCTCAACCTCGGCTACAGCCAGATCGATACGCCGCTGGCCGGGTTCGCGCCGCTGGCGGGTGTCTACGGGGTGGGGTTGGTCACCGCTTTCAGCGCCGGCGCGCTGGCCCTGGCGACCACGGCTACCGGTCGCGCGCGCTGGTTGACCCTGACGGCCCTGGCCGCGCTGTGGCTCGCCGCCTGGCCGT
Source organism: Thiogranum sp. (assembly GCA_030148805.1). Taxonomy (GTDB): domain Bacteria; phylum Pseudomonadota; class Gammaproteobacteria; order DSM-19610; family DSM-19610; genus Thiogranum. The sequence continues at coordinate 17,797 of JASBSS010000007.1, read as the reverse complement.
TGAATCAGTATCGCTGGACGCAACCCGAGGGCGCGGCGTTTACCGCCACCCTGGTGCAGGGCAACATCCCGCAGGCGCTGAAGTGGCAGCCCGAGCAGCAGCGCGCCACCCTCGATCGCTACCTGGCACTCACCCGCGAGCACCTCGACAGCGCGCTGATCGTCTGGCCGGAGACCGCCATCCCGGCCTTCTACGATCAGGTCGCCGTGGACTTTCTCGCGCCCCTGCGCAGCGAGCTGCAGGCCCAGGGCGTCAGCCTGGTCACCGGCATCCCGGTGCTGGACCGCCAGCGTTGGCGTTACTACAACGCGGTGATCAGCCTGGAGACGCCCGGCCAGTTCTATTACAAACGCCATCTGGTGCCCTTCGGCGAATACCTGCCGCTGCGCGACTGGCTGGCGGGGGTGCTGAGTTTCCTGCCGGTGCCGCAGGCCGATTTCAGCGCCGGCGGCGCCCACCAGCCGCTGCTGCACGCCGCCGGCTATCCGGTGGGCGCCTCGATCTGTTACGAAGTGGCCTTCGGCGAGGAACTCATCGCCACGCTGCCGCAGGCGGCCTATCTGATCAACGTCAGCAACGACGCCTGGTTCGGCGATTCGCTGGCGCCGCCGCAGCACGAGGAGATGGCGCGCATGCGCGCGCGCGAAACCGAGCGCTATCTGCTGCGCGCCACCAACACCGGCATTTCCGCCATCATGGACGAGGCCGGCCGCATCCTGGTGCGCAGTCCCCAGTTCGAGGAAGCCACCGTCACCCACAGCGTGCAACCGCGTCGCGGCGCTACCCCCTATGTCCGCTGGGGCAATTGGCCGGTGGTGATCCTCAGCGGCGCGTTGCTGGCGCTGGTGGCGGGTTTTGCCCGGCGGCGCTAGCGGTTGCCGCCGTGGGGCGGGCTGTATTACGCTTGTCCCGGGCGCCGCGCTGCGGCCCGCAAAAATCACGCGGCCTCAGATCATTATGAACAAAACCGAAATTGCTGTTGCGCTGTTGCTGGTGGTGATGGTGGCCGCCGTCATGTATGTGCAGCGACCGCCGGAGGACGCCGAGACGTTGCCCCAGGCGCAAGCGCCGGAGTCCGCCACACCGGCCGACAGCGAACCCAAAATCCGCTATCCGATCGAAGCGCCGGCGCCGGCTACCGCGCACGCCCCGGTGCCCGGTGAAGTTCCGTCAGTCGCGCCGGAGCCGAGCGCGCCCACGGCCGCGGACGAACCGGCCGCCACGGCTGAGCCCGCCCCCGAACCCCTGCCGCAGCTCGACGCCAGCGACAATGCGCTGAAAGGCCGCTTGCCGGCGTTGTTCAGCGCGCCTTCGTTCGGCCGGTTGTTCTACACCGACCGCCTGGTGCGACGCCTGGTGGTCACCATCGACAACCTGCCCGGCAAGCAGTATCCGCGCAGCAACTACCGCGTGGCGCGCCCGGCTCCCGGGCAACTGGTGGTGCGGCGGGTGCGCATCTACGACGGGGACGCCGAAAAACTCTATCTGAACCCCGACAACTACGCCCGCTACACACCCTATGTCAAGATTTTCACCGGTCTGGACAGCGACACGCTGGTGGCGGTCTACCGCTATTTCTACCCGCTGTTCCAGAACGCCTATGCCGAGCTGGGCTATCCGTCGGCCTATTTCAACGACCGGCTGGTCGATGTGATCGACCAACTGCTGGAAACGCCCGTGGTCACCGAGCCGATCCGGCTGGTGCGACCGCACGTGCTCTACCAGTACGCCGACCCCGAGCTCGAAGCCCTGACCGCCGGACAGAAGGTTCTGCTGCGCATCGGGCCGGAAAACGCCGCCCGGCTGAAAATCAAACTGCGCGAAATCCGCCAATTGCTGACCCACCCGGCCGCCGCCGGCACCACGCAGCCGCCGGCGGCCGGCTCGTCGACGACCGGCGAGGCCGACGGCGAGGCGGTAGCCGCCGGTTCGTCCTCCGCGACGCCGTCGCCGGCGACCCACGACCGGCCCAGTGGCGAGTGAATCGGTGACGGTGGCGCGCTTCCGGCGACGTTGACCGCGGCGCGGCGGCAACGGGATCGCCGCACCTGCGCTGCTTCGCTCGCCGGCGGGAGGAACGCCCGGCGGTAATCGGATCAGCGGCGACCGGGTCCGTGACAATCGGGTCCGTGACAATCGGGTCAGCGACAATCGGGTCAGCGACAATCGGGTTCGTGACCATCGGAACACTCGGCCAACGGATGCAGGCGTCGCCGATCGCCGGGGACCTGCTGCAACCGTCTTCCCTCACTTCCATTCCGACCTTGGGGGTTTTGCTTGAAACTGTAAGAAAATCCATAAAAATGCCGGAAAAATTTACACTTTATTGTCGTCAGACGGCGACGCAAATAGCCTAAGTCGGTCATATCCGGTAGAATCTCCCGCGTCAGTACAGAAATTGCAACGGATCACCCATAAGCGAGAACAGCTTGCCGACTGTCTGGTCGCAGGGGAACCGGGCAAGGCACGGGAGACGGAACCGGATTCCGCCGCAGGGAGGTAACACAGACAAGAGTGTGCTGTACCCCAGCACAGCTGCCAACGTAGGGTCGAGCCGTTGTGAACAGACAAAGCGAAATTCAGTATCAGGCTGAGATCTGTGAACTCAAGCAGAGACTGGCCAGCCTCACCGACGAGCGCGACGCCGCGCAGCGTCATCTGGAACGCCTCACCACCACCGCCGGCGCCAGCCGCGGCGCCACTGCCCGCGGCGACGCGCGCTCCTATCGTGCCGCCACCGCCGCCGGCGTCATCCTTTCGGTCGGCGCGCTGGCCAATATCCTGCTCTACCACGACGCCCAGAGCACGCTGCAGAGCGTGCCGGCGCTGCACGGCCCCGTCGACGACGGCGCCGCCGGCTTCAATGCCCTGGAGTCGCAGCGCGAGGATCTCTACGGGATCGAGCCCACCCGCGCCGATACCGACGAGACGCAGACCCCGCCACCGGAGACGCGCAAACCCAAGAGCCGTTTCGCCCGTGCCGGCCACGCCAGCAAACGCCAATGGGGCCCGCCGCTGTTGCCGCTGGCCGACGATCAGGGCGCGCCGGTCAAGGCCTTCGACCCGGTGGTCAAGCAGCAGCAGCAGGGCCTGCTGGCGCTGGGCTTCGACATCGGCGTGGCCGACGGTTTCAGCGGGCCGCGCACCCGCCAGGCGTTGCAGGAATTCGACGCTCTGTATCTCTCCAGTCTGGAAAAACGCCCCACCGGCAGCGCGCTGGCGGCGATCATCACCAATTACGCCAACCTGGCGCGCTCCGACGCCGCCGCCTTCGGCATCGACCAGGGCGTGCTGGCGGCCATCCGCCTGAGCAGCGTGCGCACCGGGGTGCAGTTCTCCTATCTGATGAAACTCGCGGCGGTGGAGAGCAACTTCGAGCCGCGCAGCGAAGCGGCCGCCTCCTCGGCCACCGGCCTGTACCAGTTCACCCGCAGCACCTGGTTGAACACGCTCAAGACCCACGGCGCCAAATACGGGCTGGGCGAGTACGCCGGGCAGATCGAGTACAGCGTCGATCGCAACGGCTACCAATGGCCACGGGTGCGCGACAAGGCGCTCTTGCGCCACCTGATGGCGCTGCGCAAGAACCCGCGCATTTCCGCCATGATGGCCGCCGAGTCGGTCAAGGACAGCGTGCAGCGGCTGCGACGATCCTTCGACCGACAACCGACCGAAGCCGATCTCTACCTCACCCACTTCTTCGGCACCGACGGTGCCATCTCCTTCCTCGAGGCGCTCGACAAGACGCCGGACGCGCCGGCGGTGGATATCTTCCCGGCCGCCGCGCAGAGCAATCAGGACATCTTCCACCCCAAGACCTGCAAACCGCGCACCGTCGACGAGGTCTACGCGCTGTTCGGGCAGAAATTCAGCAGCCGCCACTACGAAGTGGCCACCAACTGAGGCCGGCGGGCACTACAGCAAGGGTTGCAGTTGCGGCCAGACGTTTTCCAGGATGCGCGCCTGGGCCGCGGCGTTGGGGTGGATGCCGTCGGCCTGCATCAGCGCCGGCCGGTCGTCGATCGAGGCCAGCAGGCGCGGCACCAGCGCCACCTGCCATTTTTGCGCCAGGCGCTCGAACAGCGCCTCGAAGCGGGTGTTGAACGCCGGCCCGTAATTCGGCGGCAGGCGGATCCCGGTGAGCAATACCCTGGCGCCCTGGCGCTGGCTCATGGCGATGATCGCCTCGAGGTTGCTTTCCATCTCCTCGAAGGCCAGGCCGCGCAGGCCGTCGTTGCCCCCCAGCTCGACGATCACCACCGAAGGTTGGTACTGTGCCAGTGCCGGCCCGAGGCGATTGCGCGCGGTGCGGGTGGTGTCGCCGCTGACGCTGGCATTGACCACGCGATAGCCGCGCCGGTCCGCGGCCAGGCGCTGGCGCAGCAGCGCCACCCAGCCGGCGTCGCTGTCGATGCCGTAGGCGGCGCTGAGGCTGTCGCCGAGCACCAGCAGGGTGGGCGGCGTGGCGGGGGCGGCCGTCGCCGCCGCGAGCGTGAACCAAAGTCCTAGGAGCAGGAGTCGTCGTAACATGGATGCATCCGCCAATCTGGTGCAGGCCATCGGCCTGGGCAAGCAGGTCGAGACCGGCGAAGGTATGCTGGTGATACTGGATGATATCAACTTCGTCGTCGCCGCGGGCGCCTCGGTGGCCTTGCTGGGGGCCTCGGGTTCGGGCAAGACCACATTGCTCGGCCTCCTGGCCGGGCTCGACCGGCCCAGCAGCGGGCGGGTGTTGATCGACGGCCAGGACCTGGAGGCGCTGGACGAGGACGGGCGGGCGCAACTGCGCGCCGAGCGCATCGGCTTCGTGTTCCAGAATTTCCAGCTGTTGCAGGGCCTGAGCGCGCTGGAGAACGTCATGTTGCCGCTGGAGCTGGCCGGCGCCGCCGAGCCGCGGCGCGAAGCCGGCGAACTGCTCGCCCGGGTGGGGCTGGAAAAGCGCCTCGGTCACTATCCCAACCAGCTCTCAGGCGGCGAACAGCAGCGCTGCGCCATCGCCCGCGCGTTCGCCGCGCGCCCCTCGTTGTTGATCGCCGACGAACCCACCGGCAATCTCGACCCGCACACCGGCGCGCGCGTCATCGAGCTGCTGTTCGAGCTCAACCAGGCCCGGGGCGCGACCCTGGTGATGGCCACCCACGACGAGGCGTTGGCCGGGCATTGCGGGCAGCGCCTGCAATTGCAGGCCGGGCAGCTGGTCTAGCCGTGCGCGGGCCGGCTTCCAGTCTGGCGCTGTCGTGGCGCATGCTGACGCGCGACTGGCGCGGCGGCGAATTACAGCTGCTGGCCGTGGCGCTGCTGATCGCGGTGACCAGCGTCAGCGCGGTGGGTTTTTTCGTCGACCGCGCCGAGCGCGGCCTGGCGCGGCAGGCCGCCGCGCTGATCGCCGCCGATCTGGTGGTGAGTTCGGCCGCGCCGCTGTCGCCGGCGTTCGCGCAGCAGGCGCGCGCGCAAGGGTTGGCGACGGCGCAGATCCGCCAGTTGCGCAGCGTGGCGCTGGCTGGCGAGCGGCTGCAGCTGGTGGAGGTCAAGGCGGTGTCGCCGGGTTATCCGCTGCGCGGCGAGCTGCGTACCGCCCCGCAGGCCTACGCGCCCGACCGACCGGCCGCGGGCATTCCGCCGCGGGGCGAGGCCTGGGTGCAACCGCGGCTGCTGCAGGCGCTGGGTCTCGAGGTCGGCGACAGTTTCCAGCTCGGCGAGCAGCCGTTGCGCATCGGCCGTATCCTCAGCGTGGAACCGGACCCGGGCGGCGACATGTTCAGCGTCGCCCCGCGGGTGCTGATCAATCTCGACGATCTGCCGGCCACGGGCCTGCTGGGTCAGGGCGCGCTGGTCAACTATCGCCTGCTGATCGCCGGCGAGGCCGCGGCGGTGCAGACCTCGCGCGCCAACCTGGCGCTGCAACTGCGCGGCGGGGAAAAGCTGCTGCAGGCCCGCGACGGTCGGCCGGAACTGCGCAGCGCCCTGGAGCGCGCGCAACGCTTTCTGTCCCTGGCCGCGCTGGTCAGCGTGCTGCTCGCCGGCGTCGCCGTGGCCACCGCGGCGCGGCGCTTCGCCCGGCGCCATTTCGACACCAGCGCCATCCTGCGCTGTCTGGGCGCCACCCAGGGGCGGATCGCGCGCGCCTTCGGCCTGGAGATGCTCTGGCTGGCGCTGCTCGCCAGCACCGCCGGGGTGCTGCTGGGGGTGGCCGCGCAGGCCTTGATCGCCCGGTTGCTCGAGCGGCTGCTGCTGGTGCCACTGCCGCCGCCTTCCTGGCAGCCGTTGCTGCCGGGGTACGCCACCGGGTTGCTGCTGTTGCTCGGTTTTGCCTTGCCGCCCTTGCTGGCGTTGCGCCAGGTGCCACCGTTGCGCGTGTTGCGCCGCGACGTGCCGGTGCGCGCCGCGCGCGGCTGGCCGCTGTACGCCGCCATGCTGGTGGCGATGGGCGTATTGTCGTACTGGCAACTCGGCGATGCGCGGCTGGTGCTCACCGTGTTCGCCGGCATGCTCGCCAGTGTCGCGCTGCTGGCCTTGGCCGCGCGCCTGTTGATCCTGCTGCTCGGGCGCTTGCGCGGACGCGTCGGCGTGGCCTGGCGCTTCGGTCTGGCCAACATCGCCCGCCGCCCCGGGGCCAGTGTGGTGCAGCTGGTGGCCATCGGCCTCGGCCTGACGGTGCTGCTGCTGTTGTCCACGGTCCGCAACGATCTGCTGCGCGACTGGCGCCGCAGCCTGCCGCCGCAGGCGCCGAACCATTTCCTCATCAACGTGCAGCCCGACCAGGTGGCCGGTATCCGCGCCTTTTTCGCCGACCAGGGCGTGGCCCGGCCGGTGCTGCATCCGATGGTGCGCGCCCGCCTGGTGAGCCTCAACGGCAAGCCCGTGAGTAGCCACGACTATGCCGGCGAACGCGCCAAGCACCTGGTCACGCGCGAGTTCAATCTCTCCTGGGCCGCGCGCCCTCAGGCCGACAACCGCATTGTCGCCGGCCGCTGGTGGTCGCCCGACGAGCAGGGGCAGGCGCAGTTGTCGCTGGAAGCCGGGTTGGCCGAGACGCTGGGCATCGCGCTGCACGACCGGGTGGGGTTCCGGGTCAACGGCCGGGTGCGGGAATTTCGCGTCACCAGCCTGCGCCAGGTCGACTGGGACAGTTTCAATGTGAACTTCTTCACCCTGGTGCCGCCCGGCGTGCTCGCGGGCGAACCGGCCAGTTATGTCACCAGCCTGTATCTGGCGGCCGCCGACAAGCCGCGCCTGGCGGCCCTGGTGCAGCAGTTTCCCAATGTCACCGTGATCGACATCGACGCGGTGCTCACCGGGGTGCGCCGGTTGATCGGGCAGGTGACGCGGGCCGTGGAGTTCCTGTTCCTGTTCACCCTGGCCGCCGGCGTCGCGGTGCTCTACGCCGCCATCCAGACCCATCGGGACGAGCGTCGCTACGAAAGCGCGCTGCTGCGCACCCTGGGCGCGCGCCGGGGGGTGTTGTTACGGGGGTTGCTGGCCGAGTTTCTCACCCTGGGCGCACTGGCCGGTCTGCTCGCCGGGCTGGCCGCCAGCGCGCTGGCCTGGGCGCTGGCCGCGCAGGTGTTCCACTTCGCCTATCGCTTCGATCCGGCCGTGGTGGCCTGGGGCGTGCTCGCCGGCGTGCTGCTGGTGGGCGCAGCCGGCTGGCTCGGCACCCGCCGCGCGCTCAACCAGGCGCCGGCGCGCAGTCTGCGCGAGGCGCTCTAGGCTAGAGCCCGATGCCCACCCCGATGCCGAAGTGGACGTTGGAGCGGCCGCGGTCATAGTCGCTGTCTTTCGGCCACAGGTGCAACTGGCCGGCCTCGATCACGGGATACACGTAGGCCGAGCCGCCGACCTTGCCATCCTCGCTGCCACTGAGCGTGCCGACCACCGTCAGCAGCCGGCCCTCGGCATAGGTGGCCGGTTCGAGAAAGCCCTGGCGCTCGATCAGGAACCGCCCCAGCGGGTCGCGATCGCGCCGCGGCCGGCGGTCGCCGTCCAGCGGATAGGCCAACACCTCGAGGCGGGTGAGTTTCGCCAGATTGGCGGTGTGCAGGATCACCCCGCCCCAGAGCACCGTCTTGCCGCGGTTGGCCGGCAGCTCGGTGACCGCGGCGCGCGGGGTCAGCGTCGGGTCGACGCGGCTGGTGTCGAACTCCGGCGTGCTGGCGCAGGCGCTCAGCAACAGCAGGGGGGCGAACCAGAAGCGGCGTAGTCCTTGTGCAAGCATCAGCGTCTATTTCCTGTGTAGGTGGGGCGGATAGTAGTACGGGTAATATGGGTACCAGGGGTCGTAGAACCACGGATCGTAGAACAGCGGGTCGTAGTTCCAGGGGTAGTTGTCCGCCGGGCGCGGCGTCTCCTTGGGCCACAGATACCAGTCGCTGGCGGCGACCACCGGATAACGGTAGGGGAATTTGCCCACCTGGTGCGTCTCACTGCCCTCGAGGGTGCCGCGCACGGTCACCTTGCGCCCTTCGGCGTAGACCTTGGGGTCGAGAAAGCTCGGCACCTTGGCCAGAAAACGCCCCAGCCGCTCGTCGCTGCCCTCGGGACGGCCGTTGTCCGCCAGGGGGCGGGCCAGCACCGTCAACCAGGTGCTGTTCTCGCGGTTGTCCACCTGGAGGATCTCCCCACCCCAGCGCACCGGCTGCGCCTTGAAGTCATCCGGCTTGGCGCGTACCTGCTGCGGCGGCGGATTGCCGGGCGGCGCCTCGCGGATGTTCAGCGGGATCTGCGAGGCGCAGGCGGTCAACAGCAGGCTGCCGAGGCCGAGCAGGATCCAGTGTGTAGGCGTGGTGTGCATATAGTCCCAGTCTAGTCCAAACAAGCCTGAAACAACTGACTTTGGCGGTGCCTTGCGAGTTCCTCATTTAACCCCGGGCGGGCGCGCGCGGGTGCATCATAAGCTATAGCCGCGCTTGAAATCCGGCGGCCAAGCGGAAACAATCATCCCCCCTTGCCGCCGCGCCAGAGCAGACCCCGTATCATGGAACCGTTGGAAACCGAAACCCTGGAATCGCTCAGGCACCGCCTGCGCAAATTCGCCGAAGAACGCGACTGGGACCAGTTCCATTCGCCCAAGAACCTGTCCATGGCGCTGATCGCCGAGGCCGCCGAACTGGTGGAGCATTTCCAGTGGCTCACCGAGGCGCAGAGCCAGCGCCTGCCGGCGGCCAAACTGGCCGAGGTCGAGGCGGAACTGGCGGACATTTTCATCTATCTCATCCGCGCCGCCGACAAACTGGACATCGACCTGATGCAGGCGGCGGCGCGCAAGATGGAAATCAACGAAATCAAATACCCCGCCAAGATGGTGCGCGGCAGCGCCAAGAAATACACCGAATACTGAGCCGGACGCGCGTTCATGCCGAAGCAATTCCTGCGCGTTCGCGGCGCCCGCCAGAACAACCTCAAGCACCTGGACCTGGATCTGCCGCTGGGCGAGCTGATCGTAGTCACCGGCGTCAGCGGCTCGGGTAAATCCTCGCTGGCCTTCGACACCGTCTATGCCGAGGGCCAGCGGCGCTACGTCGAGACCTTTTCGCCCTACGCGCGCCAGTTCCTCGAGCGCATGGACGCGCCCAGCGTGGAGCGCATCGACGGCATCCCGCCGGCGATCGCCATCGACCAGACCAACCCGGTGCGCACCTCGCGCTCCACCGTCGGCACCATGACCGAGCTCAACGACCACCTCAAGTTGCTGTTCGCGCGCGCCACCCGACTGTATTGTCGCGGCTGCGGCGCACCGGTGAGCAAGGACACGCCCGATACCATCGCCGCCGCGCTGTTTGACCACGCCGGCGCTTTTGCCGAGCCACCGCGCGCGCTGATCACCTTTGCCATCGAAGTGCCGGCCAACTTCAGCCACGAGGAAGTCGAGGAGCTGCTCAAGGCCCAGGGCTATACCCGCATCCACGCGCGTGCCGGGCGCCGCATCGAAGTCATCCAGGACCGCCTGCGGCTGGAGCCCGCCCGGCGCGAACGCCTGATCGAGGCGCTGGAGATCGCGCTCAAACACGGCCGCGGCCACGTCAGCGTGTATCCGCTCGACGCCGAGCGCAACGCTGGCGACCCCTGGCGCTTTTCCAGCGAACTGCATTGCGCGCACTGCGACATCCACTATCAACCGACCACGCCGAATCATTTCTCCTTCAACTCGCCCGTCGGCGCCTGCGAGACCTGCCGCGGCTTCGGCCGCACCCAGGGCATCGACTACGCCCTGGTGATCCCGGATGCAAGCAAAAGCCTGGCCGACGGCGCGATCAAGCCGTTCCAGACCGACGCCTACTACGAGTGCCAGGCCGATCTGCTGCGCTTCGCCCGGCGCCGCGGCATCCCCGTGGACGTGCCCTGGAAAAAACTCGGGCGCGCGCAGCGCGACTGGGTAATCGAAGGCGAGGGCGACTGGGACCAGGGTGTGTGGTACGGCGTCAAGCGTTTCTTCGCCTGGCTGGAGAGCAAGGCCTATAAAATGCACATCCGGGTGCTGCTCTCGCGCTACCGCTCCTACGACCAGTGCCCCAGTTGCGCCGGCGCGCGCCTCAAACCCGAGGCGCTGCTGTGGCGCCTGGGAGACAAGGCGGTGGCCGATGCCGCGCTGGCACCGGCGGCGCGCCACAAGCCGGCCACGGTCGGCGTGCCCGAGAAACGCTGGCAGCAGTTGCCGGGCCTCGACCTGCACGATGTCATGCGCCTGCCGCTGACGCGCTGCGCGGCCTTCTTCGCCGCGCTGCAATTGCCCGAGCCGCTGGACGAGGCCACCGAACTGTTACTCGGCGAGATCCGCGCGCGCCTGGGGTTTCTCTGTGACGTCGGCCTCGGCTATCTCACCCTCGACCGCCAGTCGCGCACCCTGAGCGGCGGCGAGGTGCAGCGCATCAACCTCACCACCTCGCTCGGCACCTCGCTGGTCAACACCCTGTTCGTGCTCGACGAGCCCAGCATCGGCCTGCACCCGCGCGACATGCAGCGCGTCATCGACGTGTTGCGGCGGCTGCGCGACGCCGGCAACACCCTGCTGGTGGTCGAGCACGACCCGCAGATCATGCTCGCCGCCGACCGCATCCTCGATCTGGGCCCCGGGCCGGGCGAGCGCGGCGGCGAGGCGGTGTTCTTCGGCACGCCGAAACAGCTGTTGCGCAGCCGCGCCTCGCTCACCGCCCGCTACCTGCGCGGTGAGCTGAGTGTCGGCGCCGGAGCCCCGACCGACGATACAGCCACCGCTGGCGCGCTACCGGGCGTCGATAGCGTCCGCGATGGCAAGTCGTCCGTGCAGGTTGCCGGCAGTCAAACCCCGACGTCGGCGCAAGCCGCCGCCCGCGAAACCGAACCGCCGGCGCGGGACACGCTCGGCGCGACTGAAACGGCGCTCGCACCGGCCACCGACGAAACCGCGGCGCTCGTGAACGCCGCTGCTGGTCAACGAACCAAGCCGTCCGTGCAGACGGGCGCCGATACGGGCCCCGCGCTGGTCATCCGCGGCGCGCGCGAGCACAACCTGAAGAACCTCGAGGTGCGCCTGCCGCTGCACCGGCTGGTGTGCATCACCGGCGTCAGCGGTTCGGGCAAGTCGACCCTGATCCAGGAGGTGCTCTACAACGGCTTGCGCAAACTCAAGGGCAAGCCCGTCGACCCCCCGGGCGCGCACCAGGCCATAACCGGGCACCAGCACATCGGCGCGGTGGTGCACGTCGACCAGTCGCCCATCGGCAAGACCACGCGCTCCAATCCGGCCAGCTACGTCGGCGCCTGGAACGCCATCCGCGAACTGTTCGCCGCCCAGCCCGAGGCCAAAGCGCGCGGCTACAAGCCCAGCACCTTCAGCTTCAACAGCGGCAACGGCCGCTGCCCGACCTGTGGCGGCAACGGCTTCGAGCACGTCGAGATGCAGTTCCTGAGCGATGTCTACCTGCGCTGCCCCGACTGCGACGGCAGCCGTTACCGCGCCGAAGTGCTGGAGATCACCCTGGATGGGAAATCGGTCGCCGACGTACTCGCCCTGACGGTCAACGAAGCGTTGGCCTTTTTCGCCGACCAGCCCGCGGTGCAGCGCGCGCTGGAACCGCTGGCGGCGGTGGGTCTGGATTACCTGAGCCTGGGCCAGCCGGTGCCGACCCTGAGCGGCGGCGAGGCGCAGCGCCTGAAACTCGCCGGACATCTGGCCAAGGCGGGCGCACGCAAGGCCGGCGATCAGGGCACGCTGTTTCTGTTCGACGAACCCACCACCGGTTTGCACTTCGACGACATCCGCAAATTGCTCGCCGCTTTCCGCCGCCTGCTCGACGAGGGCCATTCGCTGGTGGTCATCGAACACAACCTCGATGTCATCAACGCCGCCGACTGGGTCATCGACCTGGGCCCGGAGGGCGGCGAGGCCGGCGGCGAAATCCTCTGCCAGGGCACGCCGGCGCAGATCGCCGCCGACAAACACAGCCATACCGCGCAGGCGTTGCGCGACTATGCGCGCGAGCTGAAAGCGCTGAGCACCAGGACAGCGCCGGCGCTGCCGGCCGCCGCCAAAGCCCCCACGCGCGCCGGCCCCCGTGTCATCGAAATCCTGCACGCACGCGAACACAACCTGAAAAACGTCACCCTCAGCATCCCGCGCGAGAAATTCAGCGTCATCACCGGCGTGTCCGGTTCCGGCAAGAGCACCGTGGCCTTCGACATCCTGTTCAACGAAGGCCAGCGCCGCTACCTGGAATCGCTCAACGCCTACGCCCGCCAGTTCGTGCAGCCGGCGGCGCGCGCCGACGTCGACGCCATTTTCGGCATCCCGCCGACGGTGGCCATCGAACAGCGCACCAGCCGCGGCGGGCGCAAGAGCACCGTGGCCACGCTCACCGAGGTGTACTACTTCCTGCGCCTGCTGTTCGTCAAGCTCGGCACCCAGTACTGCCCCGACTGCAACGTGGCGGTACAGCCGCAGACCGACGAGTCGATCCTGGCGCAGTTGCTGAAAACCCAGCGCAACAAGACCGTCGAGCTGTTCGCGCCGCTGGTGGTGGCGCGCAAGGGGTATTACACCGACCTGGCGCAGTGGGCCGCCAACAAGGGCTTCGCCGAACTGCGGGTGGACGGCGAACGTCTGCCCACAGCCCGCTGGCCACGCCTGGACCGCTACCGCGAACACGACATCGAACTGCCATTGGGCGAGATCAAGGTCACGCCGAACAACGAACCCGCGCTGCGCAGCCTGCTGCGACGCGCGCTGGAATTCGGCCGGGGCGTGGTCATCGTCAAGACGCCGCGCAGCGAAAAGGTGTACTCCACCCTGCGCGCCTGCCCCAGTTGCGCGCGCAGTTTCGACGAACTGGACCCGCGGCTGTTTTCCTATAACTCCAAGCACGGCTGGTGCGAAAGCTGTTACGGCACCGGCGTGCAGTTGCAGGACTTCGACGCCGAACAAAGCGGCGAGGAAATCTGGTGGACCGACTGGTGGGAAGGCGAAGCCCCCGTGTGCGCGGACTGCGAGGGACGGCGCCTGAACCCCGAAGCGCTGGCGGTGCGCTTCCAGCGGCGCTCGATTGCCGAGTTTACCGGCCTCACCGTGCAGCAGGCTGGCAAGCTGTTCAAGGCACTGACGCTCAAAGGTCGCGAAGCCGGCATTGCCCGCGACATCCTGCCGGAGCTGCGCACGCGGCTGAAGTTTCTCGTTGATGTCGGTTTGCCCTACCTCACCCTGGACCGCTCGGCGCCGACGTTGAGCGGCGGCGAGGCGCAACGCATCCGCCTGGCATCGCAGTTAGGCTCCAACCTGCGCGGCGTGTGCTACATCCTCGACGAGCCGACTATCGGTCTGCACCCGCGCGACAACCAGATGTTGCTCGACACCCTGGGCCGGCTCGAGGGCAAGGGCAACACCATTGTCGTCGTCGAGCACGACGAAGAGACCATCCGCCGCGCCGAACACGTCATCGATCTCGGCCCCGGCGCCGGCGTCAACGGCGGCGAAGTGGTCGCCGCCGGCAACGTCAAACAGCTGATGAAAAATCCGCAGTCGATCACCGGGCGTTTTCTCGCCCACCCGCTGCAACACCCGTTGTTCCCCCGCCGGCCGGTGCGACTCAAAGGTCGCGGGGCGGATGACTACCTGGAAATCCAGGGCGCGCGGCTGCACAACCTGAAAAACCTTTCCGTGCGCCTGCCGCTGCGCCGGCTGACCTGCGTCACCGGCGTCTCGGGCTCCGGTAAGAGCACGCTGGTGCGCGATGTGTTGCACGACAACCTGCATGCGCTATTGCAAAGAAAGAGTCAACGCGGCAGAAAAAACCTGCCGCTGATCGGTTGTCGCGCCCTCAACGGTTACGAGCACCTGCAACGCGTGCTCGAAGTCGACCAGACACCGATCGGCAAAACCCCGCGCTCCTGCCCCGCCACCTACATCGGCATCTGGGACGCCATCCGTAAACTGTTCGCCAACACTCCCGAGGCGCGTATGCGCGGCTATGGCCCGAGTCGCTTTTCCTTCAATGTGAAAGGCGGTCGTTGCGAGGCCTGCGAAGGGCAGGGGGTGAAAAAAATCGAAATGAGCTTCCTGCCGGATGTCAAAGTGCCGTGCGAAGTGTGCCGCGGTGCGCGTTTCAACCCGGAAACCCTGAGCGTGCTGTACAAGGATAAAAGCATCGGCGAACTACTGGCGATGAACGTGCGCGACGCCGCGGATTACTTCCGCGCCCACACCCGCATCCACCGCGCCCTGCGCCTGCTCGACGACGTCGGCCTCGGCTACCTGACCCTCGGCCAGCCCAGCCCGACGCTCAGCGGCGGCGAGGCGCAGCGCATCAAACTGGTCACCGAACTGGCCAAGGCGCGCACCGACACCGAAGCGGACATCAAAGGCACGCTGTACATACTCGACGAACCGACCGTGGGCCTGCACATGGCCGATGTGGAAAAACTCATCCACGTCCTGCACCGGCTGGTCGAGGCCGGCAACAGCGTAATTGTCATCGAACACAACCTGGATGTGATCGCCGAAGCCGACTGGCTCATCGACCTGGGGCCCGAAGGCGGCGACGGTGGCGGGCATATCGTCGCGCAGGGCTCACCCGAGGACTGCGCCAGAGTCAAAGGCTCGCACACGGCGAAGTTCTTGCGTGGCTTTCTGCGCGAGCGTAAACCCGCCGCTTAAGCTCGGCGAACATTTCGATCTTTTCGTTCCACTTATTGCCGCCGGGCCGGCTGCGCACCATCAGGCAGCGGACCTAGGTGCAAGGCTGTCAACGAAGCCTTGATACTGATATCAATAGTGATATTATTAGCAAATGGCAAGGATTGCTGATCTCGTCGCCCGGATGCGGCGTACCCCGGGGAACGTGCGCTTCAGGTAATGCAGGTGCTGCGCGCCATCGACAGGTTGAACCGACATGGCACTGACTAAAGATCGTTACAGTTATCGCGTCACCTGGTCGGAAGCCGACCAGGAATACGTCGGTCTGTGCGCCGAATTCCCCTCGCTGAGCTGGTTGGCGACCACCCACGAGGCGGCGCTGAAAGGCATCCGTAAGCAGGTCGGGGCGATCGTGAAGGATATGCAAGGCAACGGCGAAGTGCCGCCGCCGCCCATCGCCATGCGCACCTTCAGCGGCAAGTTCATGGTGCGCGTGCCGCCGGAGGTGCATAGAAAGCTGGCCCTGAAGGCGGCCGAAAACGGCATCAGCCTGAACCGGCTGGCGAGCGCGAAACTGGCTGAATAAGCGCCAGCGCCAATGGTCGCCTCGATCAGGAGACCCCCGATGACCGTGGTGTCGTTCAAGGGTCCGGCGCATAACCTGGCGATATTGTTGAGGCCGTGCTTCTAAATAAGTGCCGAACAGGTATCATGGCCGCACGCAAGAAAACGCCGATCAACAATGAGGAGAGTTCGATGACCCCAACCCTGCGCTGGCTGTTCATGGCGGTGCTGCTACTGCAACTGAGCGGTTGCGGCATCAACAACATTCCCACCTACGACGAGCAGGTCACCGCGGCCTGGAGTCAGGTGCAGAACCAGTACCAGCGCCGTGCCGACCTGGTGCCCAACCTGGTCAACACCGTCAAGGGTTTCGCCAAACAGGAAAAGGAAGTGCTCACAGCCGTGGTCGAGGCGCGCTCGAAAGTGGCGCAGACGCAGCTACCCAAGGAAGTGCTCACCGACCCGCAGGCGTTCAAGACCTTTCAGGACAACCAGGCGCAACTCACCTCGGCGCTGGCGCGCCTGATGGTGGTGGTCGAGCGCTACCCCGAGCTCAAGTCCAACCAGAACTTCCTCGCCCTGCAATCGCAGCTGGAAGGCACCGAGAACCGCATCGCCGTGGCGCGGCGCGACTACATCCAGGCGGTCAAACAGTACAACACCGAGATCCGCACCTTCCCCGGCCGCATCTGGAAATCCATCCTCTATTCCGACGCCGAGCCGAAGGAGAACTTCAGCGTGGCCGAAGAGACCAAGCAGGTGCCCAAGGTCGACTTCGGCACGGGTGACTGAGTGCCGCGGTCAAGCGCGAGCGCCACTATCCGCGGCGCGTGCGTTACAACGCGCACGGCCCGGTGGTTGAACGCCTGATGCACGCGCCCCTCGCAGCACGGATTTTCGGCGTCTGGCTGCTGGTGCTAAGCGCGCTGGTGCTGGCCGCGCCCGAGTTCCCCGCGCTCAGCGGTCGCGTGGTCGACCAGGCCGGGGTGCTCTCGGCGGCCACGGTGCAGACGCTGGAGGCCCAACTGGCCGAGCACGAAAAAGCCACCAGCAACCAGCTGGTGGTGGTCACCCTGAAAGACCTGCAAGGTTACGCCATCGGCGACTACGGCTATCAGCTCGGGCGCCATTGGGGCATCGGCCAGGCCGGGCGCGACAACGGCGCGCTGCTGATCGTGGCGCCCAAGGAGCGCAAGGTGCGCATCGAAGTGGGCTATGGCCTGGAGGGCGTGCTGCCGGATGTGACCGCCAACAACATCATCCAGACACGCATCCTGCCGCGTTTTCGCCAGGGCGATTACGATGGCGGCGTGCGCGCCGGCGTCGAGAGTATCCTGGCCGCCATCGACGGCGCCTATGAGCCGCTACCCGCACCACGCCGCGCCAGTGGCGGCAACGAACGCGGCGGCAACTTCATGACCTTCGTCATCCTCGCCCTGGTGGCCGGGCAGATGTTCGGCGGCCTGCTGCGCTCGCGCGCGCTGTCGGCCGGGCTGTTCGGCGGCGGCGCCGGGCTACTGGTGGGGCTGTTGATGGGCTCGCTGCTGTTTGGGCTGCTGGCGGCCGTGCTGGTGGGGCTGTTCCTGATGTTCATGGGTGGCGGTGGCGGCGGGCGCGGCATGGGCGGTTATTACGGGGGCGGCGGCTATGGGCGCGGCGGTTTTGGTGGCGGCCTGGGTGGTGGCGGTTTTGGCGGCGGTGGCGGCGGATTCGGGGGCGGCGGCGCCTCGGGGGGATGGTGATGGCGTTTCTAACCGACAACGACCGGCAGCGCATCCGCGCCGCGATAGAGGCGGCCGAGCGCAAGACGCGCGGCGAATTCGTCACCGTGATCGCGCCCGAAGCCGACGACTATCTCTACATCCCCATCCTCTGGGCCGCACTCATCGCGCTGTTGATCCCCGGCCTGCTGTCGTTCGCGCCTGCCACTTGGTGGGTGCACGCGCACACCTATAGCGTGCAGATCGTCAGCTTCGTGCTCATCGCCTTGCTGTTCCGGCTGCCGGCGATCAAACACCGCCTGATCCCGCGCTACGTGCAACACCAGCGCGCCCACCGCATCGCCCTGGAGCAGTTCCTGCTGCAGAACCTGCACGCCACCGCCGAGCGCACCGGCGTGCTGCTGTTCGTCTC
>JASBSS010000016.1 GCA_030148805.1 Thiogranum sp. | reverse complement strand
TGAATGAGCGGACCACCGCCTCGATCACGCTATCGAGAAGCGAATCCGAAAACGACAACGACGTAAAGTCCACCAATACCAACCTGCAGGGCGGGGCCTCCTACCAATTTAGTGAAACTCTCTCGACCTCGCTGTTCGTCGGCGTCCGCCGGACGGAAACTGACTTCTCGCGCACTAGCTTTCAACCCGTGTTCACCGACACCGGCGTCGTTTTCGTGCCGGTTACCCAGGCTTTCACCAGCAGTGACCTGGGTTACACATTCAGTGCCAGCGTCTCTAAAAAATTTCTCCGCGGCGAGACCAGCTTATCGGCCTCCCAGGATATCAGTAACGACATCAACGGCCAGCCGATCGAGGTCACGCGCTTGCGCTCGACCAATCGTTATCGCTTCAGCGAAATTTTCTCCGCCAACCTGAATCTGGAACTCTACAAGAGCAAATTGAACGCAACGTCCGGCAACGGCCAGGACCGAAATTACTACCAGATCGAGCCCACATTCACTTGGGCCTTCAAACGATTCTGGAGTTTATCCGGCAGTTACCGCTATAGAAAACAGACGATTTCCGGCACCGGGAACGACGCCACGCAAAACGCCGCGTATTTGACGCTGACCTACGACTGGCCTAGAATCGCGGTCTCCCGCTAGTGGCCCGTGGTTTGGGGGGAGGCCACACGCGCATTGCCGTAGCTCCCCTGGCGCGAAAGGGACCATAATGAAAGAGCAAGCTGCTGATTTTTCAGACTATTTAGACGGATTTAAACGGCGCCGCAAGAGCATCCTGGTCATCGCACTTGGCATCTTTATAGCGGGCGCCTTGGCAGCATTCTTGTGGCCCGCCACCTATAAATCGTCAGCGACCATTCTCATCAAGGAGCAGGATATCCCGCCTGATCTGGTGCGCTCCACGGTCACCAGTTTTGCCTCGCAGCGGATCCAGGCCATCAGTCAAAAGGTCATGGCACGGCCCAACCTGATGGAAATCATCGACAAATACAATCTCTACGCGGATGAGCGGGCACGGCTTACCACGGAAGAGATCATCACCGAAATGCGCGGCAACATCGGCCTGGACCTGATCGACGCCGACGTAGTCGACCCCCGGACCGGGCGCCCAATGGCGGCGACTATCGCGTTTCAGCTGAGCTTCAAGGGAGAGAACCCGGGCCAGGTACAGAAAGTCGCAAATGAGCTGATGAGCTTGTATCTAAAAGAAAATATTAAAGAACGATCAGAAAAAGCCAACGAGACCTACACCTTCCTCAACGACGAATCCAAGCGCCTGAACCACCAGATCAGGGATCTGGAAACACAACTGGCGCAATTCAAGGAAAAACACGTCAATAGTCTGCCCGAACTACAACAGCTCAATCTCAGCATGATGGATCGAACCGAGCGAGAACTCTCGGACATCGGCAACCAGATCCGCGCCCAGGAGCAGACCCGCGTCTACTTGCAAAGCCAATTGGCCCAACTGAAGCCCTTTGGCTCGGATCCCAGCATGAATCCGAAAACGCGCTTACAGGCGCTGCGTACTCAGTACCTCGCGTTGATCGCCCGCTACTCGCCCGATCATCCGGATGTCATTAACCTCAAGCGCGAAATCGCCGGCCTGGAGCAGGAAACCGGGCAGGTCGACAGCTCGGCGCAACAGCTCAAACAGATTGAAGCCCTGCGCGGCGAGCGCGCGACGCTGTTGAAAAAATATTCTCCGGAACACCCCGATGTCGTCAAACTCGATCGGCAGATCCAATCCCTGGAGCAGTCGATAACAACCGCCCCCGCTGCGGACAAGTCTAATCTGGCCACCGCCGCGGCGGATAATCCTGACAACCCGGCTTACATCCAGATTCAGACCCAACTGGAATCCGCGGATATGGAAATACGCTCGCTCAAGGCGAAGAAGGCGGAACTGGAGGCGAAACAGTCCGACTACGAACAGCGCCTGGTGGAAACACCCCAGGTCGAACGGCAATACCGCGCGCTCCAGCGCGACCTGCAAAACACCACCACGGAATACGACAATATTCACGCCAAACTGGTCTCGGCCCAAATCGCCCAGCAGCTGGAGAAAGACAGCAAGGGCGAACGCTTCGAGATCATCGAGCCGCCGATCCTGCCGGAAGAACCGGTCAGTCCCAATCGCCCCGCCATTGTGTTCCTGAGTTTCGTCTTGGCGCTGGGCAGCGGTATCGGTTATGCCGCGCTGGCCGAAAACATGGACGACGCCGTGCACGGCGATAAATCTGTTGCCATAACGGTGGGTGCAGCACCACTGGCGGTCATCCCTTACGTCGCCACGGACAGCGAGATTCGCCAACAAAAACGCCGCCTCGCTACGCGGCTGACCGCCACCGCGGCGGCCATACTGGTCGGTGTCGCCGCCATACACTATTTCTGGCAGCCGCTCGACGTGCTGTGGTACAAGGCTCTGAGAAAGGCGGATGTTGTCATAAATACCTAGTAGCATTAGCCCCACACGTGGATAAACACTATGGAACGAATAAAACAGGCACTGGAACGCGCGCGCGCTGAACGGCAGGGACAGCCGGTGGCAGCCGTGGTCAATGCCGAATCGCCCGGGGGCCCATCTTCCACCACGGCCGAGGCGCTGGTGGAAAACGTCACTTACTCGCAGACCCGGCAGCTCGAGGTCTCGGCGACCGAACTGAGGGCAAAACGCGTGGTCAGTGCTTTCGCACCCGGAGCGTTTACCGACGCCTATAAAATGCTGCGCACCCAGGTGCTGCAGCGCTTAAATGAAAATAGCTGGAACGTGCTGGCGGTCACCAGCCCCGGCAAGGGCGAGGGTAAATCGCTAACGGCACTCAATCTGGCGATCAGTATGGCGATGGAGATCAGTCATACGGTATTACTGGTTGACGCCAATTTACGCAATCCCAGCTTACACGAACACCTTGGCTTGCCAGGTGAACCGGGATTGAGTGACTATTTATTACAAAATGTTCCGCTCAGCGACCTGTTCGTTCACCCAAAAAGCATTGACCATCTGACATTGCTGCCCGGAGGTACGGCGCTGCACAACTCCGCGGAAATGCTCAACTCCCCGAAGATGAGCCGCCTTGTCGAAGAACTGAAAAGCCGCTACGCAGGCCGTATCGTAATATTCGATCTGCCACCGGTGCTAAACGCCGCGGATGCCATGGCCTTCGCCCCTTATGTCGACGCCACGCTATTGGTCGTGGAAGACGGCAAAACCAAGCGCAAGGAAATCGAACACGCTCTGGATTTGTTGTCCGCGACCAACGTCATCGGCACGGTCCTGAATAAGGCGGGGGCGCACTAGCGCCCTGAAGGGCGCCAGTCTGAGGACGGACGCAGCGATGTACGAAAGCTTCTACAATTTCCGCGAAAAACCCTTCTCGCTGATGCCCGACGCCGGCTTTCTGTATCTCAGCGATCAACACCGCATGGCGCTCACGTTGTTGGAGTACGGACTGATGAACCAGGCCGGCTTTACCGTCATCAGCGGCGACATCGGCACTGGCAAGACCACCCTGATCCGCCGTTTGCTCAACAATATCGATCCGCAGATTACGGTGGGACTGATTTCCAACACCCACCGCAGTTTCGGCGACTTGATGCAGTGGATCGCGCTCGCCTTCGAGCTGCCGCATCAGGGGCGCGACAAGGTGCAGCTCTATCACGACTTCATGGATTTCGTGATCCAGGAGTACGCCAAGGGCAGGCGCACGGTATTGATCGTCGACGAAGCGCAAAACATGTCGGCCGACACGCTCGAAGAGCTGCGCATGCTTTATAACGTCAATGCCGACAAGGATCAGGTGCTGCAGGTCATACTCGTCGGTCAACGGGAACTGCGCGAGACCCTGCAGCGCCCGGAGTTGGTTCAGTTCGCCCAGCGCATCGGCGTGGACTACCACCTGCAGCCGCTTTCGGCCGAGGAAACCGGCAAGTATATCCGCCATCGCTGCCAGGTGGCGGGCGGCAACGCCAACCTGTTCTCGGACCAGGCCCGCGTAGCGGTCTATACCCACACCGGTGGCGTCCCCCGACTGATCAACCTGTTGTGCGACACCGCCTTGGTCTACGGCTATGCCGAACAGCGCGAGTATATCGATGCCAAGCTGGTCAACGATGCCGCCGGCGACAAACAGCGCGGCGGACTGTTTCCCACTCCGAAGGAGCAACCCGCACGGGAAAACGCACCCCGGCCTGAGGCCCCGTCCGCGAGCACACCGACGGCAAAAAACAGGGCCCAGCGCGGCGGCGACCACCATCCGGAGCTGAAGGTCGCCATCGCCGCCGAGTCGGAACTGCTGCGCACCTATCTGGCAAAACTATTGGGAAAATTCGGCGTTCATATCGCCGAGCTGCTGCCCTTGGAGAGCGAAGCGCTGCGAGCGTTGCAGTCGCAGTCCGTGGACGTGCTGCTGGTGGAACTCGACCACCACCTGGAACAGATGGATGACCAAATCTACGACCTGCTGGAAAGCTGGGAGACGCCGGTGCTGTTCAACGACAGCCTGGCCACCGAAGCCAGTCTGTCACAACCCAACCGCCTGGAATATGGTCGCAAACTCAGCCAGAAACTGTATTCCCTGCTGCCCCAGGCACCCCAGTCCGTAGCCTGAAGACCATGTTTTGGCATCGCCTGTCGCTGCTGCTGGCGCTCGGCTGGATGAGCCTGCTGTTCTATCTCTCCAGCCAGCCGTACCTCGACGTTCCCTCCCTGGTGCCCGATCAGGACAAGTTCATGCACTTTGGCGCCTACGGAGTGCTCGGCGCGCTGATCCTGGGGGCCCTGCGACCGACGCCCACCGGCTATGGGCGCGCACAAGCCTTGTTGGCGAGCGCCGTGGCCAGCCTGTATGGGGTGAGCGACGAAATCCACCAGCTGTTCGTCCCCGGTCGCGACGCCGATGTCCTCGACTGGCTGGCCGACACCAGCGGCGCCCTGATGGCGACCCTGCTGCTGGCCTGGCTCAGTCGCTGGTTCGGGAGAAAGCTCCTGACCCAGCCCTAGGCGCCCGAGGAAAAGGGCATCTGCCTATTCGAGGTATTGCGACCAGTCCCGACTGGCGTCGCCGTAGACGAAAAAGAACGGATTGAGCAGGGAGTCCTTGGTGTTGTAGCGCAGCGGCCGCATCTCCAGGTCGGTCAGCTCGCCGCCGGCCTGATTGACCACACAGTGCGCCGCGGCGGTATCCCACTCGGACGTCGGGCCCAGCCGGGGATAGACGTCGGCCGCGCCTTCGGCCACCAGACAGATCTTCAGCGAACTCCCCATGCTGACCAACTCGTGCTCGCCGAGTCTGGCCAGGAACGCCTTGAGCGAATCCCCCTGGTGGGAGCGGCTGCCGACGACCGCCACCGGACCCGCGCCCAGTTTACGCACCTGGATGTCGCGCTCGCCGGCGCCGGGTTCCTCCTTGCGGGCGCCGCGACCCTCGCAGGCCGCGTAGGTCACCCCGCTGACCGGCACGTGCACCACGCCCAGCACGGGTACGCCGGCGTGGATCAGCGCGATGTTCACGGTGAACTCGCCGTTGCGCTTGATGAACTCCTTGGTGCCGTCGAGCGGGTCGATCAGCCAGTAGGTCTCCCAGCCGGCACGCTCGGCGTAGGGGATTTTCGCCGACTCCTCGGACAACACGGGAATCCGCGGTGTCAGGGCTTCCAGACCGGCGACGATCGCCCGGTGCGAGGCCATGTCGGCCGCCGTCAGCGGTGATTTGTCGTCCTTTTCCGCCACCGAGAACTCGGTGTTGTAGATGGCCAGGATCTTCTCTCCCGCCTGTTTCGCCAAAGCGCGGACATCGTCAAGATAATTACATGGATTCATGGGGATTTTTTTACCAGATCATCGGTTATAGTCGGGTCCTGTATGTCGTCGCCGGGAAGCGCGTGCCTTGCAAACCTACAGGGCGCGTTCATCATACCCAGCCTACCGACCGATTTCGACCGCCGCTTGCCCCGAGCCACCACTGATGCCCGAAACGCTCGCCTGGAACCGTATCGATACCGTCTTTCTCGATATGGACGGCACTCTGCTCGATCTGCATTTCGACAACCACTTCTGGCTGGAGCACGTGCCGCTGCGCTACGCCGAAAAACACGCCATGCCGGTGGCGGCGGCCAAGGACGAGCTGTATCCGCGCTTTCGCGCCGTGGAGGGCACGATCGACTGGTATTGCATCGACTACTGGAGTCGCCAACTGGATCTGGACATCGGCGCGCTGAAACGCGAAGTCGAACATCTGATCCGGGTGCATCCGCACGTCGCGGAGTTTCTGCGCAGCCTGCGCGCCAGCGGGCGGCGCGTGGCGCTGCTCACCAACGCGCACCACAAAGTGATCGAACTGAAAATGGCCGCCACCGGGCTGCAGGATCACTTCGACCAGCTGATCTGCGCCCACAGCTTCCGCCTACCCAAGGAAGACCCTCAGTTCTGGCCGCGACTGGCCGCCCAGGATCCCTTCGACCCGCAGCGCACGCTGTTTGTCGACGACAGCCTGCCGGTGCTGCGCGCCGCGCGCGCCTTCGGTATCCGCCATCTGCGCGCCGTGCGCCTGCCCGACAGCCAGGGACCGCCCCGGCGGACAGAGGATTTTGTCGCCATCGAGCGCTTCGACGAACTGCTCTCAGGGCTCGCCGCTCAGTAAGGCCGCTGGCCCCAGCGCTTGAAGCGCTTGCGGCAGTATTGCAGCAGCTCCTGGTAATCGCGGAAGTACAGCTCGAAGCCGTCCTCGGCCGGCGCGTCATACTCGCAATAGTCGTTCGAGTAGTCGCGGCAGATCTGCGGGCGATCGTCGTAAATGCCGCAACGTCCATCGGACTGGATGTGGGTGCAGGCGTTTTCCACCAGCATGAACCAGCTGCCTTCGTCCTTGTACAGACGGATGCCGCGGTGCGAGATCTGCCAGAGGAGAAAATCGAAGTCCTGCTTCGAACGCGGCGTGTCGATCTGCTGGCTGATATAGGTACAACATTGCGAATTGGTGCAGAAACCGCATTTGGTTTCCGGCGTCATCACTTCAACAGGTATTGCGGGTCTTGTCGCCATCGGTCTACTCTTGCGGCCAGAAGGAATTCACGCGGCGCTGAACTCGAAACAGTCGAAACCGGGTGTCTGTTCCAGCAACGCGCCGCAGCGGATTGCAACCTCGCGCTGGCCCACATAGAGTAGCAGCGCCCGGTTTTCAGCGTAAACCTCCGGCGGCGCCAGCAGGCGCGCAGCCGCGATCTCGGCATTGTTCGCAGAAGGCAGAAACAACGCCGGAACCCGTGACGTGTCGGCGCCCTCGGCGGCCATCAGATATACCGCGCCGGGCACACCGGTCAGCCACTGCACACCAAGCTCCATTCCCGACTCGCGACTGTCGCGCAACCAACGCACCTGGAGTAGTCGGCCCGGGGCGGCCGCCGCGTCGCTGTCGGACACCACACACAGCAGCTCGCCGACCTGCAGGGTCGCCGCCGCACCCTCCGGCCACCTGAGACAATACCCCCCCTCGCTGGCGTCCTTGACCTGCATCGACAATACGTCTGTCGCGCCGCGGTGACGCGCCGACGCCAGCCAGTTATGCGCCGGCTCCAGACCGACGATCAGCTCGACCCAGCGACCGTCGCGACGCCGCTCGCTGCGCCGCTTGTCCGGCCCGCTCACTTGCGGCAGCAACGCCTTCAACAACACCGTCTCGGCGCGCCGCCGTCGCCGATCGGCCGGTAGCGCGACCAAGGCGCGGTGCATCTGCTGCAGCGCCGCGCGCGCATCGAGGATGTGCGGATCATCCCCGGTCACCGGCGAAACCAGCGAGACGCAATGGCGCGGCCGACTGTCGCTTTGCAGATCGATGAAGAACAGACCTTCCGGAACGCCCTGCCAGCTGTTGCCCGGCACCATGCGCGTGAGACTCGCGTATTGCAGCAAGGTGCGATAGCACCCGTCTGCGGCGCCTTCTTCCAGGCTGAACGGATCGCACAGGGAAAGCAGATTGATGGCGGCATAGATGGCCGCCAGACTCACCTGCGCACCGTCGCCCTGTTCCTCGCTCCCAAGCTCGTGCAGGCCGCGATGACGGGCCACCCGGTAGATCTGGTTGAGCTCCAGGAAGACGAAGCCCGGTTCCGGTCGGTAAAAGCGATAACTGTGCAGCAGCGCCGCGGCCAACGCCCGCAGGGTCGCGCGTAACACGTGGGCGAAACGCGCCGACTCGCACTGCGCGCCCCGGGCGTGCAGCTCCTTGAGCACCAATTTGAAACCGTTGGCCAGTGCCGCGCTCAAGCGCTCGACGTCGTCGACAATCGCCTGGCGCTGCTGGCGCGACAGCGGCTGTTGGCGCAACCGCAGCGGCTCGGCGGTGGCGTACAGGCGATTGAAGGCGTTCTGGTACAGCTCCATCAACGCCAGTCGTCTATCGGCATCCAGCCGTTGTTCGTTCAACGGTTCGAGCGCAGCCAGCATCTGGCGCAGCGACTCGGCGGCGTCAAGCACCGGCAAGGCATCCAGCCAGCGCTGCAGCCGCTTTTCGTTGAGCTCAAGCGTGGGATCCTGAAAACCATGCTGCTCGGGCGTGGTCAGTAACAGACTCAAGGCTCAGAACCTGATCTGATCGGACCATTCCACCCGGTAGCCACCGTCACGCGCTTCGGCGAAGGTGGCCAGAAAGTCGTCCACGGCCGCTGGAACCGCCGCCTGCTTGCGTACCTCTCCTTGCAGGCTGTAACGGCCATCCGGACTGAGGTCGACTTCGCCCTCGAAGGACAAGGCACCGCCGCTGGCATTCAGCTCGCCTCGGGTCTCCCCGGCTTCAGTGCGAGTCTCGAGTTGCACCGCACCCAGATCGAGCACCAGCGGCGCGACGACCCGGGCCGGCGCCCAGCGCGCGCTGCCGCTGACCGTAGGGAAGGTGCGCTGCAACCCCTCGACGCGCGCCAGGTCGAATTCCACCTGGCCGCCCAGTTGGGCTACATTCATACCGGCCAGCGACAACAGCTCGGTGGCCGGCAGCGTGCCGCGCACCGCCGCGAGATAGGGCTCGGAAAACCACCCCTTGCCCGCGCGGGCGGACACGGGATGCTCATTGAGCTGCGCCGTCAAGCCGACTTCCACGCGACCGAGAAACAGCACCAACGGCCGAAAGCGCCACCGGACCCGCTCCAGCGTAACCTGCTCTACCACCAGCTGCAGCGCCTGCCCCGACCAGACCGTGCCGCTGATACCACTCAATTGCACGGGCACAGAAGCGGGCAGCAACCGGGGCACCAGTTTGGCGGCGGGCGCCCGCAGCACGACGAAGATCAGCAACACGCCGACACCCACCAGGAGCAGCCACCAGCGGTCTTTCATGCACTGGGTTCCAGCAGCGTCAGCCGCGTGTTCACCCGCCCGCCCCCGACCGGCTCCAGGGTGACCAGCGTCGGCTCGATCTGATAGGTCTTGGCCAACTGCCCGAGCCAGACCACCATCTGGTCGAAGGCCGCGCCTTCGAGCCAGACCTTCACGCCCTTGGCGCTGTCGGGCTCGATCCGTTTGATCGCCGTCCCCAGACCGGCGCTGCGCGCCGACTGATCGACTACCGCCAGCAGTGAACGCCCGCCCAGCCCCCTGCCGCCGCCGGCGACACTGCCTTGCAAGGCGGCGACCTGTGCCGCCGCCTGCTGCATCCAGGCCAATGTCTGCTGTTGATCCTGCACATTGTCCTTGAGCCCGTAGTATTTGTCCGCCAATGGCGCCCAGATGATGGAATAGAGCAGCAACAGGACCAGCAGGACCCCGCCGCCGGCAACCAGCAGGCGTTCGCGCGACTCCAAAGCGAAAAACCAGTCCTTCATCAGGCCTTGACCTCGATCCGTATGCGGCTGTTCACCTTCTGGTCATTGCCGGTGGTGGCCGACTGGATTTCGGCGTTCACCCGCCCGCCGTTGACCAGTGATTGTTTGAAGGCATCGAGCACTTGCAGACTCTCGGCCTGCAAATCGAGATCCAGCCGGCCCTCGCGATAACTGACGCCCTGAATACTGATACCTTGGGTGGAGCGCGCCACGCCGGCGGTCTCGGCGAACATACCGAGAAAACTGATATCGCTGCCGCCGCTGCGCCGTTGCAGCTGTTTCAGCTGCTGCTCCATTTGCGCCCGCGGATTGACAATACGACGGGCGTTGGGAAAGGTCTGCTTGTACAGACCCTCGATGGCGCTCGCCAGGCGCACCTGCTGCTGCGACAGCCGGTAATAATTCACCCCCGTGGAGAGCAAACCCACTACGACCACCGCCAACAACAAGGCGGCGCTGGCCCGCCAGGGCCGCAGCCACCGCCCCCACTCGGCACGCCGGCTGTAAGGCCCCTGCAGCAGATCGATCACCGGCCCCTGCGCCCAGCCTAGCGCGAGCACTTCCAGCGGCTGGCGGGGCACGGTGTCGACGACACTTTCAATCCCGGCCAGCTCCAGCGGTGCCTGTGCATACACGTGCGCCGCCGGCGGCAGTTGCTCGCTGGCGGCCAGCAGCGAGAGCAGCGCCGGCAGCGTCTCCCGGTCGCTGGCGAAACCGGCATACTCGCCGCTGCGCACCAGCACCCGCTCGCCGTCGACGAGCACCTGCCATGCCTCACCGGGGGGCAGCGCCAGGATCTCCGGCACCCATTGATGGGCGCTGACCCCATGCTCCAGCAGCACGGCGCCCCATTCGTCCATGCGCCGGCGCTCTACCACCGCTACCGGGTAACGGTCGTCATCAAGCACCTTGCCGACCGCGAAATGCAGCTCGTCGACATCGCTGGCGAGCTGTTCCTCGAGGGCGAACGGGATCGCTCGCGCCGCCCGCTGGCGCCCGCCGGGCACGCGCGCCTCCAGGATGCTGACATCTTCCGACGGCACCAGCACCACGATCCGGCGCGCCCCCGCCGCCACTGCGGCCGCCGGAGCACCGGTCTGCACCGGGGTCTTCGCCTGCCCCTCGGCTTCGAGCAACATCCAGTCGCGGATACCCTCCCCGCCGGGGGTCAGCCGCATCAACAAGGTATCAGCCATTCGCCTACGCTATCTCTCTGAAATCCGTCGATCTATCCTACCACGTCAGGAGCCTGCCGCCGTGTCATCGGGGGTCGGCGGCACCACCGGATCGAAAAACTCGCGCTGGCGGCCAACCACACTGACCACGCCCCGCACCCGCTGCAGACGGCTCGCCAGACGCGCCCGGCCGGCACCGATATCGGCCTCACTGAGCATCAGAAACCAGTCCGTGCTGACGCTGAGCTGGTCCCTGTCGATCTGTTTTCCCTTCAATACCGGCTCCTGGGTGAAGGTATCGACGGAAGGATAACCATCTTCACCGCGCCCTTCGATCAATTTCGCCCCGTCTTCCACTGTGAGGCCGACGGCCAGCGCGCTCAACACCACGGCGTCGGCGGTATTGACGTTGAGGGTGGTACGCACCGGCAAGGCCACCACGTGCGGGCGCAGCTTCAGCACCGTGGCCGCGTCATAACCCTTCACCAGGCGCAGCTCGCTGGCGTCGGCCAGCGGCTGATTGGCCGCCCGGTAGGGCGGGTCCTGGGACAAATAGGTTTCGTCCTCGGCGCCGTCGGGGAAGCGCGCGTTGATATCCGGGTCGATCCAGTCGACCAGGGCGTCGGCCAGGCGCTCGTCCAGATCCAGATTGCGCAGCAACCGCTTGTAATACGCCACCGCCCCGGCGTCCTCCGCGCCGCCGGCCAGGACCAGGTTGTTCAGGTTGAAGCGCCCCTGCAAATCGATCAAGCGGCCGACGATCGACCCGCCCTCGACCAGCGAGACCGGCGGGCGGGCCGACCAGTCCTCGCCGAGCGAGTCGGTCTGGCTCTCCAGGGCGTCGCGGCGCAGCACCACCTTGGCCCAGTTCTCGGCGCCCAGCACGTAAGCCCAGGCCTGCTCGCCGTGCAGCAGACTGGCGGTACGCCGGATGTCCAGTTGCTGGCGGCTGGCCATCGCTACTGCGGCCACGGTGGCGATGGCCACCACCAGCAGCGCCGTGATCAGGGCGACACCGCTTTGGCGCCGCCTCATTGGGCAGCCTCGTCGTTCGCGTCGGGGGGGGGCGCCTGATCGGCGTTCCCGGCGCCGCCGTCAGGATCCCCGGCAGCGCCGCCGGTGGGGTTCTGCTGGGCGGCCAGATTCGCGCTGTCGGGCACCAGGAACAACCAGCGCAGCCGACCCAAA
Organism: Thiogranum sp.; assembly: GCA_030148805.1. Taxonomy (GTDB): domain Bacteria; phylum Pseudomonadota; class Gammaproteobacteria; order DSM-19610; family DSM-19610; genus Thiogranum. The sequence continues at coordinate 5,140 of JASBSS010000016.1, read as the reverse complement.
TCGTCCAACTCCAACGACACCTCGATGGCTTTTGGCAACCCTGCCGCGGCGCCTACGCCGGCCGCCGGCGGCGCGGCGGCCGCAAGCGTCGCCTGCTGTGGCGGCCAGCTGTCCTGCCACTCATTGGCTTGATCGAGAAACCGCATTTCAAATCGCTCTACGCCCACGATCAGCGTCTGTTCGTCCGCTTTGCTGTCCTGGGCGCGATCCAGCACCCGCCAGCTGCGCCGCAACAGCGTCGTCTGGTCCGAGACGTAGGCCACCCGCTGCATATCACTGCGCACGAAACCCGCCGGGTTGGCGTAGCCGGTGCGGCTGAATTCCACGCCGGCATAGCCGCTACCGCCGATCAACGCCCCCACGCGATCGCCGAATTCGTTGCGAATCCCGCGGGGCGACAACTGTTCCAGATCCCGCTCCATGATGCGATAGGCCTTCTGCACGTCGGCCAGCCGCGTCGCCGCCGCCTCGGTGGTATGCTGCTGATTGAGAACCTGTTGCAGGCCGCTGTAGGCCATCGCGCCGGTGAGCGCGAAAATCGCCACCGCCACCAGCAACTCCAGCAGGGTGAAGCCGGCTGCGGCTCTCATGAAGGCGGCTTGCCGATGAAGCCGCTGAGGGTGGCCATGGGCTGATCCTCGTCGGCGCGGCCGTCGTCGCTGAGCGCAAAGACCTCGATATCCAGCCGCCGCAGGTCCTCCTCCGGGGTCTGCACCACCTGGACCACCCAGCGCCAGCTGCGGCCCCCCTTTTCGCGCTCGCCGAGGGGCATTTCGGCCTCGCCCTTTTTCTGGCCGAGCGACGGCCACTCGCCGGCCAACAGCAGCGTCGCCAGCTGGTTGCGCGCCACCCATTCGGCGAAGGTGCGGTCGCGCAGATAAGCCTGATTGGCGGTGAAATCGCCCGCCGCCTGGATCACGGCACCGAGCGACAACGCCAACACCACCAACGCGATCAACACCTCCAGCAGGGTGAAACCTCGCGCCCGGCGCACTAGTCCAGCTCCAGGCGGCCCAGCAGCGTACCCTTGATGCGCGCGCTGTCCTGGGTATCCGGAACCGAGAGGGTCAGCACGAACGGCGTCATCTCACCACTGGAAAGCAAAAACACCTGCGGTTGCTCGGCGTCCTTGGCGCTCAGCCCTGGCGGGGGGTTCTCCTCCAGTTCCAGGTCCAGCTCGATGCCTGCGGGGAGGGTACGCGGGCGCAACGGGCGGTCGTCGTCCAGCGCGACCCACTGATGATTCTGGCGGATCATGAACGCATAGCCCTTTTCGCCGACGCGCAACGCCAGTTGCTCGCTGCGCATGACCGCCTCGTCGCTGGCCAGCTGCAACAGGGCCACCAGGCGCGCCGCCTCGCGCTGAATCTCCTCGGCGCGCCGGTCGCCGCCGCTGGAAAGGGTCATGAAGCCGATGACAATGCCGACGATCACCAGCACCGCCATTACCTCCAGCAACGTGAAGCCGCGCCCATGGCGCCCGCCGCACCAGCCACCCCGTCGCACCCGCGGCACCGAGTGGTTCGAGAATCGCTCAGCCGCCGAAGCCACACCCGCGCGAATCAGCGCAACATCCAATTTCCGATGTCGTCGTCGCTGGGCTGGCGGTCGGGCCCGGTGGAATAGATATCCACGCTACCGTGAGTACCTGGACTGAGATACTGGTAAGGCTGCTGCCAGGGGTCCTCCGGCAGCCGATCGACGTAACCGCCGGGTTTCCAGCGCGGCGGCTCCGGCGGCACGTCCGGCTTGTCCACCAAGGCCTCCAATCCCTGATCGGTGGTCGGGTATTCGTAGTTGTCCAGCTTGTAGAGGTTCAGCGCGGCTTCCAGCGCGCGGATATCCTGGCGCGCCTTGACGATGCGCGCCTCATCCGGCCGATCCATCACCTTGGGTACCAGCACGGCGGCCAGAATGCCAAGAATGACCACCACCACCATGACTTCAATCAGCGTGAAGCCACCCATACGGCTGCAGTTTCTGTCATACATTACAAGTAGTTCCTGATAAAGGGCGAGTCGTCTGTCTGTGCCCGACGCATCCGGGGCGCCGGTGAGACCCTATTGTACAGGCCAGACGGACAATGTCGTACATGAGACTGGCAACCCCCGCGGAAAATTCCACCACCCCCGGGGCCCGGCGCCGGCGGCGGCGCTCCCGCGGGCCGACCGGCAGGGGCCAGGACGGCCTTCGCTGCACCCGCAACGTCACGGAGCCACGCCGCCAGGCGCTGGAATTTCACCCGGAGAGCTGCTGATTCACCCGCAGCGTGTATAAATGCCGCTCCGCGTCCACCAGGTGCTGGCCCCAGTGGCGGTTGAAGCCGACCTCCCACAGATGGGCCACGGCATCAGGCCCGGCGGCCTCCAGCAGCTGCAGGCCCCGCTTGAGCTCGAAGTAGATATCGGTCAGATCGTCCGCCAGGCTGCCGGTGCGGTGCTCGCCATCGCCATGCGCATCCTCCGGGTGGTCAAACTCCAGCCAATAGACATCCAGCTCGCCCAGGCGTGCGTGCAGCTTGCTGAACAAGGCGAAGCGCTCTTCCAGATCGGCGTTTTCGCAGACGATATCGCCGCCGCCGGGATCCACCAGGGTGACCACGTGGGCGTGCAGGCGGGGCAACAGCCGGAACAACGGCGAAAGCCAGTCGCTGTCGCGCGGCAGCCGATCGATCAGCCGGCAGAAATCCCGGGCCGTGCCGACCAGTTCCATGAAGCGCTGTTGTTCCGTGCTCCGCATCAGGCCTCCCGCAAGTATCACCTGTCTCTCAAGTGTAGCCGGGAATGGCGCCCCTGTCCGAGGCATTGACGCGTCTAGATCTCCACCATCTCGAAGTCTTCCTTGCCGGCGCCGCACTCCGGACACACCCAATTCAACGGGATATCCTCCCAGCGCGTTCCGGGGGCGATGCCCTCTTCCGGCAAACCGTCGGCTTCGCGATAGATAAAGCCGCAAATCACGCACATATAGGTCTTGAATTCGTCCATGCCGATTCCTTTACGCAGACCCCCATTGTAGCCGCGCCGCGGCCCTCGCAACAGCGCCGGGCAATGCTACAATGGCGGGTCAAAGCAACAGGTTATCAAGAGATGATGGCAGATCAAGGCACTGCGCCCGCGCCCGCCGGCGCGCCGTCCCGGACCCCTCGCGCATGACGGGCCAACAAGCGGCGGTGCCGGTGGTCATGGTGTTTTCCGGCAACGACCCCTGCGGCGGCGCCGGCGTCCAGGCCGACATCGAGGCGCTGATCAGCCACGGCTGCCACGCCGCCCCGGTGCTCACCGCCCTGACCATCCAGGACACCCAGGATGTCATCGGCTACACGCCGCTCGACGGCAGCCTGATCGTGGAGCAGGCGCGCGCCGTGCTCGAGGACATGCCGATCAGCGCCTTCAAGCTGGGACTGCTGGCCAGTGCCGAGGCGGTCGAGGCGGTGCACTCGATACTGCACGACTACCCCGACATTCCCGTGATCATGGACCCGGTGCTGGCCAGTGGCGGCGGCACGCTCATCACCGATGAGGACGCCATCGAGGCGATGACGCAACTGCTGTTGCCGCAGACCACGGTATTGACGCCCAACAGCCAGGAGGCGCGCGCCCTGGCGCCGGAAGCCGACTCGCTGGACGCCTGTGCCATGGCGCTGCTGGCGCGCGGTGCCGAGTTCGTCCTGATCACCGGCACGCACGAAAACACGCCGCACGTGATCAACACCCTCTATGCCAACAACCGCGTCATGGAAACTTTCACCTGGGATCGACTGGAGGGCAGTTTCCACGGCTCGGGCTGCACCCTGGCGGCGAGCATCGCCGGACTGCTGGCCCAGGGGCTGGAGCCGTTCAGCGCCATCCACGAGGCCCAGGAGTACACCTGGCAGGCGCTGTCGCAGGGCTACCGGATCGGCATGGGGCAACGCATTCCCAACCGCCTGTTCTGGGCGCGGGAAGACAACCGCTAGGCCGCCCGCCCATGGCAGCGAAAGGCTCCGGCCTGCAGGGGCTTTACGCCATTACCGATGCCGCGCTGCAGCCGCCAGGGGCGCTCACGGAGCGCGTCGGCCTGGCGATCGATGGCGGCGCCAGGATCATCCAGTACCGCGACAAGAGCCGCCAGCGGCGGCAACGGCTGGCGCAGGCCGGGGCGCTGGCGCAATTGTGCCATGACCGTGGGGTGGTGCTGCTGATCAACGACGACGTCGAACTGGCGGCCGCCTGTGACGCCGATGGCGTGCATCTGGGCCGCGACGACACCGCGGTGGCGCCGGCGCGGCGGCGGCTCGGCGCCAACGCCATCATCGGCGCCTCCTGCTACAACAGTCTCGAACGGGCACAGCAGGCGGTCACCGAGGGGGCCGATTATCTGGCCTTCGGGCGTTTCTTCCCCTCCCAGAGCAAACCCGAGGCGGTCGCCGCCGAGCCGGCGTTGCTGGTCGAGGCCAAACGCCGCTGGGCGCTGCCGCTGGCAGCCATCGGCGGCATTACGCCCTATAATGCGGCTGCGCTGCTGCACGCTGGCGCCGACATGCTCGCGGTCATCCGCGGCGTATTCGCGGCGCCGGATGTGCGCCAGGCGGCGGGCGCCTACGCCGCGTTGTTCGCCCGCGAGCGGCGCCGGCGACCGGCCGGCAACCTTGAATGATTTTTTTGTTTCACCAGAGAAGACACCCATGTCCCAGTCAGAACAGTTATTCGCCCGCGCCGGCGTGCATATCCCCGGCGGCGTCAACTCTCCGGTCAGAGCCTTCAAGGGGGTCGGCGGCACGCCACGGTTTTTCGCCCGGGGCGAAGGGGCTTATCTGTACGACGTCGACGGCCGCCGCTATGTCGATTATGTCGGCTCCTGGGGCCCGATGATCGGCGGCCACGGCCATCCCGAGGTGATCCGCGCCGTCCAGGAGGCGGCGGCCAACGGCCTGGGCTTCGGCGCGCCCACGGCGATCGAAACGCGCATGGCCGACACCCTGTGCGAGCTGGTGCCCTCGCTCGAAATGGTCCGCATGGTCAACTCCGGCACCGAGGCCACCATGAGCGCCATACGCCTGGCGCGCGGCTATACCGGGCGCGACAACATCGTCAAGTTCGAGGGCTGCTATCATGGGCACGCCGATTCCCTGCTGGTCAAGGCGGGCTCGGGCGCGCTG
>JASBSS010000002.1 GCA_030148805.1 Thiogranum sp. | reverse complement strand
GGCGCGTCGCGCAGATGCACGGGCGTGCCGGGCAGCGGGCTCAGGGCGTAGTAGTGCACTGCCCTGCCCCCGCCGCCCAGGCTGCAGGCTGTCTGCAGGACGATCGCCGCCAGCAGCCAACCCGGAATGACGCGTACCGTTGTGATCTTCACTGAGTGTCTTTGCCCCGTAATAAAGATTCCGGATGTCGTTCCAGATAATCCGTCATCAGGCGGATGGAACGCGCCGCCGCCGCGACCTCTTTTAACGTGTCCTGCAACTGCACCGCCATCTCCCCGTCCGGCGAGGCGCTGCTGTCGAGGGTACGCAACGTCTCCTCCGCTTGACCGAAGGTAGCACGCATATTGGCGAGGGTTGCGTGCATATCCTCGGAGAGCCCCGGGAGGTCTTTCGCCAGCACCGCCATCAGGGTGCTGGTGGAGGTCATCAGTTCGTTGAGATTGCCGATGGCCTGCTCTAAATTGGCTTTTTCCAGCCGGCTCAACAACTGCTGGATGCCTCCGAGTATACCTTCGAAGGAACCGGGCATGGTCGGCACCTCGGGATAAACCCCGTTGTGGACGACCGTCGCCGGCGGTGCATCCGGATAAAAGTCGAAATCGACGAACAGCTTGCCGGTGATCAGGTTGGCCGGTTGCAGGCGTGCGCGCAGGCCATATTTCTCCACCTGTTTGCGCACCCGCTTGACCGGATCGTTAATCAGCGCGTCGAGGTCCTGCCCGGCCTGCTTGGAGCCGTCGACGGTGCGGTAGGCCTCGAGTCGTTGCGGTTCGATATCCACCAGCACCACCGGTACCAATATGTGTTCCCCGTCAGTGTCCGAACCCAGCTCGATGGCCTGTACCGTACCCAGTCGGATACCGCGGTATTCGACCGGCGCGCCCACCTCCAGGCCGCGCACCGTACTGTCAAAGCGCAGCGCAAAGGTGGTGACGTCGGTGATCGGCTCTTCCAGACTGGCCTGCCGGTTCGGGTAGAGGGTAAACCGGTGCCCTTCTTCGGCCGGCGTCGACTCCTTGCGCCAGTTGCTGGTCTCAAAGGCAATGCCGCCGCTGAGCAGCGAGACAATCGATTCCAGCGACACCTCCACACCCGAAGCGCTCAGCGAGAAGCTGATGCCGCTGGCGTTCCAGAAACGCGTCGAGTCGGTGATGTAGCGGTCGTGCGGGGCCTCGACAAAGAAGCCCACATCGACGTAATTCTCGTCCTCGCTGAGCCGGTAGTCGGTGATTTCACCCACCGGAATCTGGCGGAAGTATACCGGCGTACCCACCGTCAGCGACCCGACCTTTTCCGCCTTCAGTCGGTAACGCGTACCTTTACGGTCGGTGGTGATGATGGGCGGTTTTTCCAACCCGGTAAAGCTTCGCTGCGCCGCGCCGGTATCATTCGGATCGATAGCGATATAGGCGCCGCTGACCAAGGTGCCGAGACCGGAAATCTCGCCGGCGCCCAGGCGCGGGCGGACCACCCAGAAGCGCGTCTTGTCGGTCAGGTACGGTTCGGCCTGCCTGACCATACTGATGGTGACGAGCACCTCGGACAGATCATGGCTGAAGGCCACTGATTTCACGCTGCCGACTTTGACATCTTTTAGTTTCACCGGAGTCCGGCCTTCTTCGATACCCTCGGCCGTCTTGAAGCTGACGACAATGTCGGGGCCGCGCTCGGAGACCGTTTTGACCAACAGCCAGACACCCGCCAACAGCGCCACGATCGGCAGCAGCCAGACCGCCGAAAGCCTTCTACGTTGCGGATCGACTACCGCCTCCGGCAGTCGTTCCAGGTCATGATCCTCTGGCGGCGATGTCATAGTCTTCCTCGTGGTCCCAGATAAGGCGCGGATCAAAACTCAACGCCGCCAGCATGGACAATATAACCACAACAGTAAAGGCCACGGCCCCGGTGCCGGGCTGAATGCTGGCCAGCGCGCCGGCATGCACCAACGCCGCGAGCAGGGCGACAACAAAAATATCCACCATCGACCAACGCCCCACCAATTCGATCAGCCGATACAGGCGGGTGCGCTGGGCGCGCCGCAAGGGGGAGCGCCGCTGGACGCTCAACAACAGGTAGGTCAGGGCCACGATCTTCACCAGCGGGACCAGCACGCTGGCGACGAAGACGATCAGGGCCAGCGGCCAGTCGCCATGCAGCAACAGATAGTACACGCCGCTGATGATGGTATCGGACTGCGTTCGACCCAGCGAGACCACGGTCATCACCGGATAGAGGTTCGCCGGCAGATAGGCGATCGCCGCGGTGAGCAGAAAAGTCCAGGTCAGCTGGACGCTGTCGAGTTTGCGCAGGCGCACCGTGGAGCCGCACCGCGGGCAGTGCCCGCGCGTCGCCGGCAGCCGCTGCAGCAACCCGCAGGTGCGGCAGCTCGCCAGTTGGAAGTCCCTAGCGCGCACGCCTGGCCCGCTGGCGCCGGAGACGACGCCACAGATATCCCGGTTCAAAGGCGGCCGAAGCCGCCGCCGACAGGACGATCAGCCCGGCGTAGGCGATCAGCGCCACTCCCACATGCATGCGCGCCGTGTCGCCGAGTTTGACAAAGGCGACCAGCACCCCGAGCATGAAGACATCGAGCATCCCCCAGGGCTGCAGGTGGCTAATCCACGACAGCGCCACCCGCACCCCCGGCAGCGACAGCGCGAAGCGGATATCGAGCAAGACGTACAAACTGCTTAGGATCAACAGCGCGGGCACGGCGATGCTGGTGAGGAACACCGCCAGGGCCAGGCCGCCCATGCCGGCTTCGTATAAGGCCTGCGAGGCGCCGAAAATGGTGGTGATCGCGCGTCGCCCCTGAATGTCCAGCGTCATGAACGGCAGGCTGTTGGCCACCAGCAGCAGAATGAGTGCCGCGCTGAAAAGCGCGATCGGACGATCGAGGCCGCCGCGGGGCACGCGCAGCAGCTTGGCGTGACAGACGTGGCAGCGCGCGATCTGTCCGCGCCCCAATAGCGGCAGACACTGGAGCGCGTCGCATTCGTGACACGCCACCGGTTCGCCGCCGGTCTTCTCTCCTGCCCGCTCTGACTCGCTCATAGGAAGATTATCCCTGTCCAAGCGGCGCATGCAATAAGCGCGCGCGGATAGGCAGCGCCGCGACAGCCGGTTATAGTCACCCTTTCGGGAGTGGCCCACGGGAGGGACAAGGGTTGGCAAGTGGCGCGTTCACCGCGGCAGGATCGATGCGCCCCGCTGAGCGCGGACGGCTGCCGCTGAGCGCGGTCGTTCTCGCCGGTGGCGCCGGCCGCCGCATGGGCGGGCAGGACAAGGGCTTGCTCGAGTTCGACGGCCGGCCCTTGATCGAATACGTTCTCGAGGTCCTCCAGCCGCGGGTGCAGCAGCTGTTGATCAGTGCCAACCGTAACCTCGACACCTATCGGCGCTACGGCGTGACGGTCGTCAGTGACGCGCAAAGCGGCTACCAGGGGCCGTTGGCGGGCGTCGCCAGCGCGCTGCCACACTGTCAAGGCGAGTATTTGCTGAGCGTGCCCTGCGATTGCCCCTTTCTCCCCGCCGCGCTCCCTTCCCGGCTGCTCGCCGCGCTGGAGGAGACGGACAGCGACGCCAGCATCGCCACCTACCAGCGACGCGCGCAGCCGGTCTTCGCGCTCCTGCGGCCACGCCTGCTGCCGGCGCTGCGGCGCTATCTGGCCAGCGGCGAGCGCAAAGCGGAGAACTTCTACCAGGAACAGAAACTGGCGCGGGTCGATTGTTCGGATTGGCCCGAGGCATTTTTCAATCTCAACACCCCGGCCGATTGGCAGCAAGCCAAACTGCGGCTGGGTCGCCCCTGAGCGCAGTTACAGATACAGCGCCACCACCGCCTTGAGCAGACCTTGTTCGATCACCGGCATCGCCAGCATGCTGTCGAGCCCCGCCAGTTGGGCCAACTGACCGGCTACCGAGGTATCCTGCTGCAGATTCTCGCATAAAGCGGGCACGCCCGTGAGCCAGACCCGACCGATGGTCCCTTCGCCCTTGCCGATCCGCGAGCTGCAATGACCCAGCTCCAGATCGGGATCCTGATCACAATGCCCGGCCTCGAAACTCAGGCCGCCGCCGGCCGGCACCCAGATTTCAAACCGCCGGGCTATCGGTGTCTCGCGCGCCGACAGAAACGTCACCGCATACACTTCATCCGCGCTGCGAATGTGGGGAATCGCCAGGCCGGTGGTCATGCCCGCCTGTTGCGCATTGCGTGCGCGTAGGAATTGTCCTGCACCGCCGAGGTCGTTGATCAACATCGGCATGCGCTTTTCCCACACGCCGCCGGGCAGACCCTGACCCCGGCCCATGTGGATCTTGCGCGACGCCGACTCGAACTCCCTGAGGGTGCCGAAATAACCGTCGATCAACGTCATTTCGTCCTTGATCAACGGGTTCTGCCCCCAGACTTCGATGGCGCCGGCGTGCGCTTCGTCGTCGCCACAGAGAAATACCACCACGGCGAGCAGGAAGCTGCCGGCGAAGATCGGGATGGCAATGCCCGCGCTCAAACCGATCTGACGCGCCGCGTCGGTGCGACGAAAGTAGGACTGATCGAATTGCGTCAACACCACGGGTTTGCCCCCGGCCCAGGCGCGCCCTGGCAGACCGTCGTTGTAATGGAACTGTTTCAGCTCGCTGACCTGACGAAACGCCTGGTACTCGCCATACAGACCCGCGCCCAATTCCAACCGGGTGCGGGTACGATCCGGAATCCAAACTTCGACAACTTTTACAAAAGTACTATTCATAAGCTGAACATGATACCGACGTGTAAACGCTTTTCAAAACACGGGTTAAAGAGTGTCCGTAGGCGGTCGAAAAGAAACAGGAAGGCGCCGCTGGCATTCGACTGATCGATCAGCCGCGGCCTGATTACATGACGGTGTTGAGTGCAGTGAGTCTTGGTGCCAGACCCCCCACGCGATCGAACCCACCGAGGCGACGTCTGTTGCGGACGTCATCATCTCTTCCCCGTCATGCCGTTTGAGAATTGAATAGGCCGGAACAGGGCCACTACCGAGAAAGAGGTGCTGGATGTTATCGAGAATGAAGATCAAAACCCGTATCATCATCGGGTTTATTGTTGTGCTCGCGCTGACCCTGGGCGCGTTGCTCCCAAGCGTCATGATCTCACTCTCGCGGCTCGAGCGGCAGGCGGCCGAGGAACAGCTGGCGGCGACCTACGCCAGCGTGGTCGGCGCCATCGACGCCAGGGGCGTCCTGGCCCAGGCCCTGAGCGCGTCGATGGCCGCCAACCCCGAGGTGCAGCAAGCCATGCTGGCGGGCGACCGCCAACGGCTGGCCGACATCGTGGTGCCGGTGTATCAGGCGATGAAGCAGCGCTACGACGTTCGCCAGTTCCAGTTCCACACCCCGGACGCCAGATCCTTTCTGCGTGCCCACAAACCGGAAAAGTTCGGCGATGACCTCTCGTCCTTCAGAAAGACCGTGGTGGCGACCAATCGCGAGCAACAACCGGTTTACGGACTGGAGCGCGGCGTGGCCGGAATGGGCATTCGTGGCCTGGTGCCGATCCAGGCCGAGGGACGGCACGTGGGCTCGGTCGAATTCGGCATGTCCTTCGGACAGCCCTTCTTTGACCATTTCAAGCAGACGCATCCGGGGGTCGAGCTGGCCCTGCACGTCGCCAGGGACGATCGTTTTGAAACCTTCGCCAGCACCCTGCCCCATACCCTGCTGAGCGCCGAGGACCTGCGTGAGACCTTTGCCGGGCGGACCCTGATGCGCGAGAGCAAACTGAACGACCTGCCGGTGGCGCTCTACGCCCGCCTGATCCGCGACTTTTCCGGCAACCCGATCGGCGTGCTGGAGATCGCCAACGACACCAGCGCCGACGCCAAGCTGCTCAATCAGGCGCGCAACACCGTGCTGATGGTAGGCCTGGGGAGTCTGGCGCTGGCGCTGTTGATCGCCGCGCTGATCACCCGCAGCATCGTCCGCCCGGTCTGTCTGGCGTCGCTGCGGATGCAGGATATCGCCGAGGGCGAAGGCGACCTCACCCAGCGCCTGGAGGTCAACGGCAGCGACGAAGTGGCGCAGTTGAGCGCCAATTTCAACCGCTTCGTCGAGCGGGTGCAGCAGTTGGTCAGCCAGCTGGCCGGTGCCACCACCCAGCTGGCGGCGGCCTCCGAAGAGCTCTCGGCCACCAGCGTGGAGACCAACAACCACATCACCCGCCAGCAAAGCGAAACCGACCAGGTGGCCAGCGCCATGCACGAAATGACCGCCACGGCGCAAACGGTGGCGCAAAACGCCGCCGACGCCGCCGACGCCGCGGCGAGCGCCGACAGCGAGGCGCGCAACGGGCATCAGGTGGTCTCGCAGACGATCGACGCGATCCGCCTCCTGGTGGCGGATGTGGAGAACGCCACGACGGTCATCCATGAACTGGAATCCGACAGCGGGGACATCGGCAAGGTGCTCGACGTCATCCGCGGCATCGCCGAACAGACCAATCTGCTGGCGCTCAATGCCGCCATCGAAGCGGCCCGCGCCGGCGAACAGGGACGCGGTTTCGCCGTGGTCGCCGACGAGGTGCGCACCCTGGCGCAGCGCACCCAGCAGTCGACGCAGGAAATCCATCAGATGATCGAGCGCCTGCAGAACGCCGCGGCGAGCGCGGTGCGGGTGATGACCGAGGGCCAGGCCCGCGCCCAGGGAACCACCGAGCAGGCCTCCCAGGCGGGCGCCTCGCTGCAGACCATCACCGCGGCGGTGGCGCGCATCAACGACATGAACGCCCAGATCGCCAGCGCCGCCGAGGAACAGACCGCGGTGGCCGAGGAGATCAACCGCAACGTGGTCAACATCAGCCAGTCGGTCCACCACAGTGCCGAAGGCGCGGGCCACACCGCGCAGGCCAGCGACGAACTGGCGCGCCTGGCGGCTGACCTGCAACAGCGCGTCAACCAGTTCAGGATCTGAGCCCGGCGGGCTCCCGGCGACCCACCGGCCGGGACACGCCCGGCCGGCGCGCTCGGTTCAGGGAAACCTGGGGACGGTCGGATCAACGCCTTTGATGTCGACCTCGGGATGGTGCGCCCTGACCAGCTCGATGACCGGCTCGACGTCCGCCTTGGGCACATCGACAATCAACAACAGCTGGCCGGCCTCGATGGCGGCCTCGAAATCTTTGAGCTGCGAATTGGGCACCGAGATACCTATCATGGGCCCCACCACCGCGCCAAAGGCCGCCCCGAGGGCCGTGCCGCCAAGCACCGCGCCACCGCCCAGCACCAGCCCGGCAGGGGGGAAACTGACCGCCAGCAAGCCGGCCACCAGCCCGGCTACCCCTCCGGCGGCCACCCCCCGTTCTATCGACGGCACCAGATCGCTTTCCTGCAACAGACCCGCTTGCGGTATGTCATGGGTCTTCAACAGATGATGGTCCTTGGCCACCACGTGGATGTGCCGCTCCGGAATGCGGCGTAGCAGCAGTTCTCCGACAATGCTCGCGGCCTTCTCCGCGTCGGGCACCAAAAAGTACAGTCTTCGCATAACGCGAACTCCGTGATCAAGGGAATCGAATCGGCAATCGCCAAGAACGGCGAAAAAAATGTCGCTCGCACTTTCGGCTGACCGGCCGGCGCCGGCATTGAAATCCGTCAATGCCGGGTTGGGCGCGGACCGTGGCGCGATCCGACCCCTGCCTCGCCGGGACCGGGCCCTGTGTTTCCGGCCGCCGCACCGCGAGGGCGCTGCGGTGGAACCTGGTACGCCCTACGGCGTCCAACTACCGCCTATGCCGCGTGCAAGAATCTGCTGACAGGCCGCCGACCCCGGGTGGTCGGGCGTTATACATTTTTTAATGCCGCCCCCCAGGGCCCGTCGTAGCCTGCGGCTGTCGTTATGAACGGTACGCCAATATGTCCATGAGCCTGTCCGCCCAATTGCCTTGCGCCGACGTCGTCACACCCCGTCCACCCGCCCTGGACGAGTACGCGACCCCGGCGGACATCGCGGCCGTTCTCGGCGACATTCCGCTCTCGCCCGGCCGCGCGTTGCTCGGCCACGCCCATCGCCAGCGCTATCTCCCCCAGCAGGTGATCTACAACCCGGGCAGCCCAGCCGACACGGTGTTTTTCATCGTCAAGGGGTTGCTCAAGCTGGTCGCCTATTTGCCGAGCGGACGCTCGCGGATAGTACGGCTGCACCATTGCGGCTCGGTTCTGGGTCTGGAAGGTCTGTGCGCCAAGCGTTACGCCCAGGCGGCGATCGCGATCACGCCGGTGTCGGCGTTTCGACTGCCATTGCGCACCCTGCAGCGTCTGCGACGCGACGATCCGGCGACCTATCTGCGCCTGGCGGAGCGCTGGCACGACTACCTCGAAATCGCCGACACCTGGATCACCGAATTCTCGACCGGGCCGATCCGGGGTCGGCTGGCGCGCCTGCTGGCGTATCTGGCGAGCCTCGCGCCTGGCGGCGCGGACGGACGCCTGCACCTGCTCACCTGCGAGGAGATGGGCTCGATACTGGGAGTGACTCCCGAGAGCGTCAGCCGCATCCTGGCCCATTTCAAACGCCAACGCATTCTGGAACGCAGCGCCGCCGGCGAGACGAACGAGCTTTACGCTGCCGATGTGCAACGTCTGCGCGACATCGGCGAAGAGGAGTGAGGCAGGCCATGATCGACGCTCAGCTGCTGGCCGACGAGGGCATTCTGGTGGTCGCCCCGGTCGACAAGCTGCAGGCGACGGACTTCGAGCGCCTGCGTTTGCTCGCCGACCCCTATCTGGAACAAAACGGCGAGCTGAACGGTCTGCTGATCGACGCCGAGGCGTTTTTCGGTTGGGAGGATTTCGCCAGTCTGCTGTCGCATATCCGCTTCGTGCGCAGTTACCAGGAGAAAATCGAGCGCGTCGCCGCGGTCACCGACAGCAGTCTGATCGCCTTCCTGCCCAAAGCGGCACAGCATTTCGTCGCCGCCGAAGTGCGCCACTTCCGTTACCAGCAGCGCGATGCCGCGCTGCAATGGCTGCGTACCGGGCAGCCGCCCTGACCGACCGGTGCGCGCACCGGGTTGCTCCCGCACCCGACCCAACGGCAGGGGAGGCATCCGTGATCGCGCCGTTCGCCCATCCCGACAAGGAGGAACCCATGAAAAAACCCATCAACATCACCCCAGTCGATTTCACCCGGCGCCGCGTGCTGCTGGGCACGGTGGCCGGCCTGGCCAGCGCGCCACTGATCAATCTGTTGCTCACGCCGCGGGCCATCGCCGAGCAATTGCAGCACCTGTCGCCCGATGATCCCACGGCCAAGGCGCTCAACTACCACAACGATGCCAGCGAGGCGCCGCGCGCGGACAAGGCCGGCACCCCCGCCGACGAGCAGTTCTGCCATAACTGTCAATTCATCCAGTCGCAGACCGGGGATTGGCGGCCGTGTCAGATCTTCCCGGGCAAGGCGGTGAACGCCAACGGCTGGTGTTCCTCCTGGACCAAGGCCGGCTAGCACCGACAAGGGCCGCATGCCGCGCGGTATGCGGCCCTCGGGCGCGCCCTAGCCCAGCGGATCGAGCCGCCCCTCGCCGGTCTTGTGCAAGACATAGAGCGAGAGGGTGAGCAACGCGATGATGCCGGTGAGCAGCCCCAGTTCGACCAGGGTACCCTGAAAGGCCCCGTTACCCAGGTCGGTCTCGCCGACGCTCTCGGCGGTGATCACCAGGATCCGACGCACCGCGGCGATGATGCCGATCACCAGAAATGGCCTCACCTCCAGGCGGCGGGTGTGGGCGATGCGCTCCAGGGTGTAGATGATCTCGGCCAGCATCAGCGCCAGCAGGACGCGGTCGAGCAGATGGGTCATGGCGGCGTTGTAATCGCGTTGCCAGAACAGATGGCTCATCTCCACCACCGCCTCCAACAACAGCGCGGCGGCGGCCACCACCAGCACGTAACCGGCGATCAGATAGATGTAGCGCTCTGCGGTCCCCAGCACGCGCGCCGCCACGAGCGGTTTGTGATCAGCCATAAGCGTTGCCAGCGAAATTGCCAAAGGCTTGCAGTATAACCAGGGCGCGGGCACCGCGACGAAGGAGGCTGAAGCTCACGCCCGTAGGGCTAGTCCCACGGGTTGCGCGGCGGCTTGTCCTGCGCCTTGCCGGGCGCGGCCACGCGATGGCGAATGGGCGCGAGCGAGCGCAAGTACTCGGCCATGGCCTGGAGATCGTCGTTCTCCAGATGACTGAGACCGGCGTCGATCACCTCGGCCATGGCGCCGCCAGTATAGTCGCCGTCAGGGGTGGCGCCGGTCTGGAGAAAATAAGCCAGGTCGCCGCGCGGCCAACCGCCGATGCCGGTCTGCTTGTCGGGGGTGATGTTGGGGACCGCCTCGCCCTCCGGACCCTCGCGGGTGCCGGCGAAGCGCAGCGACCTTTCCACGGCACCGAACCGGTTGCGCGGCGAATGGCACTCGGCGCAGTGTCCCAGCGCCAGCACCAGATAGGCGCCGCGGTTCCAGCGTTGCGATCGCTCGGCGCTCGGTTGGAATTCGCCCGGCTCGAAATACAGCCATTTCCACACCCGCAACAAGGGGCGGAACGACAGATACCAGGGCAGCGCGTGGGGTCGGTTCTGGCGCGCCACCGGCTTGCGGCTGAACAAATACCGTTTCAGCGCGAGCATGTCCTCCCGGCGCATGCGGGTATAACTGGTGTAGGGAAATACCGGATAGTACTGACGCCCGTCCGGCGCCACGCCATCGCGCAGGGCGCGCACGAAATCCGCGTCGCTCCAGGCGCCGATCCCGTGGACCGGGTCGGGCGTGATATTGGGCGAATAGAAGGTGCCGAAGGGGGTCTTGAGCGCCCGCCCGCCGGCCAGCGGCGGCCCGTCGTGATCGACATCGGTGTGACAGGCGGCGCAGCCGGCGGCGTGAAAAACCGTTTCACCCCGGCTTGGCGTCTGCGCCGCGACCGGCGTGGCGACCAGCGCCAGGGCCAGGTACCAAAGCCCGGACGCGCGCCGGCGCGCAGCGCCGCGCACCGCCGCTATTCCTGATCCTTGCGGAAATCCTTGTGACAGGCCTTGCAGGCTTCACCCACGCGTTTGAAGGCCGCCGGCAGTGCTTTTTTATCGCCGGCCTGCACCACCTTCAAAAAGGCGTCGGTCGCCTCGATCGCGTCCTGGGCCGCCTGTTTGAAGGCTTGCGGCTTGTCGGCGATCGCCTGCAGCGCATCGGTGGAGACGGTCGCGCCGTTGAATTCCGCCTCCGGCGGGATGCTTTCGGCGGGGAACAGCGTCGGTAGGGTGTGCGCGATCTCCCGCGCCGCCCGCGCGTGCAGTTCCAGCTGATCCATCAGCGGCACCTGCCCGCGCACCAGGCGGTCGGCGGCGCCGACATGCCCCGCCAACGCCTTCATGACATTCTGTCGATACTTGATGACACCGTCGACGTTGATCTGGGCAATCAGCGGCGACGCGGCCAGCACGGCCGTCAGCGCAAGCGCGGGGAGCAGCCATTTTGCGCGTCCTTTATCCATGTCCACCTCCTCACAAGTTATGAATGCAGCGACCGTTCGCGGGAACGGTCGCCAGATCTTACACCATCGGGTTGCGGGGGGGGACCACCCACATCGCCACGGCCATCCCGGGCGAAACTCTGAAAAGGTTGATTCCGGTCAATATCGGCCGCCTTCAGTCGATTAAGCTGACGCTGGGTTCCATCCCGCCGGACGCCGGCCCGGCTTTTTTGGCAAGGGGGTTTGCACATGCTGCGTCTTCACGTATCGATGAGATTTACCCACGAACCGGTAAAGCGCACTCGGGTGACGCTCTACCTCGACACGGATCCCGATCACCCGCTCGAGGGCAGTACCGACCGCGGCGGTACTGCGCAGTTCGACATACCGGCGGCCAGCGGTAAAGTCGTCGTCAACGGCGCGACCCGCTATCACGGTCGGCTGAGCGGCGATGTGAACATCGAACTGTGGTCGCCCACCGACGCCGACAGCGTCAGCGACGTCGGCATCCCGGGAGGTGGCGACGGCGGCAGCATTGCCTATCCGGGCATGCAGATCCTCACCCTGAAGGTGGACGGGCGCACGGTCGAAACCGACAGCGAGGGCTATCTGGTGAATCTGGGCGATTGGTCCGAGGCTTTCGTCCGCGCCCAGGCCGAGCGCGAAGGCCTGAGGCTGACCGACGAGACCTGGGAGGTGATCCGTTTTCTGCGCGACTTCTACGAAACCCACCAGGTCCAGGCCAACGTGCGTGAGATCATCAAGCACTTCCGCACCAGCTGGGGGACAGAGCGCGGCAGCAACCGCTACCTGCACGCCCTCTTCCCGCGCGGCGGTCCGCAAAAACAAGGCAACCGGCTCGCCGGCCTGTTGCGGACCAAGGGAGAACATTAGCCAACAAGCCAGGAAGTGGCGTCGCGTGACCTGGCCTAGCCGGACCTCGGGGAGCAAGAAGATTCAGGTATGCGGTTCACCGCCGTGTTGACACCAGACACAACTGCAGTTGACATGATTGCAGCTCTCGTCCTTGCGCTGGCTATGCAAACGCCGGCGTGCCAAGGGCACCAACAGCCGCTTGAGACGGGACGGGCGGTAGCAGCGATGCAATAGCGCACGGGCGTCCGGCTGGCGTTGCTGCCAACGAAGCAGCCAGCGGTAGCCGCGGTTGCCCAACAGTTCGTAGAGGGCGCGGTTGACCGTTGCCGTGGCCATGACCTCTCCCAGCGCCTGGCGCCACAAGCGGTCGTAATCGGAGTCTTCCAGCAGGCTGCATGCGGCCAGCACCCCGGAGACAAGCGCCGCGCGGATGCCGAATCCCCATAGGGTGTCCTGGAAACCAGCCTGCTCGCCCGCTACCGCGTGCCTGCCGCTACGCGCCGTCGCCGGGACGCGGAAATTGCCTATGCCGCCGTGCGCGCGGGTATCGATCATCTCGAGGCCCACCAGGCGCTGGAACGCCTCCACGGTACGTTTCACATAGACCGCCTCTTGTTTAAAGCCCGAGAACATACAGCTTTTCACTGTTCCCCTGCCGCCCATGACGAGGAGATACGCATAACCCCGGGGAGCGATATTGTCATCGCAGATCACCCAGAAACCGTCGCCCATGGACGTGTCGAAGTGATACCCGACGGCGATAGCATCAGCCGCTTTCGGCCCGGTGGCGAAGATGCCGGGCCCCTGCACGCGCCGCAAGCGACTGTCGAAGCGTACCTCGACTCCCAGGCCGGTGGCCTGACGCAATAGTGCGGTATCCAGCGTATCCGGCCCCGAACCGCGCTCTACCATGTAGAACAGCGGCTCGTGGCTGTGGATACCGTAAGGCTGCCCCCAGGCATCGAAGGCGGTCCCCTGACGACAGGGAATCCATTTGCACTCCGGCATGATGCCCAACTCGCGCAGGGAGTCCAGGGCGTCGCGCGCGCCAGTCCAGTTCTCAAGCCCTTGCAGGTCCCGCTGGAAGCGGTAACCCACCTCGGATCGCGCCTCGTGCACGATCACCGGCCGTCCCGCGTGCGCCAACGTAATGGCGGCCGCCAGCCCGGCCGGCCCGGCGCCTGCAATCTCGACCACGCGGGTGTCGTCATTCACTGTCGTGACTCCAACTGTTGCGCCAACCTCAGTTCAGGATCAGCCTCGGCGCCCGTATACCTCCCAGCGTCCGCTTTCTTAGCTTCGGCCTCGATCCAATCATGCGCGGTCTCGCCCTGTATCAAGAGGACACCGGTGGCGAACGAGTCACGTGGACCCAGTCCCCGATGCGGCGTTCGATTCCCTACACTAGGGGGTGATTACGCCAGCGCGCAGACCGGCTGACGCGGCAGAGCTCAAGGCCTCAGGCGCCATCTCCCTCAGGGCATCGGGTGGGTTCGCGCGAGAGCATCGAGATAGAGCTCGAGCGCCGTGCCGGCCAGCGCCCGCGATGCGTACGGCCCATGGGGCTGCCCGCCACGGACCTCGAAATACCAACCGCCGCGGGTATCGCGCGGTGTTTCCACATGGAACATGCGATTCACCGGGAAGTAGGAATTAGCCATGGCAAAACCTCCGTACGCCCGTCGGGCGATGATGGTCGGGGACGCTAGGAAAGGGGCAGCCACCGGGCTGCTGAATTTCCTGGTCCCAGGATATCGCCGCGCTCCTGTCGCCAGCATGACGCAAAGATTACATTTCGGTGAGGTGGCGGCTACGGCAGGCGCCGCTGTAACAATGCCTTCACCGCCGGCGTGGGCGCCGCTGCGAGCGCGGCGCGCCGATATCGGCTGGCTTGTTGAAGATTCCCGCAGCGCCGATGTAGATCGGCCATTACGGCTGTCCACAGGTAGGAGCCGGCCAGCCATGGCGGCGGGGCGAAATCCGCTAGCACGGCCAGCCCCGCCTCGGGCCCGCGCCACTGCGCCATCGCCACCGCCCGGTTCAACCGGTGCAGCGGCGACGGCGTTGTCCGCTCCAGCAACTGGTAACACTCCGCCACCCTGTCCCACCGGGTCGCGTCGAACGAGGCGGCGAGACAATGTTCCGCGGCGATTCCAGCCTCGGCGTGATAACGGGAAAAGCCGTCACCTTGGGCGGATTTGGCCAACCACTGCAGCCCGATACGGATGTTTTGCCGATCCCACAGCGAACGATCCTGCTCCTCCAACAATAGCAGTCCACCCGATGCGTCCTGCCGGGCGCGCAGGCGGGCGCTGTGCAGATGCATCAGCGCTAACAGTGCATAGGTTTCCGGAAACTGGCCTACCGGATGCGCGGCGAGGATCTCTGCCAGCCGTATCGCGTCGTTACACAGCTCGCGCCGAATCGCCATCTGCGCGTGGCAGGACAGGTAACCCTCGGTGAAAAGCAGATAGAGGATCCTGTTGACCGCCGTCAAACGCGCCGCATAGTGCTCACCGCCGAGCTCGCCGAGACGAGCCGGCTGTTGCCGCAATCGGCGGTGAGCGCGGCCCAGCCGTTTGTAAACATTGGCTTCACTGGTGAAAAGACGCAACGCGATCTCCCTGACCCCGAAACCGCACAGCGTCTTGAGCGCCAAGACCACCTGCGATTCCAGCGGGATCGCCTCGTCACAGCAAACAAACAGCATGCGCAGCAGATCGTCGCGCACCTCCCCGGGAAGATAACACGGCGGACCGTTCTCCACCGGATCAGGGGCGAATTCGGCATGCTGCTCCAGGAGACGTTGGCGGTTCGCCTGTTGGCGCAATTGCCCCATGAGCTGGTTGTGCGCCACGCGAAACAGCCAGGCCGACGGACTGTCCGGCTGCCCCGCGCGCGTCCAGGTGTCGAGCGCTTTCAGCAAAGCGGACTGGACGGCGTCCTCGACCGCCTCGAGGTGCTGCACCCCGACCCGACGCGCCAGGCTGGCCACCAGCCTGGCGTATTCGTGGCGGAAAAAGTGCTCGACCAGCGTGGGGACCGTCAAGGGGTGCTGATCTCCCGCACCTCGACGCTGGACCCGGGCATCCACACGCCGGGGCTCTGGCGCGCCACCTCCACGGCCTCCTCCAGGCTGGCCGCGGCCACGATCATGAAACCGCCGACCACCTCCTTGGCCTCGACGAACGGGCCGTCCGCCGCGCCCTCGGCGGTCACCACCTTGCCGTCTCCCAGCTTGCCGCCCATGTCGACGATGTTCTCCTGGAACTTCTCCTTCCAGGCATTGAACCTGGCGTACATCTCCTCCATCTGCGCGGGAGAGGGGTCTTCGCCGGGCCCGCACTGTCCCGGTCGGCTGCGTTGGATACACAAATAGTGCTGCTTGGACATGATGCCTCCGTTGGTTGGAATGGCGCCGGCCCGGTGCGACCGACAGCTTAGGGACGCGTGGGTCAACCCGGTTTGGACACTGCGGCTCGTTTTATTTTCTGTTTCCCGACCCAGACGAGCCCTGCGGGTGGCGACTCAGGCGGCAGCCGACGCTTCGGTCACTGCCGGCCCCGGTTGGTAGGGACCGGCTCATTATGCGGGTTCAAGCAGGAGATTCCGTCCCTATTTCCGTTTCAGGGTACGGTCGGATTAAAGGATCAACATGAGATAACTATAATAAGATTATATTTTAAATATATTAATTAACCCATTCATCCAGGCTGTGCGAGCGCCAAACAGGCGCTCGTGGGCGGCACCAAGACAGGTATCTCATTGGCGCTCACCCTTGTTCATGCCGCCTGCCTGACGGACTTGAGCGTACAGCACGGGCGCCGCTTCAGCCGCTGGATATAGGCGCCAATCTGCTCGAATCCGTCGTTGTAACCGAGATTCTCCCCGAACTGACAGGTCCAACTGACGATGATGTCGGCCACCGTGAACTTGCCGCCGACCAGGTACTCCGACTGCGACAACGCCGTTTCCAGCGCCACGGCGCTGGCGCGATACGCGTTCCTGTTGTAGTCGTACATGGCGGGCACTTGCTCCGCGGCGGGAACGATATTGGCGCTGCGGAAGGTGCTCCACGCCCACGCCTCCATTTCCGTCAGGGCGAAAAACGTCCATTGGTCGTGCAGCGCGCGCTCCCAGGTTCGCGGTTCGGCGATCAGGCCACGCTCCGGCGCCTGGTCGGCCAGATAGTTGCAGATCGCCGCCGATTCAAACAAACCCTGACCGTCGACATCCAGGGCGGGAACCCGGCCCAGGGGGTGGAAGTGCCGCAGCTCGGGATGCTGGAAGACGTCCTGGGTGATCGCCTCGTGGGCCAACCCAAGCTCATTCAACGCCCAAATCACCCGGTCCGAGCGCGTCGGCGGAAAACCGAAGATCCTCATCCGCTTTCTCCTTTATTGATTTCAATACTATGTTTTTTAATATAATTACATTGACTTTCCGATTACGAATAAGGCTTCCCCAGGCCCGTATTCAAATACGCCGCCAGACTGTCGACGAAGAACCGGTCCCATCCCTGTTCACAGGCCCCGTAACAGGCCAGCGCCCGGGTGAGCCCCTCGTGGGTGAAACGGATATCCGTGGTTTCACCCCGGGCCGCGATCTCGAAGATCAGACGTGACCCGAGCCACTCGTCCGTGGGCGCCTCCGGCTGCTCCGACATTTCGTGATAGGCCTCCACGCATTCGAGTTCGACCCGTTTCCCCGGTGTCAGGACCCTGGCCTCGAAGGTCCAGTAGGAAACGAGCGGCGGGAAGGTGAACCGGATCCGATCACCGATCTGATCGAATCGACGCCCTCCCGTGGTGGTCCACCAGTCGTCGTAACCGCTGGTCAATGCGCGATAGACCGCCGGCGCGGGCGCCGCTACGGAAATCACTCGGGCGTAATGATCGCTGGATGGGCTCATGGGCTGCTCCTGGCCGCGGGTGGGTGGTTGCCGCCAAGAATATCCCTCTGGTATTCTTTTACAAGAAGGCAGTATTTTCGTATATAGTATGAATATACATACCTGGTATATTATTTATACTTTAAAATGAGCAAGCGGAAAACGACCCCACCACGCGCCAACAGGAAACCGCTGCCGCTGATCGAGGATTCGATCTGCCCGATGCCGGATATCGCCAAGCTGATCGGCGGCAAGTGGAAGCTGATCATCCTGCAGATCCTCATCTTCAGGGGCACCCAGCGCTTCAACCAGTTGCGCCGCCGGATCGACGGCATCACCCAGACCATGCTGACCAACCAGCTACGCGCCCTGGAAGACGACGGCCTGATCGAGCGCAAGGTCTACGCCGAGGTGCCGCCGCGGGTCGAATACTCGGCCACCGAACGGGCGCTGGGCCTGAAGAAGATGTTCTTGGCGATGCACCAATGGTGGGTCGAGGATGAACGCCGCAATGGGAATGCGGGCTCGTGACTTTTCACGCACCTCCTGCCGCACCACCGTGGGGGGCTTCCAGCGTAGCGGACTTGTGACCTCGCCACGCTCTCGTCCCCCAACGAAACACCGCATCGGTTCAGATCGTGTCTGTGCGTGAGCGCAAGCAACGCCGGATTGCGCCAAACGCTCGATACCAGCGTCTCCTGGGGTCGGCGGCAATCGCGCAGCAACCCTGTTTGCCACCGACACCAATGCGCCCCCCGTTCAGACGCGGCCGGACAGTCCGGACTCAGTCCAGGATCTGGCGCACCCTCAGGCCGTGGATATCCGCCGTCTCCAGGCCGCCGACGTCCCTGCCCTGCACCAGCGTGCCGGGCGCATAGGTCCCGGCGCTGATTGACGCGATGCATTCCAGGTTGCCTCGTTTGCCGCCCTTGATCTTTACCAGGCCCACGCCCGGCCTTTCACCCACCGCGTTGTCGAACGCGGGATTGTTGGCGGTCAGAGGCACGGGCCCGCGCAGGGACACGAACGCCCACTTGTCGTCGGGCGAGGTGTCGGCGAGATCCGGCGCCAGATCCACCGGGGTACCGTCCGGCAACCTGCCGATATCGATGGTGTTGGACACGGTGCTCGTCTTGCTGCGGATGACGCTGATATTGTTGCTGTCACGATTCCAGTTCCAGACATACAGGCCGTTGCGCGACGCCGTCATGCCGTGGCCGTCGTTGACAGCGGTGAGCGGTATCACCACGGGCGCGGGCTTGCTGCCGATCTTGCGGGTGTCGAAGACATAGACATGGTCGGCAACGGCCGGGGCGGCCGTGGCGGTATTGATATGCATCCGGTAGCCCACCTGGATACCCCCGCAGCCGACCGGCGCGACCTCGGCGGCCGTGTACAGATCCCGCGGCGTGAGCGTCGGACTGGCGCTTTCGTCGATCTCGAACACGGCCAGCCCGCCGCCGTTGAAGGTCGCGTAGACAAAGCGACTGTCCGCGGTCACCACCGGGCAGATCACCCCGGCCGCGGATCCCCCGGTCTGCGCCGCGAAGACCGAGGTATCGATTACGTCCACGATCGTGTAGGTGTTCGTCTCGTAGTCGGTGCTGATCAGGTGCATGAGCTGTTCACCCGGATCCACCGACACCACGTAACGACTGTCCGGTGTCGGAATGGCCGCGTGGGCGTCGATCTCCAGCGCCCCCGCCAACAGCCGGGTCCTGGCATCGATGAAATACAACTCGGGCTCACCCACGGGCAGATGCGCCACGTTGGCCACGATGGCGTGGGTCTGTTCTTCGTTGAACAACAGCATGTGCGGGCGCTCAGAGACGCCAAAGGTGGAAAGGTCGATGATATGCGTCGGGCTGTTGCCGCAACGCTGCTTGATCATGGCATTGCCGTCGTAGATATAGATCTTGTTGCCGCCGTCGGCGGTATTGGCCTGATCGATCGCCCAGACCTCGAAGTCCAGTCCGTTCGCGCGCGACCCGGCTGCAGCGAGGACAAGCGTCGCCGTCGCCACGGTTGTAACTGCCACTTTGCTGATACTGGTGATTAGCATCTTTCACCCTCCCTACTGAGCTCGACTCAGTGATTCCGGATTCAAGAAAGGTCTGCACCACAGGAAATCTCATTCCTTTCTCACCTTTGGTATCGAACAACCTCAACCCGCGGGGAGCAGCCCCGCTTCGCCGACAAGTATAGACCTCGCCACACCCCGCGTGGGGATGACCTGTAGGCACTGTCAGGGGCATAAAAAAGGCCCTCTAACAGGGCCACGCCAATCGGTTGATATCTCGATTATTGTCAAACCACAGCGGCTCACCGCACAGTGGGTCGTCTGACAAAGCCGTTTCTCGGTTTCAGAGCCAATCGCTAGTTTTCTTGCTCTGCGTCGCGCTTATATTCAAGAAGGTCGCCCGGCTGGCAATCCAGCGCCTTACAGATGGCATCCAATGTGGTTAGGCGAATGGCTCTTGCTTTGCCCGTCTTGAGAATAGAAAGATTTTGCTCGGTGATACCAATTTGAGCAGCGAGTTCGGTAGATTTCATCTTTCGCTTTGCCAACATCACATCGAGATTAACCACAATAGCCATTCAGTTCCCTACACGGTATGAGCCTGTTCATCTTCAAGCTTTCGTCCTTCATTCATCACCCAGGCGACCACCAAGACAATGCCGCCAATAAGCAACGCAAACAGATCGACAATTCCAAATTTAACGGCCACTGCCCTTTGACCAACCGGACTGGCTAAGGTGAGGACCAAGCTTATCAGCGGGGTGAATATCGCGTTGGCCACCACCCAAGCAATAAACAGGTATCCCAGACGACGAAAATACTTCACGTTCTCGGCAGAGAATATGATGGCTTCGGCATATAGTCGGAACAGCGATTTCAACGTTACGAGTCCATACACCGCGACTGTCAACGGTAGAAGGCTGACAAGCGCGCCCAAGATTAGCTGGGTTGTAGAGAGTGGTTGCGCTGGCGCAACGGGAAGATCGGTGTGAAATGCGTCAGGCAATTGGTTAAAAAAGGCCCAGTACAAAAAAACCGCTACTGGCATAAGCACGAGAAGCACATTGAACAAAACAAGGAACTTCCTACTCATGTGCTGGACATGATGAATGGCATTATCGGTCATAGCCTCTATCCTTCACATTTGTGTCTGTCGTGCAGAATTCACCCTCAAAATTTGTACGCTATGCCGAATAATGCGCTAAATTGATCGCGTGAACCATCCTTTCTATCCACGATCGGGCTATCGGCAGCGTCACCCAAGAGTCGCTGATAGCCGATTTGCCCATTAATAAGAAATTTTTCGGACAAAGAGTAGGTCGCACCGACCTGTATACCGACATCTTTAAACCCTGACTGGGCATTGAACCGGGTCAAACCGCTACGTGATGCCTGAGCATTGCTCACGCCGTAAAAGCCTTGCATGTAATCCTCGTCACCCCAACTGGCAACCACAGCGGGAGCGATGGAGAAACGCTCACTTATCTGCACAGAGTAACGGCTACGAACAGCCACTAAAAGACCGTCACCCTCATCACCGGCATCTTGAGAAGTGGAACTTATATCTGCTGTCCAACTACCCGCTCTTGCCTCAACAAACACACCGCTTCCCGCGCTATCATCGATATCGCCAAGGCCATCGAGCGCGGAATTGTCATGCTCGTCGCGGCCAACACCAACGCGGATCATTGGCCCGACGGACAACCCAAATAATCGCTTACCACGTTGAGCATATGCAAAATTCAACGCGTACCAGCCAATACTGCCGTAACCATCATTGGGATTGACGCTCGCGCCGCTAATAAACATAAAGTCTTCCTGGCGGATATCGACAAGGGGCAAACCCACCGCCGAAAGATCGTCGGACCCCTGAAACTCAGGAACAGCACCGATCGCTACCCCGACATGACCTCGCAATTGCAGGGTCTCAGGAATGCCAAGCCCTAAACTCAGTTGTCGATCTCCAACGGGACCTTGGGGTGCGGGATCCTGGGCGAAAACCGGACTGCTCAGGCAGACGGGACCGAGGGCGACTGCTACGGCAAGAAGGCGTTTCATCACACCGGGTACTCCATGGCGATTAAATACCTTGCCAAGAATAGCCGATATTTATCGTTTTTCAATCATTTTTTATTGTTTAAGATTAAATTTTTCCTCTCAGACCTTTTAGATAGGTCGCTTGATCCTTATAGAGCCCATAAGGCTGTTTTATGGAGGCGATATCCGGATGATTTTGAGCGGTGCCAAAGTCCATTACCCACCCCTATTCAAGTTTCAGTGCAGCGCGTCACTAACCCCGGAGAAGCCACGCCCGATTAGTTGGGGAATTAGATGTCCACATGCGGTGCCCAGGTATCAATATGTTCAACACAAAAATCTTTAAACAGCCTGACGATCCGTGAAAGGTTACGATTACTCGGATAAACAGCCGACAGCATCGTAGGCGGCAAACGCCAATCTGGCATGACCTCGACCAACTTCCCATCATGCAATGATTCGCCGC
Organism: Thiogranum sp.; assembly: GCA_030148805.1. Lineage (GTDB taxonomy): Bacteria > Pseudomonadota > Gammaproteobacteria > DSM-19610 > DSM-19610 > Thiogranum. The sequence goes on along the minus strand of JASBSS010000002.1, from coordinate 19,263 downwards.
AGATAATCGATGGAATTTCAGCGATCCCCTGCCCCGCCTCGGTCGCGCTCAGAATGCCGGCATAGTCGTTTAGCGCAAGCACTCCTTCGACACTAACGCGGTACACACTGCCATTGTTGATCAGTTTCAAGGCTACATCGTCGAACCACCCGTCAAAGGTAATCATACGATGCGCCTGCAACTCACGCGGATGAAGGGGCGCGCCAAAGGTGTCCAGGTAGGCGGGAGAACTGACCAGAACGTGCCGATAACGTATAAGGCGCCGCGCCACCAGGCTGCTGTCTTCGAGTTCGCCGACCCGCAACGCCAAATCGACGGCATCCTGGATAAAATCCACCTTCCGTTCGGTAATCATAATCCTCACGGTGACGGCAGGATAAGCCGCCTGAAACGCACTCACCAGGGGGACAACCAATCGGTCCGCGAGACCCGGGGGCACCGACAAGCGGAGTGTGCCCGCAATCTCCGCCTGTCGTTCATGCAGCATCAGGGTACCGGTTTCAATCTCCTCCAAGCCCCGGCGGCAATAGGCATAGTAATCCTGGCCCAGTTCGCTCAATCGCAGTTGACGGGTGGAGCGTTCCAGCAGGCGTACTCCGAGCGTCTTTTCGAGCTGACTCACTTTACGACTCACCGTTGAAATCGGCACGCCGAGTCGCCGGGACGCCGCTGAAAAACTTCTGGATTCCACCACTTTTACGAACAGCGCCATGGCATTCAGATCGGGAAACATAGATATTTCCATATATGGAATAGTTATTTGTCTATTTTACGTATATTCCAATTCTTGGAAAGGTTTTATCGTGTCCCCTCTCACATCGAATCCGCCCTAAGGAGAACCCATCGTGAAAAATTGGCTGATACGCTTTATTGCTTTTGCCCTCCCGAGCTTCGGTGTCCTGCCAAGCGGGAACGCCACCGAATCGACCCAGGCCGCTAGTCACGCCGTGCTCGAAGCCTACGAACAGGCACTAAATACCAGTGATGTTGGTGCTGTCGTGAAGCTCTACACCGGGGATGGTGTCTTCAATGAAGCGCGCAAGCGCTGATGTAATGATTACCAGACATGGATCCTGCTAGTTCCGGGATCGATAGCTACTGTCATCGAAAAGTTCAGCTTAGGCTGGTCACTCTATTCACCGTTTAAGGAGAGTTAGAATGCATGCGTGTAAATCATACGGCCTGGTTGCGGTAGTAATTTTCGCAGGGTTACTGATCGGGGGTGAAAGCGAACAGGCCCACGCCGACACCGCCAGTGACAAGGCAAGTATCCGGAAGGTCATCAATAGTTATGTTCGCGCCCTGAACAATAGTGATCTCAACACGGTTTTACAGCTTTACGCGAAAGACGGGGTGTTTATGCCATCGCATAAACCGACAGCCACCGGGCTGACAGAAATAGAAGCCGCTTATAAGATCGTATTTGATACGCTCGATTTTGACGTTGTTTTCCACATCGAGGAAATTTTGCCATTTGGACCCCTGGCCGTTGTCCGCACGTCTTCTGGTGGGCATATAAAACTTGTCGATAAAGACGTAGCTATCGTCAATCGGAGCCGGGAAGTATTTATTCTGCAGAAGCACCAGGGTAGCTGGAAAATTGCACGCTACCTGTTCAATGAAAGTGCCTCATCGAACGATTGAGCAGTAGTTTGTCCTGACAAACCTCAAATTCATCCTTGATGATTGTTCGACCATATTTGATATCGAAAACTGCCGATGCCTGCTCGACAAAGGCCCAACCGCCGCGCAGATTCCTACAGGGGAAACGAAAAACGGGTTAGGACTGACGTCACTAACCCGTTCCTACATCGGCTATCTTATTAGAGCCAATGTTCGGATATGTCGATCCAGTCGATCTCTGATTTCGTTCACAAGCGGATAACTCGTTTTATGTTTGTGCCATGCCTGGATAGTCGTCTCAACCGTTTCCCTGACCCTGCTCAGCACCAGATATTCCGGAATGCGCGCTTTGTTCACGAGCTGCTCAAAATGTGAAAGCGTAATGGCACTCATCTCCTTGGTTCCGGATAAACTGAGGCCCAGTTTATCGCCCGGGATATACGGCACTGTCGAGACAAAATCATAGGCGGGCGCAAGCTGAGGCGTTCGTCCATCGGGGTAGATCAACGACCAGTTTTTCAGGTGCATGTCGCCATTGCCAATCAGAATCGTGAACACTAGTCGCCGAATAAAATCGACTAACCCGGTCTCACCCGTAAGCGTCCAGAGCATGTTCGCGATATTGGCATAGCTGACCTTACCGTATTTATCCGCCGGGTAGACGTTATAGACCTGAGCGAAGTCCTCAATGTGAATGCGCCGCCCCCCTGCCCCTCGGTCAAAGCGCTTCACCGCCAATGCAGTATCCCCGGATAACGCGCCTAAATCGGGTAGCCCGGCAACTTCTTTAAGCGCAATCAGCCGCGTCTCTGGGACAGGGATACCGATCTCAGCGGCCAAATGGAGCATCGCCCATTCGTTTTCCGGAACCTGGGCGAAATTCTGTGCCGGCAGTTTAACAATCCAGTCACCCCCAACCCCGTTGGTAGGAATCGATAATCCGCCGGAAGTCTCGGCTAATGCCGAAAATTTCAACTGTATTCCAGCCAATGAAAATCGGTATGGCGTTTGAGTGGCGTCTTTTTCTGCCTCGGGTTCTCGCAGTCCCGCCAGACCTTCCAAAGGCCGGACCATCACCGCCCCGGGGAGGTCCTCTCCCAGCAATTCGATCAGCCTGAATTCCCGCTCGGGTTTGATACCGCCCCGTTCGGCCAGGTAGGTGCGCAGATGGCCTTCGGGAAGCAGATTGGAGAAAAAGGGCGGTAGTCGGGTTTGCGTTGTTCGGGTTTCCGAGATCAAGTCACCGGCTTGGGTAAAAAAGGACTGACTGAGAACCGGCCTGTTTTTGTTATTGAGGTAGTCCTCCTCAAAGGCAAAAAACGCCCGGTCGCCGGTGGTTAAAACCAACCGTCCAATGTTTATCTGTCCCAGCTGTACTTCAAGTAGATCGGTCACCGATCCGCCTCTTCGTCAAGCTGCCACCTGGGCGTTTGTTCTTCTCTCTCGCCCCGGATCATAGCCTGGATCGCGGGCAGCATCGCGCGGGGAACCAGTACCAATTCCAAGTCCAGCAGGCGTGCCATATCTGTCACCGTAGACAGGCGGGGATCGGTTGCCCCCTGCTCGATCTTGGAAATGTGGCTTTGTGGCAACCCCAGTTTGCCGCCAAGCTCGGATTGTTTAAGCTTTTTTTCTAGTCGAGCACTTTTCAGGGCTTTTATAATCTCGTTCATAAAAATATGCTATAGCATATTTATTGTATATGTAAATATGTTTTTGCATATTTTCTCAAATTCCTTAAAATTCCGCGTCCAGGAAGACAGCTCTCTGGGGAGACGACCAGACAGCTCTACCTATTACCCGTCTAGCCTGGCAGCGTATATTCGTGCTCCTGGCCACCCCAGCTAAGTGTTTGAGAAATCTGGTCAGTTTGGCTAAACTCGGAATCACGTATGCTACTGTTATCTATCAATAATTTTACCATTTCGAAGACTCTTCGCGCTTTTCCCCTAGGCATCAGTGCCGATTTCGGGCATCAGACTGCGCTATGATCGCCACAGTCGAATGGATGGAACAAACAAAAGACCTCATGAGCCTTGCTGCAAGCCGTGATTTCCGTCATGAAGCCCGACAATCACTTGCCAGGGCGAAATCAGAGCTGGAAAAGGACGATCAGGACCAGCTGCGATATGCAGCATTGGAGCTGCGCATGGCTATGGAAGCCCTGACATACGACCGGGCATACGCCTACCGGCAGGAAATTCCCCCGAAGGAATATGAAACCTGGCAGCCCCGGAAGGTCATGCAACTCCTGATCGATATTGATCCGAACGCCGATAAGAACTCGTCTATAGCCTTTGGCCTGGAGGAAGAAGCTGGGAAACCGGCAAAAAAGATGGCGATGCTGGGCTCAGAGGAGGTCCTGAACCTCGCAACCCTCAAAAAGCACTATGACGCGCTCGGCTCATATCTGCATATGCCGACTTTAAAGCAAATGTTCGACGGACCCTCGCCGGATTTTGCACAGCTAAAGGAGCGTTGTGAAAAGATCGTAGCCTATCTGGAAAAGGTGCTGGCCTCGCGCGTTTTCAATGTCACCTTGGGGCAGTTTGCCACGCTTGAGTGCGTGCGATGCTCAGCGAACATACGCAAACGGGTGCCCTTTGCCAGTGAGCTGCTTGAGGCCAAGTGTTTTAACTGCGGTGCGGAATATCGTGTGCGGAATGAGTCTGATCAGCAGAGCCTATGGGAGCCGATTGTCGAAGAAATAGGTTGTCCAGGCGAGAGCTGCGCGGGCAAAATTAAGCTTTGGCGAGATGAAATCAAGCGGGGGACATGGTGGACGTGTAATTCCTGCGGCAAAGCTTACGAAATCTGCCTTTCCATAGCGGAGAAGGAAGCCACGCCGCCCTCGGAGTAGATTCGGACGATACACCCACAGCTCCCAGTTCATCTGAATCCTCACTGCCCGACACTGCTATCAAATAGTTGCCAGGCCTCATTCAAGATGTGAAGCGACCGGTGAGCAACATATAACTCCGCATGGAAGCGAGCGCGGGAAGCGGCAGCGAAGCCTATGCCGAAGCACATGGAGAACCGATTTCGTGGGGGTTCGCGAATCTCAGGGTCCATGACTTGAAGCACACCTTTGGCCGGCGTCTACGGGCGGCGAGTGTATCGCTGGAAACCAGGAAGGTACTACTCGGGCATACGAATGGGGACATTACGTCGCACTATTCCGCACCCGAGATCGAGGAGCTGTTAGCGGCGGCGAACCGTGTTTGCGGGGTGAATTCCCGCAAAATTCCCGCCCTGACAATCCTGAAACGAAAAACGGGTTAGGACCTTCGTCGCTAACCCGTTATCGGTACTGACTTAAATTTGGTAGCGGGGGCTGGATTTGAACCAACGACCTTCGGGTTATGAGCCCGACGAGCTACCAGGCTGCTCCACCCCGCATCAGGAAGCGCGCATTGTAAGGACTAATCCCCGGGCATGCAAGGGCTGAAGCCCCCGAGAATGGAAAAAATCTTTATCCGGCCATTACCTGTAGGCACAAATTCATCAGACTTCCCGGAAACAGGCCGAGCAGCAGGATGGCCAGGCCGTTGGCGCTGAGACCAAAACGCAGATCGAAATGCTCGGCCAGCGGCGTGGTGTCCTCGGCCTGGTCGAAATACATCACTTTTACCAGGCGAATGTAGTAGAAGGCGCCGATGACGGAGAACAAGACCGCCGCGGCAGCCAGCCAGACCATGTCCACGCCGACCACGGCCTGCAGTACCGCCAGCTTGGCATAGAAGCCTACGGTGGGCGGCACGCCGGCCATGGAGAACATCAGGATCAGCATCAGCAGGGCGTACCAGGAGTTGCGCTGGTTCAGGCCCTTGAAGTCGTCGATTTCGTCGGCCTCGAAGCCGGCCCGGCTGAGCAGGATGATCATGCCGAAGGCCCCGGCGGACATCAGCGCATAGGTGATGATGTAGAACATCGAGGCGGCGTAGCCGGCCTGGGTGCCAGAGAGAATCCCCAGCAGCAGAAAACCGACATGGGAGATCGTCGAATAGGCCAGCATGCGCTTGAGGTTGGTCTGGGCGATGGCCACCACGTTGCCGATGGCCAGCGACAGCAGCGCCAGCGCCACCAGCATGCCCTCCCAGGCCGGCTGCAGCGCGCCGATGGACTCGGCCAGCAGGCGCATGACCATGGCGAAGGCGGCGATTTTCGAGGCGCTACCGATGAACAGCGTGACCGGCGTCGGCGCCCCCTGGTACACATCCGGCACCCACATGTGGAACGGCACCGCGCCGAGCTTGAACGCCAGGCCGACGACAATGAAGGTGGCGGTGAAAATCATCGGCCCGGTCGCCGTCTGGCGGCCGAGCGACTGGGCGATCAGCTCGATATCCAGGGTGCCGGTCAGGCCGTAGAGCATCGACATGCCGTAGAGCAGCATGCCAGAGGCCAGCGCCCCGAGGACGAAGTATTTCATCGCCGCCTCGGTACAGGGATAGGCGTCGCGGTTGAAGGCCACCATGGCATACAGCGACAACGACAACAGCTCCAGGCCGAGATAGACGGTCAACAGGCTGTGCGCCGAGACCAGCACCATCATCCCCAGCATGGCGAACAGGCCTAGCACATAGTATTCGCCCTTGAACAGCTTGCGTTCGCTGAGGTAATGGCGGGCATACAGAAAGGCCAGCGCCGTGACCAGATAGATGGCCACCTTGAGCGTGGTGGCCATGGGGTCGGCGATATAGGTGCCGTAGAAGGCCAGCTGCGACTGGCCGTCGCCGACGCTCAGGGTGATCACCGCGGCGAACAGCAGCGTCAGCTGCGCCAGCCAGTAACTGATCACGCGCTCGTCGTCGCTCAGATACAGATCCACGACCAGAATCACACAGGCCATCGAGAGCACAAAGATCTCGGGCAGCAGCAGAACGAAATCGCCGGGTGCGGGGATCATCAGCATTCCTTCACAGTTTCGACACCGCCACGTGGGCGACCAGGTTTTCGAGACTCGACTGCATGACGTCGACCAGCGGTGCCGGCCACAGGCCGAACAACAGCACCACGAAGGCCAGGCTGCCCAGGATCAGCGCCTCGCGGCCGTTGATGTCGTGCAACTGGGCGACACGCGCGTTGCCGATGTCGCCGAACACCACGCGCTTGACCAGCCACAGGCTGTAGGCGGCGCCCAGAATCAGAGTGGTCGAGGCCAGCACGGCGAACCAGACGTTGGCCTTGAAGCTGGCGATCACCACCAGGAACTCGCCGACGAAGCCGGACGTGCCTGGCAGCCCCGAGTTGGCCATGGCGAACAGCACCATGAAGGCGGCGAACACCGGCATGGTGTTGACCACGCCGCCGTAATCGTCGATCTGGCGGCTGTGCATGCGGTCGTAGAGCACGCCGACACATAAAAACAGCGCGCCGGAAATGAAACCGTGGGAGATCATCTGGATCATGCCGCCCTGCATCCCCAGCAGCGCGCCCTGGGTGCTGCCGGCGTTGGCGTCCATCAGCGGGAACACCAGGAAGATGCCCAGCGTGACAAAGCCCATGTGCGCGATCGACGAATAGGCGATGAGTTTCTTCATGTCCTGCTGCACCAGCGCGACAAAGCCGATATAGACCACCGCGGTCAGCGACATGAAGATGATCAGCCAGTCCAGCTCGTGGCTGGCATCCGGCGCGATCGGCAGGCTGAAGCGCAGGAAGCCATAGCCGCCGATCTTCAGCATGATGGCCGCCAGGATCACCGAGCCGCCGGTGGGCGCCTCGACGTGGGCGTCGGGCAGCCAGGTGTGCACCGGCCACATGGGCACCTTGACGGCGAACGCCAGCAGGAAGGCCAGGAAGATCAGAATCTGCTCGGTCATGCCGAGTTTCAGGGTGTGGAAGTCGAGAATCGAGAAACTGCCCGACTGGGTGTACATGTAGATCAACGCCACCAGCATGAACACCGACCCGAGGAAGGTGTAGAGGAAGAACTTGATGGTGGCGTAGACCCGCCGCGGGCCGCCCCAGACGCCGATGATCAGGAACATCGGGATCAGCATCCCCTCCCAGAAGACATAGAACAGCACCGCGTCGAGGGCGGAAAAGACGCCGTTCATCAGGCCTTCCATGATCAGAAACGCCGCCAGGTACTGGGCCGGGCGCTCCTTGATCACCTCCCAGCCCGCCAGCACCACCAGCACGGTGGTGAAGGTGGTGAGGATGATCAGCGGCATGGCGATGCCGTCCACGCCAAGGTGATAGAAGACGTTGAAGCCCGGGATCCAGGACAGTTTCTCCTGGAACTGCATCGCGGCGGTCGTCTGGTCGAAACCGGTATACAGCAGCAGGCTGACGAGGAAGGTGATCATCGCCACGGCCAGGGCCACCGGGCGCGGGTTGACGCGCTCGCTCAGGGCCAGCACCAGCAGACCGCCGAGGATCGGCAGCCAGACGACGAAACTGAGCAACGGCAAACCACTCATCCAGTTATCCTTGGGTGACAGATAGCATTGTTATTGTGTCGGCGCGAACCAGACGAACCAGCTCAACAGCAGCAACAGACCGATGATCATGCTGAACGCGTAGTGGTACAGATAGCCCGACTGCACGTGGCGCACGATCCCGGACAACCAGCCGACCAGCCTGGCGCTGCCGTTGACCAGCAGGCCGTCGATGATCAGCACATCGCCCAGCTTCCACAGGGTCCAGCCGGTGCCGCGGGCGCCGCCGGCGAAGAAGACCTCGTTGAAGCGGTCGAAGCCGTACTTGTTCTGCAGAACGCGGTATAGGCCACGAAAGCGCTCGGCCGCCCGTCCGGCGATGGCGCGATTCTGGGTATAGATGTACCAGGCGGTGATCAGCCCGGCCATCGCCAGCCAGAAGGCCGGCGCCATCAGGCCGTGCAGAATGAAGCCCCAGGCGCCGTGATAGTCGGCCGCCAGATGCCCGATCACGTCGTGCGCCGCAGCGACCTGGATGGCGTCGCCGAAATAGTCGCCAAAGACCACCGGGTCGATCCAGTAGCCCGCCAACAGCGACGGAATCGCCAGCAGGATCAGCGGCACGGTCACCACCGCCGGCGGCTCGTGCAGGTGCGAGCGGGTGCGCGCGTCGAAGCGCTCCTCGGTGTGGAACACCAGGAAGAACATGCGGAAGCTGTAGAGGGCGGTGACGAACACGCCGATCAGCACCGCCACATAGGCGATGCCGGCGCCGGCGATGTGCGAGGCGTACACCGCCTCGATGATGGTGTCCTTGGAAAAGAAGCCGGCGAAACCCGGAAAACCGATCAGCGCCAGCGACCCGATCAGCGAGGTCCAGTAGGTGACCGGCAGGTAGCGGCGCAGGCCGCCCATTTTGCGGATGTCCTGTTCGTGGTGCATGGCGATGATCACCGAGCCGGCGGCCAGGAACAACAGCGCCTTGAAGAAGGCGTGGGTCATGAGATGGAAAATCCCGGCGGAATAAGCCGAGACCCCCAGCGCCACGGTCATGTAACCGAGCTGGGACAAGGTCGAGTAAGCCACCACGCGCTTGATGTCGTTCTGCACCAGGCCGAGCAGGCCCATGAACAGCGCCGTGATGGAACCGATCACCAGCACGAAGCTGAGCGCGGTCTCGGACAGCTCGAACAGCGGCGACATCCGCGCCACCATGAAAATACCGGCCGTCACCATGGTGGCGGCGTGGATCAGCGCCGAGATGGGCGTCGGGCCTTCCATCGAATCGGGCAGCCACACGTGCAACGGCACCTGGGCCGACTTGCCCATGGCGCCGATGAACAGCAGGATGCAGATCACCGTCATCGCCGACCCCTGCACGCCGGGGATGATCTCGATCGTGGCGTCGGCCATGGACGGCGCCACGCTGAAGACCTCGGCGTAATCCAGCGTATTGAAATACAGCACCACCGCGGCGATACCCAGCAGAAAACCGAAATCGCCGACCCGGTTGACCAGGAAGGCCTTGAGGTTGGCATAGATCGCGGTCGGCTTTTTGTACCAGAAGCCGATCAGCAGATAGGACACCAGCCCGACCGCCTCCCAGCCGAAGAACAGCTGCAGGAAGTTGTTCGACATCACCAGCATCAGCATGGCGAAGGTGAACAGGGCGATGTAGCTGAAGAACCTCTGGTAACCCGGATCGTCGTGCATGTAACCGATGGTGTAGATGTGCACCATCAGCGACACGAAGGTCACCACCAGCAGCATCAGGGTCGTCAGCCGGTCGACCAGGAAGCCGACCTCCATGCGGATGCCGTCGGTCACCAGCCAGGTGTAGACCGAACCGTTGAACGCCGGGTTACCGTCGATCACCATGTACTTGAAGACATACAGCGACAGCACGAACGAGGTCGCCACGCCCAGGATGGTCACCCAGTGCGCGCCGCGCCGCCCGATCAGGCGCCCGAACAGACCGGCGACAATCGCGCCCAGCAGCGGCGCGAGTACAATAGCGAGATAGACCGTCTCCACTGCCCTAGCCCTTCATGCTGTCGAGTTCCTCGACGTTGATGGTATGGCGGTTGCGAAACAGCACCACCAGGATCGCCAGCCCGATGGCCGACTCGGCCGCCGCCACCGTGAGGATGAAAAACACGAACACCTGCCCAGAGATGTCGCCCAGGAAATGCGAAAAGGCGATGAAGTTCATGTTCACCGCCAGCAGCATCAGCTCGATGGCCATCAGCAGGATGATGACGTTCTTGCGATTGATGAAAATGCCCGCCACGCTCAGGCCGAACAGCACCGCGCCCAGTATCAGGAAGTCTGCCAGCACCATGATCAGTCCTCGCTCTCCGCGGGCTTGCGGGTTTCCGCCGCCATCTTGACCAGTCGCACGCGGTCCTCGCGCCGCACCTTGACCTGCTCGGCGGGGTTCTGCATCTTGCTCTCGCCGCGCTTGCGCAGCGTCAGCGCGATGGCGGCGATGATCGCCACCACCAGAATCACCGCGGCGATCTCGAACGGATAGACATAATCGGTGTACAGCACGCTGCCGAGCTCGCGGGTGTTGCTGTAGTCGGCCGCGTGGCGCACCGGCGGCGGCATGCTGGCGGCATCGAAGCCCTTGCTCTTGAGCACCAGAATCATCTCCAACAGCATCAGCGCGGCCACCGTCGCGCCGACCGGCAGGTAGCGCACGAAACCCGCCTTGAGCGAGGCCAGGTTGATGTCCAGCATCATCACCACGAACAGGAACAACACCATGACCGCGCCGACATACACCAGCACCAGGGTGATGGCGAGAAACTCGGCCTCCAGCAACAGCCACAGGCCGGCGCAGGTGAAAAAGGCCAGCACCAGGTGCAGCGCGGCGTGCACCGGGTTGCGCACCGTGATCACGCGGGTGGCGGCGTACACCAGAATCGCGGCGAAGGTATAAAAAACCAGTCTCTCAAAGCTCATGGGTCAATCCAGGCCTGTCCCTCAGCGGTAAGCGGCATCGGCCGCGCGGTCCGCGGCGATCTGTTTTTCGTACTTGTCGCCGATCGCCAGCAGTTGGTCCTTGGTCATGATGTTCTCGCCGCGATTCTCGAAGTGGTACTCGAACTGCCGCGTCTCGACGATGGAGTCCACCGGACAGGACTCTTCGCAAAAACCGCAGTAGATGCACTTGAACAAATCGATGTCGTAGCGCGTGGTGCGGCGCGTGCCGTCGGCGCGCGGCTCGGCCTCGATGGTGATCGCCAGCGCCGTGCAGACCGCCTCGCACAGTTTGCAGGCGATGCATCGCTCCTCGCCATTGGGGTAGCGGCGCAGCGCGTGCAACCCGCGAAAGCGCGGCGACTGCGGCGTCTTTTCCTCCGGATACTGCACGGTAACCTTTTTCGAAAACAGATGTCGTCCGGTCAGGCGCATGCCCTTGAGCAGCTCCCAGAGGAACAGGCTTTTCACGTAATGTCTGAGAGTCGGAAACATGCCTTCGCCTCAATCGAACCAGGGGCCGAGCCCGCCGACCACGGCCGCGCCCTCGATGACCAGCCAGACGATGGTCAGGGGAATGAATACCTTCCACCCCAGCCGCATGATCTGATCGTAGCGGTAGCGCGGAAAGGTGGCGCGGAACCAGAGATAAAAGAACAGAAACAGCCCGGCCTTGAGCAGCAGCCAGACCAAACCGGGCACCCAGTTGAACATCGGCGCCAACACCGGAATGCCCTCGAACGGCGACAACCAGCCGCCCATGAACAACAGCGCCGCCAGAAACGCGATCAGGATCATGTTGGCGTATTCGGCCAGGAAGAACACCGCGAAGGCCATGCCGGAATATTCCACGTGGAAGCCGGCGACGATCTCCGACTCGCCCTCGGCCACGTCGAACGGCGCACGGTTGGTCTCGGCCACGCCGGAGATGAAATAGATGACAAACAGCGGCAATAGCGGCAACCAGTACCAGTGCAGCAAACTGCCGCGCTGCGCCTCGACGATTTCGCCGATGTTGATGCTGCCGGCGGCCATGAGCACGCCGACCAGCGCGAAACCCATGGCGATTTCGTACGACACGATCTGCGCGGCGCTGCGCATGGTGCTGAGAAACGCGTACTTCGAGTTCGAGGCCCAGCCGGCGATGATTACCCCATACACGCCGACCGACGTCAGCGCCAGTATGTAAAGGAGGCTGGCATCGACATCGGCCAGCACCGTGTCGGCGTCGAAAGGTATCACCGCCCACGCGGCCAGCGCCGGGGCGATGGTCAGCGTCGGCGCCAGCACGAACAGATAATGATTCGAGCGGGTCGGTACGATGACTTCTTTCATCAGCAGCTTGACGGCGTCGGCGATCGGCTGCAACCAGCCGCGCGGGCCGACGCGATTGGGCCCGACGCGCATCTGCATATAGCCGATGATCTTGCGCTCGGCAAACGTCAGATAGGCCACGCCGAGCATCAACGGGCCGACGATGAGCAGAATCTTGGCCAGTATCACGCTGCCGGTGACGATCCAATCGATGATGCCGCTCTCTTCCATGCCGCTAGCCCTTCACAATCCGTATACGCCCGCCGGGCGCGCCCAGCGCCAGGGTGGCTTCTCTTGCCAGCGACACCAGCGCGGCGCCTTCGGCGATGGCCTCGGAAATCTCGACGCGCAGCTTCGCCTGCGCGCCATTGGCCGAGACCGCGGCCAGATCCCCCGCGGCCAGCCCGAGGCGGGCCGCGTCGGCACTGTGTATACACAAGGCGTCGACCGCGGCGTCGGGTGTTTTCTGCAACGCCGCGGCGCGGCGCACAATGCCGTCGACGGCGTAAATCGGCAGATAGGCGACGCGCGTCAGACCCTCGCCGGCCGGCGCCTCGTCTTCCCAGACACGCGCCGCGCACTGCAGGTTGTTGACGGCGATCTCGCCCAACTGCTCTTGCAACCGGTCACGTACCTGCTCGGAGGAGACCTCGTCGAACCCTTGTAATTCGAGCAGATTGCCGAGCACCCGCAACACCTTCCATCCGGGACGGCTGCCGCCGGGCGCGCGCGCCGCGGCACTGAAACTCTGCCATACGCCCTCGACATTGACGAAGGTGCCCGAGGTTTCCGCATAAGTGTTCACCGGCAGCAGCACATCGGCATACTCGCGCATGCGCTCGGTGACAAAAGGCGTCAGAGCGACGACGAACTCGGCCTGCTCCAGCGCGGCCAGCGCGGCGGCGCCGTCGGCACAGTCGAATTCCGGTTCGACACCCAGCAGCACATAGTTCTTGCGCGCCTCATTCAGCATGCCGGCCGCGTCGAGACCGGCCTGCTCCCGCGGCGCGCCGCCGGCACGCCGGTGCGGCAGCACACCGGCCAGACAGGCACCGGCGCTATTGGCGCCATCGGTCACAAACCCGAGCGTCGCGCCGCTCAGCTCCGCCACCAGGGCAGCCAGCGCGCGCAGGGTGGAGAACTGCCGGTGCAGGCTGGCGCCGAGGCCCAGCAGTATACCGCTCCGGGAGCCCTCACTGAGACTCTCGGCCATCGCCTGTTCGCTGGCGTTCGGCAACGTCTGTTCGATAATGGCCTGCAGATGCTGCGGCGCCCGCGACTTGGCCCGTTGCAACAGCGCCGCGGCGACGCCGGCCAGCGCCTGCACCATACGTTCGGGCGCCACGATGGATTTGTGGGCAATGGGGAAGTTGTACTCGAAATCGACCGCGTTGATGAACATCACCCGCGCGCCGGCCACCGCCGCCTGGCGCAGGCGATGACCGAGTAGCGGCTGTTCCTTGCGCGGATTGGCGCCCACCAGCAGCACCGCATCGAGCTGCGCGAACGCCTCCAGGCTGTGCCCCAGATAGGGAAACAAGGGTTGTTCCTGCTGACCGCGAAAATCGCTTTGACGCAAGCGATGATCGAGGTTGTTCACCCCCAGGCCGTCGGCCAACTGACCGACCAGACTCATTTCCTCCAGCGTGGCGTTGGGCGAAACCAGAATACCGAGCTGACTCGGCCCCTGCTGTTCAACCCGTTCGCGCAACCCCTGCGCCGCAATCTGCAACGCCTCCTCCCAGTCCGTCTCGCGCCAGCCGTCGGCTTTTTTCACCATCGGCACCGCCAGACGGTCGGCACTGTTAATGCCGTCGACGGCGAAACGGTCGCGATCGGACAGCCAGACCTCGTTGATCGCCTCGTTCTCCCGCGGCACGGCGCGCAGCAGAGTGCCGTTGCGGGTATGCAGATAGAGGTTGGAACCGATGCAGTCGTGCGCGGCCACCGAAGCGGTCTGGTTCATCTCCCAGGCGCGCGCCTTGAAACGGAACGGGCGCGAGGTTAACGCGCCCACCGGGCAAACGTCGATGATGTTACCCGACAATTCGGATTCGATGTTATGCTGAATGTAGGTGCCGATCTCGACATCCTCGCCACGCCCCATGCCACCCATCTCCTTGAACCCGGCGATGTGTTGCAGGAAGCGGACGCAGCGGGTGCAATGGATGCAGCGGGTCATGTCCGAGGCGATCAACGGGCCGAAATTCTTCTCCGGCACCACCCGTTTCTTTTCGCTGAAGCGAGAAACGCCGCGACCGTATTCCAGGGCGACGTCCTGCAATTCGCACTCACCGCCCTGGTCGCAGATCGGGCAGTCCAGCGGATGGTTGATGAGCAGGAATTCCATCACCGCGCGCTGCGCTTTGCGCGCGTAGTCGCTGCGGGTCCAGATCTTCATCCCGTCGGCCACCGGCGTGGCGCAGGCCGGCAGCGGCTTGGGCGCCATGCGCCCGCCCTGCTCGACCTGCACCATGCACATGCGGCAGTTGGCGGCGATGGGCAGTTTCTTGTGATAACAGAAACGCGGCACGCTGATGTCGTTGGCATCCGTGACCTCGATGATCATCGCCCCCTTGCGCGCCTGATAGGGCACGTCGTCGATGACGACGTTGAGCATGTCCTCGGCCACGCTTTCCGGCTTGGCGCTCATGCCGCCGCCCCCTTGTTCGCGGGCTGATAGCTGCTGGTGCCGGGCATGCAGGTCTTGTGCTTGATGTGGTACTCGAACTCGTCGCGGAAATGCTTGATGAAGCTTTGCACGGGCCAGGCCGCCGCGTCGCCGAAGGCACAGATGGTATGGCCTTCGATCTGCCCGGCGGCACTGGCCAGCAGATCCAGGTCCTCCAGGGTGCCACGCCCTTCCTCGATGCGTTTGATCACGCGATACATCCAGCCGCAACCTTCGCGGCAAGGCGTGCACTGGCCGCAGGACTCGGCATAGTAGAAACGCGATATGCGCATCAGCGCCTTGACCATGCAGGTGGTGTCGTCCATCACGATCATGCCGGCCGAACCGAGCGCGGAACCGGCCTTGGACAACGAGTCATAATCCAGGTCCACCTCCATAATCTGCTCGGCCGTCATCACCGGCATCGAGCAACCGCCGGGGATCACTGCCTTGAGCTTGCGGCCATGGCGCACGCCGCCGGCCATCTCCAGCAGCTCGCGAAACGGCGTGCCCAGCGGAATTTCGTAGTTACCCGGTTTGTTGACGTGTCCGGAGACACACCAGATTTTCTCGCCGCCATTGTTCGGCCGACCCAGGTTGAGGAACCACTCGCCGCCGTTGCGCATGATCGCCGGCACCGAGGCCAGGCTTTCGGTGTTGTTGATGGTGGTCGGCTTGCCGTAAAGCCCGAAGTTGGCCGGGAACGGCGGCTTGAACCGCGGCTGACCCTTCTTGCCTTCCAGCGAATTGAGCAGCGCGGTCTCCTCGCCGCAGATGTAGGCGCCGGCGCCCAGGTGCGAGTAGAGATCGAAGTCCACCCCCGAACCCTGGATGTCGCGCCCGAGCAGGCCGGCGGCATAGGCCTCCTTCAACGCCTGCTCGAACCGCTCGAAGGGCTCGTGGTGAAACTCGCCGCGCATGTAGTTGTAACCCACGGTGGCGCCCATGGCGTAACCGCCGATGGCCATGCCCTCGATCAGGGCGTGCGGGTTGTAGCGCAGAATATCGCGGTCCTTGCAGGTACCCGGCTCCGATTCATCGGAATTGCACACAATGTACTTCTGCACCGGGGCGTTGCGCGGCATGAAACTCCACTTCAGGCCGGTGGGAAAGCCTGCGCCACCGCGACCGCGCAGGGCGGATTGCTTCAGTTCCTCGATGATCGTCTCGGGCGGTGTTTTCTCGGCCAGGATCTTCTTCCAGGCCGTATAGCCGCCAACCTTGAGATAGTTCTCCAACGTCCAGGGTTGATCGAACTGCAATGTGGTGAAACAGACCTGGTTCGTCATGCTTACTCCAACCCGTCGAGAATGCTGTCCACCGTCTCGATGGTCAGATTCTCGTGATAGTGGCCGTTGACGGTCATCATCGGCGCGCCGACACAGGCGGCCAGGCACTCCTCCTCGGCCTTGAGATAGATGCGGCCGTCCGCGGTCGATTCCCCAAGTTTGATGCCCAGTTTGTTCTCCACGTGCGCGATCAACTCGTCGGCCCCGCAGAGCATGCAGGAGATGTTGTTGCAGAAGGCGACGGTGTTGCGCCCCACCGGCTGGGTTTCGATCATCGAATAAAAGGAAGCCACCTCATAGACCGAGACCGGCGGCATGTCGAGATAGGCCGCCACGGCGTCCATTTGCGCCACGCTGACATAACCCTCCAGGTGCTGCACAGCCTGTAGCGCCGAGAGCACCGCCGATTGTTTTTCCTCGGGCGGATACTTGGCCACCCAGTGATCGATCTCGGCGCGCACGCTGGCCGGAATCTCGTAGGTTTCGGTACTGCTCATCGGTCCACCTCGCCAAAGACGATGTCCTGGGTGCCGATGATCGCCACCACGTCGGCCAGCATGTGACCGCGCGACATTTCGTTGAGCGCCGAGAGATGGGCAAAGCCCGGCGCGCGGATCTTCACCCGATAGGGTTTGTTGGCGCCATCGGAAATCAGATACACGCCGAACTCGCCCTTGGGGTGCTCGAGCGCCGCGTAGACCTCGCCCTCGGGCACGCAATAACCCTCGGTGAACAGTTTGAAGTGATGGATCAACGCCTCCATGTCCTGCTTCATTTCCTCGCGCGCCGGCGGCGCCACTTTACGATCGTCGCTGATCACCGGGCCGGGGTTGGCGCGCAGCCAGTCGACGCACTGTTTGACGATGCGATTGGACTGGCGCATCTCCTCGATACGCACCAGATAGCGATCGTAGCAATCGCCGTTGACACCGACCGGGATGTCGAAATCCATCTTCGCGTAGACTTCATAGGGCTGTTTCTTGCGCAGGTCCCAGGCGATGCCGGAACCGCGCAGCATCGGGCCGGTCATCCCCAGCTGCAACGCACGCTCGGGCGAGACCACGCCGATCCCGACGGTACGCTGCTTCCAGATGCGGTTGTCGGTCAACAGGGTTTCATATTCATCCACGCAGCCGGGGAAGCGCTCCGTGAAGTCGTCGATGAAATCCAGCAGCGAACCCTGCCGGTTGCGGTTCAAGCGGCGCACGTCGTCCTCGTCGTGCCAGCGCGATTCCTGATACTGCGGCATGCGCTCGGGCAGATCGCGGTAAACACCGCCGGGCCGGTAATAAGTTGCATGCAAGCGGGCGCCGGAAACCGCTTCGTAGCAGTCCATCAGGTCCTCGCGCTCGCGGAAGGTGTAGAGGAACGCGGTCATGGCGCCGATGTCCAGGCCGTGCGCGCCCAGCCACAGCAGGTGATTGAGGATACGCGTGATCTCGTCGAACATGACGCGGATGTATTGCGCCCGCTCGGGCACCTCGACGCCCAGCAGCTTTTCGATCGCCATGACATAGCCGTGCTCGTTGCACATCATGGAGACGTAATCGAGCCGGTCCATGTAGCCGATGCTCTGGTTGTAGGGCTTGCTCTCGGCGAGCTTCTCGGTGGCACGGTGCAACAGGCCGATGTGCGGGTCGGCGCGCTGCACCACCTCGCCGTCCAACTCCAGCACCAGGCGCAGGACGCCGTGCGCGGCCGGGTGCTGCGGCCCGAAATTCAGGGTGTAGTTGCGTATTTCAGGCATCCTGCGCCTCTTTGGCCACACTGGCCTCCAGCGTGCCGCCGGCCTCGGCGGCGTCCTCGGCGCGGATCACCCGCGGCACCAGCACCCGCGGCTCGATACTCACCGGCTGATAGACCACCCGCTGTTTCTCCGCGTCATAGATGACCTCGACGTTGCCGCTCAAGGGGAAATCCTTGCGGAAGGGGTGACCGATGAAACCATAGTCGGTGAGAATCCGGCGCAGATCCGGATGACCGGAGAACATGATGCCAAACAGATCGAAGGCCTCGCGCTCGAACCAGTCGGCGCCGTTCCAGATGTCGATCACCGAGGGGATGACCGGCAGGGCCTCGTCGGGGGCGTACACCTTGATGCGCAGGCGCTGATTCAGACTCACCGACAACAAGTGGTACACGGCGGCGAAGCGGCGGTCTTGCTGCGGTGTTTCGACCGACAGGTCTTCCTCCAGCATCGGCAGCCGCCCGGCCACCTTGGCCTCGACGCCGCGGCTGAAGCCGGTGCGGGTGGTCTCATCCGTGGCCCACTCGCTGACGCCATAGGCCAGGTAGTCCACCCCGCAGACATCGACCAACTGTTCGAAGCGAAACGGCGCTTCGTCGCGCAGCGCGCGGGCGGTCTCCAGCAGATCGGCGGGCGCGACTTCGATCCCCACCTCGTCGCCGGCCAGCCGCGCCTCGAGCAGGGTCTCGCCGAAGCGTTCCCGGAGTTGAGCGAGCAGATCCTGTGTCGACATAATCCCCTCTACTCAGCGCGCAATAGTGTTGGTGCGACGGATCTTGTTCTGCAACTGCAAGATCCCGTACAACAGCGCCTCGGCCGTCGGCGGACATCCGGGCACGTAGATATCCACCGGCACGATACGGTCGCAGCCGCGCACCACGGAATAGGAGTAATGGTAGTAACCGCCGCCATTGGCGCACGAGCCCATGGAGATCACCCAGCGCGGCTCCGACATCTGGTCGTAGACCTTGCGCAGCGCGGGCGCCATCTTGTTGCACAGCGTGCCCGCTACGATCATCACGTCGGACTGGCGCGGGCTAGCGCGCGGGGCGGCGCCGAAGCGCTCGAGGTCATAGCGCGGCATGTTGACGTGGATCATTTCGACCGCGCAGCAGGCGAGGCCGAAGGTCATCCACCACAGCGAACCGGTGCGGGCCCACTGGAACAGGTCTTCGGTGCTGGTGACGAGGAAGCCCTTGTCGTTCACCTCAGTCTGGAGCGCGTTGAAATAGTCCTGGTCGGGCTGGC
>JASBSS010000038.1 GCA_030148805.1 Thiogranum sp. | reverse complement strand
GCCTGAGGAAAGCCATTCGTTCCTATATCGACTTTTACAACCATGTACGACTACACTCGGCATTGGGGTATCAGTCACCAATGGAGTTTGAGGCGACATGCGCATAACCAGCGGGTGTCAACTTTATCGAAGGAACTCCCGAACCTCAATTGACGTGATATCGCTACAAGGGCCAAGCTTCCGCAGGAAGGCAGGCTTTATGGGCGGTATGATGAAGGCATGCGGAATGTGCACGGAGAACACGCCGAGGCCCTACACAAGATTATTGAGGAACAAGCTCGGCCGGGTGTTTCCAAGCTAAGGCTGGAAGAGTAACGGAAAATCATGGGTTTCAAGCTCGATCAGGTGGTTCCCTGGGGTCGTTCCTATGAGGAATACGTCTCCATGTTCGGTCTGTCCGCCGCCGACCTGAAAAAACGCATCCTGGGTTGTGGTGACGGCCCGGCCGGATTCAACGCCGAGCTGACACGTGGTGGCGGACACGTCGTCTCCGTGGATCCCGTCTATCAATTCTCGGCCGATGCAATCAAACGCAGGATCGAGGAAACCTCCGCGACCGTTCTGGACCAGACCAGAAAGAATCAGACCGAGTTTGTCTGGCGTGCGATAAAAAACGTGGAGGAACTGGGCAGGGTTCGCATGGCGGCCATGGAACGGTTCCTGGAGGACTATCCGCGGGGCAGAAGGCAGGGTCGCTATGTCCTGGGTGATCTCCCGGCGTTGGCGTTTGCGGATGATGCCTTCGAGCTGGCGCTGTGTTCGCACTTCTTGTTTTTGTACAGCGAGCACTTTGACGCTGACTTCCATTTCCGGTCCATCGTCGAGTTGTGTCGGGTGGCTGGAGAAGCGAGGATCTTCCCATTGCTGGAGCTCGGTGCCAGGAAATCCAGACATGTCGATCCGGTGGTCTCGGCGTTGGAGGTCGATGGCTATGAATGCCGCATCGAGACCGTGGACTATGAGTTCCAAAAAGGCGGTGATCAGATGTTGTCGGTAAAGCGCCGGCGATGAGCGTCGCCAGGGTCGGGCTCAAGATCGGCCTGTTTTGAGGACACCATCATCAAGTATCTCTGGGTCGCAATCTTCTCGCTGGTGTTGATCTGGTCGGGAATCCATCCGAAAGACCAGTTCATCTGGTTTCTGGAAGTTCTTCCCGCCCTTTTAGGGGCCCTGGTGCTGGCGTTCACCTATCGTTCTTTCAGGCTGACGCCCTTGCTGTATGTGCTGATACTGATCCACAGCGTTATCCTGATGATCGGCGGCCATTACACCTACTCGGAGGTGCCGCTGTTCGATACATTGCGGGAGCTGTTTGGATTCACCCGCAACAATTACGATAAGGTGGGTCATTTTGCCCAGGGTTTCGTGCCGGCGCTGATAGCGCGTGAGGTTGTGCTTAGAAAGAATATCGTGCAGGGGGGGCGTTGGCGGACGTTGTTCATTGTGTCTTTTTGCCTGGCGTTGAGCGCATTCTACGAATTGATCGAATGGTGGGTGGCGTTGATCAGCGGGACGAGCGCGGAGGCGTTTCTGGGTACCCAGGGATATGTTTGGGATACGCAATCGGATATGGGTTTTGCGCTGCTGGGCGCGGTGACTGCGCTGGTCACGCTGAGCAGATTACACGATTGTCATCTTAAGCGTCTCAGGCAAGTGTAGCGGCCTTGTGCTTGATACAAGTCAACACGGTTCGTGTCGCCGTTGCAGATAATGAACTCCGGTGAAGCAGCCACGGCGGGCGTGCGTTGCAGCCAGGCTTCTACAAGGAGTGATATCGATGAACCGTAAATCTCTTAGCGCTGTATTGTTTGTCGCGGGTCTGTCTCTGCTGACGAGTTCTGTCGGCCTTGCCGCCGAGTATCCGCTGGAGCAGAAGCTGCAACAGTGTGACCAGGCGTTCGCGCAGTCGCGGGATTCCGGGGCCACGCGCGAGCAGGCGGCCAAGGCGCGGGTGAAGCATCTGAAGTTGATGGCCGAGATTCTGCAGAATCTGAACGACGAAAATGGCCGCGCGGCGGCAAATGGCAAGCCGCTGTCGGTGGAGCAGCTTAGCAAGAACGTGCGTGTCCTGGGGCATTTGAACGAAATGCTGGTCAACTACCACCTGGCACCGAGCTATGACTGGTCCTATGTGTACTGAAGCTTGGGCGCTGCGGTGAGTGGCTTCGCCACGCCGTCGCGCCAGCGGCTGGGCTGGCTCCGGTGTCGGGGCCAGCCGCCGAGTCGCCAGAATGGAGAAGTTCGCGTACCCTTGGTCTGGGGGCAGCGGATGCCGGAATAGGTCTTGGCGAAGGGAGTGATCTAGGTGCGGGTCTAGATTAGGGGTGGGATCGGCCATGCGGGATATCAGCAACATGCTATTCGTCTGCCAGCTGCTTTTTTCGGCGAGGAGCATTTCTGCCGCAGGTGTCGAATACGATCTCCACGACGTCGAGAGACTCAATCCTGTCGCGGAGGCAGCGCGGGCAATTCAACGCAACGACTGCCGTTTCCTCAAGGCGTATGAGTATGAGCAGCCGCCCGGTATTCCGCCGGAGCGGGTCGGCGAGTATTTCAATCGATACGGCACCAAGGTATTCAAGCACGTCTTCGATGTGGACTGGGGCGATCCCTACAAGGCGCTGCTGGATGAAGCGGATCGTTGGGCGAAAATCTATAACGAATATCTGTATAATCATCTTGAGGCGCTACAGTCCGCCGGCAGGCAGGTGGCGCCCGGCGACGGGCGCTGTCGATCGGCGCTGATGACAAGGGCTACCGGTGCCGAGACGGGGCGTTTGCGCCTGAGCCTGGGGCTCGGGTCAATGAAGTAAGGGCCAATGGCGAAAGAAATCACCAGCGAAATCATTCTGCATTTCAAGCATCAGCTCGAAAATCATCCCATCTACGAGGCGGTGGCCACCGTTGAGGACCTGCGCTGTTTTATGCAGCATCATGTTTATTCGGTGTGGGACTTCATGTCGCTGATTAAATATCTGCAGTCGGTGGTCGCCCCTACGCGCTGTCCCTGGGTGCCGCAGGGCGAAGGCAGTGTCAGGAGGTTTGTCAACGAGCTGGTGCTGGAAGAGGAATCGGACGAAACCAACGTCCCGGGTGAATATGCGAGCCATTTCGAGCTGTATCACCGGGCGATGGCGGAGATCGGTGCCGATACCGGGGCGTCGCAGGCTTTCATCGACCTGGTCCGCGAACAGGGGGTCGAGCAGGCGCTGCGCTTGCCGGCGGTACCGCGACCCTCGCAGGCGTTCACGTCGACGACTTTTCAGTTTATTCAGAATAACAAGCCGCACCAGGTGGCCGCGGCGCTGGCTCTGGGCAGAGAGCATATCATTCCCTGTATGTTCCGTTCGATTCTGAAAAAGATCGGTGTGGCGGAAACCGATGCGCCGATTTTTCATTTTTATCTGAACCGGCATGTCCATCTGGACGAGGATTTTCATGCGCCCTTGTCATTGCGGCTGCTGAACAGTCTGTGCGCGGGGGACAGCACCAGGGTCGAGGAGGCGATAGACGCGGCGCAGGATGCAGTGCTGGCACGCATCGCGTTCTGGGACGGGGTGTTGGCGGCGATCACGGCAACCTGAAGGAACGTGAACTCATGGATGATAACTTCGCTAAATGTATACCGCTCTATTTTCTGCTGGCAACGCTTTCGCTGCTCTCCGGTTGTCTTGAGAACGGCGGTGCGGTCAATTATTGCGCGGCCCCCGACCTGCTGGTAGACGGGGTGAATCTGAGCATAGACGGCGCCGGCTTGTTCGTTTTGGCAAACGACACCGAGACTTTATATTCGCGTAAGGGCGCGTTTTGTGTGGATTCGAGCGGGGCTCTGCTGCATGACTCTGGTCGCAAGGCGAGTGGCTTTCCGCTGGTTGGTGGCGAGGTCCAGGGGCTATCGACGCCGCTGAGTCTGCCGGTCTCTGATAATGCAGGGGCCCCGCTGGCGGCTGTAACCGTCGACCCGCAGGGTCTGATAACCGCCCATTACCAGATGAGCAGCGATCAGGTGGTCGCTCAGCTGGCGCTCGCGGTATTTCCCAGCCCGCAGAATCTGTTGCCGGTTAACGTCGACCTTTGTCAGCAAACCGTCAGTTCGGGCGCGGGTGCCTTGACCGCCCCCGGCCCAGCGGGCAGCACGATCAGCCAGGGCGCGCTGGAAGGCAGTTACGAGTGTGACCGCGGCAGTGTGTTTTTTGATACCCGTATTGTCACTTCCGGGGGCGGTTATTTCAGGCTCAATGATCAGGGCGGCGTGATATATGGCAGCGACCTGAAACTCGGTCTGGATGCCTCCGGGTTTCTGGTCAACGCCGGTAATTATCGTTTTACCGGTTACGCGGCCGATAGCGCGGGGGTCATACTGCCTTCGCTGTCCGAGCTTGCGGTGCCACAAATGAGCCCGCCGCGCGCGACCAGCACGCTCACCGTTTCCATCAACCTGGACGCCGGCAGCGCGCCGCCCCCGTCGTCACCGTTTTCCCCGCTGGATAACGCCAGCTACAATCACTCGCTGGCGACCCGGGTGTACGATTCCCTGGGGGCGCCGCACGATCTCAGGCAATACTTCGTCAAGCAGAGCACGCCGGACCGTTGGGAGGCTTATGTCTATCTGGACGGGAGCGTCCTCACCAGCGCGGGGGTGGCGAAAACAACGCTGTCCTTTAATGCGGACGGTTCTATCGCCAGTCCCACCAGTGTCGCTTATGATGCTGTGGCCCCCGGTGGGGGCGCGTCGGCGTTGCAACTGACGTTCGATTACACCAGTACTACCCAGAATAGCGCGCCCTTCACAGCCGCGTCTGTGGTGCAGAACGGCTTCGCGAGCGGCCGTCTTAGCGACATTCGTCTGGATGCCGCCGGCGTGCTGACGGGCGCTTATTCCAGCGGCAGGACGGGTGTGGTGCTGGGGCAGTTCATTCTGGCGAAATTCGCTTTTCCGCTCGCGCTCGCGCCCAGAGGCGATGGCAGTTACCTCGAGACCGCGGACTCCGGTCCGCCGACGTTGGGGGTGCCGGGCCCTGCGGATGCCGTTCAGCTGATCAAGGGCACCGCTCCCTGAGGACAGCGGATCGCGTCAGCACGCCGGTGCATGGCGCCCTCTAGCAAATCCGTCCCCGCAGCAGCATACGGGTGATCCGCGCGCACATCGGCCGCAGCAGCAACAAGGCGATGAACGCCAGCGGAAAGGCGATCACAAAAGCCTGCGCCCAGCGTTGAGCGGTGCCGGCGTCGAGGCCGCTGATGGCCAGGGTGATGATGCCGGACAGCAGGCCGCTCATCAGCGCCGAGGTGAGCAAACCGGTTATGATCGTCTCGCACTTCACGGCGTTGCGTTCTCCACAAAGGTTCGGAAGGACTCGCTATAGCCGCCTTTGTTCACCGTATCCTGTCCGATGGCGTCGAACACGGCGGCCGGCAGCGCGTCGAAGCCGAGGCCGGCGGCGAGGGTGTTGTAGAGCCGCTGGATGGCGACCAGGCCGACGATGTCTTCCACCGTCTGCTCGCTCCAGCCTGCGTTGAGCAGAGTGTCGACATCGGTCTGGGTGACGGAACTGGCGTCGCGGTTTACTTTGAGCGCGAATGCCAGAACCAGCGTCAGCCTGTCATCGCGCAAACGGTCTGCGTCGGCCGCCAGCGCCCGGGCCATGCCGGCGCGAATGCCGCTACAGAATTCCGAGCGGTTGTTTTTGCTGATTTCGGCGGCGACAAGTTCGGCCTCGGCCCAGCTGAGTTCGGCGAGACGCCGTGTCGACGTATCGAAGAAATCGACAATCGGTCTGTAGCGTTCGGCATCTCGCGCCAGCAGCATCAGCAGGTTGTTGTTAAAGTTTTGTGTGTAGCTTAAAAAGGGCATGGACGTTTCTCCTGAAGGCGGTGCGTCAAGGCCCAATAATGGTATATTGCGTGGACGCGGGAGGTAATTCCGCAAATCCGAAAACGCGGCTTGCAAGGATGCACAGCCGGTCGAACGGGCTGTCGCCTAGGTGCAGGTATGGGCGGCGGTCTTTGCACAGTCACGCTATTCGGTGAAAAGGTCAGCGTCATGCGCTATGGGATCATGTTTCTTTTGCTGCTCCTCACCGCCTGCGGGCGTTCCTCGCCGCCGCTGGCCCTGGGGACGCTGGAGCGGGACCGCATTGCGCATACCGCCACCGCCAATGAAGTGGTGGTGGCGTTGCCGGTGGCCCCGGGCACGCTCGTGACCAAGGGTACCCTGCTGGTGCAGTTGGACCCGGGCTTGCAGCAGGCCGAGGTCGACAAGGCCAGCGCGCGCGTGGCGCAGGCCGAGGCCAATCTGGAGAAGCTGCGCCACGGCGCCAGGCCCGAGGAGGTCGCCTCGGCGCGCGCCAACGTCGCCGGTGCGCGGGCCTCGTTGGTCGAAAGCGAGGCGAGTTATGCGCGCATCCGGGATCTCAGGCAGCGCAAGCTGGCGAGCCAGTCCGAGCTGGACAAGGCGCGCGCGGCGCGCGACGTCGGCGAGGCCAATCTGCGCAGCGCGCAAGAGGCGTTGCTGACCTTGACCAACGGCACGCGGGAAGAGGATCTGCGCGCCGGCGACGCGGCCCTGAAGGAGGCCCAGGCGATGCTGGCGAGCGAGCGCAAGCGCCTCGCCGACCTGCATGTGGTGGCCACGCGCGACGGCATTCTGGACAATCTCCCCTGGAACTTGGGCGAGCGCGTGACCATCGGCAGTCCGGTGGCGATCGTGCTCGCCGGCAAGGCGCCGTACGCGCGCGTCTATGTGCCGGAGCCCTATCGGGTGAAGCTCAAGGTCGGCGAGTCGTTGCGGGTGCATGTCGATGGTCTCGCCGAGCCTGTCGTCGGACACCTGCGTTGGATCGCCACCGAGGCCGCGTTCACTCCCTATTACGCACTCAATCAGGAGGAGCGCGCGCGCCTGATGTATCTGGCCGAGGTGCAATTGCCCGACAGCGAGGCGGCCCTGCCCAATGGCGTGCCGGCGCAAGTCGAGTTGCCATGACCGAGCTGGTGATCCAGGCACAAACGCTCAGCCGGGATTTCGCTGATGTGAAAGCCGTTCAGGGGCTGGACCTGGCGGTTGAGAAGGGGTGCATTTACGGTTTTCTCGGTCCCAATGGCAGCGGCAAGACCACCGCCATTCGAATGTTGACCGGTCTGTTGCGGCCGAGCGCCGGCGAAGTGCGGGTGCTCGGTCTGAAATTGCCACAGGCGGCCGATGAGTTGCGCTTGCGCATCGGCTACATGACGCAGAAATTCTCGCTCTATGATGATCTCACGGTAAAGGAAAACCTGCGCTTTATCGCCAGTGTCTACGCGCTGTCGCCGCGGGCGCAGAAAGCGCGTATCGACGAGCTGTTGGACCTCTACCACCTCGAGGCGCAACAACAGCGCCTGGCGGGACGCCTCAGCGGCGGCCAGCGCCAACGGCTCAGTCTGTGCGCGGCGGTGATGCATAAGCCGCAATTGTTGTTTCTGGACGAACCGACATCCGCGGTCGATCCGCAGAACCGGCGCGATTTCTGGGAGCAGTTGTTCGACTTGAGCGCCCAGGGCACCAGTATTCTGGTGTCCACGCACTATATGGACGAGGCCGAGCGTTGCCACCGGCTGGCGATACTGGAATACGGGATCAAACGGGCCGACGGTACTCCCGAGGAGCTGATGCGCAACTTGGGGGCCCAGGTGGTGGAGATCGCCTCGTCCGATCCACGCCGCCTGAAGCAGCGGCTGCTGGGTCTGCCGCAGGTGGTTTCGGCGGCCCAGCTCGGGTCGCGGCTGCGGGTGCTGGTGGATGCTGCGATCAGCGATCCGGTGGCCTATCTGTCCCACCAGTCGGCGTTGGCAGCGGACGATGCCTTGACGGTGGTCAGACCCAGTCTGGAAGATGTCTTCGTCGTCAGCACAGGCGCGCGCAGTCAATGATCGCGCTACAGCGGATAGGCGCCGTTCTCTCCAAGGAGCTGATTCAGCTGCGACGTGACCGCATGACTTTTGGCATGATCGTGATGATTCCGCTCATTCAGCTGCTGTTGTTCGGCTATGCCATCAACACCAATATCCGGCATATCCCCGTCGGTGTGCTGGACTACAGTCACAGCGGCTTGAGCCGGGTGTTGATTCAGACCGTCGAAGCCACGCAAGTGGTCAAGTTCACGCAGCGGTTCAGCGCGCTGGAAGCCGCCGAGGCTGCGATCGCCAACGCCGAGGTGCGCGCGGTGTTGATCATTCCGGCCGATGTCAGTCAGCGGCTGGCGCGCCATCCAACGGTGGGGCTGGGGTCGCCGCCGGCGAGCGACGAGCTCACCGCCCGCCCGGTCGCGCAATGGTTGGCCGACGGTGCCGATACCCTGGTCGCCGCCGCGATCCGGAGTCTGCGCGGCATGCCCTTGACCGAATTGCTCGACAAGCCGGCCAACCGCACGACACCGACCTTCGAGGTCACCCTGCTGTACAACCCGGAACAGCGCACCGCGGTGCATATCGTGCCCGGTCTGGTGGCGGTGATTCTGACCATGACCATGATCATGTTCACCTCCGCGGCGATTGTGCGCGAGCGCGAGCGCGGCAACATGGAAATGCTGATCACCACGCCGGTGCGGCCGGTCGAACTGATGCTGGGCAAGATCGTGCCCTATATTTTTATCGGTGCCGTACAGGTCGCCATTATTCTGGGCTTGGGGCATGTCCTGTTCCAGGTGCCGATCAACGGCGGTCTGCTGCAGTTGGCCGCGGCTACCTTTCTGTTCATCACCGCCAGTCTGAGTCTGGGGCTGGTGATTTCGACCTTGGCGAAGAACCAATTGCAGTCGATGCAGATGACGGTTTTTGTGCTGTTGCCGTCGATTTTACTGTCGGGCTTCATGTTTCCCTACGAGGGGATGCCGGTGGCGGCGCAGTCTATCGCCGAGGCGTTGCCGGCGACCCATTTCATGCGGCTGATCCGCGGCGTGGTGTTGCGGGACGTGGAGCTGGTGCAGATGATGCCCGACGTCTCCTGGCTGGCGCTGTTTACGCTGGCCGGCCTGACGCTGGCGTCTTTGCGGTTTAAGAAACGGCTCGATTAGCACCGCCTAGGGGCGGCGAGCGCGCTGCGCTTTGGCGTCAGTGGGGAGTTGCTCGTGGGGCGCCCGGTCGGACTCGCGCCGACCGGGCGGGATTTAGACGCTCAGTCGCGGCGTGTGCGTCTGCCGACACCCGCCAGCCCGAGCAAGCCGGTCGCCAACAGCCAGAAGGCGGCCGGCAGCGGTACCACCTGCACCTGACCGCGAATTTCACCGCCGGGGTTGGTCGCGGTATGGATGTTGAGATACCACAGACCGGCCAGCAGGTCGTTCGCCTGTGCCTGGCTTAGGGTGGTGGAACCGATGGAGGGGTTGCTGGTGTGGTCGATGCCGACTTGAACGCCCGCGTTTTGCGTCGGCGAAGCGGGCCCATGGAAATGCGCCGCGGTCGCCGCACCGCTCAGGCCGGACCAGGAGGCGTTCCAGTTGAACAGCAACGAGTTGGTGTCGAGCGTCATTTGCGCAAAGCCTGTGCCGCTGCTACCGGTGCCGCCACCGGCGTTTGCCTGGGCGCCATCGAGCGTGGCCTCCAAGGCGACGGTGGCGGCGCCCGCTGAAAGTGGCAGCAAGAGCAGCAGGGTGAACAGCAACCGTTTGTTCAGTATCGAAAGGCACATAGAGAGACTCCCTTGTCTTTTCCGTCGGCCCGGGATGGTCGCGGCGTTTAGGACAAGCAAGCTTTATGCTCAAAAAACAAATGCGCGAACGATTAGGGGGTTGCCTTCAAGGCTGGAAAGATCGGCGCTAAATAGTGTAAAGGATTCCTTAAGGGATTCTGATCATCTTTACAGGTGTCGGATAACCGCCGTTGGTGGGAGGAGGTCGGTGGCCAGCGCTAGCCTGCCGGCAGGGCTTCGCCGCCCGGGCGCTGGCGCATGAAGCGCAGCGCGTCGCGCATGATCGCTTCTCCTTCCGCGGTGTAGCGCGCGTGCTGGTGCAACACGCGATAGCCGTCGGCAAACAGCTTGGCGCTACGCTTGGCGAGTGCCGCGGCCTGTTCGCGCAAAGCGGCGTCGGCAGCCGCCGATGTCTGCACTTCGGTCATGGCGAAGCACATCCGGGCCAGGACAAAGGTGGCGTGATAGATGCCGTTGATCGGCCTGGGGTCATCGCGCAGCGGCGAGGGATAGCGCTCCTCGGGCGGATTCTCCACGTGGAAATTCACCGGCGACAGGGCGAACAAGGCGTTGTGCGCGCCTTCGTGGGTCAAGGTCTCGCTGAGTTCGAGATCGCTTTTATCCTGCTTGGCATTGATCAGAATGGTGCCCCAGCGTTCGAGGCTGCTGCAGCCGTCGAAGGTGCTGCCGTTGATGGTATTGCCGAACGCCGGCACGAATTCGCACACCAGGCACTGCATTTCGGCATAGGTACGCGGGGCGTGGCGGCGCAGCAGTTCCAGCGCACGATTGAACTGCGCGACGATCTCTGGCTCGCGTGCCGCGTCGACATAATCGATCTGCTCATCGCGCAGCGAATCGGAAATAAAGTTGCGCCGAAAGCCGGCTTCTTCCCCGGCGAAGCCGGCGGCGGTGAAGGGGCGCACGGCGAGCGCCGGCACGCCGCTGTGCTCGGCATGCTGCAACAGTTTGTGCAGGGCCGCATCGATGGGCGCGCGCTCGCCGCTTTTGATGGTTTCGACCAGGGCGAAATAGTCGCAAAACAGCGCCGGTGGCACGTGCTGTCCGCTTTCAGTGCGGCGCAAGAGGGCCGCGGCGCGCGTGGCCGGAAACTCGACGATGCCGCTGCATTGCTGAAAAATATGCTGCAGACTTTCGTGCAGTCGCGCGTGGATGGCGCGTCGTGCGCGCAGGCCGTTTTCGGCGCAGGGAACAAAACAGTCGGACACCGCAGTGCTACCAGCCGCCAGCCGCGGCTTCAGGGGACGGGTCAAAGGGCAGGAACGCCCGGCGCTTGCGAACCGCCGGTTCCCGTCGGCGACACCGGGGCGCCGCGGACAGGAGTAGGTGGTCAGCGAGCAGGGCGGCGGTTATACCGCGGGACGCTGGATGTCGGGTTTTACCAGGCCTAAGGGTTTGATATCACCTGCCATGCTGCGTCCTTTCAACGTGCAGCCGAGGAGCTTGCTTTCGTCGAGTTTGATGGTGACACGCGCGTCGGCTTTGCGCTGCGAGGTGGTTTTTTTGGATACCTGTTTCATTGTTTTTTCCTCATGGGTGGTTGGCGTGAAATTCGGGCTTCACGTATAGTGACGACCTGCCACCTGAAATAATACCAAATTCTTTACATTGACGAAACGTCGTTCCCGGGTGCAGTCTCTAACTGCCAGATAATTCTATGAATTAAACCGGATGATCTTATTTTTCACCGCCACGGATCATACCTATACCGTCAAAGGGCATAGCCAGTCCCCCTATCGCGGTCGGCCGGTTGCCGCCCGTACTTACGACTGGCTGTTCCGTCAGCGGCAGTTGCGCGCGGCTTGTTGTGTGTTCACCGATTTCGATCGCCTGCGGCATTTTGAACTGGTGGCGGCGGCGGCCATTTATCGGCAGCTGCGCGAGGCCGGGATACGCGTACTCAACGATCCGGCGCGCTGTTGTCAGCGCGCGGAGCTGCTGCACCGGCTGTACCGCGCCGGTATCAACCGCTTCCGCGCTTATCCGGCGGCCATGGATCCGAAGCCGGAACGCTTCCCGGTGTTCCTGAAGTGCGAAAGCGATCATGCGCAGGAATTCCGTGACCTGATTCCCGACCAGTCCACGCTGGACAAGACGCTGGAGGCTCTGCGCGAAAGCGGTTATCCGCTGCACTACCTGCTGGTCATCGAATTCGCCAACCGGCAACTGCACGACCAAGTGTATCGGCGGCATACCATTTATCGGATCGGCGAGCGCATGATCGCGGCCAATACCGTGACCGAGGACAGTCCGTTTGTGAAATACGGCAAGCCGGGGCTGGCCACGGCGGAGGATCTGGCGGCATCGACCACGGAGATTCTCGACAACCCCCACGCCGGGCCGATGCGGCGCGTGTTTGAACTTGCCCACATTGAATACGGCCGTGCCGATTTCGGGTTCGACGGCGACGCGTTGGCCGTGTATGAAATCAACACCAATCCGTCGGTCGGGTTGCGCGTCAACTCCTCCAGCGCGGTCTTGAATGACGCGGTGCAATCCTCGATGCGGGCGATCGCGCAGGCGGTGGACGCGCTGGATGAGGGCGAGCACAGCGCCCGCCTGTCTCCCGGTCAGCAGCATCGCCGGCGCCGTCGTCTCGTCTGGTCGTCGCCGCTAAGACAGCCCTGAATCGCCGGGGGTCAAAGATCCCCGGCGCCGCCGGTGTCATGCCTAAGCAATTGTCGCCAGTAATCGGAAAGCGTGCTTACGGTGGTGGCGAACTGGTTCAGATCCACGGGTTTTATCAGGTAGGCGCTGCAATTGAGCTCATAGGACAGGGAGATGTCTTTATCGGCCTCTGAGCTTGACAGCACAATGACCGGGATCTCGGTGAGCGCCTGGTTCTTGCGGATGTGTTCGAGTACTTCCAGCCCGCCCATGCGTGGCATGTTGAGGTCGAGCAGGACGACATCCGGGGTCGGGGCGTCGGCGTAGCGCCCTTCCTTGTGCAGGTAGTCGAGGCAATGTTCGCCGTTTTCCACATGATGGATCACGAAGGGGAAGGAAGCCTTGCGCATGCTGATCCGGGTCAACTCGGCGTCGTTGTCGTTATCCTCCACGAGCAGGATCTGGGCGGTATGTCGGGCTGGCGCAATGGCGGCGCTCATGGGATTTCCTCCGCTGTCATGGGTAGCGTGAAACAGAAACGACTGCCGCGGCCGGGAGTGGATTCCACCCAGATCCGGCCGCCGTGGGCCTGCACGACGCGCCGGCAGACCGCCAGTCCGATGCCGGTGCCGGGGTATTCCTTCTGAGTGTGCAAGCGTTTGAACGGCTCGAAGATCTGCGTATGGTACTTGTCGGCGATGCCGATGCCATTGTCCTCCACCGCAAACACCCAGTCGTTGTCCTCGCCCCTGGTCGCGTGCACGTGCACGCCCGGTGGACTGCCATTTCGGTACTTGATGCCGTTGCCGATGAGGTTGAGCAGCAATTGCACCATTTGGGACCGGTCGCCACTGACGGTCGGCAGCTCGTCGCATGTGACGCGCGCGCCGGCATCCTCTATCTGGCTTTGTAGTAGAGAGACCGCGTGCTCGAAGACTTCTTGTAACCGGATTTGCTCGAAAGGCCGCTCCCGAGCATCGATGCGCGAGTAGTTCAGCAGGTCCCGTATTAGTGTCTGCAGGGACTCGACCGACTCCATCGTTCGCCGGATCCAGTCCCTGCCCTGAGCATCCAACTGCTCGGCATAGGTGCTCTGCAGCAGATCCACGAAGCTGGCGATATTGCGCATCGGGGTCTGCAGATCGTGCGAGGCCACGTAGGCGAAACGCTGCAGTTCGATGTTGCTGCGCTCCAGCGCCTCGTTGGACTGGCGCAGGGCGGCTTCGGCTTGTTTGCGTTCGGATATGTCGACGATGGCGGCGAGCACGAATTGACCCTCGTCGGTTCTCATCGGGTTGAGTCCGATTTCCACGGGGATCTCGGTTTCGTCTTTTCTGCGGCCGAACAGATCACGCCCCGCGCCCATGCGGCGTGCCTCGGGCACGGTGAAGAAGTGGGCCCTCAGGGCGGGATGGTTGGCGTGGAAACGCCGGGGGATCAGTGCCTCTATCTTTTTTCCCAGCAACTCCAACCGACCATAACCGAACAGCCGTTCCGTCTCGGCGTTCACCAGCAACATGGTGCCGGTCTGGTCGATCATCACCATGGCCACCGGCGCCGATTCGATGGTGGCGCGAAAGCGGGTTTCCAGCCGCTTCCTCTCGGTGATGTCCACAATGGCGCTGACCACGAAGGTGCCTTCCTCGGTGGAGATGGGGTTGAGCCCGATCTCGATCGGAAACTCGTCGCCGTCTTTTCTCAGGCCATAAAGATCACGCCCCGCGCCCATGGGTCTTGCCGTCGGGTCTTCCATGAAACGTTCGCGCAGGGCCGGATGGCCGGCGCGAAAGGTGAAGGGGATGAGCACGTCGACCATCTCACCGAGCAGTTCGCTGCCGCTGTAGCCGAACAGACGTGCCGCCTGCCGGTTGACCAGCACGATGGAGCCACGCCGATCGACGACGATGATCGCCGTCGGGACCGAATTGACGATGGCCGTGAGTTGCTCGACGGTCTTGATGGAGTCGGATTTGATCGAATCAGGTTGGAACATGCGTCAGAGGCTCTCGCCGCGCCGGATCGGGAAGAAGGGATGCCGGTCGGCAGAGTTGCCGTGCGAGGGGCCTCGCAAGCGGGACGGGCATGGCTTGTGCTGGAACTCGATCACGTAAGAACAAGGTAGTGGCCTACAAGGACCCTTGTCTTGACGTGAATCAAGTATACGTTAAGGTTTTGGACAAATCCAGGAAATCTAACGGGTTGTATCAGGTCCGCATGCGCTACCATGGTCCCGGATCCACGCTTGGAGAGGGGACACATGAAAGTCGCTTATATTTTTTCCACCCAGGGGCATACCATTTCCTACAAACTCGGCAAGATGATTCTGCCGCAGCTGGAGCACGACGCCCATGGTGTCGACGTGGTGGGCATGTTCTTTTTCGAGGACAACTGCTACGCCCTGTTGCAGGGCAACCCGCTCGCTGAGCGGCTGGCGCGGGTCGCGAAGGAAAAGAATATTCTGCTGATGGGGTGCGATCAGTGCTGCGATGAGCGCGACATCACCGATAAGTTGGTCGCAGGGGCGGGGGTCGGCTGTTTCCCCCAGCTTTATGCCGCGCTCGCCGGCAATCCGCCCGATCAGGTGATTACGCTTTGACCGGTGGGGCGGTTGGGCATGGCGCGAATGCGCCGCGTCCCTCTCCCGCTGGGTTCATTCCTGCAGGTATTGCCACCCCTGCTTCTGGCGGTTGACGATGTGCACCGCGCCGAAGGGGACGACGGCGATTCCGGGCGCAAGGTCCTCCTTCTTGAGTTAGAAGGCGCGTAGCGAACGACCGCAGGCGATGACGCGGATGCCGTGGTCGAGCGCTTTCTGGATCAGCGGAAGTTCGTCGCCGAAGGCCGAGAGCAATGCGACGTTCTTGCCGAAGACGACTACCTCGAAGTCACTCTCCGTCAGGACCTCACGCCTGTCGACCGTCCAGGCGGTGATCGCGCGATTTGGCGGCAGATTCCGGCTCGAACCGGCGCGACCTGATGACAGCGGGATCAACGCGGTGCTCGAGCTGCCTTGTCAGGACTTAAGTGACGGTCACGGGAATAGGGGCGTTGCGACGACCCAAAAGCCTGTCGGGTCGCCGGCGATTCGACTAGGCTTAACAGGTGTTGAGCTCAAATATAGGACTCAGTGATGGAAAAGGAGCCCAAAGTAGCCGTTGTCACCGGTGCCAACCGGGGGCTGGGCCTGGAAACCTGTCGTCAATTGGCGCAGGCCGGCCTGCAGGTGGTATTGACCAGCCGCGACGCGGACAAGGGACGAGCCGCGGCCGCCGATCTCGCGGCTGGGGGGGTGAAGGTGACCGCCCAGGTTCTGGACGTGACGGACGCGCGCAGCATCCTCCGGTTGCGTGACTTCCTTGCCGCCGAGTACGGCCGCCTCGACGTGCTGGTGAACAACGCCGGGGTGTTTCTCGATCCGCTGGACCAGGGCCGGGACGCGGCCAGCGTGTTGCATGCCGAAGTGGAAACCGTGCGCGCCAGCATGGAGACCAATCTGTACGGGCCGCTGCGCTTGTCTCAGGCGCTGATTCCGCTGATGCAGGGTCGCGGGCGGGTGGTGAATCTGTCATCGGGTATGGGGCAGTTGACGGAAATGAACGGCTGTTGTCCGGGTTATCGCTTCTCCAAGACGGCCTTGAACGCACTTACCCGGGTATTGGCCGACGAACTCAACGATACCGATATCAAAGTCAATTCGGTATGCCCGGGCTGGGTGCGGACCGACATGGGCGGCCCCGACGCCACGCGCTCGCTCGCCGAGGGCGCCGATACCATAGTCTGGCTGGCGTTACTGGACGAGAACGGACCGAGCGGCGGATTTTTCCGCGACCGGAAACCCCTTGCCTGGTAGCGGCGGGAGTGCCAGCGCTCAATGGGCGCGGCCGGCGCGCACCTCGGTTTTGTAGTCGCGATACAGTTCGCTCATTTTCCGCCACCAGGGCCCCGGTTCACCCGTCCCGATGGTCCGCCCGTCGAGACGGGTGACCGGCACGATTTCGCGGGTCGAACTGGTGATCCAGATTTCCTCGGCCTGCGGTAAACTCGCCGCCCGGATCTCGGTTTCGTCGCAGGCCATGCCGTTGTCCGCCGCCAGCTCGAGCACCAGGTCGCGAGTGATACCAGGCAACATGTAATCGCTCTTGGGTGGTGTGCACAGCCGGTTGTCCCTGACCACGAACAGGTTGCTCGAAGTGCCCTCGATGGCGTTGCCATCGCGTATCAGGATGGCTTCCGCGGCGCCGGCGTCGACGGCTTGCTGGCGCAACAGGACATTGGGCAGCAGCGTCACCGCCTTGATATCGCAGCGCGACCAGCGGTTGTCGGCCAGTGTGACCGCCGCCACGCCGTCACGGGCGATCGCGGGGTCCGGGGGCGGTATCGGCTGGCTGAGCGCATACACCGTGGCTCGGATCTCGCGCGGAAAACAATGGTCGCGTTTTGGCGCGCTGCCGCGGGTGACCTGCAGATAGATCGCCTGGTCATTGTCGGCACCGGCCTCCTCGCGGTTGCGTACCAGCAGCTCCTCGAGGACGTCGCGCCATTGCGCGTCGCTCAGCGGGTTGGCCAGGCGGATGCCGTCGAGACTGTTCTGCAGCCGTTGCAGATGATGCGGCCAGCGGAACAGGCGTCCGCCGTAGGCCGGAATCACCTCATAGACGCCGTCACCGAACAGGAAGCCGCGGTCGGTGACCGGCACGCAGGCTTCCTCCAGCGGCAGAATACGGCCGTTCAGGTAGACCCACGCCACGTTATTCGAAATACAGCAGGGTTTCGTCGACGATGCGCTGCCAGAAGCTGCCCTCGGCGACGCTTTGCAGTGCCACCAGATTCTTGTCGGCGACGGTCTTCTCGCCCAGGCGCACCACCACCTCGCCCAGGGCCTGATCCTTGTTCACCGGGGCGATGATCTGTTTGTGCAGCTGCATGCTGGCGTCCAGGTTCTTGTATTCGCCCCGGGGAATGGTGACATAGAGTGTGTCGCTCAACCCCAGGTCCACGTTCTCGGTAGCGCCTTTCCAGACGCGGGTGCTGGTCAACTTGGTGCCGGCGTCGTAGAGCTTGTGCGTTTCGAAGAAGCGAAAGCCATAGTTGAGCAACGCCTGGCTGACGTCGGCGCGGGCCTCTTCGCTCTTGGTGCCCAACACCACGCTGATCAGGCGCATGCCGTCACGGTCGGCCGAGGTGACCAGGCAGTAGCCGGCCGATTCGGTGTGCCCGGTCTTCAAGCCGTCGACGGATTCATCGCGCCACAGGAGTTTGTTGCGGTTGTACTGCGTGATGTTGTTGTAGGTGAATTTCTTCTCCGAGTACCAGCGGTAGTACTCGGGAAACTCCTTGATCAGCGCGCGCGAAATGATCGCGATATCGTGCGCCGTGGTGTAGTGCTCCTTGTCCGGCAGGCCGGTGCTGTTGACGAAATGGCTGTGGTTCATACCGAGACGTTTGGCGTGCTGATTCATCAGGGCGGCGAAACTGTCCTCGCTGCCGGCGATCTGTTCGGCCAGCGCCACGGTGGCGTCGTTGCCCGACTGGATGATCATCCCCTTGATCAGATCGGCCACGCTGACCTGGGTGTCGACCTCCACGAACATGCGTGAACCGGGTGTACGCCAGGCCTTTTCGCTGATGCGCACCTTGTCCGACAACGCCAGCGTGCCGTCGCGGATTTCACTGAACACCACATAGGCGGTCATCAGCTTGGTGATGCTCGCCGGTTCGAGGCGCATGTCGGCGTTTTTCTCGGCGATCGACTGGCCGCTGTTGAAGTCCTCCACCAGATAGCCCTTGGCGTTGACCTCCGGCGGCTTGGGGATGGGGGTGGCGGCACCGGCGGCGGCGAAGAAGAAAATCAGAACAAAGCTTAAAAGAATGCTAAGGCGTTGGCGTATCTGCATGGGATTTACTGTGTGCTGGTTGAAGAGAGCATTGTCGGCGCTTGCGCCGGGTTTTTCAACGTCATGGCCGGACCGGAATTGATGCGGTGTGAACGCTGGCCGGGTGAGCTTCAATCGACGATGACATGCGGGTCGTGAATACCGTGGTCGGCCAGCAGCTGGGTCAGCCGGTCGGCGCTCTCGATCGTGTCCAGCGGGCCGATACGCACGCGGTAGACCGGCTGGGCATTGACGCTCGCGCTGATGATGTGTGGCGGGCTGGGCAGTTGCAGGCCGCTGAGTTTCGAGCGCAACCTTTCGGCGTTGCCGCGGCTGGAAAACGCGCCCAGTTGCAGATACAGCGCGGGTTCCTGCGTTAACGAAGTCTGCGCCGTAGTGGCCACTTTAGGCAGGCTGGGAGCGATGCGTTTTTGCGGCACCGGCTTTTGCGGCCGGCTTGGGTCGATGGCCGTCACTTCCACCAGCCCGGTACCTTCGCCCAGAATGTCCAGACGGGCGGCGGCGGCATAGGACAGGTCGATCAGCCGGTTTTCGTGGAAGGGGCCGCGATCGTTGATTTTGACAATCACCGATTTGCCGTTTTTCAGGTTGGTGACGCGCGCGTAGGTCGGCAGCGGCAAGGTTTTGTGAGCCGCCGACATGCGGTACATATCGTAGATGTCCCCACTGGAGGTGCGATGCCCGTGGAACTTGGTCCCGTACCATGAGGCGATACCGCGTTCGCTGTAGCCCTGGCTGCTGGTGGCGGTATGATAGCGTTTGCCGCGCACCACATACGACTGCGGGTTGCCGTAGCGGCTGGGCGGCTCGTCGCGCGGAACCGCGTCCTTGATGCTGGCCAGATCGATCGCCCGGCTCGGGGCGCCGTCGTGCGTCTGTGCGTAGCGGCCGGAGGAGCGTTGGCTGGCGCAACCGCCGGCCAGCAGCGACAGGCCGATCACCGCCAACCACAACAGGCGCCAAGCGTGCTCAGCGCTGCGTCTGCTGGTAGGCATCCCGAATCGCTTCGCTCAGCTGAAAGACCGCCATGGCGTATAAAGGGCTGCGGTTGTAGCGGGTGATGACATAGAAGTTGTTGCCCGTCAGCCAGTATTCCGGCCCGTCGGGCTGCTCCAGTTCCAGCAGGGCCACCGCTTCTCCCGCCGGCAGTTTCGGTGTCGTCTTCAGGCCCTTGGCGGCGAACTCACCGGCGGTGGTCTTGCCGGGTTTCAGGTTTTCCGAAGCCTGTATGTTCTTGGCGCCTTGGCCGGCCGTCACCTTGGCGCCGACCGGTTCGCCGGCCTTCCAGCCATGGCGGTGGAAATAGTTGGCGACGCTGCCGATGATGTCTTCCAGATCGTTCCACAGATTGCGTTTGCCGTCACCGCTGAAGTCGACGGCGTAGTTGCGATAACTCGACGGAATGAACTGCCCGTAGCCCATGGCGCCGGCGTAGGAGCCCTTGACTTCCCGCACATCGACATCTTCTTCACGGGTGAGGATCAGGAACTGTTCGAGTTCCGAGCGGAAAAACTTGGCCCGTGGCGGATAGGCGAACGCCAGGGTGGACAGGGCGTCGATCACGCGATAGGAACCAGTATGCTTGCCGTAGCGGGTTTCGACCCCGATGATGGCCACGATGATGGCCGGATCGACCTCGAACTGTTTGGCGGCACGCTGCAAAATGGCGGCGTTTTCCTGCCAGAACTCCACCCCGCCGCTGATGCGCTCGGGGGTGAGAAAGATTTTGCGGTATTCGTACCAGGGCTTGGTTTTTTCCGCCGGCCGCGCGATCGCCTCGAGAATGTCCTCGCGTTTGCGCGCGTGGGCGAACAGATCCGCCAGTTGTTCGCGCGAAAACTGGTGTTGCTGCACCATTTCGTCAATGAACGCGCGTACCTCGGCGTTGTCGTCGAAATCGCCGGCGCAACCCGGGGTGGCCAGCAGCAGGCTGGTCATCAGACCGAACCATGTGAGTGTTTCGCGAAATTTTGACACCGGATGTCCCTGTTCAGGTCGGCAGCAGTTTCCTGTGCGTGTGTATGGACATGAGGATACCGAAACCTGCCATCAGCGTCACCATCGACGTGCCGCCGTAGCTCACCAGCGGCAGCGGTAGCCCCACCACCGGCAGCAGCCCGGTCACCATGCCCGTATTGACAATAATATAGATAAAGAAGGTCATCGCCAGGCTGCCGCCCAGCAGCCGGCTGTACGTGTCCTGCGCCTGGGTGGCGATGTAGATGCAGCGCACGATGATGGTGCTGTAGATCACCAGCAGCACCAGAATGCCGAGCAGGCCGAATTCCTCCCCGAGGACGGCGAAAATGAAGTCGGTGGAGCGCTCGGGCAGGAATTCCAGGTGTGCCTGGGTGCCGTTGAGCCAGCCTTTGCCGAAGATGCCGCCGGAACCGATGGCGATTTTAGACTGGATGATGTGATAGCCGGCCCCCAGCGGATCCTGTTCGGGGTCGAGAAAAGTGATGACGCGCTGGCGTTGATAATCGTGCATGAAATGCCACAGCACCGGCGCGCCGGCGCCGGCCAGCACGGTCAGGCCCCCAAGCAGTTTCCACGACAGGCCCGCCAGAAACAGCACAAAGAAGCCCGAGGAGGCGATCAGCAGCGAGGTGCCCAGATCCGGCTGCTTGGCGATCAGCAGTACCGGCACCACGATCAGGGCGCCGGCCACCAGCAGGTGTGCCGGCGACGGCGGCAGGCGCTTGTCGGCCAGATACCAGGCGACCATCATCGGTACGGCGAGCTTCATCATCTCGGAGGGTTGGAAGCGCACGAACCCCAGGTCCAGCCAGCGTTGCGCCCCCTTGCCGACGTCGCCGAAAGCGAGCACCGCCGCCAACAGCAACAGCCCCACGCCATAGAGCCAGGGCGTCCAGCGTTCGAGCCACTGCGTGGGCATCCGCGCGACCAGGGCCATCGCGGTGAAGGCGATGGCCAGGCGGATGCCCTGGCGCACGATCAGTTGATCGTCGCCGCCGGCCGAACTGTAGAGCACGAACAGCCCCAGCGTCGACAACGCGATCAGGCTGAACAGCAGCATGGCGTCGAGGTGCAGGCTGTGCTGCCAGTCGCGTCGACTGGCGTCTTCCCGGTGACTGTCCAGATAGGGGCTCATGGTGTTTCCGGCATTTTCAGGTAGGCATCCAGGATGGTGCGCGCGATCGGCGCGGCCACGGCGCTGCCGCTGCCGCCGTTCTCGACGATCACGGCCACGGCGATCTTGGGTTTTTCCAGCGGCGCGAAGGCGATGAACAACGAGTGGTCGCGCAACTTCTCCTCCAGCTTGGCGGCGTCGTATTTCTCCTCTTCCTTGAGTCCAAACACCTGTGCCGTGCCGGTCTTGCCGGCGAATTGATAAGGTGCGTTCTCCCCGACCTTGCGCGCGGTTCCGTGCCTGCCCTGGACGACTTCGTGCATGGCCTCGATCACGGCGTGCCAATGTTCGCGCTCTTCAATGGGAATGTACAGCAGCGGATCGTTTGGCAGCGGCGTCAACGAGGGATCGTCGCTTTTCTGGGTCGAGGCGACGATGTGCGGCTTCATGCGTTGCCCGTACTTCGCCAGGGTCGCGGTGGCGCTGGCCAGTTGGATGGGCGTGGTCAGCACGAAGCCCTGACCGATGCCCGTGATCAGGGTTTCGCCGGGGAACCAGGGCTGATGCCGGGTGGCGCGCTTCCACTCGCGCGAGGGCATCAGGCCGGGCAGTTCCCCGCTGATATCGATATCGCTGCGCTGCCCGAAGCCGAATTGCGACAGATAGCTGTGCAGGCGGTCGATTCCCATGGACAGGGCGAGGTCATAAAAATAGACATCGCAGGATTCGGCGATGGCGCTGGACAGATCCACCGTGCCGTGTCCCGTGCGCTTCCAGTCGCGGTAGCGCCGGTCCTTGCCCGGGAGCTGGTAGAAACCGGGGCAGTAGGTGTGGGCGTGTTCGGTGGTGATGCCCTGTTCCAGTCCCCCCAGGCCGACGAAAGGCTTGAGGGTGGAGCCGGGCGGATACTGGCCGCGCAGGGCGCGGTTGAACAGCGGCTGATCGTCGTCGTCGCGCAGCGCCTTGTAGGTGTCCGTGTCGATGCCGTTAACGAACAAATTCGGATCGTAGGTGGGCTGACTCACGAACGCCAGGATGCCGCCAGTATCCGGGTTGATGGCCACCGCCGCGCCGCTGTGGCTGCCGAAGGCCTGTTCGGCGACGTGCTGGAGTTCGGCGTCCAGCGTCAGATAGAGGTTCTCTCCCGGCAGCGGCGGCGTGCGCACCAGGGTGCGCAGGACACGGCCTTCGGCGTTGGTCTCCACCTGCCGGTAGCCGACCTTTCCGTGCAGCACCGCTTCATAGGTCTTCTCCACGCCGACCTTGCCGATATGCGTGGTGCCGCTGTAGTTCGAGGCGTCGATACGCTGCAGGTCGCGCTCGTCGATGCGACCGACATAGCCGAGCGCGTGGGCGGCCAGCGGCCCATGGGGGTAGTGCCGTGACAGACCGGCGACGATGTCGACGCCGGGAAAGCGGTGGCGATCGATGGCAAAGCGCGCCACCTCCTCGTCACTCAGGTGGAAGCGCAACGGTACCGGTTTGAACGAGGGGGTGCGGGCGCGCAATTTGTCAAAGCGCTTGCGGTCCACGTCGCGGATGGTGATCAGCTTGCCCAACTCGTCGAGCGTCCCCTGCATGTCGTGGACCTGCTCGGGGGTGATTTCCAGGCGGTAGGAGGGCAGATTGTCGGCCAGGATGATGCCGTTGCGATCGAAGATCAGACCGCGGTTGGGTGGCAGCGGCAGGATCTTGATGCGGTTGTCGTCCGAGAGCGTGGTGAAGTGTTCGTGGGCCAGCACCTGGAGGTAGACCAGCCGCCCGATCAGCGCCGCGATCAACAACGCGGCGAACACCAGCGCCTGGACCGAGCGGCGCATGAACAATCGGCTCTCGAACAGGTAGTCCTTGATGGTAACGCGCAAGCGACCGCCTCACTGGACCGAGAAATTGACGCGCAGCGACGTCAGCAGATGATAGATCAGCGGCCACAGCAGACCGCCGATCAGCGACGGCAGCCAATATCCCAGGCTCGGCAGCGGCCGACCGATGACGCTGTCGATCCACAGGGTCAGCAGCTGGTGCAGGACCAGAAACACCACCACCGTCAGCGCCTGCTGCCACATCGGGTAGACACGGATGCGCTGGTGCAGGCGCACGCACAGGTAGGCGATCAGGCTGAGCGACAGGGCATGTTCGCCCAGCAGGGTGCCGCTGAGGGTATCGAGTAACAGGCCGACGACGAAGCCGGAGCCGACGCTGACGCGATAGGGCAGCACCAGACACCAGAATATCAAAGTCAGCGTCACCCAGTCCGGTCGCAGGGTGCGCAGCCCCTCGGGCAGCGGCACAATGGTCAACAGCATGGCGAGCGCGAAACTCAGTATGATGATGATGCCGCCGTGATGCCGGTGGAGATTCATGGTCGCGTCGCTTCGCCGGGGGTGTCTTGCGCGGGTGTCGCCGGTGGCGGTTGCGGCAGACTGGTCGGCGCGGCCATGTCCGGTGGCCATACCAGCAGCACTTCGCGGCTGCGATCCAGATTGGCGCGCGGGCGCGCCACCACCTTGGAGAAGGTATTGCCTGGATCCTGCTCCACGGAGACCACCTCGGCCACGGGATAGCCGGGCGGAAAGCGTCCGCCGAGTCCGGAGCTGACCAGCAGGTCGCCCACGCGCACGTCGGCGTTGGTCGGAATATGGGGCAGGTCGAGCCGGTCGATGCTGCCGGTGCCCAGGGCGATGGTGCGCAGCCCGGTGCGGTTGATCTGCACCGGGATGGCGTGGCTGGGGTCGGTGATCAGCATGGCGGTGGCCGAGAACGGCCCGACGTGGATCAGCTGGCCCATGATGCCGCGGCTGTCGAGCAACGGTTGGCCTTCGTAGAGCCGATCGAGGCTGCCTTTGTTGATTTCGACCTGGTGGCGATAGGGGTCCATGTCCACCGAGAGCAACTCGGCGATCAGCATGGGGCGTTTGCCGACCTGGAAGGACGAATCTAGCAACGCCCGCAGGCGCATGTTTTCGGCTTCCAGGGATTCGAGTTTCTGCAGTTGGGTGTTGAGCACCAGTTGCTGGGTGCGCAGACTGGCGTTTTCCTCCTGCAGGTCGCGGCGGGTGGCCAGCGACTCGCGAAACCACTCGCCCGTGGATACCGGCAGATCCACCAGCCACTGTAGCGGGTAGACCGCCACCGACAGGGCCGCGCGCACGCTGTCGAGGTGGTGCTGGCGATGATCCACCGTCATCAGGACCAGCGAGAGTGAAGCCAGGGCCAGCAGGCGTGCAAACAAGGGAGGGCCGGCTGTAAAGATCTGTTTGATGGTGCGCCTCTTGCTCGACGGGTCGACGACCGCCTTGGGTTACTGAGCTCCTGTTTGTCGGTCCCGGTTGTGCTGGTTTCGCGCGACGCCTGGACTATTCGACCGCGAAGACATCGCCGCCGCGCTCGTCCAACAACTCCAGCGCCCGGCCGCCGCCGCGCGCCACGCAGGTCAGGGGGTCGTCGGCGACGACCACCGGCAGACCGGTCTCTTCCATCAACAGACGGTCGAGGTCGCGCAACAGCGCGCCGCCGCCGGTCAGGACGATACCGCGTTCGGCCACATCGGCGCCGAGTTCCGGCGGCGTCTGTTCCAGCGCGGTTTTCACCGCCCCGACGATTCCCGCCAGCGGTTCCTGCAACGCTTCGAGGATCTCGTTGCTGTTGAGGGTGAAGCTGCGCGGTACGCCCTGGGCCAGGTTGCGTCCCTTGACTTCCAGTTCCTTCATCTCCGCGCCCGGATAGGCCGAGCCGATCTGCTGCTTGATGTGCTCGGCGGTGGCCTCGCCGATCAACGTGCCGTAATTGCGCCGCACGTAATTGACAATGGCGTCGTCGAAACGATCGCCGCCGATGCGCACCGAGGAGGAATAGACAATGCCGTTGAGCGAGATCACCGCCACTTCAGAGGTGCCGCCGCCGATATCGAGCACCATGGAGCCGCGCGCCTCGTCGACCGGCATGCCGGCGCCGATGGCCGCGGCCATCGGTTCCTCGATCAGATAGACTTCGCGCGCGCCGGCGCCGGCGGCCGATTCCTTGATCGCGCGCCGCTCCACCTGGGTGGAGCCGCAAGGCACGCAGATCAGCACCCGGGGGCTGGGCCGGAAAAAGCGCGCCTCGTGCACCTTGTGGATGAAGTGCTGCAGCATTTTCTCGGTGACGGTGAAATCGGCGATCACGCCTTCCTTCAGGGGGCGGATGGCGGTGATATTGCCGGGTGTGCGCCCGAGCATGGCCTTGGCCTCGGCGCCCACGGCGGCGATACTCTTCGGCCCCCCGGGTCCGCGGTCCTGGCGGATGGCGACCACCGACGGCTCGTCGAGCACCACCCCCTGGCCGCGCACATAGATCAGGGTGTTGGCGGTACCCAGATC
The DNA here is from genome assembly GCA_030148805.1 of Thiogranum sp. Lineage (GTDB taxonomy): Bacteria > Pseudomonadota > Gammaproteobacteria > DSM-19610 > DSM-19610 > Thiogranum. Next base: position 58,727 of record JASBSS010000038.1, on the reverse strand, counting down.
GATGGATAAATCGTTGGAGAACATCCCCATCAGACTTCTGAACATGGACGGCTGGATCCTGGCGTCGTTATAAAAGGTTGTAATCTAACACAACCGGGACCGGAACGGGCAAGCGGATTACGGCTTGGCGCCGATCGGGCCGGGATGGCGCGCATACCCACCGGTGGGGCAAATATGCTACCTTTCGCCTTTTCGTCGCAGTCGCCAATCGAGATCAACGCATGTCACTGGATAAAGAAGCCGTCGGCCGCATCGCCCACCTGGCGCGCCTGGGCGTGGACGCGGGCGAGTTTGAGAGTTATGCCAGCAATCTGTCCGCTATCCTGGCGTTCGTCGAGCAGCTCGAGCAGGTCGACACCGAAGGTGTCGCGCCCCTGGCGCACCCGCTGGACGCCTGCCAGCGCCTGCGCCCCGACGAAGTCACGGAAGCCGACTGTCGCGATCAGTTCCAGCAGATCGCGCCGCGCGTCGAGGCCGGCCTGTATCTGGTGCCCAAAGTCATCGAATAAACCGGATAGGCCATGTTTCAGAAGACGATTTCCGAACTCGCAGCGGGTCTGCGCGGCAACGAGTACAGCAGCGAAGAGCTGACCCGTTGTTTTCTTGAGCGCATCGAGCGCTTCGACGGCCAGTTGAACTGCCTGATCACCCTGAGCGCCGAGCAGGCCCTGAGCGAGGCCCGCGAGGCCGACCGCCGGCTGCGGGCCGGCGACGCGGGGCCGCTGACCGGTATCCCTTACCTGCACAAGGATATCTTCTGCACCCAGGGTGTACGCACCAGCTGCGGCTCGCGCATGCTGGACAACTTCATCGCCCCGTATGACGCGACGGTGAGCGAAAAGCTCAAGGCGGCCGGCGCGGTCATGCTGGGCAAGACCAACATGGACGAATTCGCCATGGGTTCGTCCAACGAGACCAGTTTCTATGGCCCGGTGAAAAACCCCTGGGACACGCAGCGCGTGCCCGGCGGATCCTCCGGCGGTTCGGCCGCCGCGGTGGCCGCCCGATTGGCGCCGCTGGCGACCGGCACGGACACCGGCGGTTCGATCCGCCAGCCGGCGGCCTTGTGTGGCATCACCGGCATCAAGCCCACTTATGGCCGGGTGTCGCGCTACGGCATGATCGCCTTCGCTTCCAGTCTCGACCAGGGTGGGGCCTTTGCCGCCAGTGCCGCCGACGCCGCGGCCTTGCTGCAGGCGATGTCCGGGTTCGATCCGCGCGATTCCACCAGCCTGGAGCGGCCACTGGAAGACTACAGCGCCGAGCTGGAGCGGGACCTTGCCGGACTGACCATCGGCCTGCCAAAGGAGTATTTCGGCGACGGCCTGGATGCGGGCGTCGCCGCCGCGGTGGCCGCGGCGGTGGAGGAGTATCGCCGTCTCGGCGCCGAGATCCGGGACATCAGCCTGCCCAACGCGGCCCTGTCGGTGCCGGCCTATTATGTCGTCGCGCCGGCCGAATGCTCGTCCAATCTGTCGCGCATGGACGGTGTGCGCTTCGGCTATCGGTGCGAGAATCCGCGCGATCTCGAGGATCTGTATGTGCGCTCGCGCGGCGAAGGTTTCGGCGCCGAGGTCAAGCGGCGTATCCTGGTGGGCACCTACGCGCTGTCGGCCGGCTACTATGATGCCTATTATCTCAAGGCCCAGCAGGTGCGGCGCCTGATCCGCGACGATTTCACCCGCGCTTTTTCCGAGGTGGACGTCATCCTCAGTCCCACCGCCCCGGCGCCGGCGTTCCGCCTGGGCGAAAAGGCCGGCGATCCGGTCAGCATGTATCTGTCCGATATCTATACCATCGCCGTCAACCTCGCGGGCCTGCCGGCGCTGTCGATCCCGGCGGGGTTCGTCGACGGGCTGCCGGTCGGCTTGCAACTGATCGGCAATTATTTCGCCGAGGGCCGGCTGTTGAACGTCGCCCACCGTTACCAACAAGTCACCGACTGGCACCGCCGGCTGCCGGCCGGTTTCGCCGACTGAAGCCATGAGCGCAGAGGTTTGAACATGCAATGGGAAGCCGTCATCGGGCTGGAGATCCACGCTCAGCTGGCCACCAGAAGTAAGATCTTCTCCGGCGCCCCGACCGCCTATGGCGCGGCGCCCAATACCCAGGCCTGCGCGGTCGATCTCGGCCTGCCGGGCGTTCTCCCGGTGTTGAACGCCGAGGTGGTGCGCATGGCGGCGAAGTTCGGCCTGGCGACGCATTCGACCGTGGCGCCGCGCTCGGTGTTCGCGCGCAAGAATTATTTCTATCCCGACCTGCCCAAGGGCTACCAGATCAGCCAGTTCGAGCTGCCCGTGGTGCACGGTGGGTATCTGGACATCGACCTGGAAGACGGCGGCAGCAAGCGCATCGGTATCACCCGCGCGCACCTGGAAGAGGATGCCGGCAAGTCGCTGCACGAGGACTTTCACGGCGAAACGGGTATCGATCTGAACCGCGCCGGCACGCCGCTGCTGGAAATCGTCTCCGAGCCGGATATGCGTTCGGCGGCCGAGGCGGTCGCCTACATGAAGAAAATCCATGCCCTGGTGCGCTATCTGGAGATCTGCGACGGCAATATGCAGGAGGGCTCCTTCCGTTGTGACGCCAACGTCTCCGTGAGGCCGCTGGGCCAGGCGGAGTTCGGTACCCGCGCGGAAATCAAGAACATCAATTCCTTCCGCTTTGTCGAGCGCGCCATCAACTACGAAATCGAGCGCCAGATCGACCGGCTGGAGGGCGGTGGCGAAATCGTGCAGGAAACCCGCCTGTACGATGCCGACAAGAACGAGACCCGGCCGATGCGCAGCAAGGAAGAGGCCAACGACTACCGCTACTTCCCCGATCCCGATCTGCTGCCGCTGGAGATCGATGCCGCCTTCATCGAACAGGTCGCCGCCAGCTTGCCGGAATTGCCGGACGCGCGCCGCGATCGCTTCGGCGCCGAGTACGGGCTGTCGCGCTACGATGCGGGCGTCCTCACCGCCAGCCGTGAGTTGGCGGATTTCTTCGAGCAGACGGTTCAGGCTGCCGGCGGCGAGGGCAAGTTGGCGGCCAATTGGGTGATGGGTGAACTGGCCGGTCAGCTGAACAAGGAGGGCCGCGATATCACCGCCAGCCCGGTCGGGGCGCAGCAGCTGGGCGGCCTGTTGCGGCGTATCAGCGACGGCACCATCTCCGGGAAGATCGCCAAGCAGGTGTTCGAGGCGATGTGGGCCGGGGAAGGCGACGCCGACACGGTGATCGCGGCCAAGGGTCTCGAGCAGATCACCGACAGCGGGGCTATCGAGCAGGCCGTGCGCGAGGTGCTGGCGGCCAATCCCACCCAGGTGGAGCAATATCAGGGCGGGCAGGAGAAGCTGCTGGGCTATTTCGTCGGTCAGGTGATGAAGGCCACCCAGGGCAAGGCCAATCCGGGTGAGGTGAACAAGATTCTCAAACGCCTGCTGGCCAAGTGACCCAAGGCCCGGTGTTTCCCCATGGTCACACGCGATTCCGATTGTCTGCACCGTTTCGTGTTCGAGCACACCGACGTGCGCGGCGAGCTGGTCCATCTGGACGCCAGCTGGCAGGCCGTGCTGGAGCGTCAGGCCTATCCGCCGGCGGTGAGAAATCTGCTGGGTGAAGCGCTGGCGGCGGCCGCGCTGCTGTCGGCGACGATCAAGATCGACGGCTATTTGCAGCTGCAATTGCAGGGCGACGGGCCGGTCGGCCTGCTGTTGGTGGAGGTCACCGCGCAGGGCACGCTGCGCGGGCTCGCGCACTGGAAGGGCGAGGTGGATGACGCTGGGTTGGAGCGCCAGGTCGGCACCGGCGCGCGCCTGACCATCACCATCGACCCGGGCGAGGGCCGCGACCGTTACCAGGGTCTGGTCGCGGTCGAGCAGGCGAGTCTGGCGGCCACCCTGGAGGACTATTTCCGCCGCTCGGAGCAGCTGGATACGCGCTTGTGGCTGGCCGCCGACGAGGGGCGCGCCGGCGGGATGCTGCTGCAGCGCCTGCCCGCCGGTCAGGGGGAGGACGAGGACTGGAACCGCGATGTCTTCCTGGGCGACACCCTGACCCGGGAGGAGCTGTTGCAACTGCCCGCCAGGGACCTGTTGCGGCGGCTGTTCCACGAGGAGGATGTGCGGGTCTTCGAGCCGCAGCCGTTGAGTTTCCGGTGCTCCTGTTCGAAAGAGCGCACCGAGGACATGTTGCGGGGGCTTGGCTACGACGAGGTGCGCGCCATCCTCAACGAGCAGGGCAGGGTGGGCGTGAACTGCGAGTTCTGCCGTCAGGAATACGCTTACGATGCGGTGGACATCGAGCGTCTGTTCGCCGCCGCCGATCAGCCGGAGGTGCCGCCGACGCGGCACTGAGCGCTAGATCTCCAGGTGCACCGGCACCGCGGCGTCGCCGTGCAGGCGAAAGCCGCGCATCTCCAACACGCCGCGGGTATTGAGCGAGACGATGAGATAAAGCGCCTCGGGGTAGCCGGCTTCGCGCAGGTCGGTAACTGAGGGTTCGGCGGGGCTGTGGGGGTGGGAGTGATAGATGCCGAAGAGCGTTTCCCCCTGTTCGCGCATGCGCCGCTGGGCGGCGATCTGCCTGGCAGGGTCCATGGCGAACAGGCGTTGGGGGTGCGGCGAGACATTGGCGATGGGAATCGCGCGCGCCGGTCGCCCGTCGCGCGCGGCGATTAGCCCGCAGACTTCGACTTCCGGAGACGCCTGTGCCTGGTGCAATATCTGGTTGACCAACTGGCGTGGCAGAACGATTTCCTCCATCGCCTAACTATAACCAGCCGTCGGCGAGGAGTCTAAAGCGCGGTCTTCAACGACCGGCGGCCTGGGTGGCCTCGGTGGTGGAACAGACCGGGCACGCCGGATCCCGGCGCAGCCGCAGGCTGCGGAACTCGTGGCGCAGCGCGTCGAACAGCAACAGCCGTCCGCACAGGGTATCGCCGGCGCCGGTCAGCAGTTTGATCGCTTCCAGCGCCTGCAGACTGCCGATGACGCCGACCACCGGTGCCAGCACGCCGTTGTCGGCACAGGTCTGCTCGGCCTCCTCGCCGTCGCGGTACAGGCAGCGATAGCAGGGGCTGTCGGCGCGCGCCGGCTCGAACACCGACAGCTGGCCCTCGAAGCGAACCGCGGCGCCGGAGACCAGCGGCCTTGCGCCCGCCACGCAGGCGGCGTTGAGGGCGAAGCGGGTGGCGAAATTATCGCTGGCATCCAGCACCACGTCGGCCTGCGCCACCAGCGCGCGCAAGTCCTTGGCCTGCGCGCGCTGGTGCATGGCGACCACTTCCACGTCCGGGTTCAGCGCGGCGAGCCGCGCCTGGGCCGAAGCGACTTTCGCGCGGCCCAGGTCGCGGCTGTCATGCAGGATCTGGCGCTGCAGATTGGACAGTTCCACCCGGTCGTGGTCGACCAGCGTCAGGCGGCCGACCCCCGCGGCGGCCAGATAGAGCGCGGCCGGCGAGCCCAGACCGCCGGCGCCGACAATGAGCGCGTGTGCCGCGAGCAGTTTCTGTTGGCCTTCATAGCCGATCTGCGGCAGCAGGATCTGGCGGCTGTAGCGTAGTAATTGCTGATCGTTCATAAGTCGCTGGAATCAGGCACGGGACGCGCGTCGCGCAGCTCCCGGGTGGCCAACAGGCGGGCCCCGTCGGTGCTTCGCCGGCTACAGATAGGTGCGCCAATGCTCGGGTCGCTGGTCGCGACACCCATGGACACGGCAACGGTAGCAGCGCATGAAGACCTCGCGGGTGGCGTGTTCCTGATCGTCGTGTACCGCCAATGCCTGACGTTCATTATCCTCGGTATAGTAATAGAGCGCACGCCTGAGGTTCGCCAGCAGGCTGTTGTCCAGGTGCAGCCCCAATCTTCTGAGCTGCGTTTCGATGGTATGCAGGTCGATGCGGGCCACATCGTAGCTGACCACCAGGCTGTCGGCGTCCGGTTGCGCCACGCTGACCTGCAGCACCCCCTCCAGGTCGGACAACAGCAGCATGGCCGTCTGCGCCTGGTGCGGGTCCGGGTGGGGCGTGCGGAATCCGATCTCCCGGTGCTTCACGGATCCCGGGTTGGGTCGTTCCATGATCCAAGCCTAGCCGAAAAGCGGCGGCGAGGCGAGCTGGCCTCAGGTGCCCCAACGGGCCAGCGTACAGCGCTCGCGGCCGGCCAGGTCGAGGGCCGTGTGGATTTCCGAAAACCCATTTTTTTTCAATAGTTTTTTGATTTCTTCGGTTTGTTCGGGGGCGTGCTCCAGGCCCAGCCAGCCGCCCGCGCGCAGGACGCTGCCGGCCTGCGCACCCAGCGCGCGGATGGCCTCCAGGCCGTCGTCGCCGGCCACCAGCGCGCTGCCCGGTTCGAAGCGCACGTCGCCCTGTTCCAGGTGCGGGTCGCCGCTGGCGACATAGGGTGGATTGGCGACGATGGCGTCGAGCGAGGCGCTGGCGAAGGGGCGGCACCAGTCGGCGACCAGCACCGTGACGTTACCTAGCCCCAGGCGCGCGGCATTGCGTCGGGCGATGCGCGCACAGGCGGCCTGACGATCCACGGCCAACACCCGCCAACGCGGACGTTCATGCGCCAGCGCCAGCGCAATGGCGCCGCTACCGGTGCCCAGGTCGGCCACTTGCAGCGGGTCGTCGACCGGCAATGCCGCGAGCGCCTGTTCCACCAGCGTTTCGGTGTCGGGGCGGGGAATCAGGGTGTCAGGACTGACTTCGAGCGCCAGCGACCAGAATTCGCGCTCGCCGGTCAGGTAGGCGACCGGCTGGCCGGCGGCGCGCCGCTCCAGCAATTGCACAAAGCGCTCGTTCTGTGCCTCGCTGAGGGGTTTTTCCGGCCAGGCGTGGAGATGGCTGCGCGCGGCGCGCAGTACGTGCGAGAGGATGACTTCGGCATCGAGGCGGGCCCCGGGGGCGTCGCCGAGCCGCTCGCGCGCCAGGCGCAGCGCCTGCGCGATCGCTGGAGTCGTTGCCGGCGTTTTCAGTCCTACCCCCCGGCGCCAAGCGCCGCCAGTCGATCGGCCTGATCCTCGCTGCGCAGCGGATCGATGATCGGGTCGAGCTCGCCTTGCAGGATCTCGTCGAGTTTGTACAGCGTCAGGTTGATGCGGTGGTCGGTCACCCGGCCCTGGGGAAAATTGTAGGTGCGAATGCGCTCGGAGCGATCGCCGCTGCCCACCAGGTTGCGGCGTGTCGCCGACTCCTCGCTCTGGCGTTTCTCGTCTTCGGCCGCCTGGATGCGCGCGGCCAGCAGCGACAGCGCGCGGGCGCGGTTCTTGTGCTGCGAACGCTCGTCCTGGCATTCGACGATGATGCCGCTGGGCAGATGGGTGATACGCACCGCCGAATCGGTCTTGTTGACGTGCTGGCCGCCGGCGCCGGAAGCGCGATAGGTGTCAATTTTCAGATCCGCGGGGTTGATGTCCACCGCGGCCTGCTCTTCGGCCTCTGGGAGAACCGCCACGGTGGCCGCCGAGGTATGGATACGCCCCTGGGATTCGGTCTCCGGGACCCGCTGTACCCGATGCGCGCCGGATTCGAACTTCAGCCGGCCGTAGACGCCCTGGCCGCTGACCCGGGCGATGATTTCCTTGTAACCACCGTGCTCGCCCTCGCTTTCGCTGAGCGTTTCCACCTGCCAGCGCTGCAACTCGGCATAGCGCGCGTACATGCGAAACAGATCGCCGGCAAACAGCGCCGCTTCGTCGCCGCCGGTGCCGGCGCGGATTTCCAGATACACGTTCTTGGCGTCGTTGGGGTCGCGCGGCAGCAGGTGGCTTTGCAGTTCCAGCTCCAGCGCCTGGCGGCGCGACTGCGCCTGTTGCAGTTCGTCCTCGGCCAGGGTGCGCAGCTCCGGGTCGGGGTCCTTGAGCATGTCGCGCGCGGCTTGTTCGTCGGCGCGCGCGCGCGTCAGGGCTTCGAAACAGCTCACCACCGGCGCCAGCTGCGAGTACTCTACCGACAGTTCGCGAAAGCGGCCGCTGTTGGCGATGACCTCGGGGTCGGAGAGCAGCGCGCTGACCTCCTCGGTCCGCTCGACGATGGACTCAAGCTTCTTCTGCAGGGATGGGTTCACGTCAATCTCGGGTCAGGTTGTACAGGCGCAGCGCCGCCTCCAGCAACGCTGCGTCGCCGCTTTCGGCGGCCTGGCGGATCTGCACGCTGGGGATGTGGTTGAGTTTGTTGGTCAGGGTGTGGGCCAGATAGCCGATCACCTCGTTGGGGTCGCGGCCGTTGGCGAGCATCTGTCGGGCCTTGGCCACGACCTGATCGCGGTGCTGTTCGTTGCGCTGGCGAAAGCTGCGGATGCTCGATACCGCGTCCTGGGCGCGCAGCCAGGCCATGAAGCGTTCCACCTGGACGTCGATGATCTCCTCGGCCTGATGGGCGGCCTCTTCGCGCGACTTGAGATTCTCCTGGATGACCTCCTGCAGATCGTCCACGGTATAGAGGTAGACGTCCTCGAAATCGGCCAGGGTCGAATCGATGTCGCGCGGCACGGCGATGTCGACCATGAACACCGGCCGGTGTTTGCGCTGTTTGAGCACCGGTTTCATCATCGCGGCGGTGAGAATCGGCGTCTCGCTGCCGGTGGCGGAAATGACGATATCGGCTTCCGCGAGGTGGGCCGGGATCTCCTCCAGGCTGATGCCGAAGCCGTTGAACTGGGCCGCCAGCTGATGGGCGCGCTGGGGCGTGCGGTTGGCGATGATCATGCGGCCCAGATGTTGCTCGTGCAGATGACGCGCGGTGAGCTCGATGGTGTCGCCGGCGCCGATCAGCAGCGCGGTGTGCTGTTCGAAACGACTGAAGATCTGTCGGGCCAGGCTGACCGCGGCGAAGGCCACCGAGACCGGGCTCTCGCCGATGGCGGTGTCGGTGCGGATTTGCTTGGCCACGGCAAAGGTGTGCTGGAACAAACGCTCCAGGGCGGCGTCCAAGGTACCGGCGTCGCTGGCGTTTTGATAGGCCTCTTTCATCTGGCCGAGAATCTGCGGTTCGCCCAGAATCATCGAATCCAGGCCGCCGGCGACCCGCAGCAGATGGCGCACGGCGTCGGCATCGGGGAAACTGTACAGGTGGGGGCGGATCTGCGCCGGGTCGAGGGCATGGAACTGGGCCAGCCATTGGCACAGGGCCTCGACCTGGTCGTCGCGCAGGCCGCAATACAGTTCGGTGCGGTTGCAGGTCGAGAGAATCGCCACTTCGGTCACCGAGGGCAGGGCGGCCAGCCCGCGCAGCGCGGCGGTGATCCGCTCGCCCGTGATGGCGACTTGCTCGCGAAGTTCCACGGGGGCCGTACGGTGATTGATCCCGAGCGCGATCAGAGACATGGAAGTAGGACGGTCAGCACAAACTGGAAATTCTGAGCCATGCCAAGGGCGAATACAAGCGACCTGGGTCGCTGTAGCTTCCTGTTGCTTTGACGTATAGTGCTGACTTTGTTGGCGGAAACCCTGTTTTCAACAAGATGATTGGTATTACTAATAAAATGACATTTCTTCGTGCTCTCGCGCTGAGCCTCGTCAGTGTCTGGTTAGCCGCCTGCCAGCAATTGTCTCCCAAACCCACTCCGTCCGAGCCGGCGGCTCCGGCCGCGGCGCCGGCACCGACGACGGCGCCGCCGGATCAGGCCCAGACCCCGACCGGGGCGGCGTCCGCGGCGCCAGCGGCCGATGTGCTCACCGCGCCACTGCTCTACGATGTTCTGCTGGGCGAAATTGCCGGTCAGCGCGGCCGTCTGGACATCTCGGGCGCCAGCTATCTGGACGCGGCGCGGCGCAGCCGCGACCCCCGGATCGCCGAACGGGCGCTGAAAATCGCCGTGTTCGCCAAACAGCCGGCGCTGGCGCTGGAGGCCGCCCGTCGCTGGGTGGTACTCGACCCGGAAAGCCTGGAAGCGCGCCAGTCGCTGGCGGTGCTGGCCTTGCGCACCCAACACACCCAGGAGGCGCTGGAACAGTTCCAGTATCTGCTGACGCACGCCAACGAAGATACTGACCCCTATCAGGCGCTGCTGGGCCTGCTGGCGCGCGAGCCCGACAGTGCACGGGCGCTGGAAGTCATGAAGGCCTTGGCGGACCTGCGCCCGGATGACCCCGAGGCGCATTTCACCTACTCCCGTCTCGCCGTCCACGCCCAGCAGTGGGAGCTGGCGCAGCGTGAAGTGGCGCGCGCGCTCGAGCTCCGGCCGGACTGGGTGCCGGCGCTGATTCTGCAGGCCCAGATCGATCTCAAGCAGGGCCGCAAGGAACGCGCCCGCAGCGGCCTCGAAGGCGCCTTGCAGCGCCATCCCGAGGATACCGACCTGCGCCTGGCCTACGCGCGCCTGCTGGTGGATCTGGACGATTTCGGAGCCGCCCGGGCGCAGTACCGCAAGCTGCTCAAGGCGCAACCCGAAAACGGCCAGGTGGTGTACTCGCTGGGGCTGTTGTCGCTGGAAGCCGGCGAGCTGGACGAGGCGCGCAAGCTGTTCCAGCAACTGGTGACGATGGAATACCAGATCCAGCAGGCGTATTACTATCTGGGTGCCATCGCCGAGGAGCAGAAAAAACCCGAGCAGGCCATGCAGTGGTACCGCAAGGTCGACGAAGGGGACCACTGGCTGGAGGTGCAGATCCGCATGGCGCGCCTCGACGCCCTGGCCGGTGACGTGCAGGAGGCGCGCGAGCGTTTGCGGCGGGTGCGCCTGACCCACCCCGGCGAAACCCAGCGGATGTATCTGGTCGAGGGCGAGATCCTGTCGCAGATCGACTGGAACGAGCAGGCCTTTCAGCTCTACAGCGAATATCTCGGCAGCCAGCCCGACGATGTCGAGATTCTCTATGCGCGGGCGTTGGTGGCCGAGCGGCTCGACCGCCTGCAGCAGGCGGAAAAGGATTTTCGCCATGTGCTGAAACTCGAGCCGGACAATGCGCGCGCGCTGAACGCCCTGGGCTATACCCTGGCCGATCGCACCGATCGCTATCAGGAGGCGTTGGGCTATGTGCAGAAGGCGCTGGCGCAGACCCCCGATGACCCGGCGGTGATCGACAGTATGGGCTGGGTGCTCTACCGCCTGGGCCGCCTGCAGGAGGCGCGGGAGTACTTGCAAAAGGCCTACGACATGACCAAGGACAGCGAAATCGCCGCGCATCTGGGCGAGGTGATGTGGGCGCTGGGCGATCGCGACCAGGCCAAGGCCTTGTGGGGCGCGGCGCGCAAGGCGGACCCGGGTGATCGGGTACTGGAAGATACTGTGCGCCGCTATCAGCGGTGAGGTGAGCCCGATGGGGTTTCGGCGCGCCGAATCGGGATCGCGGAGGCTCTGGCGCCTGGCACTGGTGCCGCTGGTGTTGCTGCTGCATGCGTGCGCCACCCGCCCGCCACCGGCCGAGCCGGCGCCGGCCGCCGCCTGGCAGGCTCACCAGGCGCAGGTGCAATCCCTGACCAGCTGGGAGGCGCGTGGCCGGGTCGCCATCCACAATGGCGACGAGGGCTGGCAGGCGGCATTCGACTGGCGCCAGCAAGGCGGAAATTACCGCTTGCGCCTGCGTGGCCCCTTTGGCCAGGGCGCGGTGGAGTTGAGTGGCGATCCGGCCGGCGTATGGTTGCGACGCGCCGACCGGCAGCCCGTCTACGCCCGGAGTGTCGACCAGCTGTTGTTGGCCGAAACCGGTTGGCGCCTGCCGGTGCGGGGTTTGCAGGATTGGCTGCGCGGCCTGCCGGTCGCCGACGCCGCGGCGGTTTTCGACTGGGACGAGCAGGGCCGCCTGCAATCGTTGCGCCAGCAGGGCTGGCAGATCGCCTACCGGCGCTATGGTCGCACCCAGAATTATCAACTCCCCGAGCGCCTGCAGCTGACCCGCGATGACCTGCGGGTGAAGGTGCTGGTGGATGCATGGCAAGTGCCTTGAAGCCGTTCGTGGGCGGCGAATCGGCCTGGCCGGCGCCCGCCAAACTCAATCTTTTTCTGCACGTCCTCGGGCGGCGCGCCGACGGTTACCATGAGCTGCAGACGGTGTTCCAGTTTCTCGACGTCGGCGATCGGCTCTGGTTTTCCACCGACGGCCCGCCGGGTATCGAGCTCGAGGGCGGGCTGCCCGGGATCGCGCCCGGCGCGGATCTGATCGAACGGGCGGCGGCCAGCCTGGCTGTGCTCGCCGGCGGGCACCGGGGGGCGTCGATCCGGGTGGAAAAATCGCTGCCGGCCGGCGGCGGGTTGGGCGGGGGCAGCTCGAACGCCGCCACCACGCTGGTAGCGCTGAACGAACTCTGGGCGCTGGGGTTGAGCGTCGATCAGCTGGCCGAAATAGGCCTGACGCTCGGCGCCGACGTGCCGGTGTTCGTGCGCGGCGTCGCCGCCTGGGCCGAGGGCGTCGGCGAGCGCCTCACGCCGCTGCCGACGCTCGCACAGCCCTGGTATCTGATCGTCGACCCGCAGGTCAGGGTGGCCACCGCCGAGGTATTCTCCGACCCCGCATTGACACGTAACGGCCCCAGCCTCAGAATACCCGACTTTCTCTCGGGCGCGGGTACCAATCAGTTGCAGCCGGTGGTGGTACGGCGTTATCCGCAGGTCGCTAAGGCGTTGGATTGGCTGTCAAAATATCAGCCGGCGCGAATGACGGGCAGCGGTGCCTGTGTGTTCGCCCGCTGTGACGATCGCGCCCAGGCCGAGGAGCTGTTGGGGCGCGTGCCGGCGCCCTGGAAAGGCTTCGTGGCGCGGGGCTGCAACCGCTCTCCTCTGCTGGAGCGGTGTCACGCGACGAAGGGCAGGAATGTTGGGGCGTAGCCAAGCGGTAAGGCACTGGTTTTTGGTATCAGCATGCGCAGGTTCGAATCCTGCCGCCCCAGCCATAAGTTTTTTATTACGGCGTTGCCCGCTGCGGTGGTAAATCCGCTGCGGTGGCAAGGCGGCAGGATGAGAACCTCAGGGTTCGACAAATCCGCCTGGCGGATTTGAACGGCGCAGCCGGCCCCGAAGGGGTGAGGGACGCAGTCCCGAATCATCCTGCCGCCCCAGCCATAAGTTTTTACGTGACCCAATGTAATGAGTCGACGCGGCGCGTCCCGCAGTGGCTGCAACCCCGGACCAGGATGCTATGTACAACCCGGATGGCAGGACGATGAGAGGTATTCCCGCCGCAGACGCGGACAGCCGTCTGATGGTGTTCTCGGGCAATGCCAACCCGCCGCTGGCGCAGTCGATCGCCAACCACCTGCGCCTGAACCTGGGCAAGGCGGTGGTCAGCGAGTTCAGCGATGGCGAGATCATGGTCGAGATCATGGAGAACGTGCGCGGACGCGACGTCTTCGTGGTGCAGCCGACCTGCGCGCCGACCAACAACAATCTGATGGAACTGTTGGTGATGGTCGACGCGCTCAAGCGCGCCTCGGCCGCGCGCGTGACCACGGTGATTCCATATTTCGGTTACGCGCGCCAGGACCGGCGGCCGCGCTCGGCGCGGGTGCCGATCACCGCCAAGGTGGTGGCGAAGATGATCGGCGACGTCGGCGCCAGCCGGGTGCTGACCGTCGACCTGCACTCGGAGCAGATCCAGGGTTTTTTCGACGTGCCGGTGGACAACGTCTATGCCTCGCCGATTCTGCTGGGCGACGTGTGGCGGCAGAAGTATCCGAACCTGATGGTGGTCTCGCCGGACGTCGGCGGCGTGGTCCGGGCGCGCGCCATGGCCAAGCGGCTGGATGACGCCGAGCTGGCGATCATCGACAAGCGTCGCCCCAAGGCCAACGTGGCCAAGGTGATGCATATCATCGGTGAGGTCGAGAACCGCAGTTGCGTGTTGATCGACGACCTGGTGGATACCGCCGGCACCTTGTGTCAGGCGGCCAAGGCGCTGAAGCAGCACGGCGCGCAGCGGGTGCTGGCCTATTGCACGCACGCGGTGTTGTCGGGCAAGGCGATCGAGAATATCCGCAACTCCGAGCTCGACGAGCTGGTGGTGACCGATACCATCCCGCTGCGTCCGGACGCGCAGGCCTGTACGCGCATCCGTCAGTTGAGCGTGGCCGAAATGCTGGCTGAGGCGATCCGTCGCATCAGCAACGAGGAATCCGTCAGTTCCATGTTCATGGACTGACATCGGTCTCCCCTGGTCGCGGGGGAGTGTTGTAACTTTAGTGGAGACAAATGATGTCTATTTTCGAACTCGAAGCCGAGTCACGATCGGACCAGGGGAAAGGTGCGAGCCGCCGCCTGCGTCGTGACGGTAAAGTGCCGGCCATTGTCTATGGCGGCGATGAGGATCCGCAGAGCATTTCGCTGGTGCACAGCGAACTGCTCAAGCGTCTGGATCACGAAGCCTTTTATTCGCACATTCTCACCGTCAAGGTCGACGGCAAGGCGACCAAGGCGGTGCTGCGCGACATGCAGCGCCACCCCTCCAAGCCCGTGATCATGCACATGGATTTCCAGCGCGTGAACGAGAATCAGCCGATCCGCGTGCACGTGCCGCTGCATTTCATCGGCGAGGACGTGGCGCCCGGCGTCAAGACCGGTGGCGGCATGGTCAACCACGAAATGATCGAAGTGGAGCTGGAGGTGCTGCCGCGGCATCTGCCCGAGTTCATCGAGGTGGATATCTCGTCGCTCAATGTCGGCGAATCGGTGCACCTGACCGACCTCAAGCTGCCGGAAAGCGGCAGCCTGGTCGAGCTGGCGCGTGGCGAAGGCCACGATCTGCCGGTGGTCTCCATCCATGCCCGCCGTGGTGGCGCGGACGAGGATAGCGAAGCGGCCGAGGAAGGTGGCGAGACACCCGAAGGCGAGAGCTGATACCCGCGCAAGTGGCGCAGATCCAGCTGATTGTCGGCCTGGGCAATCCCGGTGCCGAGTACCAGAGCACCCGGCATAACGCCGGGTTTTGGTTTGTGGATGCCCTGGCACGAAGCTGTCGGCAGGATTTTCGCGCCGAGGCGCGCTTTCACAGCGAGGTGGCGCGCTGTCGCCTGGGAGGCCACGATTGCCGCTTGCAAAAGCCGCTGACTTTCATGAACCGCAGCGGACAGGCGGTGCGGGCGCTGATGCAGTTCTTCCGTATCCCGCTCGACGAGATTCTGGTGGTGCACGACGAGCTCGACCTGCCCGCCGGCGTCGCGCGCCTGAAGAGCGGCGGCGGACACGGGGGGCATAACGGCTTGCGCGATCTTATCAGCCATCTTGGCGCCAGGGAGTTTCACCGTTTGCGCATTGGCATCGCCCATCCTGGCGACAAGCGTCAGGTGGTGGACTACGTGCTGAAGGCGCCCGGCAAGGACGACCGGAAACTGATCGACGAGGCGATGGACAGCGCGCTGGCGGTCATGCCGCTGGTGCTCGCCGGTTCCATGGACAAGGCCATGCACCAGTTGCACAGCCGTAGCGAGTAGACAGGTTTATGGGATTCAAATGTGGCATTGTCGGTCTGCCGAATGTCGGCAAATCGACCCTGTTCAACGCGCTCACGCGCGCCGGCATCCAGGCGGAGAACTATCCGTTCTGCACCATCGATCCCAACGTGGGCGTGGTGCCCGTCCCGGACCCGCGCCAGGAGCGCCTGGCGGAGCTGGTGCAGCCCGAGCGGGTCATTCCCACCTCCATGGAGTTCGTCGATATCGCCGGCCTGGTGGCCGGCGCCTCCAAGGGCGAGGGGCTGGGCAACAAGTTCCTGGCCAATATCCGCGAGACCGATGCCATCGTGCACGTGGTGCGCTGTTTCGAGGACGAGAACGTCGTCCATGTCGAGGGTAAGGTGGACCCCCTGTCGGACATCGAGACCATCAACACCGAGCTGGCGTTGGCCGACCTGGAAACGGTGGAAAAGAATCTGCTGCGCACCGCCAAGGTGGCCAAGAGCGGTGACAAGGACGCCAAGGCGCGACTCCAGGCGCTGGAAGCGGTCAAGGCCTGTCTGGATGCGGGGCGGCCGGTGCGCTCGCTCGGCCTGGACGCCGAGCGGCTGGAGCGGCTGCGCGACCTGCACCTGTTGACCTTGAAGCCGACGCTCTATATCGCCAACGTCGCCGAGGACGGCTTCAGCGACAATCCGCGCCTGGAGGCGGTCGCCGACCTGGCGCGCACCGAGGGCGCGGAGGTGGTCGCGGTGTGCGCCGCGATCGAGGCCGAGCTGGTGGAACTGGACGCCGACGAGCAGCGCGTGTTCCTCGACGAACTCGGGCTCGACGAGCCCGGCCTGAACCGCGTGATCCGCGCCGGCTATCGCCTCCTGGGCCTGCAGACCTATTTCACCGCCGGGCCGAAGGAGGTGCGCGCCTGGACGGTGCCGATCGGTGCCACCGCGCCCCAGGCCGCCGGCGTGATCCACACCGATTTCGAAAAAGGCTTCATCCGCGCCGAGGTGACTTCCTACGAGGATTTCATCGCCTGTCAGGGCGAGCAGGGTGCCAAGGAGGCGGGCAAACTGCGCCTCGAAGGCAAGGACTACGTTGTCCGCGACGGCGACGTCATGCATTTCCGCTTCAACGTCTGAACTGGACAGGCGGCGGCGGAATCCCTACAATTTCGCCTCTTCTTCGCGCCGACCCGTCCGGGCCGGCCGTATGAAAGTCTTGGCAAGGTAGCTCAGTTGGTTAGAGCACAGCACTCATAATGCTGGGGTCGGCGGTTCGAATCCGCCCCTTGCTACCAATAATCAATAAGTTACAGGCATATAATTTTTTAACCTGCGTTCAAGTAAGCGCCAAGTAAGCAGAAGGAGTGGATTCCAGCATGCTGCAGCGCTTGTTGATTTGGCGAAACTATCGCTGCTGGCTGCCGACATAGTAAGATAGAATTAGCTTCCAATCTGGCAAGGTGAGTAGAGCGATGGCCGTAAAATCCACTGTATTCGGCGGTGTAGTTTTATCGGGGAAAGAAGCCGAGACGTTCCGTCGGCAGGTCACCTATGGTCGCCCGAAAAAAGCAGCGATCGCTTCCGCCGAGAAGGGCGACAGACTGCGCGCCGAGTTCGAAAAAACCGGCCGAGTCGTCCTGCGTGCGCGCGACAGGTCGTAACCGCCTTCGTTGGCTCTTCCAGAACAACTCATACTTAGAGAAATTCAGGCCGGTGATCGTGTCACCGGCCTTTCTCTTGGCAGCCCGGAATCCGCACCCCTCAAGACGTTTCTGCGTAAATGCGCAAAGGAATTTCACCGGGCGAACGTTGCCCGCAGCTACGTCTTGGTGCCAGATGAGCAAGATCCCACGATATGGGGATATGTCACTTTGATGTGCAGTGAAATCAAGCTGGGTAATACGCACACCCTGGACGACTGCGAGGCCGCGAATCGCTACAACGACTTCCCAGCCGTGAAGATTGCCCGGCTGGCGATAGATCAACGCATCCGTGGCCGTGGGTACGGCGATGCTTTGGTGCAGTTCGCGATTTCCGTTGCCCGCCAGGACATCATGCCGCGCATCGGTTGCCGGTTTTTAGTGGCGGAATCGAAAGCTAGCGCGCTCAGCTTTTACCGGCGAATAGGATTCACGGTGTTGGATACAGAGAAGAACAAGCAACGGCGTCTGCCTGTAGTATTTATCGACCTGCATAAACTTCGTTCGAATTGAAAAGCCCCGCCGAAGCGGGGCCGTATTCCCTATGCCTGAGCACGCAACTGGTCAAGTTTGCCCCGCATTGTTTGAAGTTCAATATCTCCGCGCCCGAATTCACTTAGAAGGTCCAGCGCGTGAGGGTCATTCTCCACAGCCAGCTTTATCAATGTGGTCAGCCTTTCAAAGTCCTGCCGTGGAAGGTCCGACAACAGCTTGGCAAACTCAATTACTTTGCCCGGGTTCTCCGCTTCCATTAGTCGGTTGTATATGTCGCTCATGACTGCGCCCTCTCTGCTTCCAGCGCCTTGCGCGCCCTGTATTCTTTGACATACATCCGCAATAGCTTGTTAAAGGCTTTATTCATTTTCTCGGTAGCTGCCGCACCACTGCGCCCGATCATGCGAACCTGATCAGCGTTCGCGTCATCCTGACTGGACCACATCAGGTCGAAAGCGAATGTGCGAGGGCGTGCGCTTCGTCGTGCTTGTGTTCAAGGTCTATGTAGGAAGTTTTCATGGTATCAATCTCCTGTCTGTTTTAGCCGTTACACCGCTGATTAACAAAAACAACAAACCGTAAACCGTTATTCTGACTCTAGAAAAACTCCGGACTTCGTCCACCCCTATCCTGTAAACACTCAGGAAGGACCCGCGGGTTACCCTAGGCCTTCCATGAATTTGCTCTAACGATCATTTTTTTGCAGTCCATTGGGTCAGGCAGCACAATTTTGGCTCCCGTAAGATCAATGGCCTTTCGCCCAATTATGAGTGATGCTTCCGTCCTTACCACCCGTGTGGTTATGTCCTCGTACCCCACAATTTCCCCCACGCCGCCTTCAAATTTGTAGACCGGTTTTTTTACCGTTGGCCCGTCCTGATATTCTGCTGGAGTGTGTTGGTCCGGTTCCGACAACGCCCAATGCGGGAGCTGAAGGCTGCCACAGTCGAGACCGGCCTGGGCCGCGACGTCGTGTGCCGCATTGATCTCATCGTGGATCTGCCGAAGTTCCTCCAGTAGATTCCCGATACGTGTGGCGTGCTGGGAAAACTCCCCATAAATTTCCACCCCGCGCTTTTGCGCCTTGAGAGCGCTCTTCAAGACACTGGCTGCGGCTTGTTTGTTTTTAAAATCAGTTAGCTCAACCAGCCGCGCCTCCAAATGCTTTTTGACCGAAAGCAGCCGTTCGATTTCTCTGCGCGCTAGGGTGGTAGCCTTGTCGTGGTCGTCTAGCTTCTTGCCGCCGACGATGAGTGCTGACTCACGGTCAGCCTGGAGAGTTTCTAGCTGTGCCTTGGTGACCTCGAGGGCCGCTTCCGTCTCGGCCAGACGACTTGCTGCTTCGTCGGATGTCTGGCAGCTTAGGGTTTCTTCAGTTTTGCCGGTCATAATTGCCTCGCTGGATCGGTGAGAAAAAGTGCCTTGGGGCAACCCAGCGGAGCCCTGGGCTGGGGGCCGGCACAACCCCTGACTGACCCTCGTGATGGGGGGTCAATCTTGATTCCATGTGGCAACCACCGCCAAACGGCTGCCGTAAACTTTCATCAACTCATCGCGGGCGGCGCTGATTGTCTGTGCATTCGTCAGATAGGTCCCGCCGCCTTCATCACCTCGGAGTTTGTAGCAGTAGGCGTAGCGCCGCCGCCGCATGTTTTCAGCGGTTACGTCAGTTACAACGGTTACAGCGCTTTCTCGATCGCCTAACTTGTTGATCCGCCCGGCATAGCTAGACTGGGAAGCTGTAACTGGTGCCGGCTGCGGCGCGGTTACGGCGGTTACGGTCTCCGGCAACGCGATTAGGTCGGCAAAGTAGTCGGTCCTCATCATTCCGCCCCGACTCGAACAAATCGATAGCAGGTGACGGTGCCTAACTCCGGCAAGCGGTGCGGGCTGCTCGGCTGCCCGTTGCTGCGCGGCTCGATTAGACCGCGCTCGACGCACAGCCGGGCGACATAGCGGGCATCTAGGCCGTTGCAGACCTCCGCCTTGAAAACCTGTGGCAGAACAAAGTATTCGGTCCTTCCGGCAGTGACTCGCTTAAAGCCAGCACGGTTGATTGTGCGCGGGCCGTCGCTGCCGTCCATAGAGGAAAAGCGACTCTCCCCATGTAACTCGAAAAACTGCGCAACTTGAGCAAGCGCGGTGCATTCCTCCTGGGCACCAGCGCCGCCCCGGTTCTCCAGCCAGGCCGCGAAACAGGTGCGGGCCGCGCTTGTGGCTTCGCCCTGGTGCCACCCGGTCAGGTGCAGACTGCTTGCTAGCTCACCGCCGGCGGCTATCAGGGCGAACCGGTCTGCAACGCGCCGCGCTTGGCCATCAGCCTTTCGGGGCAGGTTTTCCTCGACGAAGTCACCCCGCAGCGCGCGCAAGCGCTCGCGCAGTTTGTCGCCCGGTATGGCCACCAAGCGGCGCAAGTATTCGCGGGCAGGGGTGCCGTAGCAGGTACGCGCAGCCTCTTTCAACGCGTCAGCCAAAGCAGCGCCATTCGGGTGGCCGTGTAGGGTCTCAAACAACCCGCACCCAGTGCCGGCGTCCGCGGGAATGTCGGCAAGCCGTACCTCTTGCCCAGCGCGTGCACGCTTACCAACTTCGCGCATGTGCTGCGCCAATCCGATTTCGCCGGCCGACAGAAACAGTAGCCGCCAAGTCGCCTTCGGCCTCGCCAAGCCATCGCGGCGCGCGCGTTGTTTCCCGGTCCCGTTAGCCAACATATAAGCAACCTCACCGGCTTCGCGCGCGTCCATCTGTGCCAGTTCGTCAAGACACAGCAGAGCGTCATTGTGCGTCTGTGCGACTGCTTCAAGACCGTTTGTGGTCGCTCGCCAGCGTTGTAAATACTCAGGACCGCCCCACACAGAAACAGCCGCTGACAGCGCTGTTGTCTTGCCGGTGCTGCTTTGACCTTGCAGATTGATCCCGCCCGAATCGTCGCCTGTGAGGCCGAGAAGGGGGGCCGCAAAGGCGGCGGATACCGCCAGGGTCAGCCGCGAATTACCCACGCATAGGGCGGCCAGTTCGTCGCGCCACTGCTCAAGTGTGCCGGCAGTACTCCTGGCTGGCGGTTCGTTCAAACTTTGTAACAGGATGCGCTCGCCGTTTTCCCCCAGCGTTTCGTCGGCCAGCACAAACACGCCATCATGCCAGCCGGTTTTTTGCACGCAGCGCGCCCGAGCCGTAACCGGTGCGGTTTGTATGTACTCTGTCAGGTGTTGCCGCGCTTGAAGGCTAGGCGCGATTTCCAGGCCCATTGACAGTAGCGCGCGTCGGTACTCGCCGCCATCTCCCGCCACCAGTTCCAGCGGCATAGCCCAGCGGTGCGGTCGGTTGTCCTGGTCGTGGAATTCCAGCAGCCGCCCCCAGGCGTTGCCGTCGGCGTCGCGCGTCATTGCGGTTATGTGCAGCGGTGAGCATATCCAGGCCGGCGGTAGCGCTTCGCCGTCTTTGCTGGTGCCCTGGTAATGAACGCCGGTCGCGTCCAGGGTAAAACGTGCCGGCAGGGCCCGCACTGCCGGTTTCTGGATCGCCTGCCACGCGCCCGCGTCGGCCAGTAGTGCCGCGCCGGTTTTCGCTGTCCAGCCGTTAACGTCGGCTGCGTCGCCTTTGGGTGGCAGCGGCCCCGGTAACGCGTTCAGGCGCAACACTTTTACATCGAGCGCACCGGCCGCGTGCGCCAAGTCTGCAACCGTTTCAGCATACGCGGTGCCTTGGTCGTCGTTATCCGGCCAGATCAGCACGCGTCGGCCGCGTAAAGGAGACAGGTCGGCCTTGCTGGCAGCCTTTGCGCCGTTCGGTGTGGTGGTGGTCACGCAGTCAGGAAACAGACCGGCGGCCGCGTCGGCAGCTTTCTCGCCTTCGGTTACCAGTACCGGCGCGTCCGGTCGGTCGGCCAGGTGGTGCAGGTTATAAAGTGGTCGTGGTGCGGGTGCGCCTTTCCAGCGCCACGCGTTATCGTGGAAACTGCGCGGCAGGATTTTCTTGCCGGCAGACGTATCGAACCGGCAGACGTGGAAAGCCGGCCGGCCGTCTTTCGCGCGATAGGTCCAAATCTGTGATGGCTCTCCGTGCTTCGGGTGAGTGAACGTAGCCGACAGCGTCGGTGCAGCATGGGGTGTGACCGGTGTAACCGTCCTGTTACCGGGGGCGGTTATACGCTCTTCAGCGGCAACAGCCTTGTTTTTCCTATCTTTCTTTCGGGGTGTAACCGGCGTAACTGGTGTAACCGCGCTTTCAGGTGACAACCCAAGAAATTCAGCCAGCTTGCTTTCGGCCTCACCTTGGCTGCATCGCTCGAGATAAGCCACCAGGGAGACCAGATCCCCGCCCGCGTCGCCGGTAGCGAAATCGGACCAGCGGCCAGTCACCGTGTTAATGGAAAAGCTACCGGCAGCGTTGTCGGCGCGGGTTGGGTTCCGTGCGACATACTCAACCCCACGAAGCCTGCCATCAGGTAGCCAGCTCATTAGCACGCGATCAGCAGCAGCCAGGGCGGCGGTCGCTGTTTGTTGCCGAGTATTTTCCAACGCCAAGCGAACTGCGGGTGCACGGTTTTGCGCGTTGGTTGGGTTCATGCGGCGCCGCTCGTCGACGTGCGCGCGGGGCCCATACGCTTATCCGCCCAGGCGTTCAGGTCGGCGATGGTATAGACAGCGCGATTGCCGTATCGACGATAGACCGGGCCACCGCCGGTCACCGCCCATTTCTGTAAGGTATTTTTTGAAGTTCTGAGTCCGCGCTCTGTCAGGTAGGCGGCAGCCTCGGCACGGGTGATATAGTGTGGGTCTATCATCAGTAGCCTCCGGTAGTGTGAATGTCGTGATAGGCAGCATGCTGTCACGACAACCGGAGGTCCAATGGTGAAATTCGGGCAAGAATTTGCCCTGCGAGAGCTGGGCGTGAATCAGCCGATTATGCGGATGGGTCGGAGGTCCGGTTGATGGTCTGTTGCCAGGCGAACGATATGGTCGGCCCCCGGTCTGCGAATGTCTGCTTTTTTTAGCACCCCAGCGACGAAATCGTAAAACGGCCCGTAGGTCTTGCCGTTATTCCAATCTGTGCGCCTGGTTGGTTTGGTCCGTGCGGCGTATGTGTAGATCAAGCTGAGCTCGCTGGCAAGAAACCGGGTGAAATCGCCCTGCGCGCCGGGTGCCGATCCTTCAGTTGACAAGGTTTGTATGTGGTTGAGCAAGACGCCAGCCAGGTAGTGAACGACTGTGACAAGTTCCCGCGGCGCCTGCAGCATATCGTCTTCAGTGAGGCCGCTATCGACTCTGCGGAAAGTCGCGTTGTCCAATTGCTCTATCCGATTGCGGGCCTTGTCCAAGGCTGTGCGGAGTTGATTAGTCTGGTTGGTGGGCGCTTGTTGAAGGCTGTCAATATGGTCCAACAGCGCACCAGCGACGCCGTGGAAGGTCTCGGCGTTATCCGCCGACGCGCCCGGTATGTCGCCTTCCCTCAGCGGCCGATTCACGGCTGCAGCATGGTTGATCTGCGCTGTCTTGTCACGAACACATTCCAGGGCAGTGCACGGCGGGCCAATCTGCCTGTTTGTTTGTGTTATGCCCGGCGGCGGCTTGAAAGCCTTTTCTTTGCGCTGCACATCTGCCAAGTCCAGAACCTGGGCCAGGCGTTTCACCAGCGCGGTGCGGTGCTCGTCCGGCTGATCGGCGAAACCGGTTATGTTTGACAGCACTTCGAGCGCGTTGCGCTCATTGCTCACGGGGACGCCTCTTAATCGGCGCAACCTTGGCTTTCTGGCCGCCGGTCAACGCTCCCGTGATATGCGCGCTGGCTTTCTCCGCCAGTGTTGCGCGACCATCCTGCGCCCAATGCACGTACTTCTGCGCTGTGGCAAGCTGCCGGTGACCCAGTGCCGTCATGATCTCCGCCGCCTGTGCGCCGTTCATGGCCATGCTGCTGGCTAGGCTGTGTCTTAGCCCATGCAACCCGATCCCCTCTGGTAAATGAGCTTCCTTGCGAATCTCCCGCCAAGGCTTTGAGAGTGAGAGAGGGCCTTCGCCCTTCGACGGCTGAAACACATAGCCATCCGGTTTGCCTTTTGGCTGTTTGGCGATGATGGCTTGTGCGGCGGCGGGTAGTCCGATAATGCGTGGCTTGCCTGTCGCCTTGCCGGTCTTGTGTGCGCTTGGTGGCAGCGTTAGGACACCGTTTTTCAGATTGACGTAGCACCAGCGCAAACCGGCTATCTCGCCGCGACGGGCGCCCGTCAGAGCGATAACGCGGATCGCATCAGCGACGGCAGCGCCAAGGCGTTTCTCATTTTCCATCTGATCGATGGTGCGAAACAGAGAGTTATATTGTTCAGGTCTTTCCAGAATCACGTCGCGGGTTCGGTCGCTACCGATCTTGACCGACTGGGCAGGATTATCCGCCGCCAGCCCTTCGGAAACCGCCCAGTTCATCGCGGCCCGCAATACCCGGATTGCCATACGCGCCGCCCCTTCGCCGCCTCGCACAATGGCGCGGCCCCTGGGTCCGGTCTTGATGTTCGCCGCCGTCTTGCCGTCGCGGATCTTGGCAAACGCCTTGCGCACATCCTCGGCTGTCAGTTTGTGGAGATAGATTTTTCCGAGTGTTGGCTTAAGGTGCCGTTCGACACGTCCTTTATCGTTCGCCTGGGTTGCTTCGCTACGCTCTTTGAAGCGGGCCGACTCGCACCACAGATCGAGCATGGCGGAAACTGTCAGCGAATCCCGTGCGGCCCGTTTCGCGCCCAGCGGGTCGCCGCCATCCTCGACCGTTCGCCGCCACTTTTTCGCTTTCTTGCGTGCCTGCTCGGCGGTGTTCGTGTCGCTGTATTGACCGAGTGAACCGCGCCGGGTGCGACCTTCGGGGGTGCGGTATTGATAAACAAACGACTTAACCCCGGTAGGAAAGACCTGTAGCCCGAATCCCTTGATTTCGTCATCCCAGACGAAAACAGATTTGTCGGCCGGCTTGGTCGCGCCAACGGTTCGCTTGGTGATTTTTGGCATGGTTCGGCTTCCTCGCGTTTGCTTACTTCGGTCCCAAGTAAGCACCAAGTAAGCAGGAAACAGTAAGTCAGGGTAATTTTTGGCCTGACCCCTGCAAGGGAGAGTAAGCCTAATAGACTGTAAAAACAATAGGAAAGTTAGATTCCGGAAGGCTGAGTAAGCGGCGGTAAAATAGCGGTATCAGCACTCATAATGCTGGGGTCGGCGGTTCGAATCCGCCCCTTGCTACCATTTGACATGAGTGAATCGTTCTAAGCTTTGCAATCGTGGGCGGGCGACCGTCGACGATTTCGGCCCGCCGGTGTCGAGCCTGGATGCCAGCTTCGAAGCCCAGTATAGTCTTCCCATCCGGGGCAGTCCGTGAACCGGATGGGTATTCATGGATCTTGACTCACACCAGGAGGGCAACAAGTGACCGACGATGGCTTTGTCGCGATCAGCCGCTTTGCGGTGGCCAACGGCATGCAGGCCGAGGTGCTCGCCGCGTTCCGCAATCGCCCGCACCAGGTCGACGAGGTGGAAGGATTCGTGCGCATGGACGTCGTCCAGCCCGAAGAGGATGCGGCCGAGTTCTGGTTGATCACCTACTGGGAGGATGAAGCCAGCTATCGCAAGTGGCACCGCAGCCACGCCTACAGCGACTCGCATGTCGGTATTCCCAAAGGCTTGAAGCTGGTCCGGGGCCGAACCCAAATCCGCTACTTCACGCATGTCTGTTCCTGAGTCGTCCGGCTACGCGCCGTGTGATTTCGCGCGCGCGCGCGATGCCATCGCGGCGCGGGTGGTGGAGCGTCAGTTCCGGGCTTCCCCCGACCTGGAGCGGCGTTATGGCGCGCGCGGCCGCGGCAAATGCGAGGCCGATGCGCGCCATCACATCCTGTATCTGGCCGAGGCGGTGGCCACCCGCATGCCGGGGCTGTTCAACAACTACGTGGGGTGGTTGAAGGGCTTGTTGGCCGGTCTGAACATTCCGCTCGACGACCTGAGTGCCCAGTTCGGTTTTCTCGCCGAAGTCCTGCAGGAGCTCGAGGACTGTCCCGATGCGGGCGTTGCGGCCGATTATCTGCACGCGGTGCTGGATCGGCTGCCGTCCCTGTCGGATCAGCCGGCGAGTTATCTGGCGGCGCACAGCCACTGGGACGACCTGGCGCGGCAGTTGCTGGAACATTTGCTGGCCTGTCGCCGGGGGCAGGCGATTGAGCTGGTGGAGGGGGTGGCCGGCGACGGCGCCGATATCATGGATATCTATCTGCTGCTGTTTCAGCCCCTGCTGCGCGAGGTCGGCCGCCTGTGGCAGATCAACCAGCTTTCGGTGGCGCAGGAACACTATTGCACCGCGGTGATCCAGCTGTTGATGGGTCGGCTGTCGGCGCGGATATTCACCACCGAGCGCATCGGTCGGACGGTGGTGGCTGCGTGCGTGGGCGATGAGCTGCACGAGATCGGCCTGCGGATGGTGGCCGATTGCTTCGAACTGGCAGGCTGGGACAGCCACTTTCTCGGCGCCAACGTCCCGCACCGGGATTTGCTGAAATTGATCGATGCCACCCATGCCGATGTCCTCTGCCTGTCGGTGACCTTGACCACCCATCTGCCGATCGTGCGGCATATCGTCAACCAAGTACGCACCGAAGGCGCGTCGCCACGCGTCAGAATCGTGGTCGGCGGCTACCCGTTCAACGCGCAGGACGATCTGTGGAAACGTTTCGATGTCGACGGCTGCGCGCAAGACGCGCGCAGTGCCATCGAGCTGTGCAACCGCCTCATCGAGGCCGGACGTTGAACGACAGTCAGGCGCGAGGACTTGCGCTGGTGTGCGGCAACGACGGTGTGCTGCGCTATTGGTTGCGCGACGATTTCAGCCTTGGCGAGCGTGCCTCGGACACCCCGGCGTTCATTCGCCTGCTCGATGAGTCCAGCCATGCCAAGGGTCTGGAGTTTCTGGCCCGCCTGGAAGAGGGCGCTACCCTGGTCAACTGGGAGCTGTGTTTCCTGATCGCGGGCGAGCCGCATGCCCTCAACGTGGCCGGATATCGGCACGACCTGGAGGCGTTGATCGTGGCGGCGGCGTCTGCTTCGGCCTTGCGCGCGCTTTGCCGCGAGTTGGCGGTGGGCCGTCCCGAATACTCCACCCAGTGTCTTGAGGTACTGGCCCAATTCGATCAGGCCTCGAGCAGTCCGTACGATGCCGATATCTACGAAGATTTCATGCGGATGTACAATGACTTTGCCCGTCTGCAGCGGGAATCGGCCAGCCAGAGCGCCAAGTTGCAGCGGTTGGACGCCGAGAAGGACCGGCTGCTCGACATGGCGGCCCACGATTTACGCAACCCGTTGCACATTATTACCTTGTTGGCCTCCGGGTTGGCGCGGCAGTGCGCGGAGAAGCTGACACCCGAGGAGCTGGCGCTGCTGGATAAGATCGTCCAGACAGCGCGGAATATGGGGCGGTTGTTGAACAATCTCCTCGAAGTGTCGCGGGCCACCCCGCAGCCCTCGCGGTTGCAGCTTCAGCCCGCCGATCTCGCCGAGTTGATCCAGGAACGCGTCGATTCCATCGCGCCGCTGGCCGGCGCCAAGAACATTCAAATCGATTTTCACCATTCGTTGGAATCCGCCACCGCTTGTTGCGACCTGGTGCGCGTGCAGCAGGTCATGGATAACCTGCTGGGAAACGCCCTGAAGTTCTCGCCGCGTGACAGTCGGGTAGAGGTCGTATTGACCGCCACGGAGGCTGGGTTGCTGGTGAAGGTGTGCGACCAGGGGCCCGGTATCGCCGAAGACGAGCTGGAGCAGGTCTTCCAGCCTTTCACCCGGGGATCGACGCAGCCGACCGGGGGAGAGGCCAGTAGCGGTCTCGGGCTGGCGATCTGTCGCGGTATCATCCAGGCACACAAAGGCAGAATCTGGGCGGAAAAGGGTGAAACCGGCGGGGCCGCGATCCAGTTCCTGCTGCCCCTGACCCGTGCGGATCAACAATAAAAACCACAGTGAAATAAATAGTTGCTGACCCTCCGCGGGCCGCGCGGACTTCCCTTGCGCCTCCGGCCAAGGATCGACGGGCTGCATCAAGCGTTAATGCCGCCTTGCGGATCCAACTTTAATATAGAAATTTTCAAGGTTGTCCAGGGGGCCCATGAGTTCTTCGAATCGGGGTGCGCAGGTGTGGCGCGTCGGCCGGGGCGTGGGCGTGGCCGATCGCGGCGAAGAGGTCGAGCGGTTGCGGTTGTTGCTCGAATCGACCTCGGAAGGCCTCTATAGCGTCGATCGCGAGGGGCGCTGCACCTACATCAACAATGCCGCGGCCGAGATGCTGAAGCTTCCCGCGGAGGCCGCCCTGGGAAAGGATATGCATGCCCTGATCCATCACCATCATGCCAACGGCAGCCCGTTTCCGGCCGAGGAATGCCCCATTTATCTTGCCGCGCGCACCGGCCAGTCGCAGGTCGCCGAGGGCGTGTTCTGGCGCAGCGACGATACCCCGTTCAACTGCAGGTACAAGGCCTCGCCGATTATCCAGGACGGCCGCAGCGTCGGTGCCGTGGTGTCCTTTTCCGATCAGACCGCGCACCGACGCACCCAATCCGAATTGTCGGCCAGCGTGACCCGGTTGCATTACGCCCTCAGCGCCGCCGGGGTTGGCGCCTGGGACCTCGATCTGGTCAAGGGCACCGCCTGGCGCTCGCGCCTGCACGACAGGATTTTCGGTTACGACGAGCTGTTGCCGGACTGGAGCTATGAAAAGTTTCTCGCGCATGTGCATCCCGAGGACAGACAACGCGTGGACCAGGATTTCAAGACCGCCCTGGAGGAGGAAACGGACTGGAGTTTCGAGGCCCGCATCCATCGGGCCGATGGCCAACTGCGCTGGATCTGGGCGACAGGCACCCGCCACTTTTTTTCCGAGACTCAATCGGCGCACATGTTTGGTGTAGTCATGGACATCACGGAGAAAAAACGTACCCAACATGCCCTGCACGATGCGAAGTTGCGTCTGCAATCGGCGCTCAACGCTGGGGAAATCGGTACCTGGATCTGGGACGTGCGCGCCGACGCGGTGCACGCCGACGAGAATCTCGCCAGAATGTTCGCGGTTGCCGACGAGGATGCCAGAGGGGGGCCGATCGATCGCTATGTCTGCGCCATCCATCCCGAGGATCTCGATCGGGTGATGCGGCTTATCGACGAGTCGATGAAAAGCGCATGCGCCTACGAAGCCGACTATCGCCTGAGGCGTCCCGACGGCAGTGTCCGCTGGGTGGTGGCACGCGGCAAGCCGGAATACGACGCCGACGGTGCGCTCACGGTCTTTCCGGGGGTGGTGCTCGATATCACCGAACGCAAGGCGGCCGAGGAGGCCTTGCGCAAGCAGCAGCAATGGCTGGAGGAAGTGCTGAATCTGGCGCCCACGCCGATCCTGCTGATCGAGCCGGGGTCGGCGCGGGTGCTGTTTGCCAACCGTGCCGTGTATGAATTGGCTGGCGACGCTTTCCAGAAAGCGGCCTGCGCGCAGGAGTATCCGTCGCTGTACGATTGCACCGCTAGCGATGGCCAACGGCTTGCGCTCGATCAACTGCCGGGCGTGCGCCTGGCGCGCGGCGAGCGCCTGGATGGCGAAGAATTGGTGTGGAATACGCCGCACGGACCGAGATCGCTCATCGTCTACGCGAACACGCTGCCGGAAATGCACGGTCATCCGGCCACCGGGATCCTGATGTTCCAGGATATCTCGGATATCAAACGCATGACCGACGAACTGCGCCGGGCCAATCTGACCAAGGATGAGTTCCTGGCCATCGTCTCCCATGAGCTGCGCACTCCGCTGAGTGCCATCCTGGGCTGGGTGAACGTATTGCGCATCGGCCACGCCGATGACGACACCTTGGAGCGGGCGATTGCCGCCATCGAGCGTAACGCCGACGCGCAGACAAGAATCATCGAGGACATCCTGGATACCTCGCGCATCGTCAGCGGTCAGCTGCGGCTCGAGCCGCAGCCGATGGATCTCTACACCACGCTACAGGCGGCGGTCGATTCGATCCGCCCGGCGGTGGAAGCCAAGGGCCTGACCCTGCAGGTCGAGTACGAAACTGTCAGTGCGCCCGTGATGGGCGATAGCGGTCGCCTGCAGCAGGTGATCGGCAATCTGTTGTCGAATGCCATCAAGTTCACCGACCAGGGCGGACGTATTCTTATACGCTTGCGGCGCACGGAAGCGGATTTCAGACTGGCGGTCTGTGACAGCGGACGGGGGATAGCGCCGGAGTTTCTGCCCCATGTATTCGACCGTTTCCAGCAGCAGGACAGTTCCTCCACTCGGCCTCAGGGCGGCTTGGGGCTGGGACTCGCGATCGCCAAGCACCTGCTGGACATGCTGGGCGGTGACATTTGCGCGGCGAGTGAGGGAATCGGCAAAGGCGCGACCTTCACCGTGACGCTTCCCGCCATCCTCCCCTGGGAGGGAGGCAATCGGCAAGCCGGGGCGGAAGACACGGTGGCACGGGTGGCGCATCAGGAGCCGGGAGAACAGGCGCTGTCCGGTCTGCACGTGCTCGCGGTCGACGACAGCGCCGATGCATTGGAGATCATCGCGCCGCTGTTGCAGTTCTACGGCGCCCGCGTATCGCAGGCTTCCTGTGTGGACGCCGCGTTGGAACTGACGCGCACCGGGCGACCGGATGTGTTGTTGAGCGATATCGAAATGCCGGGAAAGGATGGCTATGTGTTGATCCAGAGCCTGCGGCGGGATCGCGACCGCGCCGGCGAGCTACCGGCGATCGCCCTCACCGCGCACGCCGGGCCCGCCGCCCGCACCCGCGCATTGCGCGCCGGCTTCGACGAGCACGTCGCCAAGCCTTATGATCCGATCGAACTGGTGTCGTTGATCGCCCGTCTCGCCGGGCGGCCGGACGCTACAGGCTGAAGTAGAAGGTCGCGCCTTTCCCCGGCGTGGCGTCCACCCAGATTTCGCCTTCGTGGCGGCGGATGATGCGCTGCACCGTGGCCAGGCCGATGCCGACGCCGGGAAATTCGCTTTCGGTGTGCAGGCGGTTGAAGGGCATGAACAATCGGTCCTTGTAGGTCATGTCGAAACCCACGCCGTTGTCGCGCACATAGATGATCCGATCATCGCCGTTCTTACATACGCCGACTTCGACGACCGGGTGTTCCTTCCCGGCGGAAAACTTCCAGGCGTTGCCGAGGAGGTTTTCCAGCATGCTGTGCATCATGCCCTCGTCGGCGTAGACGGTGATGCCGGCGGCCACCTCGAAGGTTCCCTGCCGTTGAGGGTCCGTGGCTTGCAGCTCCCCCAGTATCTCCCGGCCCAACCGGCTCAGGTCCACCTTGCGGATATTGACCTCGCGTAAAGCGAGTCTGGACAAGGACAACAGGCTGTCGATGAGCAGTTTCATCTTTCGCCCCGATGCCTCGATTCGTCCCAGCAACTTGGGGGTCTCGCCGTCGGTGTCCTGCCGGAGGTTCTCCTGTAGCACGGCGCAATAGCCGAGGATCCTGCGCACCGGCGCCAACAGATCGTGCGAGGCCGCGCTGGTAAAGGCATCGAGCTCCCGGTTCAGGTGTTTCAGTTCGCGATTGCGTCGGCGCAGATCCATCAGGGTGAGCACGTGACGGCGCAGGATCTGCAGCGCCTTGCTCTGAAACTCGCTCAGTTCGCGCGGCTCGTTGTCGAGTACGCACAAGGTACCCAGACCGAAGCCCTGGTCGGTGTGCAATGGTGCGCCAGCATAAAAACGTATATAGGGCGGGCCGGTCACCATGGGGTTATCGGCGAAGCGTGCGTCGTCCCGGGCGTCTGCCACCAGAAACAGGTCCTCCTGCAGGATGGCGTGGGCGCAGAAGGAAACGCTGCGCGCCGTCTCCTGGGCCGACATGCCCGCGCGCGCCTTGAACCACTGTCGCGAATCATCCACCAGGGTGATCAGCGCGATGGGGGTCTGACAGATCTCGGCGGCGAGTTCGGCCAGTTCGTCGAATGCGGTCTCGGGTTCGGTGTCGAGGAGGCGATAGGCGCGCAACGCGTGCAGGCGCTCCGTTTCGTTGGTGGGTAGTTCGGCTGCTGGCATCACATTTCCTTGTGGTCTGTGATTGATTATAAGCCAAAACAGACCCCAGCGGCCGATCGGGGTCGCCGCCGATCGTTTAAGGCGTGTCAGTCAGCCGCGGGAATCCGCCGGCCGGCGGAGGGTCGCTGGGGCGGTCCGTGACAGATAGGCACCAAAAGGGTGGGGTCAGTCCGCGGCGTTCGTGGGCTTGGTATAGTTATCAAAGAACAGGCGGACCAGATCGGAGCGTGTGACCATACCCAGTACTTTTCGCTCGCGGTCGCATACCACCAGACGCTTGACCCGGTGCTGGCGCATCGCCTGAAGCACGTCGTGGAGATCCGCCTCCGGGCCGACGCACACGACATGACTGGCCATGTGGGAGGAGACCGGATCGTCCGGCGCTTCCAGCGCACCATGATGGCGCAGATGGGTGAACAGGGTTTCCAGTGTCTGCCACAGCGTGTGATTCGGCTGGGAACTCGGGATGCCCAGGGCGCGGAGAAAGTCGGCTTCGGTGATGATGCCGCTGAGCCGACCGGCCTCATCGACCACCGGCAGTCCGCTGATGCGCCCGCTGACCATCCGGTGTGCGGCCTCGTGCAAGGGGGTGCTCGGGCGAACACTTTGTACCGGCTGCGTCATGATCTGGCTAACGCTGATACCTTCGGTGTGGTGACGCTCGGCGATCTGCTCGGCGCGCCGGGTCAGCGCCATCAGATCGTCCACGGTGATATCGATATAGGTATCCATGCTGCGCAGCGCCTGCTCGAAGTCCGACCGCTGCGGGCGCCTGCCGGGCCGTGAATCGTTCATGAGATCCTCCGCTGGGTGGGAAGCCGCGAAACCCCGCTGGCGTCGCCGTCGGCGGGAGGTGCTGGTTGCACACGTCGCCAGGCATTTTCATGCAGGGTGACCTCGTAGCGGGCCCATCTCGCGAACGCTTCGCGACTGAGCGTTCCCTGCGCGCGGCGGTCACGGCCGGCCACCACCCGATAAGTCACGCGGTCCTCGCCTGCCGCTGGGCCGGCCGATGCGTCGCCGGTGACTTTTCTGACCTGCCAAAGGTCGCCGAACTCACCATTGGAATAGCAGGCATTGAGCTTGATGTGTTGCGCGCTGACGGGGGTATCTGAAGGCTGGGTGCGCGCCAGCCGGCAGATGTCGTGCACTTCCTTTTCCTGTTGTGACAGTGAAGGGTTCGCCGCCAGGATGGCGCGGGTGAGTTCCTCCCGGGAATACAACTCGGCGCTCGCCTGCGGTGCCTCCGCCACCGCGTTGCCGCGCGCCCACGCCGCCGGGTAGCGGCGCCAGCGGAAGGGGTAGTTGAACAGGATCGCCACCAGCAGGATGACCAGAACATTGAGCAGCACCGGCGTGATCAGATACTGGTAGCCGAGCGAGTGCAGCGCGTCGCCGCCGGCCGCGGCGGTCAAGGCCGTGGCTCCACCCGGCGGGTGGGTGCAGCGTAGGTAGTACATGGCCCCGATGGCCGTCCCCACGGCCACCGCATCGCATAACAACGATTGCGGAATCAGCTTGACGCAGGTGACCCCGATGAAAGCGGAAACCATGTGACCGCCAAAGACCGGCCAGGGTTGCGACAAAGGGCCGTGGGGGACGGCGAACAACAACACCGCCGAGGCACCCATCGACGCCACCAGCCCGGTGGCGGCGCCAAAGCCCAGGGTCGCCTGACTGACCAGTACGATGCCGAGGATGCCAAAGAAACCGCCGGCGCCCGACACCCATTTCTCCAGATGGCCGCTGCGCGTGGCGCCCACACCGGCGAAGGCGAGCAGGGACGTGCCCCAGGATCGCTGGGTCATAGGCACTCACAGCCGCGCGCCGGCTGCCCGTGCGAGGAACGCCTGCCCCCAAGCGCCTCGAGTCTCTCGCCGGGACAGCGGGGGTGCTGGCGGATGGATAAAGGAGTCGCGTTGGCGGCCACCGGATTCTCCTGAGCTGAATAAGAAGTTGCATCATAATGGGGCGTACGAATTATAGACAAACGATATATATTGCATGTTATTATCGCTACGTCCGATATTATCGAGCACGTTGCCCCATTATGGACATTGAGCAGGCACGGACCTTTCTAGCGATCGCCGCCCACGGGAGTTTTCTCGAGGCGTCCAACCGTTTGCACGTGACCCAGTCCACGGTCAGCGCTCGCATCCAGCACCTGGAGGCGGATCTCGGCGCGCGGCTGTTTGTGCGCAACCGAGCGGGGGCCACGCTCACGCCGGCGGGGCGACGGTTTCTACAGCACGCCAAGACCCTGGTGTTGACGGTGGAACAGGCGCGCCACGACGTCGGGTTGCCCAGTCGTTATCGTGCCAGTGTCCGTATCGGCGGTCGGATCGCGCTGTGGGAAGGATTCTTGCCGCGCTGGGTTGGCTGGATGCGCGCGGCCGCGCCGGATGTCTCCATTCGCAGTGAAATCGGGTTCGAGGAGGATCTGATGCGCCGCCTGGTCGAAGGCACGCTGGACATCTGCCTGATGTACACCCCCAGCCACGCGCCCGGCCTGGTGGTGGAGCATCTGTTCGACGAGACCCTGGTGATGGTCAGCTCGAATCCCAAGACGCAGTGGCCGGACGAGAACTACATCTACGTGGAATGGGGCCCCGGTTTCTATGCCAAGCACCGGGAGAGCTTTCCGGACCTGTCACGGCCGCCGCAGGTGGTCAATATCGGTTGGTTGGGGGTGCAGCTGATCCTCGCCAACGGTGGCTCCTGCTTCCTGCCGATCCGCATGGCGCAACCGTTCATCGACGCCGGCCAGATTCATCGGGTGAGGAACGGACCGGAATTCACCCATCCTGCCTATATGGTGTTTCCCCGCGAAGCCGACAGTGAAGTCCAACGCCAGGCCTTACACGGTTTGCGCGAACTGGCTACCGAAATCGCCGGATCGGCGTCCGGTTGAGTTCAGGCCGGCTGCCAGCCGCCGTCGAAGGCTCGCAGATCCTCTTCCGACAGCCGGC
Source organism: Thiogranum sp. (assembly GCA_030148805.1). GTDB lineage: Bacteria > Pseudomonadota > Gammaproteobacteria > DSM-19610 > DSM-19610 > Thiogranum. The sequence goes on along the minus strand of JASBSS010000038.1, from coordinate 24,171 downwards.
GCTTGACGTACAGGTTGTCCAGCGTGTCCTGACTGAGTGTCTGCGGGGAGCCGTCGCGGTCGGTATAGGTCCACTGACCATGAATGGCCAGCAGGAACATGGTTTCCATGATGTCATCGAGCCGGATGGCATGCTGGGTCGCCAGGCGATGAAAGTCTCCCAGTTGCAGCGCCTCGCCTTTTCTGCGGAACTCGTCGCCCGCCAACGACGCCAGTGCGACATCCCACTTGGGCATGTTCTTTTCAGTTGTGGACATATCGGGATCCTCGGTTTGCGCTTAGTGTAGCTGAGCGCGCCGGGATTTTCCCGATGCCTGGCCCGGACGGGGCAAAACCGCGGAGCGTGCAGATTATTGCAGCGGGGTTTCGCAGCGGCACAGCTGCGCCTGCAACAGGCGCACCAGATCCTTGAGCACCAGTTGTGCCGGCACCTCCTGCACGTCCGAGAACCAGATATCCTCGATCTGGCCCTGGTCTGAAGGGGTTTCCGGAGAGACCAGGGGAACGCCGACAAAAATCCCCTGGCGGCCGTTTTCCAGGCAGACGGTGACCAGTTGCAATGCGATGGGCTTCATGTTTCCTCCTCAGGTAAGGCGGGTGGAAGACAGCGCCTAGCTCGCTAATTCACCTGCATAGGTTGTGCCAATTTGGTCGGAGGGCGCCCCGTTTGCGGGCGGGGAAGGGGTTTTGAGTAATTTTTGGCCAGACTGTCGCCAATTCCAGACACAATTCGACCTCTCGCGTAATCATTGTTTGCATTGAAATTTTGCCTGGGTTAGAAAGTATTAGGTTGGGGTTTTTGGCGCAATTTTCCGCGTTGCCGGGATATTGCGACACCGTTGGGCCCGGAGAGAGTCAGCAGATAACACCAGGAGGCAGTGATGACCCAAGTTCAGCAGTTTCAACGCCGGATCGCCGCTTTGTTCGTAGTATCCATTGCCTGGGTAGCGTTTGTGGCGTCGTTATACGCGACCGCATGACGTACGCTAGGCCGGAACCAGGGTGCTGATTCCCATCCCACTGGGAAACGGATGGGAATCATTCCTCGCTCCCGGTCCACGCGCACCGTCGGCGCCCGGAGGGGCAGGCGCCCTGGTCTGGCCCGGAAAGTCAGAGTTGCTGGAAGTAATGGGCTTCCTGTTCGCTCAGGGCGGGCTCGGGAGGGTCTGAAGCGGGAGAACTCTCCGGGGCGATCGTCAAGGGGACGGGGCGGTTGCCGGCCTGAACGCCGGATGGCGGCGTAGCTTGGCTAGCCAAGTCGCTGTGCGTTAGGCGCTCCAGCAGCACACCGGTCTCGTCGTTGACCCGCAACACGCGGCAGAGAAACAACGAAAGACTCTGATCCCCTGTCAGTACCGCCTGATACCCCGGTGGAGGTTCGCTGGTGACCACCACCAGGCGGGGCTTCTTCTCCAACTGGCGCAATCCGGTGTAGACCTGGTTCACCCAGGGTAACGCCGCGCTCAACTGGTCGCTGGCGTGCAGGCCGTTGAGCAGGGCGGCCTGGCTGTTGGCCAGGTCGAAACTGATCAGAACCGGGTGCGCCTCGGCGTCGGCGAGCAGGATCGGATGGCCGTCCCAGGGTAGCTGGGATTCGAGCAGACAGTGGTCTGTGCCCACCAGATCGTCGGCGGCATCGATCAGGAGCGCGCGCAGGGCTTCGGGATCGCAGTCCTCTACCGCCTGGATGTTCAGTCTCATGATGCCTGCCGGTCGCCTGTTGTCCCGGGCCCAGTATAGCGGCGATGGCAGCCGCTGCGCAGTAGGCGGGCGCCGACGCGGCCCAGGAGTTGGCGGCGCTGTTCAGGCGTTGTCTGCCCCGCAGGGTCCGTCGCCGGCAGAAAACCCAAATTCAGCAGCGGGATGTCCAAAAAGCGCAGCGTACCCACCGCCAGTTTACGGAAATAGCGCCAGGCGGCGTGTTGATCGCGCGGCCCCAGCAGCAATACGGCAACATCCGGACAATGGAAGGCACTCAGTTGTTTGATCCGCAGGTAGGCATTTCTGAGGCCGGACAGGCTGGCGGGGACCAGCACCACGACAGGGTCGGCGGGTTGCGCCAGGCAGTCGGTCACCGAGGTGGTCGTCACCAGGTGGAGCGTGTTGGCGTCTGCGGCCGATGTCGGGTCGGCCGTAGTCGTGCGTGCCGGCCCGAGGCGTCGCCAGCGGCAGGCTTGTCCCTGCTGCGCCAGCGCGTGCGCCAACTCCCGCACCACTTCCTCCTGGCGCTCGTCTTCGAGCAAAAAAGAAATCACCTGGCAGCGTTCAGCGGCCGGTGCCGGACGCGCTTCGCTACTGAGAAAGCGGGCACTGATTTCTGCCAGGTGATTGGAGGAAAGCGGCCTGCGTTGCCAGGCGGGGTTTAGCTGACTGGTCATTAGAGTTGTGCCGGTACCTGTAGAAGGGAGTTGATGCCGCCCAGGTCATTGGGGATTTCATACGGATTGGTGGGGTCCGCCTGCCATTTGCCGTCCACCAGCAGCCGGTATTCATAGACGCCGGGCTCGGCGGTGAAAACCTTCTGCCAGCGACCGTTGAGCTTGCGCGTTTCCACATTCTGATCCGGCACCCAGTCGTTGAAGTCGCCGGCCAGTTGCAGACGACTGCATTCGATGTCGTTGAACGTCAGTACGACCATCTGTCGGAGGGCCTTTTCGCGGCTTAGGCTCATGCTGTTGTCCTCACTGTCGTTTTCCAGAGCGGAACGGGTTGGGGCTCGCGGCGCCACGCTCGGGCGGTGTTGCGCGTCGGCAAGCATCGTTGCGGCCAGACGGCGATAGTCGCTGGCGGCGGTGCTCTGCGGCGCGTACTGACATAGCGGTTTGCCGAAATAAACGGCCTCGCGGGCGCGTACGGTCGGCCGAATCCGTACACGGTGAAGCAGCTGCGGAAACTGCTGACGAACCTGCTCGAGCAGCGTCTGCGCCAGTCGGGTATGGCCGTCGAACTGGGTGAGCAGGATTTCCATCGGCAGGTGCAGGGCGTATTTCTCTTCCAGCAAGCCGACCAGGGCGCGCAGTTGGTGGACCCCCTCCAGGGAGAAGAATCCGGCGTCCAGCGGCGTGAGAATCCGGGTGGCGCATCTCAGTGCGTTGATCGAGAGCAGGCCCAGCGACGGCGGGCAGTCGATGAGAATCTGATCATAATGGTCCTTTAGCGGCTCCAGATGCTCCAGTAATTGTCGTTCGCGTCCTGGCTGATCGCCGAGCAACGGTTCCACGGCCGCCAGGGTCACCGTCGCCGCAACCAGATCCACGCCTTCGATCACCTGGGGCAGGATCGTTTGCGCGAGCGACAGCTCGTGATTGAAAACCTCGTACAATCCCTGTTGACAATGTGCTTTGATCCCCAGCCCCAGGGACGCATGCGCCTGGGGATCCATATCGATCAACAAAACGCGTTGTCGCTGTCGTCCCAGCTCCGCGGCCAGGTTGATGGCAGTGGTGGTTTTCCCGCAGCCACCTTTCTGATTGGCGATGGCAATGATGTGCATATTCAGTCTCCCCGTCGTTGCAGCCTTGTGCATACGATTGCGACCAATACGGTGCGCGTCGACGCTTCACCATCATGCCTGTGTTGCTGTTATTGGATCAGGCGCGTACTCCCAGCTTCTTTTCAGCGACGAACAGCTCGCCCTGTCGCGGCTGTGGCTGCTGCAGTTTCTCAACTTCCGCTGCCAGTTCGGCGATCGGAAAGACCCATTCCTGACCGGTGAGCGCGTCGAAGGCGCGTTCGCCGTGAAAGACCAGTACCACGTCACCGGTGACCACCAGCGACAGCTCGGCCAGCGGATGTTCGCTGGCCGGAAGAAAGCGCATCAGGGATTGCAGGCATTTGCGAATGCGCTGCAGGGAGATATCGGCATCGAGCAGGCGCTTGGCCGCGCGCAGCACCACCAGGTCGACAAAGCCGTAGCGGCTGTGCCCGCCGGCGGTCTGGTGCTGGGGGGAGACCAGGCCGGTTTTGCGCCAATAATCGAGCTGGCGACAACTGAGCCCGCTAAGAGTGCTGGCCTGTTGGCGAGTGAAACCGCTTTGCATCACGCCTGCCCTGTGCCTGGGTGACTGGCACAAGTGTCGCAGGCTTTGATCCAAAGTCAAGAAAAAAATGACAAGAAGTCCATTTTTTGTCATTTTTTCCGCCGGGCGAGCGGGATGCCCTGCCCGGGCATCCGCTCAAGCGTCTATTTGTTGACGGTATTTGGCAATCTCGGCGACGTGAGCCCTTTCTGGCTGGCGAACCAGGCGGCGACGTTTTCCATGTCGGCGACCGACAGGCTGGCGGCGAACCCTGACATGATCGGGTTCTTGCGATCGCCGTTTTTGTAGGCTTTCAGCGCGTGCACCAGATAGTCCGCGTGCTGTCCGGCGAGGGTGGGGTATTGCGCATTGGTGCTGTTGCCGTCGGCGCCGTGACAGGCCTGGCAGGTCTGGCTGGCTATCTTCTTGCCGGCCTCGGCATCGCCACCGGCGTGCGCGGACAGACTGAGGACGGAAATCGCGCTCACCACGAGCCATTGCTTGAGACTGTTCATATCAGTTCCCTCCCTCGCGGCCGTCGGCGGCGAAATAAGCGGCGATATCCTGCATGTCCTGTTCGCTCAACGCCTTGGCCTGCGCCTGCATGGTGCCGTGCTTGCGCTGGCCCTTGGCGTATTCCTGCAGCGCGGCGACGATATACTCGGCGTGCTGACCGCCCAGCTTGGGCACGTGGTAGGTCGGATAGACATTGTTGTAGTCGGGAATGCCGTGGCAACCCATGCAGGTAAAGGCCTTAGTCTTGCCGGCGGCCGCGTCGCCGGCGGCCCATCCGCTCGCCGGCAGGGTGCTGGCGGCCAACAGCGCCAGGCAAGGTAGATAGTTTACTTTCATAGTCCTCACTCTCGTCTTTGGTGTCTACAGTCTGTGTGTTGCCGCGCAACGTTCCCGGCAGGTGCTTTGAAGTTTTCTTGCGCCGGATCGGCGGCATTATACCAGAGCTTACCAGCTGATATAGCTGTAACCCTGTTCCTGGAGCAGCATGAGATCATCGGCGCCGATTTCCACGACCTCGGCAAAATCGAGCAGATCCGAGGTCTCCCAGCCGAGCGATTTCATGGTATTTCCGCAGGCGTGGAAGCTCACGCCGTAGGCCGCCAGGCTGGAGACACGCTGGCGGATGATCTTGGGCACCGGCCGTCCCGGCTGCTTGCCCAGAATGTGCAGTCCCGGGCCGATGGCGGTGACCACCAGATGGATGTTGTCGCTGTATTTGCGCAGCATGGCCCCGACGGAAAACAGGACGTGCTCCATGTAATCCTCATCGGCCTGGTTGAACTGATACACCAGTTTATGGGCCGGCTCGCCGAACAGGTCCGGATCCTTGCTCTGCGCCCCGGCGCGGGGCGTGGCCAGTGCCAGGCCGGTGGTGGCGCCGAGCCACTGGAGAAGGCGTCGTCGGGGGATTTCTGTCTTCATTGTCACTCCTTGGGTGGCAGCATCTGGGTCGATCACTAAGTATAAGACTTGTAGGCTCGCCCGCTTGTTCCCTGAGCGTTTCGGCCCGGCGGTGTAGAATAGGGTGTTTCGGTTCGCGGCGGCGGAATTTTGCATGACACAGCGTGATTCAGGAGCGGATGCCGCCTGCCTGGCGCAACTGGAGCAGTCCCTGGCGCATTGTCTGGCGCGCGACGTGCCGGGGCTGCACCGGCAGCTGCGGCATGTGCAGCGACGGCTGCGGCGCAGTCAACCGATAGACCGCGGGCTGAGGCGGCTGCGCGCAGAGCTGGAGGCCTCGCAACAACGTGTGGCCCAACGCCGCAGTGGCCTGCCGGCGGTGAGCTTTGCCCAGCCCCTGCCGGTGGTCGAGCGACGCGAAGAGATTCTGGCCGCGTTGGCCGCGCATCCGGTGGTCGTGGTCTGCGGCGAGACCGGTTCAGGCAAAACCACCCAATTGCCGAAACTGTGCCTGCAACTGGGGCGCGGTGTCCGCGGCAAGATCGCCCATACCCAGCCGCGCCGCCTGGCCGCGCGCAGCCTCGCGGCGCGCATGGCCGAGGAGCTGCGCTGCGATCTCGGCCAGCAAGTCGGTTTCAAGGTGCGATTCCAGGACCGGGTGCGCGACGGCAGTTACATCAAGGTGATGACCGACGGCATGCTGCTGGCCGAAATCCAGTCGGATCCGGAGCTGCGCGAGTACGATACGTTGATCGTCGACGAAGCCCACGAGCGCAGCCTGAACATCGACTTCCTGCTCGGCTATGTGCACCGTCTGCTACCCCGTCGCCCCGATCTGAAGCTGATCATCACGTCGGCGACGATCGATCCCCTGCGCTTTTCGCGTCATTTCGGCGATGCGCCAGTCATTGAGGTTTCCGGTCGCACCTATCCGGTGGAGATCCGCTATCGGCCGCTGGGCGAGGGCGAGTCCGCTGCGTCATCGCCGGAGGCTGGCGTGGTGGAGGCGGTCGACGAGCTCAGCGCCGAGGGGCCGGGGGATATCCTGGTGTTCTTGCCCGGCGAGCGCTCGATACGCGAAACCGCCGAGCTGTTGCGTAAACATGCCCTGCCGCAGACGCAGATCCTCGCGCTCTACGCGCGGCTGTCGCCGGCGCAGCAGAACGCGGTGTTCGCCACCCATGGCGGGCGGCGTATCGTGCTGGCCACCAATGTGGCCGAGACCTCGCTGACCGTGCCCGGCATTCGCTATGTGATCGATACCGGTCTGGCTCGCATCAGCCGTTACAACTATCGCACCAAAGTCCAGGGTTTGCCCATCGAGGCCATCTCCCAGGCGTCGGCCGATCAACGCGCGGGGCGCTGTGGCCGGGTGGCCGCCGGGATCTGCATCCGTTTGTACAGCGAGGCGGATTATCAGGCGCGCCCGGCCTTCACCAGCGCGGAAATCCAGCGTACCAACCTCGCTGCGGTGATCCTGCAGATGGCCGCGCAGGGCCTGGGCGGGATCGAGGATTTTCCCTTTGTCGAGCCGCCGGACGCGCGCTTCATTCGCGCCGGCTACCGACTGCTGCAGGAGTTGGGGGCCCTCGACGCACAGGCCCGCCCCACGCCGCTGGGCCTGCGTATCGCGCGCCTGCCGGTCGACCCGCGACTGGCGCGGATGTTGTTGGCGGCCCACGAGCTGGGCGCCCTGCGCGAGGTGCTGGTTATCGTCGCTGTCCTGGAGAGCGCCGATCCGCGCGACCGGCCCCTGGAGCAGCGCCAGAGCGCGGATCAAAAGCACGCCCTGTTTCGGGATGAGCGTTCCGACTTTCTCAGCCACCTCAATCTGTGGCGCGTGTTTGGCGAGCAGGCCCGCCATCTGTCGCAGAAAAAATTACGCCGCTGGTGCCGGGAGCACTTTCTCTCCTGGACACGCATGCGCGAGTGGCGTGACATCCATCGCCAGTTGCAGGATCAGGCCCACGCCCTGGGCCTGAGGAGCAACGCCGAGCCCGCCGGCTATGAAGCCATCCATCAGGCGTTACTCACCGGCCTGCTCGGTCACCTCGCCATGCACGAGGAAAAGGACGAATATCTGGGCGCACGCAACCTGAGGTTCAAGCTTTTTCCGGGTTCGGGTCTGGGCAAGAAACGTCCGCGCTGGCTGGTCGCGGCCGAACAGGTGGAGACCGGTCGTCGTTACCTGCGCACCGTCGCCGCCATCGAGCCGGGCTGGGTGGAGCCCTTGGCCGGACACCTGGTCAAACGCCATTACGCCGAGCCGCACTGGGAGAAGCGCCGCGCCGCGGTGGTAGCGTTCGAAAGTGTTACGCTCTACGGGCTGGCGTTGGTCCAGCGCCGCAAGTGCGACTATGCCGGCGTCGATCCGGTGACCTCGCGCCAGCTGTTCATCCGTCACGCGCTGGTGTTGGGCGAATGGGACGAGCGCGAGCCTTTCGTCGCCCACAACCGGGCCTTGTTGCAGCGGCTCGAGCGACTCGAGGCGAAATCGCGTCGCCGCGATCTGATCGTCGACGAACAGCGTTTATTTGAGTTCTTCGACCAGCGGGTTCCCGAGTCGGTCACGGGGCGGAGCAGCTTCCGGCGCTGGTGGCGGCAGCGGCGTCAGGAACAGCCGGACTGGCTTCATCTGCGGGCCGAGCAGGTACAACAACACGACGCCAGCGCCGTCAGCGCCGGAGCGTTTCCCGATACGCTGTCGCTGCGCGGTTTGCAGTTGCCGCTGGTGTATCGTTTCGAGCCCGGCGGCGAGTGCGATGGTGTCTGCGTGCGCATCCCGGTAGCGGCGCTCAACCAGGTGGCGGCGGCGGATTTCGATTGGCTGGTGCCCGGCCTGTATCAGGAAAAGAGCGTCGCCCTGATCAAGTCGCTGCCCAAGCCGTTGCGCCGGCATTTTGTGCCGGCGCCGGATTTCGCCGCGGCCTGTCTGCAGGCCGCCGTGGATCCGCCCAGCGGCAGGTTGAGTACCTTCCTGGCCGCTCAATTGCAGCGCATGACCGGCGTCGAAGTGCCGGCGGATGCCTGGCGGACCGAACAATTGGCGGCCCACCTGTCGCCCGTGTTCGAGGTCGTGGACAACAAGGGCGGCACCCTGGCCAGGGGGCGCGACCTGGAGCGGCTGCAGGCGCAGTTCGCCGCGCATGCACAACAGGGGTTTGCCGCCATCACCGACAGTGATTTCGAGCGCGAGGATGTGCGGGAATGGGACTTCGCGGTCTTGCCGGAGTCTCTGGAGTTTCGTCGCCAGGGAGTGCTGGTGCGGGCCTATCCGGCTCTGGCGCGGCAGGACAAGCGTATCGATTTGCGGTTGTTCGAACGCGCCGATCAGGCCCGAGCCGCGCACTGCGAGGGTGTGTTGGCCTTGTTGCGGCGCCAGCTCGCCGCGCCGCTGCGCGACGTGCGCCGCGCCGTCGCAGATTTCGATCAGCAAGCGCTTTGGTTCAGCACCGTGGGCGCCGCCGACGCGCTACGCGAAGATCTCGAGACGGCGGCCCTGCTGGCGGCCGCTCCGTCTGCGGGCGCGGCCATCCGGGACGCGGAGTCGTTCCAGCTTTGTCTGCAAGACGCTCGCACGCGACTGCTGGCCGAAGCGGTGCGTATCGGCGCCTTGAGTCGGCAGACGCTGCAGGCTTATCACCAGACCCGACGGGCGCTGAAAGACCTGGGCGACCTGCGGCTGCTGGCGGTGACCGCCCAGGTGCAGCAACAGCTTGAAGCGCTGGTGTACCCGGGCTTTCTCAGCGCCACCCCGGCGGCCTGGTTGCCGCATCTGGCGCGCTATCTTCAGGCGGCCCGATCGCGCCTGGAGCAGGCCGTCGCCGATCCGGCGCGCGACCGGCAGCGCGCGCTGCTGGTGGAGCGCTACTGGGACCGGTACCGCGACGCGCAGGCGCGCCTGGATGACAGCGCGCAACTGCAGCGCTTTCGCTGGTTGATCGAGGAGCTGCGGGTCTCGCTGTTCGCCCAGTCGCTGGGCACGGCGGAAAAAGTCTCGCCCCAGCGACTCGACCGGCTGTGGCGCGAACTGGAAGCCCGGCGGGTTCAGCCCTCGTAGCGCTGAAACACGAGCGAGGCGTTGGTGCCGCCGAAGCCGAAGCTGTTGGACATGACGGTGCGCAGCCCGGCGTCGCTTTTGAGGGTGCGTTGGATGGGGAATCCTTCGGCCGCCGGATCCAACTGCTGGATGTTGGCCGAGGCGCAGATGAAATCCTGCTGCAACATCAGCAGCGAGTAGACGGCTTCCTGCACGCCGGCCGCGCCCAGGGAGTGACCGGTCAGCGACTTGGTGGAGCTGACCGGGGGGATCTGGTCGCCGAAGACTTCGCGAATGGCTTCCAGCTCGCGCACGTCGCCGACGGGGGTGCTGGTGCCGTGGGCGTTGATGTAGTCGATATTCCCGTCGACGCCCGCCATGGCCTGGCGCATGCACCGCACCGCGCCCTCGCCGGATGGTTGCACCATGTCATAGCCATCCGAGGTGGCGCCGTAGCCGACCAGCTCGGCATAGATCTTGGCGCCGCGGGCGCGTGCGTGTTCCAGCTCCTCGACCACCAGCATACCGCCGCCGCCGGCGATGACAAAGCCGTCGCGGGTGGCGTCATAGGCACGCGAAGCGCTCTGCGGGGTGTGGTTGTACTTGGAGGACAGCGCGCCCATGGCGTCGAACAGCAGTGTCAGGCTCCAGTGCAGTTCCTCGCCGCCGCCGGCGAAGACGATATCCTGTTTGCCCAGTTGGATCAGCTCGCAGGCGTTGCCGATGCAGTGGGCGCTGGTCGAGCAGGCCGAGCTGATGGAATAATTCACGCCCTTGATCTTGAAGGCCGTGGACAGACAGGCCGAGTTGGTGCTGCCCATGGTGCGGGGGACCATGAAGGGACCGACTTTCCTGGCGCCCTTTTGCCGCATCAGATCGACCGCCAGGGTGACGTTTTCGGTCGAGGTGCCGCCGGAGCCGGCGATCAGCCCGGTGCGCGGGTTGGAGATCTCCTTGTCCTCCAGCCCGGCGTCGGCGATGGCCTCGCGCATGGCGATATAGTTGTAGGCCGCGCTGTCACCCATGAAGCGGCGCAGCTTACGGTCGATCAGCGTATTGAGGTCCAGATCGACGGCGCCGTGGATCTGGCTGCGGAAGCCCAGCTCCTGGTACTCGGGAGCGAACACGATGCCGGACTTCCCTTGCCGCAGAGATTCGAGAACTTGCTGCTGGTTGGTGCCGATACTGGAAGTGATACCCAGTCCCGTGATGACTACGCGCCGCATAACGATAGGATCCTAGAATTTTTCGGTTGAAGTGAACAGGCCGACCCGCAGACTCTTGGCGTGATAGATTTCCTTGCCGTCGGTTTCCATGACCGCGTCGCCGATGCCCATGTGCAGCTTGCGCTGAATCACGCGCCGCAGATCGATGCGGTAAGTGACCAGTTTGTTCGCCGGCGTGACCTGGCCGCTGAATTTGACTTCGCCCGCCCCCAGGGCGCGGCCGCGGCCCGGGCCGCCGAGCCAGCCCAGATAAAAGCCGATCAATTGCCACATGGCGTCCAGCCCCAGGCACCCGGGCATTACCGGATCGGACTCGAAATGACAGTCGAAAAACCACAAGTCCGGACGGATATCCAGTTCGGCGACGATCTGTCCCTTGCCGTGCGCGCCGCCCTGGTCGCTGATATGCACGATCCGGTCGAACATCAGCATCGGCGGCAGCGGCAGGCGCGCGTTGTCCGCGCCAAACAGCTCGCCATGGCCGCATTTGAGCAGTTCATCGTAGGAGTACTGATTCTGGGTGTGCCGCTGCGCCGCGGGTGCTGTGCTCATAAGCTGGCCGGTATCCATCTGGGGTGATTTCAGAGGCGCGTATTCTAGCGGTTTAGCCCGCATTTTGCATGACATGGGCGTCGCGCCGGCCGGGCGCAGGCCGGCGACGCCAAAATACTGACTTAATCGCGGAAATTGATGTATTGCAGCGGCAGATCGACGGGCGCGGCGCGCAACAGCGCGATCACCGCCTGCAGATCGTCGCGCTTCTTGCCGGCCACGCGGACCTTGTCACCCTGGATGCTGACTTGCACTTTCAATTTGGCCTCTTTCACCAATTTGATGATTTTGCGCGCGTCATCCTGCGAGATCCCCTGCTGCACGGTCATGCCTTGCTTGACCTGGCGGTTGCCCGGTTCGATTTTGCCCGCCTGCAGGGAGCGTAGATCCAGGCCGCGCTTGGCCAGTTTGGTGTGCAAGATGTCCCGCACCTGACCCAGCTGGAACTCGCTGTCGGCGACAAGTGTCAGTGCCTCCCCGCCGAGTTCGATTTTGGCGCTCGAGCCCTTGAAGTCGTAACGGGTGCCGATCTCGCGGTTGCTTTGATCCACGGCGTTGGCGACTTCGTGCATATCGACTTCGGATACGGTATCGAACGATGGCATCTTCTCTTCCCGGCGCGGCGGTATTGCCAATGGCTTGGCCTGGCAGGCTACAATATTACCTCACCCACAGGCGGTCGATCCAGACATGGCTTTGAACGCACTCCGGTTCCTGCGCGGGGCACGTTTCCTCCCGGCGCGTTGGCGCATTGAATGGTATCCGCCGTTCAGGATGATGGGCGTGAAGGTCGTCCACCTGGAGGAGGACTGGAACGAGGTGCGTCTGCGTCTGCCGTTGACGATGTTCTCGCGCAACCTCGGCGACAGCATGTTCGGCGGTTACCAGGCGGCTATCGCCGACCCGATCGCCGCCATCGCCTGCGCCAAGCAGTTCCCCGGCTACAGCGTCTGGACCCGTTCCCTGTCGCTGGAGTTCGAGCATCCCGGCGACAGCGATCTGGAGTTGCGTTTCGTCTTCGATCCGCAGGTCAAGGCGCAGATCCGCGCCGATCTGGAACGCCATCAACGCAGCACGCCGGCCTTCGAATATGGTCTTTACCGCAGCGACGGGGTGTGTTGCACGCGCGTGCGCTGCCGGGTGGCGTTGCGACCGCGGGGTTATCGCCGCCAGACCTAGTAGGAGTCTGCGGGAAAGCGCTCGGCTGGGGTCACCGCTGGCGGCTGTAAACGGGCTTCGAGTTGCTCCAACAGGGCGGAGCAACAACCGCCGTGCGCCTCGTTCCAGTTGCGCAACAGCGGCACAATGGCGCGAACCAAGGCATCGCGATCAGTTTCCGGTTGGCGGTTTTCGCTCAACGCCTGCAGGGCCGAGAGCAATTCGGCGGCGGTGGCGATGCGGGGCCGCGGCGCCGGCGGCGGTTCGCGCCGGGAAGCCGATTCCCGCGAGCGGGCCGCCTCGATCCATTGGGGTGACAAGACGCCGAGGTCGTTCCTGGCCGTCGCCAGCAGATCGGCGGGTCCGACCGAGGGCAGCAGCTGCGGATTGGCCACGCCGATGCTGATGTCGACGGCCGGTTGGGCGTTGTCTTCCTCTTGACGTTCCTGGATGCGGGCAAGCACCTGCGCGGCGATCCGGCGGGCGTCTTGGGCGCCGGCTGACGGTAACAGGAGCGCGAAGGTGTCGAGCTCCAGGCGCGCGACCACATCCTCGCGACGGCGTCCGTCGCTCAACAGCCGGGCGAGGTCCTGCAGCAGGCGCTCGGCGGTCTGTTTGCCGTATTGGAGAAACAGCGCCTTGTACTTTTCCACCCGCAGCATCAACAGGCTCAGGTCGGTGTTGTGGCGGCGCGCGAAGGACAGGCTTTCCTCGATGGCGTTGCCGAAGCCACGCGCGTTCGGCAAGCCGGTCAGCAGGTCGGTCTGGTTGTGCTGTTCGAGTTGCGCTTTGCTGGCTTCGCTGGCCTGCAGGGCCTGTTGGGTGCGCTGGTGCGTGGCCTGCGCCTTGGCGCGCGCCAGCAGCTGCACCGATTCGAAGGGTTTGGTGATGAAGTCGCTGGCGCCGGCGGCCAAGGCTTTTTGGCGGCTGCCGTCGTCGTCCTCGGCACCGGTCACGATGATCACCGGCAGCTGGCGCAGGCGCTCGGTTTCGGCTTCGCGGATGCGCTTGAGCAGGCCCAGCCCGTCGAGATTGGGCATGGACAGATCCGACATCACCAGATTGACGCCGGGCTGCTCCCGCAGGCTCTCCCAGGCCTGTTCGCCGTCGCCGGCTTCGAGGATAGTGAAGTCGTCGCGCAGGATCTTGCGCGCGGCCACGCGCATCAGGCGCGAATCGTCCACCACCAGAATCAGGGGCTTGTCGTCTGCATGTTCCATCGCTGCGTCCCGCCGCGGAGTCTTTGTCTTCGCGGGGTGTCGGCAGTCAGGCTTTGTCCTTTAATAATAGTCCGTGGTTTCAAATTCTTATGTGAACGGCGCCGGGCCCCTGCAGAGCGAAGACGAAGGCCTCGGGAGTCTGCCGAGCGCCACGGCGAGGAAGGGACGCCATCCATCGACAGAGGGGATGAGTAAAAACCTAATAAAAACAATCCATTGATTGTATTTTGGACAAAAAAAAGGCCTGCATACGCAGGCCTTTTGGGGACAACCCAACTCAGCGTCTGGCCCGTTTCTTGGTCGTACGCTTCTTGGTGGTTCTCCGTTTGGCTACTTTCTTTTTCGCGGCCTTTTTCTTGGCCGGACGTTTCTTGGCGGCCTTTTTCTTGGCTGCCTTCTTTTTCGCGGCCTTTTTCTTGGCCGGACGTTTCTTGGCAGCCTTCTTCTTGGCTACCTTCTTTTTCGCGGCCTTTTTCTTGGCCGGACGTTTCTTGGCGGTCTTCTTCTTCGCTACCTTCTTCTTGGCGGCCTTCTTTTTGGCCGGACGCTTCTTCGCGGCTTTCTTCTTGGTAGCGACCTTCTTCTTGGTGGCTACCTTCTTTTTGGACACAGCCTTTTTCTTGGCGGTGGCCTTACGTTTAACGGTCTTCTTTCGTGCTGCCATGAGGATAACCTCCTTCAGGTACATGGTTCGCGTAACGTTACGGCGCTTGCAATTAAAACTTTAATGAAAAAAGAACAAATTACAACACCTAGGTGATGTTTGGCTCTATGATTGGCATGTAACTTGAAGAGAAACGCTCGCAGCGAAATGTTAGTTTAAGCGTTTGGAAGCGCGACGAAAAAAAATTGCAACATGCATTTCGTAAGTAAATAACAGTATTTGGTGAATCTCTGAAGTTTCGCGCCGGCTGCGGAGGGGGTTGGAGGCGGGGGCGGATCCGGGTGTCGGGAAGGGCGGAAAGAGGCAAAAAAAAAATTTTCAAAAAATGCGAAAAATGACCTCGACAGGAAGATTTTTTCCCGCTGCGTTGTAAATGCGCAACATTTTTAGGTAGGGCTGGTTATGAGACATGCGACATTGCAATGGTTCGAAGAACTCAAGGCGAGCTTGTGGCGCGACGATTTGCGCACGCTCCGTGGGTGGCGACGCGGGCCGATTATCGCGCTGCGATTGAGTGTCGTGTTACTGCGCCAGCTGCTCGACGGCCAGCTCAACCTGCGCGCCATGAGCCTGGTGTACACCACGCTGCTGTCGTTGGTTCCGTTGCTCGCGGTGAGCTTCTCGGTGTTGAAAGGTTTCGGGGTGCACAATCAGGTGGAGCCGTTGCTGTTGCGTTTTCTGGCGCCGCTGGGGCCGAAGGGGATCGAGTTGAGCAACAACATCATCGGTTTCGTCGAAAACATCAAGGTCGGCGTGTTGGGCTCCCTGGGTCTTTTGTTTCTTCTCTATACTGTTGTTTCTCTTATACAAAAAGTGGAATCCTCGTTCAATTACGTGTGGCAGGTGGAACAGTTGCGCGGTCTGGCGCAACGCTTTTCCAGCTACCTGAGCGTAATTCTGGTCGGGCCGGTGCTGGTGTTCACGGCCTTGGGTGTCACCGCCACGGCGATGAACAACACGCTGGTGCAACAATTGTTGAGCGTCGAACCGTTGGGGATGATCGTGTTGGCGCTCAGCAAGCTGGTTCCCTACCTGCTGGTGATCGCGGCCTTCACTTTCATTTACCTGTTCATACCCAACACCCGGGTGAAATTGGCGGCGGCGGCCAGCGGCGGCCTGGTGGCGGGCATCCTCTGGCAGTCCAGCGGCTGGGCGTTTGCCGCCTTCATTGTGACGTCCTCCAAATATGCCGCCATCTATTCCGGTTTCGCGATAGGGATACTGCTGCTGATCTGGCTGTACCTGAACTGGCTGGTATTGCTCCTGGGGGCGCAGGTGGCTTTCTATGTCCAGTACCCCCAGTACCTGACCCGCTATCCGTTGCAGTTGCGCATGAGCAACCGCCTGCGCGAGCGGCTGGCCTTGCAGTTGATGTACATGGTGGCCGAACACCACCTGCACCAACGCGAGCCGCTGACCGCGCAGCAGCTGGTGCGGCGTCTCGGCCTGCCCATGCAGCCGATCGACCAGGTGCTGCAGATCATGCTGGCTGCCGGTCTGCTCGCGCCCACCGCCGAGGATCCCCCGGCTTACCTGCCACGCCGGGATGTGGATTCGATCACGTTGGCGGAGCTGTTTCGCATCGTACGCAGCGCCGGCGAAAATCGTTTTCTGGCCTTGAAGTCCTTGCCCCACGAGGTGAAGGTGGAGGCGGTGATGAATCGCGTCCAGGCTTCGATGGAGGCCGGCCTGGACAACCTGACCCTGCGCCAGCTGGTGGAGCGCGATCATGGCGAGTGACGCGGGTTTAGCGCGGCGACTCGGGTGCGCTGTACGTTGCCGCCGCCACGGCGGTGGCGTCGGCCGACGCCCCGAGGCTTACCCAATGGGGCAGATGGCGAAGCATTTCCTGGGAAAACCGTTGGCGGGAAACGCGGCCGCAGGGCAACGGCGCGGCTTCGCGCGCAGCACTATACAGCCATACGAGCGCGCCGTCGGCGGTGGTCACGGGCAACGGCCCGCTCTGCTGGACCAGTCTGCCCTCAGCGAGCCAGTTGCCATCGCACAGGGTCTTGGCGGCGCTTCGCTTGGCGCGGTAGAGGAGGATGTTCAGCTGCGCCAGGGCGGCGGGGGCGATGCGTTGCTGGGCATCTGGAATGCGCGCGGTCACGTACTCGTAGCCGGCGCCCGCGGCCGGGACAGGGGGCGCCCCCTGGGCCTGTCCGAGCGACAGCCCGAGAAACAGTGGCAGCAGCGGCGACAGGTGGCGATATCTCATGCGTCGGGTTTCCAGAGTGCAGGTCGATAGACTAAGCTCGCTATCGTGATCAATCCGTGAAACCGCGCTCAGTTTGATGAATTCCGACCCCTCTCCTCCCCGGGCAAAACGCCGCCGCTGGAAACGCTGGTTGCTCGAAGCCTTGTTGTTGCTGGGGGTGGTGTTTGCCGCGCACCTCTATCAGACCCGTCATGTGGTCTCGGGCGCCGCGCCCGATTTCGACCTGCGGCTACTGGACGGACGCGGCGTAAGCCTGAGCGACTATCGCGGGCGCCCGTTGCTGTTGCAGTTCTGGGCCACCTGGTGTCCGATCTGCGCTCTGGAGCAGGGGAGTATCGATGCCCTCGCGCGCGATCACCAGGTATTGGCCATCTCGGTCGACGACATGAGCGTAGTGCAGATGCAAGGCTGGATGCGGGAACAGGGTGTCGCCTATCCCGTGGCTTTCGATCACAGCGGCCAGGTCGCCCAGGCTTACGGCGTCAAGGGGGTGCCCAGCAGTTTCATCCTCGACGCGCGCGGTAACATCCGCTTCGCCGAGGTCGGTTATACCACCGGTCTCGGGCTGCGGCTGCGGCTGTGGTGGGCCGGGCGCGGTGGCCTGCCCGGCGGCGGCGACTGAGCTGGCTTCGCGCGCCGTCGCCGGGATTCAACTGGCGCGGGCGGCGCGTTTGCGTTCGTGTTCCAGCAGCAGTTTTTTGCGCAGGCGGATGCTCTGCGGCGTGACTTCCACCAGTTCGTCGTCGTCGATGAACTCTAGCGCCTGTTCCAGCGACATGCGGATCGGAGGCGTGAGCAGGATGTTCTCGTCGCTGCCCGCGGCGCGGATATTGGTCAGCTGCTTGGCCTTGAGCGGGTTGACCACCAGGTCGTTGCCGCGCGAATGGATGCCGACCACCATGCCTTCGTAGACCGCCTGCCCCGGGTCGATGAACAGGCGCCCGCGTTCCTGCAGGTTGAACAGCGCATAGGCCAGCGCCTTGCCGGCGCCGTTGGCGATCAGCACGCCATTGATGCGTTTGCCGAAATCGCCCTTGCGCACGGGGGCATAGTGATCGAAGACGTTGTACAGCAGGCCGCTGCCCTGGGTGGCGGTGAGGAACTCGGTGCGAAAACCGATCAGGCCGCGCGAGGGGATGATGAAGTCCATGCGCACGCGGCCGTTGCCGTCGGGAATCATGTTCTGCAGATCGGCGCCACGCTCGCCCAGTTTTTCCATCACCGCGCCCTGGTGCTGCTCCTCCACATCCACGGTGAGCTGCTCGAACGGTTCCTGCAACTCGCCGTCGATTTCGCGATAGATGACCTCCGGTCGCGAGACGCCCAGTTCGTAGCCTTCCCGGCGCATGTTCTCGATCAGGATCGACAGGTGCAGCTCGCCACGTCCCGAGACCTTGAATTTGTCGGGATCGTCGGTACTGGCCACCCGCAGGGCGACGTTGTGCACCAGTTCCCGCTCCAGTCGTTCGCGGATCTGGCGCGAGGTGACGAACTTGCCCTCGCGCCCGGCGAAGGGCGAAGTGTTGACCTGGAAGGTCATGCTGACGGTGGGCTCGTCGACACTCAGCGGCGGGAGTGCCTCCACCTTGCCCGGCAGGCACAGCGTGTCGGAGATGCCCAGGCCGTCGATCCCGGTGAAGGCGATGATGTCACCGGCTTGTGCTTCGCCGGTTTCGACGCGCTCCAGTCCAAGAAACCCGAACAACTGCAGGATGCGGCCGTTGCGCTGGCGCCCCTGGCGATCGACGATGGCGACCGGCGAGTTGGTCTTGATCCGGCCCCGACTGATACGGCCGATGCCGATGACGCCGACGTAGCTGTTGTAGTCCAGCGAGCTGACCTGCATCTGAAAGCTGCCGTCGAGATCGACGTCGGGCGCGGGGACCTTGTCGACGATCATTTCAAACAGCGGCGTCATGTCGCCGGCGCGAACCTCCACGTCGGTACTGGCAAAGCCCTGCAACCCGGAGGCGTAGACCACGGGAAAATCGAGCTGGGAGTCGGAGGCGCCGAGCCGGTCGAACAGATCGAACGTTTGATCGAGCACCCAATCGGGGCGCGCGCCGGGCCGGTCGACTTTGTTGATGACGACGATCGGGTGCAGGCCGCGTGCCAGCGCCTTCTGGGTGACGAAACGGGTCTGCGGCATCGGGCCTTCCACGGCGTCCACCAGCAGCAGGACCGAGTCGACCATCGACAGCACGCGTTCGACTTCGCCGCCGAAATCGGCGTGTCCCGGGGTGTCGACGATATTGATGCGGAAATCGCCCCACTTTATCGCGGTATTTTTCGACAAAATGGTGATGCCGCGCTCGCGTTCCAGATCATTGGAGTCCATCACCCGTTCGGGCGCCGCGCCCCGTTGGCCGAGCGTGCCGGACTGTGACAGCAGCTGGTCGACCAGGGTGGTTTTCCCATGGTCGACGTGGGCGATTATGGCGATATTGCGCAGACGTTCAATCACGGCGGGTTCCCGCAGGTAAAAGAGCGCGGATTATACCTGAAAGGCCCCCGCTGCGAACCAAAAGATCGGTCGTGCGCGGAACGCAGGCTCAGGGATTTCCCGCTGGCGGGGGCCGCTCGGGGTCCCGAATGCCCAGCTCCGGTACCCGGGGCGCATCGCCCAGACCCTCGTCGGCGTCCAGGTCGGCGATCGGTTCCGGTTCGGGCCCAGGCGGGGAACCGGAACCGGTCGCGGCGCTGGCGCTCGCGTCGGTGTCTGACCGTTTTGCCTCCGGCAATGGTTGGGGGGCGATCGGTTCGGCCGGCTTGTCGAGGTTTGTCTGACAGAGTGTTTGCGAGCCGCCGGCCAGGTGCTCGTAAACGTCACGATAACTGTCGGCCATTTTCTTGACCAACTCGGAGGTGGTGCGGAAGTGCTGCGTGACCTGCTGGCGATAGGCCTGGTACTGCCGGTCCAACTGGGCGAGTTCGGTTTCCAGCGCCTGTATCTTGCCGCTGGTGCCGCGCAAGCGGCCGGCAACCAGGACGCCCAATGCCACGCCAATCACCAAACCCAGCAGGCCGGCGGCCCATATCCAACTGCTGTTCATCTGCTCACCCGGTCAATGTCGTGACCAGTATACCGGGGATCGCCGGCGGCTGAACAGCACAGGTTCTCTTCCACGCTGAAATTACTGGTCTATACTTTTTTCGCCTGTGTCAAAGCGCTCTTCTCCTCTCGGGTAAGAGAACAACTACACGGGCTCTGAGCGCTGCAGTCCGGGGAAGGTTGTTGGCTCAGATTGAAACGCTTCCGACATGAATTCTTGCTGCATGCTGTTGTCGGAAAACCGACCAGGAGGTTGGCAATAACAATGAAATCTATCTATGTAGGTAATATTGCTTTTGAGACCACACCCGATCAACTGCGCGAATTGTTCTCCCGTCACGGAGATGTATTTTCCGTTAAGTTAATCAATGATCGGTATACAGGGAAACCCAGGGGTTTTGCATTTGTGGAAATGGATGACGACAGCGCTGAGTATGCGATCAGCGCGACCAACGGAATTGAATTCGAAGGCCGCAATCTCAAGGTGAACCTGGCGAAACCGCGGGGTGTCTGGCGGATGCGCAGACCCCGTTAGTCGGGGCTCGTCCGCGCGGCAGCGCCACCGACTAGAGTCGGTTGCGGGGCTCGCCGCGCGCGAAAGCGCGGATGTTGGCGACGATCTCGCCCAGCAGTCGCTGGCGCGCGCTGCGGCTGGCCCAGGCGACGTGCGGCGTCACTATCAGGCGGGGCGAGGCGCACCCCAGCAAGGGGTTATCAGCCGGCGGCGGCTCCTGGGCCAGTACGTCGATACCGGCACCGGCGATGGTGCCCGCCTCCAGGGCGGTGACCAGCGCCTGTTCGTCGACAATACCGCCGCGCGCGGTGTTGATGAGAATCGCCTGGGGTTTCATCAGGGCGAGTTCGCGTGCCCCGATCAGACCCTGGGTCACGCGCGACAGCGGGCAGTGGAGACTGACGACGTCGGCGTTACGCAAGAGATACTCCAGGGGTACGCGGCCCTCGCCGTCGGTGCCGCCGCGTAGCGGTCGCGCCACGAGAATCCGCATGCCGAAGGCTTTGGCGCGCTCGGCCACCGCGCGGCCGAGTACGCCGTAACCGACAATCCCCAGTACCTTGTCGTTGAGTTCCTCGATCGGGGCTTCGAACAGGCAGAAGTGCGGGCTCTCCGACCAGGCTCCCGCCGCCACCTGCCGGCGGTAGGTGTCGAGCTGACGCAACAGCGTCAGCAGCATCGCGAACACCGCTTCGGCGACCGACGCCGTGGCGTAGTCGCGGGCGTTGCACACGCAGATGCCCGCCTTGCGGACGGTGTCCAGATCGATCCGGTCGGCGCCGGTGGCGGCGAGGCAGATCAGCCGCAATTCCGGCGCCGCGCGCAACTGCTCGGCCTGTAGCGGGACTTTGTTCGTGACTACCACCTGGGCCTTGGCGATCCGCGCGGCGACTTGTTCGAGAGGGCTGCTGTCGTGGAACGTCCAGCTGGGCACGCTGTCTTTCAATTCACCAAGGTCGAGATCCTGCGGGTGGATGCTTTCGAGATCGAGAAACACACCTTTTTGCAGTGCCGTCATGGATGCGCATTCCGCTCGTGGTTGCCGGCGGACAGACTGCAGATTCGCCGTCCGTCCGTCAAGCGTCGACAGATATCGGCCCGGGTTTTGATCCAGCTCAGAACCTCGCGGATCCGTCGCTGTAAAGTATCTGTAGGGTCAGGCGATACAGCGCCTTGAGAGATTTCACTGTGCGCACGGTGCAGAGCTAAGGAGTGGAGACATGGAACACCGATGCAGTGTTCGTAAGCCGCTGGGATTCCAGTTGCTTTTATATAAACATGGGGTGCCGGTGCAGGGCGGCACTTGCAGAAATCTGGGCCTGGGGGGGCTCTACATCGAGACGTCCGAACGCGACTGGCACAAGAACGAATACCTCGAGGTCGAGATCTACGATGGCCGGCGCGGGGAGGCGATGCGCCTGCCGGCGGTGGTGGTCCATTTCGACACTGGGGGTGCAGGTCTGATGTTCGATGTCGTCACCGGCGCGCAGCGACGCAGGCTGCGGGACTGGCTCCTCGAGGCGCCGTCGACCGAGGCGCTGCGCAGGGACCGTCGGGCCGTGGCCTGAGCCGGTCGCGGTGCTATTCGCGTCGCGGATGCTTGAGGATCTCTCCGCGCTGTAGCGGGAAGCCGTTGTTTTCAGTTTTGTCGGCAAAGTAGCGCCTGAGCGTTTCGCCGACCACGGGAAACGCCAATTGATCCCAGGGCGTGGTCTGGGCGTCGAACAGCGCGCACTCCAGCGTCTCCTCGCCAGCGGAAAAGACGCCGTCGATCAGCTCGGCCCGAAACAGCATATAGACCTGGCTGATATGGGGGATGCTGAAAACGCTGTAAAGGCTGGTGATGCGTATGTTGGCGCCGGCTTCCTCGCGGGTTTCACGCATGGCCGCCTGCTCGGTCGTTTCGTGGTTCTCCATGAAGCCCGCGGGCAGGGTCCAGCGACCATAGCGCGGTTCGATGGCGCGGCGGCAAAGGAGGATGCGTCCCTCCCATTCCGGAATGCTGCCGGCGACGATTTTCGGATTCTGGTAATGGACGGTCTGGCACTGCGTGCAGACAAAACGCTCGCGGTTGTCACCGTCGGGTATGCGCAGGCTGACGCTGGCGCCGCAGGTGCTACAGAATTTCACGTCTTCTCCCTCGGCTTGCGGACATGCTAACACAGGCGCGGGGGATCTCCCGCGCCGGCGCTAGTGCCTACCTGCCATAGACCGCCATCGTCTGGCCGCAACCCGGCGGTGCCTCGGTATCCAGGTACATGGCGAGCAGGGGCAAGGCGACCGCCGGCTGCAGCGCTTCCCCCCAGACAAACGTATCGAACTCCTTGCCTCCCAGAAGACAGTGAGCGGTGGTGTGATAGAGCCGGTCCAGCGCGTTGCCGCTGACCAGTGTGTGCAGCACGGACGGTCCGGCGATGGCGTACACCCGGCGGTAGGCAAGGGCCTGCAGGTGCCGCTTCAGTCCGCTGGCGTCCACCGCCGCGCCGTCGCCGCAGGCAATATGCTCCATCCGCCCGTCGCCCGTGAGTTCGGCGAGCTTGTCGCTGTCGGCCTGCTTGCCGGTGATCAGAAACAGCCGGCGGTCGCGATAATGCTCCAGGGTCTGCAGTGGAATATCCAGGCTGGCACTGAACACCGCGATATCCGGTTGTGGCCGCAACCCCTGGTCGCGACGCCAGGCGCGTAAGTCGTCGAATTCGCGCGCCTGGCCGACGGGCAGCTCGGACTGGGTTTCGGCGTCGGCCGCCTGACGAAAATAGCGCCCGCTGGTGATCAGCAGGTCCGCCTGGGCCGCCAGTTCCTGGAACAGTCGCCAGTCGCGGTCGTTGGCGATTGCCGGCGGCACCTGGTGGCTATGGCGGTCAGCGGCCGGCAGGGCGATGCGTCCGTCCAGGCTCGCGATATAGTTGCTATATATGAAGGGTGGGCCATCCTCGGGCAGGCTGGCGAGTTGGTCCAGATAGAGGTTTTTCAGGTCGCGCCGTTGCCCCGGGTGGGGAAAGAGCTCAAGCACCTGATCTCCCATATGACTTGTCCTGTTTCGTCCGTATAAACGCATAAAGCCACCGTTTGCGGTGGCTTTATGCGTTATACGCTAACTGGTAACTGAAGTCAGGCGACTTCTTCCCGCTTTTGTTCGTTTTTCTGCCGGAAGTCGGAAATAGCGGCCTTGATGGCATCTTCAGCCAGGACCGAACAGTGCACCTTCACCGGCGGCAACGCCAATTCCTCGGCGATCTGGCTGTTTTTGATTTCACTGGCCTGCGCCAGCGTCTTACCCTTGACCCACTCGGTCAACAAGGAGCTGGAGGCAATCGCCGAACCGCACCCGTAGGTCTTGAAGCGGGCGTCTTCGATCACGCCGTTCGCGTTGACCTTGATCTGCAGTTTCATCACGTCGCCGCACGCGGGCGCACCGACCATGCCGGTGCCCACGCTGGTATCGGCCTTGTCGAAGGAGCCGACATTGCGCGGATTTTCGTAGTGATCCAAAACCTTGTCACTGTATGCCATTACCTGCTATCTCCAGAAATATGTCGTTGAGACTGAATTCAGTGTGTTCAGGCAGCGCTCTGCTGAATGCCCGAACCATAGCCATCGCCCCGATCCCCATCGTTCTGGCTGACCGCCTCGGCCAGGGTCAGTCCGTTGAGGTAATCGTAGATGCGCGAGCTCAGCTGGTTCCACATGACGACACTCTGCGGCCATTCCTCGCCGGGAATGCGTTCGCGGCGCGCCGGCATGGCATCGTCGACGGCGCTGAGAATCTCGGCAATGGTGATTTCCGTTGCGGGACGGCGCAAGCAATACCCGCCTCCGGGCCCACGCATGCCGGTCACCAGACCGTGGTTACGCAGGCGCGCAAACAGTTGTTCAAGATAAGACACCGAAATCGACTGTTCCACAGAGATATCGGCCAGGGTAACGGGACCCTTGCTGTGACGTAACGCCAGTTCCATCATCGCGGTGATGGCATGACGACCTTTGGTTGATAATTTCATGATTCGCCTCATTTGACTCCCAGGCGCAACACCTTGCCAAGTGTGCGTCTCCGTTTCATCAACAGTTGTAATGATAATAATACTTGACTCTTT
>JASBSS010000037.1 GCA_030148805.1 Thiogranum sp. | reverse complement strand
TCCTGCAGACTGTCAACCAGCTCGCAGAGACAGACTTCTTCGCCCGTGGATGTCAGCAAACGCATGATGCGCAACCGGGTTTCGTCGGCCAGGGCCTGGAAGATCGCTTCGGGTGGGACAGTAATTATTTGCATATTTGCAATATAGTGCAACTTTATAATTTCTGCAAGCGCCAGCGCGCGGGCGCCCAAAGCTCGGCTGAGCGAATGCCGCACCATAACAACCTTGAACCGTGCACCACCATCCGCAACACCGCCTAAAGCGCAACCGACTCGCGACCATGGCGGCGTTTCAACCACAGTACCGTGACCAATATCGCAGCGATCAGTGGCGGACGCCAGCATTGACCCGGCAATACCCACACCGCCAGATGCACGTTAGATACCGGAGATTCGCTTCGACGATTTTGTGGGTGGGGTTTGCTCTGGACGGTAGCGTTGGCAACGCCCCCGCCGACCGGTCCTCCTTCCGATTCCTTGAGGCAACGGCAAGGAGTATAATTCGTGTACTGCAGAACCCCTTCGGGTTTCATTCAGTAGTTCTTCGCGAAAGCTCAGGCCGCCCTTGCGAGACTGCAGGTTCGCACCGTTTTCCTGCTGGACGCCAAACTCCCAAAGCGCCTGTAACATTCGCCAATATCGGCTCGTCTGATGATGAACCGCGCCATGAATCTACCGGTGTCGCACGAAGACCTCGGTGTTCCCTTCTTCATCGAAGCTCATGACATCATAGCGCTCCTTTCTGTTGCCGCTTTCCATGCCGGGCGTGCCTATGGGCATACCGGGTATGGCGATACCCTTTATCTCCGGGCGGGTCAGTAACAGGCGCTTGATATCGCGATCAGTTGCGTGCCCCTCAACGACATAGCCATCGATCACCGCAGTATGGCAGGCTGCAAGTTTTTCCGGCACCGCATACTTCTTTTTCCAGGCAAAGACATCCCGGGTATCTATTGCTTCAACCTGATAGCCTTCGCTTTCCAGGTAGCGCACCCACTTGGAACAACAGCTACAGTGCGGGCTTTTATAGACGACAATATCCTTTGCCAGCTCTGCCTGTGAGCTGGAAAACGGCAGCAACGCAAACGTCCAGAATATCAGCACAAGCTTTCTCATTATCAACCCCTGTCTGAAAAATAAGGGAATGTTTCCCGATTTCGTACTCACGGCCTGGACCTCGGAGAGGTAAATCCAACGCCCTGAAACTTGGGTGGAGAGGCCCAGCAGGTTGAGAGCCGCATCGCCGGAAGGTTGAATGCGCCAATTGAATTTGCGAGCCAAAGCATGAGCCACCTGGTCGAGATCCGGGCTCAGCTGACGATCCAGTAGCTCACTATAGCGAGGATAGTCGTAGACCCCTCGACAGACACGGCGAATCTTGCCAGCCTTGGTCAGGCTGGAGAGTGCCCGGTGGATATTGACCTCACCAAATTCAGCCACAAAGTCGGTCTTGGTAAAGGCCCAACCCCTACCACGGCCATATATCCGTGAAATAACCTTATTTTCAATACTTTGCGACATTTTCGAATGCTTCGTTTTTTCAGATAAACAGTGTTGTTTTTCTGAAACATGAGCCTAGCAGATCCACAGCACTATGTGCAGTCTGATGACGCAGCATCCTGAGCAAAAGCATCCCTGGGCACCCATACCGCATAAAGAGTCATTCGCTCGGATTGCCAGGCACAATCTACCCAGTGCTGTTCGTAGCGCTTCACAAAGTCTTTCACCTCGCGGGTGTTGGCCGTAGGTTCGCGGCTTGCCCGGGCACAGGTAGCAACAACATCCCGGTAGAATTCAGGGGCAACCTGCTTGATCCCGTCGAAATTCATAAGCGAATCCGGAATACGCTCCGTGATTTTTGCTCCGCGTAGCGTCATCAAAATACTCGGGGGGTCACCGTACATGTTGATCAACACGTATCGCCAGCTTGGGTCTGCGGCTCCCTGGCGAGGAACAATCTCACAGGGGCTTGCATCTCCGCCTTTGGAAAGGTCTTCATAGACCTCCTTGAGAGCCATCGGTTTTTTGGCTATCAGGACACAAGGCCCGGCAATCACATAACTACCCATGCTTTCGTCGTATTCGATGCCGAGCGAGTCTTCCAAATCGAAGCGCACATGCCGATCTAGTGGAGCATTCCCCGAAGTGAACCATTGAAGCTCCCGCAGAGTAATACCTGCACACTTGGCCGTGCGGCCATGGCGCAGGCAGCTCCTGAGCCTGGCAAGACCTTTGACCACAACGCCTCCGAATAGGCCGGGGATGCGTCGTGACCAATCGTCTGTGTACCGGCCGAGAGTCAAATCAATATGGAAGCCTTCCTCGTCTCGACCGGCATCGTCGCCCTCGCCGAAATCGGTGACAAGACCCAGCTGCTCGCTTTCCTGCTCACCGCCAAATTTCGCCAGCCACTGCCTATCGTTTCAGGTATTCTGATCGCCACACTGGCCAACCACGGCATCGCCGCAACTCTATTTGCACTGCTGGGACTGGCGACCCTGTTCAGCGCCGGCGCGGACCTGGGTTTTTGAGATTGCAATCGACTCGAGAGAAAAGCACGCAATGAATCGGTTGACCCTTGAACGCCGCCAGGTATGGATTTATCTCAGTGCGATCCTCGCGGGGCTGGCACTGGGGAGTCTGCAACCGGCGCTGGGGCCGCGCCTCGATACCCTGCTCTGGCCGGTGCTCGGGCTGCTGCTCTACACCACCTTCGTGCAGGTGCCCTTGCTGCATGTGCGCGAGGCGTTTGGCGACCGGCGCTTCGTGTACGCCATCCTGCTCGGCAATTTCGTGTTATCACCGCTGCTGGCGTGGGGCATATTGCACTGGTTGCCCGCCGATCCGGCGTTATGCCTGGGCGTGTTGCTGGTGCTGCTGGTGCCGTGCACCGACTGGTTTATCACCTTCACCCAGCTGGGCGGCGGCAATACTGCCCGGGCGATTGCCGTGACGCCGCTCAACCTGCTGCTGCAATTGCTGCTCTTGCCCGGCTACCTGTGGCTGATACTGCCGGCAGCCGAATTCAGCGCTGCACTGAAAACCGAAGACATGTTGCCCACCGCGCTCGCGCTGATCGGGCTACCCTTGATGGCCGCCGCGCTCACCGAGCGCTGGGTCGAGGCCAGGACGGAGCGGGCCATCTGGCGCGAGCGGCTCGCCTGGTGGCCGGTGCCTCTGCTGGCGATTGTGGTGTTCCTGATCGCCGGCGCACAGGTCGGCACAGTGCTCGATGCCGGCCCTGTGCTGCTGACGGTACTGCCGGTGTTCGTCGGCTTCCTGCTCGTGGCCGCGGGGCTGGCGCTCGGTCTCGCCCGATGGCTACGACTGCCGCTGGACGCCGGGCGCACGCTCGCCTTCAGCCTCGGCACCCGCAACTCCTTCGTCGTGCTGCCCTTCGCCCTGGCCCTGCCCGCCGGCTGGGAAACCACCGTGGTGGTCATCGTGTTCCAGTCGCTGGTGGAACTGTTCGGCATGGTATTTTACTTGTGGTGGTTGCCGCGGTATTTGTTCCGGACGACGCCATAGCTGCCAATCCTTCAGGCCGCGACGCATCGGCCACCTCCCGGCACCCGCCCATTCACTGCCATTTGGTTGACAATTCGGTGATCACAACCCGCGCCGTAGGGTTGGTGTGATACCGCCGCGCGATAGACAACTTACCGTCGTTTGGTCTTCTTGAGCTTGGGCTTGTTATCCAGACCCTCAATGATCGGGCATCCTGCCTCCGCGCCGCGGCAAAGGTTAACGAGCAATATCAATTCCTTTCGCAGCGTGCCGAGCTCTTTCATATGGTTTTCTATGTCCTTCAGTTTTCGGTACGTCAACTCACGCACCTCATCGCGCGCATGCTGTGGGTCCTCCCGCATTTCCACAAGGCGCGCGATCTCTTCCAGAGAGAAATTCATCGCCTTTGCGCGTTGTATGAACCGCAACCGCGACAGGTCACCATCATCATAAACGCGAACACCGGACGCGGAGCGACCAATGGGGCGCAGCAACTTTATCTTCTCGTAGTATCGCAGCGTGTCGGCGGACAGTCCGGTCAACCGGGTCATGTCACCGATACTGTACCGGGATCCTTCACGGCCCAGCGGCTTTCGCCGCTTTCGTGGACTCGGGTCAATACTTGATGATGAAGAAATACTCATTGAGCAGATACAACCCCGTCAGGATCAATGTGACGCCAGCGATTATCTCGACGGCTTTCTGGTGGCGCGAGAGCATTCGCAGCGACTCTAGAAAACCCATGCTCCAGGCCCCCAATATAATAGGGATACTGCGCCCCAAAGCGAAGGCCAACAGCAGCGCGAAACCGAACGTCACTGAGCCGATGGCGGCACTGGCCGTCAAGGTCACGAGCAATGCCGGCGTGCAGAAGGGACACACCGCCACCGAGAACGGGATACCGAGCAGAAAGGCGCCCCACACGCCCGTGACCTTCTTCGCCCTCACGGAGATCCAGGGCAGACGCAACTTGAGCCAGCCGGGCCACATCAGTCCCAAAACGATCAGCACGGGACCGAGGAGAAGCCCCCACTGACGCCCCATGACGCCTTTCACCCACTCACCCCCCAGGGCCGCCGCGACACCGAGCGCAACGTGAGTCACAATCAGGCCGGCGACGAAGGCCCCACCCATCCTGATCGCACGACGCTCCTCGTGGGCTTTGGTGACATAGGCGAGCACCACTGGGATAGAGGCAAAAGAGACGGGGTTGAAGCTGAACACGAATCCTGCCAGAAAGCCCAGGCCGACCCCTGCCCAGCTGGCCTGCTGCAGAGTCGCCTTGAGTGTGTCGGCACTGACATCCAGCGAGGGGACCATTAGATAGAGCGCGGCACCGAACAGCAGTGCCGCGGTGAGATACGGACTGCCCTTGGCCGCACGGTTGAGCAACTCGCGGCCATCCGCGTGCACCCCTTTGAACGCCGTGAGCACCAGCGGTGCGGTAAACAGCGTACCGAATAGTAAGCCCGCCAACGCCGCGAAACCAACCGAATCCACAGTTATCGCCTGACCAGTGACGACCACGAATAATGGGATCGTACAGGCCGGGAGGGTCAATCCCAATTGTATTGCGAACGGCAGTGAGCGCCCGCCCGGCAGGAGCTTGAAAAATTCCAGGTGCGGCACTGGGATGTAGGTGAAGCGGGAGACGATGTAAACGGTACCCATCACCGCCAGGATGACGCTGGGTAGCCATGCCCCCCAGGCCGGTGGTGATGTGAACGCGACCGCCACCGTCAACAAAACGACCGACAAGAGGCTGCGTGCCAACCACATTGACAACAAACCCTGACAACAACTGGCTCGCGGCTGTCGATGGACGCGCGCAGAAAACAGGGTGTGTGTGGCGATGGTGCATGGCTCGAAAAACGACAGCCCTCCAAGCACGGACGAGGTGGTCAGAAGAAGTGCGCTCATGCCTGCACTTCCCGTTGGCCGGACCCTAGGCGCGTCTCCAGGTGCGCGCGCAGCTTACGCGCCGATGGCAGCCCAGTGAATGCCAGTTCGCCTTCGATGGCGATGGCGGGCGTGGACATCACACCGAGGCTTACAGCATAGTCCATCTCTTCGAGTACATTCACCTCACGCCACTTGACTCGATCACCACCGATCTCTTCGGCAAGCTTGCGTAATACCTCCTTGGCGTGGCCACACTTGCCACAGCCGGGGGAGGAAAAGACTTCGACCTTGATACGCATGGGTTTGACCTCTCTATCAATCATCACAAACCAGCGGCGTCAGCGCGGCTATTTCACCTGCGACTCGCCGTGTACTTCGCCCGGCGTGAAACCCGCGGCTTCAATCGCCTTACGAAGCGTGGCTAAATCTGCAACCTGGCCCGGTGCCATGACAATCCACGCCTTACCATCATCCAAACTGACTTTGGCCTGCTCAACACCGGGGACACCTTTCAGTTTTTTCTCAACACCATAGGCACAGAACTCACAGCTCATGCCGACCACCCCGATCTCCACGACCTGCCCCTGTGCAGCGGGAACGGACAGAGGGATTATCAAAAGCCAAGCCAGCAGCAAGTAACGCTTCATGTGTATCTCTCCCAACAGTCGCCAAATTCCAATATTGCTTAAAGATTACAATCTGGAGTCAACTCCAGGTCAAGTAATTTCTACGGCCTTAAAATCACTAGAATTCAGTCACCTAGCGTCGATAGGTCAGGGTCACGTAAGCCCGATCGCGATCCTGAAACCCGCCAAATGGCGAGTTCGCCGGCCCACTGAACAGGTCGAAGCCGGCGGCGATGTCGAAGCGATCTGTCACTCGCCACTGAATCGTCGGGCGCCACAAGGCATCGCCACCTCGGAAATTGTGGATCACCGCCAAGCTGGGGATCAGCGTTTCGTGCAAGAACGGTTTCCGCACTTGCACGACCAGCGTGGTCCGATCCTGAGGCTCAACGAAGCTTGCATGGTGATCCGCGATACGCCGGTGACCCACTTCCAGCGTCAGATCCAGATCCGTCAGCAGCGTCAGATCAAGACCCAGCACCGCATTGACCTGGTTGGTTCTCCGCACCCCGCCCAACGCCTCGGTCGTCTGGTATTCCCGACCCGCGTAGGCACTCAGTTCGCCCCGCCAGACCGCAGCCCCCGCCGCCCGGGCAAATGCCAAGCCGGCCGTGTGAAAGGCCGAGTGGCGCTCCACCTCGCGTAGCACACCGGTCGTAACGAGTTCGCGCTGAAATACAGCATCACTACGCGGCGCGTACAGGTAGATGAAGGCCACATCCCACGACCCGCGATGAGTGGAAAGTCGAACTCCAAACCGCTGGTGTTCAATATCACGGCTACCGTCGATGAGCGCGTATCCAGGCGGCTGGTATCTCGGTGTATAGAACGGTTCGCCCGGGCCGGCAACTTTATCCACCCGCTCCTGCGGCGACCACAGCGCCCCCAGGGTCCAGTCGCTCAAGGGCTGCTGCACCTGCACGAGCCACAGCGGACGACGCAGGAAGTCGAACGGCGGCAGCACGAACTCGCGCAGGTCGCGCGGGTGAAACACGTCAAATCCGGACAGGAACCCGGATGCCTGCCCCCATACCACCTGCTGCAAACCCAGTCGAACGTCGGCTTCCTCGACGCGCCAGTCGAGACTCAGCTCACGCAGTGATACCTCGTGTTCCCAGCCGTCGAAGGCCGGGTCCCACAGCAGGCGCGCGGCACCGTTCAGGCGCAGGTTCGGTGTGAGGTCCCAATCCAGTTCCGGTTCGACCAGATTGCGGAACTTCGCCACTTCACCGCCTGATTCCACGGCAGTCTCGTTGGCCAGCGTGAGGTAACCGCGTGGCGACTCGACGGCATACGCCGGTACCCGACAAGGCAGCACGCCTAGCAGAAATATCGCCAGCTTCCAGTTCACTCGACAGGCCGATCCAGGCTGCGCGGCTCGAAAAGGCTGGCGCTGAGACCCAGGTCGTAATGCAGTCCGGAGAAAATCAGTTCCGTGCGGTGCTTCTCCTGCAGATCGACCATTTCGCGCTTGAGCACCGTCTCGATCCCCTGCACCGGCCGCAGGTCCAGCACCCGCATGCGCTTGCGCAGGCGGCCATGACGATCGTAGTACTCTTCCTGCAGCACGACGGGTGTTTTCTCCCATACCCACGAGATTCGATATTGATAGGGATTGGCGGACTCCCGGGGTACGCTGCGGATCTTGTATACCGCCTTACCGTCCAACATCTCTTCACCTTCCAAGGTGTGGGTGTCCTCCCCGGGCTCCCGGCCGCCAAGCTCACCGTAGGTGAAATCGGTGCCGAGGAAGTTGCGGTACTTCTGCGCCCCGGCGATGCGCTTGACCTTGCGCAGCGTGGGCAAGTACAGCCAGCGGTCATCCTCGCGGTCGGCGTGATCGTGCAACAGGAAGGCTGTATCACGCACGTCCGGCGGAAACTGGAACTGAATGCGGATCTGCTGTTCGCGGCCCTCGGTGCGGCGCAGGCGGATGAGCCGGCGTTCGCGGCGCTTCACGCCTGCGTCTTTCAGCAGCATCACGACATCGGCGCGCTCGTCACGGCCGATGTCGCGCCACTTCACCGCCTGCATAATCGCCTCGGCATCGGGGCCGCTTTGGGCAGGGGCCGCGAAGGCGATAAACACACCCATAACCAGGAATAGGCAGCGCCGGATCATGAGGCGCTCTCCTTTGTTGTCGGTATCGCGCTCGGCAAGCGCAACCGTGCCGCCATGGCCGGGAGCAGCAGGGAAATCAACGCACTTGCCACCAGCACGCCAGCCGTCAGCAATCCGATGGCCGTAAGCGGCGCGAAGTGGGAAAAGGCCAGCACACTGAATCCGCACGCGAGAACCAGGCTGTTAGTCACGACGATGGAACCGCTCTGCGCCAAGGCCTGGCCCACGGCGGCGTGCTGGGCTTCACCCGCTGTGCGGGCGACCCGGTAGCGATCGAGACCGTAAATGGCGTAATCGACCGCGAGGCCAATGGCGATGGACGCCAGCACCGCCAGCGGGATGTCGATATAACGGCCCGTGAACGCCAGGAACGCGAAGACACCGGCCAGCACCACGGCGAGTGGCGCGAGTGCCAGCCCAGCCCAGGCCACGGAACGATACAGCGCCACCAGCACCAGAAACACCGCGACCAGTGACAAGACAAGGCTACGCAATTGGCTCGTCACCACCAGGTCTGCCATGGCCACGTTCACGTGGGCTGGGCCGCCGAAAGTGGCCTTGGCCATGTTGCCGAGGTGCTCGCTGGCCAGGTGTTCCATCGCCGGTAGCAGCGCCCGGGCGGTGGAGGCGTAGGGGTCTTTGAGCTGGATCCAAAGCAAGCTACGCTCGCGCCGGCCATCGATCCATAAATCGAGATCGTTGGGATCGCCACTCGACTCCAGCAACAGCAGTTGCTGAGCGACCGCCTGGGTGGAAGGCGGTAGCCGTTCCTCAGCGGGATCGCCTCCATGCAGCACCCGGTTGCTTTGCTCGAGCAGGTCCACGACGGAGGTTATCTTGCCGACGTGAGGCAGCGCCGCCAGGGCGTTCTGCATGGCCTCGATGCGCGCCAGGACTTGCGGATCTTGTAGCCCGCCGTCATCGGTCGTGATCCGTCCGTAGAGCATGGTGGTACCGCCCAACGCCTGGTTGAGGAGCGCATCCGACTCGTACACCAGGTTCCCCGGCTTGAAGCGGTTGACCCAATTCTCGTCCACCCGCGTACCGGAAGCGCCCCAGGCGGCCAGGCCGCCGATTAACATCAACGCTAGCCCAACCAGGATGGGGCGTCGGGCCAGACGGCGGCCAAACGCCGCCAGGCCCTTCTCAAAACGGATCTGCGTCGAGTGTTTCCAGCGTTGTGGGCGGCTCATGAGTGCGAGATAGGCCGGTGTCAGAGTGAACGTCAGCAGATAGGCCACACCGATACCGAAGGCCGTGAACAGGCCGAAGTGTTTTAGTGGCACGATGGGGCTTGCCGCCACAGCCAGGAAACCGGCAGCCGTCGTGACAGAGGTTAGTGTAATCGGGCGGGCGGTATGCTTGACGGCCGCGAGCAGCGCGACATGGCGCGGCCGCTCCAATCCTTGACGCCGGTAGACGCCCAACAGGTGCACTTCGTCCGAAATGCCGATGACCAATAGCATCACTGGGATCAACGTGGTCGGGAGATAGACCGATACTCCTAGCGCCGCGAGCAGCCCCATGGTCCACACCACGCTGATCACCGCCGTCAATACCGGCAGCAACGCCAGCCCGGGGTTCCGGAACGTCAGCGTGAGCAAGGCCAGGAGCACCAGCACGACAATGGGTCCAAGGTGACGCAGGTCACTGCGCATGGCGGTACCGAGCGCGCCCTCGATCATCACCTTGCCCGAGACCAGGATGCGATCGCCGTTGTCCGGTGGGGCGAGCCCCGAGAGATGTTTCATCACCGCGGCGTAGACCGCCTCGCGGGTTGTGCCGTCGGCGATGGGTGCATAGATAGCTGCCACGGTGCCATCGCGCGAAATCAGGCGGCCGGTGAATAACGCGTTGTCCTGCACCCCGTCACGGATCAGCCTGGCGCCAGCGGCATCGTGCGGAATCGCCCGTAAGGGCGGGCGCATGAGCAGCTCATCGCCGTGCGCCACTACATTGTCCGTGGCCGCCAGGCTGGCCACGTCCTCCGATACGATGCCCGGCTGCGCCGCGAGGAAATCACTCAACGCCTTGAGCCGGGCCAACGATTCGGGGTTGAAAACGCCATGCGCGTTTTCCACGGCCAGGATCACCAGATCCCGCACCCCGAACTGTTGCTCGATCCGCTCTTGCAGCACGCGCGCCGGATGATCGGTCGGCATCATATTGAGCACTTCGTCGTCCACGTGCAGGGTCGGCAATCGCGAGGCAAAGCCTGCCGTGAGCAACAGCACGACCACAATCGTCAGTTTTGGAAACGCGGCCGCCCGCCGGGCGAGTCGCAACATAAAATGCAACATGAGTTACGCCGTCTCTTCTTGTCTGTGTATGCATCGTTTGCGCACATCTACACGCGACGCGCTACGCGAACGAACACAAGCTTAAGTCCTGGAGTCAGCTCGAGGTCAAGGGTGAATTGACCCGCAGCAGCTGGCAGCGGTAGGCGGATATGTCGCATCACTCCCTATTGCAATTCCTGCGACTCCAGTTCCAAATAAACGCGATGGGCATTGGGGCCTTTTAACATCTCGTAACCCGTAAGTGCCTCGAACGGCGACTGGTCTACCTTGCCTACTTCCGAAAGGTCCCCACCGGTATCCAGCAGTGCCTTCACGCCGTCGCGCAGAGTCACTAAATAATCGCGGGTATCCTTGCGGGCTTGAGCCAGCGTGCCGGCATGGCCGTGGCCGGGAACGACCTGAGCGGGATTGAGGGCGGCAATGGCATCGAATGCCGCAAGCCAAGTGGCGGTGTTCGAGGTCGAGCCGACGGCTAACAAGCGCTCCGTGGAAACAATGTCGCCGGTGAAGACCACCCGTTGTTTCGGCAGCCATACATAAGTATCGCCCGGTGTATACGCGGGTCCGACGCGGCGTAGCTGGAACCCGACACCGCCGATGGATAAGTTTTTCTGTACCTCGAAGACCTCGCTGGCATAAACCTCGCGAGTGCCTGCCGCCCCCTCTTTCCCAAGCAGCATTTCCAATAGGGTCAGAAGTTCGCTGGCACGGGCGCGTTGGGCTTCAACAGCGGCATGGGCGGCCAGGATGCGCGCACCCTTCGCCTGGAAATAACCGTTACCTAGCCAGCGCTGGTCTTCGGCACCTGTGTCGATCACCAGTACGACCGGTCGATCGGTGATGGACCGAATGGCGTCGTCAATGCATTGCGCCGCCTTATAGCTCGCGCCTGGATCGATCAAGACTACACCTGCCGATGTAACCACGACCCCGAATGTGGCGTTGGTACCCAGATCGTTCTTGGACATGGGACCTCGTTTTCCCACCAGGGCGTATACGTTGTCGGTCACTTTCTGGACCTCGATTTCCTGGGCCTGCCCTGATGCTGGCCCAAACCAAAGGCACATCAATCCAGCGAAAGCCAATACAAATTGCCTCATGATCCCCCCATTGTCGTGTGCAGCATGTTTTCAAGAACCTTATGACACACGCGACGCCTTCCCCGCGTTCAAAGTCACATCCAGATGCAGTGCGACCACTTGGCCGCTTTCGCGACGCGTGTGCATTTCCTCATAATTCACCTCCAAACATATGCTCACCAATTGGCAATCTGGAGCCGCTTCCAGATTCCGCATGCCGGAAAAAGGTGACTTGAACGAAGCCTACTGCCTGGAGCGAACTCCAGGTCAAGTGTTGATTGTGGCCCGTTCGCCCGGAATTGTCCTCAAGACCCTTCCGTACTTAAGTACGGCGTTTAGGCTTTAGGCCATAGTTGGATATTTGAGGAGAAACCCCATGGCGAACGATGCGAAACTGATCTCAGGGCTTTGCGTGCCTCATCGTTTTACTACTACACAAACAAGAAAAGGCCAGAGTGGCACACCGATGTGCTTTTTAAAAATCGTTTTACAGCCAAGTTGTTCGAGTGCAGGCAAGACAGAGACAGCTCTGCACCCAAGCGATATAGATGGAAGATGCCAAACAATGTTCTCTATTTGATCGGCCAGCCATTTAACCAGCGGTGTCTCTGGCTCACTAGAATGAGCAATCCCGATAAGCCCACCCGGCCTGGCGACCCGATATATTTCGGTTGCCGCTTTGGCAGGATCATAAACAGGACACATACTGTAGGTTGAAAGTACAACATCAAAGCTATTGTCCTCAAATGGCAAGTCAAGCATATCACCGACTTTGATTTCCACCCGGTCCAAATTTTTATCTGCTTCCGCTTTTTTTCTTGCAACCGAAAGCATACCTTCACTCATATCTACCAACGTCACTTTGCCGGTGTCACCGACCTTCTCCGCAGCCAGTAATCCCGTGGTACCTGTCCCAGCACCACAATCAAGGACCGTATTTCCTGAGGAGACGGCCTTGTCAACCAATAACTTGCGTCCTCGCTGATCGGATCTTGCGGTAAAGAAGGCATGCTGAAAATCATATCGCTCTGCAACGTTGTCATAGACCGATTTCAGCCTCAACTTGTCCAGGGCCTCTCTCATGTCGACCTCCTTTTCACTTAGTCAGCGCGTTACTTCTCCGACGGCTTCTGCAAGCCCTGAAGCATGACGGTGGTTAATGTTTTGACACTCGATTGCCAATCAATGGCCTTCTTGTCTGCAAGCCACTGCAAGACAAGACCGTCGTATGTCGCGATCAGTAATCTTGCCAGCATAGTGGCATCGAGAGGAAAACACTTCTACCTGTATATGTGTCATCGACTGCTCAGTTAGAAATGAAACCGGGTACTCAATATGAACTGCGTGTCGTTGGGGCCGTCCAGGTCTCTAACCACCGCGCCCTCCAGTACCCAGCGTTTATGGATCGATTGGAGCCCGATGGTAGCCTGATGCACCGTGTCGGAACCGCGTTCCCAGCGTCCGCCCAACTCAAGATCGAGATCCCACTCACTGCCGATACCCCAATCTGGATACTCCGCCGGGATGAGGCGGTACTGCCAGGCGATGTCATAACGCGCGCGGTCTTTCCTGTCGCCCAGCCCTTCGATCCAGAGTACATCCAGATCCCACTCATAGCGGTGCCGGAAAAAGGTTGCGACAGCACCGGCCTGTACACCTGGATCCCGATTGCTATCGGTCGGAACAACCACGCCACCCAACAAACCGAGCCGGCTGGTTCCCTCAAGGTTGTCGACCTGCCATGTGGTATACCGATACAGACCACTGATATCGCCCAAACGATCACCCGCCCCGTAGGACAGGCGATATGGCACGCCGAAAAACAACGTCTGCCTGGCGTTCACCCCATAGGCCAGGTTGGCGGTTAGGACAGTCCTTTCCTGATCCGGATTGCGTTCACCGAATAAGCGCAATACCGTGCCACCCTCTTCCAGTGGCAGAGCGACGAAAGACCGGATGCCCATCGCACTCGCATCGCTTAATAACGCTGCCATCACCAGTCCCGCTATGAAAGATTGCTTTGCGTTCACTGTGCTGCCTTAGATGTGTCGACGGTGGCCTCCCCGGGCGTAAAGCCGGCGTCGACGATCGCCTTTCGAATGACCTCGATATCGGCCTTCTCTCCAGGCTTCATCAGAATGCGTGCCTTCTTGTTCTTTAGACTCACCTCGGCAGCATCCACGCCAGGTAGTTTGTTCAGTTTCTTCTCGGTCCCGTAGACACAGAATGGACAGGTCATCCCTGTCACCTCGATCTCAACGACCTGCGCCTGGACCTGCGCTGGATCAGCCAAGCCCGGCGAATGCGTCATCAACAGGACGATAAAAAGTACGATAAACCGGTTCATGAAAAACACCTCCTATTGGCAATGACTCAAGTCCCGGACTCAAGCCAGATTCGCAATGGCAATGCCAGGTAGGCGGCAAAAAACCCCACACACCACAAGACGACGGATCACCAGTAGATACGCCGATTCCAGACCTGGGTCCTGGCGCATAGTGCCCCCAGCCTCGGATCGGCCGGGCACTCTTTGGCGGTCCAAAAAAGCATCCGCCCAGCCAGGCCAAGCAGGAAACCAGAGAACGTGAACACCAAAATCTTGTGCTCGCTTAATACGAGCAAGAAGGGGAAGGCACTGCTCAGCGCCGCCACGGTGGCTCCCAGCCCCAGCGTCACGAGCAGGATCGGCAAGGCACAGCAACTCAGCGTACCGGTCGAAGCGAATAGCGTCAGCCAGGTCCATGTATAAACAGCCACCTACCAAGCCATCCGGTAATAACTGTGACAACCTGGAGTTGACTTCAGGTTCCACGGCACTCAATAAATTTCTGTATTGCTGAAATAGGTTACTACCTGGAGTTGGCCCCAGGTCAACCACGAATTTTGGCTTGCTCCAGTGTCACCGAAATAATCTGGCAGGGGCTTGACTCTGTACCTAAGTACGGCGTTTATGCTTTAAGCCAAGGTTGGATTTTTAGGGAGAAAACCCATGGCGGATCACACCGTGAGCAGAAACCGCTCCCTGCTCCTGGCGGCACTGGCGGCCATCGGGGCGTCGCTATGTTGTGTCGGCCCTATCGTCCTGCTGACGCTCGGTATCGGCGGCGCCTGGATCGGCAACCTCAGTGCGCTGGAGCCGTACCGGCCGATTTTCATCGGCGTGACCCTGGTGTTTCTGGGGCTGGCGTTTCGCAAGCTCTATCTGGTGCCCGAGGCCTGCGAGGTGGGCAAACCCTGCGCCAATCCGGTCACGCGCCGCAATCAGCGCATCCTGTTCTGGGTGGTGGCGGTGATCCTAGCCGCGCTCGTCGCCTTCCCCTGGTACGGCCCGGCCCTGTTGGGCTGATTGATTATCCACTTTATATATTAGGAGGCGCATCCATGTTTCGAACCTTCTTAGTCGCCATGTTTCTCGGCCTGTCCGGTTTTTCCCTGGCGCTATCCACCCCCGCAGCTGCGGCCGCCGCACAGGCGCAGACGAAGACCGTGATCCTCGACGTGGAAAACATGACCTGCAACATGTGCCCCATCACCGTGCGCAAGGCCCTGGAGAAGGTGCCGAGCGTGGTCAAGGCCGAAGCCAAGTACGAAGGTGACGGCGTAGGTTGGGCGAAGGTGACCTTCGATCCGGCCAAGACCGATATCGACACGCTCACCAATGCCACCTTCGACGCGGGTTATCCGTCGCACATTAAAAAGTAGGAGGCATATCATGGACCGGCTCATCCCCTGGCTGGCCCGCATCGGCGACAAATCCGGCGCGCGCGGCGCCATCGTCTCCACCATGGGCTGCGCCATGTGCTTTCCGGCTCTGGCCAGCATCGGGGCGGCGATTAGCCTGGGCTTCTTGTCGCAATGGGAGGGCCTGTTCCTCAACACCCTGCTGCCGCTGTTTGCCT
This sequence comes from Thiogranum sp., assembly GCA_030148805.1. GTDB lineage: Bacteria > Pseudomonadota > Gammaproteobacteria > DSM-19610 > DSM-19610 > Thiogranum. The sequence continues at coordinate 28,568 of JASBSS010000037.1, read as the reverse complement.
GGATCGCGCTGGGCGCCAATGCGCTGGGCTGGCTCAGCCACCGCCAGTGGTACCGCTCGGTGGCCGGCATGCTTGGCCCCGCCATCGTACTGCTCAGCCTTTATCCGTGGTTCCAGTACGGCTGGAGCATCTGGACGCTGTATGCCGGTCTCGAACTGATGCTGATCGTCGCCGTGTGGGACCTGGTCTCCCCCGCCCACCGGCGCTGCGGTCCCGCGGGCTGCGAAGTGCCGCAGGAGCGAACGCAACACGACTGAACCGAGCGCCAACTGACTCGTAAGCAAATAGATTGAATTAAGGAATCCGTAGCATGAACACACTGACAGTACAAATCACCGGCATGACCTGCGACCATTGCGCTCGCAGCGCACAGGATGCCCTCAACGCCCTGCCCGGCGTGCGCGCCGAGGTGTCCTTCGCCGAGGGACAGGCGCAGGTCGAAACCGACGGCAAGGTGGAAACGGCACAACTGCTCAATGCGGTGGCCGCCGAGGGCTATCACGCCACCTTGCTGGAGGATGACGAACCAGTTACCGGCGGCAACGGCGGCGGGTTGCATGTGGCCATCGTCGGCACGGGCTCGGGCGCCTTTGCCGCCGCGATCAAGGCCGCTGAGCAGGGCGCGCGGGTGACGGTCATCGAGGGCGGTGAGGTCATCGGCGGCACCTGCGTGAACGTCGGCTGTGTGCCATCGAAGATTTTGATCCGCGGCGCGCACATCGCGCACCTGCAGGCCCGGCATGCCTTCGACGGTATTGCGCGGCACGAACCCCGGATCGATCGCGCCGCCATGGTGCGTCAGCAGCAGGCGCGGGTCGAGGAACTGCGCCACGCCAAGTACGAAAGCATTCTGGAGACCAACCCCGATATCAATCTGATCCGCGGCGGGGCGCGCTTCCACGATCAACACTCACTGATTGTTACCCATGCCGATGGCTCGGAGAAAACCGTCACGGCGGATCGCATTCTGCTTGCTACCGGGGCAAGCCCCGCGGTGCCGAACATCCCGGGTCTGAAAGACACCCCCTACTGGACTTCCACGGAAGCCTTGATCGCCGAGCAGATTCCCGAACATCTGGTGGTTATCGGTGCCTCAGTCGTGGCACTGGAACTGGCGCAGGCCTTCCTGCGGCTGGGCTCGAAGGTAACGATCATGGCGCGCAGTGTGTTCCTGTCAAAGGAAGATCCCGCCATCGGCGAGGGTCTGGTCAAGGTGTTTGAGGAAGAAGGTGCGCGGGTATTACTACACACCCTGCCGGACTCAGTATCGCACGATGTGACCCAGTTTATCCTGCCGTCAAGCGCTGGTGAGATTCGTGCCGACCAGTTGCTGGTTGCCACCGGTCGCACACCCAACACCGATCGACTGGATCTTGACAAAGCCGGCATCGAGATAGGACGTAATGGTGAAATTATAATCGACGATCACATGCGGACCTCGGTCGACCACATCTATGCGGCGGGCGACTGCACCGACCAGCCGCAGTTCGTCTACGTCGCCGCCGCGGCCGGCACCCGCGCAGCCGTCAACATGACCGGCGGCGACAAGGCGCTGGATCTTTCTGCCATGCCCGCGGTGGTGTTCACCGATCCGCAGGTGGGTACGTTGGGACTGACCGAGGCACAGGCGCAGCAACGCGGCATCGCCGTCGACAGCCGCACTCTCGATTTGGAAAATGTCCCGCGCGCGTTGGCGAATTTCGACACCCGCGGTTTTATCAAACTGGTGGCGGAAAAAGACAGCGGCCGCATCGTCGGTTGTCAGGTGCTGGCGGCCGAAGGTGGTGAGATCATCCAGGCCGCCGCGCTGGCCATTCGCAACCGCATGACGGTCCAGGACCTGGCGGATCAGCTGTTTCCCTATCTCACCATGGTCGAGGGACTCAAGCTCTGCGCCCAGACATTCACCAAGGATGTCAAGCAACTGTCCTGCTGCGCGGGGTGATCGGGATGTTGTCGCGGCCGAAGTTCGCATTGCTGCTACTCATCGTGTTCGCCAGCGGGCGCATCAGCGCCGGCATGCTGGACCTTGCGCCGCGCCCGCTCCCGTTTCCCATGCCGGCCGTGACCTACGCGGCGAACGGCCAGGCTCACAGTCTCGCCGAACTGCAAGGGAAGCCTTACATGCTGTGGCTGGTCTCGACCTGGTGTCACACCTGCATCGCCAGCCTGCGCGTGATGGACAAGGCCAACGATCAACTGATGCAACAGGGATTCACCATTTTGTTGCTGCGCAACCACGATAACGACGGCGCCCCTGGGCCGGACGCTCGCGGTTTCGCGCAACAGTTCGCCCCCGGATTGTCCGGCCAGGCCAACTGGCGCTTCGGTGAAGCAAGCGCGCAGATGAAGCAGGCACTCAATGCGAAGCAGTATCCCGACATCTATTACCTGGTGGACGCGCACGGGCAGGTGCAAACCGTCAGTACCGCGCCCACGGTGACCCTGGACAGGATCCGCCGGTTCGCCCAGCACGCCAAAAACATGACGAGGAAAACACCATGAGCACCATCATCCGGGCGCTGCGGCAGGTCTGGGCGCAGGGCCGCGTGTATCCGTGGACGGCCCTCATCGCCTTTGGCCTGTCCCTGCCTCTCTACTTGACCACCCTGCCGGCCTCGTACGTGGGCGGCACGATCAGCCTCAAGGCGCTGGCCTATCTGGATGTGAAACTCATCAGTTTTGCCGTGCTGTTGTCCGTACTGGTGACACTGTTGGCGCCGCTGATGGTCTATCTGCTGCGCGAGGGCCGCAAGAGCGCCAAGGCGAGCGCCACCGGTGGTGTGCTGATCGGCGTGTTCGCACCGATGCTGTGTTGCTCTCCACTGCTGCCCCTGGCCATGGGCGCCGTCGCCGCCATCTTGCCCGCCCTGGGCGGCACCGTCGGGATCCGGGTGCAGTATTTCATCGCCACCTATCAGACCGAGTTGTTGCTGTTCGCCGCCGGGCTGTTGGCCCTGGCGCTTTATCAAAACGCCAGACGGGTATTGCGGGGTGCGCATTGCCGTGCCTAGCGCCGGGTTACGCGGATGAAGGCCTACACCATTTCCAGGTTGGCGGCGGACGCGGGGATTTCGCTGGAGACCATAACCGAAACCGATCTGTGCCGAGCCATGACGAACCATGCACTCGATACCCTGTGTACCCCGCTTCAGGGACTGCTGGTCGGCATGCCACAACGGCCCTTGCGCCGACTGCCCAAGGCCTTGCTCCAGGGGATCCTCAATTGCTCCTTGATCAGCGTGTATATCAACTTGATCGTCCAGAGCACAACCAGACTTTCATCAAAGACGTTAAGCAACTGGTCTGCTGCGCAGGCTAAACGACATATCGAGGCTGTTGCTGCCGGCGTTGTTATACCCAAACAAACTAAAGAGGTAGCGGTATGAAAACACCCATTTGCCCTACATGTGGTTGTTCCTTAGTCAGGCTAGGTATTACCAAAGAAAATACAGCAGTGCGAGAACATCTTGGAACGGACTATATGTTCTGTTGCAAGGGATGCGCGGAGCTATTCGAAAAAACGCCTGACGCATTGCTCGAAGAAACGAGAAACCTTGTCGTATGCCCGAGTTGTTTAGCTGAGAAACCGATAGACCAAACGGTATCATATGACCATAAAGGAAAAAATACTTATTTTTGTAAATGCCCCTCCTGTATAACCATCTTCGAAGAAGATTCGGAATACTTTATAAAACGCCTGTCAGGTGAAATAGAATATACCGGTGTATTCGCTGAGGAAAAACGGTGCTGCTCATAAAGCCCAATAAAATGTATAACAGGGCGGCCGTTGCGCTGGCACCGCTGCCGGGCTGTTGGCCCTGGCGTTGTATCAAAACGCCAAACGGATATTGCAGGATGGGCATTGCCGTGCCTAGCGCCGGGGACCACGCATGAAGGCCTACACCATTTCCCGGTTGGCGGCGGACGCCGGGCTGAGTACCAGCATCGTGCACGATTACGAACGGCGCGGGCTATTGCAACCCTGCCGTTGCACGCCCGGCGGTTACCGGGTCTATGACGGGACCGCACTTGAACGACTGCGCCTGGTGCTGGATGCCAAGGCGGCGGGAATTTCGCTGGCCACCATGGCCGACCTGTGCCGGCCATGACGAACGATGCGCCCGATGCCCTGCGCACCCCGCTTCGGGAAATCGATCGCACGCTCGATCGCCAGGTGCGCGCCATTACCCGATTCCGGGCGCGTCTCGACGCCTTGCGCACCGGGGAGAGGTCGCGTCAGCCGACGCGCGACAGCGCCAAAGATACAATCGAGCACGGCGGACACGACAATTATGGAGAAGCCCATGAGTGAACAACGTACCCAAACGCAGTCCTTCCTGGATGAGGTTTTCGATCAGCTCGACGTCTCGGACGATGTGCGTACCCGCCTGGCGCAGCCAAAGCTCGCGCTGACCGTCAACATCCCGGTGCGCATGGACGACGGTACCTTGCAGGTATTCAAAGGTTTCCGGGTGCAGTTCGATGACACCCGCGGCCCCACCAAGGGCGGGGTGCGTTTTCACCCCCGAGTCACGCTCGAAGAGGTGACCGCCCTCAGCTTCTGGATGACGGTCAAGTGCGCGGTGGCCGGTTTGCCCTTCGGCGGCGCCAAGGGCGGTGTGGCCGTCGACCCCAAGCGCCTGTCTCGACTGGAACTGGAACGGCTCTCGCGCGGCTACATCCGCGGGATCGCCGACATCATTGGCCCCAAGCGGGATATTCCGGCGCCGGACGTCTATACCAACGCCACCATCATGGGGTGGATGACCGACGAGTACTACCAGATCCGCCGCCAGCAGACGCCCGGCGTGATCACCGGAAAGCCGGTGCACCTGGGTGGCTCGCTCGGCCGCACCAGCGCCACCGGCAGGGGGGCGTTACACCTGTTGCAGCAATGGGCGCAACGCCAGGGCCTGCAACCCAAACGCACGCGCATCGCGGTGCAGGGTTTCGGCAACGCCGGCTACCATTTTGCGCGCCTCGCGCATGAGGCGGGCTTTCGGATCGTCGCGCTCTCCGATTCCCGGGGTGGCATCTATGCCGAGGACGGGCTGGACCCGGCGCTGATCATGCGTCACAAACTGAACCGCCGCGAACTCAAGGCCATGCTCTACTGTGACGCCTCGGTCTGCGAGGAAGCCGACCACAAGGAGATCAGCAACGCGGAACTACTCGAACTGGACGTGGAGGTGCTCGCGCTGGCGGCGCTGGAAGACCAGATCACCGCGGACAACGCCGAACGGATACACGCCGACCAGGTACTGGAGATCGCCAACGGGCCGGTGGACGCGGCGGGCGATCGTATCCTCGCCCAACGTGACATCCCTGTATTGCCGGACGTGCTGGTCAATGCCGGCGGCGTCGTGGTCAGCCATTTCGAGTGGGTGCAGAACCGTGCCGGCGAGTACTGGGATGAAGCCCGGGTCAATGACCGTTTGAAAAGCGTCATGGAGGGCGAAGCCAAACGAGTCTTCGCGCTGGCGGATGAGCAGAACTGCACCTTGCGCAGCGCGGCTTATCGTCATGGCGTCGCCCGCATCGCGGGTGCGATACACGACCAGGGCACCCGCGAATACTTTCAGGGCGCCATCGAGGGGACCAATGTGGAGTAACTGGATAATCCGTGTGCTTGCCTTGACCGCGATGTTGACTGTTTCGTCTATCGCGGCGTCTTCAGGCAACGACACGCCTATAGAGGTGCGGCAACAGCTACAGCGTTTGCTATGGCATCACGTCTTGCATACGGGGAGTACACATTCAATACTTGGATTGGCACGAATATGCACGCGTATGACTGCCCTGTCTACCTCATATCGTGCGCCATTCGTCGAACGGGCACTCCCAATTACATCCGAGCGACCGCACGACACACATGCCATACCGTTCAGCGACGCGCAAGAATGAACCCTTTTAGCGTAGCTGCCCCGCCGTTCGGCATTGAAGTGGCAATGAACAAGCGTCAATGCATGGCAGTCCAACACTGAGACACGATGCAATAAACCTGGACAAGGAGGACAACAATGGCTCAACCCTATGATCTCATCGTTATCGGCACCGGCACCGCCGCCACCGTGAGCGCCACCCGCTGCCATGCAGCAGGCTGGCAGGTCGCGGTAATCGATCACCGCCCGTTCGGCGGCACCTGCGCGCTGCGTGGGTGCGATCCTAAAAAAATGCTGGTGGCCGCCACCGAGGTGATCGACGGCGTCAGCCGCATGCACCAGGTGGACGTGGTCCAAGGCGAGCCGGCCATCGACTGGGCGGCACTGCAACGCTTCAAGCACTCATTCACCGATCCGGTGCCGGATAAGCGCGAGCGCATGTACCGGGATCACGGCATCGATACCTACCACGGCAAGGCCCGTTTCACCGGGCCGAACCGGATCACCGTGAATGGAGAGACACTCGAGGCCAAACAGTTCGTCATCGCCGCCGGTGCCGAACCGGCGCCGCTGCCCATCGACGGCGCCGAACATCTCACGCTGAGCGACGCCTTCCTGGAACTCGAATCATTGCCCAAGCGGCTGGTGCTGGTCGGCGGCGGCTTCATCGGTTTCGAGTTCGCTCACGTGGCCGCCCGCGCCGGCGCGCAGGTTACCATCCTCAATCGTGGCCCCCACGCGCTCAAGAACTTCGAACCCGAGCTGGTCGATGCACTGGTGCGGCGCGGCGAGGGCATCGGCATCGAGGTGCGTTGCGGGCACGAAGTAAAATCCATTTCCCGGGACAACGACGAGTATACCGTGCACGCGACCGGCCCGGATGGCGAGGCGACTTTCACCGCCGACTGCGTCGTGCATAGCGGTGGGCGTGTACCCGCCGTGGCCGATCTGGACCTCGACGCCGCCGGTATCGCCCATGAAAAATTCCACATCGAGCGAAACCCCTACTTGCAAAGCACCTCGAACCCAGCCGTCTATATTGCCGGCGATGCCGGCGCCCCGCCCCTGCCGCTGACGCCGGTCGCCGCGCTGGAGGCCGGCGCGGTGGCCAGCAACCTGTTGGACGGTAATCACCAAACCGTGGATTACATCGGCATCCCGACGGCGGTGTTCAGTATACCGGCGCTGGCCCGGGTCGGCCTGCTGGAGGCCGAGGCGAAGGAACAGGGATTGAAGTATCGCGTTAACCACCAGAGTGTGCCGGACTGGTACAGCGCCCGGCGGGTCAACGAGTCCTGTTACGCCTATAAGGTGTTGGTGGAGGAAGAAACCGATCGCGTGCTCGGCGCTCACGTGGTCGGCCCCGATGCCGTGGAAATCGTGAATCTGTTCGGGCTGGCCATGCGCACCGGCCTCAAGGCGGCGGATCTGGCCTACGCCACCTTCGCCTACCCGACCGGGGCCTCCGATCTGGAGTCCATGTTGCCGTGAAACTGTATTGCTCCGCCGGCTGTGCCAGCATGGGCATTCGTCGGTAAAAAGATACCCAAGGGAAGTATCTTTGAAGACTCATCGACCCATCAACGACAACGACCCGGGCCTGACCATCGGCAAACTCGCCAAGGCCGCGGGCGTCAACGTCGAGACGATCCGCTACTACCAGCGCATCGGTTTGATCGCCGAACCGTCGAAACCGGCGCAGGGCTATCGCACCTACCCGACCGATATGGTGAAACGCATCCGCTTCATCAAGCGTGCCCAGGAGCTCGGCTTTTCCCTCGATGAAATCACCGACCTGTTGTCCCTGAACGACCGGGACTGCGACGAGGCACGCCACATCGCGGAACACAAACAGGAAATCATTCAACAACGCATTGACGACCTGAGCGCCATGCAGCGTGAACTGACAAAACTGATCAAAGCGTGCAAGAAAAACATAGCCGGCCAGGAGCGCTGCGCCATCATCGCGACGCTGACCAAAGATCGCCGGCAATAATAGCCTGTGATGAAAAACAAATGTACGACGGAGGCCCGATTCCGTTCGGCGCGATATAGCTCAAACTAACCGCTTCATCCGAGCAGCGCAGGCCTCAGTAGTATTCCTTAAGCTTCTTGACATCTTTCGATGCCACTTACCCTGTCAATGCCCGCCTTGCAGATGCACGTCTGCCGGGCAGCACTGCTCATGGGGCACGATGCCCGCACGCGCCTCGTACCAGCCGCGCGTGCGGTTGACCACGCCCACCGCCATCAACATCACCGGCACCTCGATGAGCACACCCACCACGGTGGCCAGCGCTGCGCCGGATTCAAACCCGAACAGGGCGATGGCAGTGGCCACCGCCAGCTCGAAGAAGTTGCTGGCGCCGATCAGCGCCGAGGGACCGGCCACGCAGTGCGGCGATCTCACCGCGCGGTTGAGCAAATAGGCGAGCCCCGAATTGAAGAACACCTGGATCAGGATGGGCACCGCCAGCAGCAGGATAATCAGCGGCTGATTGATGATCTGCTCCCCCTGGAATCCGAACAGCAGCACCAGGGTGGCCAGCAGCGCCATGAGCGACACCGGGTGCATCCTGTCCAGTACCTTTTGCAGGCGCAGATAACCGTGTTCATGTTTGAGCAGCCAGTTGCGCCAAAGATTGGCGATGGCGAGCGGCACCACGATATAGACCAGTACCGACAAAAGCAGCGTATCCCACGGCACGGTAATGGCGGACAGGCCAAGCAACAGACCGACGATGGGGGCAAAGGCAAAGATCATGATCACGTCGTTGAGCGCCACTTGCGATAAGGTGAAATGCGGCTCGCCCTTGGAGAGGTGACTCCACACGAACACCATGGCGGTGCAGGGCGCAGCAGCGAGGATGATCAGGCCAGCGATGTAGGAGTCGATTTGCTCCGCAGGCAACCAATCACGGAACAGCCAACCGACAAACAACCAGCCAAGCAGCGCCATGGAGAACGGTTTCACCGCCCAGTTGACGAACAGCGTTACGCCCACGCCGCGCCAATGCTGGGTCACACCCTTGAGCGCCCGCAAATCGATCTTGAGCAGCATGGGAATAATCATGAGCCATACAAGCACTGCCACCGGAAGGTTGACCTTGGCCACCTCCAGGCCGCCAATGGCCTGGAAGGCGCCATTGAAGAAATGGCCCAGCCCGATGCCGACGACAATGCACAGAAAGACCCAGGCGGTCAGATAACGTTCGAAGAATCCCATTTCCGCGCCGCCCGCTTTCTTTGCCGTGGTTTCACACTGCGCACTCACGCCGCGCTCTCCTGCAGGCGCGCCATCAGTCCGGCCACCCGTTCCCTGACCTCGTCGCGGGTGGCGCGAAACACCGCCATGATCTCCTCTTCCGTGCCGGTGGCCTTGGCCGGGTCGTTCAGCGGCCAGTGTTCCTTGCGAGTGCCGGCAGGCAGCACCGGGCAGTGCTCGTCGGCGTGGCCGCAGACGGTCACCACCAGGTCGGCCTCCTGGAGCATGGCCTCGGTGACCCGGGTGGACTCCTGCCCGGCGATATCGACCCTCGCTTCGGCCATCACCGCGATGGCGCGCGGATTCGTGCCGTGGGCCTCGATACCGGCCGACTGGATGGTCCAGCCCGGCGGCGCCAGGCGTCTGGCCCAGCCTTCGGCCATTTGCGAGCGGCAGGAATTACCGGTGCAGAGAAACAGGATGTTCATTCAGGGCTCCTTGGATTTGGGTTATCGAATAGGGCTCAGGCGCAGCAGGCGCTGCCCGGCCGGTTGGGCATGACGGACAGGGCGGCGCGGTCGTCGGTATAGGGGGCCTCGCCGGCCACGCCGTCGGCGGTGGCCGCCAATAGCTGCCGCGCCCAGTCCGGCAGCGCCTCATGCAGCCGGTAATAGACCCACAGGCCCTGGCGGCGGTCGCTGACCAGGCCGCTTTGGCGCATCTGCGCCAAATGGCGGGAAATCATGGGTTGCGACACCCCCAGCGCATGGGTCAGTTCGCAGACGCACAACTCCCCCTCCTGGTACAGGAGCAACAGGGCGCGCAGGCGCAGGGGGTGGGCCAGGGTGGTGAAAACGGTATCGGCGGTGATATTCATGCCCGCTAATATATGTTTTACCATATATATCGTCAAGCATATATTATCATCCAACAACAATTCACTTTAGATTAGCGGAAACACCCATGGCTCAACCCCTCCGCGTCTTATTTCTGTGCACGGGCAATGCCTGCCGTTCGCAAATGGCTGAGGCCCTGCTGCGGCACTTCGGCGGCGAGGATTTCGAGGTCTACAGCGCCGGCACCGACCCCAAGCCCATTCATCCCTTGACCCGTCAGGTCATGGCGGAAATCGATCGGGACCTGTCCGCCCACCGCAGCAAGGACCTGCGGGAGTTCCTCGGCCAATCCTTCGACTACGTCATCACCGTGTGCGACCGGGCACGCGACAACTGCCCGACCTTCCCCGGCGACAACGAGCGGATTCACTGGGGCTTCGAGGACCCGGCCGACGCACCGGGCGATACCAACGCCCAGCGCATGGTCTTCCGGCGCGTGCGCAACGAGATCACGGAACGCATCCGCGTGTGGGTGACCTTGCAACGCCGGCTGATGGAGCAAGCCGGCAAGCTCGGATAAACCAATTCTTATGGCAATTCATACGTGACATCGCGATCACGAGATTCTGATCACCGAGGCATCTCATAAATATTTTTTGAACGTACTTGCGGTCACTGCCACGGCAAGCGCGAACAGCGTGGCGAAGGGAAGGATCACAAACGTCGGATGCAGGCTGAAAGAAAGTGACAGGTACACCACCCATGTCAGCACCACGAGGGGTATCGCCGCTTTCTTCGCGTAATGGTAGACAAACGAACTTTCTCGTCCGCCGCCCCAACGTCGAAGATCCCCCCGTACGAAACCGTCTACCAAGGCCACTCAGCTGAACAACAAGAACACAGGTATTACTAAACGTACATAGAAGGCCTCGCTCACCTGACGTTAAAGCATAGAAAGCGCCGCCTTCAAGTCCTCATGTTCAAAGGCTGAGGCCATGCGATCGATTTCGGCTTGCGACAAACCCAGTCGCGCAGCCTCTTCGCGCCAGGTTGTCACGGCCTTCCCGACCTCAGCGGCGATCACGCGAGCCTTACCTTCATCCAACTCGAAATAACCCGCCACACTCATCGCCAGATCCAGAGAGGCCGATCCATCATCGAGATCGATGGCCGTGGTCAGAATGCGTGGTTTAATATCCGTGGGTACCGGATTGAGGTCATAGGCCGGGGCCAACCGCCAACCGTCCGGGCCGGTATAGAGGAAGGCGTGATTGCGAAGGTGGTCATCGGTGTTGGAGATCAGGACGTTGAAGACGATGCGCCGCCACAGATCGTGCATATCCAGCTTCGGGCCGGCGCCATAGCGGCGCAGGGCATCGACGAATTCCAGGTAGCTGCGCGACTCGTTGTCGCTAGCTCCGAGCATGCTCATGGCAGAGAGAAAGGGAATGCGCTGACCGTGTATCCGGTCGAAGCGGCGCAGCAATAGTACCGGCTTGTCCATGACCCGTTCGATCCGCCACTCGGGTACGGGAATGCCGGCCTTGGCGGCGAGCCGCAGCGCGACCGCCTCCCATAACACCGTATTGATCTCGTCATCCTTGTGCGGAAACTTGGCAATAGCGAGGTGCCCATCCCGATCCCGAACCGATGCCTTGGGACGCGCACCGCCCAACGACGACCCCGGGGCCAACAACAGGCGCAGATCTTCGTCGCTGTCAGTATCACCAACGACGTGCTCCGCCGCCGACAGCAGTCGGGGCAGATCGATCAGGGGCGGAATGCGGGCGACGTCGTGTTTGGCAAGAAATGGCCCATCCTCTTCCCTGGCAAAACGCAGTGCGCCTTGCCGGGCTTCGTCATCGACCATGAGCAAGTAGTCGATTTCCATCAAGGTGCGCGGCATCTCGCCGGCACGCTCCGCCCGCCGGCGTTCAGCGCGGCGCATCAGCACCCGCCCCCAACGGTCGGGCGCGGAATCGCCGAGGGTGCCGAACAGCGGTTTCCCCGAGGGAGTGTGAAACGGACCGGGGCCCAGCGTCAGGGCCGGTTCCAGGGAGAACCGGTTTTCGTCGTCGAGCCAGCCCGGATCGTATTCGAAGGTGGCGCTTTCCTTAGCCTTGCGCACGCGCGCCCACAGCCGCCCGGCCAGACGAGGCGTGCCGGCGATATCCACATAAACGAGCACTTCGGTTTCCATCACGCTTTACCCTTCCGGCCGGACGGGGTTGTCTTGCGCCCGGTGTGCGCTTGGCGAGGCCTGCGGATGCGCTGCGGCAAGCGCGCATCGATGAGTTCAAGACCCACCGTATCCGTCTTGACATCCGCCAGGTCTCCCAGGCGCTCGGCCATGCCCAGGACGAAGAGCACATTGGCATAGTTGCCCAACGCCACGCCGGGATCGCCCTTTTCCACCTTGTTCAGGGTCGTCCGGCTGATGGAGGCACGCTCAGCCATAACGGCCGTAGCGATCCGCCGCCTGAGCCGGGCATCACGGATATCCTGTCCGAGCTTGTGCACCGACCGCTTCACCGGGATCGGCACCATCAATTCCAATTGGGTCTTTTTCATATTTACGTCCATCTTTGTAATCACTACTGTATATAGCGTATATAATAATGGACGCTAAAGCAATTATTCTTGATCGATTCACTAGCCAACCAATAAACTTTATGTTCGTTATTCTGTACTCTAAATGATTTTATGTTCAGAATCGTTAACATTCCCATTGAGTTGTGGATACGTTTGCCGACGGACGGTGGAGTTCCCCCCTGTTCAGAGATATTTCTGAACGTACTAGTCACTGCCACGGCAAGCGCGAACAGCGTGGCGAAGGGAAGGATCACAAACGCCGGATGCAGGCTGAATGGCAGTGACAGGACCACCCATGTCAGCACCACGAGCGGTATCGCCGCTTTCTTCGCGTAATGGTAAACGAAATAACTCTCCCGGCCTCCGCCCCAACGGCGCAGGTCCCGTCGTACGAGTCCGTCTACAAGGCTATCAGGCTGAACAGCAAAAGCACTGGCAAGAAGCTTCTCAGCTTGCCAGGCCTTCCACTTAGACGGGGAGTTGCGCTCGTCTTAGCACGCGCATCAGCGCCAAAAGGATCGGCGGGATCAATAGCCATTGCAGAAATGGCGTCCCTCCGGTCTCGACGACGGGAACGATAGGCATCAAGTCCGTATAGCCCCAGGTCCCCTTGATGCGCACGTTGGCGATCTCGCTGTAGATCGTGTAGCTAAGCCCCGTGGTCACTCATCGGCAATTTCATGACCCTTGACACCCTGTTGCGGATTGCTTTCCCTATTCAAATCGAGCCCGAAGAGAAGGGTAGTCAATCACTCCGGCTGACGCGCATTGCGTTGCAGGAATCCGATAATCTCGCCGAGCGCTTTCTCGTCCGGGACAGGCTTGCCCATCGTGCGCATATTCTGCTGCATGCGCGCCACCACGCCGGGCCATTCGTTCGCCGAATGTTGCTTCGGATCGGGAAGCGCGTGACACTGCGCGCACGTCGTCTGGAAAGCTCGACCCCAGGCTGTCGCCAGTTCCGGATACCGGGTCGGATCGATGGGCCGCTGCGCATGGGCTTGCAGATAATCGAGAAGCGACTGGAGCTCATTCGCGGAAGGGGCCTCGACCTGCCCCATCATCATACCGTGACCGCTCATCATCTGCATGCGTTGGTTCATACGCGCCACCACCGCTGGCCATTCTTGCGCCGTGTGCATACCGGGTCCGGGCAGATTGTGACACTGCATGCAGTAGCGACCGAGCAGCCTTGCGCCTTTGGATGTCGGCGCTGGCAACTGCGCCGGGTCGATACCGGGCGGCAGCACATCGCCCATCATGCGCTGCATCATCTCGCGCATGCCCTCTCCGCCCATCCTCTGCCCCATGACGGTGACGGGCGTGACAAGGTAGATCACGCCCGCGATTGACGCAATGAGCGGTATTCTCATAAATAGTGACTGGTAGCGTTTCATTGTGCACCTCCAAGTTGCTCAGTTCCGGGATTACGACAGTTGTCTCCTTTTGCACACCATCTCGCCGAAAAGCCATGACGAACGCGGCCGTCTGCGCCACCAAGCGGGTCGAAACGTTCCATACCCGATTCCGTGGAGCAGACAGGGCCGGATGAGGTGCGCGCCTGTAAGGCAGGCGTTATGCGCTCAACACCTGCGGGGCGAGCGATGCGGCTGAATGCCTTTCAAACAGCGCCGCGTCCCCTCGGTGCGGGGCTCCGCCGACTGCCGCTTTTCCTGCACCGGCTGAGTGGTCTGCTTCGGCTGATGAATCACGCGCCTGCATTTTGACCGATCCGGGTGGCGACATCCGCTTCGGTTCGCTGTGCTGTAATCGCTGTCAGCTTGCGCCACGACCATCGGTGCGCCCGCGTAACCGGGCGTCGTCATTCCGAGGCCAATGGCCGCTGTCAATACGATCATGGAAGCCGAGTGAATGATCGTTTTCATGATACTTCCCTCCTACTGCTGAGCCCGGAGTGGGCTCGGTTGTTTACGGCGGTCATCCGTGACCACGGGACCCCGGCCACTGCGGGCGCCGGGGCTTGTCCAATGTGGATCACTGTCGCAGGCCGTCTCAGTTTCCTGGCGCCAGTTCGGATATCTTCAAGCTGCCATCGGGTGATCGGCTGAGCGTGAAGCGCACGCGCTGGCCCGTCTCGATCCCATCGAGCAGCTTGGGATCGGTCACGCGAAACGCCATGCGCATCGCCGGCCAACCGAGGCTTTGGATCGGCCCATGCTTGAGTTCGATACGACCGGCGTCGCGGTCGATGTTGGTGACTTCGCCTGCACCGTTGTGGCGTTCGACGGCCCCAGCGGCTGTGTCTTCCACGCCGCCGGGCGCGGCGAGCGCAGGGATGGATAGCGCGCCGGCACTGCCGGCGAGCATCATAGAGGCGACCAGGGTGAAACATGTTTTGCGGTTCATTGTGGGTTCCTTTCGTTGTGTTGGTACGAAAAACCCCGCCCTCTTCAGGCGGGAGGTTGATGCCCGTTACGGACGTTACGCTGTTTCGCCAGACCGCGGCCGCGCCAGATGGCGAACACGGCCGGGAAGACGATCAGCACCATGACCAGCGCGGAGATCACCCCGCCGACCATGGGTGCGGCGATGCGCTGCATCACATCCGCCCCACTGCCAGTACTCCACATAATTGGAATCAACCCCATGAACAGCGCCAGGCCGGTCATGAGCATGGGGCGAATGCGTTGGCTGGCGCCGGACTGGATCACTGCATTTAAATCCGCGCGGGTACTGAGGCGTTGCTCGGCCACCCGGTCGCGGTAGGCGATGTCCAGGTACACCATCATCAATAGCCCTAATTCCACAGCGAGACCGGCGACGGCGATCATGCCGACCCAGACGGCCACACTCAGGTTGTAGTCGAGCAGCCACAACAGCCACACGGCGCCGACCAAGGAAAAGGGCACACTGACCATGACCACCAGGGTCTCGATCAGCGAGCCGCGGTGCATGAACAGCATGAAGAAGATCAGGAACACCGCCAGCGGCACCAGGATCTTCAGCTTGGCCTTGGCCCGCTCGAAGTACTTGAACTGCCCCGCCCAGGCCAGGCGATAGCCGGCCGGGATGTCGACGCGATCGGCGACCACCTGCTTCGCCAGCTCCACGTAGTCGGCGATGCCGATATCCGGCTTGACGTCCACGAACACGAAGCCGGCGAGTTGGCCGTCCTCGCTGCGAATGGCTGGCGGACCGGTGCGAAACTCCAAGTCGGCCACCTGGGTGATGGGAATCTGGGCACCCGTGGGCGTCGGCACCAGTACCCGTTCTAGGGCCTCGATGTTGTCGCGGTAGTCGCGCGCGTAGCGCACCAGGATGTTGAAGCGCTCCCGACCTTCCACGGTTTGTGAGGCCACCGTACCGCCCATCGCCGCCATGATCACCCGCTCCACATCGCCGACGTTGAGACCGAACCGCGCGGCGGCATCCCGATCGACGGTGAAGTCGAGGAAGTAGCCGCCGGTGGTGCGCTCGGCAAAGGCGCTGCGAGTGTAGGGTGCCGTGCGCGGATCGGCCTGCAGCGCTTCCTCGATGGCTACCCCGGTTTTCTGGATGGCCTTCAGATCCGGCCCGAACACCTTGATACCCAGTGCCGAACGAATGCCGGTAGCCAACATCTCGGTGCGCGTCTGAATCGGCATCCAGAAGATGTTGGGCATGCCGGGGAAACGCAGCTTCTGGTCCATATCCTGGATCAGGCCGTCCCAGGTGAGGCCCTCGCGCCATTGGTCCTTCGGTTTCAAGGTCACCACGGTCTCCACCATGGACAACGGCGCCGGATCCGTGGCGCTGGTGGCGCGTCCGATTTTGCCGAACACCCGTTCCACTTCCGGGATGCCAGCAATGATGCGATCCATGGTCTGCAGGGTCTGGGTGGCTTCGGTGATGGACATGCCGGGCAGGGCCGTGGGCATGTACAGAATCGATCCCTCGTTCAAGGGCGGCATGAACTCATTGCCCAGGGATTTGAACGGCACCACGGTCACCACCAGTGCCGCCACCGCAAGGCCCACCACCAGCCAGCGCAGCTTGACCGCCAGGCGCACGATGGGCCGGTAACCGGCCACCAACCATTGATTGAGTTTGCTGCGGTCGGCCCGGATCTTGCCGCGAATCAACCACACCGCCAACGCCGGCACCAGGGTGATGGACAGCAAGGCCGCGAAACCCATGGAATAGGTCTTGGTGAAGGCCAGCGGTTTGAACAACCGTCCCTCGGTACCCTCCAGCGCGAACACCGGCATGAACGAGACGGTGATGATCAGCAGCGAGAAGAAGATACTCGGCCCCACCTGCTGCATGGCCTCGATGATCACGTCCGTGCGCGACTTCGCTTTCTCTTCCGGGTCGGCGTCGTCGGCCTGCCATCGGTTCAGCCGCTTGTGCACGTTTTCGATGATAACGATGGCCGCGTCCACCATGGCACCGATGGCCACCGCGATGCCGCCCAGTGACATGATGTTGGCAGTCAGGCCCTGGTAGGACATGGGGATGAACGCAAGCAGCACTGCAACAGGGAGAGTGATCACCGCCACCAGTGTCGAGCGCACATGCAGCAGGAAGATCACGATCACCAGGGAGACGATGATCATTTCCTCGATCAGGGTCTTCTGCAAGGTATCGATGGCCTGCTTGATCAGGGTCGAGCGGTCGTAGACCGGCACGATCTCCACGCCCTCAGGCAGGCCCGGCTTGATCTCCGCCATGCGCTGTTTGATCCGGTCGATCACCGCCAGGGCGTTCTCGCCGTAGCGCATCACCACGACGCCCCCGACGGTCACGCCCTGGCCGTCGAGCTCGGCCTGACCGCGCTGCATGGCGGGTCCCAGGGCGACCACGCCTACATCCTTGATCGTGACAGGGACGCCGCCGGCGGTGGTCTTGAGCACGACCTTTTCCAGATCGGTAACCGAACGCACGTAGCCACGGCCGCGGATGAACTGCTCGTGGCCCGCGACCTCGAGAATGCGCCCGCCGACGTCGTTGTTGGAGTCGCGCACGGCGGCGATGACCCGTTGCAGCGGGATGTCGAAGGAGGCCAGCTTGTTAGGGTCGAGGCTGATCTGGTACTCGCGCTCGTAGCCTCCGATCGACGCGACCTCGGAGACGCCTTCCACCGCCTCGAAGGCGTAGCGCAGGTTGAAGTCCTGCAAGGCGCGCAGCTCGTCCAGGCTGTGGTTGCCGGAGGTGTCCTTGAGTGCGTATTGATAGACCCAGCCCACGCCGGTGGCGTCGGGCCCGAGGGTCGGGTTGACGCCCTCGGGCAGATCGGCCGTGGCACTGTTCAAGTACTCGAGCACGCGCGAGCGCGCCCAGTACATGTCCACGCCGTCGTCGAAGATGACATAAACGAAGGACAGCCCGAAGAAGCTCTGGCCGCGCACATAGTTCACGCCCGGCGCGGCGAGCAACGTGGTCGTGAGCGGATAGGTGATCTGGTCCTCCACCAGGTCCGGGCTGCGCCCGGGCCATTCGGTGAAGATGATCACCTGCACGTCAGAGAGATCCGGAATGGCATCCAGCGGGGCATTGATCAATGCCCGGTAGCCGCCGAAGGCCAGCGCCGCAACGGCCACCAGGGTCAGCAGCGGGTTGCGCGCGCAGTAGGCGATCAGACGTTGCAGCCAGCCGATGGATTCGCCTTCCGGGGGCGGGACGTGGGGACCTTGCCTCTGTAGTTGGTTCACCATTGTTTAATCCCCGCTTTGAGCCGGCTTTCGGATGCGATCAGAAAATTGCCGGACGTCACCACTCGGTCACCGGGCTCGAGACCGCGCAGGATCTCGATGCGCCCGTCGGCGCGCTGGCCGGTCTGGACGATGCGCGGGGCGAGCCGCCCGCCACCGAGATCCTCGAACACCACGCGCGTTTCCCCAGAGATGATCACCGCCTCCTCTGGCACCGTGAGCCGTTCTCCGAGGTCGGCCGCGAGCTTCACTTCCGCGTACATGTCGGGCTTGAGCACACCGTCGGGATTGTCGAGCACGATACGGATGCGCCCCGTGCGGCTCTGGCCTTCCAGGTACGGATAGAGGTAATCCACCTTGCCCGCGAAGGTCCGCCCCGGCAGGTAGGGCAGGCGCACCGTGACCGGCATGCCGGGTTGCACCAGCGCCAGCTCGGACTCGTACACATCCGCTTCGACCCAGACGCGCGACAGATCGGCGATTCGCATCAGGGTCGTGCCCGCCTTGTGGGCCGTGCCTTCGACCACGTTCTTGGTCACCACGGTGCCGCTGATGGGCGCATGGAACGCCACGTAATCGAAGGGTGCCCCACGGCGTTTCAGGGCTTGGATCTCGGTTGCCGTCAAGTCCCAGAGGGCGAGGCGCTTGCGCGCCGCCGCCAGCAGGGTACCGGTGGCCTCGCTGCGTCCGGCGCGGGCCTTGAGTTCCAGGTACTCCTGCTGGGCGGCCAGCAGCTCCGGGCCGTAGACCGTGAACAGCTTCTGGCCTTGTTTGACCGGCGCGCCGATGTAATCGACATACAGCTCGCCGATCCAGGCGTCGAACTTGAGAGTGACGTCGGCGAGCCGCGTTTCGTCGTAGGTCACCCGGCCCACGGCGCGGATCGTGCGGGTCAGATCGCTCACCTGCGCCTCGGCGGTCTTCACGCCGATGAGCTGACGACGGGCCGGGTCCAGGGTCACGGTACCGGGCGGAGCCTCCTCCATGGCTTGCAGGGACCCGCCGCCGGCACGAATTACGCCCGAGGCCGGCTGCAGGCCTTTGCGGCCCGTGGCCAGATCGAAGCTCACGTGACGCTCGGGCATACCCGGGGCCCGTATCGTGAGGCTCAGCGGCCAGCTGCCCTCCATGGAGGGTTCGAAGGTACCTTCATACAGGCCGGGTTCGACCTCGTTCATCTCCGCCGGTGCGTTCATCTCGGGCATCGTGCCCATGGCGGGCATGGTGGCCACGGCCCGGAAGGCTGCCCCCGTGACCGGCGCACCGTCCTCGTTCTGCAGGCGAATAGTGAGCGTGTTCTCGCCGACTCGGGGGGTTTGGGGTTCGACCTGTACGTCGAGACGGTATGGTCCGCTGCGATAGGGCAATTTCTCAGCGGCGCTCGCCATGGACCCTGCGGAATCCGATTGCAGGGGCGTACCCCCTGAGGAAAGCTCAAGTCCGGTACGACCCGTGGCCATGTCGAGTGTGATGCGCGTCTCGCCCAACTCGGGTTTACCGATCGCCAGCGTCAGCGGCCAGCTGCCTTCCATCGAAAGGTCAAAGGCACCCTCGTAGATGCCGGGTTCGACCTCAGCCATCTCCGCCGGTGCCTGCATGGCGGGCATGGTGCCCATGGCCGGCATTTCCGCCACCGCGCGCACGGACGCGCCGCGAACCAGATCGCCGGCTGGTGTTTGCAGAACCATGCGCAGGCGGTTGTCGCCCACCTGGGGCGTCTCGGGCTGGACTGCCACGCCGACCTTGAAAGGGCCGGAGCGATACTGGGGTTGCAGGCCGGGTGGCGCGGCCGCAGTGGCAGCAGTCATATCCGCAGGCTGCATCCGAAGCCCGATGAACACCCCGACTCCCAGCAGGGCAATGGCGAAAAGTACGAAAAGCAAAATACGGTTCATGGTTTAGCCTCCGGCGGTGTGAACGACGCGGTGTCCAAAAGGGGGGTACCCACCCAGCGCTCCAGTTCCGCTAGACGACGCAGATAATCGGCACGGGCCCGCGCCAATTCGTCCTCGGTGCGCAGCTGCTCGCGCTCGGCATCTATGACGTTGAGGAAAGCGCCGGCTCCGGCACGATAGTCGGCCCGGGCGGCGGCAAGATTGTCTTCGCTGAGGGGCAGCAGGCGGGTCCGGTAGATGGCGATCACGGACGCGGCCTCCTCGACCCCAGCCCTGGCTGCCTCGAGTTCGCCCAGTAGCTGCGCCTCGCGATCGGTCAGCTGCCAGCGGCTGCGCATCAGTTCGGCGCGGGCGGCGTCGAGGGTGCCGGAGCGTTTGTTGCCGAAGTCGAGAGGCAGATTGATCCCGACGCCAACGGTCCAGCGTTTGTCCGGGTTGTCCCAGAGGCTGTTGTAGCCGGCCATCACCCGGAAATCGGGATAAAAATCTTTTTCGGCCAGTTCTTGTTGTGCCTGCGCCTCGGCGATGCGCACGCGCACCCGGGCCAGCCCGGGGTGGTCGTGCGCGGCGTTTTGTTGCAACGCGGACAGGGGTGGCAGGGGCTTTGGCTCGGACAAGTCCGCCGGCGGTGGTACGTGGCTTTGTGCCGGGCGGTTCAACAGCGCATTGATGCGCGCCTGAACCTCGCGCCGACGGCGCTCAAGCGTAATCGCCACGGCCACCAGGCGGGCCCGGGCCACTTCGGCCTGCAGTGCGTCCTGCTGCCCGGCGCGTCCCGCTGCATAGCGGGTTTCGGCGACGCGGCGCAGCTCCTGCAACAGCACCTGGTGTTCGCGGTTGATCGCCAGCGCCCGGTGCACGTAGGCCCATTCTGCGGACAAGGACTTCGCCGCCGCGGCCACCCGCAGGCGTAGCTCGTCGATATCCTCGGTCGCAGCCGCGGCCCGCTGGCGCGCGGCTTCTTCGCGCAAGGCCAGCTTGCCCGGCCATGGGAGCGGCTGGCTGAGCTCGAATCGCTGCTGCAGCCCCCGGGGTCCGCCGGCGGTCTCAGGCGCCGCGTTGTAGCTCAGGCTGGGATCATCGAGGGCACCGGCCGGTGCGATCCGGAACTCCGCCGCCTGGGCGGCCGCCTCCAGGGCCTTGATACCCGGATTTCGTGCCAGGACGGCGTCTACCAGGCCCGTCGGCGTAAGTTGCTGGCTGTCACCGAATGGATCACCGTCATCGGCTGCTGGCGCAGCGTTTGCCGACGCCGCCAACCATGTCAGCATGAATCCGATCAGGCAACGCCGCCCGCGCGGAGAGGATGTGTAACGCATTTGGAACACCTTCGTTCTTGTGTGATGTATTCGAATCGGACCACCACATACCCGTGCAGCAAGACACGCGTAGGAGGCGAACGCGAACGCAAACGCCGCCGTGCTACCGGCGGGCGAACGAAGGTGTGATCAAATGCGGAAGCGGTTGGTCAGCAGGTAGGTATCGGCGCCTATGACGCGGGGGGGTATAAAGCGTATGTAGCGGGGAGTGTGAACGACCGGAGGAAACTCCGGAACTTGAAACGAAACCGGAATTGGTGGTGGTTGCGGCGCGTCGAGCAGCAAGACCTGGTGGCTGGTTGCGCCGGGTGGGGTCGCCGTGGCGCTGGGCACCTCCTGGTACGATACCACGCAACAATCCGCGCCGATTGCGGAACCGGTCGCCTGGTCCTGACAGCCACCACCCATGTGACAGCCCTTGGACATGTCTCCGGGTTCGTCGCAACAACAGACCGGTTTCGCCTTACCATCCATCAATTCGCAGGCGAACACCGTTTGGAACTGTGAAAACAGCCCCAGAAACACCAGGATCGCGGCGATAAAACGGCGAAATGACGGATTTCTTCTCATAAGCCCAATATAATCAACCCTTCCAAGATCTGCAACCGAATTGATGCCCCCTCTGTGGGGCAGGAACAGGCTCGCAAATAGAAGGACCCAGACTATAAAATACACGCCTACCGGGGGAACATTCACCGCTGTTGGGCAAGGTTAACGATTGACGGCACTTTCCATTATGCCGACATCGGTTACCTGGCGGGCTATGTGACCGACAGGCTGGACGATCCGGCTTTGAGCGGATTGACACGCTTATCCCCTGTCACTATGTCAATGGTCCGGATCATGGAAAACGGGATGACAACGGATACGTCTATGACAAACGACTCGATGCCGATGGATTGGAAGGCCACAGTTGGAGGCGCTGCGGGATCGTTACTACGCCTATATGGGAGCAAGATACGAAGCGCTACTCGATCAATTCAATGAATCGTCAGCCACATGCGTGTACATGCTGGACCGAACCAATAATAACAAACCGCAAATGGATTTCGTATTTACCAATGCGGCCGCATTGGATGCCGTACGTTTCCGGTATTTCGTCAGTGACTGTCGGCGTATCGCCTGCAATCCGGCAGAAGTTGATCATCTGATCGAACAGGAGATACATCTCGCGCTCGATCTTCTTGCCAGCACGTATAAGGACATCATGGACAACTTCGATCCCACGGTTGTGAAGTTACGCAGGAAGCGCAAGACCATTCTGGCAAACGAGTAGCTGAAAGATCTGTTATGACCGACAGGTAGACGACCTGGTTTTTTGGACTTCCCCCGGTTTAGTGGACACCTCCGGCCTATAATCCGAGCATAGGAGGAAGACCAATGAGCAGTCAACGTTATTCACCAGAATTCAAAGATGAAGCCGTTCGTCAGATCGTCGAACGAGGCTACTCAGTTGCCGAAGTGTCGGAACGCCTGGGTGTGTCCAGTCACAGCCTGTACAAGTGGGTCAAAGCGGTTGCCCCGGACAAAACAGAGCAGAACACCGCCGAACTCGTCGAGGCCAAGAGCGAGGTTCTCAGGCTCCGTGCCCAGCTGCGACGCACGGAAGAGGAGCGCGACATCCTAAAAAAGGCCGCGCGGTACTTTGCAAAGGAGTCCGAGTAAAGTACCGGTTTATTAATGATCATCGGCATGAGTATGGGATCGCGACGATGTGCCGGGTTCTGTGTGTATCGCGTAGCGGCTTCTATCAATGGCTGCACAAACCGCTGTCGGATCGCGCCATCGAAGACCTGCGGTTGCTGGAACTTATCCGCGCATCGTATGCGGCCAGCGGTGGTGTCTATGGTGCACCACGCGTCTTTCTGGACCTGCGGGAAGCGGGCGAGCAGTGTGGCAAACATCGAGTGGCCAGAATCATGCGCATCAATAAAATAAAGGCCTTACGTGGCTATCAAGCACCTCGTGCCATTGCCGGGCGGCCTTCGATCATTGCGCCGAACAAGCTGCAGCGCGAGTTCACGGTTGAGCAGCCGGATACTGTTTGGGTTACCGATATTACCTATATCCGCACCTGGCAGGGCTGGCTGTACCTGGCCGTGGTCGTCGACCTGTACTCCCGCAAAGTGGTGGGCTGGTCGATGAAGCCGACCTTGGCCCGCGAACTGGTGCTGGATGCGTTGATCATGGCTGTATGGCGCCGTCGTCCTAAGGAACGTGTGATGGTACACTCGGATCAGGGTTCACAATATGGCAGTGATGACTGGCTACGGTTTTTGAAAGAGCATAACCTGGAACCGAGTATGAGCCGGCGTGGCAATTGCTGGGACAATGCCGTCGCCGAGTCGTTCTTCAGTAGCCTGAAAAAGGAACGCATCAAGAAACGGATCTATAAAACGCGTGACCTGGCGCGTGCCGACGTCTTCGATTACATCGAGTCGTTTTACAATCGTACCCGCCGGCACAGCCATCTGGGCGGGATTAGTCCCGAGGCGTTCGAACATGCCTCAAAATGAGGCTGCGGGGTGTCTAGGATACTGGGGGAAGTCCAAACGCAGGGGCCAGTAAGACTTGACATTCTTGCGGGGTACTACTGCTCCCAAGCGTATCGAGAACTGCTTGTACGAAATAGTCGTTTGACTCCCATATACCTTCAAATAGCCGGCGATTGCCTTCCGGTGTCTCGACATTGCTGACAAAAACATCTTCAACAGGATCTTCCAAGCGTGCAATCTGCGTATCGCCGAGCTGCCGATTCAGCCAATTGCGGATCTCAGGCAGACCTGGTTTACGTTTACCACAGCAACGCACTACAGCTAGGTGGACTAGGATTTCTATTCGGATGGTATTGGCTTGCAGCGCTGGCACAGTAAGGAACCCAGCAATACGTTCGTAGCGAGTCGGTGCCGTCACTCACATTCTTCACATAGCGATCATAGCCAAACAGCCAGATGCACCGCTGCTCATAGTCGTTTTCAACCACTTCGAAACGCTCGGACTGCGGCATAATTCTGGCTATCGTATTTCATACATGTTGTATCATGCCCGCCCGCTTAATCACACCAGCAAAGATTGGCTCATACGTGGATTCCGGCATACCCGCCGCAGCCGCCAAAGCAGTCGCGTCCCCTATCGCCTTATCCATCTGCGCAATCAGGCTTGAGAAGAGGCCATCCATTTCCTGCTTTTGCAGCCCGGCTTTCTGGCCGGTCTGATAAAAATGCCGGAGCTGGATTTGGTGTAAGCGATAATAGCGCTTGTCACCTATGGCCATCGCCAGCTTGATTTTCTGAACTGGGAATTCCGGGTAGGGTGACGCGGACATCACGTCATAGAGCGGCGTCAGCCTGTAACCGCCTGGAGTGAGGAATACCGAAAAATTTTTGGCATGGCCGTCGATGGCGGCCAATAACCAGAATACGATTTGTGCCTTCATAAAGGTCAAGCGGTCTTCATGCGGAGCGACAGCGCCGTTCAGGAATTCCAGCACATCTATAATGCCGGGGCCGCCATCACTTTCATATTTCCGCATAGGTGGAACACCCAGTGCTTGACAGATATCCTCCTGCGGCAGGCGGTATAGCACGCCTTCCTGCCAGACGCGATCGAAACGCTCCACGACTATAACGGGCTTGTCGCCAAACAACAGCACTTCGGCATTGGCCGTCTCCAGACCCAGGGTACGACACAACGTCAGGCAGAGCCATTCATTCCACGGCGTATCAGAAAAGTCTGCACCATTCAGACCTTCCTTCATTGCCGGCTTGAAAATATGGGAGGTCGGTGTTGGCCCGAACGGAAGCTGCCATTGATTATCCACCCGAAGAAAAGCCGTCTTTTCCTGAACCCCTGCAATAGAGATACGAAAGTCATCGTCATCAGCATGGATGCCGAGGGGGTTGATGGCCAGGGAATTAATCCGGGTTGCGATTTCGTCGTCACTGACCGGCCGGTATTCCATTTTTGTCGGATCGCCAGGGTCAAGGCCTTCGGGAACGAAACGCAGTGCCCCCACACAATCCCGTCCGATGACGGCCAGGAGATCAAAGACCCCGGCGCTTTCGGCATGCTCACGGGCAGCGATTTTTTCCCTCACGGTGCGATCATCGGGCAGCAGCCCATCGAAGTAACTGGTCGCACTCTCCCCTGACCAGACACGATCTGACAATGGCATGGATAGAGAAATGGGAAATGCCCGTTCAGACGACAACCATTCTGGATCATAGCGAAATGCTGTTGATCCGCTTGGATCACGGGAATACTGGCCGACTTTGCTTGAGCCGATATACACGTCCAGCACGCGTCCTTTGCGTTTACGGCCCACCGTCAGTACTCCGTGGGATTGAACTCGGCTTTCCGGCGCGGGACGATGGACAGATCCATGTCCAGGGCTGCCAGTACCCGAATGACGGTGTCGAGCCTTGCCGATGTCGCGCCGTTCTCTAGGTCCGAGACCAGGGCCTGGCGGACAGACGCTCTTTGGGCAACATCGACCTGCCGCAAAGCCTTGTTCTTGCGTGCCAGGCGTATGGCCTCACCGAGATCTTTGTTGTTGCGTACGATCTTTCCCATCATTCCAACCTAATTTATACGATTTTACGTATAAACAGGTTATATACGCTATTCCGAATAATGTCAACATATACGTTAAATCGAATAAAAATATAACATACGAATTACCGTATAAACAGGGCGCTATGGATCACTCATACCTCCACGACCCAATTCGGCCTGAAATCCGGATTCAGGGCCTCCGGCGCATACCCGCGAGGATTGCAGGCTACCCGGGTGCCGTATATCTCGTAGTCATAGGATTCATGCATATGGCCGTGAATCCAGAGCGCCGCCCGGTCGCCATTCATTAAGATTTCAAGATTACTGGCGAAGGCCGGGGTCAACAGGTCATGCGCATAGCGGGGATGGACCGACCGCGATGAAGGTGCGTGGTGCGTCACGACCACCGTCTTGCCGTCGAAGGGTTCAGCCAGCCTGGCTGCCAGCCAGTCCCAGCTTGCCCTGAACAGCCGGACCGCATCCTCCGGCGTGAAAGGCCCGCCGTTGTGCTTAATGATTGAAAAATCCGTCATCTGCTGCCAAGCCTGTTGCATGGCGAAGAAGTTGTCTGCCTCGCCGAACAGCGCGAAGTCGGTCCAGAGGATACTCCCCAGAAACCGTACGTCCTCTATGATGACCTGGTTATCGTTCAATACGTGGATATGCTCAGGCGCTTGGGCTTTCAGTTCATCCATCAGCACAAGGTCATGGTGATAGAACTCGTGATTCCCCGGTACGTAAATAACGGGCTTATTCGGGTACCTGGCTTCCACCCAGCGTAGACCTTCCACCCCCACACCGATATCGCCTGCCAGAACGACAAGATCAGCATCGGTTACAGGTGGTTCGAAATCCTCGAACTCGATATGCAGGTCATTCAGGATATGAAGCTTCATATCGCAACCTTATACGAGGGGAAAATCATAACTAGATTTAAAACCAAGCTACCACAGCCGGAACAACGCTTGAACAGGCGATTGCAATGTAAATGCAGCGGCGGCTTTATCGCCTAAGATCGACGACAGCAACTCTTTACAATATTGACGAAAACTGGCTCACGCCCATCTAAAATCGGCCCATATTCAATCATGATGTCGAAAAGCGCTTCATGGACAAACAATGTACAGTAACACTTGATGCTGAGAGAGTTTGATTTGCCGCATATATAGGGCATGACTTGACTTCGATAGGCATCACGTCGATAGTACTATCGATCTCATGAAAAGCGTCGTCCCGAAGGTGCGCTAACACCTCCGGAGCGACTAACCCCGAGCTTGATAAGGCCAAGACTCGAGGCTGCTTCCAGTATACACCGGTGCGTGTGCACACGAATCGGTGGTGTGGGTATTTCAGGCGGCCCCGAGTCCGGTAACGGACCGGGGCCGCTTTTTGTGAGCCGCTGTTTAATTTGCTAACAGGAGGCACACCTATGGCCGCATATACCCATGCTTATGCCAACTATAAGAGAGAATCCTTTTCGTTTGAGTACGGCGTCTGCGAACCAGGATCGACCTACGGTGTCGATCACCCCGCCCCGGAAATCTGCCAACGATTGGGGGACAACATTCGCTACTTGCGCACGCTGCGCCGTTGGTCCCAGGAAGCCCTCGGGCTGGAGGCAGGTCTTAATCGTACCTTGATCGGCGCGATTGAGCGGGCTGAGGTCAATACATCTCTCGGGACGGTGGAGAAAATCGCGCAGGCCCTGGGGATCTCAGTAGCAGATCTGTTAAGCACCAAACCATTACACTACTTCGATAGCTAATGCATCGGTTTAGTAGCCGCTGACATTGTAGTGTTGAGTAAGCCGGGATGAGATTGGCGAGCCTGTATCACCGCCCCAAATACACGGCAGTGATCTGCTCCCGCTCGTGACCGAGTTCCTGGCTGATGGTGAGGCGTGCATGGTGGTCGACCTCGCGTTGTTCCGGGGTTAGAGACTGGGTATCGGGTCCGCCGGCGGCTGGCGCCTTCCAGCTAGTCAGTTCCTCATAGCGGTTCTGGGCGTAAGCATGGCGTAGGCCGTGCATCTGGGATAATCCGGCGCGCAGGGTGTTGCCCTCATAGACGCGAAGCTGGTGGACGTAGTTGCGGTTGCTCGGAATCAGGGAGCCGAAACCAGCCAGCCGACGTGCGCGGTTGAGGACGTCGCGCTGGGCCTCGGTGCGTACCGGTATGGTCCGTTCTTTTCCGCCCTTCGTCCAGCTTGCCTTGAGCACCAGGTGGTCGCCCCGATCGGCGAAACTCGGCTGGAACTTCATCGCCTCTTCACGGCGCAGACCAAAGGCTTGCTGCAGTTCCAGACTCATGCGCACATGTTGATCGCGCACGTTTTCCAGTTGCGACTGAGTGACGCTTTTAGCCTTGGATTCGTTGGTGATGAAATGGCGGTCGGGAATGCCGTAGTGTTCGTTGGACCGCGCCACCACGTTTTGTTTGTCGACTTTCTGCGACCACCAGCGGATCGCGGCCATGCGGTTTTTAATGGTCTGGCAAGACCCTAGTTTTCTACACAACTGAAAGCTTCTCATAGTACTGTTTCTCGTACTCCATCGGCGGAAGGCCGTCGTTGCTGCCATGGCGGCGATTCGTGTTGTAGTAGAATTCAATATAATTGAATATCTCAGCCCG
>JASBSS010000034.1 GCA_030148805.1 Thiogranum sp. | reverse complement strand
GTCAACTCCGGCACCGAGGCCACCATGAGCGCCATACGCCTGGCGCGCGGCTATACCGGGCGCGACAACATCGTCAAGTTCGAGGGCTGCTATCATGGGCACGCCGATTCCCTGCTGGTCAAGGCGGGCTCGGGCGCGCTGACCCTCGGCGTGCCCACCTCGCCGGGCGTGCCCGCGGATCTGGCGCGCCACACGCTGACCCTGGAGTACAACAACGCGGCGCAGGTCGAACAGCTCGGCGCCGAAATGGGCGAGACGATCGCCGCGATCATCGTCGAACCGGTCGCGGGCAACATGAACTGCGTCCCCCCGGCCGAGGGTTTTCTGCCGACGCTGCGTGCGGTGTGCGACCGCATCGGCGCCCTGTTGATTTTCGACGAAGTGATGACCGGTTTCCGCTTCGCCCCCGATTGCGCCCAGGGCTATTACGGCGTCATGCCGGATCTCACCACGCTCGGCAAGGTCATCGGCGGCGGTCTGCCGGTGGGCGCCTTCGGCGGACGGCGGGAGGTGATGGAACATCTCGCCCCCCTTGGACCGGTCTATCAGGCCGGCACCCTCTCGGGCAATCCCGTGGCCATGGCCGCCGGGCTGGCGACGCTGGCGCTGGTGCGCCAAAGCGGTTTCCACCAGCGACTGGCGGCGACCACCACCCGCCTGCTCGAGGGTCTGCGCGCCCGCGCCAGCGACGCCGGCATCGGCTTCACCACCAATCAGGTGGGCAGCATGTTCGGCCTGTTCTTCACCGACGCACCGGCGGTATGCAATTTCGCCACGGTCAACGCCTGTGATCAGGAACGTTTCCGGCGCTTTTTCCACGGCATGCTGGAGGCCGGCGTGTATCTGGCGCCCTCAGCCTTCGAAGCCGGTTTCGTCTCCGCGGCGCACGACGACGAAGCCATAGACCTGACGCTGGAAGCCGCGCACCAGACTTTCGCTGCACTGTGAGCGGGCGCGCGATGCCGCCGACTTCGCCCCTAACGCCCTGAACCCGGCGAGCGCGCTCATGGAGACCTTGCTGAGCGATCTGATGGCCTGGGTGCACGCGCACCCGCACTGGGCGGGGCTGTTCGTGCTGGTGGTCTCAGCACTGGAGTCGTTTCTGGTAGTGGGACTGATCGTGCCGGGCACCGTGGTGATGTTCGGCATCGGCGCCATGATCGCCGCCGGCAGCATGCAACTGCTGCCGACGTTGTTGTTCGCAGCTGTGGGCGCGGTGCTGGGTGACGGCACCAGCTACTTCATCGGCCGCCATTACCATCAGCGGCTGCGCGTTATGTGGCCGTTTCGCAAATACCCCCAGATGATCACTCGCGGGGTCGATTTTTTCCACCAGCACGGCGGCAAAAGCATTCTCATGGCGCGCTTTGTCGGCCCCGTGCGGCCGCTGTTGCCGGCGGTGGCCGGCATGCTCGACATGCCAGCGCGTCGTTTCTTTCTGTTCAATACGCTCTCGGCGCTGATCTGGGCGCCGGCCTATATTCTGCCGGGCGTGTTGTTCGGCGCCTCGTTGGGCGTGGCGGCGGAAATCGCCGGCCATCTGGCCCTGCTCCTGGGATTGCTGGTGCTGCTGCTGTGGTTCTCCTGGTGGCTGGTACGGCGTCTCACCCGCAGTCTGCAGCCGCACGCCCACGCCCTGCAGTTGCGCGTCCTCGACTGGTCGCGCGGTCACCGCTGGCTGCACCCGCTGGCCGCCTCGCTGCTCGATCCGCAACACCCGGAAGCCCGCGGCATGACGGTGCTCACCCTGCTGCTGCTGGCCGCCTCCTGGTCGCTGCTGGCGTTGCTGCCGGGCAATCTGTCGCCGGCAGGCGGCCTGGGCAACCTGGATCTTTATCTCTACTACCAGTTGCAGAGCCTGCGCGGTCCGCTCGGCGATCAACTCATGGTGTTCATTTCCGGACTCGGCAGCGGCTGGGTACTCTACGGCTTCAGCCTGCTGATGAGCCTCTGGCTGCTTTGGTATCGTCACTGGCGGGTGACGGTCCACTGGCTGGTGACGATAGCGGCGGTCTCGGCGATGACCGCCTTGTTGAAATACTACACCCAGGTGCCGCGGCCGCCGGCCTGGCAGTCGATGGGCATGAGTTACTCCTTTCCCGGCGACCACGCCGGTCTGTCGCTGGCGGTGTTCGGCTTTCTCGCGGTGGCCATCGCGCGGGAGTTGCGCAGCAACTGGCACTGGGTGCCTTATTCCAGCGCGGTGTTTTTGGTGGTGGCGATCGGCTTTGCCCGTCTCTATCTCGGCGTGCAGTGGTTCTCCGATATCCTCGCCGGCTGGAGTTTGGGCCTGTTGTGGGTGGCGCTGCTGGGCATCGCCTATCGGCAGCACCCGGCCGAACACATCCCCTCGCGCGTCTTCGCGCCGGTGGCGCTGGCGGCCCTGGCGGTGACCGCGGGCCTGTATACCAGTCAGCAGTTCAGCACCCAGTTGGCCTTCTACAAACCCGTGCCCGGGGCGGAAATCCCGATCTCCCGCCAGCACTGGCTGCAGGGGGGCTGGCGCGAACTGCCGGTCTACCGCGACGATTTCGCCGGCCAACACCACCACCCGCTGGACGTGCAGTGGCTGGGCTCGCGCGAGGCCATCGAGACGACGCTGCGCGCGCGGGGCTGGCGCTCGCCGCCCCACCTCTCCAGCTCAAGCCTGTTGGACCTGCTCAACAGCGGCACCGGTCTGGATGAATTGCCGGTGCTGCCGCAGGTCCACCAGGGAGAAACGCAGCAGATCCTGCTGGTGCGCGCAAGCGAGCGCCGGCCCGGTCACCTGCTGACCTTGCGACTCTGGCAGACCGAGTACCGGTTGGCGGGCGCCACCCAGCGGCTGTGGATCGGCAGCGTCAGCTATCTGTTCGTCGACGAACGCTTACGGGTGATCCATTTTCTGCGCACCAGCGCCGATTACCGTGCTCCGCTGCGCGAATTCATCCCCTGGGTGGCGGACCTGAAACATTCCCTGCGACAGCACGACGCGCAGCGACTCCAACCGTCGGTCTCGCGCTGGGGCGGCAGGGTGCTGCTCATCGATGGTGGCTGAGTTCCTCGGCCAGCAACTCGCCGTAGATCACGTCGAGCCGGTCGAGCGGGGAATCCATTTCCAGCAGCCGCTGCTTGTCGCTCAGGGCGAAGGGCACCAGCTCGGCCAGCCGGCCGGCGACCCAGGCGCTGCTGTCGTAGTCGGCCACCATGCCGGTATAGGGCGCCCCGGCGCGCCGGATCAGCTGCGCCAGAAAGTCCGCCATGGGACGGTGTTGAGCCGGCAACGGCGGGTCGTCGCTGTCGTCGAGCCAGGCGACATTGGCCCGCACCAGTTGATTGGGCTGGACCCGGCGATGCAACACCCGAAAGCGGCGCACCCCGCGCGCCACGATCGCCAGCTGCGCCTCGTCGCCGCGACCGAAATCCTCGACCATCGCCAGGGTTCCCACCGCCTCGCAGGCTGCCGCCTGTCCCACCTCGCGACCGTGGGTGATGGCGCAGACACCGAAGCCTTTGTGTTCGCGCAGGCATTCGCCGATCATGTCCAGATAGCGCGCCTCGAAAATCCGCAGCGGCAACACCCCGCCGGGGAACAGCACGGTACTCAAAGGGAAGAGCGGAATTTCGTCGCCGTCGAGCATCCGCCGTCCGGCTATGGCTCGCCCCAACGGGGCGACAGATCGTTGTCGATGCCCAGCTGATCCAGGATGCGGGCGACGACAAAATCCACCAGATCGTCGAGCGATTGCGGCTGGTGGTAAAAACCCGGGTTGGGCGGCAGGATGACCACGCCGAGGCGGGCCAGCTTCAACATGTTCTCCAGATGCAGCGCCGAGAAAGGCGTTTCGCGCGGCACCAGCACCAGCTTGCGGCCCTCCTTGAGGGTCACGTCGGCGGCCCGCTCGATGAGGTTGTGGCTGGTTCCCGCGGCGATGCCGGCGAGGGTACCGGTGGTGCAGGGACAGACCACCATCGCCCGGGGCGCGCTCGAGCCGCTGGCCACCGGCGCGGTCCATTCCTCGCGCCCGAATACCCGCAGCTGACCCTCGTCAGCGGCATAGCGCTGGATCAGCGCCTGGCGGATGCCCGCGGTCTGCCCGGGCAGCTTCAACCCGGTTTCCATGTCGATCACGATTTGTCCCGGCACCGAGATCATCAGGTCGACGCGCTCGCCCTGCGCGAGCAGCACCTGCAACAAACGCAGCGCGTAAGCCGCGCCGGAAGCCCCGGTCACCGCCAGCGCCAGTGGTGTATCGCGCAATGTCATCGCCCTAGCTTACCTCTTAGCTCAGAATTCGCCACCGCTGAAACGGCTCTGGCCCGCGCCCCCGCCCCGGCTGCCGCCCGGAGGACGTGAGCGCATCGTGGCGCGGGCAAAGACCTAGCCCTCGCCGCTGGAAACGCAAGTGGCAGGATCCCCGCCCCGATCGGCCAGCGCGGCCAACAGCCGCTCGTGGATGCCGCCGAAGCCCCCATTGCTCATGACGACCAGGCTGTCGCCGGGGCGGGCCACGGCGCTCACCGAGACCACCAAGGCGTCGATGTCGGCACTGACTTCCAGCGGCGCGCCCAGCGTGGCGCCCACCGCGCGCAGATCCCAGCCCAGGTCCGGCGGCTGGAACAACCATACCGCGTCGGCGGCCGCCAGCGAGGCGGCGAGGGCGTCACGATGCACGCCCAGACGCATGGTGTTCGAGCGCGGCTCCAGGATCACCAACAGGCGCCCACCTTCGCGGCGGCCTCTGAGCCCGGCCAGCGTCGCGGCGATGGCCGTCGGATGATGGGCGAAGTCGTCATAGACACGCACACCGTCGACCTCGCCACGCAGCTCCAACCGCCGTTTGACGCCGCTGAAACGGCACAGCGCGGCGATCGACTCGGCCACCGGCACGCCGACATGCCGGGCCGCGGCGATCGCCGAGAGCGCATTGTGCAGATTGTGCTCGCCCAACTGCGACCAACGCACCTCGCCCTGCGGCTGGCCGTCCAACAGAACGTCGAAGGCGCTGCCATCGGCGCTGAGCGCGCGCGCCTGCCAGCGCGCGGGAAAAGTACCGGCGGAGACCGTCTCCAGCGGCGTCCAGCACCCCATGTCCAGCACCTCCGAGAGGTTGGTGTCGTTGGCATTGACCAGCACCAGGCCGTTGGCGGGCACGATCCGCAGCAGATGATGGAACTGACGCTGGATGGCGCCCAGGTCGGGAAAAATATCGGCGTGGTCGTATTCCAGGTTGTTCAGCACCAGGGTGCGCGGACGGTAGTGCAGGAACTTCGAGCGCTTGTCGAAAAAGGCGGTGTCGTATTCGTCCGCCTCGATGACAAAGAACGGCCCCTCCCCGAGACGCGCCGAGATGCCGAAATCGTTCGCCACGCCGCCGATCAGGAACCCCGGCTTGAGCCCGGCATATTCGAGTATCCACGCCAGCATACTGGCGGTACTGGTTTTCCCGTGGGTACCGGCCACCGCCAGCACCCAGCGCTCCTGCAACACCTGCTCGCACAACCATTGCGGACCGGAGGTGTAGCGCAGGCCGCGCTCGAGCATCGCCTCCACCGCCGGGTTGCCGCGACTCATCGCGTTTCCCACCACCACCTGGTCCGGCGGCGGTTCGAGCGCCTGGGCCGAGTAGCCTTCGTGCAGCTCGATCCCCTCGGCCTCGAGTTGAGTGCTCATGGGGGGGTACACGTTGGCATCGGACCCGGCCACCGCGAAACCGACCTGCTTGGCCAATACCGCCAGACCGCCCATGAAGGTGCCGCATACGCCAAGAATATGTATTTTCATCGTCCGTTATGGTCTCACAATCATTCGGCCGCTTGACCCAGGGCCCCGGGGAAAAGCCGGCTCAGCACGCTGACGGCGATCAGGCTGTGCAGGACCGCCAACAGGAGTCCGTATCCGAACCGGGTGGACAGGGCATGGCGGAAAATGTGCGCCTGCACGACGACACTCCAGGCCACCAGCAGCACCCAACCCACCGCCAGCAGGGTGGGCGCCGCGCCAGCTTCCTGGGTGCGCGCCACCTGCCAGATCAGCGGCAACCCCAACAACCCGAGCAGCGCGCCGGTGCCGGCCAGCGCCGTCAGCGTCTGCACCAGGCGCTGCGTTTTCGCCGCCAGGCTCAGGACGGCTGCGGCGAATATCACCGTCACCGCGGTATCGGTCAAGGCCACCGCCCAGGCACCCTTGGCGGGCGAACCGGAGCTCACCTGCGCCAGATCGACCAGCAGATACATCAACAGCGCGGCGGCCAGCGCCGCCGGCGAGTAGGCGTCCTGCTGGGGGGCGCGCTTGAGCAACAGTTGCTCCCACCAGGAGTAGGGCCAACTGACCAGGCTGGGTGCATTCATAATGATCTGCGTTTGCTTTACAGGACCCCGTCGGCTGTCTATGTTTTAACAGATCGGGGACGGCTCGTCATAAGTATAAGGTGTTATAAATGGACTTATGTACCTTGGCGGATAATCTGCGTGGCATCAGTCTGAACGCCCGCTTTCCCGACGGGCGGATCACCCCCATCGGACACCGCGATCCGGTGGTCGATTGGCGTCTGCGCCACCCACGCCTGTTGCGGCGGATCCTGCGCCGCCCGTTTCCGCGCCTCGAACGCAGCTACCTGCGTGGTGACTGGGAGCTGGATACCCGCCACCTTCCCGCGCTGATACTGGCGTTCGCGCGCGCCTGTCCCCGGCGCCCCTGGTCTTCCCGGCTGCCCCTGGGGGACCAGGCCGCCCGCCAGCTTCAGGCGCGGTGGGATCGCGCTTCCCCGGATTGGCACGACAGCGACCTGTGGCTGGCGCGCGCCTGTCTGGGCGAGGAACTGCTGCAGGGGTGCGCGCACTACCGCGAACCGGGTATCGGCCAGGAACAGGCGCAACGGCTTCGCTGCCGCGACCTGTGCGCGCAACTGCGGCTGACGCCCGAACAGCAGCTGCTCGATCTGAGCGCCGGCTGGGGCGCACTGGCGCTGTTTTTGGCGCAGCACACCGGGGTCCGGGTAACCGGCCTGGTCGCCGGCGAGCGACAACTGCGCCATGCGCGCCAGGAAGCCCAACGCCGCGGGCTTTCCGCCATTGTCACGTTTCATCTGCGAACAGGCTACCGCCGCCCCGACCGTTTCGATCGGATCGTCGCCAACGACATCGTCGACCCGGCCAACCCGGCCCACCGGTTGCTCCCGAAAATCACGGCGCTGCTGCACGCTAACGGACTGGCCTGGTTGCAATTCCGGGCGCGGCGCCTGCCGGTGGACGTCGCGCTGCCACCCCGTTGTGCCGCTGCGCTGCCTACGCTCGCCAGGCTGCATAGGGCGCTCGAAAACAGTCCGCTGCGCGCCTTGCAACTCCAGGACCTGTCGGCCGACCGCTGGCAGGATCTGCACAGCTATGCCAGGCGCCTGCGCCGCCAGCGCGAAACCGTCGCGCGGTATTTCGGCGAACCACGGGTCCGCGCCTGGGAGTGGCACCTCGCCAGCGAGATGGTCCTGCTGGAGCAAGGCCAGCTGTCGCAGTATGAAATCATCCTGGGCAATACCGGCTGTCGCTGGCAGGCCGGCCACAGCGGCCATCACCCCGGGGTGACGCTCCCGCTGGCCATCGCCGAGAAGATCCCCGGGCTGGCGCAGAATCTCTAGGGGAACGCGCGACCTCAACGCCTGCGGGGCGATTTTTTCGCTGCGACTTTGTTTTTCGCCGGCGCCCGCTTGCGGCCGACCGGCTTGCCAGCCGCCTTGCCGGTCGTCTTCTTTTTCACCGCCGCGCGCTTTGTCGCCGCCTTTCCGGCCGCGGCGTTCTTCACCCCAGCTTTTTTCGCCACTTTCCTGGCGCCGGTCGCCGCCTTGGCGCGACGGGGCGCCTTGCCGGCGGCCACGCCACCTTTCTTGGATGCCTTTTTCTTCGCTACCACCTTCTTCTTCGTAGCGGCCTTCTTCTTCGTAGCGGCCTTCTTCTGGGTGATATCCTTCTTCTTCGCAACAATCTTCTTCTGGGTAACAGCTTTCTTCTTCACTGCCACCCTTTTCTTCGCGACGGCCTTCTTCTTGGCGACGGCCTTCTTCGCGGCACTCGCGTTCGACGTGGATGGCTTACCACTTGCCACCTTCTTCGTGGCACCCGGCTGCTGGCCTGCGGTCACTTTCTTCTTGGATGCCGCTTTATTTTTTGAACCCCCTTTTTCGTTGGCCCCGCTCGACGGCGCCTTTTCCGCCGCCTGTTTCCCGACCCCGGACTTGCGCGCGGCGGTTTTCGTCTTGGCGCTCTTGGCGGACAATTTGCCTGCATCCGCGTCCCTGGAAGCCGCCGACTTGCGTGCGGCGGTTCCGTTGGGTTGCTTGCCAGCCCCTGCGGCGGAGGATGCCTTGTCGGCACTGCGCCCGGCGGCTTGCTTGCGCACCGGCGCCTCTGTGCTTTCCTGCTGGGCGACGCGGGTGCGCGCCACCGCGCGGCGAATGGCATTGGCGCGGGCATCGCCGAAACCCGGCCGCGCCTCCTCGACGGCCTTGCTGACCGCCCGGAAAACGTCGTCGATTTCGCCTAGCCCCTGCACCACGCGTAACCGGCCCTGCTCCCGATAGCGCTCCAGCATCGGCGCGGTCTGCGCTTCGTAGATGCGCAGACGGTTGCCGATGGTCTCCTCATTGTCGTCGGCGCGGCGGCGCAAGCGCCCGCCACACTCGTCGCAGCTGTCGTCCATCCGCGGCGGCGCGAAAAATACGTTGTAGCTGGCGCCGCAGGAAACACAGGTACGGCGCCCCAGCAAGCGCTGCAGGATGACATCGACGTCCACGTCGATGACCAGCACCAGGTCGATCGGCTGTCCCAGCTGGTCGAGCATCTCGTCGAGCTGCTCGGCCTGGGCGAGATTGCGCGGAAATCCGTCCAGAATGAAGCCCTTGCGCACATCGGACTTGGCCAGACGCTGGCGAATCACCCCCAACACGATGTCGTCGGACACCAACTGGCCTGCGTCCATCACCGCCTTGGCCGCCCGACCGAGGGGCGTCCCCGCCGCCACGGCTTCGCGTAGCAGGTCGCCGGTGGAGATCTCGGGCACCTTGTAATGCTTCGCCAGCCGGTGTCCCTGCGTGCCCTTGCCGCTGCCCGGTGGCCCTGAGAGTACAAGCCTCATACGCTTTCCACGCTCGCTGTGTGATTGTTTTTTATTAAAAATCTCCCTCCCGCGGCGCTTCGCGGAAGTCCCTCGGCAATAAAAGATTTTTCATAGGGATATTCAATATTTTACATGGCTGAATATCGAAACAGTGATTAAGCTACCGCCTGCACACCGTCTAAGTCAAACAAAGCACCTGAATTTCATTGCTTTTTGCTCTATGCTTGGGCGCCACTTTGAAAGCTGCAGGGACCTGACAGCGGTAAAATGAGCGGAATCCCGGACTTTTCAGACAGCGAACTTTGGGTCATCCAGACCACCTTGCAGGAACGTTACGGCACTGTCCCGGACATTCAGCTGGCCGAGACCGAAATGCGTCTGGATCCGGGTCGAACCGAACTGACCCCCTGCCCGACGGCTTATTGGGAAGCCGGAGACTGCCACTTCGTGGTGGTGAAGACGGGAGATCGCCGTTATCGCTGTCAATTTTTCTATCGCATCCACCAGATGTACGGCACCGGCATCGATCAATACGACGATCTTACCGAGTGCGTCGTCACCCTGCTGCAGGTCCAGGCCGACCACCATGCGCGGGAACACGCCGACGAACTGGACTAGATCGGCGGCGAACAACCGAATCAAATACCAGCAATAGGAGATTCTGATGGCGAAATCCACAGGAAAAAAGAATGCGTTTTACGCCCAATCGGGCGGCGTCACCGCGGTCATCAACGCCAGCGCCTGCGGCGTGATCGAAACCGCGCGCGCCAACAAACATAAAATCGGCAAAGTCCTGGCCGGGCGCAACGGCATCATCGGCGCGCTGACCGAGGATCTGATCGACACCAGCAAGGAATCGGCGCGCGCCATCGCCGCCCTGCGCCACACCCCGAGCGGCGCTTTCGGTTCCTGTCGTTACAAACTGAAAAGCCTGGAAGCCAACCGCCGTGAGTACGAACGCCTGATCGAGGTGTTCGAAGCGCACAATATCGGTTATTTCTTCTACAACGGCGGCGGCGATTCGGCCGATACCTGCCTCAAGGTCTCGGAGCTGGCGGAGAAAATGGGCTACCCGATCCAGGCCATCCACGTCCCCAAGACCGTCGACAACGACCTGCCCATTACCGACAACTGCCCCGGCTTCGGCTCGGTGGCCAAGTACATCGCCGTCAGCACCCGCGAAGCCAGTTTCGACGTCGCCAGCATGGCCAAGACGTCCACCAAGATTTTCGTCCTCGAGGTCATGGGACGCCACGCGGGTTGGATCGCCGCCGCTGGCGGGCTGGCCGCCGACGAGGACTGCGATCTGCCGATCGTCATCCTGTTCCCGGAAGTCGAGTTCGATCAAAAAGCGTTTCTCGCCACTGTGGAAAAGAAGGTGAAGAAATACGGCTATTGCTCGATCGTGGTCTCCGAAGGCTGTCACTGGCCCGACGGCAAGTTCCTCGCCGAGCAGGGCACCCGCGATGCCTTCGGCCACGCCCAGCTCGGCGGCGCCGCGCCGGTGGTGGCCAACATGATCAAGGATGCTCTGGGTTACAAATTCCACTGGGCGGTGGCCGATTATCTGCAGCGCGCCGCGCGCCACATCGCCTCGAAATCCGATGTCGACCAGGCCTACGAACTGGGCAAGGCGGCGGTGAAACTGGCGTTGAGCGGCAAGAATTCGGTCATGCCCACGGTGGTGCGCAAGTCGAGCAAACCCTACAAATGGACCATCGGCGAGGCCCCCCTGGCGAAAGTGGCCAACGTCGAGAAAATGATGCCGAAGAACTTCATCACCAAGGACGGCTTCGGCATTACGCCGAAATGCCGCGAGTATCTCACCCCGCTGATCAAGGGCGAGGATTATCCGCCCTACGGCAAGGACGGCATGCCGAAATACGTCATTCTGAAAAACGCCCCGGTGAAGCGCAAACTCGGGGATTTCGAAATCCAGTGACATGACGCTCGCAAAAGCCCGCGAATTGATCGCCGTGCAAGCCAACATGGGCGGTGGCTACAACCGCAACGGCGCGCGCCTGATCCTGGCCGAAGTGCAACGCGAACACGGCCAGCAGGCGGTGGACGCCCTGATTCGCGAATTCGATTTAGAAAACCTGTTCGGCTTCAAACCGGGCAAGGTCTTCAGTGGGCCCTGAAGCGACCGGCCGCCCTCGCACGGCGGCCGGTCGCTGGCCGGGAACGGAAGGATTTATCAGCGGGAGGCTGTGCGCCGGAGAATGGCTGCAGTGATTCTATTCTTTCAGTGACCTGCCTTCCGACGCAGTGAGGCTACTATCGTCGGAGGAAACGCAATGTCAACAGAACTGATTTTCGCGCTGGTCTGCGCCGTGATCGCCGTGCTCTACGGGGTGTTCTCGGTGCGCTGGATACTGGCCAAACCCAGCGGCAATCCGCGCATGCAGGAGATCGCCGGCGCCATCCAGGAAGGCGCCAAGGCGTATCTGAACCGCCAGTACACCACCATCGGCCTGGCCGGACTGGTACTGTTTGTCATCATCGGCTTCTCCGGCATCGGCTGGACCACCGCCATCGGTTTCGCCGTCGGCGCGGTGTTCTCGGGCCTGGCCGGCTATATCGGCATGAACATTTCCGTGCGCTCGAATGTGCGCACGGCCGAGGCGGCCAACAGCGGCCTCGACGCCGCGATGCAGATCGCCTTCCGCGGTGGGGCCATCACCGGGATGCTGGTCGTCGGGCTGGGCCTGCTGGGCGTGGCCGGCCTCTACGCCATTCTAGTGCTCATGGGCGTGCAGGATCCGCTGCATCCGCTGGTCGGCCTGGCGTTCGGCGGCTCGCTGATTTCCATTTTCGCCCGCCTCGGCGGCGGCATCTTCACCAAGGGCGCGGACGTCGGCGCGGACATCGTCGGCAAGGTCGAAGCCGGTATACCGGAAGACGATCCGCGCAACCCCGCGGTGATCGCCGACAACGTCGGCGACAATGTCGGCGACTGCGCCGGCATGGCCGCCGACCTGTTCGAAACCTACGCCGTTACCGTCGTCGCCACCATGTTACTCGGCAGCCTGATGCTCAAGGACGTGGCCGCCCAGGCGGCGGTCTACCCCCTGGTGCTGGGCGGCGTGTCGATCATCGCCTCCATCATCGGCACGTATTTCGTCAAGGCGCGCGACGGCGGCAAGATCATGAACGCCCTGTATCGCGGCCTGATCGTCGCCGGCATTCTGGCCGCCATCGCCTTCTATTTCGTCACCGACGCGGTCATGGGCGACAACGGCGTCTACTCGACGCTCGATCTGTACTACTGCGCGCTGATCGGGCTGGCGTTGACCGCGGCGATGGTGGTGATCACCGAATACTACACCGCCACCGAATACTCGCCGGTGCGGCATATCGCCGCGGCCTCGACCACCGGGGACGGCACCAACGTCATCGCCGGTCTGGGGGTTTCCATGAAAGCCACCGCCGCGCCGGTGCTCGCCGTATGCGCCTCCATCTGGGGCGCCTACGAATTCGCCGGCCTCTACGGCATTGCCGTGGCCGCCACGTCGATGCTGTCGATGACCGGCATTATCGTGGCCCTGGACGCCTACGGACCGATCACCGACAACGCCGGCGGTATCGCCGAAATGGCCGAACTCGACGAAAAGATCCGCAACATCACCGATCCGCTGGACGCCGTGGGCAACACCACCAAGGCGGTCACCAAGGGCTACGCCATCGGTTCGGCTGGGCTGGCCGCGCTGGTGTTGTTCGCCGACTACACCCATGGCCTGGAAGCCCGCGGCCTGCACCTGAGCTTCGATCTGTCGGATCACATGGTGATCATCGGGCTGTTCATCGGCGGGTTGGTCCCCTACCTGTTCGGCGCCATGGCCATGGAGGCGGTCGGGCGCGCCGCCGGCGGCATCGTCAATGAAGTGCGCCGCCAGTTCAGGGAACTCCCGGGGATCATGGATCGCAGCCAGAAGCCCGACTACTCGCGCGCCGTGGACATGCTCACCCGCTCGGCGATCAAGGAGATGGTCATTCCCTCCCTGCTACCGGTCCTGCTGCCGGTGATCGTCGGCCTGTTTCTGGGTGCGCAGGCCCTCGGCGGCATGCTGCTCGGCACCATCGTCACCGGCCTGTTCGTGGCTATCTCCATGACCACCGGCGGCGGCGCCTGGGACAACGCGAAGAAATACATCGAGGACGGCAACCACGGCGGCAAGGGCTCCGACGCGCACAAGGCGGCGGTCACCGGCGACACCGTCGGCGACCCCTACAAGGACACCGCGGGGCCGGCCATCAATCCGTTGATCAAAATCATCAATATCGTGGCGCTGCTGATCGTGCCGCTGCTCTGAATCGCCTCGCCACAGGCACCCATCAAGGTCGGCCGTTCGGTCGACCTTTTTTTGTAGCCGCCAAAACAACAGGGTAATTCGCCTTTTTCAGCCCCGGCCCCGTATAATCACCGACCCATTTTTGCTTGCAGTAACGGAATCGTGCCATGAACCTCGACCGCGTCACCCCCGGCGAAGACTGTCCCAACGACATCAACGTGATCGTGGAGATCCCCGCCCACGCCGACCCGGTGAAATACGAGGTGGATAAAAAAACCGGCGCCATGTTCGTCGATCGGTTCATGACCACGGCGATGCATTACCCTTGCAATTACGGTTATGTGCCCCACACCCTGTCCAAGGACGGCGATCCGGTGGACGTGCTGGTGCTGACGCCGGTGCCGCTGATCAGCGGCTCGGTGGTGCGCTGTCGACCGGTCGGGGTGCTCAAGATGACCGATGAATCGGGCGACGACGCCAAAGTACTGGCGGTGCCGGTGGACAAGCTCTGCAAGGAGTACCGCCGGGTGCAGGACTTCCGCGACCTGTCGCCGGCCATTCTCGACCAGATCGCCCACTTCTTCGAGCATTACAAGGATCTCGACGAGGGCAAATGGGTGCGCGTGGAAGGCTGGGCCGGCGTCGACGAGGCCAAGCAGGAGATCCTCGACAGCGTGGCCATGTACAAAGCCGCCCCGGAGCGGCCGAATTTCTGAAGCCCAGCCGCCGCCCATGAAAGTCTGCATCGTTTCCGACAGTCACGACCACCGTCCCCTGCTGGCCGCGGCGGTGCGCGCGGCGCGCCAGGCCGGCGCCGAGGCGGTCTTGCACTGTGGCGACCTGGTGGCGCCCAGCACGCTGAATGTCCTCAAGCCGCTCGGCCTGCCGGTGCATGTCATTCAGGGCAACAATGTCGGCGACCCGTTCATGATGGCGCGGATCGCCAGCCAGCCGTCCAATCAGGTCACCTTCTACGGGCAGGACGCCGCCCTCGAGCTCGGCGGCCGGCGGATTTTCCTGGTGCACTACCCGCACTACGCGCGCGCCATGGCCACCACCGGCGACTGGGATCTGGTCTGCTGCGGCCACGATCACGAAGCCCGCATCAGCGCCGTGGACAACATCAAGGGCAAACGCACCCTGCTGGTCAACCCGGGCACGGTCGGCGGCGTCGCCGCGCCGGCCACCTACGCCATCGGCGACCTGGAGCGCATGGAATTCAGCATCCACGAAGTGGTCGCCGCGCCCGAGGACGCCTGAGCCCCAGGCGCCTTTGAGGCCACTCAGTAACCGGGCGTGTTTTTTTCCACCCAACGGCTGCCCTGGGCCAGCTGCTCCTTTTTCCACAACGGCGCGTTGGATTTCAGCTCCTCCATCATCCAGCGGCTGGCCTCGAACGCCGCGCGCCGGTGCGTCGACCAGACCGCCACCAGCACGATGGGGTCACCGGGGTGCAACTGACCGACCCGATGGACGATCAGGCTGTCGGTGAGCTCCCAGCGCTCACCGGCACGCTGCTCGATAGCCTCGAGACAGCGCTCCGTCATGCCGGGGTAGTGCTCCAGAAAAAGGCCGGAAACGGCATCCCCCTGATTAAAATCGCGCATTGTGCCAACAAAAACGGCCGTGGCGCCGAACTGCCCGGGTTCGCCGGCGCGCGCCTGCTCGTGGCGGCGCAAGCATTCCCAGGGCGCCAGCGGTTGCGCGAGCACCACACTGCTCACCGTCCGCCCCCCGTGACCGGCGGGAAGAAGGCCACTTCGTCACCGTCGTGCAGGCGCGCGGAAAAATCGACATATTCCATGTTGCGCGCGGCCAGCACGGGGCCGCTGACCGCCCCTTTGGCGGCCTGCTCCCAGACCTGCGCCACGGTGGCATCCGCGGGCAGCGACAATTCGAGTTCCGCCTGTTCCAGCTGCTCGCGCAAACCGGCAAAAAACCGCACAGATATCCGCATCATCCGCAATCCCGTTGCACGCCGAAACCCGGCCTTTTATAGTTGATCACCGCGATAGCGTCGGCGTCTCTAAGTGTAACACGCCGCCGCGTCAGCGTTTTCCGGACAATGTGTATGAATGACCTGAGCCATTTCAACGACGC
The DNA here is from genome assembly GCA_030148805.1 of Thiogranum sp. GTDB lineage: Bacteria > Pseudomonadota > Gammaproteobacteria > DSM-19610 > DSM-19610 > Thiogranum. Next base: position 21,173 of record JASBSS010000034.1, on the reverse strand, counting down.
CGGCGAAGCCCACATGGTGGACATCGGCGACAAGGCCGCCAGCGCCCGCCGGGCGGTCGCCGAGGGGCGCATCGAAATGCGCCCGGAAACCCTGGCCCTGATCCGCGAGGGTGGCCACCGCAAGGGCGATGTCCTGGGCGTGGCGCGGGTCGCCGGCATCATGGGCGCCAAGAAAACCGCTGAGTTGGTACCGCTGTGCCATCCCCTGGCCCTGACCCGGGTGGAGATCGAGCTGAACGCCGAGACGGACGCGCCGGCCGTGTACTGCCGCGCCACGGTGGAAACCCGCGGCCAGACCGGGGTGGAGATGGAAGCGCTGACCGCGGTGCAGGTCACCTTGCTGACGATTTATGACATGTGCAAGGCGGTCGACCGCGGCATGTCCCTGGAGGGCATTCGACTGCTGGAAAAATCCGGAGGGAAATCAGGCGATTGGATCCGCCGCCAGAAAGCCTGAACAGAACATGTACAGTCGACCGGTCAAAAGGCTACCATGGGCACACAACGATAGGGAAATGGGCTCGAACTTTTAATCCAAAACCAAGAGCACCCAGGCTTGCGCCGATGGAAAACAGGGATGAGAACGTGGCTGCGCGCGGCCCTGGCTTGACCGGGCCGATGGCCCTTTGCCGGGCGGGCATTGCAAGCGAACATCGCCGGCGAGGCGCCTCGTGCCGATGAGCAAACGCATCCGGTTTCTCATGGTGGAGGACAGCGAGGACGACGCCGAGCTGTTGTTGGTGAAGCTGCGACAGGCCGGCTATGTCCCGGACTGTACCCGGGTCGACAGCGAAAAGGCCATGCGCAGCGCCCTTGCCGAGGGCGGCTGGCAACTGGTGATCTCCGACTACGTCATGCCCGGTTTCAGTGGCCTGCGGGCGCTGCAGATCCTGCGCGAGCTCAACCCCGACACCCCCTTCATCCTGGTCTCCGGCACCGTCGGCGAAGAGACCGCCGTGGAAGCCATGCGCAAGGGCGCCAACGACTACATCATGAAGGACAACCTGGCGCGACTGGTTCCGGCCATCGAGCGGGAACTGCGCGAATCGGCCGAACGGCGCGAACGCCGCCGCACCGAGGAATCGTTGTTCCAGGAGCGCGAACGCGCGCTGATCACCCTGCATTCAATTGGCGACGGCGTGATCACCACCGACGCGCAATGCCGGGTGGATTACATGAACCCGGTGGCCGAGACGGTGACCGGGTGGAGTTACGGCGAGGCCCACGGTTACCTGCTGACCGAAGTCCTGCCGTTGGTCGACGAGGTGACCCGTCTGCCGGCCGAAAACCCCTCCGCGCTGACGCTGGCCAGCGGCCAGACCATCCAGACCAGCGACCCCTGCATCCTGACCAATCGAAACGGCCAGGAACACAACGTCGAAGTCTCGACCTCGCCGATCTACGACCGCGACAACCGGATCATCGGCACGGTACTGGTGTTCCATGACATCACCCGGGAACGCCGCATGGCCCGGCAGATGACCTGGCAGGCCACCCACGACAGTCTCACCGGGCTGGCCAACCGCAACGAGTTCGCCGACCGTTTGGCCTATCTGCTGGAAGGCGTCGACGAGCAGGCGGCGAAGGAACACGCGCTGCTGTATCTGGACCTCGATCAGTTCAAGGTGGTCAACGACACCTGCGGCCACAACGCCGGCGACGAACTGCTCAAGCAACTGAGCCGCACCCTGCGCGCCAACGTGCCCGCGGGCGCATCGCTTGCCAGGTTGGGCGGGGACGAATTCGGTATCCTGCTGGAGAACGTCGACCTGGGCCAGGCCACCGAGACGGCCAACCACCTACTGCATACCTTCGCCGATTTCACCTTTGAATGGCAACAACGCCGCTTCGCGGTGGGGGTCAGCATCGGCCTGGTACCGATCAACGCCCAGACCCCCAGCCCCTCGTTCGTGCTCAGCACCGCCGACGTGGCCTGTTACGTGGCCAAGGAATCCGGCCGCAACCGGGTGCATATCTACCAGGACAGCGACATCGATCTGGGCGAGCGACACAATGAAATGCACTGGGTGTCGCGCATCAAGGAAGCCCTGGAAAGCAATCGTTTCGTGCTCTACAAACAGAGGATCCAGTCGCTAAATGGCGCGGACCGGACACCGCATTTTGAATTCCTGGTGCGCATGCGTGATCAGGACAACCAGACAATCATGCCCAGCGCGTTTATCCCGGCGGCGGAACGCTACAATCTGATGAACGCCATCGACCACTGGGTGATCGACACGGCGTTCGCCTATCTGCGGCGCATGCAGTTGAACGGCGACGACGGCATCTACGCCATCAACCTTTCGGGCAACTCGCTCAACGACGACGACCTGCCCGACTACATCCAGAAGAAGATCGGCCAGCACAAGGTCAACCCGGGACAGCTGTGCTTCGAGGTCACCGAAACCGCCGCGGTCTTCAATCTGGACAAGGTCAGCCATATGATCCGCCTGCTCAAGGCGCTCGGCTGTCGCTTTTCGCTGGACGATTTCGGCAGCGGCCTGAGCTCCTTCGGCTATCTGAAAAGCCTGCCGGTGGACTTTCTGAAAATCGACGGCAGTTTTGTCCATGACATGCATGTCGACCCGATGAACCGCGCCATCGTCGAAGCCATCCATCAGGTGGGCCACAGCCTGAGCATCCGCACCATCGCCGAGTTCGTCGAGAGCGCGGACGTCGCCGAACAGCTCAAAGCCATCGGCGTCGACTTTGCCCAGGGCTATCACTTCGGCGAACCGCAGGCGCTGCAAGAACCACAGACCATCACCATCGAACGCTCGACACTCGGAAAAACTGGCCTTTAAAACAAAGTGTTAAAACTTATCTAGCCGGTTTCGCCGCGACCCTCGCGGGAATCCCGTATAATGGCGCTCATGCAATGGCTGACCCTGGTCCCCGAGGAAGGCAACTTGCGCCGCCTGCAGGCCGACGCCGCGCGGGCGCGCCCGCTAAGCGCGGTCGCGGCGACCGCGCCGAGCCCACCGCCGTCGAACCCCGACGATCAGGCCGCGCCGGCGCTACCCACCCCGCCGCGCAGTGAGCGCAGGGCCGGGGGCGAGCGGCGTCGCCGTCAGGTCCCGGTGTTGCTGGATACGCGCTGTGGCGAGGACCGTCGCCAGGCGGGCGGCACCCAGCGCGCGGCCGGTGGCTCGCCCAGGCGGACAGGCCGACGATCGATCGACCTGTATGCCTGAACGGTTGCCGCCGCCTCCTCCCACCACGCCCGCTTCTGTCGCTTCCCCCTGCGTTCGCAATTGCTGCCTCGACGAGCGCGACATCTGTCTGGGCTGCTACCGCAGCCTGGAGGAGATCACCGCCTGGGGCTGCTCGACCGACGCGCAACGACACGCTATCCTGCGGCGCGCGCAACAACGCCGACAACAGAGTTCCCGGTAACGACACCCATGACGAATCACTCGCTCAATCGCTCCCTGCTCGACTTCATCCAGGCCTCGCCGACGCCGTTCCACGCCACGGCGACGCTCAAGGCGCTGTTTGCAGACGCCGGTTTCAGCCTGCTGGATGAAGCACGGGACTGGCGCCTGGAAAGCGGCGGACGCTACGTGGTAACGCGCAACGATTCATCGCTGATCGCCTTCGTCGTCGGCGACCGGTCGCCGGCCGAAGCGGGCGTGCGCATGCTCGGCGCCCACACCGACAGCCCCTGCCTGCGGGTCAAGCCGCAGGCCGACATGAGCAACAACGGCTACTATCAACTTGGCGTCGAAGTCTATGGCGGCGCCCTGCTCAACCCCTGGTTCGATCGCGACCTGTCGCTCGCCGGCCGCATCTGCTTTCGCGACGGCAACGGCCGTCCCGGCACCACCCTGATCGACTTCCAGACGCCGGTGGCGGTGATTCCCAGCCTCGCCATCCATCTCGATCGCGAGGCCAACGAGTCGCGCCGCATCAACGCCCAGCAGCATCTGCCGCCGGTATTGATGCAACCGGGCGACGCCGAGCCGGTGACGCTGCGCCAATTGCTGCTGCAGCTGGCACGCGAACAACACCCGGAGACCGCCATCGAGGCGGTACTGGAGCACGAACTGTCGCTGTACGATTGCCAGCCGGGCGCCTTGGTGGGCCTGCAACAGGAATTCATTGCCGCGGCCCGTCTGGACAACCTGCTGAGCTGTTTTATCGGCGCGCGGGCCCTGATCGACAGCGGCGGCAGCGCCAGCCGGCTGTTGGTGTGCAGCGATCACGAGGAAGTCGGCAGCACCTCCGCCTGCGGCGCCGACGGCCCGTTTCTCAAGTCGGTGCTCGAACGGCTCTGTCCGGGCCCCCAGGAACTGGCGCGCTGCGTCAACCGTTCGTTGCTGATATCGGTCGACAACGCCCACGGCATCCACCCCAACTACGCCGACCGTCACGACGCCCGGCACGGCCCGCTGCTCAACCACGGCCCCGTGATCAAGACCAACGCCAACCAGCGTTACGCCAGCAACAGCGAAACGGCCGGCCTGTTCCGGCTGTTGTGCGAACAGGCCGAGATCCCGGTGCAGTCGTTCGTCGTGCGCAGCGACATGGCCTGCGGCAGTACCATCGGCCCCATCACCGCCGCCAACATCGGCGTGCGCACGCTGGACATCGGCGTGGCCACATTTGCCATGCACTCCATCCGCGAACTCGCCGGCGCCCACGACACCCAGTACCTGCACCGCGCCTTGCGCCGCTTCCTCGCCCACAGCCACTGAGGGGTCAAAGATTCGCCCGCCCACGCCGCTAACTCGGCCAAGGCAATGACCGCGACGCGCTTTAGCTGACGGCCGTGACGGATTGGGGTACATTCAGACACGCGCACGGCGCGCGGCGCGGCGAACAGGAAAGCTGATGTCAGAACACAAACGCGTACTGGTGGTAGACGACTCGAAATCCGCCCGCCTGGTGTTGCGCCGCATGCTGGAAAAACACGATCTGCGGGTGGATACGGTCGAATCGGCCAGCCTGGCGCTGGATTTCCTCGCCCACAACCGCCCGGACGCCATCTTCATGGATCACATGATGCCCGGCATGGACGGGTTTCAGGCGGTCAAGGCGATCAAGGCCAACCCCCGCACCGCCACCATCCCGGTGATGATGTACACCTCCAAGGGCGGCGATCTGTACATCGGCCAGGCGCGCGCCCTCGGCGCCGTGGGCGTGCTGCCGAAAACCGTCGCGCCGGCGCAACTCTACGCGTCGCTGTGCCGGATCGGCCTGGTCAGGGAACGACGCGACGAACACCAGCAGCTCGACGAGGACGGCGCCTCGGAACGCGCCGAGGACATCCAGCCGCGCCGCGCTCCCGTTGCGCCGCCGCGCTTGAGCGAACCCGGGATGACCGCGCCCGGCGCGGAACCGGTCTCGGCGCAGCTCGACCAGCAATTGCGCGCCATGCTGGACGAACAACGGGTGGAATTGCGCAAGGATATCCTCCTCAGCATGGAAACGGTGGCCCGTCAAAGCGGCGCCAAGCTGCACCGGGAGCTGGAAGACACCCTCGAGGGGTTACGCGCCGATCGCGATCGCGACCCAAGCGCCCGCGGCTGGCCGCTGGTCACGTTGGCGCTGTTGCTGGCCGGTTCGTTGGTGTTCAATCTTTATCAGGCGCGGGAGCGAAATACCGCGGACGCCACCGCCGGGAATGGGCAAACCCGCGCCCTGGACGGTCGGGTGGACGCGCAAGCCAACACCATCGCCGGCCTGAAATCCGCGCGCCAACGGAATCTGGGCTATCTGCAGGCCAGCTGGGACAGCACCGCCTGGGCCATGAATCAATCGCTGGAATACGGCTACGACGAGATCGCCCTCGACGACCAGCGCGTGGACATCATCGAAAGCCTGCTCGGCCGTCTGGCCGACAGCGGCTTTGCCGGCAAGCTGGTGGTCGAGACCCACGCCGGTGAGTTCTGTCTGCTGGGCAGCGAGGAGAAAGGTTTTCGGCTACCGCCGCCGGACCTGCCCGTGGAGCAATGCGAATTCATCGGCAATCCGGTACAGGCCGCGGACACACCCTCGGCCCAGCAATCGCTGCGCTTTGCCAATTTCGTCGCCAGCACGCCGCTGTTGAACGGCGGCGGCATCACGCTGGAGGTGACCACGCTGCCGCGCACGACCCCGCTGTTCGCCTATCCGGAGAAATCCGCCACCACCAGCGCCCAAATCTGGAATCAGGCGGCCCAGGCCAACAACCGCGTGTCGGTCTCGCTGACGCCCGCGCCGCCGCCGAGCGACGATCCCGCGCCCTAGCGCTACCGGTCGACGCGCCGCCAGGCAGCCCGGGCGCCGGGCTCACGCTTTCTTGTAGATTTCGCCCCCGCCTTTCACGAACTCGACGGCTTTCTCAACCATCCCCTGGGACAGTGCGTCTTGGTCCGACATCCCGTGCTGACGCGCGTAGTCACGCACGTCCTGGGTGATTTTCATGGAACAGAAGTGCGGCCCGCACATGGAGCAGAAGTGCGCCACCTTGGCCGAATCCTTGGGTAGCGTCTCGTCGTGGTACTCGCGCGCGCGTTCCGGATCGAGACCGAGGTTGAACTGGTCGTCCCAACGGAATTCGAAACGCGCCTTCGACATGGCATTGTCGCGCACCTGCGCTCCGGGGTGTCCCTTGGCGAGATCGGCGGCGTGGGCGGCGATCTTATAGGCGATGATGCCTTCGCGCACATCCTGCTTGTTGGGCAGACCCAGATGCTCCTTGGGCGTGACGTAGCAAAGCATCGCGGTACCGTACCAGCCGATCTGCGCCGCGCCGATCGCGGAGGTGATGTGGTCATAGGCCGGGGCGATATCCGTGGTCAAGGGCCCCAGGGTATAGAAGGGCGCTTCATAGCAATCGCGCAACTCCTTGTCCATGTTCTCCTTGATCAGTTGCATCGGCACGTGCCCCGGCCCCTCGATCATGGTCTGCACGTCGTGTTCCCAGGCGATCTTGGTCAGCTCGCCCAGCGTCTCGAGCTCGCCGAACTGCGCGGCATCGTTGGCGTCGGCGAGCGAACCGGGCCGTAGGCCATCACCCAACGAAAAGGACACATCATAGGCTTTCATGATTTCGCAGATGTCGGCGAAATGGGTATAGAGGAAGTTCTCCTGATGGTGCGCCAGGCACCACTTGGCCATGATCGAACCGCCGCGCGAGACGATACCGGTCACCCGCTCGGCGGTCAGCGGCACATAGCGCAGGCGCACGCCGGCGTGAATTGTGAAATAATCCACGCCCTGCTCGGCCTGCTCGATGAGCGTGTCGCGAAACAGCTCCCAGGTCAGTTCCTCGGCCTTGCCGTCGACCTTTTCCAAAGCCTGGTAGATGGGGACCGTACCCACGGGCACGGGCGAGTTGCGCAGAATCCATTCGCGGGTCTCGTGGATGTTCTTGCCGGTGGACAGGTCCATCACCGTGTCGCCGCCCCAGCGGGTCGACCAGACCATTTTCTCCACCTCTTCGGCGATTGAGGACGTGACCGCCGAATTGCCGATATTGGTATTCACTTTCACCAGGAAGTTGCGCCCGATGATCATCGGCTCCAGTTCCGGGTGGTTGATGTTGGCGGGAATGATGGCGCGCCCCCGGGCCACCTCGTCGCGCACGAACTCGGGTGTCACGCGCTCCGGGATGGCGGCACCGAAAGACTGCCCGCGGTGCTGGCGCAACAGTCCGCTGCCTTTGAGCGACTCCAGGCGCAGGTTTTCACGGATGGCGACGTATTCCATCTCCGGCGTGACAATGCCCTGACGCGCGTAGTGCATCTGGGTCACATTGGCGCCGGCGCGCGCGCGCCGCGGTTTGCGCACGTGTTCGAAGCGCAACGCGGCGAGCTGTGGATCATTGGCCCGCTGGCGACCGAAATCCGAGCTGGGCGCGTCCAACAGCTCGGTATCGCCGCGCTCCTCGATCCAGGCACCGCGTACCTCGCCCAGCCCCTTGAGCAGGTCGATCCGGGCCTCGGGGTCGGTATAGGGCCCGGAGGTGTCGTACACGGTGATCGGGGGATTGGTCTCAGGCCCGAAGCTAGCGGCGGTGTCGGCCTGGCGGATTTCGCGCATGCCGACACGCAGATCGGCGCGCGAACCTTGCACATAGACTTTTGTCGAACCGGGGAAAGCCCGGGTGACTTCCGTCGACAATTGGCTGGTCTTGCGAATAAAGTCTTCGGGGATGGCGCTCATGGTTCTTTCCCTCCCTCTGGGGTCGGATAGCGGGGGGAAAGACTGATGCAGTTGTCAGCTTCCCTGCGCTGGAATTAACCGGATCAGGTTCGAAGGGTGTGTCTCAGCGCCGCCTGTCGCGGTGCACCCCTAGCTGCGGCCAATAACGGTATCGAAACGATTGATAGAATGCAAGCCTGTTGATCTTGCCTGATTTTGCCAAAGCCCGTACCCTTCTGAACCAGGTCGACAGCGGAAATTCCCCAATGAACCCCATGAATCTCGAACAGGCCCGCTTCAACATGATCGAGCAGCAGATCAGGCCCTGGGATGTGCTCGACGATCTGGTGCTGGGCGTGCTCTCGGCGACGCCGCGCGAGGACTTTGTGCCGGCGGCATTTCGCGAACTGGCGTTCAGCGATATCTGCATCCCGCTGGCCAACGAGCAGTGCATGATGCCGCCGAAACTCGAAGGCCGCCTGCTGCAGAGCCTGTCCATCCGGCCCGACGACGAAATCCTGGAAATCGGCACCGGCAGCGGCTACCTGAGCGCCTGTCTGGCGCGTCTGGGCGGCCGTGTCCACAGCCTCGACTTGTTTGCCGATTTCATCGACAGCGCAGGCGCGCGACTGGCGCAGCACAACATCAGCAATGTCACGTTGGAGCAGGGCGACGCCGCCTGCGGCTGGCAAGGCGAGGCCCGTTATGACGTTATCGCCGTCACCGGTTCGCTGCCGATGCTGCACCAGGGCTTTCATACGTTACTCAAACCGGGCGGCCGGTTGTTTGTGATTGTTGGGCAGCCACCGATTATGCAGGCACTGTTGATCACCCGCGCCGGCGAGCGGGAATGGACCACGGAAAGCCTGTTCGAGACGGCCATCCCGGCGCTGCTGAATGCCCCGCGCCCTGCCGCCTTCAGGTTTTAGTATGCGCGAATTCTCCGCCATCGAGTTGCACCAGTATTTGCAGTCGGCACCGCAACCGCCGTTGTTACTCGACGTGCGCGAACCCTGGGAATACGACAAAGCGCGTATCGACGGCTCCACCCTGGTGCCGATGCGCTCGGTTCCGTCCCACCTGGACGAACTCGACCCGGAGCGCGAAATCGTGGTCATCTGCCACCACGGCGTGCGCAGCCGCATGATCGGTCGCTTCCTTGAGAACCAGGGTTTCAGTAACATCATCAACCTCAGCGGCGGCGTTGCCGCCTGGGCCAGTGATGTCGACCGGCAGATGCCGACCTATTAATCGACCGACAGTAGTAACCCATCATGCGCATTCGCTTAGTCCTATTCTCGAGCCTGTTGTTGGCCGCCGGCACCGCCTCGGCGGCGGATCTGTTGCAGATCTACCGGGAGGCCGCCAGAACCAATCCGCAGCTGGCCGCGGCCCAGGCCAATCTAGACGCTGTGCGCGAGCTGAAGCCGCAAGCCAGGGCCGGCTTGCTGCCCACGCTGGGAGCCGGTGCGGCCATTACCCGCAAGCGTTTCAAGAACATCGATCCCTCGGAACCCGCCCGCTACAGCACCGACAAGACGGCCAGCATCAATCTGACCCAGCCGCTGTTCAACTACGACCGCTGGTTGTCGCTGAAGCAGGCCGACAGCCGCATCGCCGCCACCGAAGCCCAGTACCTCGCCTCCAGTCAGGATCTGATGGTGCTGGTCGCGCAACGTTATTTCAAAGTGCTGGAGGCGCAGGACAACGTACAGTTCGCGCAGGCGGAGAAAAATGCCATCAGCCGCCAACTGGATCAGGCCAAACAGCGCTTCGATGTCGGCCTGATCGCTATCACCGACGTCAAGGCCGCACAGGTGCGCTACGATCTCGCCGTCAGTCAGGAAATCCAGGCTGTCAGCGATCTGGCCGAGGCGAAGGACGCGTTACACGAAACGGTGGGGGTCTATTACGATGATGTAGACGAACTCGACCCCGAACTTAAACTCACCGGGCCGCAACCGGATATTGCCAAGGAATGGATCGAGCGCGCCAAACTACACAATCTGAACATTCTCGCCGCACAGGCCAACGCCGAAGCCGCCCAGCAGGAGATCAAGCGCCGCCGGGCGGGCCATCTGCCGACGCTCGACTTCGATGCCAGCACGGGTTACTCCGACGTCAACTTTGGCGGCATCGTACCGATCAAACGTCACGACACACAATTCGGCATCGAATTGAGCGTCCCCCTCTATTCCGGCGGGCTGGTCAGTTCCCAGACACGCGAGGCACGCAGCCGCTTTCAGGAGTCCACCGAGCAGCTCAGCCAGGCCGTACGCGCCGCCGAGCTGGAGACGCGCAACGCCTTCCGTGGCATCAGAACCGATATCGCCCAGGTGAAAGCGCTGAAGCGCTCGCTGGAATCCACCGAGGTCGCGGTACAGGCCGAGGAAGCGGGATTCGAAGTCGGTACCCGCACTATTGTCGATCTGCTTAATTCACAGCGCGAATCCTATCTCGCGCGACTGAACTATGCCCGGGCACGTTACCAGTACGTGGTCGACCAGCTGCGCTTGAAACGCGCCGCCGGCATTCTCAGCGAGAGCGACATCGAGGCGGTGAACACCGCCCTGATACCGGCTGCTGCTCCGGAGGCAAAATAAAATCCGCCATGAGCGAGAGTCTGATCCCGCAGCTGCCGGGTTTCGACGACCCGCTGGCGGTGCTTCAGGCCTGCCACCAGCGCATGTTGGCCCAATGCGATGTGCTGCAAAAACTCCCCGCCCATGTGGCGGTCAATGGCGTCGACGAGCAAGCGCGCAGCGCCCTGCGCCGGGTGGTGACCTATTTCTCCACCAGCGCGCTGCAGCATCATCAGGACGAAGAGCAGGATCTGTTTCCGCTGCTCAAGCGACAGTCGCTGGAACTGGCCGAACGGGTAGATCGCCTGCAGCAGGATCACCGCCGACTAGACGATTTGTGGGGACAACTGCTGCCACTGCTGAAGGCGCCGGCCGCGCGGGGCGAAAGCCCTGATTTCGCGTCACGGGCGGCGGCATTCTGCGACGCCTGCCGGGAACACATCCAGGTTGAGAACGACGAACTGCTGAGCCTGGCGCAACAGAGTCTGAGCCGGAGCCAATTGCAGGGCTTGGGCCGCGCCATGGCACGGCGGCGCGAGATCGGCTGAAGCTTTATATTCTCTAGCGGTAATCGGGGGGCGTACCGATCACTGTCAGCACGCGCTCCAGCACCTGCCGGTTTTCCTGCAACAGCGCCTGCCCGGCCCGCACGGCACGCCCACGCGCGTCCGGGTCGGCCAGCCAGGTGCCCACTTGCAGTGCCACCGCGCCGGCGTCCGTCGCCGTTTGCGCCCCCCCCAGCGTCTGCAGTTGGCGATAGAGTTCGGCGAAATTGCCATGGCACGGCCCCACCACAACCGGCGTCCCGCACATCAGCGCCTCCAGCGGGTTGTGTCCGCCGGCCGCCACCAGAGTGCCGCCGATGAACGCCACGTCGGCCAGCGCATAACAAGCGAGCAGCAATCCCAATTCGTCCACCAGCACCACACCGGCGCCGCGCGCCGCAACGGCGCTGGACAGCTCGCAGCTCGATTCCACGGCGCGGCACTGGGCAAGCAGGCCGGCAGCACGTTGCGGATGTCGCGGCACCAGCAGCAGACGCGCCCGGGGAAATCGCTGTCGCAGCTGGGCGTGGGCCTGCAACAGGATGGCTTCCTCACCGGGGTGGGTGCTTGCACCGACCCACAGCGGCGCGGCGGCTTGCAGGCGCGCCTGCAGGCGCGACACCTGTTGCGCAAAATCCGGCGGCAGACGGGCGGCGAATTTGAGATCGCCGCTGACACTGATCCTGTCGGCCGCCAGCCCCAGCGATACGAACCGCTGCCGGTCGCTCTCGCTCTGCGCCGCCACTCGATGGATCGCGTTCAGGCTGGGCCGCACAAGCGTGGAGAGACGTCGATACCACGCCAGGGAACGCGCATTCAGTCGGGCACTGACCAGATACAACGGAACCGCGCGCGCGGCCAGCGACGCGTACAGGTTCGGCCACAGCTCCCGCTCGACAAAGACCGCCACGCAGGGTTGCCAGGCGCGCAGGAACCGTCGTCCCGCCGCGGGCAGATCATAAGGCAGATAACGGCAATGCACCTGCTCGCCGAACAGCCTGGCGACGGTCTCCCGGCCGCTCGGCGTGGTCACGGTGATCAACAGCTCACGCCGCGGATCGCGCGCCCGCAGCGCCTCCACCAGCGCGGCGGCGGCACGCACTTCGCCGACGGACACCGCGTGCAGCCAGATGACTCCCGGGCGCACGCCTGCGGCGTAACCGAAACGCTCGGCCCAATGGCGCCGATAAGCGGGTAACACGCGCCCCCTGAGCCACAACCGCAGCAATAAGACCGGCACCAGCAGATACAGCATCAGTGAATAGACGATGGACATGACGGCCGATCATATCATTCGGCCCTTTTGGTACAATCGATGACGTGCAAGCCCAATCCTCCCCCTGGTGGTCGAGCTACTGGCGCCCCCGGTTCTGGCCGTTGTGGGCAATGTTCGGCCTGCTGTGGCTGCTGACGCGACTGCCCTTTGCCGTGCAGATGCACGCCGGGCGCGTCATCGGTCGGCTGGCGCTGCGTCTGGCGGGCCGGCGACGGCGCATCGCCGCGGTGAACCTCGGTCTGTGCTTCCCCGAGATGGACGCCGCCGATCGGCGCCGGCTGCTGGACGATCACTTCCGCTCGCTGGGCCATGGGGTGGTGGAGACGGCGCTGTGCTGGTGGGGCCGCGATGCGGATCTGCGGGCGCGATATCAGTTGCTGGGCGAGCGGCATCTGCACAGCGCGCGCGCGCGCGGGCGCGGCGTCATTCTACTCAGCGCCCACTTCACCACGCTCGAACTCGGCGGGCGCCTGCTGGCGCGCACCCACCCTTTTCATGTGCTCTACCGCCGGCATAAGAATCCCTTGTTCGAAGCCGTGATGCAGCGTGCGCGGCAACGCCGTTTCCAGTCGGCCATCGGCCGCGACAACATGCGCGCGCTGCTGCGGCGCCTGCGCGAGAATCAGGTGGTCTGGTATGCTCCCGACCAGAACCACGGCGCCGACCATTGCGTATTTGCCCCCTTTTTCGATGTGCCGGCGGCGACGCTCACCACCACCTCGCGGCTGGCACGACTGAGCGGCGCCGCCGTCGTGCCCTTCTTCCAGTTGCGCCTGCCGGGCACGCGGGGCTACGTCCTGGTGTTGTGTCCCGCGCTCGAGGATTTTCCGGGCGCCGATCCCCAGCGCGATGCCGCGCGCATCAATCGCCTGATCGAGGCCGTGGTGCGGGAAATGCCGGAGCAGTATCTGTGGGTACACCGCCGTTTCAAGACGCGCCCGCCCGGCGAACCCTCGCCGTACGGTTGAAGCGATTGCCTCGTCCGCCGGCTTACAGCTTCAGTCGTTCCTGCAACTGTCGCGACAGGCTGTCCAAAGGAGAGACCCGCAATGGTCGCCAGTCCGCCGTCCGCAGGCGGCGCACGTCCGCCGCCAGCGTGGCGAGGGCTTCGCGCCGGATCCAGCCCTGCGCGGCAAAACGTTCGAGCATCCCGGCGTAACGCCAGTCCGGGCCGGCGCGCGCCGGCCGCAGACTGATGACGGGTTTCTGAGTGTAAATGGCTTCGGTCAGCATGGTCATGCTGTCCTCGGTGACGAAGACTTTGTCGGCCGCGCCCAGAAACGACGCGACCTCTGCGGTTTCGCCGCCGTGGTACCAGCAGGCGGCCGCCAGGCGCGAGCCGTTCAACGCCGCCTTCAATCTTTGCTCCACCTGGCGATCGGTTCGCCGGGAAGTCAAAAACAGCCAGCGGATGCCGAACACGGCCGCGGCGCGGTTGACCAATTCGGCCAGTGCACGCCAGTCCGCCTTACGATAATGAAACCCGGCACCGTCCCCCCCAACCATCAGCGCCCACAGCTCGTGTCCATCATCCAGCGAACGCCGCAGCTCGGCACCGGCCTGTCGCAGTCTCGGCGCATCCATCGGGCTAGGCGGCAGTTCCACCCGCAGCTGCGAGGACGCCTGCGGCGCGAAACCCGGCAAGGTCAGCACCACATCGAACAGATCGTCGGACAGACGCCTCAGCGAACCGGCAAAGATATTGCGCGCGCCCAGACGTCGGGCCAGCCAGGCGTTGGCGAACGACGTCTTGCCGCCGGTGGAGACGATCAGATCGCAGGCGGTCCGCGGCAATCGCGGCAGACGGTAACAAACATGCAGCCAGGCCGGCGGCGGCGGAACGCCCCGGTTGAGCCACCAGCGCATGGGGCTGCGCAACAGCCCCATCCTCAGGACAAGGTCCAGCCAGTGCACCTGCAACGGCCGCACCTGCTCCAGCGCGGTGATAATCCCGCGCGACTGGTTGTAATGGCCGGGCTGTTGGTCCGACAAGACCCAAACCTGCAACGGCGCCGCCATGATCGGGTCTAACGCCAGCCGCGACGGCCGCTGCGCAGCCGCAGGCGGAAGTCCAGCCAACCGTCCTTGCCGCTGATCTTGATGCGCTTCAACTGTAGCGGCTGCCAGCTGCGGGGTGAATCGATGCCTTCGCGCGTGGTTACCGCGCTGCGGTAACCGGCCTCGGCGGCGAATGCTACCTGTTCCTCGCGGTACAGCCCGAAAGGCCAGGCAAAACTCTCCACCGTCACGCCGAAGCGCGCCTCCAGCGCCTGTTTCGACGCCAGCAGTTCGTGCCGTGCCGCCAGGGCGTCCAGGTGGAGGAAATTTGCGTGCGTCATGCTGTGCGAACCCAGCTCGATGCAGCCGGACGCCAACAGGGTCTCGACCTGCGCGTCACTCAGTTTGGCTTCGCGCTGCAATTCGCCGCCGTCGTGGTGGGCCTTGCGCATCACCGACCAATCGCGTTCAAAACGTTCCACCACCAGATACAGCGTGGCCTTACAGCGGTACTGCCGCAACAGCGGCAAGGCCTGTAACAGATTGTCGGCGTAGCCGTCATCGAAAGTGATGGCGAAGGCGCGCTCGGGCAGCCGCTCGCCCCGGGCCAGAAGTTCGCTGACGGTGAAGCTTTGCCATCCCTGCTCGCGCAGCCAGCGCAGCTGGCGGGCGAACATCGCCGGTCTTACCCGCAGGCCGTTGAAGCGCGCGCCCGGGCGCGGCTCGCTGATCATGTGGTACATCAGCACACGCGGGTTCGCGGCGACAACCGCCGGTCGCCACCAGGCGTAGCGCAGTGACAGGCCGCCCAAGCCGCACGCCGCCACACCCAGCAACAGCGCGCTCATGCGCTTACCAGTTCGCCATAGAGGGACTCTGTGGCGTCGACCATGTCCTGGACGCTGGGAAAAGCGATCGGCGATACCTCCACCCGGTGCTCGATCAACTCACGGGTAACCCGCTCCAGCGTATCCAGGTCGGCCGGCGGAACACGGCCGACCGGATATGCCGCCTGCAGCGTTTCGCCAACGCCGCCATGATCGTAGCCGACCACCGGCACGCCCAGGCTGAGTGCCTCGCGCACCGTACGCCCGAACGATTCGGGTTGTCGCGAAAGCGAATACACCAGGTTGGAAACGGCAAGAATATCGCGCAAATCCATACGCTGACCGGTGAAGGTCACCGACCCCTGCAACCCCAGACGCTGCACCGCGGCGCGCACGTCGCGCAGGTAGCCGGCGCGGCGCGGATCTTCGCCGCCGACGATCAGCCCGTAGACCGGCAAGCCGTCGCGCAGCAAACGCGCCAGCAATTGGAGAAAGTCCAGATGACCCTTGAGACGGGTGATCCGCCCCGGCAACGTCAGCACCTGCCGCTCGAGCAGATAGGGGTGTTCCTGATACCAGCGCGCCATCCAGGACTGCGCGGGCCGGTAGCCGAACGGGTACACCGCCGGATCGATACCGCGCTCGATGAGGTGCACGCGGCGCGCTTCGACGCCGGGATAATTGCGCAGCAGGTATTCCCGGGCCGCGGTGGATACCGCCACCACGGCTTCGCCGCGCGCCATGATGCGGCTGTAGCGATTGACCGAATACAGGCCGTGCACGGTAGTGACAAAACGCGGCCGCGCGGCCGATGGCATGCCCCGCCAGGCCAACCAGGCGATCCAGGCCGGCAGGCGCGACCGGGCGTGCAGGATGTCGACCTGCTGCGCGCGCAACAGTTGGCGCAGACGCGGCACCAGGCGCAGGGTCCAGAGCGATTTGCGTCCGATCGGCCATTGGATATGTTCACTGCCCTGGCCGGTGAGCCGGCTGACCAGCGGTCCGCCGGCCGACAGCACCAGCGAACGGTGACCGGCGCGCACCAATCCGGCGCCCAGTTCCAGGGTGCCACGCTCGACCCCGCCGGTCTCCAGTGCCGGCAACAGTTGCAGAACCGTCAGTTTGCGTTCAACCATTGTTTTATTATCCATTGCGCGCAGCGCGTGGCTTCGTCCAGCGGTCGCGGCGGACCCGCGACCAGTTCGTCCGCCCCGGGCGGGGCCACCCAACCGGCGGCCAGCAGACGCTCCAGTGCGCGGCCGATGCGCGCCCCGCGCCGCACCGGCACCTGCAACAACCCGACCCGCGCCCCCGCCGACAGGGCCTCGTAGATCATCGACACACTGTCCTGGCTGACCCAGACTTCGCCGGCCCGCGCCAGTTGCGCCGGCAACCAATCGGGCGGGGTCGCCACCAACGGACGGCATTGGTGCGGATAAAGCCGGCACAATTCGCCAGTCAATGCCGCCGGCGTGCGCCGCGACGTGGTCACGGACCAGCGCGACTTGCGGCGCCGCTCCAGCAGGGTCTCGACCTGCCGCAGGATGTCCGCATCGTCCCAGCGGACATGGCGCGAGGGACCGCCGATGACAATCAGGCCGCTATCGGCGTCCCGATCCCGTCCCGGGCGCACCGCCGTCAACGCGCCTTCGGTGACCAGCACCCCTGCGCCGGGGCGCACACCATCGTGGGCCGGTACCACGCACAGGTCAAAGCAGGCGCGCGGCAGGCTCGGCTTCATCAACACCACGCTGCGTCCGCCCCGGGCGCGGCGCGCGGCCATTATCGACAGATGTGTCGCATGGCCGGCCCCGATCAGCAGATCGGGCGCGGGCAGATTTTCAGCGCCCGGAAAGCGTCCCAGCAACCACCAGCGGCCGGCCCGGGCCGGCGCCACCACGCCGAGCTCATGACACCGCAACGGTACGCAGCGCGCCAGGGCCGCGACCAGCCCGCGGCTCTGGCTGTCGTGACCAGCCTTGGCGTCGCTGAAACGCCAGACAACGATCGTGCGGGACACGACGGCGGCCGCCGTCAGTCGATCAGGATATAGTCGGCCCCGCAATACGGACACTTGGCCTTGCCGCTGTCCTCGATCGGCAGGTACACCCTGGGGTGGGAATTCCACAGGGTCATGCTGTCGAGCGGGCAATGCAGCGGCAGGTCCGCGCGCGTGACTTCATAGCGATTCTGCGCGTTGGCCTGGATGTACTTGCCCTGGCTCTGACCGGCTTCGGCGGCGGTTTTGGGATTCGGCACGGTGTTGTTCTCCTGGTTTGGCGGCTACGGCGGCTCACACGAGGGTCAGCCACTGCGGATAATCCTCGCGGCGGCCGTGCACCTGGTCGAAATAGAGTGTCTGCAGCTTCTCCGTGATCGGGCCGCGGGTGCCGCCGCCGATCACCCGGTCGTCGACTTCGCGGATCGGCGTGACTTCCGCCGCGGTACCGCTGAAGAAAGCCTCGTCGGCGACGTACACCTCGTCACGCGTGAGGCGTTTTTCGCGCACCGTCAGACCCTCGCCGGCGGCCAGCGCAATAATGGTATCGCGGGTGATGCCCTCCAGCGCCGAGGTCAGTTCGGGGGTGTAGAGCACACCGTCGCGCACGATGAAAATGTTCTCGCCGCTGCCCTCGGCGACATAACCCTCGTTGTCCAGCAGCATCGCTTCGTCGTAACCACAGCTCAAAGCCTCCTGCAGCGCCAGCATGGAGTTCATGTAATTGCCGTTAGCCTTGGCCTTGCACATGGTGATATTGACATGGTGGCGGGTGTAGGAGGACGTGCGAATGCGAATCCCCTGCTCCAGCGCCTCTTTCCCCAGGTAGGTACCCCACGACCAGGCGGCGACGATAACGTGCGTCTTCAGATTGTCGGCGCGCAGACCCATGCCCTCGGAGCCGTAGAAACACATCGGCCGTATGTAGGCCGATTCGAGTTTGTTTTCGCGCACCACGGCGAGCTGCGCCTGATTGAGCGTCTCGCGGTCGAAGGGCATGTCCATTTGCAGGATGTGCGCCGAGCGAAACAGCCGTTCGGTATGCTCCTTGAGGCGGAAGATCGCCGTCCCCTGCTCGGCGTCATAGGCGCGTACGCCTTCGAACACGCCCATGCCGTAGTGCAAGGTATGGGTCAGCACATGAGTGGTGGCTTCGCGCCAGGGCACCAGTTGCCCGTCGTACCAGATGACGCCGTCACGATCGGCCATCGACATGAAATAACTCCTTAAAACCGTATTACGAAATCTTCTTCTGCACTCAGACTTCCATCAGCTGTTGCCAGATCGCGCTCACCCGAGTCCGTTCGCCGCGCAGCTGTTTCTCGTCGATTACCGTCGAGGCTTCGGCCAGCGTCAGGCGGTGACCCAGCGCCCGGTATTGGCGATAGGCCTCGATGAGGGTCTGGGCGTAGGCCGACTTGAGCAGGCCGTGTTTGGCCAGCGCTTTCAGCAAATGGATGGTCGCTGTATGGCGCAACAACTGCGGATGCTCCCCGCACCAGCGCAACGTCAGAAATTGAACCATAAATTCGATATCAACGATACCTCCGCGGTCCTGTTTGAGGTGAAATCCCGCCTCGTCGCGGCTGCCCAACTCGCGCCGCATACGCTCGCGCATCTCGCGCACCTGTTCGCGCAGGTTTTCCAGGCGGGCGTCCGCGGCCAGCACATCGGCGCGGACCGCCGCGAACTTTTCCCCCAGCGCGGCATCACCGGCAACCGGACGGGCGCGCACCAGCGCCTGGTGCTCCCAGACCCAGGCGCTGGTGCGCTGGTAGTCCTCGAAGGCCTCCAGACTGCTGACCAGCATGCCGGCGTTGCCCGAGGGCCGCAGACGCATATCCACCTCGTAGAGAATGCCGGCGGCGGTGAAGGTCTCCAACAGATGAATGATACGTTGTCCCAAACGCGCGAAAAATACTGAATTGTCTACGCTTTTCCTGCCCGACGTGACCTCCGCGGCGCCTTCGCTGTCGTGCAGAAAAACCAGATCCAGATCGGACCCATAACCGAGTTCGCGGCCGCCCAACTTGCCGTAGCCGATGATGCTGAACGCCACCGGGCGCTTTACCCGTCCCACCCGGCACTGCGGGCGGCCGTAACGGGCGACCATGTGCTCCCAGGCGATGGCCAGCACCTTGTGCAGAATGATCTCGGCCACGGCGCTCAGCTGGTCGCTGACCAGGGTGACTTCAGCCACGCCGGCCACGTCCGCCGCCGCCACCCGCAGCACCATCGCATGGCGGAACTGGCGCAGACGGTCCATTTGTCCTTCCAGGTCGTCGGCGGCCACGCCGGCGAGCCGCTGCTCCAGATCGGCCTCCATCGGCAAGCGCTGCAACGGCGCATACAGGGCGCGCGGGTCGAGCAGCTGATCAAGCAGCATGGGAAACTGGCCGATCTGCTCGGCGATCCACGGACTGGCGGCGCAGAGTTTCACCAACTGCGCCAGCGCCTGGGGATTTTCCTGCAGCAGGGCCAGATAGGTGGTACGTCCGGCGATGTGTTCGAGCACCTTGACCAGCCGCCCGAGGACCTCGGCGGCGGCGGGCTGGCGTCCGACCGCGGCCAGTAGTTTGGGTATCAGGGCGTCAAAACGGATCCGTCCCTGTTCGCCCAGATAGCGCGGCGCGGTGCCCTCGCGCAGTTGTTCCAGCCAGCGCAACGCCTCGGCGCTGTCGTCGAAGCCCCGGCTTTCTAGCAGGCGCAGCGCCTGTTCCTCGCCCAACCGCCGCGCCCAAAGATCGGCCAGCGGATCGACATCCGCGGCCTTGTCGTCCGGCGCCAGATCGAAAACCTGCTGGAAGTGGGTTTCCACCTGGCGCCGGTGGCGGTTGAGGGCGGCGTGAAAGGGCTGCCAGCCGGCGTAACCCATCGCCAGCGCCAGCGCCGCCTGCTCGACGGGATCGTCGGGCAGGGTGTGCACCTGTTGGTCGTTCATGGCCTGCAGACGGTTCTCGGCCCGGCGCAGAAAGCGGTAGGCGGCGAGCAGCTCGTCGACCACCGGCTGTGGCAGCAGCTCCAGCGCGCCGAGGGTCCTGAGCACGCCCATGACACCGCGGCGGCGCAAACGTTTTTCGCGCCCGCCGCGCACCAGTTGGAAGGCCTGGGCAATGAATTCGATTTCGCGGATGCCGCCCGGCCCGAGTTTCAGGTTCTCCTCCTGGCCACGGCGCTCGACGTCGCTGCGGATCTGGCGTTTGAGATCGCGCAGCGCATCGAAAGCGTGGAAATCCAGATAGCGCCGGTAGACGAAGGGCCGCAACAGTTGCATCAATTCGTCGCGACTCTGTTCGTCGCCGCTGATGGCGCGCGCCTTGATCATCGCATAGCGCTCCCATTCCCGGCCCTGGAACTGGTAATACTCCTCCAGCGCCTCGAAGCTGTATACCAACGCCCCGCTGCTGCCATAAGGGCGCAGACGCATGTCGACGCGAAACACGAATCCGTCGGCGTCCTGATGCGACAGCGCATGGATCAGCGCCTGTCCGAGCCGGCTGAAGTACTCCTCGGCACTGAGTTCGCCGCCTTTTCCCGGCTTGCAGTCGGGATAGGCGAAAATCAGATCCACGTCCGAGGAGAAGTTCAGTTCGCGCGCCCCCAGCTTGCCCATGGCGAGGACCACCAGCCGCGCCGGTTGCCGGTCGGGCCGCAGGGGCGCGGTTGCGACCCGTGCCTGCCATTGCGCGAGCCGCTCCAGGGCGCCCTGAATACAGGCATCGGCCAGATCGGACAAGTCGCCCAGCGTCTCCTCCAGCGAGGCCCAGCCCGCCAGGTCGCGCCAGGCGATGCGCAGCATCTCCCGTGCCCGCAGGC
>JASBSS010000032.1 GCA_030148805.1 Thiogranum sp. | reverse complement strand
CGAGCAGCTCACCGCCGATGTCGAGGTCGGACACATCTACGAGGGCAAGGTGGTCAAGCTGATGGACTTCGGCGCCTTCGTGACCATTCTGCCGGGCAAGGACGGTCTGGTGCACATCTCGCAGATCTCGGAAGAGCGGGTGGAGAAGGTCAGCGACAAGCTCAACGAGGGCGACACCATCAAGGTGAAGGTGCTGGAAGTGGACAAGCAGGGCCGCATCCGGCTGAGCATGAAGGCGGTGGGTCAGGCGTGATCGCCGCCGACCTTTGGGAAAAGGGGCCTACGGCCCCTTTTTTATTTTCTCAGTGTATGCGTTGGGGAGGTGTGGTACATCGGTAACGGCTGAACAGGCAGTTGCGAATTGCTATTCAGCACCCGGCGATTACTTTGATGATGCGATGGAAGAAGCGCGCTACCTGTAATCCCCCCGGCAATTAAACGCGTTTTGAAGTAGAATTTTCCACATGACGAGGGAGTTCTGCAATGAAGAAGCCGAGATTTAAAGAGAGCCAAATCTTTCAGATACTAAAAAAGGCCGAAGCGGGTACGCCGGTACCTGAACTGCGCCGCACCTACTGACCCTGCTGGCCGATGAGGCCGAGACCGATGCACTCTAAGGCGCACAGCGCGACCCATCCGGCGAAGCTGGCGCGGGCAAAAAGTCCAACAGAAACAACGGCGGACGCCGAGACCGACTTACTGACCCAGCTGGCCGATGAGGCCGAGACCGATGAAATCTGCTAGGCTTGAACCACCCCTGACGAGGATACCCCGATGAGCACGAACGCCCGCGACATCAAACAAGCGCTGCACGCCCTGGCGGATCAGTTGCCCGAGGACGCGACCTGGCAGGATGTGCTCTATGAGGCGTATGTGCGCCAGTCGATCGAAGCCGGCTTGAGCGAAGCGCGACGCGGCGAGTTCGCCGGCGACGATGAGGTCAAGGCAGCGTTCGCCAAGTGGGGTGTTCAGGTTGAAGCTGAAATGGACTAAGCGCGCCCTGGGACAACTGATCGAAGCTCAAGACTACATTGCCCAGGGCGACCCCCAGGCGGCGCAGGCGGTCGCACAACGCATCGCCAAGGCCAGTCGTCTGTTGCCGACGCAACCGTGGATCGGCCGTAACGGGCGCATCGAAGGCACGCGCGAATGGGTGGTGAAACAGACGCCGTACTTACTCGTGTATGCCATTGAAAATGACACCGTACAAATCGTCGGCGTGATCCACAGCAAGCAACGCTGGCCCGACGCCTTCCGCTGAAACGGCAACCGGGTGTTGTGCGCGGGCCTCCACCCAAAGCGTTTATCCACGTCATCTCCACACCGTTCTGAACAAGTCCCCCGGCCGATGAACGAGCCCCGGTGGGCGGCAACGGGAACGGCCCACGAAGCCGGCGGCGGAGGGCCGTGGACGGCGCGGGGACACCAAAAAAAGGGGCCGTCGGCCCCTATTTGTTGCGGCACGCAAGGTCCGCAGACCGTTAGCTCACCAGCGCGTCGCCTGCGCCAGCGACAAGCGCGAGTCGCGGCTTTGGAAGCGCACGTTCATCAGGCCGTTGTCGTGCTTCTGGCCGATATTCTGCTTCTGCCAGACCATCTCGCCGGTGCGGGCGTTGAACACGCGCAGCAGACCGCCCTTGCAGCCGACGGCGACGCGCTCGCTGTCCGGTGAGATATCGGTGACGCAGCGCTTGCCTTCGGTCATCGACTTGGTGATCTCCAGTTCGGTGCGCTCGCCGCTGCTGGCGTCGAGCAGGATCACCTTGTCGGCCTTGCCATAGGAGTGCGGCAGGCCGTCGTCGCCGAACATGATCAGCGAGCGCTTGGGCACCACCATGGCGAAGTAACTCAGATCCGGGGCGACGCTGATATTGGAGATGCGCATGGGCTTCTTGGCGTCGGTGTCGGTCCATTTCAGCGTCTTCTCGGTGCCGCTGTCGATGTCGTAGATGTTGCGCAGCGAGATCAGCTTGTGACCGTCCTGGCTGAAGCGCAGGGTGCTGAACTGACGGGGAATCATGAACGCGCTGTCGGGATAGCTCTCGACCACGTGGCGCTCGCCGCTGTCGAGGTCCAGGACCGCGAACTGATCACGGCCGACATAGGCGACGCGCTGGCCGTTGTCGGTGATGCCCAGCGCATAGACACCTGCGTCCAGGTGGTTGACCGTCTGGATGACGCTGAACTTGCTCAGATCCATCACGTGCAGGTCGGAGCGATATTCAAAGCCCACCTGCCGGTCCTTGTTGTCGCGCACCGCCTTGCAGGTGTTGACCACGATGGCCGCGTACCGGCCGTTGTTGGACGGCACGATCGGTCCGACGTAGTCATGAAAACCGGTTTTCGGGTCGCAGTTGCCTTTGTCCGTGGACAGCTGCGACATCTTGATACGTTTGATGGTGTGGCTGTCCAGATCGATATAACCGCCGATGAAGTCCGGCATCTGCTGCGTGCTGTTGTTGGCCATCCGCCCCAGTGAACTGGGCAGCAGCAGCACCTTGCCCTGCGGATAGGAACCGGTCAGCACGACATCCTTGAAGTTGCTGATGCCCCAGCGGGTGTCGCCGACACGGCCATACTGGGTGCCGAAGATCGTGTCCAGATCGGAACGCTGCCCCATGGCGTCGATCATGTCGCCGGTTTCGCTGTCCCAGATCTTGATCCCGCCGGTGTACTTGTCTTTCTCCGACAGGGTGAAGCCGCCGGCGCCCCCGGTGATGATATGTTTGCCGTCGGCGGAGAAATGCACGGTGTAGATGTCGTCGTCTTCGCCGCCAAAGGCGGCCGTGTTGCACGCCAGGGCAAGACCCAGGGCGGCGGTTTTCAGCAGTGCGGATACTTTCATTATGATGTGATTCCCAGCGTAGTCGTCCTTAAAGAGCGGGACCGCTACCGCCAGCCCCCCGATTCATCCCGAAAATGTGCCAGTCCTGCCACGAGACAATGTGGGAGGGCTATCGGCCGGGGGGCGATCAGCTTGAGACGGGCGCGCGGGAGACCGCACCGGCTCCTGCCGTGAGGCGCGGATGGCATCCTAATTTATTATGGAGGTATTACGAAGAGTTATGAGGATTTTCTGGAATGCACCTCAAGTGCGGCACGGAAGGATTTCCGCCCCGGGTGAGTCCTAAAGCACGCGCTCGATGGTGTCGCGTAAGGTTTCAATGGTGAAAGGCTTGTCGAATATAGCGGAGACGCCGCTGCGGGCGATGCCCGCGAGCCGGTTGCGGTCGGTTTCCGAGGTCACCATCAGCACCGGCACGCTCTGCTGCGAGCTCTGATTGCGGATGTACTGGCTGAGCTGCTCGCCGTCCATCTGCGGCATGTTGTAATCGGTGACGATCAGGTCGAAGAAGGATTGCTGGATCAGTTCGATCGCCTGCTGGCCGTTCTCGGCTTCGACGAACTGCTCGACGCCCAGGCGCTCCAGCATCTGCCGCACGATACGCCGCGAAGTGGAACTGTCGTCCACGATGAGCACGCGCAGCTCGTCGGGCGCGAACTGCTGCAATTGCAGCGGATCGGGTTGGAGATAGTCGAGGGTGGCCAGCAGGGAGTGGCTCAGTTGTTCGCGGCTGAATGGCTTGGGAAGGATGGCGATGACGCCGGCCTGGCGCAGGGGTTCGAGATAACGGATACCGGTTTCGCTGGAGATGAGCATGAACGGCGTGTCGATGAGCGACTCGTCGGCACGCATCCGCTGCACCAGCTCGGTACCGGTCATGTCGGGCAGGTGCATGGCGCTGATGATCAGATCGGGCGGATGCGCGCGCATGCGCTCCAGCGCCGCGCTGCCGTTGTCGACCCACTGCAACTGCGCGGCGCCCATTTGCTGCAGATACTCCTCGATGATCCGATGCTGGGTGCTGGAGGGTTCGACCAGCAGAATCTCCAACTGGCCGATCGACAGGCCGCTCATCGGTTGACCCGGTTCTGTATCAGATGATCGACCACCGCGGGTTCGGCCAGGGTGGAGATGTCGCCGAGGCTGTCGATTTCGTTGGCCGCGATTTTGCGCAGGATGCGCCGCATGATTTTGCCCGAACGGGTCTTGGGCAGGCCGGGCGCCCACTGGATGGCGTCGACGGTCGCTATCGGTCCGATTTCATTGCGTACCAGTTTTATCAAGTCGTTTTTCAGCGCCTCGGCAGGCTCGACGCCTTTGACCAGCGTCACATAGGCGTAGATGCCCTGGCCCTTGATGGCGTGCGGAAAACCGACCACCGCGGCCTCGGCGACGTCCGGGTGCAACACCAGCGCACTTTCCAACTCCGCCGTGCCGAGCCGGTGGCCGGATACATTGAGCACGTCGTCCACCCGTCCGGTGATCCAATAATAGCCGTCCTGATCGCGTCGGGCGCCGTCGCCGGTGAAGTACATCCCCGGATAGGCGGAGAAATAAGTATCGATGAAACGCTGGTGGTCGCCATAGACGGTGCGCATCTGCCCCGGCCACGGATGGGTGATCACCAGATTACCTTCGGCGGCCCCTTCCAGAAGCCGGCCTTCGTTATCGACCAGCGCCGGCTGCACGCCGAAAAACGGCAGACTGGCCGAGCCCGGTTTCAGATCCATGGCCCCAGGCAGGGGGGTGATCATGTGACCGCCGGTTTCCGTCTGCCACCAGGTATCGACGATGGGGCAGCGCTGATCGCCGACCACCCGGTAGTACCATTCCCAGGCCTCCGGGTTGATCGGCTCGCCGACCGTGCCGAGCAGCCGCAGGGATTTGCGCTCGCAGCTTTTCACCGGCTGTTCGCCCTCGCGCATCAAAGCGCGGATCGCGGTGGGCGCGGTATAGAAGCTGGCCACCTGGTGTTTGTCGCACACCTGCCAGAAGCGCGCGGCGTCGGGATAGGTGGGGATGCCCTCGAACATCAAGGTGGTGGCGCCGTTGGCCAGCGGGCCATAGACGATGTAGGTGTGGCCGGTGATCCAGCCGACGTCGGCCGTGCACCAGTAGTGCTCCCCATCCTGATAGTCGAACACGTACTTGTGGGTCATGGCGGCATAGAGCAGATAGCCGCCACTGGTATGCAGCACGCCTTTGGGTTTGCCGGTGGAACCGGAGGTGTAGAGAATGAACAATGGGTCCTCGGCGCCCATCGGTTCCGGTTCGCACTGATGATCCACCTCGCCGGCCAGCTGGTGCAACCAGACGTCGCGCCCGTCCTCCCAGTGGATGTCCCCACCGGTACAGCGACACACCAGCACGGTGTGCACGTCGGGGCAGGCGGCCACGGCGCGATCGGTATTGCTTTTGAGCGGCACCGTCTTGCCACCGCGCCGGCCTTCGTCGGCGGTGATCACCACGCGGCAATCGGAATCGAGAATCCGGTCTTTCAGCGACTCGGGGGAAAAACCGCCGAAGACCACCGAATGGATGGCGCCGATGCGGGCACAGGCGAGCATGGCGTAGGCGGCTTGCGGAATCATGGGCATGTAGATACATACCCGGTCGCCTTTGTTCACGCCGCGGGCTTTCAGCACGTTGGCGAAGATACAGACCTGACGGTGCAGTTCGCGATAGGTGATACGGCTGTCACGCGAGGGCTCGTCGCCCTCCCAGATGATGGCGACCTGGTCGCCGCGCCGCTCCAGATGGCGGTCGATACAGTTGTAGCTGACGTTGAGCTCGGCGCCCTCGAACCAGCGCACGTGCGCGCGCTTGAAATCCCACTCCAGCACCCGGTCCCAGGGCTTGTACCAGCTCAGGAAGCGGTCGGCCTGCTCGGCCCAGAAGGATTCCGGGTCTTCCACGGACTGGCGGTACAGTCGCTGATAGGACTCGCTATCGATGTGCGCGGTGGCGGCGAAGGCGGCGGGCACCGGATAGACTTTCTCCTCGGACATGCGGTCACTCCTTGGCGTTGTTTTTTGTCATTGTACGGATATTGTAAAAAAAGGATCAATGCTGGCGTATCAGGCGTGTCGCCGGCACGCGCTCCACCCGCCAGTGGGTGATCGCCCAGCGCCAGAAATCCTGTAACGGGGCGGTCTGTAACCCGGGTGGCGGCCGCTGGCCGAGAAAGCCCATGACCTGGCACAGGGTGGGCACGGCCCGCCCAGGGTCGACCGCCCGGGCGTGGGTCTGCTTGCTCAACTTGGCGCCGCTGGGGTCGGCCGCCACGGGAAGATGCAGGTAGGTGGGAGGGGAGGAGCCGAGCAGTTCGTGCAACAGTATCTGAGCGGCGCTGGCGTTGAGCAGATCGGCGCCGCGCACCACATGGGTGATGCCTTGCAGGGCGTCGTCCACCACCACGGCGAGCTGATAGGCGAACAGGCCGTCGGCGCGTTTGAGAATGAAATCGCCGAATTCGCCCGGCAGCCACACCTCCTGCCTGCCCTGGACGCGGTCATGGAAGCCGATGGCGCGTTCCGGCACTCTTAGCCGCGTGGCGCGCGCGCGCCGCCCGGGCGGCAAACCGTCGCGACAGGTGCCGGGATAGATACCCGGGGGCAGGCCGGTGGCGGCGCCCAGTTGCCGGATATCGCGTCGCGAACAAGCGCAGGGGTAACAGTGGCCCAGCGCCTCCAGGCGCTGCAATGCCTGCCGGTAGTGGTGGCCGCGCTGTTGCTGGTAGACGACGGGTTCGTCCGAGTGCAGGCCGAAAGCGGCCAGGGTTGCGAGGATGTCGGCGGCCGCGCCGGGCTGCGCGCGCGGTGCGTCCAGGTCTTCGATGCGCACCAGCCAGCGGCCATCCTGGGCACGGGCGTCGAGGTAGCTGCCCACGGCGGCCACCAGAGAGCCGAAATGCAGCGCCCCGGTAGGCGAGGGCGCGAAGCGTCCGCGATAGGGGGAAGCGCTAGCCGTGGCTAGCCCATTTGTTTTTCGCGAATCTCATCGAGCGTCTTGCAGTCGATGCACAAGGTGGCGGTGGGACGCGCCTCGAGGCGCCGGATACCGATCTCGACGCCACAGGCCTCGCAATAGCCGTATTCCTCGTTTTCGAGATTCATCAGGGCTTCGTCGATTTTCTTGATCAGTTTGCGCTCGCGGTCACGCGCGCGCAATTCCATGCTGAACTCCGATTCCTGGGTGGCCCGGTCGTTGGGATCGGGGAAGTTCGCCGCTTCGTCCTGCATGTGGTGCACGGTTCGATCCACCTCCTCCATCAGTTCGCGCTTCCAGGCGAGGAGTATGTTGCGGAAGTGCTCGAGTTGCGCTTCGTTCATGTACTCTTCGTCTTTTTGCTTCTGATAGGGGGCGATATCCTGGGCCGGACCGGTGCTGGAGACGGGGCTCGCGGTCGCCGCAGTCCGGGCGCTCGGGCGCTTCTTCGCCGGCGCCGGCTTTTTGCCGGACGCGGCGGCGGCCTTGGTCTTTGCCGCGGGTTTGGCGCTGGTTTTTTTTGCCGGCGCCTTTTTCGCCGCCGCTTTCTTTGCCGGGGCCTTCTTCGTCGGGGCCTTTTTGCTCGCTGTCTTCTTGGCGGCCGTTTTCTTCGTTGCCACGGCCTTTTTCTTGGTCACAGCCTTTTTTGCGACCGTCTTGCTCTTCGCTTTCGCAGCCTTTTTCTTGGCAGCCATTCAACTCTCCCGACCAGCGACACAAAAGTAGCCGTGCTCTATATCAAAAACCCGCTCATCGGGCAAGCCTTTGCGCCGACCCGATAAATTTAAGTGCGCTAGTTTCCGGCCCGAATTGAGCGGAGTCAAGGCCGTTTAGGCAAAATTACCCGATGCCGGCCGGGCTTGTTGCCGCTTTCCCGGGTGGGGTACGCTAGCGCGCGATATTTACTGGGAAAAGCAGATCATGCAGCGATTGACGACCCTGTTGTTCGATGTGGATGGCACCTTGGCCGAGACCGAGGAAACGCATCGTGAAGCCTTCAACCGCGCCTTCGCCCGCGCCGGACTCGACTGGAACTGGTCGGCGGAGGATTACGGCCAACTGCTGGCGGTCACCGGCGGCAAGGAGCGTATTCGCCACTATCTGGACACCCAGCGGCCGGATTTCAGCATCCCCGGTAATGCGCAGGAATACATCGCCGGTCTGCATGCCGCCAAGACCGAAATTTACACCCAGATGGTGGCCGCCGGGGAAGTGGGGCTGCGCCCGGGCGTGCGCCGGTTGCTCGCCGAGGCGCGCCAGGCCGGTCTGCGGTTAGGCATCGCCACCACCACCACGCCGGCCAACGTCACCGCCTTGTTGCAACACAGCCTCGCCGCGGACGCCGAAGACTGGTTCGAGGTCATTGCCGCCGGCGGGGTGGTGCCGGAGAAAAAACCGGCGCCGGACATCTATCACTATGCCATGCGCGAAATGGGGGTCACGCCGCAGGAGTGCCTGGCGTTCGAGGACTCGGAAAACGGGCTGCGTTCGGCGCTGGAGGCGGGCGTGCAGACGCTGGTGACGGTGAGCCAGTATACCCAGGGGCAGAGCTTCGCTGGCGCGGCGCTGGTGCTCGATCAGCTCGGCGAGCCCGAGGCGCCCTTCCACGTGCTCGCCGGAAGCGCCAACGGTCATCGCTACGTGAATGTCGAGCAATTGCGCCAACTGCACGCCGAAGGTGAGCCTCAGGCCGCGCCATGAAGGCCCGCCGCCTGGCATCGATAACGCCATTCCAGGTGATGGCGTTGTTGGCCCGGGCGCGACAACTCGAAAGCGAGGGCCGCCGTATCGTCCACATGGAAATCGGCGAACCCGACTTCGACACCCCTGCGCCGATCACCGCCGCCGGCGTCGCCGCCCTGCAGGCCGGACAGACCCACTACACCCCCGCGTTAGGTTTGCCAGCCTTGCGCCAGGCGATCGCCGAGGACTACCGGCGACGTTTCGGGGTGGAGATCAGCGCGCAACGTATTGTGATCACGCCCGGGGCTTCCGGCGCGCTGCAGCTGCTGAGCGCGGCGCTGGTGGATCCGGGCAGCCGCGTGCTGATGAGCGATCCGGGCTATCCCTGCAACCCCAATTTCGTCCGCCTGTTCGGCGGTGAGCCGGTCGCGGTGCCGGTCACCGGGCGGCCCCATTATCAGCTCGACGCCGAGAGTGTGACCCGCCATTGGTCCAGCGCGACCGTCGCGGCGTTGATCGCCAGCCCCTCCAATCCCACCGGCAGTGTCCTGCCACGCGCACAGATGGCCGCCTTGCTCGGCGCGGTGCGCGAGCGCGGCGGTGCGCTGGTGGTCGACGAGATCTATCAGAATCTCTACTACGAGGGCCGGCCCTACACGGCCTTGGAGCTGGGCGACGATGTGTTCGTCATCAACAGCTTTTCCAAGTATTTCGGCATGACGGGCTGGCGCCTCGGCTGGTTGGTGGCGCCCGCCGATTTCATCCAGCCACTGGATGCGTTGGCGCAGAATCTTTTCCTGGCCGCCCCGACCGTGGCCCAGTACGCCGCGCTGGCGGCCTTCGAGCCCGGAACCCAGACAGTGCTCGAGCAGCGCCGGGAGGAATTCCGGCGCCGGCGCGACTATCTGCTGCCGGCGCTGCGCGAACTGGGTTTTGGCATCGACGGCCATCCCGCGGGCGCCTTTTATCTGTACGCCGATTGCAGCGCTTTCACCGACGACAGCTACACCTTCTGCCAGCAACTGTTGGAGACCGCCGGCGTGGCGGTCACCCCGGGCAGCGACTTCGGCACGCAGGCCGCCCAACGGCATCTGCGTTTCGCCTACACCACCTCGCTGGCACAGCTGCGCCTTGGTGTGCAGCGGTTACGGGACTATCTGCAATGCCAGTGACGCGGGCGTCGGCATGAAGGATCTCTACACCGGCGCGGGTTATCTGGTCGAAGGTTTCAGATTGTTACGTCTGCCGGTGCTACGCCGTTTCGTGCTGCTGCCGCTGCTGGTCAATCTGGTGCTGTTCGCCGCGCTCCTCACGCTGGCCTATGGCTGGGTCTCGGACGGCGCGAACTATCTGGTCGGCGGCCTGCCCGACTGGTTGCACTGGTTGAGCTATCTGGTGGTGCCGGTGTTCGCCGTGGTCAGCCTGGTGGTGATCTTCTACGGATTCTCCCTGCTCGCCAACCTGATCGCCGCGCCGTTCAACGGCTGGTTGGCCGAAGCGGTCGAGGCGCATCTGACCGGCCAGGCGCCGGCGGGCGACTGGAAACAGCTGTTGCGGGATCTGCTGCCGAGCCTGCTCTCGGAGCTGCGCAAGCTGGTCTATTTCGCCCTGCGGGCCGTGCCGATATTGCTGCTGTTGCTGGTGCCGGTGGTCAATGTGGCCGCCTCGGTCCTGTGGCTGGTGTTCAGCGCCTGGATGATGACGGTGCAATATATCGACTACCCGATGGCCAACCACCGCCTGTTTTTCCGCGAGCAGCGCGCGCGCTTACGCCGGCGGCCGCTGCTGGCGTGGAGCTTCGGTGCCACGGTGATGCTGGCGACGCTGGTGCCGGTGCTGAATTTCGTCGTCATGCCGGCCGCGGTCGCCGGGGCCACGGCGCTATGGGTGCGCGAGAACGGCCTCGCCGCGCAGCGCTAGCAGCGCCGCGCCATAGGCGGCTTCCTGTTGTGGCGCGCGGGTGACCGGCACTCCCAGGCGGGCGGCGCGCAACGCCTGCCAGCCGCGATTGACCGCACCGCCACCCACGCTGAGCACCGCCATGGGGTAGGGCGCACCGAGTTCGGCCAGCAGGCGATAGCCGCGCGCCTCGATCGCCGCCAGCCCCTCCAGGATCCCCTGGAAGAAGCGGGCGTCGCTGGCCGGCCTGGGGCTCAGCCTGGGTTGCAGTTTGGGATCGGGCACGGGGAAGCGTTCCCCGGGCGCGGGCAGGGGATAGTAATCCAGCCCGGTCGGGTTGTGCGTTTGCAGCAAGCGGCTGTAGCGATGGATATCGCAATGGCTGAAATACTGTTTGAGGACCGCGCCGCCGCTGTTGGAGGCACCGCCGACCAGCCAGCGCTCGCCCAGGCGATGGCTGTAGACCCCGTGACGCGCAGCGTACACCGGGTTGTCCGAGAGAACCTTCAACACCAGGGTCGAGCCCAGCGCGGTGACAGCCATGCCGGCATGCATCGCGCCCGCGGCGAGAAAACCGGCCGTGCTGTCGGTGGTCCCGGCGACAATCTCCAGCGTCGGCGGGCAGCCCCAGCGCACCGCCAGGTCAGGCCGCAGATGACCCAACACCGTCCCTGGCGCGACCACGCGCGGGAGTTGCGGCGGCGCCAGATCCAGGGCCTGCAACCAGTCAGGCCAACGGCGCGCGAGCGCGTCGTAGCCCAGTTTCAACGCATTGTTCTCGTCGCTGGTGTCGAACGCGCCGCGCAGCCGGCCGCTCAGCCAGTCGGCCTGGTGCAACGCCACCCAGTCGGTTGCCGTTACGCCGGCGCGTAGATGCAGGCATTTGGCGAGACTGGAGCTCGCGCCACGGGCGGCGCTATTCTGCGGCGCCACGGCCGCGATCCGCCGGGCCGCCGCATGCGCGCGGCTGTCGTTGTACATCAGCGCCGGCGTCACCGGCGTGCCGTCGGCTCGGCACAGCAACAGCGTGGCCGAAGTGCCGTCGACAGCGATGCGCCGCACTTCGCCGGGGCGCACCTGGCGCCACAGATCGCCGAGGGTTTGCTCCAGTGTCTGCCACCACAGCGCGGGCGGTTGCTCGACACCCTCGGCGGTACGCCGCGGGGCGGGCAGCGCGCGCCGGGCCCAGGCGACCGCGCGCGCCCGCTCGTCCAGCGCGCAGGCGCGACAGGCGGAGGTTCCGATATCGATGCCGACATACAGGCCCATGGCGTTTGCTCCTCTCCAACTATGCGGATTCTAGCGCGTTCGCCATGGCGGCAAGCGCTTGCCGGTCAGAGCGGCAATCCGCGCCCCCTGGAAGACCGGGCGGTGCTGCGCAGGTCATACTAAGGACAGGTGAAACAGGGGCTTAGCCCGACAGCTTGCAGACGGGAACGGATTTTGCCTGCCTCAGCTGCAGGCAAGTGTCATTGTTGGAGTGGGTATGAAACGGTCTGTAATAATCAGTTTGGCGGGTGGGCTGTTGTTGGTCGCCGGCATGCTGTCGCTGTCGCCGCATGGCGCCGGCGCGTTTTTCAGTTTGCCCGGGCTGCTGGTGGTCATCGGCGGCACCTTGGCCGCGACGCTGCTGAGCCGTCCTTTCAGCGAAGTGCGCAAGCTCCTGCACAGCGTGCCGCAGCTGTTTCGCGCCGACGATTATTCATTGCCGCGCGACATCGAGGAGTTGCTCCAGTTCGCGCGCAAGCATCGTTTCAGCGGTCCGCGCGCCGCGGAACGGGCCTTGAGCGATATCAGCAATCCCTTTGTTGCCTCGGGCTTGCGCCAGGTGATCGAGGGTGCCGGCTTCGACGAGCTCAGCCGTTCCCTGCAGTGGCGGATCGCCGGGGTGCGCGCGCGCGAGAATGCGCAGACCCAGATCCTTTACACCATGGCGGCGTTTGCGCCCGCTTTCGGGATGCTGGGCACGCTGTTCGGCCTGGTGCACATGCTCACGGGTATCGCTGACGCCGGTCTCAGCCAGATCGGCGGCTCCATGGCGTTTGCCATGGTGACCACGGTGTACGGCATCATCGCCTCGAATCTGCTGTTCAAGCCGCTGGCGATAAAAATGGAGCGGCGCACCGCCCAGCGCCTGATGCAGATGGGTTCACTGATGGAAGGCGTCCTGCAGATCCAGCAAAAGCGTCACCCGACCTTGATCAAGGAGGCGCTCGAGACCTGTCTGGCGCAGTGCCAGACCTACGCCCCGGGACCGGCGCCGCTGACGCTCGTCAAGGCCTGAGGCGGCGGGAGTTGAACTACGCCCCGGTCAGCCATACCGGCCCATCAGTGGCCGACCCCGCAACCCGCGAGGCCCCGGCTTTTCCCTGGGAGCTGGAAAACGATCTGGCATCGGCGCGCCAGGAAACCTGGCTGCTGAGCTTCATCGATATCCTGGCTTTGCTGCTGACCCTGTTCGTCCTGCTGCTGGCGATCCAGGACCGGCAGATGCAGGAGCCCGGCGACGAGATCCAGTGGGTGACCGCGCTGCCCAGCACGGGTTTCGGTTTGCTGGGTTCCCTGGATGACCCGTTCGCCGGGCTCGGCGCCGCCGGGGGCGAGGGCTGGGTGGCGTCGGGTCCGCTTGCCGGGGCCGGCAACCCGGTGACCGGCGCTGCTCCGGCTCCCGCGGTCCCCACCTCCGTGTCCCCCACGCCGGCTGCCGGCGTAGCCGGACCCCTCCCCGGGCCTGCCGTCAGTCCATCGGCGGTCGTGCCGGGGCAGGTGACACCGGCCGACGAGTCCGTGCCCGAATCTGTTGCCGCCACCGACACCGTCGTCTCGGAACCGGCGTCCGCCCCCACGACCCGAGCGGCGCCCGGAGCCACGACGGTGGCGCAAGAGCACGCGTCGCCCGAAGGCGCAGGCAGGGGAGGGTCGAAAGAGACCCGGCAGCCAAGGGATGGGCGCGGGCCGGGGGACAGGACAACGGCGGCCGCCGTCGCCGTGACGCCGGATCTGCTGCCGCAGACAGACAGGCCGCCGACGCGCGCCGCGCGCGGACTGCGCCAGCGCCTGGATGCGCTGGCGCTGGCGACCGGGGTCGAGGTGATCGCCCGTCCGGGGGCGATCAACCTGGAAATCAGCGATTCCATTCTCTTCCGACCGGCCAGCGCGGCGTTGTCCGCGCCCGGACTGGAACTGCTGCGCCAATTGAGCGAGATTCTGCGCACGTTGCCCTACGAGGTATCGGTGGAGGGGCACACGGACAATGTCCCGATCCATACCCCGCGCTACCCCTCGAACTGGGAGCTGTCCACGGCGCGGGCTACACAGGTGACACGCAGACTGATAGCACTGGGTGTCGCCGGGGAGCGGTTGCGGGCGATCGGCTATGGCGCCACGCGGCCGCGCGAGGATAATCTCAGCGCGGCCTCGCGGGCGAAAAACCGCCGCGTGACGCTGGTGCTGGCGGTGGCCGGAGCCGACTAGCCAGGCCCGCGCGTACGCGCGGCGCCCGGCTTAAGGCAGTTCGACCTTCTGCGGCGCCTGCCAGCCCGCCGCGCGATGTTCGGCGACCACGGTGGTGTAGACCCCGCCGCGCACATTGAACTCGGCGCTCAGGCGCATGAAGCGCGGCTCGCAGGCGTTCACCAGGCTTTTCAGGATGCGGTTGGTCACGTCTTCGTGAAACGCCCCTTCGTCGCGAAAAGACCAGATGAACAGCTTCAGCGATTTGAGCTCCACGCAGCGCGCCCCGGGGACATACTCGAGGGTCAGCTCGGCGAAATCCGGCTGCCCGGTCTTGGGACACAGGCAGGTGAATTCCGGCATGCGGATGCGGATGGTGTAATCGCGTTCCGGATGCGGGTTGGGGAAGGTTTCCAGGTCTTTGCTCGGTTGGCTCGGCATGCGCGCAAGATACCGCACGGCCGTCAAACAACACAAGTCGCGGGGTAAGAGAGACTTGCCGGCATTAAGTAGAATCCGCTGTAGCTGGAGGCCGCGGCGAGGTCGGCCGGGCTGAGGCAGTGGGGCGTGCAGACGGCTGCCCGCGCCGCCGGCGGCTGGTGCCCCACGGGTGAAGCTCCCGTCAGTCAGTGGGTGATCCGCGCCCGCGCTTGTCAGCGCTGTTGCGTCCCGGTATCTTTCGCCAATGCGGCTCAGCAAGCTCAAACTTTCCGGTTTCAAGTCCTTCGTCGACCCCACTACGGTGCACTTCCCGTCCTCCCTGACCGGAGTGGTGGGCCCCAACGGCTGCGGCAAATCCAACGTCATCGACGCGGTGCGCTGGGTGATGGGGGAAACCTCCGCCAAGCACCTGCGCGGCGACTCGATGGCCGACGTCATCTTCAACGGTTCGACCGCGCGCAAACCCGTGGCCCAGGCCTCGGTTGAGCTGGTGTTCGACAACGCCGACGGCGCCATCGGCGGCCAATACGCCAACTACAACGAAATCGCGTTGCGCCGGCAGGTCTCGCGCGACGGCCAGTCGGCCTATTTTCTCAACGGCACCCGTTGCCGCCGCCGCGACATCACCGACATCTTTCTCGGCACCGGTCTCGGTCCCCGCAGCTACGCCATTATCGAACAGGGCATGATCTCGCGCCTGATCGAGGCGCGTCCCGAGGATCTGCGCATGTTCTTCGAAGAGGCCGCTGGGATCTCGAAATACAAGGAACGGCGGCGGGAAACCGAAAATCGGGTACGCCATACCCAAGAAAATCTTTCGCGTTTACAGGATTTACGTGAGGAAGTTGATAAACAACTTGAAAAGCTGAAGCGCCAGGCCCGCAGCGCGGAACGGTTCAAGGAGCTGCGCGATCAGGAGCGACGGGTGCGGGCCGAACTGCTGACCCTGCGCTACCAGAAACTGCACGAGGAGAGCGCCGACCGCCGCCGCCGTATCCAGGAGCAGGAGACCGGGCTGGAGGCGGTGACGGCGGAACTGCGCGCGGTCGAGGCAGCGCTGGAAAAAGGGCGGGCGCAGCATATCGAACAATCCGATCGTTTCAACGAAGTGCAGGGCCGCTTCTATGCCCTGGGCTCGGATGTAGCGCGCAGCGAACAGGCCATTCAGCACGCCAAGCAGTCGCGTCAGGCGCAGCGCGAGGAACTGGAGAAAACCGAACAGGGCTGGAACGAGGTGCAGGCGCATATCCGGGTCGACACCCAGCGCCTGGAGCAACTGGCGCAGGAGCTGGCGGCGAACGCGCCGGCGCACGCCGCGGCCAAGGAGCAGGCGCAGCATTCGCGCACGGCGCTCGAAAGCGCTGAGAGCGCCATGCAGGCCTGGCAGGCCGACTGGGATGGCTTCAACGCCCGCACCAACGAGGCTTCGCAGACCGCCCAGGTGGAGCGTACCCGTATCGATCACCTGGAGCGGCACCTGGATCAACTCGCTCAGCGCCTGGAGCGCATTGAGCAGGAGCAGACCCAACTCGACGGCGTCGCGCTGGCGGCCGAGATCACCGAGCTGGAGCGACAGGCCGGCGAGCGGCAACAAGCCAGCGAACGGCTGCAGACGGAACTCGAGGCCCTGCGCGCGCGCATCGAGCAGCTGCGCCAGGAAACCCGCCGCCAGCAGCACGAATTGCACGAGGCGCAGAACCGCCAGCAGGGCCTGGGCGGGCGTCTGGCCTCGTTGCAGGCCCTGCAACAGGCCGCCCTGGGCGAGGGCCAGGGCGAGGCCAGCGATTGGCTCCAGGGCCAGGCGCTGGCCGAGGCGCCGCGTCTGGCCAAGCAACTGGAAGTGGACGCGGGCTGGGAGCGTGCCGTGGAGACCGCCCTGGGCGAACATCTGGAGGCGGTGTGCGTCGACAGTATCGAGGATTACGCCGAGGCGCTGGCGGATTTGTCCCAGGGGACCCTGACGCTGGCCGATACCCAGGCCCCCGAGGCCGGCGGGAGTACGGCTGAACCCCTGGCCGCCAAGGTGCGCGCCACATGGCCACTGGGCAGTCTGCTGGCCGGGGTGTACGCCGTCGAATCGCTGGCCGAGGCGCTGCGCTTGCGCCCCCGGCTGGCGGCCCACGAATCCGTGATCACGCGTGACGGGGTGTGGATCGGGCCGGGCTGGCTGCGCGTGGCCCGGGCCCAGGACGCGCGCAGTGGCGTCCTGGAAAGAGAAAGAGAAATCAATAGCTTAGAAGAAGAACTTAAAGCTAATAAAGATCTAGTGGCCGGCCTCGAAACGCAGCTCGAGGCGAGCCGCGAGGCGTTGCATCAGGCTGAAGCGAGCTTCGACGACAGCCAGCGCCAGGCCAACCAGGCGCACCGCCAGTTCAGCGACGCCCGCGCCCAGCTGGAGGCCCGCCGCACCCGCCTGGAGCAAATCGAGAAACGCGCCGCAGCGCTGCGCCACGAAGCGGCCGAGATCGACGCGCAGCGCGACGAGGACAATGGCGCGGTCACCAACGCGCGCGGCGCGCTGCATCAGGCCTTGGCGTTGCTGGAA
Organism: Thiogranum sp.; assembly: GCA_030148805.1. Classification (GTDB taxonomy): domain Bacteria; phylum Pseudomonadota; class Gammaproteobacteria; order DSM-19610; family DSM-19610; genus Thiogranum. The sequence continues at coordinate 20,363 of JASBSS010000032.1, read as the reverse complement.
ACGCTGGCCGACGAACGCGAGCGTCGTGCCGCGGAGCGCGAGCAGTTGCGCGCCACCCTCGACGGCGCGCGCGCCCAGGCACAGAGCGACCGCGATCGCGCCCACCAGCTGGAGTTGCAATACCAGACCTGGCATACCGAGCAGGAGACCACCGCGCAGAACCTCGAACGCATGCGCGCCCAGCTCGAACGGCTGCAGCAACGTCGCGACGAATTGAGTCGCAGCCTGCGCGAGGGCGAAACCCCGCTGCAGGAACAGGAGCAGGCGCTGGCAGCGTTGCTGGAGAGCCGCCTGGCGGTGGAGACCGAACTGGGCGAGGAGCGGCGCAAGGTCGAGACGCTGGAGCACGGCCTGCGCGAGAACGAGCAATTGCGCCACCGCAAGGAACAGGCCACGCAGCAACTGCGCGAGGCGCTGTCGCGCGAACAGCTGGCGTGGCAGGAGATCAAGGTGCGCGGTGAGACGCTGCTCGAACAGATCGCCGGCAGCGGCTTCGAACTGGCCGCCCTGGTCGAGGAGCTCGACGCCGAGGCCAGCCTCGAGGCCTGGGAGGCCGAGCTGGAGAGCCTGAACGCGAAAATCCAGCGCCTGGGTCCGATCAACCTGGCGGCCATCGGCGAGTTCGAGGAACAGTCGGAGCGCAAAAAATATCTCGACGCCCAGTACGAGGACATCAGCTCGGCGCTGACGACCCTGGAGGAGGCGATCCGCAAGATCGACCGCGAAACCCGCACCCGGTTCAAGGAGACTTTCGACAAGGTCAATAGCGGTTTGCAGGCCATGTTCCCGCGGCTGTTCGGCGGCGGGCACGCCTATCTCGAAATGACCGGCGAGGATCTGCTCGATACCGGCGTGACCATCATGGCGCGCCCGCCCGGCAAGCGTAACAGCACCATCCACCTGCTTTCGGGTGGCGAGAAGGCGCTCACCGCGGTGGCGCTGGTGTTTTCCATTTTCGAACTCAATCCCTCGCCCTTCTGTATGCTCGACGAGGTCGACGCGCCGCTCGACGATGCCAACGTCGGCCGCTTCTGCGACATGGTGCGGGAAATGTCGGAACGGGTGCAGTTCATATTCATAACCCACAACAAGATCACCATGGACCTGGCCAATCAGCTCACCGGGGTGACCATGCACGAGCCGGGCGTGTCGCGATTGGTGGCGGTGGATGTCGATGAAGCCGTACAACTGGCGGCGGTTTGATCCCCTGGGGAGAGACCGGGCATGGATTCACTGCGCCTGATCCTGCTGCTGGTCGGCATTGTGGTGATCGCCGGCATCTATCTCTGGGGGCATCTTCAGGGCCGTACGCGCCCGCTCAAGCGGACTTCGCCGCCACGGCCCCCGGCGACCGACAATCCTGACACCGAGGCGATCGAGCGGGAGTTGGCGCGCATGCAGGAAACGCTCAGCGCCCGGGCCGAGCCGTCGGCCGCGCCCGCCGACGTGGCGCCGGTCGCCACGCCGGCCACCGCCAAGCCCGCCGATATTGAGGATCTGGTGGTGATTTCCGTGGTCTCGGGTTCCGAGCAGCCGTTTCCGGGCGAGGCGCTCGCCCGCGCCTTTGCCAACAACAAACTCACTTTTGGCGACAAACACATCTTTCACCGCATCGACCGGCAGGGCGGCCGGGACGTTTCGGTATTCGGTGTCGCCAATCTGTTCAAACCCGGCGACTTCGGTGATGGCGACCTGGAGGGTTTCGAGACCGCGGGCATTACGCTGTTTCTGGAATTGCCCGCGCCGATCGACGGCCTGCAGGCTTTCGACGATTTCGTGCAAACCGCGGAGCGCCTGGCCGTCGAACTGGGTGGCCAGTTGCAGGACCGCTCGCATTGCGTGGTCACCCATCAGGCACTGATGCAGAAACGCGAGCTGTTGGCGCGTTCGCGCTTGCGTATCCCGCTGCCGGCATAATCCGGAGTCGTGCTATGAAACCGGCGCAGCGAGTCGAGCAGCTCCGCGAACAGATCCGTCGTCACAATCACCTTTACTACGTGCTGGACGCGCCCGAGATCTCTGACGCGCAATACGATCGGCTGCTGCGCCAGTTGCAGGCGCTGGAAGCCGAGCACCCCGAGCTGATCAGCCCGGATTCGCCGACGCAACGCGTCGGCGCGACACCCCTGGCGGCCTTCGACAGCGTGCGTCATGAATTGCCGATGCTGTCGCTCGACAACGCCTTCGACGATGAGGAGGTGGCGGAATTCGACCGGCGCGCGCGTGAGCGGCTCGAGGTCCACAGTATCGAATACACCGCCGAGCCCAAACTCGACGGCCTGGCCGTCAGCCTGCTCTACGAAGACGGGGTGCTGGTGCGCGGCGCCACCCGCGGCGATGGCAGCAGCGGCGAGGATATCACCCAGAATGTGCGTACCATCGAGTCGATCCCGCTGCGCCTGCGCGGCGCCGATTTCCCCGAGCGCCTTGAGGTCCGCGGCGAGGTCTTCATGTCGCGCGACGGCTTCGCGCAACTCAATCGGCGGCAACAGGCGCAGGGCGAAAAGCTGTTCGTCAATCCGCGCAATGCCGCGGCGGGCAGTTTGCGTCAGCTGGACGCCAGGATCACCGCGCAACGCCCGCTGGAGATCTTCTGTTATGGGGTGGGTGCCGTTGCCGGCGGCGAGCTGCCGCAGCGGCACAGTGAAATCCTGGATCGCCTGCGGAGCTGGGGACTGCGGGTCTTTACCGGGGTCGAGCGCGTCAAGGGCTTGAAGGGTTGTCTCGCGTATTATCGGAAGCTGGAGAAGCAGCGCGACAAGTTGCCTTTCGATATCGACGGCGTGGTGTTCAAGGTGGATCGTATCGATTATCAGCGCAGCCTCGGCTTCGTCGCCCGCGCGCCGCGCTGGGCCATCGCGCGCAAGTTTCCGGCGCAAGAGGAGATGACCCGGGTGCTGTCGATCGACGTGCAGGTGGGCCGCACCGGCGCGATCACGCCGGTGGCCAGGCTCGAGCCGGTGTTTGTCGGCGGCGTCACCGTGACCAACGCGACGCTGCACAACGAGGACGAGGTCCGACGCAAGGACGTGCGGGCCGGCGATACGGTCGTGGTACGCCGCGCGGGCGATGTGATCCCGGAAATCGTGGCGGTAGTCAAGGAGCACCGCCCGAAGAACGCGCGGCCTTTCGTGATGCCGTCTCAATGCCCCGTGTGCGACAGCGACGTGGAGCGTGTCGAAGGCGAGGCGGTGGCGCGCTGCACCGGCGGCCTCTACTGTGAGGCGCAGCGCAAGGAGGCGGTCAAGCATTTCGCCTCGCGCCGTGCCATGGACATCGACGGCCTGGGGGACAAGCTGGTCGAGCAGTTGATCGATCGCCGCCTGATCGAGGACGTCGCCGGTTTGTATTCGCTGCGCCAGCCGCAACTGGCCGAACTCGAGCGCATGGGCGAGAAGTCGGCGGCCAATCTGGTCAAGGCGCTGGAAAAAAGCAAACAGACGACGTTTGAAAGATTTCTTTATGCGTTGGGAATCCGCGAAGTGGGCGAGGCCACCGCGCGCGCGCTGGCGCTGGCTTTCGGCGACCTGGAGACGTTGCTGGCCGCGGATATCGAGCAGCTGGAGGCGGTGCGCGATATCGGTCCGGTAGTGGCGCGCCACATCGCCCATTTCTTCCAGCAGGCGCATAACCGCGAAGTCATCGACAAGCTGCTCGCCGCCGGAGTGCACTGGCCGCCGGTGGAGCGACGCGCCGACCAGCCCCTGAACGGCCGTACCTATGTGCTCACCGGCACCTTGGAGTCGATGACCCGCGACGAGGCCAAACGCCGCCTGCTGGCCCTGGGGGCGAATGTCTCGGGCAGCGTTTCGGCCTCGACCACGGCGGTCGTCGCCGGGGAGAAAGCCGGTTCCAAGCTGGCCAAGGCGGAGAAACTGAACATCCCCGTGTTGAGCGAAGACGAGCTATTGCAGCTGTTGAACGGGGCCTGAGCCGGTGTCGGTGACGGATGTCAAACGCAGGATACGCAGCGCGGAACGTCAGCTCAGGCGGGCCGACGCGGTGCTGGCAGAACTGATCGACCGCCATGGGCCGTGTACGCTGATGCACGCCCCGATGCCCCACTTTCATACGCTGGTGTGGGCCATCATCAACCAGCAGTTGTCGGTGAAGGCGGCGCTGAGTATTCAGCAACGCCTGCAACGCCAGTTGCGTACCGAGGTCATCGAGCCGCGCCATTTGCTCAGGGTACGCGACACCAGCTTGCGCCGCTGCGGCCTCAGTGGCGCCAAGATCCGTTATATCCGCGAAGCTGCGCGGCGGGTGCGCGCCGGCGAATTGGATCTGGAGGCGCTGGAGAGGCTCGACGACGAAGCGGCCGCGGCGGCGTTGATGGCCTTGCCGGGCGTCGGACGCTGGACGGCGGATATGCTGTTGATGTTTTCGCTCGGGCACCTCGATATCCTGCCCTTGGGGGATTTAGCCTTGAGAAAGTCCATTCGCCTGGCACACGCTCTGGCTGAGGACGCGCAGGAGCAGGACTATCTGGCGCTGGCGCAGTCGTGGCGTCCCTGGCGCAGCGTGGGCAGCTGGTATTTCTGGGCCGCGGTGGACTGAAGGTCCGCGACCACGGCCAAACCGGACCGTGCCCCCTGGTACGCGCGCCAGGCGACCGGGCGACGACGACGATTGAAAGGAAAGGTGCCGGTCGGAAGGCGGGCCCTTGCACTAACGGGGCGTCTCCCAGGCCATCGGATAGAGCAGGTCCAGGACCTGGTTGAAGGCCGATGCGCTTTTACCGATGGCGTCGATGATGTCATAACCTTCGATACCGGTCAGCGCCACCGCCCGCGATTGCATCTGCTCCATTGCCGCGGCGCTGATCTTGTCGGCGCTGAGGTCGGAATCCAGCAACGCGCCGTAGGGGTCGTAGAAGGGCGAGCCCAGGGGGTCCTTGCTTTCCTGGGCGCAATGCGTGACCTGATCGGCGATATGCACCAGCGCGGCTTCCAGACAGGCGTCTTCGGCGGCGGCGACGTCGTGATGATAGAGCACCGAATTACACAGATTATCGGGCATGTTCCAGTGGGCGAGCAGGGCCTGGCCCACTTGCGCATGGTCGAAGCCGATAACGCGGTGTTCGATGTCGCAGATCGGCTCCTTGCTCTGCAGTCGTTGCGATTCGATCTTGCCGATTTCCTCGGGCATTTTCATCAGCATCAACAAACGCCCGACATCGTGCAACAAGCCGGCGGTAAACAGGCGTTCGCTGTGCAAAACGTTGCAGCGGTTGGCGAGGTTGCGCGCCACCAGACCGGTGAAAATGCTGTGTTGCCAGAACGCAGCCATGTCGATCAGGTTGGCGGGGATCCGGGAGAAGACCTCGGCGGCCGAGGCCGCCAGGGTCAGATTGCGCAGCTCGCGCATGCCGATCATGTTGACCGCGCGACTGATGGTGTCGATTTTTTTCGGCAGACTGAAGTAGGCGCTGTTGACCAGTTTCAGCAACCGGGTGGTCAGGGCGGTGTCCTTGCCGACCACTTCGCCAATGTCTTCGGCCACGGTATGTGGGGAATCGGCCAAAGCCTGCACCTGAATGCAGACCTCGGGTAGCGATACCAGCCTTACGTTGCGCGCAACCAGATCCTGTGGGGTCACTTCTATTCCTCTGAAAACGGGTGATGGTCGGTTCTGCCCTAATGTGACGGCTTGCGGGGGACATTCCTTTAGGTTGGGTAAAGTGTTAATGTCATCTATAAATAAATTGTATAACTTATTGTATAATATGTATAATAAATAGTTTTCTCCGATCCCGCCCCGAGCGCGGATATGTTAAACTGTCCCCAGAGTTGGGCGACGACCGATGAGGTGAAAGGGTGGATAGTACAGGTTGCGCGGCCGCAGAACCGTTTGCACTGCGGGTATTGGGCGACATGATGGAGCCGGAGTTCGAACACGGCTGCATTATCATTGTCGATCCGGAAGGTCTGGTCAGAAACGGTTGTTTTGTCGTGGCCAACCACGACAACGAATTCTACTTCCGTCAGCTGATCATCGAGCAGGACCGCTATCTGCTCAAATGCCTGAACCACGCCTACGACGAGGTGGTGGAGTTGAATGGCGTGGGCGACATCAACGGCGTGGTGTCGCAGAAGGCCGGTACCCGGCGCAAGGACCGCAAGCGCTACGACTAGGTCTTGCTCATTTGTTCGGGTCGCAGCCGGGGCGTGAAGTATTCGATGGCGGCTTCCTCGTCCACCGGGCGGCCCTGTTCGTCCACCATCTCCTGTTCGTAATCGCTCCACCCGCGCATGCCGGTTTTCAGCGATTTGACCTTGCTGTAGCCCATTTGGCGTAGCACGTCCGCGGCCAGCGCACTGCGTTTGCCGGAGCGGCAGATGAGAACGATTTCGCGCTCCCGGCCGTCGGCCAGCGCCGGAACGGTTTCCTCGTAGTCGTACTCACAGGCGGTTTCGAGAATCCCGCGAGGCACGTTGATCGCGGCCTCGATATGCATGGCGGCGTACTCGTAGGGTTCGCGAATATCGACCAGCAGCAATTGCGAATCGGCCTCGAGCCGCTCCAGCAGATCCCAGGGATAGATTTCCTCGACCCGGCCGAGCGCCTCGTCCACCAGCTGTTGGAAGGTTTTCATGATGACGACCACCTTGACCTCATTCGATATTTTCCTTGATCGAGCGCATACCCTGCTCGACGGCGATGACCGCCGCCTCGACGCGCGAATGCACGCCCAATTTGCGCAGGATGGCCTTGACGTGCAGTTTGACCGTGCCGTCGGAGATACCCAGATTGCGGGCGATCACCTTGTTGCTCTGGCCCTCGGCCAGCAGGCAGAGGATTTCGCTTTCCCGCGGCGTCAGATCGTCGAAGGGCGAGGCCTCCTCGGGCAGGGTACCGTCGCCCTTGACGACTTTTGCCAACACCGGGGCGAGATCGGGGGCGACCACCGTCTTTCCCGCCACGATGTCGCGTAAGGCCAGCACCAGCTCGTCGGGCTCCATGTCCTTGAGCAGGTAACCCTGGGCGCCGTTGCGCAGCGATTCGACCAGGTCGCGCTCGTCGGTGCTGGTGGTGAGCATGACCACGGGATTGCGAAAACCGCTGTCGCGCAGTTTCTTGAGCACGCCAATGCCGTCGATGTCCGGCATGCGCATGTCCAACAAAACCACGTCGGGCTTCAGGCTGTCGGCGAGCAGCAGGCCCTCGCTGCCATCGCCGACCGAGGCGATGATCTCGATGTTGCGGTGCGCCAGCAGCCCTTCGAGACCGACTCGAAACAAGGTATGATCGTCGATCAACAACACGCGCAGATTCATGGATGCGGGTCCGGGCTACGGCTCGGCAGCGCGACTTCCACCGATGTTTTCTCGGCACCGGGCGTTTCTTCCGGCATCGGGAACACCAATATCACGCGCGTGCCTTCGCCGACCTCGCTTTCGATTTTCAGATCCCCGCCAATGCGCGCGGCGCGCTCCTGCAGGATATTCAGACCCAGGTGTTCGCCCGGCCCGCCGTCCAGGACCTGGTGTTGGATACCGATGCCGTCGTCCTCGACCATGACCATGAACGTGTTGTCCTTGTAGGCGCGCATCATGACGCGCACGGCGTTCGCCTGGCTGTGTTTGCGGATATTGGCCAGCGCCTCCTGCACGATTCTCAGTACCTGGATCTCGATTTCAGCCGGCAGCTTGGTGTTGTTCCACTCCAACTGCAGGAAGGCGCGGATATCGGAGTTGCGCCGGAAGCGTTCCACGGCCTGTTCGATGGCCGGAATCAATCCACGTTTGTCGATCGGCGCGCGAAAATGGGCGATCAGCTCGCGCAATTCGGTATAGGCTTCGTCGATACTGTTCTCGATGATTTCCAGTTCCTGCCAGAGCGCCGATTCCTGGCCGCTGTGCAGGGTCTCGTCGAGCACCCGCACCTGAAAGCGCAGACTGGCAAGGCTTTGTGCCAGCGAGTCGTGCAATTCGTTGGCCAGGCGGGTGCGCTCTTCCATGATCGACAGCACGTTGGCTTCCTCGTCGAGTCGCGACTTCTCGATCGCCATCCCCAGATGATGGCCGATGCTGGTCAGCAGATTCTTCATGTCCTCGCGCTCGACCAGTCCGCTGTGTTCGGTGAACAGGTTGTAGACGCCCAGTATCTTGCCGCGGTAGCGCAGGGGAACCGCGATCATCTCCACCTTGTCGTTGTCGAAAAAGGGCCGTCCGGCGAACTGGCCACAGCCCTGCAGATCGTCCAGGGCATAGACTTCGCCATTGCGCGCCGCCTGGCCGCACAGGCAACGATCCACACTGATGAGCTGCTCCTGTTTGACAACCTCGGCGTCCAGGCCGCTGCTGGCGATGAGCTGCATGTCGCCGTCGTTGGTGAGCATGCGCACCGTTCCGGCCCGAGCGTCGACCACGTCCTTCAAGGTATGCAGAAAGCGTGTCAGCAGGTCCTCGAGGTCGCGCGCGGCGTTGATATTGGCGGCGACGTCGTAAAGGATCTCCAGCGAATGAGTCTTTTGCTGGATCCGGCGCGTGTGTTTGGCCACCTCCGACTGCATGTCCATGGACAGCGACTGCAGGCGTTCGGCCAGTGCGTTGATGTCCTGATAGAGTATGGTGAAATCGGGTTGATTCGGCTGGGGCAGGCGGGCCTCCAGGTGTCCCTCGCGCATCCGATTGACCCAGTTGCGCAGTTCGTTGAGAGGGGCGAGCAGATTGCGCCGCGCGGTGTGAAAGGCATAGGAGAGCAGGAGCACACCGCCGAGCAGCAGGATGCTGTTGGCCAGGTGCAGCCAGCCCCCCGTGTCGGAATGCAGCAAAAACCAGATATTCAGTATGCCGAGGACGAACAGAATGACGCCCAGCGCCGAGAGCGCGCCGAGAAACTGGCCGGTGGTCGGCCAGTCGAACAGGCGCCGGCGCTGTTGCGCGGCAGTATCCGCCAGGGGATTGAATTCTCTGTTCATCCGGCTATCGAAAGCTCCAGGGTTTCTCTGGTGGGCTGAACAGCATTATACCGCCGATCGGGGCCTGCGGCACACGCCGCCCAGAGCGGGGCGCCGCGCGGGCGTGTCTATTTCTGGTCCGGATCGTTCGGATTGATGAAAATGATTTCCTTCTTGCCTTCCATATCGACGTAATCGACCACGGTGCCCGTGAGCAGCTCCAGACTGGGCGGCGCGACCACGATATCGATCCCCTCGGATTGAAAGGTTTTGTCGCCCTCGCGGGCCTGGTCGTCAAAACCCATGGCGTAGTGGAAGGCGCCGTTTTGCAGACGGGTCACGGCAATTCGCAGCGGCATGCCTTCCATGTTGCCGATTTTTGCGGATTCGCGGATCTGATCGGCGGCTGCCGGAGTGACTGAGATCATAGTGTTACCCTTGCTGTGTAGATGAGACGTCGGTATTGGCTGGTCGTCGTGCTTTGCACTCGGCGACGAATTTCAGGAAGCGTTCGGTCCAACGGTTGCTGCGCGTGGTGCGCTGATGGGTGTAACACGCCAACAGGTTCTTATGGATATAGCCGTCGTGCGAGCCGTCGATCCCGGCGCCGCGCACAACGTCGAAGGCGAAGCTCCCGCCGGCGGGCAGAGCATTCAGACAGGAATAATGGAATTCGTGCGCGTTGATGGTCGCGGGGTCCTCGCCCTGTGACCAGGGATGCGCCGGAGTCGATCGCAGTCTGACATAGCCGCGGCCCTGAGGACGCGAATGCATGACGGTGTCGGCGGGCACCACGCCCACCATACTGCGGGTCTCGCCTTGCCAGCTGAGACTGCGCGACAAATACATCAGCCCTCCGCACTCGGCATAGACGGGTAAACCGGCTTCGATCGCCGCGCCGATACTGCGACGCAGCCCGGCGTTTGCCTCCAGTTGCCGCATGTGACTTTCGGGGAATCCGCCGCCGATGAACAAACCGTCGATTTCCGGGAGCCGTTGGTCGCGCAGGGTATCGATGGGTACCAGCCGGGCGCCGGCGGCACTCATCGCCTCGAGATCTCCCGCATAATAGAAACCGAAAGCCTCGTCGCGGGCGATGCCGATACGCAGCGGAATACCGGGCGGCTCGATGCTGCAGGGCGCGGCGACGGGTGCCGCGGGAACGGGGCTGGCGGCGCCGATGGCCAGCAGTTGGTCCAGATCCACCTGGGCGGCGATGCGCTGCCCGATGGCGTCTGTCTGCGCCCGCGCGCCTTCTTGTTCGTTGCTCGGAATGAGCCCCAGATGACGCTCGAGAATCTCCATTTCGCCTTCCCGGGCGACGGCGCCAATCACGCTCACATCGGTGTAGTGTTCGATCACCGCGCGCAACTTGGACTCATGCCGGCTGCCGCCGAGCTGGTTGAGAATCACTCCGGCGATCCGTATCCGGGAATCGAACGCCTGGTAACCCAGGATCAGCGGCGCGATGCCGCGGGTCATGCCACGGGCATCGAGCACCAGAACCACCGGGGCCGAGAGCAGCCTGGCCAAGGCCGCATTGCTGTTGCTGCCGTCCAGGTCGAGACCATCGTACAAGCCTTTGTTACCCTCGATCAGGCTGATGTCGGCGCCGGCAGCGTAATAGCCGACGGTCTCGCGTATCTCCTCGTGACTTTGGGTGAAGAAGTCGAGGTTATGACAGGTGCGCCCGGCGGCATGAGCGAGCCACATGGGGTCGATGTAGTCCGGTCCTTTTTTGAATGGCTGGACCTTCAGACCGCGCGCGCGCAGGGCCGCGCACAAGCCCAGGGTGACGGTGGTCTTGCCGGAGGACTTGTGAGCCGCGGAGATGAACAGTTGAGCCATGGCTGCGGGATACGCTTCCTGTCGCAACGGAAATCAAAAGACGGCCGCGACTGCCGGCCAGGCGTGTCTGATGGGCTTACCCGCCCATGCCGGCCGCTCCGGCCGGTTGCCGGAACGTCGCGGTGGGCTGAAGCTACGCGCTCTTGGCGTGCGGGTCCACCGCGGCATCTTCCAGGCTTTCCGGCAGGAAACGCAGCACGCGCACGGCGACGGTGACGATCATCAGGGCGAGGGCGATGCCGCCCACCCCGAGGGTGATCTCCCAGATACTGGGACTATAACTGTTGACCTGCCCGTCGAAGAAGGCGCTGCTGACCTCATAGCCCGGGAATATCTCCAGCGGATACGCCTGACCGCCGATCAGTATGACGTACAGCTGGGCGAAGGCGCCGATGATCACCAGCGCCGCGGCCGTGGCGATCGCCGGTCGCGACTTGCCGAGCGTGGGGTGATAGATCATGGCCAGGGGCAGCAGGCTGCCAAGACCGATCTGCACGATCCAGAACAACGCGGTGTAAATGCCGCCGTCGAGCAGGATGAAGCGTTCGATGCCATGGTGCTCGGTGGCGTAGAGATTGGTGAGATTGAACACCAGCACAAAATAGAGCACGGCGGCGATATACACACCCAGCAGGTTTTTCAGGCGAAACAGTACCGCGTCGCCCAACGGACGCCTGGTCCAGTTGTAGCTGGCCATCAGCACCAGGATGAACACGGCCAATCCATAGGAAAAGGACATGATGACGAACATCGGCGCCATGATCGCCGCGTCGTAGGCCTGTCTGGCGACCAGAAAGCCGAAGATCGAACCGGTACCGGTGGTCAGGATCAAACGCCACAGGAAGGCCACGAAACCGGCGGGGCGGTAGTAGCGGTTCATCCGCCGTTCCATCATCATCCACAGATAGACCACCGTCACGGCGAGAAAGCCGTTATAGAGGATGATGTTCCAGGCGAAGATCGATTTGAAGTTATAGTAGGTCATGGCCACGATCAATCGATCCGGGTGGCCAAGGTCGAGCACCAGCACGATCAAGCCGCCCAGCAACAGGGCGATCGCCAGCAGCCCCGAGAGTCTTCCCAGGGGCTTGTATATGGGCTTGCCGAACACCGTGCCGATGGAGGCGACATTCAGCGCCCCCGAGGCGGCGACGATGAGGAAGATCGCGAACACGTGAGGCATGCCCCAGACGATCTGGTTGTTCATGCCCGTCACGTAGTGACCTTCGTGCTCCATGTACAAGGTGGCGCCGCCGGCCAATGCGATCACCAGGGCGAGACCGCCGAGAAGTATCCAGAACCCGGCGCTCTTGCCTTCGATTTCACGATAGTTCATCGATAGTTTCATGACTTGATCGGTATTCCTGTTGTTATCTTCAGATGCCGCGATAGCGTACGCCGGTGTTCAGACCCAGGTCGGCGCGTAACTCGACGCTGTCCTTGGCCTTGAGCGCTTTGGAGATTTCGCTGTTCTCATCATACAGATCGCCGAAAATCAGCGCGTTGTGGTTGTCCGCGCTGCAAGCCTCGACGCAGGCGGGTATCTCACCCTTGTCGACACGATGATCGCACAGGGTGCACGACTCCACGGTGCCCTTGCCACGCGGCGCCCAGGGTTTCTGGTCGTGCAGATCCTCGTGCACGAAACTGCGGGCCTTGTAAGGGCAGGCCATCATGCAGTAACGGCAGCCGATGCAGATGTGCTTGTCCACCAGGACGATTCCGTCGGCGCGACGGAACGAGGCTCCGGTCGGGCACACATCGACGCAGGGAGGGGTTTCGCAGTGCTGGCACATCATCGGCAGGGTCTTGGCAAAACCGGTGGCTTTGTTCTTGATAGTGACCGAGCGGATCCAGTGGGCCTTCTGCTCGGCGCTGGAATTGGGCTCCGAGCTGCCCCAGCCGTTCTCGTTCTCGCAGGCGCTCACACAGGCGCTGCAATCGGAGGCGCACTTGGTCGTATCGACCAGGATGCCCCAGCGTTTGGCGCTGCTGACCGGTTCGTCGGCGGGGCGGGCCTGGGCCGGCGAGGTGCTGAGAAAAACCCCCGGGGCCACCGCTGCCGCGCCGGCGGCAACACCGGCCTTGGCGAGAAAATTCCGGCGAGCGGCGTCTGCCAGTTTGCTGGATTCGCTCATTGCGCTTGTCCTTCGGAAGCTAGGAGCTGCCTGATATCGTTGGAAAGCTTCTCGGTGCTGTTGGCCGCGTTGGACTCGGGCGTGTTCAATGTCGAAGGTCGCACCGGCTTGGTCGCGTGACACTGAAAACAGTCGATTTTTACCGAGGCATAGCTGTGGCAGCTGTAACAGAACTGATCGGGGGCGTTGATCGGAACATACTCGCCCTCGTCATCCTTCGCGGTATGGCAGTTGACACATTCCTCCAACGCATAGCGGCGAGTGCGAATGCCGCGATGGACGGTTTCGTCACGCTGATGCAGGATGTATTTCATGTGGTTCTTGCGCATTTCCTCGACAGGCTGAACGCACTTCTGTTCGGCGCTGTAGTGCCTGGCAGGTTCGGGAAAGGTGAGGTCGGAAAACGGCAGAGCCTCTTTTTCCCCGCCCTGGTCGCTGTCTGCTGTCGCCACCAGAGGCAGCAACAGCAGCAGCAGGGCAAGCACGCGACTTATCGGCGAACATTGGGTCATCCCCCTGGCTCCCTTATTCACCCAGCGCCATGTCGATATAGCCCGTGGGGCAGACGTCCGAGCAGATGTGGCAACCGACGCACTTGGCGTAGTCGGTGTCCACATAGCGGCCCGTGGTCGCCTCGGCCTTGTTGACGCGGAACACGGCATCCTGAGGACAGTAGATGACGCAGTTGTCGCACTCGAAGCACATGCCGCAGCTCATGCAGCGCTCGGCCTCGGCCACCGCCTGCTCGTCTGAGTAGCCCTTCATGCGTTCGGCGAAGTGGCCCAACACTTCCTCGGAACTCGGCACGTCTTCTTCACGCAGCAGTCGCGGCGTGAACTTGAAGTGGCCCAGGAACAGCTTGTCGGCGGTGATGACCTCGTTCTTGGAGCGGTCTTCGTAGTTGTGCACGGCAAACTTTTCGAAGCTGGTGCCGCGGGTCTCGCCCTGGGTGTAGGCGGCGGGTTCGAGACCGGCTTCCTTCATCTTGTCGAGCAGCGAGAAATGATGCTTGTCGACCTTGGGCCGCTTGCGCAATTCCTCGTTGTTCAGATAGTGCTGAATCGACTCGGCGGCGATGGAGCCCTGACCGATGGCGGTGGTCAGCAGGTGAGGACGCACGATGTCGCCGGCGACGAAATGACCGGGACGGTTCGGAACCTGGTAGAACTTGTCGGCGTCGATCAGGTTGCGCTCGTTGGCGTAGGCTTCAAGACCGCTCATTTCACCGCCCTGGCCGATGGCGGCCACGATCATGTCGCACTCGACGATGTGTTCCTTGCCGCCCTCGACCGCCACGGGACCGTTGCTTTCCCACTTGCAGTCGACCAGCTTCAGCGCGGTGGCACGACCTTCGGCGTTGCGAATAATCTCCACCGGCATCACTTCGTTCATGATGTTGACACCTTCGGTGATGGCGTCGTTGACCTCGTGCTCGGCCGCCGTCATCTGGTCACGCGGGAAAAGAGCGGTGAGGGTGACGTTGTCACAGGCCTTTTTCAACGACGCGTCGACGTCGCCATGCTCGATCTTGCCGTTGACCACGTCTTCCGGATTTTCCTGCAGGTCCTTCAGCGTGCCGATACGCCGGGAGACGGAAACCACGTCGATGGAGGTATCGCCGCCACCCACACAGACGATGCGATTGGCGGTGTATTTCAGTTTGCCCTTGTTGAAGTTCTCAAGGAACTTGACCGCCGACACGCAGTTCGGGGTCTCATCCCAGCCCTCCAGCGGCAGACCGCGACCGGTCCAGCAGCCCAGAGCCCAGAGAATGGCATCGTAGTCTTTCTCCAGGTCCTCGACCGATACGTCACGGCCGACACGGGTGTTGCCCTTGAATTCGATATCGCCCAGGTCGAGGATACGCTGGCACTCGTGGTCAAGCTCCTCGCGCGGAATACGATAACCGGGGATGCCGTAGCGCATCATGCCGCCGAGCTTTTCGTGATCGTCGAAAATCGTCGAGGCGATACCGCGACGACGCAGCTGGAAGGCCGCCGCCATGCCGGCGGGTCCGCCGCCGATGATGGCGACTTTCTTGCCGGTCAGCGCGGCGCCCGCCTGGAATTTGAAACCTTCCTTGAAGGCGGTGTCGCCGATGTACTGCTCTACGGCGTTGATGCCGACGAAGTCCTCGACTTCATTGCGGTTGCAGCCGTCCTGGCACGGGGCCGGGCAAACCCGGCCCATCATGGCCGGGAAGGGGTTGGCGTCGGTGGAGCGGCGGAAGGCGTATTCCTGCATGCTCACACCTTCCGGCGGACGCTCGATACCGCGCACGATGTCCAGCCAGCCACGGATGTCTTCGCCGGAGGGGCAGCTGCCCTGGCAGGGCGGCGTGCGGTGGACATAGGTCGGGCACTTGTGGGAATGGTCGCCTTCGAAGATGGCGTGTGTCCAGCTATCCCATTTGTTATCGCCGTCTTCGAACTTTCTGAACGTCAGTTTCGTATCATCGCGAGAAGTAGCCATGCCTATTCTCTCCTAAATCAAGATGAATCCCGGCTGGTGATTCAAAGTTACCGTGATAAAAATTACTCGGCTGCACCATCGAGCTCGGCTTCCTGCTCCGAGCCCTTCAGCACAATCGCGTTACTGACCAGTTGGTGCACGCTGACAATCTGGTCCATCGTAAATCCGTAATAGGGCAGGGTCTTGGCGAACTGACTCTTGCAGATCGCGCAGATCGCTGCCAGATTGGTGACCCCGTGATCCTCCGTCACCCGTTTCAGGGCCTCCATACGCGGTTGTGCGCCCTTGACCCGCAGCTCCATCAGATCGTCGGTCAGCAGACCGCCGCCGCCGCCGCAACAGAAGGTGGCGTCGTGGATAGTATCCTTGGGCATGTCGTAAAAATAGTTACAACACGCCTTGATGATTTCGCGCGGAATCGTGAACTGACCACCCTCGACGTTACCCATGCCGGCGCCACGCGCCACGTTGCACGAATCGTGGAAGGTCAGTTTCATGTGATCGTTTTCTTCCTTGTTCAGACGCAGCTTGTTTTCCTTGATCAGGTTATTGGTGAACTCGCAGATATGTTGCGGTACCGGGTATTTGGGATCGAGAAAATCAAACGGACCGGCCAGGGTGTTGAGGAAGCTGTAAGCGACGCGCCAGGCGTGGCCGCATTCGCCGAAGATGATGCGCTTGACACCCAATTCCTCGGCCGCTTCGCGTATGCGCAGAGCGACACGACGCATATTTTCATAGCTGCCGATGAACATGCCGAAGTTGGCCGCTTCGCTCGCTTTGGAACTGACAGTCCAACTGACGCCGGCTTCGTGGAAGACCTTGCCGTAACCGATCAGACCGTCGACATGAGGCTCGGCGAAAAAGTCCGCAGACGGCGTGACCAGCAGCACTTCCGCACCTTTTTCATCCAGTGGGAAACGTACTTTCACGCCGGTGTCTTCCTCGACTTCCTCCTCGAGACCTTCCAAGGTGTCGCGCAGCGCCGGTTCCGGCAGACCGAGGTTGTTGCCGACGACAAAGACCTTGCCGATGATCTCATTGCAGTATTTCTGGCCCTTGCCGACGGTGTCCAGGATTTCGCGCGCGGCCATGGAGATTTCCGCGGTGTCTATGCCATAAGGACAGAAGACCGAGCAACGGCGGCACTGGGAGCACTGATGGAAGTAGCTGTACCAGTCGTCCAGGACTTCCTTGCTCAGGTCGATGGCACCGACCAGCTTCGGAAAATACTTTCCGGCAAAGGTGAAATAACGGCGATAGACCTTGCGCAGCAGCTCCTGGCGCGCCACCGGCATGTTCTTGGCATCCGAGGTCCCCAGATAGTAGTGGCACTTGTCGGTGCAGGCGCCACAGTGGACGCAGATATCCAGAAACACCTGCAGCGAGCGGTATTTGCCCAGCAACTCGCCCATCTTGTCGATGGCCACTTCCTTCCAGTTGTCCGGAAGTTCACCCGGGTAACCCAGCGGAGTCTGGAACTTTTCCGCTGCGATAAAGGGCGAGGAGTGCGCCATCACCCCTTCCTTGACCTTGGGGATGATCGGGTATTCGTTTAATACAGGGACTTCAAAATCGGCCACGCTAATTCCTCCGCTCCGTTACCGTTTGCCGCTCTGCACCGCTTCCACGGGTTGTGCCCA
Organism: Thiogranum sp.; assembly: GCA_030148805.1. GTDB lineage: Bacteria > Pseudomonadota > Gammaproteobacteria > DSM-19610 > DSM-19610 > Thiogranum. Next base: position 3,360 of record JASBSS010000032.1, on the reverse strand, counting down.
GGGGGTGACATGACGCCGCTCGCGCGAGCTGTCGGTCTGGTTGCGGGTCGGGCTGAAGAACACGCCCGGCGCGTGCATGAGCTTGCTGATCGGAAAGATAATCATCAGCAGCGCCACCAGTGCGAGATGGGTCAACAGGAACAAGTCTGCCGGCAGCGGCTGAGGCGAGAAGTACATCAGTCCGAGCACAAAGGATTTGAGCGCCACGATATCGGTGTGTGCGACATAGGTCATGCCGAGGCCACTCAGACCGATACCCACGAGCAGGGCGAGTATCAGATGGTCGGAGGGGGTGGAGATGTAGCGCACCCGGTCGACCAGAAACCGACGGCCCCAGAGACCGAGCAGGCCGATCACCATGGCGAAAGCGGCGTACTTGCCGAAAGGCTGGATCCAGTTAACCCAGAACCAGACCGGCTCGGTGAAATAGCGCAGATGACGCAGCAACACCAGGAGCAGCCCGAAGTGGAACAACCAACCGAAGAGCCAGGTCCACTTGTTGGCGCGGAACAGGCTTTCGAAAAACACCACTTCGCGAAACATGCGCATTACCACACCGGTTTGCGTGCGCGGCGCCGGCATGGTGGGAATCTTCAGGGGAGCGGGTGCCTGGGCGTATTTCTTGATGCGCAGTGCGATACCGATTACAAGAATAATCGTCGCAGCATAGAACAGTCCGACATACAGAGTCGTAACCAGAGTCACGCGTCACTCTCCTTGGAAAAAATCTGTTGTACAAAACGAGGGGGGAGGCAAGCTCCCCCCGTTGTCCGCTACGTCCGGCGATCAGACGCAACCGGTCGGCTTCGGCAGGCCGGCGTACTTACAGGCCTGTTTCGCCGGACCGTAGGGGAACAGCTCATACAGGTATTTGCTGTTGCCCTTGTCCTTGCCCAGCTTCTTGCCGATGGCTTTGGTGAGCACGCGCACGGCCGGTGCGATCTGGTATTCCTCGTAGTATTCACGCAGGAAGTTGATCACTTCCCAGTGGTTCTCGGTCAGCTCGGTGCCGTCTTCCTTGGCCATGATGGTGGCAACCTCGGGTTCCCACTCGTTCAGGTTGGCCAGATAGCCCTCTTCATCAACTTCCAGCGACTTCCCGTTTACTTCGATAGGCATGTTATCTCTCCTCGTTTGCAGCTGTCATAGTGCAAATCAATTGCGGTTTATAACCAGGACTGAACCTTGTCGTATTCGGTGACAAGATCCACGAATCCGCCGTAATCCACCACGTCGATACCGTCGATAACGTGGTGTTCGGACATGCCGCGGGCGGCGACGTCCGGACCGAGCACATAGATCTTGTGATCCGAGAGCGCGGCCTTGACCTTGTCGGCGACCACCGTTCCGTCGAAAGCGGCATACACACCGTCCTCGATCAACAGAATGGCTGAACCCTTGACCGCATGGCGCAGCGCGGTATCCAGGGTACGACGCTCGAAAGGCGACTTGTTTACCGTGTGTAGCATAGGCATTGTGAATATCTCTCCTAGAAGCTCAGGATGACTTCCTGCTCTTCCATCAGCTCGGCCAGTTGGTCCTTTTCAACCACCTGTACGGGTACGATCAGATCGTCGGTGGTCAGGCCGCGCGACTCCAGCGACTCTTTTTCCACGTAGAGCTTCTCGACGTCGTAGCCCTCCAGGGCGCGATAGGTCGGAGAGAAGTTCTTGACACCGATCGCGTCGGTGTTCTGTTCTTTCTTGATCTGATAGACGCCGTCGTCCATGAACACCAGGCTCACGTCCTGCTCAAAGGCGGCGGCGATCAACACGACTTCCAGCGACTCCAGTGCATAGATGGTGCCGTAGGGCGCCCGACGGTTGACATACATGAACTTGCGCACGGGGCCGTCAAGTTCATCGTCTTCCCATGGTTCTGCCATAACTTATAATTCCTCAATTAGTCGCCGAAGATGACCAGGCGGTCGGACTGGATGCCCGCCTCGATGAGCTGGCCGAGCCCGGAAATGCGGAAACCCTCGGCGATATTGTCACCGTCTTTGCCCTGGCGTTTGGCTTCGTTCTCGTCGAGTATGCCGCGGCGTTGCGCCGCGGCAATGCATACCACCAGATCGAGGCCGTGCTCTTTGGCCAGAGAGGACCATTCGTGCGTAATATTACGGTCGTCCTGCGGTGGAACCGCAAAGCGCGTACCGTTGTTCACGCCATCGTGGTAGAAGAACACACGATAAATCTCATGGCCTTTGGCCAGAGCGGCTTTGGTGAACTGTATCGCAGAATCAGCCGATTGATGCTGATACGGCCCTTCATTAACCAATACGGATAACTTCATGCCTCGGCTCTCCCGGATCAGAAACGGATGTGGGTTGAAGCGTTCAGGCTTGCACGCGCGCCGCGCCAGTTATCCACGTGGTACTTGGTGAACGGCAGTCCGGTCACTTCGAAGAAGCGCGGCCAGCCGATACGCTCGACCCACTCGTTGATACGTTCCCAATCCTTCGCACCGGCTTTGTATTCCTTCAGAATACGCTTGACGATAGCCGTGGCTTCGGGCCAGCGCGGCGGGTTGTTCGGGATGCCGGAGGCGACCAGCTTCTGGAAGGTCGGCTTGCCGCGGGCGTTGGAGTGGTTGCCACCGATCCAGATCGCCAGCTTGGTGTGCTCGGCGTCGTTGATCTGCATCGGCGGGCAGGGCGGGAAGCAGGCGCCGCAGCAGATGCATTTCTTCTCGTCGACTTCCAGCGAGGGTTTGCCGTTGACCATGGCCGGACGAATCGCGGCTACCGGGCAACGCGCGACCACCGAAGGACGCTCACAGACGTTGGAGACCAGGTTGTGGTCGATCTTCGGCGGTTTGGTGTGCTGGACGTTGATGGCGATATCACCCTGGCCGCCGCAGTTGATCTGGCAGCAGGAGGTGGTGATGTGCACGCGGTTGGGCATGTTCCAGGCGGTGAACTCGCCGATCAGCTCGTCCATCATGGACTTCACCACGCCCGAGGCGTCGGTGCCGGGAATGTCGCAGTGCAGCCAGCCCTGGGTGTGGGACAGGCTGGTGACGGAGTTCTTGGTGCCGCCGACGACGAAACCGGCGTTGGTCAGCGCGTCGATCAGCGGCTGCACCTTGGCTTCGTCGGTGACAATGTATTCGATGTTGGAACGGATGGTGAAACGGATGTAGCCGTCGGCGTACTTGTCACCGATGTCGCACAGGGTACGCAGGGTGAACACGTCGAGGATACGCTGGGTACCGGCCTTGATGGTGAAGACCTGGTCGCCGCTGAAGGCCACGTGGCGCAGTACGCCGGGCTGCGGATCGTCGTGGTATTTCCACTGACCGAAGTTCTTGCGCATCACCGGATGCATGTACTGGAAACCGTCGGGGCAACCCGATTCG
>JASBSS010000021.1 GCA_030148805.1 Thiogranum sp. | reverse complement strand
CCCGGGCAATTGGCTCAACTTGACGGCCGTCGCCTTGAATTCCTCACTGTACTTGTACGTCGTTCTTGGTCCTGGTTTTGGCATCTTTAATCACTCCTGAACTGTTAGTTCAGGGTGTCAACGAAACCGTGGGAACTCTCTTCTCTAGTTGCGAGTGGAGTTATGCGTCAATCTGGCCGCACTATCATGAACGACATTGCGCATGAACGGGCACGCGCAAGCGAGGTAAAGCGCCCTGAAAAGGCGCGAATTCGCTGTGTTTTTACGCAGCGTTAACTTCAATGATTTCGCTTGCCGAAGAGGGTGGTGGAACAGGCTCGCCTGCTTCAACAAGACCCTCGATATGAAACTCGATGGCGCCCTTGATAAGCTCCAGAACCTCTTCCCGGGTTTTACCTGCGGCGACACAACCAGGCAAATCAGGAACATGCGCACCGTACCCGGCTTCCCCTTTTTCGATGACCACCATGCATTTCATGCCATACTCCTCACGGCTATTTTAGACCAGCCTGCTTGAGAATGCTCGATATAACGAGAAAGCGGCTTCTGCGAAAGCGAAGCGTGGTTTGCGCCCGAACGTGCCCCTTGTTAGCTCTGTCTCGCATTAAATGTTTTCAAAAGAAACAAGGCCATTGAGCCGGACAAGTTTACTGCCAATTCGGCGTGTCTAGGCGCTGGCCTGATGTTCGTTTTGCCTTTCCCATGCGCATCGCCAAGCTTATTTCTTAATGAACCCAGACCGTTAACGATGCCCGAGCAACCACCCAATATTTGTTTAAAAATGTCCTCTGTGTGCTGGGAAGGTGATAAATTAAGTTCATTTGCTGCTTTTTTATAAAGATCGGATAACTCTATTTTGTTTGAGTCGTACTCAACACCTATTTCATCAAGGATATGTTTGCATACACTCTCAAGGATTGTTCTGGATATCGTAATGGCGCCTTCCGGGTCAGAGGACTTTCGCTCCAGCGCCTTTTGCCAAGCACTGTGAATACCTGCCTCATCAAACTTACTAAAAACTTCACTAATTGTCTTCTCAGCAGGGAAACTCTGCCTTGACTCACAGAATTCGAGTAACGGATTCATTTCATTCCAAATGAAATCTCTTCGCTCCGCATAAGTTGTGAATTTATATTTTATAAACTGCCAGAACTGACTGGTATTTCGATTTACCCTAACCCAACTTGGTAACAATTCTTTTGTTGCGGGATTATCTAAAAAATATTTACGCAACTGAACGTAGTCTTGTTCTGTTCCGCCGCAACCATCTTGCGTGGCGTGGCCTATCAGGGTATTCATTAAGAACTCCGCCTTTTCATAGTCATTTTCCAAATACTGTAAATTATCCATATCTATGAAAAGCCAACTTATGAGCACACGCTCGACAGCACCAAACACCCTGCGCTTGCCCGCTACGCACTGAGCGAGGGATGATATCGAGCGAGTGGTTGTCATCGTCATGTTGCCGGCAGTTAATCTCCCTGTAAGTGGCTGATAGTCTCCTTGAATTCTTGAGCACCTTCAACAGTCCACCACAGCCCGCCCACGCACGGCTCTCAGCCTCTCCCGCCTTAACAATTGTGAGCTCCATTACACACTGATCCTGTCCTCGACGCCCCGGCATTGCACACACCTATACACCACCTGATTCACGAAGTGCTAATATTCCCTATCGGCCTTTGGCCTCATCGCTTGGAGTCTGGATGATGTCTACCGTTTCTGTCGCGCGCCTGCCGGTGCTTTCGCTGGGCTTCCGGCCTTTCTTTCTCGCGGCTGTGGTCTATGCCGTGTTCGCCATGGCGGTGTGGTTCGCCAGTTATGGGCTAGGGCTGCCTGCGACGTTCAACGGCCTGGCGCCGGCGCTCTGGCATGCGCACGAGATGGTCTATGGTTATGCGCTGGCGGTGATTGCGGGTTTTCTGCTCACGGCGGTGACCAACTGGACGGGCCTGCCGACGCTGCGCGGGTGGCCCCTGTTGCTGCTGCTGTTGTTGTGGCTGAGTGCAAGGGTGAGTTTCTATCTGCCGGGCAACGGGCTGGCGGCGGCGGCCTGGTTCGACGGCTTGTTCAGTCTTTATCTGTTGCTGGCCGTGGCGCGACCCATTGTCCGGAAACGGCAGAAGCAGCAAAGCGGCGTCCTCAGCAAGGTGTTGCTGTTGGGGGTAGGCAATCTGCTGTTTTACCTGGGCGCGCTGGGGTATGTCGATCAGGGTGTGCAGTGGGGTCTGTATGGCGGCTTCTATCTCGTGATCGGTCTGATACTGACCATGAGCCGCCGCTTGATTCCGTTTTTCATCGAGCGCGGTCTGGACGCACCGGTGGCGCTGCGCAACTCGGGGCGGGTGGATGTGGCGGCGCTGGTGTTGTTTGTGGTATTTTTTGGGTTGACGGTCTTCACCCCCTACGCGCGCGTCGCCGGCGTGCTGGCGGGTTTACTGTTCGCGCTGCACCTGTACCGCCTGGCGGGCTGGCATACGGCGGGGCTCTGGCGCAAGCCGTTGCTGTGGAGCCTCTATCTGGCGTATGCGTTCATCACCGGCGGCTTTTTGTTGTCGGCGCTGGCCCCATGGCTGCCGCTGCTGAAGTTTCCCGCGCTGCACGCCTTTGCCGTGGGCGGTATCGGCCTGATGACCTTGAGCATGATGACGCGCGTGTCGCTGGGCCACACCGGGCGCAGCGTGCATGAACCGCTGCGGCTGATGCCGCTGGCACTCGCGCTGCTGGTGGTCGCCGGCCTGGTGCGGGTGCTGCTGCCGGTGCTGGTGCCGGCGTTCTATGGGCACTGGATCGAGTTGTCGCAGCTGCTGTGGATGGTGGCCTTCGGCGTGTTGCTGCTGCACTACCTGCCGTTACTGCTCAAGCCCGCGCGCGGCTGAGGCGGCCGCTCTACCTGTCGGACCGGGCCTGGGAGCACGCGCCAAGACCCGAAGCCAGCGGCCCGTAGCTGCGCTTTCACCTGTCCAGTTCAGCGGCCAGGGCGCGCAACAGGGCGGCGCCGTCCCCCTGCCAGGCGCTGCCGTGCATGCACGCCAGGGTGGTCGGTCCGGTGGCGGCGAGCCGTTCGAGCATCTCGTGGGTATTCCTTGCATGAGAGAAATAATCCATTCTGGCGCGAAACGCCTCGCTGGGCCCCAGGATGTCGGATGCCGTCACCGCGGGAAGCTCGGAACCGCCGCCTTGGGTGAACAGGTCACCACACAATAGCGTCCTGGTAGTCTCCTCTGTCAGCAGCCCCGCATCCCAGCCGTGGGGCAGGTGCGGGGTGTCGAACCAGCGCAGGCGGTGCCTGCCCAGCGCCAGCGCCTCGCCATCGGCCATGACGCGCGGCGCACGCTCGGCGATATCCTCGATCGAAACCATGGCCCCGATACGTCCGCACAGCGGCGAGGCTTGCGGGGCCGCTTGCAGCCATTGGTTTAGCGAACCGCACTCGTCGGCCTCGAAATGGGAAAAACCGATATAGCGCAGCGACGCGGCCGGCAGCACGCTTTCGAGCGCTTCGCGCACCAGCGCGAACAGCGCGCGCGGTCCGGTGTGAAACAACAGGGGTTCGTCGTCGGCGATCAGATACTGATTGAAGGAAAAGGTCATACCGCCTTCGAACTTCACCGGGGTATTGATGCGGTAGATACCGTCGGCGACCTCATGAACGTTGGTGCCGGACTGGGTGTTGGTTATGGCCATCATGGCGCCCCCGCGGGTTGCGATACGGATATACTATAACGCAGCGGCCGGTTTGGTGCCGATGCCGCTGCCGGCGTTTCATGCGCACTGGATCGCGCTGTCGCAGCTGTTGTGGATGGTGGTCCTGGGCGTGCTGCTACTGCACTACCTGCCGCTGCTGCACTATCCGGCGCTGCTGCTGAAGCCCTCGCTCTGGAGACGGTGGCGGCAAAACCGCGGTCACGCAGCATGCCTGGAAAGCCATCTCCAACCTGCCTTCTCCTCTGGCCAAACCCGTGAGGCGCCCGCTGTTGCTGGCGTCACTCCCCCTCCCAATAGTCCAGCGACCCACCTTCGCGCCCGACGAACATGAAACGTTGCGGCGTACCGTCCACGCCCGGGGGCCGGTCGGCGAGCACGCCGAATTTGCCGGAGTCCGGATACTCGACCAGTTCTGGCGATATCATGGTGCTGACCGCGAGATAGCGCAACTCCTCGTCACCGGTATTGACGATCTGGTGGGCCAGTTCCGGTCCGCCCGGTGGGCACGCGATCACGTCGCCGAGGCGAACGGGATAGCGTTGTTCACCGACGCGCAGTTCGCCGCACCCCTGCATGACGAAGAACATCTCTTCGTTGGCGTGATGGTTGTGCGCGGGAAACGCCCTTTTTCCGACAGGCACGGCGGTGAGGTTGTAGCCGAGCTTCTGCGCCCCGATGCGCGGGGAGATGAACCCCATCCGGGCATCGAAACGCTCGGCGGCCTCACCGGAAGGGGCAAACGCGGGTGGGCGTGGTTCCAGGGGGATATCGGCGATGTTGATAACGGGTTTGAGCATGGTGACCTCCAGTCAAAGACAACGCGACATAATGGGGAGCGGAGCGTCGCTACCGCCGACCGGCCGACCCGGACGTCCAACGCCCTGGCCCACCCGCGAAGACGATATTAGTGCCGCCGGCCATTATAGGCTGCGGTTCGTGAACGCGGGGAAGCCGGGATACCCACCTGGACCGATGCGGTGCCAGAATTGGAGCGCGCGGCGCACGGTTCCTGACGGGCAGGTTCAGCGTTTTTTGGGCGGCAGCTCGTCATACTTGGGCAAACCGCTGGCCTCCTCGTACCAGGGCGCGCGCGAGCCCCAGAAGATGTTCTGGAACGGCCTGATCCCGGGGTCGGTGTCCAGGGTGCCCGCCGGCACCACCACCGCCTTTCCGGTTTTGCCCAACCAGGGCAGCGACGACCCGCAGACCTTGCAGAACGACGTCGCGAAATGCTTGGTGTCCTCCGGCTCATACCGGCCGACGTGTTCCTCCCCGCCCAGCCACCTGAAATGCTCCGGAGACACCAGCAGATTGGCGGCGTGCGCGCTGCCGGTGAATTTCCGGCAGCGGGAGCAATGGCAGTACTGGAATATCCCCAGATTGCCGCTGACTTCATAGCTCACCCTGCCACAAAAACATTGACCCAGCACTTTCGATGACGACACGAGACTCCTCCTGCATTCCAATGGCCGACCACCACCGGCGGTGGCCGCCGCCTAGCTTCCCTCCGGGGTTAAGGCACCCGTTCGGTAGAGCTGTTCATACGCCGCTGTCGCGGCCCGCAGCTGGCGCCGGTTCTGCGCCACCGCCCACCTCCGACTGGACCGGTCGATGGCGAGCGTGGTCCAGCCTTTCCCGTCCTCGTCCGAGAGGTGCACCAGCAGCGTCTCCCGGTTGTGCTCGACGCGGACCCGATGCCTGGGGTTGCCTTCCTCTTCCAGCCCGCGCACCGCCCGGCCACGAGCGCGCGAACCAACGAAGGAGGTCCACCGACCCGAGTACTGCTTGCGTTGCATCGAACGCCCTCCCAGGGTAACTGGCGCCGCGGCTGAGCGGCGTTAACGCCCAGGCAACGCCAACTTCATGTGGATCAGCCCCACCCGCGCCGCCGCCGGATCCGTCCGCCGCTCCAGCGCGTAGGGACGGAAACCGGCGTCCGCGTACAACAGCAACGCCGGGGTGTTGGTGTTGAAGACCGAAATCCTCACCTCGCGCGCGCCATACTCGTCGCGCGCCAAGGCGACCATGTGCCGGACCAAGCGCCGCCCGACGCCTTGTCCACGCCACGCCCGCGCCACCACGACGTTGCCGATGAAGGCCGAGCACCCAGGTTGGACATCATAGAGGTTGGCGAAGCCGATCACCACCGCGTCCTCGAGCGCCACCGTCAGCGCTTCGCGGGAACGGGCCAGGGCGCGCACCTGCTCGACGCTGAACGGGTGCTCGCCCTTGGGGTAGACGAAAAACAGCTCCTCGCGCGTCGGGACCAGACCGACGATCGCCTCGAAATCCTGCTCCGTCGCCGCGCGCAGTTCCACGCCAGCCTCTTAGCTGCCCAACGCCCGGCTACCGGCACCGACCGACGTCGCAACCGAGACCTCCAGACCCTGGCCGACGAGCGCCAGCGACCATGGCCCCCGCTTGCTCTCAAGGTAAATCCGGCGGTGGCGCGCGAACGCGGGATCGAGCGCGGACAAGGCGGTCACCGCGCTCCCGTGGCTGACCGGGGGATCGATACTTCTGACCTTGGTCGTGACCCGGAAGGCCGCTTGCGCCTCGTCCAGCACAAAACGCGTGCCCGGCGTGATCCGGCTCACCAGTCGCGCGACCTCGGGGTGGTCGGCGCCCTGCAACTTGCGCCACAGCGCGGCATCGGAGCCCCACAGATCCGCCTCGGCGACGCAGCCGTGGCGTTTGGCGGCCTTGATGGCCTCGGCGGTGAGTTGGTACAGGCCGACTTCGCGCAGACTCGACCAGCTGGCCCGATCGGCCTCGATGAAGGTATAGGCGAGCCAGCGCGCGGCGTCGGCGTCGGCGACCACCATGCGCCGCCCGACGACCCGTAGCGCCGCCAGCGCCGCCGCTATCTCCTGCCGGTTGGCGAGTTTCAGGAATTCCAGGTCGCGCAGGAAATAATCCAGCCGGTCGGCACACAACGCCGGCGAGGGCTGCTCCAGCAGCGGGAACCGGTCTTCATCCATCACCGCGCGCCAGTCGATGCCGTGGCGGGCCAGAATACCGGGGATGTCGGAACGCGCGACGACCTCGAGCTTCATCTGCTCGTGATAACCCTGTCCGTCGTGGTCGTCATACACGAAATCGATGACGTGGCTGAAGGCGGTATGACTGACGTCGTGCAACAGCGCCGCCACCTGCTCTTCCAGCCCGGCGCCCAGGCGGCGCACCAGCAGCATCGCCCCCACGCCATGATCGAAACGGCTGAACGGCGGCGTGATCCCCAGCAGCGCCGTGATGCCGTGCTGCAATACCCCCCGGGTACGCTGCATCGCCTCGCTGGCCATCAGCTCCAGCAGGACCGGCTCGGTGATCTCCGTCGCTCCGTACAAGACATCGTCATACTGCATGACGGCTAAGGTATCACCATTTCAGGGGCGCCGTTAAGTCTGCATTCCCTGCCCAGCTACACTTGAAACGCGCCGTTCTTCTTGATCAGGTGATAGGTCGAGGTGCCGTCCTGCCAGGCGTCTTTCTCGGGATTGTTGATCGCGTACTTGATATGCACGCTCCCCCGCCAGGTAACCCCGTTGCTCTTATCGGCTTCGCTCAGGTTGCCTTCCGGCCTCACTTCGATCTTCTCTGCCTACGGCCCCCTGGCTTCCAGGGTGGCGAGTCCTCACGCCCCGGTCCTGGCCCGCTCCCCGCTGTCGCGCTGCCGGGTCCCCGCCCACCCGGCCGGTCGGCGGCGGGCCGCTCCGCAGGCCATCTTTGGCGGCGCCGTCCCTACCTTCCCAGAACCCTGAAAATCAGCGGCGAGAGCAGCTGTTCGACCGGTGCGAGCGCCGCTGCGCAGCGCCAGCGTCGTCAGCAGCGGCGTGACGACGCCGAGCAACAGACTCGGCAGAAAAAACAACGCCACCACGAACAGGAAGGGGATCGTCAGCAGACCCAGCTCGCTGTTCTGCAGCGGGACGGCGACCAGCGTCAGCAATAGCAACACCGCCAGACACGCCAGCGCGCCGGCGCCCAGCGTCAGCCCGGCCGCGGTCTCGCCGGCGCCGCGATACGCCCACACCCCGCCCAGCCAGTTGCCCAGCGACAGCCCGCCCAGCACCACCCCGATGATGGTGGTCCAGGAGTACAACGACACCCCGATGTAAGGCGCCAGCAGGCGCGCCGCGGCGATCTCCAGCGCCATCAGGCCGGCAGAGCTGAGAAAAATGGTCAGGGCGTAGAGCGCGCGGCGGGTCGATGCGGTAGCGGGCATGGGGCGCCCCCACAGGGCGGTTCAGGGTCAGGGCATCATAGAGGAGAACGGGGCCTGGGAGTAGTAGGGCTGCCGGTCTTGTGGTCAGCGGGATCGACCGGGAGCCGATCGATTACCACGCCGGTGCTGGCCGGCACCGGCGTTGCCGCGCCGCAGCGGGCCGCAGCCCGATACCCTTCACCCAGCCTGTTTCAATTCTTCCCGGATCACCTTGCGCAGCGCATCTTCCAACGACTTGTCGTGGGCCTTGATGTGCTCGCGCAGGGCTTCATTGATGAGAGACTGATAGTTCCCGCCCCCCGCGGCGTGGACCAGGCTCTTGAAGTGCTCAACGATGTCCGCGTCCAGCCGAATGGTGATCCGAAGCTTGTTCGGATCGGGTTTGACAACGGCACCACGCTTTCCTTTACTGAAATCTTCACTCATAGCCTAGGCCTTGATGGTACTGCCGGGTTTCACCGCGATCCGCTTTCCGGGCGGAGATGATGCGAATACGGTTTTCCCTAAGTTCAGCATGAATAACCAAAAGCACTTTGAACTCGGGCCCCGAGCACAATGTCTTGAAGCGTTGTTCCGGATCTTGCGAAGTTTGCGTCTGACCGGAAGTAGCTTCCGAGCCCCGGCAGGGGCGCTCAACAGTTGTTATGCCGCTATACCTTCTACCGTAAGCTGACGCACATCCGTCCTTTGGCTGGCATGTTCGAAGGTGATGGCACATACATTACCATTCGCGTCCACATCTAGAACCGTATTTTCGTCAAGGTCCTTAGACTCAACTATTTCGCTATCACGAAATTCAATGTATAGAGTGTCTGTATCGTCAAAATACTTGACTTTCATTCCTTAAATCCTCGGTCAAAAAACGCGTTATGTACGGTCGCCCCATCCGGCAACAGAATCACCCTTAGGTATCGGTCTCCATATTCGCCGATTTTAGCCCATTTGCGGATTCTTCCGTCAGCTTGAATGTGTTCGCGCTCGGGATTATCCATAACGTACTGAATCCACTCGTGCTTGATGATGGCCCGATCCGGGCGACCTCGAAGGGACTGGAAATAATTTGTAGTCTTCACGGCGTTATTCCCTGGCGACAACACGCATTCTTGCGGCAATCTTTCCTCCGGGCGCGCGGAGCAGATCGAGGTGCTAGCGGCCGTGGGGCGTCCCCGGCAGGAAGGTCAGAGCCAGTTCTTGTTGACGGCATTATCAATGCCTACTCCGTTTTTGAAGGAAGTGCACGCATCGCCTCCTTCCAGGGTGGTCGCTTCCACTGCGGATGTCGCTTCCCTTCTTCTTTGAGGGCACCGACCCACCTTCTATAGGCCGCGAGGGAAGGAACAAGCGGCGTGTGGCTGAGCTCGAAGTGCAGGCCGGTAATCGGATCATTGAAGAAAACCGCATAATAGCCCGGCGTGTACACCGGATACTCGGCCGGTGGATCGGTCACCTCCACGCCATGGGGCAACAAAAACCCTTGATGGAACTCGTCGACCTCCCGCCGATTTCTGGCCCAGAGCGCGATGTGGTGAATACCCGGCTGGCGCCTCGTCGAATCCAGTTTGCCCCCCGCTTGCGCGGGTTGAATGCCGATGTAGCTATGGAAAAGCGGAAACCGCGCCATGTAATACGTCGAGCGATAACCGATATCCAGCGTCCAGAAGCTCTTGTAGCCAAGCCACCCGAACATCTTGTCGAAAAACGCCAGGGACTGTTCGTAATCGAGAACCGAAAACTCGACGTGATGAATGCCTTTCCATCTCATGTCAGCCCACCACCCTCCGTACCACGCAGGACGGTCACCATAACCTGGGCGACAAAACAGAACCAAGCGACGCCTTTGCATGCCAGAGAAGAGATCATTCTCATGTGCCAGTCGCCCGCCATCGCTCGCGCGACAACCGGTACAGGCAGTGCTTTCGCAGCCCATGACCGACCGGAATCGCAGGGTGTTCGAAGGTTTCCTTTGCGTACTGCATACCCAGTCTTTCCATGACCGCACGTGATCTGAGATTGCCGAGCGGGGTGAACGACACGATTTCGAGCAATCCCAGCCGCTCGAACCCAACCCGAAGCGCGCCCCGCGCCGCCTCGGTAGCGAAACCCCTGCCCCAATGCTTTGCCGCCAGCCGCCAACCGACCTCCACACAGGGCGAGCACGGCAGATCCGGCGCCGGGGTGTGCAACCCGGCGAAACCAATGAACTCCCGTGCGCTGCTTGTTTCCACCGCCCAGAAACCCCAACCGCGCTCGGCGATCAGCGCCTGACAACGATCAACCAGCGCATCACTTTCCGCGCGCGTGAGCGACGCCGGAAAGAACGCCATGACATCGGGGTCCGCGTTGAGTGCCGCGAAAGGCTCCCGGTCGGCGGCGCACCACTGACGCAACCGCAGGCGTTCGGTATCGAATTCGATGGGCTCGGTCATTTTCCCTCAGAAGGCACCCGGTGCTCGATGACCACATAGCCATAAAGATTGTCTTCCTTGCATTTTTCATTCACGTACACCGACCACCTGCCCGAGAATGGAGCAGGTGGTCGTCAGGTTGTCACGCCCTTTTCAGCCAATTGATGCTGAGCTTTCTGTTCTTGGCAACACAATCGCGAAGATAGAGATTGATCAGGCTCTGGTAGGGAATCCCCGTTTCCTCTGCCATTGCCTTGAAATACTCGATAACATCTTCGCCCATGCGTATGGTCACCTGTTTCTTTAATTTGGACGCATAGGGATTCTTTCGGCTTTTCATGTTCGAAAAATCATATTCCGCTTTCATAACTTCACCTGCCCCCGAACTTCCGTTATTCCCATCAATCCAGAATCTCATCCATTTCTCCAAACACCGTAAATACCGCCAGCAACCACCCGTTTGAGATTGCTGCGTACACATAGCCTCGAAAGGCTGAGCATCCAAGAACGAGTAGCGTCGCTTCTCGCTGCTCACGTGTTACAGTTGTAAACGGTCATTGGCTTGGGATACCCTTCCGGTTTGGATCGGCAAGCCAAGACTTCGCCACCCCTATGAAATCCCATACATCCCCCTCACCAGGTGCCAGGTAGTTTGTCGACTCCGGAGAATCCCCCATCTTCTCGAACATATTAATAAGCCACTTTGACCCATGCCCAGATGCACCAAGATGCCTTAGCCAGGACTCCACCTCGCCACCGGAAACCACTAGACAACCATATTCTTTAAGCTGAAAAAATAAATTTTCACATGCTTCGCGGTTCGAGCCGAACAGAAGGTTAATTCCTCCGTCACGCTTCATATCTCGACAGGTTTCATCAAATAACGTCTTCAGTGATTCGCGCTGAGCACATAGAGATGAGTGACTGGCCGCAGGAATAAAAGCGCCATCCAAAGGCTTTTTCCAAGCCTGGCCGCCATCCTTAATCACGTCGATATCCACAATTCCGAGCGCAGGTATACCGAGCTCCCTCAAAGGCTTCACCACCTCCCAAACAGTTTGCTTATTTTGTGCGTTGATGAATAGACAGCTATGAATTCCGCGAGAGTCGTTAGCATGTAGGAGCCTTTCGTTTATTTCTTGATAAAAGGCTCTGTCGCTATCCGCTTCAGTCACAATAACAGCCTCGTAAAAGAGGCCGTTAAGAACGCCTGTCGATCTAAGCAGGGGATGCCTCATTAATTTAATGACTTTGTCGTTTGGAAGAACCCTCGCCGTTGGCTCGCTGTAGTTATAGGTAAGACGCACGACGTTCATGGGAGAGCCGGACTGAATACACCCCATTAGAAAGCTGGCGCTGTGGGTAGCTGCAAATAGTCGCTTACCCGACTCCCGAAGCGCCTTCGCGATCTCTTTGCCTAGTTTGCTCGATAACGCGGGGTGTAAGAATGCCTCTGGCTCATCAATCAATACGATCTTTGGATCACCTGCAAGAATCGTAACGATAATACCAATAAATGCCTTAACACCATCGCTCGCATATTTCACCTCAACAGCGTTTCTATGAAAATCAACCGACCTCTTCTCCCACCCTTTTTCTTCACTCTCATCTGACGGCTCTCGATCTGAAAGGCGAATTCTCAGCTGTCCCAGTTTGGTGGGGTCGATAACGAAATATTTCTTAAATGCATCAAAAACGATGTCTCTAACACGCTTTCTCAACTCATTATCAAGAAACAGATGTGCAAAATAGTTTTCGGGGGTAGCTTGTAAATCTCCAGCACTTTGTTCGCTCAACAAATTGAGCCGATTGGTTCCATCCATCCTCACCGTAAACATGCTCAAGAAGTGAGAGTAGCAATGACACTGTGACTGGGGATTTTTTGCTTCCGAAATCAAGCTTTGTTTGTAGAGTTGAACCCGATGGATCTGATTACCTTGTGGGCTCACTTTCCCTAGAATTATGTGCCCTGGGTTAACGGTTTCACCGATCTCCGGAGTCTTTTCAAGCCGAGCAATTTCCGCTTCCAGGGCTGTTTGCTCATACGCTTCTAGCTCCAATGTATCCAGTACGACATCCCCTGGGCTTGCAAACGTATGCCGGCAGTAATGCTCGATCTCAGCTAAGACTTTACTCTTTCCAGAGTTGTTCGGCCCAACGAAGACAGTAATTGGCGTGATATCTAAATTCAGAGGGCTTCGTGTTTGGTGTGAACCAAACTTCAGTTTTAGCTTTTTGATCATGTCTAATCACTTCTTCATCGGCCGTTAAGTCTAAGTGGATCCGTGTCGATTTTTGGCGCAGGCGCTTGTTATCCTGCAATCAACCTGCGTGGGTTTTATTGCAAGCCACCGTTTCCCGCCCACCGCTCGCCAACCACCGCGCACATGCCTCCCCCAGTTCAGCCAGCGCCCGCTGTTCGTAACGCCCGACATCCTCGGGTGGGAGTTCATCGCGCCAGCGGCCGTTGGTGCCTTTGTGGATGAAGGTTTCACAGCCGCCGTCCCAGAAGGCGCCGCCCAGGGGCACGCTCCTGGAGGCGTTGGCCTTCATGTAGTCGAAGCTGCAATGGTGCAGGATGTCGTCCCAACGGGACTCGTCGATGGGGGTGTCGAGGAACGCGGCGATGCGGCGGATCTCGCCGGGCATGTCTGCCTTGAGATCGGCGAAGTGCACCAGCAGCACGTTGGGCAGTTCGCGGATGGCCCACCAACCGCGCACGTTCTCCCACAGCGGCCAGAACGGATGGCCGTCCCGGTCCAGCCAGTCGCGGAAATACTGCACCACCGAATCGCACGGCGGACCGATCGGTGGGCCCACCCGGCCGGGGGTATCGTTCAGCGCCTCGTACCAGGCCTGGTTGGCGTTGGCGTGGTGGTTGTAAAAGCTCCAGACCACGTCGCGGCCGTCGCGGCCGAGGTAGAGGTATTTGGCCCGGGGCGAGAACACCAGCGCGTCCACGGGCAGATGGGTCTTGAGAAAACGCCGGTGGGTCTGCGCCTCGACCGCCGGCAGTTTCACCGCCTTGGGCGGCACGCGCAGGTCCAGCCAGGGCGACATCTCGGCCACCTCCATGCCCTCGGCGCCGTTGAACAGCAACTGGGCGACGATCTGCTGCATCCAGGTGGTGCCGGACTTGGCGTAGGTGGCGATGATGATATCGTCGTCGCGAAAGCGGAAATCGTTCCAGATGGTGGAATCGAAATGGTGGTTGTGCAGCTCCCGGGTTTTTTCCGGCAGGTTGCGCTCGCTCATGGGCTCGGCCTCCGGCGCTCCCGGTGGGGGCGCGTTGGATGCGACGGTAACCCAACCCATTTTAGCATCATGCCGGAATGGTCGGTGGCTCCTTTCATCCTCACCTGATACCCACCGTCGCCTTCGAGGATTCGAATCAGTTCCCTGACTTTACCCCTTTATCGTACTCCTTTTTGTCGCCTATCGACCCCTTGAATCATCTGCCTCAGGACCCACCGGGCCAGGCGGTTACTGCAAAGCCAGCCGCTGCCCAGAAAAGGCGCCCGCGTTCAGGGCATTGACGGCACCGGCACTGCCCAGACAGGCGCTGCCGATGATCTGGTCCTGTCGCCGCCCGAGCAGGTCGACCGACAGGGTGCCGTCGATGTGGGCGTCGAGGCGCAGGCGCAAGGGAACGGGGGAGGTTTTTTTCGCCAGCGGCAGCCGGCGGAAAAGAAAGCCGCGGGTGTCGCTGGCGGCGGCGGCCTGTTGCAGGCGACGCAGGACGGGGGCCTCGCCCACGGCGGGCCAGGCGAGCACGGCGCTGCAGCGGCCGGAGCGCAGGCACTGTTCGACCACGCGCAGGCCGTCGCGGCGCGCGCGCGGATGGACCAGGAGGATGCGTGAGAGGTCGACACCGGCGGCGGCCAGCGTGGGCGCATAGGGAAGGTTCGGCGGCGCCACCCAGCACAACCAGCGGTCCTCCTCGCGGCTGAGCCGCGCCAATGCCGGCAGCAGCAGGCGCAGGCTGCCCAGGCACTGCGGGGCCAGCAGAATCTCGGCCAAAGCGGCGCGCGGCCAACCGCCCGCGGGCAGCAAGGCATCGAGTTCGCCGTGGCCCGTGGAAAGCGCGTCGGCGGCAGGCGTCGGCGAGGCTTCCCGCCAGCCGGTCAGGGGGGCCGTGCCGATGGGGGCGTTCATAGCGACTGGTTGCGCAGCACGCCGACGCCCAACCCCTCGATGGCCAGGGACTGTTCGCGCAGGTCGACGCGGATGGGCTCGAAGTCCTCGTTCTCCGGCAACAGATAGACGATGGAGCCGCGCTGGCGAAAGCGCTTGACGGTGACCTCCTCGTCCAGCCGCGCCACCACGATCTGGCCGTTCTGCGCGGTGCGCGTGCGGTGCACGGCGAGCAGGTCGCCGTCCATGATGCCGATGTCCTTCATGCTCATGCCGCGCACCCGTAGCAGGTAGTGGGCGCGCGGGTGGAACAGGCCGGGGTCGACGGGATAGTGGTCCTCGACATGTTCGACGGCCAGGATGGGTTCGCCGGCGGCGACCCGGCCGACCACGGGGATGCCTTCGGGCTCGCTTTCGTCCTCCAGCACGCGGATACCGCGCGACGAGCCCTGCAGCAGTTCGATATAGCCCTTGCGCTCGAGAGCGCGCAGGTGCTCCTCGGCCGCGTTGGGCGAGCGGAAGCCGAAGGCCTGGGCGATTTCCATGCGCGTCGGCGGATAGCCTTCGTCGTTCACGTATTCCTGTATCAGGGCGAGGATCTCGGCCTGGCGTCGGGTCAGATCGTCCATCGGGTCACCTGCTGGTTATTTATCCAGTATACTGTGATTATATACAGGTTCCGGACAGATGCAAGACGGCTTTCCGGTATGGGGGCTGAGGCCGGGCGGCGCCGACATCGAGGGATTTATTATAATAAATACATTATCTAATACTTGTTTATTAATAATATATATATTATTATTTAAGCATCATTAAATAATGTATAGGTTATTATCATGCGCCCGGAAGACCGTGCGATAGCCCGCAAACAACTGGATAAGCGATTGATTGATTTAGGCAAAGCAGATTCTCTTCGCTGTCCACCGCGAGGTTGGATCAAAGCCATCCGCGAGGCCCTGGGCATGACCACAGCCCAGCTGGCAAGGCGGCTCGGCGTCAGTCAGCCGCGCGTGGTAGCCATCGAGAAAGCGGAAAAAGAAAAATCGGTCACCCTCGATACGCTGGAACGGGCGGCCCACGCCCTGGACTGCCGGCTGGTGTATGCATTGGTACCGAGGATACCCCTCGACGACCTGGTCGCCGAGCGCGCCCGTGCGCAGGTCAACGCGCGCCTGGCAAACACGCGTCATAGCATGTTGCTGGAAGCACAAAGCGTCGCTGAGGCGGATGAGAAAGAGCAGGTCAAACGCCTTGTCCAGCAATGGATTGAGAAGAGCGGCTCCGAACTCTGGGAAGACGAAGTGTGAATGTCCCGTTAGAGGGCGACGACGATGCCAGCACGCCGTTGACACCCGAGGAACGGCGGAATTTGATTCCCGCCTATATCACGCTGCGCCATGAGCTCAACGAGGCGGAACAAAGAAACATACTGCAAGCGGAGCAATGGGCCTTCCGGCGTAAACGGAACGTGCTATCCGAGGATTTTCTTGCCGACCTGCACCGGCGCATGTTCGGCAAGGTATGGCGTTGGGCGGGCGCTTGGCGGCGTACAGAGCGCAATATCGGTGTCGAGGCCTACAAGATCGCCGTGGAACTGCGCCAGCTGTTGGAGGATTGCCAATATTGGATTGACCACCAGTCCTATCCGGCGGACGAGGCCGCGGCCCGCTTCCATCATCGCCTGGTTTGGATCCACCCTTTCCCGAATGGCAACGGCCGCCATGCTCGCCTTGCCGCCGATCTCCTGCTGGTGACGCTGGGTCGCCCCCGTTTCAGCTGGGGACGCGCGAACCTGGTGAACGCCAGTGACACGCGACGCACCTATGTGGAAGCACTGCGCGCTGCGGACCGCTTCGACCTGCGCCCGCTGCTCGCGTTCGT
Source organism: Thiogranum sp. (assembly GCA_030148805.1). Taxonomy (GTDB): domain Bacteria; phylum Pseudomonadota; class Gammaproteobacteria; order DSM-19610; family DSM-19610; genus Thiogranum. The sequence goes on along the minus strand of JASBSS010000021.1, from coordinate 20,599 downwards.
GCGCTCCTGAAAAGCGCTCAAGCCGAAGCGGTCACGGCAGCACCGCGGATACGCTCGGGCGCCGAATAGATATTGCAGCGCCCCGGGCGCAGGAAACCGACCAGGGTGACGCCGAAGCGTCGCGCCAGGCTGACGGCATAGCTGCTGGGTGCCGAGAGGGCGCACACCAGGGGCACCCGCGCAATGATGCATTTGTGCATCAGCTCGAAGCTGGCCCGACCGCTGAGCAGCACGATGCGCTGTGCCAGCGGCAGCTCGCCGGAAAACAGCGCCCAGCCGTTGAGTTTGTCCAGCGCATTGTGACGGCCGACGTCCTCGCGCAGTGCCAGCAGGTTGCCGGCGGCGTCGAACAGGGCCGCCGCGTGCAGGCCGCCGGTGTCGGCGAACAGTTCCTGGCGCGCGCGCAGGCGCGGAGGCAGCGAGCACAACAGCCCGGCGTCCACCCGCGGCCCCGGCGACAACGGCGCCAGCGCCTCCAGGCTTTCCAGGTCGAGCTGGCTCTTGCCGCACACGCCGCAGGCGCTGTTGACCGGCGACGCCCGTTGCAGCCTCGCGGCCTGCGCCGCGCCGCAACGCTTCAGCCGCACACGCAGCTCGTGCGGCCGACCGCGGCGGTGAGCGATGCTTTCGATATCGTCCGCGCTTTGTATCACCCCCTCGCTGAGCAGCCAGCCGGCGGCCAGTTCGCAGTCGTTGCCGGGGGTGCGCATGGTGAGCACCGGCGCGGCGGCGGCCACCTGAATCTGCAAGGCCTCCTCGACCACCACCGGATCTTCGCGCGCGGACAGGGCACCGGCTTGCAGGGAGACGATTTCTACGCGTGCCTGGCGGCGCGCGGCGAGCCTTTTCAATGGCGCCACGCTACTCACGGCCGGTACCCACCCCGTCGTTGCGCTTGGCCGCGGCTTTCTCGGGCGCCTCGCCCAGGGTGTTGGCGAAGCTCATCACGCCCTGCAGCAAGGGGGTCAGACGACGCCAGACGTCGTCGTCGTGCAGGGCCTTGTAGGCGCCCGACAGCCCCGGCGCGCGGGTCTCGCGCGGGGGCTGATCGGCGGCCCGCTCCATGCTCGCCAGCGCGGCACTGAAGGCGCGGGTCACGGTGGCGAAACGCTCGGGCTCGATGCGCCCGAGCGCGATCAGCAGCGACGACAGGTTCTGCACCGCGTTGCGGCTGGCCTCGTGGTTGAGGCCGCGCAGCACGATTTCCAGCACCTGCGGCGAAGCGCGCAGAAAATCGTTGAGAAAGCGCAGCACGCCTTCATCGTGCAGGCTGAGCAGCAACTGGTCCAGCTCCTCGCGGGCGGCGTCGGCGCGCGGCGGCGGCGGCACGTTGTAGTTGATCGCTTTGGCCATCAGAATTTCTCCGGGTGAGGCATGGACTGGGGCGGAGCGGCGTAATCGGGCCGCTGCCATTTCTGTTGCGGGTGCACGCCGTCCTCAGGGGTGGCTTTGAAAAAGCGGAAGTTGTGCGCCGGCAGCGGCGATTCGCCATCGACTTCCAACACCTCCAGCTTGACGGCGATCTCCTTGTAAGCCGGGGTGTCGCTGTCCTTGTCGGCCACGTTGGACGTAAGCATATTGATGGCGCGCGCGTTGCTGCGGGCGTTCTCCGGCAGGTAGAGCTGGCCGTCGTGCACCCGATCGGTGACCAGCGCGCGCACTTCGATGTGGCCGTGGCGCGAGGTCAGCTTCACCAGGCTACCGCTGCGCACGCCGTACTGGTGCGCCAGCGCCGGCGAGATCTCGACGAAGTTAGTCGGCACCTGGCTGCGCAAGCCGGCCGAGCGGTGCGTCAGGTTGCCCTCGTGGAAGGTCTCCAGCAGACGCCCGTTGTTCAGGTGCAGGGGATACTCGGCGTCGGTCTGTTCGCTCGGCGGCGTATATTCCAGCGGGTACAGGCGCGCCTTGCCGTCGGGAAAGTGAAAACCGTCCCTATAGAGGTGCGGGGTGTCGCGGCCGTCGGCGTCAATGGGCCACTGCAGGGATTTGTAGCCTTCCAGCCGTTCATACGTGAGACCGGCGAACATCGGCGCCAGCGTTGCCGCCTCGTGCAGAATCTCCTTGGGGCTTTGGTAGTTCCAGTCGGCGCCCAGGGCGCGCGCCAGTTCGGTCTGGATCTGCCAGTCGGGCTTGCAGTCCCCGAGCGGCGCCATGACCTGATAAAGGCGTTGCACACGGCGCTCGGTGTTGACGAAGGTGCCCTCTTTCTCGACGCTGGGCGCGCCGGGCAGGATAACGTCGGCGTGTTCACAGGTGCGGGTGAAAAAAATGTCCTGCACCACCATGAAATCCAGCTTGTCGAAAGCCGCCTGCACGTACTGGGCGTCGGCGTCGACCAGCGCCATGTCCTCGCCCACGATATAGAGCGATTTCAGCTCGCCCTCGTGTATCGCCCGCGGGATGGCGTGGTTGGTATGGCCCTTGTTGGTCGACAGGCTCACGCCCCAGGCTTTTTCGTAACGGGCGCGCACCTCGTCGTCGCTGACGAACTCGTAACCGGGGAAACGTTTGGGCATGGAACCGAAATCGCTACAACCCTGCACGTTGTTGTGGCCGCGCATCGGATAGGCGCCGGTGCCCGGCCGGCCGGCGTTGCCGGTGACCAGCAACAGATTGGCGATAGCAGTGGAGATATCCGAGCCGGCGCGGTGCTGGGTCACGCCCATGGCCCAGATGGCGCACAGTGTGCGGGCCCCGGCGATCATACGCGCCACCTCCTCCAGGCGTCCGGCGGCGATGCCGGTGAGCTCCTGGGCGTGGTGCAGGGTGAACGGTTCGAGACTCCTGCGGTAGTCCTCCAGGTTGTTCACCCGCTGGGCGAGAAAGGCCGTGTCGTCGAGACCGTGGTCGAGGATGTAGCGGGTGATGGCGCTCAGCCAGGCGACGTCGGTACCGGGGTTGGGACTGAGAAAGACGTCGGCGCGCGCGGCCATCTCGTTGCGGCGCAGGTCGACCACGACGTGTTTCTGGCCGCGGTGCTTTTGCGCCTGTTTCAATCGGGTGGCGATCACCGGGTGGCTCTCGGCGGTATTCGAGCCGATGATCAACAGCATCTCGGCGCTCTCCAGGTCGCTGATCGAGCCGCCGTCGCCGCCGTAGCCCATGGTGCGCCACAACCCCTGGGTGGCCGGCGACTGGCAGTAGCGCGAACAGTTGTCGATGTTGTTGGTGCCGATGACCGCGCGCGCCAGCTTCTGCATCAGGTAGGATTCCTCGTTGGTGCACTTGCTGGAGGCCACAAAAGCCAGCGCGTCGGGCCCGTGAGCCTGTTTGATCTCGCCGAAGCGGCGCGCGATCAGGGTGTAGGCCTCCTCCCAGCTGGCCTTGCGGAAAAAGCCGTTTTCGCGGATCAACGGATGGGTGAGGCGGTCCTCGGCGTTGACGAAGTCCCAGCCGAACTTGCCTTTCACGCAAGTGGAGATGCCGTTGACCGGCGCCTCGGGTACCGGCTGCACTTTCAGGATGGTGCGCCCGCGGGTCCACATCTCGAAGGCACAGCCCACGCCACAATAGGTGCACACGGTCTTGGTGCGTTTGATTTCCGGGCGCCGCCAGGCGCTGTCCATTTCCGACAGACCGAAGATGGGCGCGAAGCCCACCGTCGGTTCGATGCTTTTGACGAATTCGATGGCCGAACGCTTGAGCTTGCCCGGCATGCCGGTGAGCGGCCCGGCCTCGCCGAGCATGCTCTTCTCCATCAGCGCATTGCACGGACATACGGTGACGCAGTGGCCGCAGGACACGCAGCTCGAATGGTTCGCCGACTCGCCGCCGTCCCAGAGCACGCGCGGGTCTTCGCGCTGCCAGTCGATGGACAGCGTCTCGGTCACCTGCACGTTCTGGCAGGCCTCGACGCAGCGCCCGCAGAGAATGCACTGGTCCGGGTCGTAGACGTAGAAGGGGTGGCTGGCGTCGACGGCGTAGGGTTTGCGCCGATGCGGATAACGCTGGTAGGGCACGTCCATCTGGTTGACCACGTTGTGCACGCGGCAGTCGCCGTTGTTGTTCTCGCACACCGAGCAGTAGAGCTCATGGCGGGCGACCACGCGGTCCACGCCCTCGCGGCGCGCGGCCTTTGCCTTGTCATTTTCTATGCGGATGTTAAGACCGTCTTCAGCGGTCAAGGCACAACCGCGCCGCAACTGGCCGTCGACTTCCACCCAACAGACATCGCAGGTTTCGATCGGGCCCAGAAAACGGTCGTAGCAGATGTGCGGCAGGTCGATGCCCTGTTGGCGTAAGAATTCGATCAAGGGGGTACCACTGGGCGCCGCGTACTGTTTGCCGTCGACCGTCAGGGTACATAACTGTAACTCAGACATTTGAGCGATCCTCGCAATCCGTCTGCGCCGCGTGAAGGCGGCGGTCCAAATTCCCCGGGTCTTGCGGACTCAGGCCTTTTCGCCGTGGGACGAGAGCCTTTTTCTACACCTGGGATGGGGCTGGCGCGTTTAAAAATGATAAGAGAGTCGACCGGCACGCGCGCCAAGCGCGGCGCACCGGTTGCGGTCGTCGGCCGGCAGTCGCCGGCGAGAGTCTGCGCGGCGGATTCTTAAGGGTGATTGGCGCCGGCGTTGTCGGCGAAGAACGCTTTGATGCGTTGCAGGAAGTTGTTGCCGCCGCGCACGCCTTCGAGCTGCGGCGGCGGCAGCGGTTCGGGGGCGACATAAGGATCGGCGGGCCGCTGGAAGACGACCTTGAGATTGTCGCGCAGCGCCAGCAGGCGCACGTCGCCCGGATGCACGCGCAAGCCGCGGTCGATGTAAAGATTGGCCTTGTCGATGTCGCCGCGGGCGATGGCGTTGGCGGCGATGCCGCGGTAGCGCGCCACCACCCGGTTCACACCGCTTTTCGCGGCGGCATTGTCGGGATCGAGACGCAACACCCGCTGGTAATAGTAATAGGCGTTGTCGCCCGTGGGGATGGTCAGGCGATTGGTGGCCAGGGCCCGGGAGGCGCTTTCGAGCAGCGCCGCAATCCGGGTCTCGGTCGTCTCGGAGGCCGCACGCGGCGTCGCGGCCACGTCCAGGGAGGCAATGGCCACCTGGTCGCCTTTTTCCGCGCCGACGGCGCGCTCGGTAGCGCCTGGGCTCGTCGCCGCGCTGCGCGGCGCGCCGTCGCCGGGCGACCGCTGCGCGGTGACGAGCGGCCCGGAAGCCGCCGCCACCTCAGCGGATGCAGCGGATGCAGCGGATGCAGCGGATGCAGCGGATGCAGCGGATGCAGCGGATGCAGCGGATGCAGCGGATGCAGCGGATGCAGCGGATGCAGTGGATGCAGTGGATGCAGTGGAGGTGGATGGCAAAGTCTCGTCGGCGGCAGACACCCGTGCAGATTCCGTCCCTGCGGCAACGGTGGACGCGGCGCGGGAAGCTCCCGAGGCCTCGACCGGCGCGGCCGCCGATACGGTTGGCGTTGTGCTTGAAAGGCCCGCCACCCCGGCTGACCCGGACGCCGGCGCGGCCGGCATCGACGCGACAGCGCCGCGCTGCGGACTCGGCGGCACCTTGACGGCGACACTCCCCGAGGGCGCTGGGGCGTCGTTCCCGGCAGGCGCCGGTGCCGCACCTTCCAGGGACGCCACCGCCGCGTCGTCGCCCGCCGCGCGTTCGATCGATGGCTGCGTCGTGACCCCGGGCAGGTTATCGCGCTTGGCGGCCGTCGCCGTCGCCGCGGTCTGCCGCTGCTCGGCGCTGGACTCGGCAGCCACCGGCTGCCGGGGCTGCTGGGCGCCGGCGGAGCCCGCCACCCTGGAAATGGTCGCTTCTAGTTCGGCCTGGGCGTCCTGGGCGCGTGCCGCGACCGCAGCGGTTGTCGCGGGCGGGCGGGCATCGCGCTGGGCCACCGCGGTATCCAGCTTGTGCATATCGTCGACACCCTGCACCAGCGTGGTAACGGCGCCGGCCGACAGGGTGACCGCCGCCACCAGGCCAAACAGGAAGGCCGGTTTTTCCTTCAACAGGCTGGCGCCACCGGCCAGCGGCGCCAGCCTGCCGGCGGCGGGCTGCGTTGGTACCGCGCTCTGGCCGCCGGCGGACCGGGGGACCGCGCCGTGGGCGCGCGCGCGGGCGCCCATGGGCGCGGCGGCACTGCGCGCTGCCGCCGGTCGACCGACAGGGGGACCCGCGGGGGCGGGCTGGCGCCCGGTCGGCGCGACGGCAGGCCGCTGCAAGGGCGCGGCAGACGTCGGGGTGCGCGTCGACGCCGCGGCCGCGGACCGACCGGGCGCGACCTGACGCGCGGCGGGTGGCGTCGGGCTCTGCCCCTGGCGTTGCGCCTGGGTTTGCCCCTCGGTCGGCGGTTCGCCGCGCAACGCCAGCGCCGAGAGATCCGGCACCTGGCGACCGTCGGCCGCCACCAGACCGGTGGTGGCGTCGGCCTTCTCCACCAGCGCCAGCGGCGCCAGCTGTTCCTCACCCAACTCGCTGGCGATGCGGTGCACATCGTCCTGGTCGAGGTGGTGCTTGTTCTCCATATAACCCTGCAACAGCAGGCGGGTGCAGAGCTTGTTGATATGCCGCGGCACCCCCTTGCTGTATTCATACACGGCGAAGACCGCGCCGCCGCTCAGCGCCGGGTCGCCACGCCAGTTGGCGCGCAGCAGACGGTGCTCGACATAGGCGCGCGTCTCCATCACGTCCAGCGATTTCAGCCGGCAGGTGCCGACCACGCGCTGCTGCAGCTGTTCCATGTCCGGTTCGCGCATCAGGCTGCGCAGCGACTCCTGGCCCACCAGGAAGATCTGCAGCAGGGGTTTCACGCCCACCTGCATGTCCGCCAGCATGCGCAGCTCCTCCAACGAGGCGTGGGACAGCCGCTGCGCCTCGTCGATGACCAGCAGCACCTGGTGGCCGGCCTGCACCTTGGCGGTAAAGAACTTTTGAATAGCCCGCACCAGCGTGGCCTTGTCGAGGCCCTCGGCCTGGATGTCGAACTGATAGGCGACCGCGCGCAGCAGATCGGCGGCGTCGAAATCGGTCACCGCGATACGGGCGGCGACCACGCCTTGGCGTGCCAGCGCCTGGAGGAAGCTTTCCACCAGGGTGGTCTTGCCGGCGCCCGGTCTGCCGGTGAGGAGGATGAAACCCTCGCCCAGCTCGAAGGCATACTGCAGATAGGCGCGCGCCTCCTGATAGCCCGAATGGCTATAACAGAATCGGGGATCAGGCGTGAGCCGGAACGGGTTGGCGCTTAAGTGATAATAAGACTCGTACATAGACTCTCTCGTACATTATCGAGCGCTCCCTCGTCGATTCCTGGCCTGTTCTTTTCCTTGTGAGCAGGATTCGTCATTGGACTATATCACACAGCCTAGCGCATTCCGGGACAGGGCGAATTCACATTAGATATAACACGTTGCTTGCCGCGAGTTGGTTCCCTCGGTGTCGCCGACCTGCCCAAGAGACCCCTTCCGGCCCTCGGACCCATCTATAACACCATGTTATTACTGAATATTCGATGGATAGCCAGGAGACAGAAAAGTTCACGCACGGAGCTACCCTGCAAGCTCAGGGGGAAAACCGCCAGCGCCTTCCGCCCCGGCGGCAGGACGACTATCATGGGCGCCTGGCAGAACTTCAACGATCCGTCCATGACCAGCCCTATGACCCCTGTCACCCGCCACCAGACCCGGGCCGTGCGCGTCGGCCACGTGCTGGTCGGTGGCAACGCGCCGATCGTGGTGCAGTCGATGACCAACACCGACACCGCCGACATCGAGGCCACCACCCGCCAGGTGGCGCAGCTGGCACAGGCCGGTTCCGAGCTGGTGCGCATCACCGTCAACAGCGACGAAGCCGCCGCCGCCGTGCCGCGGATCCGCGAGCGGCTGGATGCCCGCAACCTCGATGTGCCGCTGGTCGGCGACTTCCATTTCAACGGCCATAAACTGCTGGCCAAGCACCCGGCCTGCGCCGAGACCCTGGCCAAGTACCGCATCAACCCCGGCAATGTCGGGCGCGGCAAGAAGCGCGACGAACACTACGCCAGCATGATCGAGACGGCCTGCCGTTACGACAAGGCGGTGCGCATCGGCGTCAACTGGGGCAGCCTGGATCAGGAGCTGGTGGTGCGCCTGATGGACGAGAACCAGCGCCGCGCCGAACCGGCCGACAGCCGGGTGGTCATCCATCAGGCGATGATCCTCTCGGCGCTGGAAAGCGCCCGCCGCGCGCAGGAGCTGGGCCTGGGCGGCGACCGGATCATCCTGTCGGTGAAGATGAGCGGCGTGCAGGACCTGGTCGCCGTCTATCGCAGCCTGGCCGCGCAGTGCGACTACGCCCTGCACCTGGGGCTGACCGAGGCCGGCATGGGCGCCAAGGGCATCGTCGCCTCCAGCGCCGCGCTGGCGATCCTGCTGCAGCAGGGCATCGGCGACACCATCCGGATTTCACTCACCCCCGAGCCCGGCGGCAGCCGCACCCAGGAAGTCATCGTGGCCCAGGAGATCCTGCAAGCGATGGGCCTGCGCTCGTTCACCCCGAGCGTGGTCGCCTGCCCCGGTTGCGGTCGCACCTCGAGCGATTATTTCCAGAAACTGGCGCAGGACATCCAGCAGTACCTGCGCGCCCAGATGCCACAGTGGCACAGCCGCTATCCCGGGGTGGAGAACATGACCGTGGCGGTGATGGGCTGCGTGGTCAACGGCCCGGGCGAGAGCAAACACGCCAACATCGGCATCAGCCTGCCCGGGACCGGCGAGCGGCCGGTGGCGCCGGTGTATGTCGATGGCGAGAAAACGGTGACGCTGAAAGGCGAGCGCATCGCCGAGGACTTTCAGCAACTGGTCGACGCTTACGTGCAGAATACCTACGGCTAAAGGCGGAATAAAGGCTCAGGCACGCCGGGGCTGTGGGCAATAATCCATAAAGGAGGTGCGCCTGGCACTCTCTACGTTAGCTGGGTTTGGGTATGCTTGGCTTGACGGTCTGCCGGACGCTTGCCTTGTTCTGGCTGCTGTCGCCGAGTGTATGGTTTAATCTTGATGGCAGGGGGTGTATCCATATAGTCGCTGACCATCCCTTTGAGGTCATCTACTGGCGATGGCTCCGCTCCGATTTCCGTTAACGCCAAAAACAGGGCCCAGCAATCGGCGCAATGGTAGAGCGAACGCACCCTAACCGACTCTGCCGACCAGCCGTATATGAGGATTTCCAGGGAGTTCTTGGGCCACCGGGTGCGCCGGAATTCGGCTATATCGTCACCCCGACAAATGCTTCTGAAACATGAGCAGCATGTCTGTGCCTTAGCATTAAGTTCAGTTTTATCAGGAGGATACCAGTACACACTGTGGAAATCCGGGTCATCGCCTTGGATTATCATGACTCCCTCCGTGGTATAGTTATGAACGTAGTGTAGTCGTTTGGCGACAGTTTTCAAGCCCGGCCGCCGGTTGGCTATCAGAGTCGTCATCGGTAACCTTTCCAAGGCTCATTGCTGCATTGAGCGGTGCTTTAGTTCGTAGAATGTCTCTCCTGTTGAAATCCTTATGCCACCTGGCCAATGTCAGCACCCCATTGCCCACTCGCCGTCGCGATAGGCTGCGCCAGCTAATGGTGGATTCGATAAGTGCTTACAAAGAGGGTGGCGGTACTTGGAAAGGACCAGTGAACCCGGCGCTGTGAGTACGTCCGTCAGCGGTCTCTGGCCCAGCGGCGAATGAGCCTGAACGGGGCGGTTCCTTGCTGAATTTTGGCTACACAGCCACAGAAAACGGGGATAAAAAGCAGTCGCTATTGCATCACTCAGTATTTGATTGGAGCCGGCGAGAGGACTTGAACCCCCGACCAGCTGATTACAAGTGCCGCGAAGCCCGTAATCGGCAACTTCCGACAGCAAACTACAGCAATAAAGTTGAAGACTTACACGAGCGGTCTTGTCGCAGACTGTCGCCTCTTATGGCCATTTCTTGTACGCAGGTGCGCCACCAGTGCGCCATGAAGTCCGCCAACTGGATACTTCATAGCCGCTCGACTGCCTCCTCTATCTCGTTCAGCCGATTGATAGCTCCCAAGCATACCCCCAGGATGGTGCCGTTCTCCAGGGTATCGAGACTATCGGCTTCATTTAGCATGGCGATCAGATCCAGGGTGCCACGAATCAACTCAATATCGTGTTGAATCTTTAATTTTTCGATTGTCGAATCACTGTTTAGATCGATGACGTTTTCAGTTTTCATGAGAACTCCTTCCTGTCGTTTTACGGATGCGAGCGCCATCAACCCAGCAGGCCATGGCGCTACCGACAATAACACTCCACCGCTACCAACAACAGCCTACGGTTTGCTACACTCATTGACCGGCGCACTGATGGAGGAAGGTAACAATGGCCTCAATACCGCGACCACAGTCACCGACCGCGATCATGCGATACGTCGAGCGCTTCGGGCCGGATTCGATACCGGCGCCGGCTTATCGGGCGTACAGTGGCAAGGTGGAGGAGATAGCATCGCGAGCTTTGAAGAAAGGATCACCGGTGCCCGAGTGGGAGGAGCTGAAGGAGCTCGAGGAAGCGATGTCGAAACCGAACGGTCTGACCGATGGGGCGGATTTCTGACGATGAGCAAGTTCGACGAACCTTGCCCGGAGTGTAGATCAGAACTGGTAATCCCCATTGTCTACGGATACCCATCCCAGGAACTGCTGGACGAATCTCAAAGCGGGAAGGTTGTCTTGGGTGGGTGTGACATCTTCGCTGATAATCCTGAATGGTCTTGCCGTTCCTGCGGCCACCAGTGGCGGACATCCCCGGAAGTGCCGCTCTTCGCCAAGAGGTACGAGTGACCTTACGCGGCATAGTTCTGCTGCTGGCATACCTAGCCGCCGGCTGTAGCCAGGATAGCTATACGCCAGGTGATAACTACGCCGAGTGTATCTTGATCAACATCAGGAACGCGCATAACCGCGGCGCCGCAGGATTGGTTAAACGCGCCTGCGCAGACATCCACAAGCCGTCAGCTGGTCCCTGATCTGTTCATGCGTACAGTATGCCTTGTGGGGTTGGCACATCTCATCGAAAACGCCTCCAGCGGCCTGTGCGTCGGCCTGGGCCGCACCAAGAGAGGCGGAGGACACTGTTGAACGCATGATGGACGAGATCACAGGCAAAGGGCTGGCTGCGGGATTGTTCTCATGGGTCGGACTTACATGGCTCCTGGCTAACCAGACCGCATGCTTGCGTACCCAGTGCGACGCTGGAGACCTGTTTCTCGCCGCAGTACTAGGCGCCGGAATGCTTGCGCCCGCCGGGGTAGTGGCTCTGATCGCGTCAGAGATTTTCCCCCACACAGAATCCGCAACCTCTAATCCGGGCCTCCTCAAAGTCATTGGGTGGGGCCTGCTCTGGGCGCTTATCGTCGGCAACGCTGTACTCCCAGTCCTGCTCGATTAGCCCCTAACCGCGTCGGTATCTCCGGCCATAACTCCAGGGTGTCGAGAGCCATGATGCGCTCACGGATGTGAAGTTTTGCTAAGTTCTGTGCCGCTATTTCCTTGGCGGTCTTAGCGCTGTACCCAGCCCGAATCGCCGCTTGGGTGGCGTTGAAGTCCTCCAGGTGCCCAACGTCACCCAGGCAGCGTCTACCTTCTGCTGATCCTTGTGCCATGCAAGGCACTCAGCGACCGCCTGTGCCACTTCAACATTCTTCAACAATCGGCTTCCCTGTCTGTCGGCTGTCTTCCTGCTGAATTTCGCCTTGACAGCCGCTTTGGTGGCATTGACGTCCTTCAGGTAGCCAGCGACACCCAGGCGTCGACTTTGACCTTCTCCACCACCCCATCCCGGGCGGCCATGATGCGCTCACGGATGTGAGGTTTTGTCATGTTCTCTGACGCTGTTTTCCTGGCGGTCTTAGCGCTGTACCCAGCCCGGATCGCCGCCTGGTCGGCACATCATGCCGCGACAGTCTTCCGGGAAGGGCGGAAGCTGCGGCGGTGGGTAGTGATGGCCCCTGCGCCTCCACTTCTGGAACACCTTATCGCACTCCAGGTAGTGGCGCTTTAGGAGCCTGCGCAGTTCGGGTGTACCAAATCTTGCGGGCTCCCTGTCCATTAGCTCCGAATCCTGCTGGGTACCTCAGCCGGGAATAGAACGCGCTCTTCGCAGTCCTCCGCAGCGTCGGAAGCTCCGTCAGCGCAGCCGCCGGGCTGCGTCGCACCACGCCCACACGCAGCCCCAGCACTACCCCCCATGGTAGATCTAAGAAGGGGCCTGATTATCGGGTCAATTGGCGGGCCGTAAACACCGTCTATTGACCTGACAATCAGGTCAATGGGCTGACTTTTATCACCAATTGACCTGATTATCGGGTCAATAGAGTCCGATTTTCGGGGCACCGTTTTCGTTTTTGATGGGGCGCATTTCGCGGCGCGCTCCTGCTTCCAGCCACCCGCTGGCTTGAGCTCTTTCCAATTGCTTGGCGCTGTTGAGGTGGCCCTGACATCGAGCTTTCCGTTGCAATCATCGATGGCCAACCAAGTGATAGCGTAGAGGGTTGGGACATGTCGCCCACCTTGGCGGGTGATCATCAGAAAGCCGTAGTACAGCAGCTCCTTCTTGGCATTCTCGATCGTCTGTTTTGACTTCCACCCCAACGCCTTCATGTCCGACCACGCCGCGCTGAGGTCACCATTGTTTCGGGTTCCGCCAAACCTGGCGTAGCGGAGTTTGCCGACCATCTGCATAAGCAGCTTGACCGCATGCGCACCCAGATTGTTAAAGTTGGCATGGTTGAGCACCGATACCGGTATTGCGTGAAACGCCCCATTTTCACGGCGCCCCTTGGCTTTCGAGTACGTCTTGGCCATGGCAGTTACACCAGCGTCGGCACCATGCGCCGAGCCTTGTCCTGGTTCTCTTCATCCAGCCAATAGCGCATAACACGCGTAGGTTCACCTTGGTAACCGGGGACGACTTCCCACTTCCGCGCAACTCCAATACCGCGCTTCTCCATAGCCGACACCGTGGAATGCAAGCAGTGGTCGTTGATCTGTCTCGCTGCCTCGAACCGATTGAGCGACTTTCCTGAAGCCAAGGCAGCCGTCACACGGTCAATCTTCGAGGGCTTACCCTCGGATCGTGTGCGGCCTGGCCGAGTAGCTGCCTCCAGGGCCGTACGCACCGCCCCCAGCCCTTCCAGGCGGTACAGGTCGTTGAAGTCCGTAGGCTTCGAGTCCATGTCCGTAAACGACGGATAACAGAGCTTCGCCTTGATCGCCTTTGCTGCTTCCGTGGCCTTGGTAAGACCGGGGTTACCCTCGGTCCATCGGTCATTGTCCGCGGCGACGGTCAGGTGTTTGTCTGGGTACTTGCTGCGGATTGCTCTACAGACGGCCAAAAGGTTCCCGGCGTTGAAGGCCACCACCACGCCGCAACCGGTTACCTCGTGGATGCTGGCACCAGTAGCGTAACCCTCGACGATATACAGCGTGTCCGTAAGCTTGCCAAGGCTGTGGTAACACCCTCGGATCAGACCATCCCGTAGGAACCGCTTCCCGCCGTCAGGACCGATGAACTGAAGGCTTTGAATCTGCCCGGCCTGGTTGCGGGCCGGAATAATAAGCTTGTCCCCCGTCACACGGACGCCGTGGGCACGAACCTGCTTTGCCACCAGGTAGGGGTGATCTTCCGCCTTGGCGCTTTCCCAGATCCGGCGGGCCTTCGCCGCGGCATCGACAGTAGCCCGCTTGCGCTCCTCTTCACGCTGCGCCCTGGCCGCCTCCATGCGGCGCTGATGAGCAGTCAGTTCCTCGGAGTTGAGGCTGTCTAGCGAACGAGCGCACCATGTGTCCTGATACCCCGTCTTCCAGGAGCCAAAGGCACCGGCAGGGATGCCATCGCCGTGAAGCACGTACCAGGCATGCCGGTTATCAGCGCGTTCGCCTTCAGGGCTGAAACGATGAATCCTGCCATCAGGCACGGGAATACGTGGGCAGGGAATGCCGGCGCCGGCCATCGCCTGCGCGAATTGTGTCACTGGGTCCACACTACACCTCCCGCAGGTTCAGGAGGCGTAGCAGACCTTCCGCGACCCCTGCCGGCAGAAGGCCCCATAGCACAAGCCGGACGATCGCCGCCTTCAACCGACCGGACATCATGCGTTCCTCAACTCCAGCCAGGCGAAGAACTTGTCTTCGTTGATCAGGATGCGCCGGCCATTACGGACGATGACACCGGCTTCCTTCATGCCGTTCCGGCTCTCGTTGAAGATGTGGTGACGAAGACCGCCAACGGGGAATGCCGGGTGCTTCTGATTGAACTGTTTGAGTGTCAAAAGGGTCGGGATTGTCATAGGTAATCCACCCTCAATCAGTCAGTCAGTGAGTTGGTGGAGGTTCGGGCCTGCTTACTGGCCCATCCCTGCAGATCTGCCTCCGCGTACATGGCACGGCGCCCGAACTTGTGGAACATCGGCCCCTTACCCTCCAGCCGCCAGCGCTGGAGGGTTTGGGGTGATAGGCCTAGGAACGTTGCTGCTTCGTTGGTGCTGAGGTATGGCTTCATGGTGTATCACCTTGCTGTGCTGCTAATAGGTGATACGCATACTACGTAACGATCGCTGGGCCGACATGTACCCCAGAATCGGCTAATTTTTTGCAAGAGGTCATCATCGACGGTGATGATTTGATCGTCGTCAGTCGGCGAACCCCCAGCCTCGACGATCGATACCTTTGCTCCGGTTGCGATCCTGAGAATGGTTCCCGTCATTGCGCCGGTCACGTTTTGGCAACGCCCTCTTGACGGATTTCAGCAACGCAATCTTACTTACCGGTTTATGCTCAATACTGGCCAACACGTCTTCGACGAATCTGTAGAACCCGCCTTTCGGTTCGCCAGAAGCGGCGGCCTTGTAAGCCGTTAAATTCCTATCCTGCTCACGAAAAATTATCGAAAGCGAAATTATTAGTCTTTTTAAGGAGTCATTCCCTTGCCTTCCAGCTGACGACTTTCGCCGCAGCTCGATGTTTATCGCCGAGCTTATATTTTTCAAAGAGTCTAACCGCAGCCTTTTCGGTTGCTTTAAGTCGTCAAGAAGGGCAACGCCGTCGATTCCGTGTTCGGCTAGAGCCAATACGCAATAAAGATCTTCGCCAAGAAGGCCGGACGCTTTTTTTGCCCGGCCAGACAGCTGTTGGCGACCACGGCTTGATATAGCCTGCTGCGACAAATAACCGTGGATGGCTTCAATATGTCGTTGTAGAGACGAAAGGTGCTTGTGACCGCTTTTGTGAGTCCCCGCCGCGCCGGAGGAGCGCCGCCGCGTATACCTCGATCCAACAACAAAGGCCTGTATGATTTTAGTCAATCGGTCAGCATTGCGAAGCTCCAACCGATGTCGAGTTAATAGTGTAATAGCGGTCTTTCTGGCTATAAGCGACCGACCGAAATCTTTGCCGCGCTTCTCCAGGTAACGTGCCCGTTCCTGGCGCATGCGGTCGACGAAATCCTGACCGGCAGGTTCCGCCATCTCGCCTTTCACGCGGCGACCGCTCACCCGAAGACCCGCGCATTCATACGCGCCACCACGCCAGCGGTATGAGCCTCTGACAGGTGGCTGTACCGCTTGACCATCTGCAAGGTTTTGTGACCCAGAACCTCGGCGATTTCGGCCAAACTGGCTCCGTTCATGGCCAGGTAGCTGGCCGCGGAGTGCCGTAGGTCATGGAAGCGGAAATCCTCAAGGCCAGCCATCTTCAGGGCCGCATTCCAGGGGGCGCGCAGGTCCATGGGTTTGTATGTCACCTTGCCGTCTGCGCCCCTCAGGGGCTTACCAGGGAACAGCAACGGCGTTTGCAGGCTCCGCACCTTGGCGTGTGCCTTCAGCAGTTCCAGCGCCTTCCCTGCCAGTGGTACGACCCTTCTCTCCCCATTCTTGGTGTCATGGAGAGTAGCCCGTCCCTGATTCAGGTCCACGTCGTCCCAGGTCAGGCCCATGATTTCACCCTGGCGCATACCGGTGGACAGCGCGAGCACCACCACGGTGTACAGGTAGGGGTTCGCGGATGCCTGACAGGCCTCCAGCAGACGGGTACGCTCGCCATCGATCACCGAGCCGTCCGGCGCCTGGCTGTCATCGGACAGAAAGCGGACGCGCCCTCGTGGCAGCGCAGGTTTCTTGACCTTGCGCATGGGGGTATCGTCGAGCCAGCCCCATTCATTAACCGCGATGGTGAAAGCATGCGATAGGGCCGCCATGTAGCGAACGACCGTTGCCGCGGCTCTCGGCTTCTTCGTCTTGCCGGACGCCTGGGTAAGCAGCTTATCCCGGCACTCCACGATCTTCGCCGGCGTGATGTCCGCCAGGGTGTAATCACCGATCTCTGCCTTGAACCACTCCAGTTGTTGCTTCTGGTCGGTCTCCTGCTTGGGTTTGGTTGGCAGCACATCCCGGATGTATCGATCGATCAACTCGCCCAGAGTGTGCTTCTGAGCTTCCGCCGTCTTGAAGTACCGGTTCTCCTTAATCGCCGCCTCGGTGTTCTTTCCCCACTGCTTGGCATCCGTCAGCCTGGCGAAGGTCGCACGCTGCGGTGGAAAACCCTTCAACCGCACGTCCACTCGGTAGGAAACGGTACCGTCCTTGTTGGCCCGCTTGCGTATGGAGGCCACTACATCGCCTCCAGTGGTAGCATGGTCGCAGTCATTGCCGAACCTCCGCATAGGTTGGGTAGTGGTCAGGGCCGCCCGGGTGTCTCACCACCTTGGCGGCCTGTTCGTTTCAAAGGGCTGGGAAACAGACTACGGCAACCCCCGATAAATAGCAACAACACATAAATAATGCGAAGATGTATAAGTATAACGATATGAATATATTTATATTTAAAAATGCGCCACGATAATGTGGCGCACATGAGGCGCATCCAAGGCACAAAAAGCGAGCTTCACGGGAATGTATCAAGGTGAGGCTGACGCAAGAAGAACCTTAGCAGAATGCTACAGTGACTTGTTCTAAACGACGCAAGACACTAACAGGAACCCGGTAGAACCGATGCGCCTTCGGGGCAAATTCTCGCTGTTTGTTGCCCAGAAGTGCGCCGTGAGTGCGCCTTAGAAAAAAGAAAAGGGCTCTCTATTCTTAGAAAGCCCTTTTAAATCAGCGCGTTTTGTGGAGCCGGCGAGAGGACTTGAACCCCCGACCAGCTGATTACAAGTCAGCTGCTCTACCAACTGAGCTACGCCGGCGACACCCGATGGGCTGAGCCGGTATTGTATGTGAGCCCCCGAGTGACCGCAAACCACGGCCGTTCAGGGCCGGCGCCGTTCAACCCCGGGCCGGGCGCCGTGGGCGCGCAGATAGTCGATCAGCTTCGGATCACCGCCACGCCGGGTGGCGTGCTGCAACAGGGTCCGGCCGCGCGTGTCGGGCCGGTTGATGTCCGCGCCCTTGTCTATCAGGTGTTTCATCATATCGATACGCCCGTCGCGAAAGGCGGTCAGCGCCGGCGGCTCGCCCTGCAGGCCCGCGCGGTCGATGTCGGCGCCCTGGGCCAGCAGCAGATCCACCAGGTCGACCCGTCGCGCCAGCACCGCCAGCCGCAGCGCCTCGGTCTGGTTGACCTCGACCCCGCTGGCCAGAATCGCCAATACCGCCTCCCGATCGCCGCTACGCACCGCGTTGTGCAGGCGCTGCATGCTGGCACGCTGCGCAATCACCGCCGCGCTTTCCTGTGCCGGCGGCGCCCCGGGCGAACCCGGCGCCACACCCAGCAGCGTCAGCGCCAGGAACAGTCCGAAGGGGTCAACACGCTTGCGCTGGGTTTGCAGCATAGGAACCTCGCCTCCCTGTGGGCAATGTCAGAAATCGAGTTGAACAGGTACCGGTGTCGGGTCGGCCAGATCGGCCAGGGTCGAGGTATCGCCCTGGCTGGTAGAGCCCAGCCATTTCCAGTCGGGGAAATTGACCTGCCAGTTGAAGCCGCGACTGCTGCCGAAGCCCTTGCTCTTGACCGTGCCCGTCGCGGGATCGAACTGGAACCGGTTGGTGTTTATGCTCGGCGAGATCCAGTAACCGAAACTCTGCTTGAGAATATTGACACTGACGCTCGGGCCGTCCACCAAAAAGGCGAAACGGGAGAAACGCGCCGGCGGCACACTGAGCGTGGCGACTGTCGGACCGCCGAAGTTGACAACGTAGGCCAGGGTGAGCGGATCGATATTTACGTCGATCGCTGGGTTGTACTGGCCGTCGCGGTCGCTGTCGATACGCTTGAACAACGAAGGCGTATCGAGAATGGTCTGCGGCCTGTAGAAAACGCCATCGAGCAGGTAGTAATCGGTGTAATTGGCCAGCGACAGGTAGGTCGGTTCGGCGATATCGCGGGTGGCCACCACCACTGCGTCGGCTTCGCTGCCCAGCCCGCCCCGGTAGACCACTTGCAAATACAGATCGGTGGCGTTCAGCGGAATGGGGTTGGCCGAGAAATCGAAACTGAACGCCTGCGGCTGGGTCGCACTCAGGCTGGCCACCGTCACGCTCTGCGAGACGGCCACCTCCTCGTAGGTGGTCCGGTTGGCACTGAGATCGCAGCTGGTCAACCCCGGTTCGCCGGAAAGATCCGGCTGGTAACAGCCGTTGCGACGGTACTTCGCCACCGCGCGCAGCGTGCCGGCCGTCATCGCCTGGGGATAGGTCGCCTGGCCGTCGTCAACATCCGGGGTGGCATTGCGCAGCTTGAGCTTCAGCCTGGTGAAGCCGTCGTCCACGCCGTTGGTGAGCGCGTGGTCGACGATCGCGTAGACCCCTTCGTCGGGCGGCGAGATCTCCAGCCGCCCCCGGAAGAAGCGGTTGATCAGACCGGCCGAGTAGGCCACCGCGCGCGGGATCAGCAGGTCGGCCATGGCGTCGTAGTTTTCGCGGATGAGACTGAAACGCTCGCCGACACCATAAGTCTGGGCCGCCTCGTTCCAGGCACCCCAGGTGGTCAGCGGCACGGTGTCGCTGGCCCCGGTGAAGGCATCGGAAACCGTGCCGTAGAGCAGGTCGACGCTGTTGCCCCGGCTGTCGATCACCCGCGGCTGGGGCGAATAAGCGGCCAGCGTATTCGGCGGCAGGTCGTACTCGCCCTGCCCCAGGTTCTTGCCCACCGAAAAAAATCCGCGGTTGGAGTAATCCGCCAAGCCCGTGCGTGCGCCCACGGCGGCCAGTTTGTGCCGCACACTGAAATAGGACACGTAATCGTTGAATGCCGGCACCGGATAACCACCATACACCAGCGGGCGCAGGCCGCGGCGACTGCCGTTGGAGTTGTCGGCCGCGCCCGTGCGGGCGCGCTCGTCGATGTAGCCCTCGTAAAAGCTTTTGTGCCCGATGGGGCCCGCCGGCTGCGTGTAGTCGTCGCTGCCGGCGTGCGCGTCGTTGCGCGTGTGCTGCGGCTGCGCCATGTCCTGGATCAGGTGCACCAGATCGCCCAGCGCGCGGAAGGTCGTCGCCCAATAGGCCTTGCGCAGCGCCTCCCGGGCCACCGGCGTCGCCGGCGTCGCGCCCCCTTCCCCGATCGCCGCGCTGCCCCCGCCGCTCAGCCCCGTCAACGCCCGATACAGCGCTTCGTGCGCGTCGAACACCGTGAAGTGGTTGCGGCGAAAACCATCGGCCCTGTTCTCGTCGGCGAAGACGTCCGCGGCGCCTATGGCCCAGTCGGGGGCTTTCTCGCCGGACACCAGACCCAACACCGTCAGTGGTCTGTCCTTTATCGGGTCGTAGAAATGATTTACGACACGAAAAATCTGACCAAAGGGATCATCCTGGGGATTGTCACCAAAGAAGATGGGCACGTCGTCCTCGCGGATGGCGCCTCGCATGAGCCAGCCCTTTATAGTCGATACTTCCTCCACTAGCTTTAAACCGTTTTGAATAATCCCTTTCTCAAACCCGTCGGCCCGCCGGACGAATATTTCCGAACCGCTGCTGTCTATATAGCTTTCACCGAACACACTCGGCTCATCCGACAGCCCCAAACCATCAAACAGGTACTGACTTTTTTCAAAGGTCGATGCCAGATAGGCTTGGTAACTGATTCGCGCATGGGTCGACAACTCGTAAGCGGGCACCTCCGCACTGGAAAGACAGACGACAACAGCCAGCCAATATCGCGGCATCATAAGCGTCTCCTGTTCAAGACCTTAAGCCTCTCAATATACAGCTTTTGCGCCTTATCCAAGCCCATCTCATCTTCGTCGATCAAGCTCTGCAACCACAGTTTGATTTTTTTCTGCTCATGCGATTCCGGCAACCCTGCTACTTCCTGGTATAGCGCTTTATATAGTTCGACCAAGGACCGGAAAGCCGTGGGCCTTCCACCGCAGGAAACCACTGAATACAAGATATATTGCAAACGTTCTTCTGCACCTCTCTCGTCTTTTACCAGGTATACTGTTCCCCCCCCATCCGATACTTGCCGATAACCCGCCTTGTAAACACTGAAAACAATATCCTCATGATGAACCTTCCCCGGAAGTTTGGTCCAGGGTTCTACCCCGATTTTGCGGACACTTCAAAGAAGCCTGATAATGGGCAAAAGGAGTGTTTATGTCAAAGCGAAGAAGTTACAGTCGGGAGTTCAAGCAGGGCGCCGTTGAACAATGTCAGCAGCCGGGTATCAGCTGT
>JASBSS010000011.1 GCA_030148805.1 Thiogranum sp. | reverse complement strand
TCCTGTCGGGCATGACCGAGGCTGCGGGGCAGGGTCGTGCCTGTCGGGTGGATGACTTTCTCAGCGGGCTGCTTGATCAGTTGCAGCTCATGCGGCCCAGCGTCATCCCCCGGTCTCACTGGCAGGGGGATGAACCGATACCGTATATCATCGATGATCCCACGCTCAGGCAGTCGCTGATCAACCTGCTGAACAATGCCGCTGATGCGTCGCCTGATGCGGTGAGTATCGAGGCACGTTGGGCGCTGGCTAAGGAGGGTTCGGTGGACGGGGCCTCGGGGGTGCTGAACATTACAATTCACGATCGGGGTCCGGGCCTGACGCCTGAACTGACGGCCCAGGCCGGCAAGGCGATTTTTACCACCAAGGGGGCCGGGCTGGGTATCGGTCTGTTGTTGGCCAATGCCACCATTGAACGTTTCGGTGGCAAGGTGTGGATGTATAACCGCGAGGGAGGAGGGGCCAGTGTCAAGGTAAACCTGCCCCTGGACAGGCTTACCGCCGGCGCAACGGCGCCATCAAGATGCCAGACGATATGAATCATTTACCGCCGCACCGGCAGGGAAAGGAGGCCGGACACCGTTCCCGTTTGTTGTTGGTCGATGACGATGACACCTTCCGCCACCTGCTGGGTCGTGTGTTGGGTCGGCGTGGTTATGTGGTGGACATGGCCCCGGACGTTGCCAGTGCCCTGCTCGCCGCCGAGCGGGTGATGCCGGACTATGCGGTCGTCGATTTGAACATGCCGGGAGAGTCCGGCCTGGTGCTGGTGCGGGCATTTCGTGCGATGAACGCGGATATGCGTATCGTGGTGCTCACCGGTTACGGCAGTATCGCCACCGCGGTGGAGGCGATCAAGCTGGGGGCGACCCACTATCTGTCCAAGCCTGCGGAGGTGGAGGATATCCTTGCCGCGTTCGCGCGCGATGAGGGTAATGTCGCGCAGCCTCCGGCGACCGATCCCCCGTCCGTTAACCGGCTGGAGTGGGAACACATCCAGACCGTACTCGCCCAGCACGACGGCAACATCTCGGCCACTGCGCGGGCTTTGAAGATGCACCGGCGCACCATGCAACGCAAACTGGCCAAACGTCAGGTCCGCGCCTAGCCGGCTCGCGCCAGCGGCGGGCCGGTATCCGTCCGGCCGCCCTGTCCCGTTATCGCGTCGCACGCATGGGCATGCCCCCGCCGGTGCGTGTAAGATAAGCGCCTCGTCCCAATGACCGCTTCGCCCGAACATGTCCCCGCCGCTGCTTCCCTCACCGCATCAGACGGGGTGGCCGTGGCCAGGTGGCTGGCACGGGCCGCGCACTGAGTATCTACCATGTCTGACGACTGTATTCGTATTGAAGGCGCCCGCCAGAACAATCTGAAAAACCTCTCCCTCGATCTGCCGTTGGGCGAGCTCATCGTCATCACCGGCGTGTCCGGTTCGGGCAAGTCCTCACTGGCCTTCGACACGGTCTATGCCGAGGGGCGGCGGCGCTATGTCGAGACCTTCTCGCCCTATGCACGCCAGTTCCTCGACCGCATGGACAAGCCGGCGGTGGACCGCATCGAGGGTGTCCTGCCCGCCATCGCCATCGACCAGACCAACCCGGTGCGCACCTCGCGTTCCACCGTCGGTACCATGACCGAGCTCAACGACCATCTCAAACTGCTGTTTGCGCGCGCCACTCAGCTGTTCTGCCGCGGCTGCGGCGCTCCGGTGCGCCGCGATACCCCCGACAGCATTGCCGATGCGCTGTTGCAGCACGCGCGCACCGGCGCCGAGGCGCCGCGCGCGCTAATCACTTTCGCCATCGAGGTGCCGCAAAACTTCACCCACGAGGAAGTTGAAAGTCTGCTAAGGGCACAAGGTTACACGCGTCTGCACACGCGCAACGACCGGCGCATCGAAGTCATTCAGGATCGCCTGCGCCTGGAGCCGGCGCAGCGCGAACGTCTGATCGAGGCGTTGGAAACGGCGCTGAAACACGGCCGCGGTTACATCGCCGTCTATCCTCTCGATGCAGATCGGCGGGCCGGCGAGCCGTGGCGCTTTTCCAGCGAGCTGCACTGCGCCGATTGCGACCTCCACTATCAGCCCACCACGCCCAATCACTTCTCTTTTAACTCGCCGATCGGCGCCTGCGAGACCTGTCGCGGTTTCGGTCGCACCCAGGGTATCGACTATGCGCTGGTCATCCCCGATGAAAACAAAAGCCTGGCCGAGGGCGCGGTAAAACCCTGGCAGACCGATGCCTACCGCGAGTGCCAGGCCGACCTGCTGCGCTTTGCGCGCAAGCGCGACATCCCCGTCGACCTGCCCTGGAAGAAACTCAACCGCCGTCAGCAGCAATGGGTGATCGATGGCGAGGGCGATTGGGACGAGGGCGTGTGGTACGGCGCGCGGCGTTTCTTTGCCTGGCTGGAAAGCAAAGCCTATAAAATGCACATCCGCGTGCTGCTCTCGCGCTACCGTTCCTACGATGAATGCCCGGCCTGCGCCGGCGCGCGTCTCAAGCCCGACGCACTGTTGTGGCGCCTGGGCGATAAAGCCAATGCCGATGATGCGCTGGCGCCGGCCGAGCGGTTCAAGCCCGTCGGTGTGAAGCTGGCCAATCCGCGCTGGCAACAGTTACCGGGCCTGACGCTGCACGATGTGATGCGCCTGCCGCTGGAACGCTGCGCGCGCTTTTTCGCCACGCTGAAACTGCCCGAACCGCTGGATGAAGCCACCGATCTGTTGCTGGGCGAGATCCGCACGCGCTTGCGTTTCCTGCTCGATGTCGGCCTGGGCTATCTCACCCTCGATCGGCAGTCGCGCACCCTGAGCGGCGGCGAAGTGCAGCGCATCAATCTGACCACCTCACTCGGCACCTCGCTGGTCAATACGCTGTTTGTGCTCGATGAGCCCAGCATCGGTCTGCACCCACGCGACATGCAGCGGGTTATCGGCGTGCTGCAACGCCTGCGCGACGCCGGCAACACCCTGCTGGTGGTCGAGCACGATCCGCAGATCATGCTCGCCGCCGAGCGCATCCTCGATATGGGGCCGGGGCCGGGCGAGCGCGGCGGCGAAGCGGTGTTTTTCGGGACACCCAAACAATTGCTGCGCAGCAAGGTTTCGCTCACCGCACGCTACCTGCGCGGCGAATTGACGGTCACTGGGACAGAGGACGAACGCGCTTCGGTAAAAGCCGGAAAGCCGGGCAAGACAGGGGCCAGGCAATCCGGCCAGGCGCGACGTAACTCGACCACCGGCGCGATCGAAGTGCGCGGCGCCAGCGAACACAACCTCAAGGACATCGATGTCAAGCTGCCCCTGTGGCAACTGGTGTGCATCACCGGCGTCAGCGGTTCGGGCAAGTCGACGCTGATTCAGGATGTCCTCTACAACGGCCTGCGCAAACTCCAGGGCACACCGGTGGAGACGCCGGGCGCGCATAAAACCATTAACGGCTATGAACAGATCGGCGAAGTGGTGCATGTCGACCAATCGCCCATCGGCAAGACCACACGCTCCAACCCGGCCAGTTATGTCGGCGCCTGGAACGCCATTCGCGAGCTGTTCGCCGCGCTGCCGGAGGCCAAAGCGCGCGGCTACAAGGCCAGTACTTTCAGCTTCAACGCCGGCACCGGGCGCTGCCCCACCTGCGGCGGCAAGGGCTTCGAGCACGTGGAAATGCAGTTCTTGAGCGACGTCTATCTGCGCTGCCCGGACTGCAATGGCAGCCGCTACCGCGCCGAGGTGCTGGAGATTACCCTGGATGGCAAATCGGTCGCCGACGTGTTGAGTCTGACCGTCAACGAGGCGCTGCAAGTGTTCGCCGACCGGCCCACGGTGCAATCGGTGCTTGAGCCGCTGGCCGCGGTGGGGCTCGACTACCTCACCCTGGGCCAGCCAGTGCCGACTCTGAGCGGCGGCGAAGCCCAGCGCCTGAAGCTGGCCGGGCATCTGGCCAAGGCGGGCGCGCGCAAGGACGATGACAGCGGCAAGCTGTTTTTGTTCGACGAGCCCACCACCGGCCTGCACTTCGACGACATCCGTAAATTGCTCAGCGCTTTTGGCCGCCTGCTCGATGAGGGCCATTCGCTGTTCGTGATTGAACACAATCTGGATGTCATCAACGCCGCGGACTGGGTCATCGACCTGGGTCCGGAAGGCGGCGAGGCGGGCGGGGAAATTATCGCCGTGGGCACGCCGGCGCAGATCGCCGCCGACACGGGCAGCCACACCGGTCAGGCGTTGCGTGACTATGCCCGCGAGCTGCAAGCGTTGAGCGCAAAGTCCGTGCAGGCACTGCCGGCGACGCTAGACGCCCCAAGGCGGGCGTGCGCCGAGGCGATTGAAATTCTGCACGCGCGCGAACACAATCTGAAAAACGTCACCGTCGGCATTCCGCGCGGCAAGTTCAGCGTCATCACCGGTGTGTCCGGTTCGGGCAAGAGCACGGTGGCCTTCGACATCCTTTTCAACGAAGGCCAGCGGCGTTATCTGGAATCGCTCAACGCTTATGCGCGCCAGTTCGTCCAACCGGCAGCGCGCGCCGATGTCGACGCCATCTTCGGCATTCCGCCTACCGTGGCCATCGAACAGCGCACCAGTCGGGGCGGGCGCAAGAGTACCGTGGCCACGCTCACCGAGGTGTATCACTTTCTGCGCCTGCTGTTCGTCAAGCTCGGCACCCAGTACTGCCCCGAGTGCAACGTGCCGGTGCAACCGCAGACGGATGAATCCATCCTGGCGCAGTTGATGAAAACCCAGCGCAACAAAACCATCGAGCTGCTCGCCCCACTGGTGGCGGCGCGCAAAGGTTTTTACACCGACCTGGCCAAATGGGCCGCCAACAAGGGGTTCGATCACCTGCGCGTCGACGGCGAGCTGCTGGCCACCAATAACTGGCCGCGCCTGGACCGCTACCGCGAGCACGATATCGAAGTGCCGGTCGGCCGCCTCAAGGTGACGCCGAACAACGAAACCGCGCTGCGCGGCCTGCTGAGGCGCGCGCTGGAATTCGGCAAGGGCGTGGTGATCGTCAAGGGCGCGCGCAGCGAACGCGTGTTCTCCACCTTGCGCGCCTGCCCGAGTTGCGCGCGCAGCTTCGATGAACTGGACCCGCGGCTGTTTTCCTATAATTCAAAACACGGTTGGTGCGAAAGCTGTTACGGCACCGGCCTGCAGCTCAAGGATTTTGACGCCGAACAAAGCGGCGAGGAAATCTGGTGGACCGACTGGTGGGAAGGCGAAGCGCCGGTGTGCGCCGAGTGCGAGGGCCAGCGGCTCAACCCGGTGGCGCTGGCGGTGCGCTTCCAGCGCCGCTCGATCGCCGGGTTCGCCGCGCTGACCGTGCAGGACGCCGGTAAGCTGTTCAACCAGCTTAAGCTCAAAGGGCGCGAGGCCGGCATCGCCCGCGACATTCTGCCCGAGCTGCGCACGCGCCTGAAGTTTCTCACCGACGTCGGTTTGTCCTACCTCACCCTCGACCGCTCGGCGCCGACACTCAGCGGCGGCGAGGCGCAGCGTATCCGCCTGGCCGCGCAACTGGGCTCGAACCTGCGCGGTGTGTGCTACATCCTCGACGAACCGACCATCGGCCTGCACCCGCGCGACAACAAGATGCTGCTCGACACCCTGGGGCGCCTGGAAGGCAAGGGCAACACCATCGTCGTGGTCGAGCACGACGAGGACACCATCCGCCGCGCCGAGCACGTCATCGACCTGGGGCCGGGCGCCGGCGTCGACGGCGGCGAGGTGGTCGCCGCCGGCCACGTCACCCAGCTGATGAAAAACCCCCAGTCCATCACCGGGCGGTTTCTGGCCAAGCCACTGCCACACCCCTTGTTCCCGCGCCGGCCGGTGCGGCTGAAGGGCCGTGGCGCAGACGCTTATGTGGAAGTCCTCGGCGCCCGCCTGCACAACCTGAAAAACCTCTCGGTTCGTCTGCCACTGCGGCGCCTGATCGGTGTCACCGGCGTGTCCGGCTCGGGCAAAAGCACCCTGGTGCGCGATGTGCTGCACGACAACCTGCACGCCCTGCTGCAGCGCAAGAGCAAGCGCGGCAAAAAAAATCTGCCGCTGATCGGCGCGCGCGCCCTCAACGGTCACGAACAACTGCTGCGGGTGCTCGAAGTCGACCAGACGCCCATCGGCAAAACCCCACGCTCCTGCCCGGCCACCTATGTCGGCATCTGGGACGCCATCCGCAAACTGTTCGCCAACACCCCCGAGGCGCGCCTGCGCGGCTACAGCCCCAGCCGCTTTTCCTTCAACGTCGCCGGCGGGCGCTGCGAGGCCTGTGAAGGGCAGGGGATCAAGAAAATCGAAATGAGTTTTCTGCCCGACGTGAAGGTGCCGTGCGAAGTCTGCCGCGGCGCGCGTTTCAACCCCGAGACCCTGGGCGTGCTCTACAAGGACAAAAGCATCGGCGAGCTGCTGCTGATGAACGTGCGCGACGCCGCCGAGTTCTTCCGCGCCCACGGCAGGATCCACCGCGCCCTGCGCCTGCTCGACGACGTCGGCCTCGGTTACCTGACCCTGGGCCAGCCCAGCCCGACCTTGAGCGGCGGCGAGGCGCAGCGCATCAAGCTGGTCACCGAACTGGCCAAGGCGCGCACCGACACCGAGGCCGACATTCAGGGCACGCTGTACCTCCTCGACGAACCCACCGTCGGCCTGCACATGGCTGACGTGGAAAAACTCATCCACGTCCTGCACCGGCTGGTCGAGGCCGGCAACAGCGTCATCGTCATCGAACACAACCTCGATGTGATCGCCGAGGCCGACTGGCTGATCGACCTGGGCCCCGAGGGCGGCGACGGCGGCGGGCGCATCGTGGCCCAAGGCACGCCGGAGGATTGCGCCAAGGTCAAGGGCTCGCACACGGCGAGGTTTTTGCGCGGCTTTTTGCGCGAGCGCAAACCCGCCGCTTAACTTCGCCGATCCGGTCCGTGGGCTCTCACTAAAGATTGGAAAGACTTGAGCTATACGGCAATGCCGTATAGACTGAAGGCGTCATGGAAGACGGAGACCAGGGAAATGGTCTTGTTTGAAGCGCCGCTGTTTAGCCGATATCGGGAGTGGTATCTGGCGGACGACGAATACCTGCGTTTGCAACTGGCATTGGTCAGTCAGCCAACCAGCGGTGCGTTGATACCCGGCAGCGGGGGCTTGCGAAAGCTCCGATGGCGTGGGTCGGATCGGGGCAAGCGGGGTGGCCTGCGCGTTATCTATTATTACCTGACGGCCGACGCCAGGATCTATTTGCTGATCTTGTATGCGAAGGCCGAGGTGGAAGACCTGACGCCGGTTCAACTCCAGGCCCTGCGTAAACTGGTTGAGGTTGAATTGAAATGAAGCGCGATTTATACCGGGAGCTGGAAGCCAGCATCAAAGCCGCCGGAGCCCAGCGCCGTGGCGAACGCCAGCTCAAAGCGCTGACGCCGATTCCGCCGAGTTCCATCGATGTGCGGAAGATCCGCGAGCGATTGAACCTGTCGCAGGCGAGCTTCGCCTTGCTGATCCGCACCTCCACGCGTACGGTGCAGGACTGGGAACAGGGCCGCCGCCAGCCTGCCGGACCCGCCCGCGCCCTGTTGCGTATCGCCGAGAAACGTCCGGAGTTGTTACTCGAGACGCTGGCGGATTAGTTCTCATCGTTGGCACTGAACAGGTATCATGGCCGCACGCAAGAAAACGCCGATCAACAATGAGGAGAGTTCGATGACCACAACCCTGCGCTGGCTGTTCATGGCGGTGCTGCTACTGCAACTGAGCGGTTGCGGCATCAACAACATCCCCACCTACGACGAGCAGGTCACCGCCGCCTGGAGCCAGGTGCAGAACCAGTACCAGCGCCGCGCCGACCTGGTGCCCAACCTGGTCAACACCGTCAAGGGATTCGCCAAGCAGGAAAAGGAAGTGCTCACCGCCGTGGTCGAGGCGCGCTCGAAAGTCGCCCAGACCCAGCTGCCCAAGGAGGTGCTCACCGACCCGCAGGCGTTCAAGACCTTCCAGGACAACCAGGCGCAACTCACCTCGGCCCTGGCGCGCCTGATGGTGGTGGTCGAGCGCTACCCGGAGCTTAAATCCAACCAGAACTTCCTCGCCCTGCAATCGCAGCTCGAAGGCACCGAGAACCGCATCGCCGTGGCGCGGCGCGACTATATCGAGGCGGTCAAGCGCTACAACACCGAGATCCGCACCTTCCCCGGCCGTATCTGGAAATCCATCCTCTATTCCGACGCCGAGCCGAAGGAGAACTTCACCGTCTCGGAAGAAACCAAGCAGGTGCCCAAGGTCGACTTCGGCACGGGGGGCTGAGTGCCGCGGCCACCGCTAGCGCCACCGGCAGCGGCAAGGGGCTTTCCCGCCCCGCCGCTGCCGCGCCACCCCGGGTGCGCGCGCCGGCCGGCGCAGCTCACCGGCCGCGGTACCGACGACTATCGGCAAGTGCAGAGCATGCGCCCGCGCAACCTGGAATACCGCCGCGCCCCAGCGCCGGTCACGTCGGGTAGCGCATCGGGTAGCGCATCAATCCGTACATCAAGCGGTACATCGGGCGGTACATCGGGCGGTACATCGGGCACGGCCGGGCGGGTGCGGGCGGGTGCGGGCGTGAGGCGCGCGTCTGTCGCCGCGCGGGTGTTCGGCCTGTGGTTGTTGGCGCTCAGCGCGCTGGCGCTGGCCGCGCCCGAATTCCCCGCGCTCACGGGGCGCGTGGTCGACCAGGCCGGGGTGCTCTCGGCGGCCACCGTGCAGGCGCTGGAGGCGCAGCTGGCCCAGCACGAGAAGGCCACCAGCAACCAGGTGGTGGTGGTCACGCTGAAAGACCTGCAAGGCTACGCCATCGGCGACTACGGCTATCAGCTCGGGCGCCACTGGGGCATCGGCCAGGCCGGGCGCGACAACGGCGCGCTGCTGATCGTGGCACCCAAGGAGCGCAAGGTGCGCATCGAAGTGGGCTATGGCCTGGAGGGCGTGCTGCCGGATGTGACCGCCAACGACATCATCCAGACACGCATCCTGCCGCGCTTTCGCCAGGGCGATTATGACGGCGGCGTGCGTGCCGGCGTCACCAGCATCCTGGCAGCCATCGACGGCGCCTACGAGCCGTTGCCACAGCAACGCCGCGCCAGTGGCGGCGGCGAACGCGGCGGCAACTTCATGACCTTCGTCATCCTCGCCCTGGTGGCCGGGCAGATGTTCGGTGGCCTGTTGCGTTCGCGCGCGCTCTCGGCCGGGCTGTTCGGCGGCGGCGCCGGGCTGCTGGTGGGGCTGTTGATGGGCTCGCTGCTGTTTGGGCTGCTGGCGGCCGTGCTGGTGGGGCTGTTCCTGCTGTTCATGGGCGGCGGTGGCGGCGGACGCGGCATGGGCGGTTATTACGGGGGCGGTGGCTACCGTGGCGGCGGTTTCGGCGGCGGCCTGGGTGGCGGCGGCTTTGGCGGCGGTGGCGGCGGATTCGGGGGCGGCGGCGCCTCGGGGGGATGGTGATGGCGTTTCTAACCGACAACGACCGGCAGCGCATCCGCGCCGCGATAGAGGCGGCCGAGCGCAAGACACGCGGCGAGTTCGTCACCGTGATCGCGCCCGAGGCCGACGACTACCTCTACATCCCCATCCTCTGGGCCGCGCTGATCGCGCTGCTGATCCCCGGCCTGCTGTCGTTCGCGCCCGCCACCTGGTGGGTGCACGCGCACATCTATACGGTGCAGATCGTCAGCTTCGTGCTCATCGCGCTGGTGTTCCGGCTGCCGGCGATCAAGCACCGCCTGATCCCGCGCTATGTGCAACACCAGCGCGCCCACCGCATCGCCCTGGAGCAGTTCCTGCTGCAGAACCTGCACGCCACCGCCGAGCGCACCGGCGTGCTGCTGTTCGTCTCGCGCGCCGAGCACTATGTGGAGATCATCGCCGACCAGGGCATCAACGCGCGCGTCGACCCCGGCGCCTGGGACGCCCTGGTGGCCGCCTTCGTCGAGCAGGTGCGCCAGGGGCGCGTCGCCGACGGCTTCGTCCAGGCCATCGAGGGCTGCGGCGAGCTGCTGGCCACCCACTTCCCGGCGGGGGAGGGGGATCGCAACGAACTGCCGGATCATTTGGTGGAGTTGTAGCCCGGGACAAGCTCAGGAATAAAACAGCTCCGGGCTCACCCCAAAGCGCTGCGACAGTTTGCGGATATGCTGTTTGGTGAGATTGCGCGAGCCGGACAGAATACGCGACACCAGCGATTTGTCGCCGATCTCAGGAAAGTCGGCCACGCCCAGACCGTGCTGGCGCATCAGCACGCGCAGCATCGCCACGTCTGCGGGGATCTCTCCGGCCTGTTGCTCAAAAGCAGCGGTCACCGCCTGCTCGCGTTCGTAGCGGGCCACGGCCTGGGCCACCAGCCCGATCACCCGGTTCAGCGGATCGTCCTCGCTGTCGCGGGCCTCGTCCAGCAGCGCTTCGATCAGCGCCAGCGCTTCTTCATAATGCGCTGCGTCGACGATATGCAAGTAAGGCGCGGCGACAGCAGCAAAATCCTGGAAAGCCGATTTCAAGGGCGTTAGCTTCACAAGCCACCTCGCCGATAGCGGTCGCACAGCCGGTCGTATTCGGCGTGCGTTACAATATGTTTGACGAACATGCGATTCAGCCTGAACTGAATGCAGGCGATCATCCTGAGGTGACGGCCACCGACGTCCAGTACCCACCATTTATCCCGATAAAGGTCCAGTAAGGCGGCGCGCTGATTGGGATGGCGGCGCGCCGCTTCCCCGAACGCCCGTTTTGTCAAAATGTGCATCCATGCCTCCAGTTGACCCGGGAGAAGGTAGGCGCAGGTTGACAAAATGTCAACTTTTCGGTGTGACGTGAGCGGTAAAACAGATCTCGATAGCGATAAAAACCGCGCCCTGCTGAATGTGATCGCCGACAACAAGCCGGAGTCTCTTCAGGACCTGGCCCCGGCTGACCGGCAGGCAGGCGAGCAACCTCTCGCGCACGTTGAAGACCCGGGAAAGCTATGGCTTCGTCGAGCTGAAAAGAGACAAGCGCAAGATCAAGCCCGTCGCCAAGGCGACGCGGTTTGAAATCCGGGCGGCTTGATGGCAGGCGCCGCCCCAAGGGCGTGATCAGGCCACCTTATAACGAAGTCCTGAAGGGCATAAGCGCTTCAGGATCGGTTTCTGAGGAAGTCTTAACGGTTTTTTGTCAAATTGGGGGCCGCCCGCAGCCCCACCACCCTTGTGATGTAGTTTCCAACTCGGCACAATCCAAGGAAAACAGGAACACAAGGATGACAAAGATCGTCCTGCAAACAACACCTATCGCTACAGGGAGCCCCGCCGTTTGCCGTCGGACTATTTGAAACCGGAAGCCGCCGCGCGCGCCGACATCGACCGCCAACTGGAGGCGGCCGGGTGGGTCATCCAGGACAAGCGCCGCCTGAACCTGACCGCCGGCCCCGGCGTGGCCGTGCGCGAGATGGACACCGACACCGGGCCGGCCGACTACATGCTGTTTATTGACGTTAAAGCCTGTGGCATCGTCGCAGCCAACGCCGGAAAGCGCACGACCACGCGCGGTTTCCGCGTGTCCGATAGCAAGCAGTGAAAAGGAAGTAGTGCCATGGCCCGCGCCAAATCCCGAAAAACCAAAGACTCCACCGCCCACCTCGGCTTCGAGGCCAAGCTCTGGCTTGCCGCCGACAAGCTGCGCAACAATATGGACGCGGCGGAATACAAGCACGTCGTCCTCGGCCTGATCTTCCTCAAATACATCTCCGACAGCTTCGAGGAACACCGCGCCAAGCTGGTCGCGGGGGAGGGCGAATACGAAGGCGCCAACCCCGAAGACAAGGACGAATACCTCGCCGCCAATGTCTTCTGGGTGCCGCAGGAGGCGCGCTGGTCGCACCTGCAATCGCGCGCCAAGCTCCCCAGCATCGGCAAGGACGTGGATGACGCCATGGCCGCGCTGGAGCGTGACAACCCGCGCCTCAAGGGCGCGCTCAACAAAAACTACGGCCGCGCCGACCTCGACAAACACCGCCTCGGCGAACTCATCGACCTGATCGGCTCCATCCAGCTCGCCGATGTCGCCAGCCGTTCCAAGGACGTGCTCGGCCGCGTCTTCGAATACTTCCTCACCCAGTTCGCCAGCGCCGAAGGCAAGAACGGCGGCCAGTTCTACACCCCCTCCTGCGTCGTGCGCCTGCTGGTCGAAATGCTCGCCCCCTACAAAGGCCGCATCTACGACCCCTGCTGCGGCTCCGGCGGCATGTTCGTGCAATCGGAAAAATTCGTCGAGGCCCACGGCGGCAAACTCGGCGACATCAGCATCTACGGCCAGGAAAGCAACCCCACCACCCGCCGCCTGGCCGTGATGAACCTCGCCCTGCGCGGCATCGAAGCCGACTTCGGACCCGAACAGGCCGACACCTTCCGCCGCGACCTGCATCCTGACCTGCGCGCCGACTTCGTGCTCGCCAACCCGCCCTTCAACGACTCCGACTGGTTCCGCAAAGACGACGACGTACGCTGGCAGTTCGGCGTGCCGCCCAAAGGCAACGCCAACTTCGCCTGGGTGCAATACTTCATCCACCACTTGGCGCCGACAGGCAGCGCCGGCTTCGTGCTCGCCAACGGCAGCATGTCCTCCAACCAGTCCGGCGAAGGCGGCATCCGCAAGGCCATCATCGAAGCCGACCTCGTCGACTGCATGGTCGCGCTGCCGGGGCAGCTGTTCTACAGCACCCAGATCCCCGTCTGCCTGTGGTTCCTCACGCGCGACAAACGGGGTCAGACCGGCGATAAAAACCCCCGTCATTCCCGCGAAAGCGGGAATCCAGGCCCTTTGCGCGACCGCCGCAAAGAAACCCTCTTCATCGACGCCCGCAAGATGGGCACCCTTATCGACCGCGTCCACCGCGAACTGACCGACGCCGACATCGAGAAGATCGTCCGTACCTACCACAGCTGGCGGAGCAACATCCCCATGGGGAAAGTCAGCCAAAAGGACAAAGACGGCAAGAAAGTCACGGCCATGGTCGATCCCGACCCGGACTGGATCTACAAAGACATCCCGGGCTTCTGCAAATCCGCCACCACTGAGGAGATCGCCACCCACGGCTACGTCCTCACCCCCGGCCGCTACGTCGGCGCCGAGGAAGTCGAAGATGACGGCGAGCCTTTCGAGGAGAAGATGCCGCGCCTGGTTGCCGAGTTGCGAGAGCAGTTCGAGGAGTCGGCGAAGTTGGAGAAGGCCATCAAAGCGAATTTGAAAGGGTTGGGTTATGTCGGCTAAGGGAGCTGATTTAGGTACAGGCAGAACAGGAGGTCGCGATGCGACAACTGGCGTAATACCCGGACGTTTCGCTCTGTCGGTTGGAATGCCGGATATTGTTCCTCCAAAAGGATGGAAGTGGACTCCATTGAGCAGTGTCGCGCAACTCGAAAGTGGTCATACACCAAGCCGTAAACATCCAGAATACTGGGATGGCGATGTGCCATGGATTGGAATAAAGGACGCTACCGAAAATCATGGCCGTACTATCCATGATACCTATCAGCACGTAACGGAGCTTGGGTTAGCCAATTCATCGGCGCGACTACTTCCAGCGAATACCATTTGCCTGTCGCGTACAGCGTCTGTCGGTTTTGTGGTTCGTATGGGCAGACCGATGGCCACGAGCCAAGACTTCGTGAACTGGGTTTGTGGGCCGAACATCGACGCGGACTTTTTGAAATACATACTGCTGGCAGAGAAGGAAGCTTTGTGGCGGTTTGCTAGTGGAACGACTCACCAGACAATCTATTATCCGGAAGCGAAGGCGTTTCACGTTTGTCTTCCACCCATAACTGAACAAAAAGCCATCGCATCCATCCTCGGCGCGCTGGACGACAAGATCGAATTGAACCGGCGGATGAACGCGACGCTGGAGGCGATGGCGCGGGCACTGTTCCAGAGCTGGTTCGTGGCTTTCGACCCCGTCCGCGCCAAACTCGACGGCCGCCCACCCACCGGCCTCGATCCCGAAACCGCCGCGCTTTTTCCCGCCGCCTTCCAGGACTCTCCGCTTGGGCATATTCCGGAGGGGTGGGAAGCGAAGCGACTGACAGATGTAATCGAAGTGAATCCGCGGAGAGTGTTGAAATCAAAAACTGTCGCTCCATACTTAGATATGAAAAACCTTCCCTCTCAGGGGCATTGCGCAGATAAAGTCATTGACCGTGAATTTAGTTCAGGCACCAAGTTTCAAAACGGGGACACGCTCCTCGCGCGTATAACCCCTTGCCTGGAGAATGGGAAAACTGGTTTCGTAGATTTCTTAGAAGACGGGCAAGTGGGTTGGGGTTCTACAGAGTACATTGTTTTCTCTCCAAAGCAGCCACTCCCTCCGCAGTTTGGCTATTACTTGGCTCGTTCGGATGGATTACGAACGCATGCTATCCAGAATATGACTGGTACGAGCGGACGTCAGCGTGTCCCTTCCGAATGTTTCAGTAGTTTTCTTTTGGCGATGCCGACTCCTGAAATCGTGCTTCGGTTCGAAGAGCTAACTAATCCCTTGATGAAGCAGATTAAAGGCAATACTCTGCAATCAAATAACCTCGCTGCGCTGCGCGACTCCCTGCTGCCGAAACTCTTGAGTGGTGAGCTAAGTGTGAAGGATGGCGATAAAATAATGGATGTCTGTGCATGATCGATATCCAGTCCCTCGACGATCTGGCCTTGCTGCGGGAATCCGTGGATTTGGAGTGTAAGCTCGCGGTCGGTCGTGATGGTCAGGGCGCGCTCCCGGTGGATTTCTGGCCGACCTACAGTGCCTTCGCCAACACGCAAGGGGGTGTCGTGGTGCTCGGTGTGCGCGAGAAACAGCATCGGTTTGTTGTAGAAGGCATTGCGGATGATGCCAAGGTGCGCAAGGAGTTATTCAACGGCCTCAACAACAGGGAGAAGGTCAGTGCCAATCTGCTCACCGATGCCTCGGTTCAAGAACGCATTCTTGATGGCCATACAATCCTCGTTGTCGATATACCGCGCGCCACACGCAAGCAAAGACCTGTCCACCTGACGACCAATCCCTTCGCTGGCCACACCTATCGCAGACTCAACGACGGCGACCGTCCGTTGCCTGATGATGAAGTGAAACGGATGCTGGCCGAGCAGGTTGAGGACAGCCGGGATGATCGCATCCTGCGTGGCTACGGTATCGAAGATCTGAGTATTGATACATTTCGGGCTTACCGTCAGGTATTCGCCAATCGCGACCCAGGGCACCCGTGGAATGCTCATGACGACCAGGAATTTCTGCGCCAAATCGGCGGTTGGCGACGCGACCGTGAGACCGGCGAGAGCGGATTGACGCTGGCGGGCTTGCTGATGTTCGGTCAGATGGTGGCGATACAGGAAGAGCTGCCCAACTACATGCTCGATTATCAGGAGCGCCCAGAGGCAAAGACCGAAAAGCGCTGGATCGACCGGCTGACACTCGACGGTAAATGGTCGGGTAATCTTTATGATTTCTACCGTAAGGTTTATTTGAAATTGACGGCTGACTTGAAGGTTCCCTTTCAGCTGGAAAAGGGCGAGCGTAAGGAAGACACGCCGGTGCATGAGGCATTACGC
The DNA here is from genome assembly GCA_030148805.1 of Thiogranum sp. Classification (GTDB taxonomy): domain Bacteria; phylum Pseudomonadota; class Gammaproteobacteria; order DSM-19610; family DSM-19610; genus Thiogranum. The sequence continues at coordinate 171,373 of JASBSS010000011.1, read as the reverse complement.
GAAGCGCTCGCAAATGTCATCGTTCACGCAGATTACTCTGATCGCGCCTCGGTGCTTGTGGTGAAACGTCCGGATATGTTTGGCTTCCGTAATCCTGGCTTGATGCGTATTCCTGTAGAGGTGGCGCTCCAGGGTGGCGAGCCGGATTGCCGCAATCGAACCTTGCACAAGATGTTTCGTTTTGTCGGTGTGGGTGAGCAGGCTGGAACAGGGATACCGAAGATTCTGCACGGGTGGCAGTCGCAGCATTGGAGCCCGCCAAAACTCTATGACACGCCGGAGCCGTACAACCAGACCTTGCTCGAACTGCGGATGATCGATCTGTTCCCTGAGCAGGTGATGGCGGGGCTGCGGTTACGATTTGGCCCCGGCTTCGATGGCCTGGCGTACGTTGAACGGGTGGCGCTGGCTCTGGCCGCCAGTGAGGGGACGGTCAACCATGCCCGGTTGCGGGCGGTGACAACCGAGCATCCGGTTGATCTGTCCAAAACCCTCCAGCACCTGACCCAGGCCGGGATGTTGGAATCGACGGGCGGTCGGGGTGCGATATACCACCTGCCGGGTGAGCCAATTCCGACCCCGGATGATGTATTCGGCCCGCCGGCCCGAATTTCGGTCCCGAGCTCCCCGAATTTGGCCCGGAGCTCCCCGAATTTGACTCCGAGCTCCCCGAATTTGAGTGAGGCGAGAGACGAGAATGGGTGCTTGCTTTCAGACCAGCTGACCTTGCCTGTCATTGACGATCTGGCCAAATTGTCGCCACGGTTGCGAGCTGTCCTGGATGAGATTGCTGGGGTACCCCGCAGTAAAAAGAAGGTGGATAGGGAGGTTTTGATTGAGGTTGTTTTGCGACTCTGCACGGGTCGCTTCGTCACGCTGCGTTGTCTCGCCGAACTTGTGAACAGGAAGCCTGCGACTTTGCGCGACCAGTACCTTTCTAAATTGGTCCGCGAACGCAAACTCGAGTTGGCATTCCCGACCACACCCAATCATGAACGACAGGCTTACTGCTCAAAGGTATCACTGCAAGGATGAGCCTAAATGAATCCCACGTCGAACAAGCCTCCCTGACCTGGCTCGGGGAGCTCGGCTATTCGATCGCCCACGGCCCGCACCTGGCTCCCGGCGAACTGCTCTCCGAACGCGACTCATTCACCTACGTCATCCTAACAACCCGCCTCCGCAACGCCGTCACCCGCCTGAACCCAGCCATCCCCGATTCGGCCCGCGAAGGCGCCCTGCGCAAGGTTCTGCGCCTGGACAACCCCGCCTTCCTCGCCAACAACCGCGCCTTCCACAAGATGTTCCGTGATGGTGGGGTAGCGAAATACCCAGGGCCCGCCCGTCCATTCGGTGTGACATGTTCCGAATTATCGGTAAATGTGAATAATTACCGAAACTATGGAACAATACAGGTATGACTTCGATTGAACAGAAAATTCAGTCTCTTCTACGGCGCGCCGGTACAGCACGTTCGCGGGACCTGGTTGCGGCGGGTGTTTCGCGCAGCGAGCTTTCGCGCCGGGTGGCGGCGGGCCAGCTGGTGCGGGTGGCGCGCGGTCTGTATGCGCTGCCCGATTACGAGATCGGCGAACAAGGCGCGCTGGTGATGGTGGCGAAGCGCGCGCCGGGCGTGCTGTTCTGTCTGCTCACGGCGCTGCGTATCCATGAACTGACGACACAGGCGCCGTTCGAGGTCTGGATTGCCATCGGTAACAAAGAGCATCCGCCCCGGCTGGAGTATCCCCCGCTGCGCACGGTGCGCTTTTCAAAGGAAGCGCTGACGGCCGGGGTGGAGATACATCGAATCGATGGCGCGCAGGTGCGTGTCACCAGCGTGGCCAAAACGATGGCGGACTGTTTCAAGTTTCGCAACAAGATCGGGCTGGATGTGGCGCTGGAGGCGCTGCGCGAGGCGCGCCGCGCCAGGAAGGCGAGTGCCGATGAGCTGTGGCGGTTTGCCAGGCTCAACCGTGTGACGAACGTGATGCGTCCCTACCTGGAAGCGCTGGCGTGAGCGAGGGGCGGGCGGCATCGATCCATGCCCGCCTGCTGCAACGGGCCCGGACGCGCGGCGAGGATTTCAATCTGATCCTGACGCGCTATGCGCTGGAACGATTTCTGTATCGTCTTTCGCTGGCCCCGGCGCGTGAAGCGTACTGGTTGAAGGGGGCGATGCTGTTCAATCTGTGGTTCGATGTGCCGCATCGGCCGACGCGCGATGCGGATTTTCTCGGTTTCGGGCCAATGGATATCGATGTGCTGACGGAAACGGTGCGTGAAGTCTGCGCCATCGTCGTTGATGACGGCATGGTGTTCGATCCGGACTCGGTCAAGGTTGAAGAGATTCGTGAAGATGCGCGCTATGGCGGCCTGCGCGTGCGGCTGCTGGGCAAGCTCGGCAGCGCACGCTGCTCCGTGCAACTGGATATCGGTTATGGTGACGCAGTCACGCCGGGCCCGGAGGAGGCGGTGTATCCGACACTGCTGGACGATCAGCCAGCACCCCGGCTGCGTGTTTATCCTCGTGCATCGGTGGTGGCCGAGAAGTTGGAGGCCATTGTTAGTCTCGGCATGGCCAACAGCCGAATGAAGGATTATTTTGATCTGCGCGCGCTGGCGCAGGAAGGGGCGCTGGAGGTCGGGCAACTGGCCGATGCGATTACGGCCACCTTTGAACGGCGCGGAACGGCAGTGCCGCTGGATTTGCCGCTCGGGTTGAGTGATGAGTTCGCGCAGGATGCCGGCAAGCGTGCTCAATGGAAGGCCTTCCTAGGCAAGAACCGACTCGACGCACCGACGCTGGATGCAGTCGTCGAAGAGGTCCGGCGTTTTGTTATGGGGCCACTGAAGTTGGCGCAACAGAAGAAAGGGCGTTTATGAGCCTGAACGAATCCCACGTCGAAGCGGCCGCCCTGACCTGGTTCAGGGAACTCGGGTATTCAATCGCCCACGGACCACACTTGGCCCCAGGCGAACTGCAATCTGAACGCGAGTCATTCATCGACGTCATCCTGATAACCCGCCTCCGCAACGCCATCACCCACCTGAACCCCACCATCCCCGAATCCGCCCGCGAAGACGCCCTGCGCAAGGTCCTGCGCCTGGACAACCCCGCCTTCCTCGCCAACAACCGCGCCTTCCACAAGATGCTCCGCGATGGTGTGGAAGTGGAATACAAACGCCCCGACGGCTCCATTGCCGGGGATAACGTGCGCCTGGTGGATTTCACCGATGGGCAGGCCAACGACTGGCTGGCGGTGAATCAGTTCACGGTGATCGAAGGGCAGCACAACCGGCGGCCGGACATTGTGGTGTTCATCAACGGCCTGCCACTGGCGGTGCTGGAACTCAAGAATGCGGCGGATGAGGATGCGACCATCTGGAGCGCCTACAAGCAGGTCCAGACCTATAAGGCCGAGATCCCGTCGCTGATGCGCTACAACGAGCTGCTGGTGGTGTCGGACGGGGTGCAGGCGCGCATGGGTTCGCTCACGGCGAGCGAGGAGTGGTTCAAGGTCTGGCGCACCATCGATGGCGAACACGATGCGCCTAACACGGCGCTGGAGCTGGAGGTGCTGGTGCGCGGGGTATTCGAGCGACAGCGGTTGCTCGATCTGCTGCAACATTTCATCGTTTTCGAGCAAGACCCGGACAGCGGTACGCTGCACAAGATTGTCGCAGGTTACCATCAGTTCCATGCGGTGAACGCGGCGGTGGAGGAGACCGTGCGCGCCAGCGGTGGGGTTGGCGGCGATGTTCAGGACGAGCGCGGCGCCTACTGGGCGGGGCGCATGCACGGCGGCCAGCCGGGCGACCGCCGTGCCGGGGTGGTCTGGCACACCCAGGGCAGTGGCAAGAGTTTTTCCATGCTGTTCTATGCCGCGCGCATGGTGCGGGACGCGGCGATGCACAATCCGACGCTGGTGGTGCTGACCGACCGCAATGACCTCGACGACCAGTTGTTCGGCCAGTTCCAGCGTTGCCATGAAATCCTCGGCCAGACGCCAGTGCAGGCCGCGAACCGGGAGAAGCTGCGCGAGCTGCTGCAGGTGGCCAGCGGCGGGGTGGTCTTTACCACCATCCAGAAGTTTCTGCCGCCCAGCGCCAATGGCGCGGGCGAGCGGATGCTGGCGCTGTCGCCGCGCCGCAATATCATCGTGATCGCCGACGAGGCGCACCGCAGTCAATATGACCTGATCGACGGCCTGGCCCGGCACCTGCGTGACGCGCTGCCGCAGGCATCCTTCATCGGCTTTACTGGCACACCCATCGAGAAGGCCGACGCCAACACCCGCGCGGTGTTCGGCGATTACATCAGCATCTATGACATCCAGCGCGCCGTCGCCGACAAGGCCACGGTGCCGATCTATTACGAGAGCCGCATCGCCAAGCTGGGGCTGAACGCCGCCGAGCTGCCCACGCTCGACGCCGAGTTCGACGAGATCACCGAGGGCGAGGAACAGACCAGCCGCGAGAAGCTCAAGACCAAGTGGGCTGCCATCGAGGCGTTGGTGGGTGACCCCAAGCGTATCGCGCTGATCGCCGCCGATCTGGTGGAGCATTACGAACGGCGCTCGGAGTCGCTGGACGGCAAGGCGATGGTCGTCTGCATGAGCCGGCGCATCTGCGTGGACCTCTATAACGCGCTGATCGCGCTGCGGCCCGACTGGGCCAGCGCCAAGGACGATGACATCGAAATCGAGAAGGGCAAGGCCTGCGTGGTCAAGGTGATCATGACCGGCAGCGCCGACGACGGCCCGGACTGGCAGCCGCACATCCGCAACAAAGACAAGCGCCGCAAGCTGGCCAACCGCTTCAAGGACAGCAAGGACCCGTTCCGCATCGTGATCGTGCGCGACATGTGGCTGACCGGTTTCGATGCGCCCTGCCTGCACACCATGTATGCCGACAAGCCGATGCACGGCCACGGCCTGATGCAGGCCATCGCGCGGGTGAACCGCGTGTTCCGCGACAAGCCCGGCGGGCTGGTGGTGGATTACCTGGGGCTGGCCGATCAGCTCAAGCACGCGCTGGCCACCTACACCGAGAGCGGCGGCAAGGGCGACCCCACCTACGACGTGGCCCAGGCGGTGGCTCTGATGCTGGAGAAGCACGGCATCGCCAGCGACATGTTGCACGGCTTCAGCTGGGCTAAATGGACGACCGGTACCCCGGCCGAGCGACTGGCGTTGATTCCCGCCGGGCAGGAGCACATCCTGCAACAGGAGGACGGCAAGCCGCGCTTCGTGCAGGTGGTGATGGAACTGTCCCGCGCCTTTGCCCTGTGCGCCGCGAGCGACGAGGCGGCGGCCGTCCGTGATGACATCGCCTTCTTCCAGGCCCTGCAGGCCGCGCTCAACAAACAGGGCGGCGGCAGCCGCAAGACCCCCGATCAGCTCGATGCTGCTGTGCGTCAGCTCGTCTCCAAGGCCATCACCACAGAAGGCGAGGTGATCGACGTCTTCACGGCGGCAGGGCTACCCAAGCCGGATATCAGCATTCTTTCTGACCAGTTCCTCGCCGAGGTGCGTGGACTCGAACATAAGAACGTCGCCGCAGAGCTGCTGGAGAAGCTGCTGAAGGATGAACTGAAGGTGCGCTCCAGACGCAACCTGGTCCAGTCGCAACTGTTCAGCGAAAAACTCAAGAAGACCCTCAACGCCTACCATAACCGCGCCATTGCCACCCAGGAAGTCATCGAAGAACTCATCAAGCTCGCCAAGGAGATGGAGGCCGCCAACCAGCGCGGTGAGGTGCTCGGTCTGAGCGACGACGAAGTCGCCTTCTACGATGCCCTGGCCGCGAATGAGTCCGCCGTGCAGGTCATGGGTGACGATAAACTCAAGGTCATCGCCGCCGAACTCATCACCCAGGTCCGTAAGAGCGTCACCATCGACTGGACCCTGCGCGAAAGCGCCCGCGCCAAGATCCGCGTGATGGTCAAGCGCATTTTGAACAAATACGGCTATCCGCCGGATTTGCAGGAAGAGGCGGTGAAGACAGTTTTGGCCCAGGCGGAAATATTGTGCGCGGAGTGGGCATAGGACCCTCGCCTGGCATGAAACTACTGCTCCCGTCACTCCTCCTTCTCGCCTCCTTCGCCCCCGCCCAGGCCGAAGTCCTCGTCGGTGCCCAGGCGCGCAACCACCTTACGGTGCATGTCTCGGTCGAGATCTCCCGGGATCCCGCGACGCACGTGTACACCTATTCCTATACCGTGAGCAACGATCCTTCCAGTCAGCAGAGTGTGGATAATTTCGCCTTCGCTATCGCCGCGTCGACGCCGGTGATCGAGGCCGCTGCGCCCACGGGCTGGTCTTTTGGCCGCTATAGCCACCAAGAGGTTTTCGAGTTCTCTTCAACGGAAGGGATAACGCAGGCGGATCGGGTGCCGCTTCCCGGCGGCGGTTATGCGATCAAAAGCCGGTACGATATCCGGCCGGGCGCGTCGTTGTGTTGTTTTGTCATCAAGACGCTTTCCCGGCCGGTGCAGGGCAAGGCCTATCTTCAGGGCTATGCGCCGCTGCCGCAGACCCGCGGCGCGGATGAATACGAGCCCGCTTCCGCGTCATCGGGGCTAGGCTCTGACAAGCTGGAGGACAACAGCTTTGTCGTCCGTGTGGAGGTTCCTAAAGGTCCGTCCGCGTCGATTGAACCGAGCGTCGTTCACTCCCGATAAAGCCCCAACCCCCGCAACGTCTGCTCGCTCAGCGCCCACAGCTCGTCTTCCGAGCGCACCACCTTGGCCATCACGTTCAGGCCCACCATCAGGTTCTGTAAGGCCAGCGCCTTGTCGCGCAGGCGGCCGTCGTCTTCGATCTGGCCGTGGGCGGCGGCCTGGCGCAGCAGGGCTTCCAGGCGTTGCAGGCGGGCGAGGATCAGGCCTTGCAGCATGGGGCCGAGGGTTTCGTCGGCGCCGACCAGTTCGGTCACGCAGTTCACGGCCAGGCAGCCGCGGCCTTCGGCGTCGGCGGCGCGGGCGCGGCAGATTTCCCTGAAAAACCCGGTCAGCAGGCGCGGCACGTCGGTGTTTTCGTCGCTCTCGTTGAGCACGCGGTCGGGCGACTGGGCGAAGTAGCGCTGCAGCACTTCGTCGAACAGCGCCTCGCGGCTGCCGAAGGCGTTGTAGAAGCTCGAGCGGGTGATACCGAGTTTTTCTGCCAGGGCCTTGACCGAGCAGGCCTCGAAGCCGCTGCGCCAGATCTCCTGCATGCAGGTCTCGACGGCGGCGTCACGGTCAAATTTTGCGGTTCGGCCCATGTGTGGATTTCCCGAAATTAATTTTTATACACCTATGGACAAAACGGCGTTGCCGGCCTAAAGTGTACATGTCTGTACAAAATAGCACGAAAACCTTCGTCAATCCATTCCGCGGGAGAATAGCATGTTAAATCAGCAGATTCGGGAAACGATCCAGATGTTTCGGGACAACCTGCCGGCCGATCTCAGTGCCCTGATCGAGCAGGGGGCGGGCGAGATCAGCGCGCTGGATATTAGCGAGCGCGCCAAGCGGCCCGGCGACGCGCTGCCGGATTTTGCCCTCGACAATCAACACGGCGAGCGCCGCACGCGGGCCGATTATCTGGCGCGCGGGCCGCTGGTGCTGACCTTCTATCGCGGCGTCTGGTGTCCTTATTGCAATCTGCAGCTGCGGGCCTATGCCGAGCGGCTGGACGACCTCCAGGCCGATGGCGCGACGTTGGTGGCGGTGTGTCCGGAAAAACCCGAGGCGATCGACATCCTGAAAAACAGCGGCGCGGCCGACCCGATCATCGCCGGCGCGGTGACCGAGGTGCCGTTCGACGTGCTGCACGATCCGGGCAACCGCCTGGCCGCGGCGCTCGGTCTGGTGTTCACGCTGCCTGAAAGCCATCAGCAATTGCTCGCCAGCCTGGGGGTCGATCTCGAGGCGCTCACCGGCGACGACAGTTTTACCTTCCCCGATCCGGCCACCTATGTGGTCAAACCTTCCGGCGAAATCAGCTGGGCCTTCGTGCCCAACAACTACCGCAAGCGCGCCGAGGTCGAGCAGATCTTGCAGGCACTGGCGCAGGTGGACGCATGAGCGCCTTTTTCATCGCCACCAGCGCGATTCTCGACGCGGATAAATTCCAGCAATACGCGCAGCAGGCCGGTGCCACCTTTGCCGCGTTCGGCGGCGAGCCGGTATTGCGCGGCAAATTCGAGGCCGCGCTCAGCGGCGAGGCCGACCATCAGACCGTGGGCATCATCCGATTTCCGACGCTGGCGGCCTTGCACGACTGGTACCACAGTGCCGACTATCAGGCGCTTTTGCCGCTGCGCGAGGCTGCCGCGCGCATGACGATCCACGTGTATTCGGCCTGACCGGGTGGGGTTCGGGTCACGCCGGTCGTCCACGGAGGGCCGGAGGGGCGACTGGAGGCTGATGGCTGAATAGAGACGGCTGAACCGGGGCGGGCGAACCGGGACAGGCGAACCGGGACAGGCGAACTGGGACAGGCGAACCGGGGCAGGCGAACCGGGGCAGGCGAACCGGGGCAGGCGAACAGGGGCGGACGAACAGGGACGGACGAACCGGGGTGGGAGGATGCGCTGGGCCCGGGCGCGGCGGCCTCATCCGTGGGGTCACCGACGCGCCGTGGGGGGAACGGCCGCCTTCTTGTCCGCGAAGCCACGCGCGGCCGGCGGGGTGCGGTTTCCAGGCGCTGCAAAAAAAGCTAACGAGCGCGGGTGCTTGGCTCGGTGTCACGGCGTTGTCAGCGGTCCGGGGCCGCTGGCTTGGGCTTCGAAGGGGGTGCGTGCCCACGGGCGATAAATACTCATGAAAAATTAACAGACAGTAAATTTACTTAACATATCTTTCTGAATTTTAACATCTTTTTTTGCCCTTGTGTGGGTGGGGTTACTTACCTGCACGGCTCGCTATCGCACAATTTGTAGGAGAAAGTGAGCGCTACGCGAAGGTCTTGACAGCGGGCCGGGGGAGGCAGGCCGGCCAGGGTGGACTGTCAGTGCGGACCGTGCTCGACCCCTACCTTACCCCAAAGAGCTGGAGAGACACATGGCAAAAAGAAGAGACGTGCTTAAGGCGGGCGCGATGGCTGTTGCCGGTACGCCGGCGATTTTCGCGGGCGCCGCGTTGCCGCGCGCGGCGCGCGCGCAGCTGTGTCGGCCGGAGGGTATCCGCAGTCCGTTGACGGAACCCGACAGTCCGCCGGTGACGCCCTACACCACCCCCCTGTACATACCCCCGGCGATGTCACCGGTGGACCCGGCCGGTCTGACGCCGCCGCCGGATCCCAACCGGCACCAGCGCTTCGATGAGTTCGTGCCGGTCAAGCATTACGTGCAGCACATCACCGAGGGGCTGTGGAATTACCACGAGCAGCTCTCGGCGCTCAATCCGCTGGGCTACGGTTCGCTGGCCTGGATGTGGAACGGCGCGACGCCGGGCGAGACCCTGGTGGCGCGCTACGGCGAGCCGGTGCTGGTACGCCGCTACAATGACCTGCCGGCGACGGAAAGCGCGCTGCTTCCTTTCGGTCTGCCCTATGTCACCACTCACTTGCACAACGCCCATACGGCGTCCGAGAGCGACGGTTTCCCCATGGACTTCTTCGGTCCGGGCGAATACTGGGATTACCACTACGGCATGCTGTATGCGCGCAACGATCCGCGCGAGGCGCTGGCCAGTCTCTGGTACCACGACCACATGGCCGATTTCACCGCCACCAACGTTTACGCCGGTCTGTCGGCGATGGCGGTGTTCTATGACGCTATCGATTCGGGCGACGAAAACGATCCGAATCCCGACGCGCTGCGGCTGCCGGGCACTTACGGCAAGTACGATGTCTATCTGATTCTGCATGACGTGCGCTTCGATCAGTTCGGCAACCCGGCCTACAACGTCTTCGACACCGACGGTCACCTGGGTGACCTGATTACCGTCAACCGCAAGGTGTCGCCCTACATGGAAGTCGAACCGCGCAAGTATCGCCTGCGCATCGTCGACGGCGGCCCCTCGCGGTTCTATGAACTGGCGTTGTCGGATAACGCCGAGATGTTCGTCATCGCCGGCGACGGCAATCTGTTGGAGGAACCGGTCAGCGTCACCAGCCTGGTGATGGGCCCGGCGAATCGCCAGGACGTGATCATCGACTTCTCGCGCTACCGGCCCGGCGACACCGTCAACCTGGTCAATCTCATGGAGCAGATCAACGGCCAGGGCCCGACCGGGCGGCGCCTGGAGGGCCCGGACCGGATGCCGGTGATGCAGTTCCGGGTGAAGAACCTGGAGGGGCCGGACAACAGCCGCATTCCCGATTTCATGCGCGCCTTGCCGCCGATCGATCTCGACGAGGTGGTGGCCGAACGCGAATGGGTGTTCGACCACGACATGGGGCTGTGGACCATCAACCACGATTTCTTCGATCCGACCAAGGTCGACGCGGCGCCCAGGCAGGGCACGGCAGAGATCTGGACATTCCGCAACGCCGGCAGTTCCTGGGCGCATCCGGTGCACGTGCACTTCGAGGAGTTCCAGGTGCTGGAATGGAACGGCCGCCCCCCGAGCGGTGTGCTGCGCTCCCGAAAGGACGTGGCCACGCTGGGGCCGAACGATTCGGCGCGCGTGTTCTACCGCTTCGACGACTTCCTCGGCCGCTATCCCATCCACTGCCACAACAACGTCCACGAGGACAACGCCATGATGGGTCGCTGGGACATCGTCCCCGACCAGGGCGGCGACAACGGTGGCGGCAAATGGCATCGCTAGCGGCGGCCGAGCCGTGCAGAGAATCACCCAGCGGAATTTCCAAGGAGTCTAAAAAATGAAAAAGACCACGAGAAGAGCCTTTCTGGCGGGGGTCGCCGCCGCGGTTCCGGTAGCGGCCACGGCGGCGGTCGCGCCCAATGCGCAGAAAGACGACCCGGCGTTCAAAGTCTGTCCGCGGGCGACCGGCGGCAAGAACGCCGCGCGTTTCCCGCAGGTCATCGTGCAGGATCAGCACCACGAGAAGGCCTGGTTCTACGAGAACCTGATCGCCGACAAGCTGGTTCTGGTCAGTTTCACCTCGGTCAGGGGCGAGGAGTACTACCCGGTGCTCAACAACCTCGTCAAGGTGCGTGAAATCATCGAAGACCGGGTTGGCCAGGTGGGTAAGGATGTGCACATGTACACCGTCACCACGGATCCGTATCGCGACACGCCCGAGGCGCTGCGGGCCCTGGCCGACAGGAGCGGCGCCGACTGGCGCTTTCTGACCGGCGCGCCCGAGGACATCCGGGAGATCCTGGCTTCCTTCAACGCCCGCGGCAGTCTCTACGGGCTGACGTGGATCGGCAACGAGCGGACCGGGCGTTGGGTGAAGAAACCCAGCCAGCTGCAGCCGCTGTTCATCGCCGAGCCAGTGGCACGGTTGGCGACCGGTCGGCGGCATCGCCCGTTCCTGGTCGACATGCACAGCGTCTGATGCCGGGGCGTGCAGAGGAAACCGAGGTGGTGATTACACACGACACAACATCCCCAGCGGTACGCGCCAGCGCTGACGCTACGGCCGGGGAGGAGGCGAAAAATCAATGAAGCACAAAAGACTTGTTAGAGCGCGCCTGGTCGCAGCGCTCGCTTTGTTCGCGGGTGGCATGAGCCTCGGCGGGAGCGCCTGGGCGACCTGTCGATTCGAGTTCGACCCCTTCCTGACAAAAGCCACGGGTTCGCCCAACCCGGTGTACAAATGGCGCGGGCATCCCTGCGCGCAGCCCGAGGCTGGGCTGTCGCAGATTACCAAGGACGACAATGGGACGCCGGACAATCCCAACGACGACACGACCTTCGCCGTTACCCCGGAAGGTCAGCATCCGTCCGTGGATCCGTTCGCCAATCCGCCGGGATCGAACTTTCTCACCACGGTGTACGAGAACCTCAGGGACTACGAAAATCGCGAAATGCCGAACACCCTGCCTTCGACGCCGACCAATCCCTACAATCTGCACGACGGGTCGGTGCTGACGGCGCCGATCGACGCGAGAAGTCCGGACGACGATCTCGACAGGATTATCGACGAGATCGAGGCGGCGGTGGCCAAGGGTAAGAAGAAGGTCGATGAGGATCTGGTCGAATTCGGTATCGATATTCTCGAAGGCAACAAGGTCGATCGTGCCTACAGCGGCTTGCCCATGCTGCATTACCAGGGTCCGGTGAATGTCGCCAAGGTGGCGCCCGAATATGATGACAGCGGCAACCTGGTCGGGGGCAACACCGATATCAACATCTACTACTGGGGCCAGCATATCGAAGCCGACGCCATGTTCATCGACCCCAGCGCCGTGATGGAGGTGCCCTGGACGATCACCTACAACGTCCATATCCTGCATAACGGCATGGAAGACTTCTCGCCGATGGTTTCGCACGTCAACCGCTTCATCAATCCGAAGGGTGTCGAAGTCAGTGGGCCGCCGCATGCCTCGATGGACCAGACCTTCTTCCCCATGCTCGACGAAGGCACCAAGTACACCCTCAAGATCAAGCAGACCAAGGGTAAGTACTTCAATTTGATCTATCACTGGGGCTGGCGTATCCACCCGCCACGCGTGCAGGCGATCGAAAATGCCAACAAGGTCGCCGCCGGTCGCAACTACGTGGCCTGGGAAAGATCGGCCTTCTGTCCCGGTGGCGAGGACGATCTTGACTGTGATCCTGTCAACAACAAGGCCGACAAGGCCTACGCCATCGCCCAGATCGGCGAGCTGTCGCCGGCCAAGCGGATGTGGAAGCTCTTCAAGTCGCTGCTGGACGATGACGACGATGAGGATGGCGGCAAGAAGAAGGACAAAGGCGATCTGGCCCAGGTGGCCGCCGATCTGCGCGCGGCCTACTTCGACTGGCGCGACCGCACCAAGCTGCCGGCCGGTGTGGAGGCCGACCCGAACGCCACCATCACCATGCTGTTCGTCAACAACACCTTCTACGGCTCCAAGCAGGGTATGTCGGGGGAAGGCAGCGGCCAGGGGCCGGCCCGCTTCAAGGGCATCGCCAACGGCAGCGTCCCCGAGTGGAATCTGCGGCCGTATAACTTCAAGGTAACCGTCTATAACGGTGATCACTTCGCGCATTTCTACCGGAACGTGGATTTCGGCGGTTCGCGTGGCTGGGAAAACCAGTTCCAGTTTACCGATCCGACCACGCTCGTGGGTCCGCACCCGGAAATTCCACCGGGACACCCGGCCGAGGACGCGCCGTTCCCCAACCCGGCCAATACGCTGGCGGGGCACGACAACGTGTTCCCGATCAATCGGGGCGGCACCGAGGAGTTCCTGCAGCCGACGCCGCGCAACCTGGACGATCCGCTCAACGGTCCGCCGCAACTGGGTTCCGGGTGCTTCTTCACCTTCGGCCGCAACTACCTGTGGCCGAACGTGGGTGCGCTGACCGGACTGGTCCCGGTACCGGCGGCCGCAGCGGACGGTACCCCGGGGATGCACAAGGTGGATATCACCCTGAACTATGAGCCCAGTCGTCGACTGCGGCTGTATCAGTTCGACCCGGTGCATCATGGCGTAGCGATCTACTCGCTGCACTAACCGTTGGTAGCCCGGGGTGCCAACGCGCGCCCTTCCCGACGATTCGGGAAGGGCGCGGAGTTGCGCGACGGCGGGCTGGGTTGGGCCATTCTCATCGGTGGAAAGCGAGTGTCGATAGCGAGTGTTTGATTGCGTGTTGGCTTTTCGTTCTGGTTATAGTGGATCGGCTTGTCCCGCCTCGATTGGCCGAGGCCGGGTGCGCGCGCCGTCCTTCTGGTGTCTGATTGCCGGGATGACGACGGGTCTGCTGTTCACTGCTGGGGGTTTTGCCCAGTCGGGGCGGCCTTGCGGTGGAAGGGATCCGGCACCGGCCCTCGTCGTGGCCGCTTCGCCACGCACCTCCGGGCCCGCGGCCCCCCTGATCCCCTATCGGGTGACCGCCCGCTATCCGCGTGACACCAAAGCCTTCACCCAGGGCCTGGTGTTTCATCAGGGTCAGCTCTACGAGAGTACCGGGATCCGTGGCCGGTCCGATATTCGCCGGATCGATTTGCATACCGGCCGGATACTCGACAGACGGCCGTTGGACGCGGCGCTGTTCGGTGAAGGACTGACCGTACTCGACGGACGACTGGTGCAACTGACCTGGCAAAGCGGCTCGGCTTTCATCTACGACCCGGCGGATCTGCGCCGGCTCGGCGATTTTTCGTTGGCTGGCGAAGGCTGGGGGAGCACGGTGGTCGCTGGCCGTCTGGTCGTCAGTGACGGGACCTCGTGGCTGAAATTTTTCGCTGGCGACGGCTACCGCGAGGTAGAGCGCGTTCAGGTGACCGATGGCGGCCGGCCTGTCGAGGGACTCAACGAACTCGAAGCCGTCGGCGAGACTGTCTACGCCAATGTCTATCCGAGTGATTGTATCGCCCGGATAGACGCCCGTTCCGGTCAGGTGCTGGGCTGGCTCGATCTCGCCGGGTTGATGCCACTGTCGCAACGACCGGACACCTCAGCGGTCGCCAACGGCATCGCCTATCACGCGCCCACCGGCGCCTTGCTGGTGACGGGTAAGTTGTGGCCGTACCTCTACCGGCTGATGTTACCCGATACGCAAGCGCTTCCCGATGAACAGGCTGTCGTTCCCGGCGGCCGTTTGTCACGACGATAAACAGAGGGACAATAACAATGTCTAAATGGCTTCCGTTCACCGCCGTGTTGGCGGCACTGCTGGGCTACTGGGTAGGACAGTCACCGCCGGGCAAGGGCCTGGTGAAGGAAAGCCGCGACGTGTTGGAGCCGGTGGCTGGGCCCAGCGAAGCCTCAGCGCATTTTGTCTGCCCCATGCACCCGGCGATCGTCACCGAAACACCGGGAAGTTGCCCGATTTGCGGCATGGATCTGGTCGAACAGGTCGCAGACGCAAGGGTTGTGCCAGGCGTCGGCCTGCCGGCCGTGACCATCGAACCCGCCGTGCTGCACAACCTGGGCGTGCGCACCGCCGAGGTCGAGCAAGGCAACCTGCAGCGCAGCATCGAGACCATCGGAAAAATTACGCGCATCGATCCCATGGCCCGGCGTACCATCACGCCGCCCATCCGGGGCGAACTGGTCTATGTCGCCGACAAGCAGCAGGGCGATTTCGTCGATGCCGGCGAATTGCTGTTCAGCGTCAAGTCAACCGAGCTGTTCGAGCACGAGCAGGCGTTCCAGGATGCGTTCCTGGCCGGCGACCGCGCCACGGCCAGTGCCATGATTCCCCAGTTGAGCGAAATGGGACTGGGCAGCGACCAGATTGCGAGGTTGCAGGCCGGCGAGACGGCGCGATTGCCGGTCGAGGTGCGCGCCTTTGAGGACGGCTTTGTCTACACGCGACGCGGGAGCGCCGGGGTCAAGGTGCATACCGGGTTCACGGTGTTCAACGTCGGCGGCAATTACCGCGTGATCGAGGTGACGGCGGAGATTTTCGAACGACAATGGGGCTGGGTGGAGAACGGGCAGAAGGCGCGCATGACGGTGCGCGGACTGCCCGGCACCGTCTTCGAAGGCGAGGTGGTGCGGGTCGAGCCCCCGGTGGGGTATACCACGCGTTCGCTGGAAGTGGCGTTGAGATTCAAGACGAACAATCCCGAACTCTCGCAGAGCATGTTCGCCCACGTCAGCATCGTCGGACAGCCGCTCGAAAAGGTACTCACCGTGCCGACCGACAGCGTGATTCGTACCGGAGACGGCGACCGTGTGGTGGTGTTGCGCGGCGAGAACCGTTTTCAGCCGGTGCCGGTGGTGGCGGGGGAAGAGGCCAGTGGTCGGATCGAGATCCGTTCCGGGCTGCGCGCCGGTGACCGGGTGGTCGCTTCCGGTCAGTTCCTGATCGATTCCGAGAGCAACCTGCTGGCCGGTATCCGCCGTCTGGCCACGCCGGGCGCCGGCCATCGCGAACACGAGCACTCGCATCGGCATGCCCGGACCGGGCCAGCCGGCGAGCGGGAGAAGGCCGACAAGCCCCTGCGCCTGGGTCGCGACGCCGCACCCGAGACGTCGGCCCGCGCGCCGCGCGACTATCAGGCGGTGACCTACAGTCCGGCCTCCCGGCACTGAGCGGGTTCGAGCGGTGATTGCGGCGCTGATTCGCTGGTCCGTGCGCAACCGCCTGCTGGTGCTGCTGGCAGCCGTGCTGTTGAGTGCCTGGGGAGTCTACTCGCTGCGCACCATCGCGCTGGATGCGATCCCCGATCTGTCCGATGTGCAGGTCATTATCCGCACCAGCTATCCCGGTCAGGCGCCGCAGGTGGTCGAGGACCAGGTGACCTACCCCTTGTCGAGCGCCATGCTGTCCGTGCCCGGGGCCGTCGCGGTGCGCGGCTATTCCTTTTTCGGGGACTCCTACGTCTATGTGATTTTTTCCGATGCGACCGATCTGTACTGGGCGCGTTCACGCGTGCTGGAGTACCTGAGCCAGGTTTCCGAGCAACTGCCGCGCGGCGCGCAACCCCGGCTTGGCCCGGACGCCACCGGTGTCGGCTGGATCTATCAATATGCCTTGCTCGATCGCAGCGGCAAGCACGATCTGGCGCAACTGCGCTCGCTGCAGGACTGGTTCCTGAAATATGAACTGCAGACCGTGCCGGGGGTGGCGGAAGTGGCGCCGATCGGTGGCATGGTCAAACAATACCAGGTCGTGGTCGACCCCGACCGGTTGCGCGGCTATTACCTGACCCTGGCCAACGTCAAGCGCGCCATCGAAGAATCCAACGCGGAAATCGGCGGTTCGGCGCTGGAGATCGCCGAGGCCGAATACATGGTGCGCTTCAAGGGCTATGTGAAAAATACTGAGGATATCGGTATCACCAGCGTGCCGACGATTCGCCGGCGGCTGTCCATATCGTCGGTCCTGCTGGATGATATCGTCAGCGATATCCGCGTCGGTCCGGCCATGCGCCGGGGCGTGGCCGACCTGAACGGCGAGGGCGAAGTGGTCGGCGGCATCATCGTCATGCGCTCCGGAGAAAATGCGCTCACCACCATTCAGGCGGTCAAGGAAAAGCTCGATCAGCTGCGCCAGAGTCTGCCGCCGGGCGTGGAGCTGGTGGAGACCTATGACCGCTCCGCCCTGATCGGCCGGGCCGTGGACCAGCTGGGTCACCGCCTGGTCGAGGAATTCGTGGTGGTGGTGCTGGTCTGCGCGTTGTTCCTGCTGCATATGCGCTCCTCGCTGGTGATTCTGATCAGCCTGCCGGTCGGTATTCTGGTGGCATTCGTCATCATGCGCCTGCAGGGGATCAACGCCAACATCATGTCCCTCGGCGGCATCGCGATCGCCATCGGCGCCATGGTGGATGTCACCATCGTCATGATCGAGAATGTGCACAAGCATCTGGAGCGGGCCGAAGCCGCGGGCGTCAGCCGGCTGCAGGCGATACAGAATGCCGCCGTCGAAGTGGGCTCGCCCCTGTTCTTTTCCCTGCTGATCATCACCCTGAGTTTTCTGCCGGTTTTCACCCTCCAGGCCCAGGAAGCGCGGCTGTTCGCGCCGCTCGCCTTCACCAAAACCTACGCCATGGCGGCGGCGGCGGGTTTGTCGGTCACGCTGGTGCCGGCGCTGGTGGCGTATCTGATTCGCGGTCGCATCCGGCCGGAAGAGGACAATCCCGTCAACCGGGGTCTGATACGAGCCTACCGGCCACTGATAGGACAGGCGCTGGAGCGTCCCTGGCTGACAGTGGGGCTGGCCGGCCTGGTGACAGTGACCATGTTGTGGCCGCTCACCCGCCTGGGGACGGAATTCATGCCGGAAATGGATGAGGGCGACTTTCTCTATATGCCGACGACATTGCCCGGTCTCTCGGTGGGCAAGGCGCGTGAACTGTTGCAGCAGACCGACCGTCTGATTCGTACCGTGCCGGAGGTCGACAGCGTCTTCGGCAAGGTCGGGCGTGCGGAAACGGCGACCGATCCCGCGCCGCTGACCATGATTGAAACGGTTATCCGTTTGCAACCGCGGGAGCAGTGGCGCGCGGGCATGACCATGGAAAAGATCCGCGCTGAACTCGATCGCCGGGTGCAGGTGCCCAGTTTACACAATGCCTGGCTGATGCCTATCCGTACGCGCATCGACATGCAGTCGACGGGTATCAATACGCCCGTCGGCATCAAGATTCTCGGGCCGGACCTGGCAGGTATTCAGACCCTGGGAGAACAGGTCGAGGCGGTATTAAGATCCGTGCCGGGTACGCGCACGGTGCTGTCCGACCGGGCGGCCGGGGCGCGCTACATCGACATCGCTATCGACCGGCATGCGGCCGGCCATTACGGATTGAGCATCGCGGAGATCGAAGAGGCCGCCAATATCGCCGTCGCCGGTCAGGACATCACCTGGACGGTGGAGGGCCGCGAGCGCTACCCGGTCAACCTGCGTTATCCGCAGGCCTGGCGCGATTCGGTGACCAAGCTGAAGGAGTTGCCGCTGGTGGTGACCGAAGATACCCAGGTTCAACTGCAGGACCTGGCGGAGGTGCGCGTCGCCGACGGTCCGCCGCTGATCAAGAGCGAGAACGGCCGCATCAACGGCTGGGTGTACGTCACCACTGATGGCCGGGATATCGGCTCCTATGTCGCCGCCGCGCGGCGGGCGTTGCAGCAACAGTTGAATCTGCCGGCCGGTTATACGTTGCAGTGGGTCGGCCAGTATCAGTACCTGCAACGTGCGACCGAGCGTCTGACCTATATCGTCCCGCTGACACTGTTCATCATTTTTGTGCTGCTCTACCTGAGTTTCCGCACCCTGAGCGAAGCCCTGATGGTGATGCTGGCGGTCCCCCTGGCCCTGGTCGGCGGCGTCTGGCTGTTGTGGGGCCTGGGATTTCATTGGTCGGTGGCGGTGGCGGTCGGGTTTATCGCGCTCGCCGGGGTCGCGGCGGAATTCGGCGTGGTGATGCTGGTTTACCTGCGCGAGGCGATCAACCGCCATCAACCCCGCACCGATGCGCAGTTGCGCGCGGCAGTGGTGGAAGGCGCGGTCCTGCGCGTCCGCCCCAAGGCCATGACCGCCGCGGTGATCATCGCCGGCCTGATGCCCATTATGCTGGGCAGTGGCGCGGGGTCGGAAATCATGCAGCGCATCGCCGCGCCCATGGTCGGTGGCATGGTGACGGCGCCGCTGGTGTCCATGCTCTTGCTGCCGGTCATGTACTACCTGTGGTACCGGCGCCGAATGCGGCAACGATCAGACCAAGCGGAGGAAACACAATGAGGTGGGGGTACCGATTTACATGCCTGCTGTTGGCGTTATCGCTGCATGGGCATTCGACAGCGGCCGGGCCAGAGGCCGACAGGTTCCAGGAAGGCTTTCAGTACCAGCGTATCGATCCGCCGCTGCCCCTGACCGAGCATCCGGGTCGTATCGAAGTCGTGGAAATGTTCCTTTATGCCTGTCCTCATTGTTACCAGATGAAACCCGGAATGCAGCAATGGCTGGAGGAGAATCCCGATGTGGATTTCCACCGCATGCCGGCCATTGTGGGTCCGTCCTGGGCCGACCAGGCGCGCGCCTTTTACATCGTCGAGGCATTGAACGGCGGCGAGCCGATGCACCAGGCCCTGTTCCAGGCGATTCACGAAAAGGGTAAACAGATCTACAACGATTACGCCGTGGTGGATTTTTTTGTCAGCCAAGGCATAGATCGGGAAAAGGCCATTGCCTTGTATCAATCACCGGAAACGGCCGCCGCCGTCAATGAAGCGCGCGTCAGGACCGTGAAGTATGGATTGAGAGGCGTGCCTGCCGTCATCGTCAACGGCAAGTTCAAAACCGCGCCTTTTTTCGTGCATAACCAGGAGGAAATGTTCGAGGTGCTGGATAGCCTGGTTGAAAAAGAACGAAAGCAGATGAAACAAGCGGCGAAAGCGGATGACTAGAATCCAAGGAAACTCTGATTGCTTCGTCATTTCGGCACATACAGGAAGCCGTGTTATTAAAATCCCTGGGTCCCGGCATGTGCCGGGATCGGGATGACGAAAAGGAAATGAATCAGCGCTTCCCTGACTCATGATCCCAACGCAGGCTATTGAACTCGTGCCGGTTGGCAGTGGGACTAGGGGAATATTGATCGATCAACGTAACCCAGGTAATTCCGGATAGTAGAGCAATAGCGGGAGGATTAATGATGTTGAAGAGAACCACGGCGAGAGCCACTCACTACGGGATACCGGCGGGGGCGTTGGCGATGCTGTTATCGTGCGCGGTCCTGGCCAGCACCTTCGTGCCTTACCCCGGCAAGCGCGAGGCGACGCTCTCCAGGGTGGCCGAGCCCAATCTCGTCTTCCTGACCTTCGATACCGACGCCGCCGGCTTCATGCGGACACTGGGCATCAGGATGCCCGGCATCGTCGTCGCCCGGGATACCCCCCAGGCCGATCCCTGCGAACGCGAAGCGGCGGGCAGGGCAATGGCGTTCGTGGAGACTTTCCTCGCCCAGGCAAAAAAGATCACTATCCAGGATGTGCGCATGGATAACGCCGCTGACGAACAAGCGGTCTCGCCTATTTTCACGGACAAGGGCAGCCTGTCCGCGGCAATGATAGAAGAAGGCGTGGCACGGCCCGACAGCGTCGATCCGAAGATGTCCTGGTGCAAATAAGGGAGATAGCATTATGACTATATATCGGAAACTGTTTGCCGCGACTATTCTTGTGGGCCTCGCAGGCAGCGTCATCGGGGTGGAAAAAACGAAGGTTCTCGAACCGACGCGCGGTTATCGTGACGAAATCAATCGCCCCCCCGAGCCCTACAAAGGGCCGCCACGCGGTGGGGCGCAGGTTTACGCCTATCGTTGTGCAGCCTGCCACGCCAAAACCACCCAGGGGGCGCCGATGCCCGGTGACGATATCGAATGGGGGTTGCGGGCCCGACAGGGCATGAAGGTGCTCCTGGAGCACACCGTCAACGGTTACAACCGGCTGCTCATGCCCCCGCGCGGGGGTTGCGGTAACTGCAGTATCGAGGAGCTGAAGGCGGCCGTGATCTATATGCTGAAACAGAGCGGTGTCGAGCCGCCTTCGTGACGGTACGCCTGGAGGTGAATCTTAACCGGCAGAATGTCTCCGCGCTCATGTATGACCCGCTAAGCGGAACGTTCTTGCGTGATTGAACAGGTATCGGCGCAGCCCCGGGTCCGGCAGGATAACTACTGGGTCTTTGCCGGCCTGTTCGTTCTGTCCGGTAGCAGCGGGCTGATTTACCAGCTCGTCTGGGCGCGGAAACTGCAGCTGGCCTTCGGCGTCAACCTGTTTGCCATCGCAGCGGTTCTGGCGGCCTATTTTCTCGGCATGGCGCTGGGTTCATGGCTCGGCGGGAAATTCAGCGATCGCTCGGAGCGTCCGCTTGTTATCTATGCCCTGTTGGAAATCGGTATTGGCATCACGGTGTTGATCGTCACGCCGTTTGTGGCCCAGCTCAATAGCGTGTTGCAGCCTTTCGGCGAGCCGTTGAACAACAATTTCTACTTGCTTCAGGCCGCGCGCTTCGTGCTCACCCTGGGGCTCCTGATTGTTCCGACTACCCTGCTCGGTGCAACCGTTCCCTTCATGAACCGCGGTGTCGTCAATCAGGATACGCATATCGGTGGTCGCATCGCGACCCTGTATGCCGCGAATACACTGGGAGCGGTGGCCGGTGTCCTGGTCTCAGGTTTTTACCTGATCGAACACATAGGCCTGACGCACACCGCACAACTTGCCGCGACGCTTTCGATACTGGTCGGCCTGCTGGCCTGGCTGGCGAGCAGGCGTACGGGTGGCGTTCAGCCGGCGCCTGTCAGGAACGCGGAGTCGGATTGCGTCGGATCACCCAGCGACGCCGCTATCGTGTTGCCCGTCATGGGCCTGTCCGGCGCGCTCGGTCTTTCCCTGGAAGTGCTCTGGACCCGACTGCTGATCCAGGGGATCGGTTCCACCGCCTATGTTTTTTCCATCGTCCTGGCGCTGTTTCTGGCCGGTATCGCGCTGGGCAGCTATATCGTGAGGCGCCGGGTGGACCGCTGGACAGACCTGTATTCGGCCCTGGCCCTGTCGCAGGCGCTCGCCGCCGGATTGACGCTGGCCGGGGTACCCGTGCTCAGCGGGGTAATGCCACCGCTGGTATCCGCCATCATGGCTGCGTTCGGGCTCGACGTGAAGGAGGCATTCTTCGGAACCTGGGCGGCGTGGGCTACGGGGGCCCTCCTGCCGGCGGCCACCGCGCTGGGCGCCAGCGTTCCGATCGCCGTCCGCTTGATCACCGCCAGCCGGCACCAGATCGGCCGCAACCTGGGGCTCCTGTACGCCGTCAATACCTATGGCGGCGTGGTGGGTGCCCTCGGTACCGGATTTCTGTTGCTACCGCTGTTGGGTGTCTACGGGTCGATCAGCCTCATCGCCGCCCTGTATCTTACCGCGGCCCTGGTGCTTGTTTCACGCTCCGCCGCCAAAAAGACCGTGGCTAAACGATGGGCGCGGATCGCGATGGCGCTGTCGTTGCTGATCTGGTTTTTTCTCCCGCCCGGGCTGGTCCGCGATCGGGTGACCAACTATACGACAGGCAAGATCATCAGTTATCAGGAGGATTACTACGGCTCCATCCTGGTCACGGAAGAAGCCGACGAGACGGAAAAGTTCAAGCGGCTGCTGGTCAACGGGACGTCCTACTCGGGCACCGGCGCCTATGCGCTGCACTACATGCGCCTGCAGGGGCATCTTCCCGTGTTCATGTCCCAGGCGCTGGTCAAGCGCTCCCTGGTCATCTGCCTCGGCGTCGGCCTGACGGCCGGTGCCATCACCACGCATCCGGATACGGAGCTGACCGTGGTCGAGCTGTCAAAGGCCATCGTCGATCTCAGCGACCTGTTTTCGGACGTCAACGAGCACATCCATGAAAAGCGGGGCATCAAGCTGATCACTGACGACGGGCGCAACTATCTGCTGCGCAATCCCGGTCAACGCTACGACGTGGTCACCCTGGAACCGCCGCCCCCCGTCCTTGCCGGCATGGCCAACCTCTACAGCCTGGATTTCTACCAGCTGGTCAGGGCGCGAATGACAGACGAGGGCGTGGTGGTTCAGTGGATTCCCCTGCACACGCAGAGCAATGACGATACCCGCATGCTGATCCGGACCTTCCTCGAGGCCTTTCCGAACGCCAGCCTGTGGTGGACCGAAAGCGGGGAGACCCTGATCCTGGGTAGAATGAGCGACGCCCCGCTCGCGGCCGGGCATTTTTCCCGCGTGATGCGGGCGCCCGGCGTGGCACGCAGCCTGAAGGAAATCGGTATCGATACACCCGGGCAACTCGCGGCTCATTTCCTGCTCGACCGCCGTGGGCTACAGGCCGTTGCCGGTGATGCCGGGGTGATGACCGATGAATTTCCGACCATCGAATACCGAGTGCCTTTGTTCAACGGTGATTACAAGCCTTTGTTGGAAGAGATGTTCCGGCAGCGACCGGACAGCGCCTGGATCGCCGGCGAACTCGGTCTGGCCGTCGGCGCGGCTTCGCAACTCGAGAAGGAATGGCGGACGCTGCGCGAGCGCTGGCAATGAGCAGGACACGCTGATTGGCCTGTCATCGGATCCCAGGGGAACTGTCTCAGGATCAGACCGAATGGGTATTGTCTCGCCCTAGGGCCCACCCTATTAAAGAGTCTGACTATAGCCTCCAGAATCCTGCAACCCGGGGCCTGTGCCGCGGAGGGTGCAGACGGCAGCGGCCCCCGGCGCCCGCGAGGAGAGGAATTCATCAGGCTGGGCAGTCTCTTGGGCCGCAAGGCCGCTGCGGGTAGAATAGGGGGATTCCATCGGCAAGATCAGGGCGCACCCCCATGGCTAACAGCTTCGGCGATCAACTGTTGAAAGCCGGTCTGGTCAATAAAAACCAGCTCCACAAGGCGAAAAAGAACAAGCACCGGCAGAAAAAGGCGCAGCAGGCCGCCGACCCGGCCGCGCTGGCGGCGAGCGACGCGGCGCGCCGGGCGGCGGCCGAGAAGGCCGCGCGCGACCGCGAGCTCAACCAGCAGCACAAGGCCAAGCAGGCGCGGCGGGCGTTGCAGGCGCAGGTCCACCAGCTGGTGACGCTCAACCGCATCGAGCGCGAGGACGGCGACATCGGCTACAACTTCCAGGACGGCAGCGCCATCCGCAAGCTGTTCGTCACCCCCGAAATCCACCAGCGGCTGACCGACGGGCGCCTGGCGATCGCGCGCCTGGATGGTGACTACGCGCTGATTCCGGCGGCGGTGGCCGACAAGATCCGCCAGCGCGACGCCGATTGCATCGTCAGCCAGAGCGCGGCCGAAGCGGCGACGCCGGAGGAGGACGATCCCTACGCGCAATATCGGGTGCCGGACGATCTGATGTGGTAATCCGTCGACGCCGGCACCCGGGATTCGCCCCGACGGGCCTATCGGGTTGGAGAAGCCGCGGCGGTGGAGCGGCGGCATGAATTCCCGCGATCCGGAAGTTCCCCACGGTGATACCGGCGGCCGGGTGACGGATCCCGGCGGGTCTGCCGGGGTAACCGATCAGAACAAGGCTGCCATGATGATTGACGAAGCGTATGGCGAGTCGCCGGCGGCTCGCCATACGCGCGACAAATTCGCCCAGCGCGTGGCTTTATGCTACCAAAACGTTTACCAGGCTCATTTCGCCATGCTGGCCCTGTGGCTGGCGGCGTTGATGTTTTATGCTGCGGCCAGTCGCAGCCACTGGTTCACCGCGTGGTTGTTGGCGCTACCCCTCTACGTGGTGCTGAGTTTCGGGCTGATCCGCCGATACGTGAAGGCATCGCCGCCCGTGGACGAAGCGACCCGTTGGGCGCATCGTCTCAGCGTGCATCATGCCGTGCTCGGCACCCTCTGGGGGTTGTTCCCTCTGGTTGTCAATTCCGCTAACGCCGACTTCTTGGTCGACCTGCAGGTGCTGCTTGTCGCCGCCCCCTGGTTCGGCGCGGCGGCCCTGACCGCAGCGCTGCCACGAGTGTTTCTGGCCTGGACGGTGCCCCAGGTGCTGATACTGGGGGCGGTGCTGTGGCGCCTGGATGACCGGCCGATGCTGGCCCTGGTCGCGCTGGCGTTTGTCGTCGCCCTCATCGTCGCGGTGAACCTCAGCGACCTCATCGGCCGCGCCATAGCCTTGCGGTTTGAGAATCTCGATCTCGCTCGGACCGCCGCCGCGGCCAATCGGGAAAAATCGTTTTTTCTGGCGGCGGCGAGCCACGATTTACGCCAACCGATGCACGCGCTCAGCCTGTTTCTTCAAGCGGCCAAGCAGAATATCGGCAATGCGCGGGAGCTGGAGATGTTGTTGGGCAAGGCCACGGCATCCTGTCAGGCGCTCAGTGAGTTGTTCAACGCGCTGATGGATGTTTCGCGCCTGGACGCCGGCGAGGTCCGTATGCAGGCCCGCCTGATGGACCTTGGCGCCCTGGCCGCGCGGGTGGTGTCCGAGTTTGAGCCGCTGGCCACCGAGCGCGGCATCTGCATCGAGACGCAACTGCAGCCGACGCTGGTCAGGCAAGACCCGCTGTTGGTGCAGCGGATGCTGCGGAATCTGCTGAGCAACGCCATCAAGCACAACCGCGACTGTCGGGTGCAGGTGAGCACCTGGCGCAAGGGGCAGCGCGCCTGGCTGGAAGTGTGCGACCTCGGCAAGGGCATCCCCGAGAATGAAATCGATAATATTTTTTGTGAATTCTACCAGGTGGGCAACCCGGAGCGGGACCGGCGCAAAGGGCTGGGCATGGGGCTGGCGATAGTGCGCCGCCTGGCGGAGTTGACCGGGGTGAAGGTGCAGGCCAGCAGTCGTGCAGGTCGGGGCAGTTGTTTTTCGCTCGACATGGAACTTGCCGACGGCGACCTGCCCGATTTGCCCCAGGCCGTCCGCGAAGACGACGTCGATCTAACGGGTGTGTTCGTTGTCATCATCGACGACGAAAGCGATGTGCGCGAGGCGGTCAAGATCCTGTTGCGCGGCTGGGGCTGCGAGACTCTGCTGGCGGACACGCAGGATAGCTTGCTGGAGGAGCTGAAGAGTAAACATTATCCGCCGCCGGACCTGTTGATCTGCGACTACCGGCTGGGCCAGGGCCGCACCGGTCTCGAGGCGCTGCAGGCGGTGCGCGGGCATTTCGACGCGGATGTGCCGGCCGTGCTGGTGACCGGTGATTCCTCGCGGCGGATCGCGCGTCAGGCGCAGGCCTCCGGCTGCCGCCTGTTGCTCAAACCGCTCGGCGGGGCCGAGTTGCGCCGCACCATCGTGGCTACGGTGCAATCCCGAGTATCTGCCGCGCCTTGATACCGGCCTGGGTGCGATTTTCGACTTCCAGGATGTTCAGCAACTGACTCACATATTGTTTGACAGTGCCTTCGGAAAAACCCAGGTTTTGTGCAATCACGCGGTTGCTGTCACCTTGTGCGAGGTGGGAAAGAATACGAATCTGTTTGCTGCTGAGGGTTGT
Organism: Thiogranum sp.; assembly: GCA_030148805.1. Lineage (GTDB taxonomy): Bacteria > Pseudomonadota > Gammaproteobacteria > DSM-19610 > DSM-19610 > Thiogranum. Next base: position 144,897 of record JASBSS010000011.1, on the reverse strand, counting down.
GACGAAATCCACCGCAGCGCGGCAGCTCTGGTCCTGTTCCGGTGGGCACCACGAACCGCCGTCGAGCACCGCGCGCACAGCTTTAAGGATATCCTGCCCACTGCTCGCCTTAGTCATGTAGCCGGCCGCCCCAGCCGTCAGACAGGCTTCGATGGTGGCCGAGTCCTGATTCGCCGAAACCACCAGGATAGGCAGGCTGGAATGCTGCCTGCGCAGCGTTTCGATACTCGCGGCGCCCTGCATGTCGGGCATGTCGAGATCCAGTAGCAACAGGTCGAAATTCTCGCCTGCCAGAGTTTCCAACACACCGTGCCAATCGGCGGCGAGGGCGATTTCCACATCGGCGGCGAGTTGGCGCAACCACACGGCCATACTGTCGCGAAACAGCCCATGGTCATCGGCCAGTAAAATCTTCACATAGCCCCCCTATGGCTGTTTATAAGCATAACTTATTCGTTTCGCGCTGAAAAACTAACTTTGGTGAATAGTTCTGCGGCGGTAAGCCGGTTACTATGCCTCGCGACAGCGATAAAAATACGATAAAAGTTTTATGATTACCCGTTGCCATTCCCTGCGCCCTGCGCACATCGTCCTACTAGTCATCGCACTGGGCAGCCATCGATCGCAGGCCGCGCCGCCGACGCCCGATACCCAGGTCGGCGATGTGGTTACCGATCCGGTCAGCGGTGTCGATGCCACCGTGGTCGGCCTGACTGATAACGGCGTTCTCACCGATGCCGACGAGATTATTCTCTATTACACCACCGTAGGCGATACGTTCGCCGACCCCAACGACCCCAGTATTACCTATGAAGTGACCGCCGTGACTACTGACCCCAACACCGGCTACGTCACGCAGGTCGAGCTTTCGGACGGCAACAGCACCAGCAACCAGGATGTCGTGCAGGATGTGAGCGGCAGTGTCCCCACGCCCCCGCCCGATCTAAACGGCACGCCGGCGGACAGCGGCAGCGATTTACCGCCGCCGAATGTCGATGGAAAAAACTTTTGGCAAGTCCGCCGGGGCGGCTATGGCGGCGACGGTAAGGATGGGTGGGGCGACGAGGTCTGTGACCCTACCGGCATTTCTGGCTGCGTATTCATCGGCAAGCGGCCCACGGCCGGCGGGCACGGCGGTACGCCGGGCGGTTTGAATGTCACTTTGGACGCGCCGACCTGGGGCGCGCCGTTCAGTGCTACCCGTGGTGTTTCAGCGGTTACCGAGATCAGTATCGGCGGCGACGGTGGCGTGGGCGGTGACAGCGCATCACTGGGAACGATGCCTGGCCAACGCGGTGGCAATGCCGGCGCAGGCGGCAATGTCAACCTGATTTCCAATGGTAATGTCGCCAGCACCAGCGACGGCTCGAACGGTATTCTGGTGCAGAGCCGCAGCGGTGAAGGCGGCCGAGGTGGCGCCGGTCATGGTCTCGTTTCGGGCGGTTCCGGGGGTGCCGGTAGCCGCGGCGGCAATGTCGGGATCCTGAATAACGGTACGGTCCAGACTCAGGGCAACGATGCGGTCGGGATGCTGGGCCAGAGTCTCGGTGGCTCGTCAGGCTCCGGCGGCGCCAGTTGGGGGATCGTCGGACGCGGCGGCAGCTCGCGCACTGCCGGTGACGGCGGCAACGTCACCTTGACTAACAAGGGTGTGATCGATACGCGTGGCAGCGCGTCCCAGGGTATGTTGGGCCAGAGTATTGGCGGCAACGGCGGCAAGGGCGGTGTCGGCGGCGGTGTTGTCGCTTTCGGCGGCAGCGGCGGTAAAGGCGGCAACGGGGGGTCGGTTAACCTGATTAACGCCGCCGGCGCGCAGATTACGACGCGAGGCGAGCTTGCGCACGGTATGTTGGCCCAGAGCGTCGGCGGCGGCGGTGGCAGTGGCAGCGGTTCCGGCGGTGTGGTGGCCTTCGGCGGCAGCGGTTCGGGCGGCGGCAATGCCGGGACCGTGAAAGCCACCACCCTGGCGGGCAGCTTCGTCACGACTTATGGCAATGGTGCCTCCGGCGTGTTGGCGCAAAGTATCGGCGGCGGCGGCGGTGACGGCGCGGCGGCCGGTGGTGTCGTGGCGCTGGGCGCGTCCGGCGGCGGCGGCGGCAACGGCGGGTCGGTCAGTATCCTCAGCGAAGGCCGTATCGATACCCGCGGCACAGATGCTATGGGGTTGATGGCGCAAAGCATCGGCAGCGGTGGCGGCAATGCCGGTACCGTGGGCGGTGCCGTTGCACTGGGCAGGAGCGGCGGTGGCGGCGGTAGCGCGGGGGCCGTATCCGTCACCAACGGTGGTCTGATTGCCACGGGCGGGACCGGTAGCGCGGGTATTCTCGCCCAGAGTATCGGTGCCGGCGGTGGCAACGCGGCCGTGACCGGTGGCCTGGTGGCGGTCGGTGCCGCCAGCGGTGTGGGGGGCAAAGGGGCGGCGGTCGAGGTCGACAACCAGGGCGGTATCGGCACGCATGGCGATTACGCGACCGGCATCATGGCCCAGAGTATCGGCGGCGGCGGCGGCCGTGGCGGCCAGGCCGGTGGCGCGGTGACGGTCGGCGGTCGAGGCGGCGGCGGTGGTGCTGCCGGCGCGGTCAGCGTCACCAACAGCGGTACTGTGCAGACCCTGGGCCAGGGCGCGGCGGCTATTTTTGCCGAATCGGTCGGCGGCGGTGGCGGTGACGCGCGTACCACGGGCGGTGGCCTGTTTGCGCTCGGTGGTAGCGGCGGTGGCGGCGGCTCGGCCGGTACGACCACGGTAACGAACAGCGGTAATCTGCTGACAGCCGGCCAGTCCAGTCCCGGCGTGTTCGCCCAGAGTGTCGGCGGCGGCGGCGGTGCCGGCGGTAGCGTGATTTCGGCCTCTCTGTTTGCCGGGGTAAGCATCGGCGGCGGCGGTGGCGATGGCGGCAGTGGCGGCGACGTCACTGTGACCAGCAACGCCTACCCGGTAACCGTGGACGGGGCGACGATACAGGTCGACCCGCGCGTGGAAACGGACGGTGCCTTTTCCACCGGTATCTTCGCCCAGAGTGTCGGCGGCGGCGGCGGTAACGGCGGCTTCAGCGCGCAGGGCACGCTCGGATTACTGGGTGGCGTGTCGGTGGCGCTCGGCGGTGACGGCGGTGGCGGCGGTCGCGGCGGCCTGGTTACGGTTGATGGCAGTGCCACGCTGCTCACCGCCGGCGCCGATTCGACCGGTTTGCTGCTGCAGAGCGTTGGCGGCGGCGGCGGAAACGGCGGCATGGCGGTTTCCGGTGTGCTGGCCGTGGGCCCGGTCGCCGGCTCGATCGCCGTAGGGCTGGGCGGCAAGGGCGGTGATGGCGGCGCCGGCGGGACCACGGTGTTGTCCGGCTTTGCCGGCAACCTGTTGACCCGCGGCGAGCGTTCCAGCGGTGTGCTCGCCCAAAGTGTGGGCGGTGGTGGCGGCAACGGCGGTTTTGCCATTACGTCCAGTGCGGCCTTCGGTGCCACGGGCAGTGTTGATCTATCCGTTGGCCTGGGCGGCGCGGGCGGCCTGGGTGGCGCCGGTGGCGAGGTCGATGCCACGCTGGATGCCCAGGTGGGGACCGAGGGCGGGCACGCCGATGCGGCCATTTTCCAGAGCGTTGGCGGCGGTGGCGGCAACGGTGGCTTTGCGATCACCTCCGGCGTGGGCGCGTCAGGCGGCGCGAGCGGTACGATCGCCGTCGGCCTGGGTGGCGCGGGGGGTTCCGGTGGCGCCGGCGGTGTCGTTAAGGGCGTAGTGAACGGCGCAGTCGGCACGCTGGGCGACGGTTCCGGCGGCATTCTGATGCAGAGCGTTGGCGGTGGCGGCGGCAACGGCGACTTTTCCATTACCTCAACGCTCAGCGGCTCCGGCGGCGCCAGCGGCAGCGTCGGGCTCAGTCTGGGCGGTGCCGGCGGTGGCGGTGGCGATGGTGGAGCGGTGACGGCCACCACCACAGCGGCAGTGGCGACTCAAGGCACCGACGCCGATGCGCTAGTCGTGCAGAGTGTCGGCGGCGGCGGCGGTAACGGCGGCTTCTCTATTGCTTCGGGGCTGGGTGGTGCCGGCACACTGAGTGCAACGCTGGGTGCCTCGGTCGGCGGCAGCGGCGGCAATGGCGGCGCCGGCGGGTTGGTCGATGCGGGCTTGCAAGGCGACATCACGACACGCGGCGACGGTTCCGATGGCGTACTGGTGCAGAGCGTCGGCGGTGGCGGCGGCAACGGCAACCTTTCCATCGCCGGCGGCATCGCCGCAAGCGGCAGCGGCAGCGTGGCCGGCATGGTGGGTGTCGGTGGTTCCGGCGGCGGTGGCGGCAACGCCGGTCGTGCGACCGGCCGTTACACGGGCAACATCCAGACCGGCGGTGCCGATAGCACAGCCTTGCTGTGGCAGAGTGTCGGCGGCGGTGGCGGCAACGGCGCTTTCAATATTTCCGGTGGCATCGCCGCCGGCATGAGCGGCAGCGGTTCGGCGGTAGTTGGGGTGGGCGGCGCCGGCGGTGGCGGTGGCAACGCCGGCGCAGTCAGTCTTGTCCGCCGTGGCAGTCTGCTCGCGACCGGTGATCGTGGTCTCGGCCTGGTTACCCAGAGTATCGGCGGGGGTGGCGGCAACGCCGGTATGAATATCAGCGGCAGCCTGTCGCTCTCGGGTGAAGGAAGCGGTGCGCTGGCGGTCGGCGTCGGCGGTTTTGGCGGCGGCGGCGGCAACGGCGACGCGGTTACGCTGGATGCCGATGGGTTACTGGAGACGCGAGGTAACGGCGGCCGTACCCTGGTCGCGCAGAGTATCGGCGGTGGTGGTGGCGAAGGTGGCATGAACATCACCGGCGGTGTGAACGTCTCGGCCAATGCCGGCGGTGTGGTCGGCGTGGGTATTGGCGGATTTGGCGGCAACGGTGGTAATGGCGCTGATCTGTCGGTAACCCAGCGTGCCGACATCCTGGCAAGTGGCTCCAATTCGACGGCCGCTTTGCTGCAGAGCGTTGGCGGTAGCGGCGGTAACGGTGCTCTGAATATTTCCGGAGGTATCGGCGCCTCGCTCGGTGCCGGCAACGGTACCCTGTCGCTGGGTCTGGGTGGCTTTGGCGGCACCGGCGGCGATGCCGGTGACGTCACGGCCAGCCTGCTGGGCGACGTCCGGGCCACCGGTCTGTCGTTCGAGGGCGAAGTTGTTGTTCCCGAAGTTGTCGACGCGGCAAGCGGCGACGTCCTGGTGCCTGCCGAATCCCGCTACGTCCGCCAAGGCGGCAGCAGAAGCGTGGTGGCGCAGAGTATCGGCGGCGGTGGCGGCAACGGCGACCTGAACATTGCCGGTAGTATTTCCGTCGCGAGTCCGGCTTCGAATGACGCCGCGATTACGGTCGGCATCGGCGGTTACGGCGGTGCCGGCGGAAACGCAGGCAATGTCAGCCTGGATTTGGGCGGTGAGCGTGTCGAGTCGGCGGGGGACGGCCGTGACGCGGTGGTCGCGCAAAGTATCGGCGGCGGCGGGGGTAACGGCGGTTTCAATGTGAGCGGTAGTATCACGACGGATACCAGCGTTACGTTCGGCCTGGGGGGATCGGGCGGTAATGCCGGTACCGGCGGAGGTGTCACTCTCGACTCAGTGGCCGACATTCTGGCCCGTGGCACCGATGCGAACGGTCTGCTGGCACAGAGTATCGGCGGCGGTGGCGGTAACGGCAACTTCAATGTCAGCGGCGGTATCGGTCTGACCAGCGGCGCAGCAAGCGCGGCGTCGGCCGCCAAGCCCGCGGTCACCTTTGGCATGGGTGGCAGTGGTGGTGCCGGCCAGCGCGCCGGCAACGTGACGGTCAGCCAGGCAGGTGACGTCGTCACCGCAGGCAACCGTTCCACCGCGTTGGTGGCACAGAGTATCGGTGGCGGCGGCGGTAACGGTGCGCTGAATGTGTCCGGGTATCTCACCGGTTCGCGCGGCATCAGTCTTGCAGCCGGCGTGGGTGGCTACGGTGGCGGGGGTGCCGACGCCGGCGAGGTGAATGTGACCGTCCATGGCAACCTGCGTACCAGCGGTCGCGGGGACAGCCCGGTGGTCTCCAACGACGCCCAGGGTATTCTGGCGCAGAGTATCGGTGGCGGTGGTGGCAATGCCGGTATGAACATCAGCAGCCAGTTCGCGGGCTTTGGTTCGCCGATTACCGTCGGTGTCGGTGGTACGGGCGGCGGCGGCGGCAACGCTGCGGCCGTGAATGTGGTACAGGGTTCGGCGAATTCCGCGAACTCGGCACTGATCCAGACCACGGGTGATCGCGCCCAGGGTATTCTGGCGCAGAGTATCGGTGGCGGTGGTGGCAATGCCGGTATGAACTTTCTGCTGGCGGGTACTGCCGGGCGTACCACCAGCGGCAATATCGCCGTACAACTTGGTTTCGGTGGCGACGGCGGCACGGCGGGCACGGGCGGCGCCGTGGATATCCGCCAACGCGGTCGTATTCAGACTTCAGGTAATGACAGTGCCGGTATCCAGTCGATGAGTATCGGCGGCGGTGGCGGCAATGCCAGCCTCAATGTGGGTGCCGCGGCCGGTGCGCGCGACACGTGGGGGGTTAATGTCGGCCTGGGCGGCAAACCGTCGGATGGTGGGGATGCGTCGACAGTCAGCGTGGATAGCGCCGGCAGTATCGATACCGCCGGCGAGCTCAGTCACGGTATCTCGGCGCAGAGTTTCGGCGGCGGCGGTGGCAACACCAGCCTGAACTCCGTGGCAGGCGTGGCGCGTAACGGTTCGGTCAATGTGGGTATCGGTCGCTCGGGCGGCACCGGCGGCAACGCCGCCGCCGTGAACGTGACAACCGACAGCGACATCGTGACGCGCGGCGCAGGCGCCACCGGTATCGTCGCCCAGAGTGTCGGTGGCGGTGGCGGTCTGAGTGGCAGCTACAGTTTCGGCGCGAGCACGCCAACCGACGGCGACCAGCTGTCTGCCAGCCTGGCATTGGGTATTCAGGGCGGCACCGGCGGCAATGCGGGCGATACTACAGTAAATGCCGCCGGTAGCATCACGACCCAGGGTACGGATGCGCCCGGTATCTTCGCCCAGAGCATCGGTGGCGGCGGCGGTCGGGGTGGTATGGCCGTGGCGCCGTTAGTTTTCTCTTCGGGCGCTGCGGTGTCGGTCGGGGGGCAAGGCGGGACGGGCGGCCTGGCCGGTCGGGTCAACGTGTTCAGCGATACCGTCATTGCGACCGACGGCAGCGACGCCTACGGTATCTATGCCCAGAGTATCGGCGGCGGCGGTGGCACGGGCGGTTTCAGTGCCGCAGGCGGACCGACCGTCGGCACGGCGCTGGTCAGCGCGGTGGGGGGTTCCGGTGGCACCGGCAACGAAGCCAACCGGGTATCGGTGACCAACAACGGTGCTATCACGACGACCGGCAAAGGCGCCAGTGGTGTACGCGCCCAGAGCATCGGTGGTGGCGGCGGCGACGCGAATGTCGCCCTGGTGGCTACGCTGCCGGCGACGCGCAGTTCGATCCGTTCGGCATCCGTGAGTGTCGGCGGCGATGGCGGCAGCGGCGGCGCGGGCGCCGAGGTGGTGGTGCGCAACAACGATACGATCGATACCCGGGGCGAAGGCGCCGCAGGCGTATTCGCCCAGAGTATCGGCGGTGGCGGCGGCAACAGCGAAGTCGCGGGCAACTTTAACGCTGCGGCCAGCGGCGAATCCAGCCAGGTCAGCGTGAATATCGGTGGCAGCGGCGGGACGGGCGGCGACGGCGGACGTGTCAGTGTAACCAATGGTGGCGGAACGCCAGCGGACGCGAATACCGGTTTTATCGCCACGCGCGGCAAAAACGCCCATGGTATTTTCGCGCAAAGCCTCGGTGGTGGCGGCGGCAACGGCGGCGCCGTACTCGGCGGTAATTTCTCCGGCGGTGAGGGCAACATGCAACTCAGCGTCAACGTCGGTGGTCAGGGCGGCGTCGGTGGCCAGGGGGGTAGCGTCGTGGTCACCAATGCGGACGGCATCGCCACGGCCGGCGACGGCGCCTACGGCGTTTTCGCGCAGAGTATCGGCGGCGGTGGCGGTAACGGCGGCGTGGCTATCGCCGCCAACGGCGTGCTGAGTCCTAATCCCTTGAGCTCCATTTCACCGATGATTTCACTGGGTGGTATCGGCGGCGATGGCGGCAACGGCGGTAGCGTGGTCGTCGACAATCAGGGCGCTATCCGCACCGACGGGAGCGAGGCGCACGGTATCGTCGCCCAGAGTATCGGTGGCGGTGGCGGCAACAGCTCGGTTGGTCTGGCGGCGACCACCGATAACGTGGGCAACGCCATGGCGCTGGCCGGCAACTTTGCCATGTTGATGGGGGGCGTAAACAGTCGGGGTGGTCTCGGCGGTCAGGTCATCGTCAACCACAGTGGCGACATTACCGTGACGGGCTCCGGCGCGCAGGGCATCGTCGCCCAGTCGATCAATGGCGGCGGCGGCGACCTGGTGCTGGACTTTACCGGCAGTAACTACGTGGCGCCGGATACGCGGTTGACACTGCGCGCCGGCGGCGAGCAGGTGGCGGATTCGACCGGGGAAAATGTCACCCTCAACATCACCGGCACTATCCAGGTGGCGGGGTCTTCCGCGGCGGCGCATACGGTGCAGTCGGTTGGCGGTGGCGGTGGCCGCTCGCAGTTGATGCTCGACTTGTCCCAATCGGATCGCGCCAGCGGCACGCCCGACATCGAGAGTCGCCTGGGGGCGCTGAACGGCGTCAGCAATCCCGGCGGTGATATCGCCAGCACCCAGACCGGCGACATCCTGGGGACGGGCCTGGACGCAGAGGGCGTGGCCTTGCAATCGGTCGGTGGCGGTGGCGGCCGCAGTTACCTGGACATCACGCCGGGCGTGCTCGGTGGCGGCGCGGTGACGCTGGCTTTGGGCGGCATGGGGGGCAAGGGCGAGGCCGGCGGCAACATCGTTCATACCCGCAGCGGCGGCGTCACCGAGACCGGTGACGCCGCACGCGGCATGCTGGCCCAGAGTATCGGCGGTGGCGGCGGCAGTATCAGCCTGCGGCTGCGCGATGCCAACAGCACGCCGGCCATCGACCTGGCGCTGGGCGCGCAGGGCGGCACGGGTCTGGACGGCGGTGGCGTCGAGCTGACTCTGGACGGCGACGTGCTGACCGGTGGTGAGCGCTCACTGGGGCTGCTGTTTCAGAGCATCGGTGCGGGGGGCGGCGAGCTGCGCCTTTCCGGCACGGATAAGTTGAATCTGACACTGGGTGGCGCGGCGGGTGCCACGGGTAAGGGTGGTGATCTTGGGGTTAACAATCAGGGCGCGGTCTGGACCACCGGCGAGCGGGCGCACGGGGTGGTGCTGCAGTCCGTTGGCGGTGGTGGCGGCGCGCTATTCAGTGATGCCACGGCGGTCGAGCTGACAACCTCCCCCGCAGGGCAGGGCGACGGCGGTGCGATTGTTTTCGAGCAGCAGGGCGAAGTGCGCGTGGAAGGCGCCGCCAGCGTGGGCATATTGGCGCAGAGCCTGGGCGGCGGCGGTGGCTGGGTGGATGGCCTGGGCACGGTATCGGCAGGCGGTAGCGGCAGCGGCGGGGCCATCGATATCGCACTGAACGGCAGCGTCATCGCCAGCGGCGCCGAAACGACCGCGGTGTGGATGCAAAGCGAGGGCGGCAGCGGTGGCGACGACTTGCAATTGACTATCCCCGCGGGCAGCCTGGTCGCAGCCGGCAGCAAGGGCGTGGCCGTCCGCTTGCAGGGTGGTCGGAACAATCGGATCCGCAATGGGGGGAGCATCGTCACCGCCGATGGCGCGGCGGGAACGGCGATTGAGTCACAAGGCGATGGCAATCTGGAACTGACCAACGACGGCACACTGATCGGCGACGTGCGCCTGGCTGGAGGTATTAACCGTGTCACCGTCAGCACGGGCGCGGTGTTGGAAAGCGGTGCAAGCCTGGATCTGGCCAACAGTGCCAGTCGTCTCGACAGTCAGGGCGAACTGGCGCCGGGCGGCTCGGGCACCGCGCTGGTCAGCCGCCTCAACGGCAGTTACCGCCAGTCCGCCGGGGCCCGCGCGACCATGGAACTGGATTTTCAGAACGAGGTGCTCGATGCGCTGGACGCCACCGGCGAGATGGACCTGGCGGGTTCGGTGCGTATTGATCTGCTCAACGCCGGGCTGATTCGTTCGGGCAACTACGAGAAGCTGCTATTCCGGGGGGCGCAGGGGCTGACAGCAAACAACCTGCAACTGGATACCGACAGATCGGTGGTGGTCGACTATCGGTTAGTGTATCGAGATCTGCCGAGCGTTGACGTGGCGGCGCGCCGCTTCCAGCGCGCCGCAAACGGCGGCTTGCACATAGCGGCCTTGAATCTCAATGTGGACTTTTCGCCCGTCGGCCTGAGCGAGAATCTCACCCGGGTGGGTAACTACTTTAATGCGACCCAGGCCAACGGCGGTTCCACCGCGCTCAACGCTACCGTGGCGGCCTTGGTCGGGACACCCGACCTGACGACCTACCGTAGCAGTCTCAACCAGGTCGCCCCCAGCTTCTTCGCCGTGCAACAGGCGGCCACGTTGTGGACGCTACGCGAGTTCAGCCAGGCGCTAGCCGGTTGCGATGGGCGCAACAACCTGTACCGGCGGCGGGACCGGGATTCCTGCTTCTGGTTTCAATATCGCGATGACGACATCGACCGCAATGCGCGAGATCAACTCCCCGCCAGTGGCCAGCGTACCCGCGGCCTGATGCTGGGCTTCCAGGTGGCAGCCGGCAGTGACTGGATGCTGGGGGTCGGCGGTTGGGCCAGCGACGAGAACAGCAGCGGTTTCGACGGCCGATGGCGGGGGCGCGGCAGCACGCAGCAGCTGGGACTGATCGCCGAGCGTCACTGGGGCGAGACCAAACTGGACGCCAATATCGCCTTCGGTGAAACGTCCATCGATAGCGAGCGCAGCATCGCCTTCTCGGGCTTCAAGGTAGCGCGCAGCCGCCGCGACATCGGCCTTTTTGGATTGTCGCTGGGCGTCTCGCATGCCTTCCAACGCAAACACGCCTATCTCAAGCCGCAATTGCGCTCCAGCTTCTATCAGCTGCGTGGGGAAAGCTTCGCCGAACGGGACGCCGGCGGTGAAAACCTTCAGGTGCGCAACAAGCGTGAGCGTCACGCCCTGTTGAGCGCAGCGGTTGAAGCCGGTCGGACATTTATGCTGGGAAAATCCTGGGTGCTGCAACCCAATGCGCGTATCGCCGTGTCGCGCAATCTATCCAACGCCAGTACCGGCGTCGCGGCGGGCCTTGAAGGCGCGCCAGCCGGGGTTGCGCCCATGGCCCTGTCGGTGCCGCTGGGCGACAGCAGCACTGCCTACGGTGGTGGCATCCGCCTGCAGCGACGTGGCGGCTTGAGCATCGATGTACGCTTCGACCGCCTGGACGATGGCGTGCTGCGGCAGGATACGGCCAACCTGAATCTGTCTTTTCCTCTGTAGATATGGATTGGCACCGGACTAGCGCACAGGTGCGGCGCAATTTTGTCGCGGCGGCACCATATAACTCATGCCTTGGCTATGTCCTGCGCAACGCCACCGATCGCGTCGCCGAGCTCGGTCGTGGGGTGTCGGAGAAAGCGGCTGGATCTCGGCAGGCCGAACGACTCGCGTGTGGACGAAGTGCGGCTGTTGGATCTGGATCGAGCCCCGCGGCCGATGTGGTAAAGAATGGTTCAGGGTTAGATTGACCGGACAGACACGGGGTTTTTTGCTAGTCTCTGGGGTGATGAAAAAGCTCAAGCACGAGGCCGAGCTGGTCAAGGCGGCGATTGTCGCGGGGGTGGCCTATGCCGAGAAACGCGGCGCGGCGGTGTTCGAGCCGACCGATTCGGCCAACGACAAGGTGCTCTACATCTACCGCCTGCTGGTGCACGACAAGCTGCTCCAGCCGCTGCCCGAGGACCAGGTCTCGCAACAGTCCATGCGCCACAAGCTGGCGCTGTGGTACGCCAAGCAGTTGCCCAAGGGGCATCCGTTGTTATGAAGCTTTTCGGGGCGGCAGGCTCGACGTAACTCGTTGGTGACGGTTGCCGCAGGGCTCATGTGGCGCGCCTCTGGACTGGGCCAACCCAGCACGCACGTATCGGCTGAATTAAACCCCACATCGCCGGTGCACCCCCCAACCCGGTCCGGTCCAGCCTCGCGCTTGGGCGGATAGGCCAAGCCCCGCTTGTTGTCCCTGCTGTCGGCGCGCTCCGGCCGCGCCCGCCGCAACTTGGCCGGTGCCCGACGCGACCCGGCGCCGCCCGACGTTGGCGCGGCTCGCCTCAGGGGGCGGGCGCGGCCGGCGTACCCGCGCCCGCCGCGCCGCCAGGCCGGCTGCCGAAGGGCACGCCCAGCGGGTTGCAGTTCTTGATGATCACCCGACCCTGCAACAGGTTGCCGCGCGAGTATTCGCTGAAGATGCAGGTGTTGTCCTTGGGGTTGTAGTTCTCCACCCAGAGGTTGTCGTCCTTCCAGGTGGTGGCGACATGGTACTGCCCGTTGGGCACGTCGATGCGCATGACCCCGCCCCAGCGCTTGACGAAGATCTGCTGGAAATAGAAATAGTAGGCTGCCCAGCCGATGAACAACACCACGCTGGCGGCCACCAGCGCGGCCTTGAGGTTGTCCATCCGCAGGCCGATCAGCACCACCATGGCGATGGCCAGGCCGAACACCAGGGCCCAGTACAAATAAGTAATCATTTCAACACTCCTGTGTGTAAACGCCGGTCGTACGGCGGTTCTCCCACGGCTACGCCCGTTGTGCCGCCGGAGGATCGATACAGCTTGTGGCCGCTGAGTTTATCCTGCCGGCCGCGACACGGGTACGGTCTGTACCGCTGAGTCCGTCCCGGTGTCGGCGACACCGGCATGCCTGCCGGCGCAGGGACAATCCTAGCGCATGCAGGCGCTGCCGGGGCAGGGTGCGTTTGTAAGACGACACGCACAGGCGCGCCGGTTCGCGGCGCGCGGCCGGATATGCGACAATAACCAGCTTTATTCACCTTTTTGTTTGTGGAAGTACCCCCGTGATCACCACCGCCAATCTCACCATGCAGTTCGGCACCAGGCCGCTGTTCGAAAACATCTCGGTCAAGTTCGGCCACGGCAACCGCTACGGCCTGATCGGCGCCAACGGTTGCGGCAAGTCGACGCTGATGAAGATCCTCGGCGGCGATCTCGAGCCGAGCGCGGGCAACGTCAGCGTCGATGAGAACGAGCGCGTGGGCAAGTTGCGCCAGGATCAGTTCGCGTTCGAGAATTTCAGCGTGCTGGATACCGTCATCATGGGCCACGGCGAACTGTGGACGGTCAAGCAGGAGCGCGACCGCATCTATGCGTTGGCGGAGATGAGCGAGGAGGAGGGCATGCGGGTGGCCGACCTGGAAGTCCGCTTCGCCGAACTCGACGGCTACACCGCCGAGGCGCGCGCCGGCGAACTGCTGTTGGGGCTGGACATCCCACTGGAGCAGCACACCGGTCCGATGAGCGCGGTGGCGCCGGGCTGGAAGCTGCGCGTGCTGCTGGCTCAGGCGTTGTTCGCCGATCCGGACATCATGCTGCTCGACGAGCCCACCAACAACCTCGACATCAACACCATCCGTTGGCTCGAGGGCGTGCTCAACGCGCGCAACAGCACCATGGTGATCATTTCCCACGACCGCCACTTTCTCAACAGCGTCTGCACCCACATGGCGGATCTGGACTACGGCGAGCTGCGCGTCTATCCGGGCAACTACGACGAGTACATGACCGCCGCCACCCAGGCACGCGAGCGCCTGTACGCCGACAACGCCAAGAAGAAAGCGCAGATCGCCGATCTGCAGGCGTTCGTCAGCCGCTTTTCGGCCAATGCGTCCAAGGCCAAGCAGGCCACCTCGCGTGCCCGCCAGATCGAGAAGATCAAGCTCGAGGAGATCAAGCCCTCCAGCCGGGTGAACCCCTTCATCCGCTTCGAGCAGGACAAGAAGCTTTATCGCCTGGCGCTGGAGGTCGAGGGTCTGGCCAAGGGCTATGCCGAGGCGCCTTTGTTCAGCGGTCTCGATCTGATGGTGGAAGTCGGCGAACGGGTCGCGGTGATCGGCCCCAACGGCATCGGCAAGAGCACTCTGTTGCGCACCCTGGTCGGCGAGCTGGCGCCGGATGCCGGCGCGGTTAAATGGTCGGAGAACGCCGAGATCGGTTATTTCGCCCAGGACCACGCGGCCGATTTCGCCGCCGGGCTGACGGTGTTCGACTGGATGAGCCAATGGAAGCAGCCGGGCGACGACGAGCAGAGCGTGCGCGGCGCGCTCGGGCGCATGCTGTTTTCCGCCGACGAGTTGGGCAAGTCGGTCAAGGTGCTCTCCGGCGGCGAGCAGGGGCGCATGCTGTTTGGCAAGCTGATGCTGCAAAAACCCAATATCCTGCTGCTGGACGAGCCGACCAACCACCTGGACATGGAGTCCATCGAATCGCTCAACAGCGCGCTGGAGAACTACCCCGGCACGCTGCTGTTCGTCAGCCACGACCGCGAGTTCGTCGCCTCGCTGGCCACGCGCATCATCGAGCTGACCCCGCAAGGGGTAGTGAATTTCAGCGGCAGCTACGACGACTACCTGCTCAGCCAGGGCGTGTCGCTGGTCGGGCGTACCGGTACCTGAGCGCCGGCCAATGAGCGCGCCTATCGACTCGCCCACGCCGCTGGAGATCCATTTCCACCAGAAGTCGCAGCTGCTGGAGATCGCCTTCGACGACGGCCTGCGCTTCCAGTATCCGTGCGAATACCTGCGCGTGTACTCGCCCGCGGGCGAGGGCCTGGAGCGGCCTGCGCACGGCAAGCGCAAGGTCAATCTCGACAAGCTCGAAGCGCGGGGCACCTGTGCTTTGCGGCTCAGCTTCGACGACGGGCACACCGGCGACTATTCCTGGCCTCTGCTGCACGAGCTAGCGTGCCGGCACGAAGACAACTGGCGCGCTTACCTGGCGCGGCTCGAGGCGTTGCAGCTGCCCCGCGACAGCGCCGGCCAGGGCGAGGCCGAGACGGTGATCCGGGTGCTCTATTTCATCCAGCTGGCGCGGCTTGCGGGCAAGGACGAGGAACAGCTTGCGCTGCCCGCGGAGGTGGAGGACGTGAAATCGCTGCTGGCGTGGTTGCGCCGGCGCGGGCCCGACTGGGCCGAGGCGTTGCGCGACGAGCGGGTGCAGGTCACGGTCAACAAGCACTTCGCCGAAAGCTTCACCCTGATCGAGCCCGGCGACGAGGTGGCGCTGGTGCCGCGGCCCGAATAAACCTTCGGCGCGCCGCCCTTAAACGGTACCGGTGCGCCCGAAGTGCGTCACCAGCTCTTGCAGCGGGCGCGGCGTTTCGATGCCATAGCCCTGCACGAAATCGATGCCGCAGCGTTTCGCCTCCTCCAGAATGCGCGAGTCCTCCACGCACTCGGCGATGGTCTTCAGGCCCATCACGCGGCCGATATGCGCCATCGATTCCACAATCGAGCGGCTCACCGGGCTGTTGGCGATATCGCGCACGAAGTAGCCGTCGATCTTGATGTAGTCCACCGGCAGGTTGCTGAGGTATTTGAACGAGCTCAGGCCGCTGCCGAAATCGTCCAGGGCGAAGCCGCAGCCCAGACCCTTGAGCGCGTGGATGACCTCCACGGCGCGGTTGAGGTTGGCGATGGCCGCCGTCTCGGTGATCTCGAAGGTGAACAGCGCCGGATCGAGCCCGCTGGCGGCGAACTGGGTGGTGGCGTAGTCGAGGAAGCTCGGATCGGTGAGCGACTGGGCCGAGAGGTTGATGCTGAAGCCGGCCGCCCCTGGGGCGTTGCGCAGGTCCGCGTTTTTCAACGTCTGCAATGTGTGGGCGAGTACCCACTTGTCCACCGCCGGCATCAGCTGGTAGCGCTCGGCGGCGGGGATGAACAGCTCCGGCGGCACCAGCCCCTTGTCGGGATCCTGGATGCGGATGAGGATCTCATAATGGCGTGACGCTGGGCGGGCGCTGGAAACCGGCTCGATCAATTGACTGTAGAGCACGAAGCGGTCGTTTTCCAGGCAGCGATTGAGCGTCTGCAGCCATTGCAGATCGCCACTGTGGCGCAGAATATCGGCGTCGGTGGGCTGATAGACGTGCACCCGGTTGCGCCCGTTGTCCTTGGCCACGTAGCAGGCCGAGTCGGCGGTCATCAGCAGGTCGTTGGTGGTGGCGTGGGCGTCGCTGATCGGCACCAGGCCGATGCTCGCCCCGATCTCGAAGCTGTGCTGTTCCCAGTTGAAACGCAGCGCGCCGACCGCGTCCTTGATGTTGTTGGCGAGTTTTTCCGCCACCTGCGGCGGGCAGTCCTTGAGGATGATGCCGAACTCGTCGCCGCCCAGGCGGGCGAAGACGTCGTGCTTGCGGATCTGCTTGCTGATCTGGGCGGTGATCTGGCGCAGCAGTTCGTCGCCGGCCTGGTGGCCGCAGGTGTCGTTGACGATCTTGAACTGATCCAGGTCGATGTAGCACAGCGCGTGCTCGCTGTCGGCGACCTCGAGCAGCGCGTTGGCCAACTGTGCCTCGAACTCGCGCCGGTTCAGCAGACCGGTCAGATCGTCGTGCGCCGCCTGGTAGGCGAGCCGCTCGGACATCCGGTGCAGCTTGGAGAAATCGTGGAACACCAGCACCATGCCGATGATCTCGTCGCGGTGGTCCCGGATCGGCGTGGCCGTGTCCTGGATGATGAACTCCTGTTCGTCCTCGCGCAGCAGCGTCAACAGGAAGTCGTGGTGGATGGTGTTGCCGTTGTGCACGCAGTCGTGGATCGGATAGTCGATGCGCGCGCCGGTTTTCGAGGATATCACCGTGAACACCTCGCGCAGCGGCTGTTGCAGCGCGCTGGCCAGCGTCCAGCCGGTGAGCCGCTCGGCGGCCGGGTTCAAGTAGGTGATCAGGCCGGCCGCGTCGGTGGTGATCACCCCCTCGCCGAGCGACTGCAGCGCCGTCTGCGCCTTGACCTTCTCGACGAACAGCTCGTCGTTGGCGCGCTCGCGTTCGCGCTCGCGCGCCGCCTCCAGCGAGGCGGCCATGGCGTTGATGCCCTGTTGCAGGCGGCCGACCTCACCGCCGGCATCCACCGTCACGCGCTTGTGCAGGCGGCCGGTGCGGATGGTGTCGACCACGGCGGTCAGGCGGCTGATCGGCGCGGTGACGCTGCGTGAAATCAGGACCGCGAAGTAGCCGGTGAGCAACAAGGCGATGGCGGCGATCAGCAGGCCGTTGCTCAGCACCTCGCGCTGCGCCTGCAGCGCCTGGGCGCGCGAAACGATCACGCGCACATGGCCGATCAGATCGGGCGCGGGGTCGGTGTCGGCCGGCGGCAGGGGATCGGACTCGTAGTCATCGACCTTCAGGCTGGTGTAGAAGATCGGCGCGACGAAGCTCTTGTAGCGCGCGTCGCCCGCGCTGAAGACCCGTTCTATCTCGCCCGGCTCGCCGGGACCGGTATAGGCCAGTATCCGCCCGCGGGCGCCGGTGATGTAGATGGCGGTGACGTCGGGGTCGCGCGCCGCGGCATTGATCAGCTTGGCCAGGGTCGTCTGGTTGCCGGCCAACACGCCGTACTCGCTGGCCGGCGAGAGCAGGTTGGCGACCGACTGGCCCTTCTCGTCGAGGTCGGCGTCGATGTCGCGGATTTTCCCCCAGATGAAAAACCCCGACAGCAACGCCGCGGTCAGCGCCAGCGGCAGCAGGGTCACCAGAAACACTTTACTCTGAATCGTCAGCGGTTTCATCGTCGGTCTCTTGCAGGTAGTGGCCCAGCTTGGGGTTGTGCTGCAGGTCGAGGCCGAGCGAGCGGCCAGCGTGGGCATTGATGCGCAGCGTGAACTGCTGTGGGTGTTGCGGTGCCGGCAGCGTGCGTTTGCCGTCTTGCAGAAAGTCGTTGATGATGCGGGTGCATTGGCGCGCGATCTGCTCAGGCGTCGAGTACACCGACAGCGCCGCGCCGGCATCGGCGTAGGCTTTGGAGTAGGCCAGGACCGGTACCCGGTAGCGATAGGCGGTCAGCAATACGCTCTTGGTGGTATGCCGGTTGTAGATCTCGGGGTCGGGCAGCGAAATCAATACGTCGCTGTGCGCGAGCAACTGTTTCAGCGCCGGCAACAGCTCCTGCTGGGTGTTGGCGTAGGCGGTCTTCACCTCCAGGCCGCGCGCCTCGCCCCAGGCCTCCAGGTTCTCCCGCAGCGCCCGCGAGGACGGGCCGAGCAGCACGCCGGGGCGGCGGTGTTCGCCGAAGGCGTCGGTGAGAATGTCCATCAGCCGCGGCAGCGGCTGATCGCGGTAGACCGCCGTGCACAGCCCCTCTGGGCAGGCGAGCCGCCCGGCACGGCGCAGACTGTCGAAAGTCGCCTGCGTGATCAAGGTGTAGAGCACCGGCGAGCGGGGTTTCCAGTATTGCAGCGCCTGGGCGGCCTGGGTGCCGAGGGCGACGACGAGATCATAGCCGGCGGCGTCGGCCGCGGGATAGTCCTTGATCAACTGGGCGGCCGAGACCTGGGTGAGCGCGACCGCTAGCGGCGCGTTGTGTTGCAGGGTGCGACGCGATTCGGCGACATAGCGGACATAGGGCGCCGAGGCGTGGCTGTTGACCACCAGAATGCGGGCGGCGTCCTGCGCCATCCCGGCGAGCGGCGTCCAGGCCGCCAGCAGGAGCAACCAGCGGGCGGCGAGGGCCGCGTTTGACAGCCCCGCACCAAGGTTCAGGATGGTGTGCATAATGCGTTCGTAGCGCAGCGGATTATCCCTCGTTGCCACATAGGACAGCCGCGGTGGCCAAATTACGCCCCGAGCCCTGGCGCCGGATGAGGCTTGGCGCGGGCCACCGGGCGGCCCGGTCAGCGTCACCACCAGCGTCCACCGGGACCACGCCAGGACCACCGGCGCAGGGTCGCCATCGCGAGCAGAAGAAGAATATAGCCGAAACGGCGGGCGGCGGCTGCAGGCCCACAGCGCAGCCCCGTCGTCCAGCGAAACTGCGCCAAAGCGGACATGCCGATACCAATCGTCTTGTTGTCGTGTAAGCCCTCATGCCGGTGACGCCGGAACCTTCCCCAAGGGCCGGGAATACACACCTGCTGGACCAAGGCTATCGTAGGGTCGCGGCGAACAAAAGGCAATGGCCGTGGAGAATAAAGGGCGAGGCGCGCGCGAAGGCCAGCGCCGCGGAATGCTCAGGTCGCGGTGGACGTCTCACTGCCAGGGCGTGATACGTTACAATCATGCCGTCCATTTTTTCCGGGAGTCGATTGTATGCCGCCGAGACTGTCGCGGGTACTGGGCAGCGGGTGGTTCTGGCTGCTGCTGTTGTTGTTGGTCGCCGGTGGGGTCTACAAGCTCAACCAGCCACCGCCGGAGCAGGCGGGTCCGGCTTACAGCACCGCGCAAGTCGAACGCGGCGAGCTGGTGGTGACCGTTTCGGCCACCGGCACGCTCAACCCCTTGAACAGCGTGCTCGTCGGCTCCCAGGTCTCCGGCATCATCGAGTCACTGGCCGCCGACTTCAACCAGAAGGTGACCACCGGCGAGGTGATCGCGCAGATCGAACCGTCGCTGTTCCAGGCCCGGGTGGCCGAGGCGCGCGCCAACCTCGCCAGCGCCGAGGCCGCGCGCGACAAGGCCGGGATCGAGGTGAAGGAGGCGCAGCGCAACCTCAAGCGCCTCGCCAGCCTGGAATCGCGCCGCCTGGTTTCCGACAGCGACGTCGACAGCGCCCGCTTCACCCTGGAGGCCAACCAGGCGGAATACCGGCTCAAGGTCGCCGCCGTGGCGCAGGCGCGCGCGGCGCTCGATCACGAGCGCTTCAACCTCGACAACACCCGCATCCGCGCGCCCATCGACGGGGTGGTGATTTCGCGCAGCGTCGACGTCGGCCAGACGGTGGCGGCCAGCCTGCAGGCGCCGACGCTGTTCACCATCGCCCGCGACCTCACCCGCATGCAGATCGAGACCAATGTGGACGAGTCGTTCATCGGCGCCGTGAAGCAGGGCGATCCGGTGAGTTTCACCGTCTTCGCCTACCCCGAGCGGGTGTTCCACGGCGAGCTGGCGCAGGTGCGCCTGGAGCCGATCGTCGAGGCGGGTGTGGTCAAGTACAACTGCATCGTGCACGTGGACAACGCCGATCTGGCGCTCAAACCGGGCATGACGGCGACGGTGAGCATCGAGGTGCAGCGGCTGGCGAACGTGTTGAAAGTCTCGAACGCGGCCTTGCGCTTCGTGCCGGCCTTGCCCGAGGCGCAACTCGAACGGGTGCGCGCTCAGCTCAGCCCCGGCGAGGCCACGCTGTGGACGCCGACCGCCGGTGGCGGGCTGGCCGCGCGCATCGTCAAGACGGGACAGGTGGGTGAGAACGAGACCGTCATCGAAGGCGAGAACGTGGGCGCCGACCTGACGGTCGCGGTGCCCCAGCGCAAGGAACGCACGCGGAAACGGCGCGGCATCAGTCTGTTCTAGATGAGCGCCACCACGCCCGTCATCCGCCTGAGCGGTGTGCACAAGACCTACGCCCAGGACGGGGTCGAGGTGCACGCCCTGCGCGGTATCGACCTCACGGTCGCCGCCGGCGAGTTTGTCGCCATCATGGGAGCCTCGGGCTCGGGAAAGTCGACCCTGATGCACATCCTTGGCTGTCTGGACGTCCCCGGTCAGGGCGACTACTGGTTGAACGGCCAGGCCGTGCGGCGACTCGACAGCGACGCGTTGGCCGCGATCCGCAACCGCGAAATCGGTTTCGTGTTCCAGAATTTCAATCTACTGGCGCGCACCAGCGCGGTGGACAATGTGGAGATGCCGTTGGTGTACGCGGGGGTCGACAAAGCCGAACGTCAGCGCCGCGCCCGCGCCGAGCTCGAGCGCATGGGGCTGGGCGAGCGCCTGGCGCACCACCCCAGCCAGCTCTCCGGCGGCCAGCAGCAGCGCGTGGCGCTGGCGCGCGCGCTGGTCACGCGCCCGGCGCTGCTGCTGGCCGACGAGCCGACCGGCAATCTCGACAGCGCCACCAGTCGCGAGATCCTGGCGCTGTTCGCCGAGCTCAATCAGCGCGACGGCCTGACCATCGTGCTGATCACCCACGAGCCCGATATCGCCGCCCACGCCGGCCGCCAGCTGCACATGCACGACGGCCGCCTGGAGCACTGAGATGATCTGGACCACGGCCCTGCAACTGGCGGTTCGCGCTCTGTGGCGCAACAAGGTGCGCGCGCTGTTGACCGCGCTCGGCGTGATCATCGGCGTCGGCTCGGTGATCACCATGCTGGCGGTGGGGGCCGGCGCCCAGGAACGTATCGCCCGCCAGCTGGAGAACCTCGGCAGCAACAATCTCATGTTGCGCTCGGGCAGCAGCCTGCGCGGCGGGGTGCGCACCGGCGCCGGGTCCAACACCTCGCTGACCCGCGCCGACGCCGAGGCCATCCGCGCGCTGCCCGGGGTGCTGGCGGTCTCGCCCACGGTGCGCACCGGGGCCCAGGCGCTGTATCGGGGCAGCAACTGGGGGACCATCGTCGAGGGGGTGACGCCGGACTATCTCAAGACGCGCAGCTGGGGGCTGGAGAGCGGCGAGTTCTTCAGCGAGCGCCAGGTGGCCGCCGCGGTCGATGTCTGCGTGCTCGGGCGCACGGTGGTGCGCGAGCTGTTCGGACTGGTCGACCCGGTCGGCGAGATCGTGATTCTCAAAGGTTTGGCCTGCCGCGTGATCGGCGTGCTCTCGGAGAAGGGCGCCGGCAACTGGGGCAACGATCAGGACGACATCATCCTGGCACCGCTGACCACGGTGCAGCGCAAGTTCATGGGGATCTCGCACGTCGATCGCATCGAGGTGCAGGCCGCCGGTAAGGCCGCGGCGGCCAGCGCCTATAAGGAGATCCAGCGCCTGCTGCGCGCCCGCCATCGGCTGCAGGAGGGGCAGGCGAACGATTTCCGCATCTACAATCGCGCCGAGCTGGCCAGCAGCGCCGAGGAGAGCGCCAGCGTGTTCGCCTGGCTGCTCGGTTCGATCGCCTCGGTGTCGTTGCTGGTCGGCGGAATCGGCATCATGAACATCATGCTGGTCTCGGTCACCGAACGCACCCGCGAAATCGGCATCCGCATGGCGCTGGGGGCGCGGCGGCGCGACATTCTCTGGCAGTTCCTGCTCGAGGCGCTGGTGCTCAGCGGCATCGGCGGTCTGGTGGGCGTGGCGCTGGGGATCGCCGCGGCGCTGCTGCTGGGCAGCTTTTCGGAATTCGAGATCCGCATCGTGCCCTGGTCGGTGGCGCTGGCGTTCTCCTTCGCCGCCATGATCGGGGTGTTTTTCGGCCTGCACCCGGCGCGCAAGGCCTCCAGCCTGCAACCGATCGAGGCTCTGCGCTATGAGTGAACGGGCGCGGATACTCCCGCCCCTATGGCGCTCCAGACGTGTCCTTGCGCTACCGGCAAGCGAGCTCAGAAGTTGGCTTTATAGCCGAGTTTGACGAAATAGGACGAGTCGCTGCTGGCTTCGTCGTACAGTTCGCGGTTGACCCATTCGCCCCCGGCCTCGATGCGCAGCCCGTAGCGGTCGCGCCAGCGGTATTCCATTTTCACGCTTGGCGCCGCGCTCCATTGCACCGAGCGGTCGATGAGATTGTCGCGGTAGTCGGTGCGCAGGCTGGGGCTGACCTTCCAGCGGCGGTTGATGGTGTAGCGCGTATCCAGGGTTGCCGTCGAGGTGCGCGTGGTCTCGGTGACCCGGTGACTCAAGTCGAGGACATTGTTGTTGCCGGTGAACATCAGGTCGCTGCCGCTCAGGCGCAGATGGTAGAAGTATTCGCTCGGCGCCGGCTCGCCGGCATCCTCGGCGCCGGCGACATCCAGCACCGCGGCGCTGCCGGTCAGTTGCAGATGCCGCGAGAAGCGGTGGCTCAAACCGACGGCATAGGTGGTGACTTCGCCGGCCTGCTCGCGGGTGTAGTGGGAAATGCGGTCCAGCGGCAGGTTCCAGCTCCAGCCGCCGGTGGTGGCCATGGTCTGTTGCACATATTTGCGCTGGCGCTTGCCGAGCGGGCGGCTGCGCACGTCCACGGTGGCGCTCAGGGTGGTGTTGCGTGGCAGCTTGACCGCGCCGGCGGCGGTGAAGGCCTCGAGCGAGCGCCCGGCCAGATCGTAGTCGAACAGCAGCAGCAGCGAGCGTTTCGGTCGCAGGTAGCGCAAGGCGCCGCCGGCGTTGCGCTGGGCGCCGGCGGTGTCCTGCTGTTCCAGCAGATAACTGCTAAGGTCCCAGTTGGGCACGAACAGCGCGGTGTTGGCGCTGACGCCGTAGACCTGGCGGCTGGCGTTGAATTTGTCGTTGTCGGAGAGCACC
This sequence comes from Thiogranum sp., assembly GCA_030148805.1. Lineage (GTDB taxonomy): Bacteria > Pseudomonadota > Gammaproteobacteria > DSM-19610 > DSM-19610 > Thiogranum. The sequence goes on along the minus strand of JASBSS010000011.1, from coordinate 121,564 downwards.
GGATACCCGGCCACGCCGTTGAGCCGCAGGCCGCCGGCCAGGCGATAGTCCACCCGCACACCGTCGAAGTCGCCGAGAATGCGGCTGGTGTCGTCGGCCATGCGTTCGCCGAAGGCCACCGACAACTGGCGCGCGGCCGCGCCGTCGTCGCAGCTTTCGCCAGCGGCCGGGTCGCGCTCGTCGTCGAAACTCACCATGCAGGGGATCGCCGCGCCGGCGCTCTGGTCTTCGCTGTCAGGCTTGGCGGCGGGTTGCGGATCGGGTCGGGCCGGGGCGGGTGCCGAGCGGGTGTCGGCAACCACGGCGGAGAAGTCCGGCAACGGCTGGGCGGCATCGACCAGTTCGCCCTGGGCGGCTGGAATCGCCAGGGATTTGCCGACGTGCCCCGACAGTCCCAGGCCGACGGCCAGACAACAGGCGCTCACTACTGCTCGATGCGTCATTACTACTACGGGTCCTGCCTGTCTGTCAGCCATGGCGAGATCAGCACGTCGGTCATGATAACCAGGGTTGTCGCGAAAGTCTCGAAAAAACTTGAGGAGTAACACCAAACCTTATGATTGAATTGCAAACTCCGTCACAGTTCCCGGTGTAGGACAAAGCGGGTGTCAGCCCCCGAAATCGGCCCGTCGACGCCGATCCGGGCGGGTGTTTTCCCCCGGCGCGGGTTATGATCGGCATTCTTGCACCGGCTGGTTACCGGGTTAGCGACAGGCGGAGAAAAATGCTTACCAGATTGGCAACCCTCGCGGCGGGCGCCAGCTATTGGCTGGGTCTGCTGGCGATTGCGCTGGCGTTGGAAGCCGCCGCGCTCTATTACCAATATGGGCTGGATTACGGCCCTTGCGTCATCTGTATCCATATCCGTATTTGGGTGGCGGCGTTGGCGCTGGTGGCGCTCCTGGCCTTGGGGTTGCGTCGCTGCCGGGTCGGACTCTTGCTGGCGCAGTTGCTGACCCTGGGGGTGCTGGCCGGACTGAGCGAACGCGCCTGGCTGCTGCTGGCGGTGGAGCAGGGCCGGGTGCAGGGCGAATGCAACTTCGATTCGGGCTTGCCCGCCTGGTTTGCGCTCGATCGTTGGCTGCCGCAGATGTTCCAGGTCAAGGAGGCCTGCGGAATCACGCCGCCATTGCCGCTCGGCGTGACCATGGCCGAGGCGTTGCTGCCGCTGGTCGCGGGGCTGCTGGCTCTCAACCTGGTGCTATTCGTGGCCAGCGTGCTGCGCACGCGTTAGCGCCGGCGGATTCTGAACGGTTCCTTGGGCGCCGCCCGTGCCGGCGCGGCAAGTCACCCGGGTTGAAGCAATCGCCGCGCGATCCAGGGCGCAATCCGCTGGGCCCGCGCGCCCAGGACGGCGGGTGACACCCACCCACCGCTACGGGCCGGTGCCAGGATCAACGCCGGAAAATCCAGACTTTGTCGATGCCAAGCTTGCCTTTGTGGGCCTCGCTGTAAGCCAGCGCCTCGGTGTGGCTGGCAAAGCCGCCCACCTGCAGGCGCCAGACGGGTCGCCCGTCGATCCGGGCGCTGGTCTGACGGACATCGATCCCCTGGGCCTTGGCGCGCTGTTGAAAGCGTGTCGCCGCGGCCGGGTCGTACAACGACACCAGGTTGATCACCCAGGGGCCGGCGGCGGGCGGGTCGCCGGCCGGGGGTCCGGTGGCAGTCGCGGCCGAGCGCGGCGCGCTGATTGGGGCTGCCGGGGTAGCCGGGGTTGGCCCGGTGGGGGTTCCAACGGAGGATGGGTCGGGTGCCGTGACTGCCGCTGCCGGTGAAGCTGCCGCTGCCGGTGAAGCTGTCGCTGCCGGTGAAGCTGTCGCTGTCGGGGAAGCTGCCGACATCGGTGAAACCGTGACGGTCGCCAGGGGTTGGGCCTCGTCCGCTGCCGCCGCGGCGGGGAGTGCGCCGGTGGTGTCGGCCGTCGCCGTCGGTGTCATTTGGCCGGTTTCCAGGGCGGCGACGGAAACCGCCAACTGGCGTACCTGGTTGTCGAGACGCGCCAGGCGCTCCAGTTCGTTGGTGGCGTGCAGGCGGATCTGTACCTCCGCCAGCGCCGCGGCCTGTTGCCGCGCGGTGGCCTCGACGACCGCCAGTCGGCGCTGGGTCGCGCTGCCGGCGGCGAGCGCGAAGACGATCACCACCAGCGCCAGCGCGGCCACGCCCAGTTGCAACACCCGCCGATCGCCTACCGCCGTGCCGCCCGGGGTCGCAAGGGCGTCGGTTGTTCCGCCGGCGCCCAGGATGGCCTGGCGGGCGGCCTCCAGGCGTTCGACCAGGCGCGCTCGGCCCATGGGGGCGCGCGCCGCGGCGGCCGTGGCCACCGGATTCGGGTCGCCGGCGGCCAGCGGCAGGGCCGCGCGCAGCGGCCGGTCCAGGCGATAGCGCTCGAGCAGTTGCATCAACTCGGCTTCGGGGCGGACGAAGGTCACGCCGATCGCCTTTTCCTCTACCCGGGTGACGCGGGCGGCGAGCAACAGCACGCGGCGGGTGTCGCCGTCTTTGAGCGAGGCACGGATCTTCACCCCTTCGCCCCGCGCGTAAGCGGCACCGCCGGGCCGGTCGAACTGCAGCAGCATGCCGCTGCGGCTGACGTCGCGCACGCGGCAGGTGCGCGGCAGGGAATGGTCGTCCAGCAGGGCGACATTCAAGTTGACCGCGATACGGGGGTGGTGGCGTTGCTCCATGGGGCGCTGGCCTCGTGCCCCGCTTTTTGCTACGGGATCTGGGCCCCAACCATACACAATCTTGGCAAATGTGAGAACCGGCTCGGCCGCTTCAGTCCTCGGCCACCGGCCAGCGGCGGAAGCTCTCGCCGCCGCACTGGGTGCAGGCTTCGATGCGGGTGGTATGGGCAAACTGCCGCGGCTCGTTGCAGCGGGTGCAGTAAAGCGTGCCGGGGCCGGTGATCTCGCCGGCCAGATAGGGCGGGTCGTCGCGCAGCTCCTGCTGCAGCTCGAGCCATTCCAGACGCGTTTTGTCGGCGACCCCGGCGAACAGCTCCAGCAGGCGGTCCTCTATGCGATGGATGTCAAAGCGCAGCCAATCGGCCAGCTCGTGGCTGGACTCGCTCAGATGGCGGCCGGCGTCCTGCATGTCGCGCTTGAGGTAATAGGCGACCTTCTCCGCCTCGTCCTGGGTCAACTCCTCGAGCTCGACGGCGGTTTCGCGCGCCTTGTCGACACTGTGGCGGATGCTGGGCAGGGTTTTCGCCTCGGCTTCCTCCACCGCGTGGCGCACCCGCTCCAGCATGCGGTTGTAGGCCTGTACGAGTTTGTCGGTGGTGGCGGGCATGTCGGGTCCTTGGGCGGTGGAGCGGTAGGCCTATTCTAGTCATTCGCGCGGCGCTTGCCCATGGCGTCGCCGCCCGGATGACCGCCCGGCGCTATTGGCCGGCCGCGCCACGGTACGGTATTCTCCGCCTTTTGCAGCAGGCGACAGGCAATCGGAATGGAAGAGAGTTATCAGCCGCAGACGATCGAGGCGCGGCTCCAGCAACACTGGCGCGAGCAGGGTACCTTTCGCGCCCGCGAGGACGACCCGCGCGAGAAATACTACTGCCTGTCGATGTTCCCCTATCCGAGCGGCCGGCTGCACATGGGGCACGTGCGCAACTATACGATCGGCGACGTCATCGCCCGCTATCAGCGCATGCAGGGGCGCAATGTGTTGCAGCCCATGGGCTGGGACGCCTTCGGCCTGCCGGCGGAGAACGCCGCCATCAAGCACCAGGTGCCGCCGGCGCAGTGGACCTATGAGAACATCGATTACATGCGCGGCCAGTTGCAGCGCCTGGGCTTTGGCTACGACTGGGAGCGGGAATTGGCCACCTGCGACCCCGACTATTACCGCTGGGAACAGTGGTTTTTCACCCGCCTGTTTGAACAGGGCCTGGTCTATCGCAAGACCTCGGTGGTCAACTGGGACCCGGTCGACCAGACCGTGCTGGCCAACGAGCAGGTCATCGACGGCAAGGGCTGGCGCTCGGGGGCGCCGGTAGAGCGGCGCGAGATTCCGCAATGGTTCCTGAAGATCACCGACTACGCCCAGCAGCTGCTCGACGATCTGGAGCAACTCGATGGCTGGCCGGAACAGGTGCGGACCATGCAGCGCAACTGGATCGGCCGCTCCGAGGGCGTCGAGTTGCAGTTCGAGGTGGAAGGCGGGCAGGCGCCGCTGACGGTGTTCACCACCCGCCCCGACACACTGATGGGCGTGACCTACGTGGCGGTGGCGCCGCAGCACCCGCTGGCGGCCCGGGCGGCCGAGGGCAATCCGGCGCTGCGCGCGTTCATCGAGGAATGTTCCCACACCCGGGTGGCCGAGGCCGACATGGCGACGCTGGAAAAACGCGGCGTGGACACCGGCCTTAGAGCGATCCACCCGATCAGCGGCGAGGCGGTGCCGATCTGGAGCGCCAACTTCGTGCTGATGGAATACGGCGCCGGCGCGGTGATGGCGGTGCCGGCGCACGATCAGCGCGACTTCGAGTTCGCGCGCCAATACGGGTTGCCGATACGTCAGGTGATCCATCCGCGGGACGCGAGCGAGGCCCCCGATATCGATGTCCAGGCTTTCACCGACAAGGGCGTGCTGCGCGATTCCGGTCGCTTCGACGGCTTGAGCTCGGCCGAGGCGTTCGAGGCCATCGCCCGCTACCTCGAGGCCCAGGGCAAGGGGCGCAGGACGATCAACTTCCGCCTGCGCGACTGGGGGGTGTCGCGCCAGCGCTACTGGGGCTGCCCGATACCGATCGTCAATTGCGCCGATTGTGGCGCGGTGGCGGTGCCGGCCGAGCAGTTGCCGGTGGAGCTGCCGCGGGACGTGGTGCTCGAAGGCGCCGGCTCGCCGTTGAAGAGCGACCGCGCCTTTATCGACACCACCTGCCCCAGCTGCGGCGGGCCGGCCGAGCGCGAGACCGACACCTTCGATACCTTTTTCGAGTCGTCCTGGTATTACGCCCGTTACACCTGCGCCGACTACGAAGGCGGTATGCTCGATCAGCGGGTCAAGCAATGGTTGCCGGTGGACCAGTACATCGGTGGGATCGAACACGCGGTGCTGCATCTTCTCTATGCGCGTTTTTTCCACAAGCTGATGCGCGACCTGGGGCTGGTCGAGGGCGACGAGCCGTTTCGCAACCTGCTGACGCAGGGCATGGTCAACAAGGACGGCGCCAAGATGTCCAAGTCCAAGGGCAACACGGTCGACCCGCAGGCGTTGCTGGATCGTTATGGCGCCGACACCGTGCGCCTGTTCATGATGTTCGCCGCACCGCCGGAGCAGTCGCTGGAGTGGTCCGACTCGGGGGTCGAAGGGGCCTCGCGTTTCTTGAACCGCTTGTGGAAAGCGGTGTATGCCCATGTCGCCGGGGAACAGGCACCGGCGCCGGCGCTGGGTGAACTGGACGAGGTCCAGCGTGAATTTCGCCGCAAGCTGCACGCCACCATCGCCAAGGTCAGTGACGATGTCGGGCGCCGCTACACTTTCAACACGGCCATCGCGGCGAACATGGAATTGCTCAACGACATCGGCCGCTTCGAGGTGCGCTGCGCGACCGACCGCGCGCTGGTGCAGGAGGCGCTGGAGGCGGTGGTGCTGATGCTCTCGCCGATCGTGCCGCACATCTGCCACGAGTTGTGGCAGGCGCTGGGGCAGACCCGGGCGGTGGTCGACTGTGCCTGGCCGAGCGTGGACGAGGCGGCGCTGGTGCGCGACAGCGTGGAACTGGTGGTGCAGGTCAAGGGCAAGGTGCGCGGCAAGGTGTCGGTGGCGGCCGATGCCGACGAGGATACCATCCGCGACGCCGCGCTGGCCGAGCCCAACGTGCAGAAGCATCTTCACGGGCTGGCCTTGCGCAAGGTGATTATCGTGCCCGGCCGGCTGGTCAATCTGGTGGTCGGATGAAACCGCGCATGAACATTCGGCACAGCGGGTTGGGCGCCGCGATGCTGCTGGCCGGCCTGCTGCTGTCGTCGGCCTGCGGTTTCCATCTGCGTGGGGACGTGGTGCTGCCAGCGGTGTTGCAGGACACCTATATCGACTCGAAGGACCCCTACACCGGGATCGCGCGCGCCCTGCGGGTGCAGCTGGAGCGCTCGGACGTGAACGTGCTGGAGACGCGCGCGCAGGCCAGCGCGGTGCTCAAGATCATCAGCGAACGTTCCGAGAACCGGGTGCTGTCGGTGGGCAGTCGCGGCAAGGCGACCGAATACGAACTCTACAATGACGCGGTCTTCTCGCTCAGCGACGCCAACGGCAAGGAGCTGATCGCGCCGCAGACGGTGCGCATCACCCGCGACATGGTGTTCGACCAGAACCAACTGCTGGGCAAGCTTTCCGAAGCCGACAGCATCCACCGGGAAATGGTCGACAGCCTCGCGCGCCAGATGCTGTTGCGCATTCAGGCCGCCCTGGGGAGCCGATGACCCAGGTCCGTCCCGAGCGGCTCGCCACCCAGCTCAAGCAGTCGCTGGCGCCGGTGTATTTCATCCACGGCGACGAAACCCTGCTGGTCAACGAATGCGCCGACGCCGTGCGCGCCGCCGCGCGTGCCGCCGGTTACAGCGAGCGCGAGGTGTTCAGCGTCGCCGCCGGATTCGACTGGAGTGCGCTGGCCGCCGCCAGCGACAGTCTTTCCTTGTTCGCCGAGCGGCGCATTCTCGAGCTGCGCCTGCCCAACGGCAAACCCGGCAAGGAAGGCGGCGAGTTCCTGCGCGCCTACGCGCAACGTCCGGCCGAGGATACGCTGCTGTTGATCCTCGCCGGCAAGCTGGAGCCCGCGGCGCGGCGCAGCAAATGGGTGCAGGCGCTGGAGCAGGCGGGCGTCTCGGTGCCGGTCTGGCCGGTCGAAGTCGCGCAACTGCCCGCCTGGATCGAGCAGCGTCTGGCGGCGCGCGGCCTGCGCGCCAGCGGCGAGGCCTTGGAGCTGATTGCCGGGCGGGTCGAGGGAAATCTGCTGGCGGCCGCGCAGGAGGTGGAAAAACTGTATCTGCTGCACGGTCCCGGCGAGTTGGATGCCGCTACCGCTGCCGACCTGGTGGCCGACAGCGCCCGTTACGACGTGTTTGCCCTGGTCGACGCCGCGCTGGCCGGCGACGCCGGGCACGCGCAGCGCATTCTCGCGGGTCTGCGCGGCGAAGGGGTGGAACCGGTGCTGGTGTTGTGGGCGCTGGCGCGCGAAATCCGCGGTCTCACCCTGATGGCGCGTCAGCTCAAGGGGTCGAGCCTGGCGCAGGTGCTACAGGCCAACCGGGTGTGGGACAAACGCAAGCCCCAGGTGGGTGCGGCCTTGCGGCGCATCCGCGGCCGTCGCTGGTGGGGCCTGTTGCAGCAGTGCGCGCAGCTCGACCGCGTGATCAAGGGCCGCGCCGCAGGCAGCGCCTGGGATGAACTGTTACAATTGACCCTGGCATTGGCCGGTCAACCGGTGTGCGAAGCAAGTGCATGAAAAACAAGGTAATTAGCAGATGAGTGATACCGCCGAATCGCTGCCGTTCAATATCCCCGCCTATATGCGCGACCTGGGCGAGCGCGCGCGCGCGGCCGCGCGTGAGCTGGGGCGGGCGGAAACCGGGGCCAAGAACGCGGCGCTGCATGCCATGGCCGACGCCATCGTCGCCGCGCGCACGACGTTGAAAAGCGCCAACCAACAGGATCTCGACGCCGGCCGCCAGCGCGGACTGGAGGCGGCGCTGCTCGATCGGCTGGAGCTGACGGATGCGCGCATCGATGCCATGGCCGAGGGTTTGCGTCAGGTGGCGGCGCTAGCCGATCCGGTCGGCGCCATCAGCGGTCTCGACTATCGGCCCTCGGGGATTCAGGTCGGGCGCATGCGCGTGCCGTTGGGGGTGATCGGCATTATCTACGAATCGCGCCCCAACGTGACCGCCGACGCTGCCGCGCTGTGTCTGAAATCGGGCAATGCCTGCATTCTGCGCGGCGGCTCCGAGGCGCTGCACGCCAACCAGGCGATCGCCCGCTGTATCGAACAGGGATTGCAGCACGCCGGTCTGCCTGCCACCGCGGTGCAGGTGGTGGCGACCACCGATCGCGCCGCGGTGGGCGAACTATTGAAGCTGGAAAAGTATGTCGATGTCATCGTGCCGCGCGGCGGCAAGGGATTGATCGAGCGTATCACGGCCGAGTCGAGGATCCCGGTGATCAAGCATCTGCACGGTGTCTGCCACACCTACATCGACGATCAGGCCGATCTCGAAAAGGCGGTGCGCGTGGCGTTCAATGCCAAGACCCAGCGCTATGGCACCTGCAATACCATGGAGACCTTATTGGTGGCGCAGGGGATTGCGGCGCAGGTCCTTCCGCTGCTGGGTGAACAGTATCGCGCCGCCGGGGTCGAGCTGCGCGGCTGCGAGCGCACGCGCGCCATCCTCGACGACATCACCCCGGCGCAGGAGTCCGATTGGGACGAGGAATACCTGGCGCCGATCCTGGCGGTGCGCGTGGTCGACGACCTGGACGCGGCGATGGATCACATCGCGCGCCACGGCTCGGCGCACACCGACGTGATTGTCACCGAGAATCTGGCGCGCGCGCGGCGGTTCCTGCGCGAGGTGGATTCCAGCTCGGTCATGGTCAACGCCTCGTCGCGTTTCGCCGACGGTTTCGAGTATGGCCTGGGCGCGGAGATCGGTATCAGCACCGACAAGCTGCACGCCCGGGGCCCGGTCGGCCTGGAGGGGCTGACCACGCAGAAGTTCATTGTCATCGGCGATGGTCACATCCGGGTGTGAGGGTTACCGGGGCGCTTTTCGCATGCCATCGCCGCGCCCATGATCTGTATTTTCGGCGGTACCTTCGACCCCGTCCATTTCGGTCATCTGCGCCCGGCGCTGGAGTTGCAGCAGGCCCTGGAGATCGAGCAGGTCCATCTGCTGCCCTGTCGGGTGCCGCCGCACCGGCCGCAGCCGCTGTTGGCCGCCGCGCACCGCCTCACGCTGCTGCGCCTGGCGATCGCCGACGAACCGGGTCTGGCCATCGACACGCGCGAACTGCAACGCGAGGGGCCTTCCTACATGGTGGACACCCTGAATTCGCTGCGCGCCGAGCACGGCGAGCGGCCGTTGTGCCTGGCGCTGGGCATGGACGCGCTGACCGGCCTGGATCGCTGGCACCGTTGGGAGCAGATTCTGCAGCTGTGTCATCTGGTGGTGATGCAGCGTCCCGAGGCGCAATGGCCGCGCGACGGGGTGTTGGCCGAACGTCTCGCGCCATTGCGGGTGGCAGAGGTAGCGCCGCTGCGGCTACATCCTGCCGGCGCGGTGTTGACGTTGCCGGTGACCCAACTGGAGATCTCCGCCACCCGTATTCGCGAGTTGCTCGCCGCCGGGCGCAGCGCGCGCTATCTGCTGCCGGCGGCGGTGTTGGAACGCATTGAGCAAGAGAACTGGTATGCAAACGGATGAACTGAAGCAATTGGCGCGCCAGGCGCTGGAGGATCTCAAAGGGCTGGATATCGCCGAGTACGACGTGCGCGGCATGACCACGGTGACCGATGTCATGCTGATCGCCAGCGGTACCTCCGATCGGCATGTGAAATCGCTCGCCGACGCGGTGGTGATGGCCTGCAAGAAGGCCGGGGCGCCCCCGTTGGGGGTGGAGGGCGAGCGCGAGGGCGAGTGGGTGCTGGTCGATCTCGGCGATGTGGTGGTCCACGTGATGCAGCCGCGCATCCGCGAATTCTACGCCCTGGAAAAGCTCTGGACGGTGACCGAGGAGAAGCGCGGCAGGTCGGAGCGCGGGTGAGCGCCCGCCCATGCAGATCAACCTGATCGCCGTCGGTACCCGCATGCCCGCCTGGGTCGAACAGGGTTATCAGGAGTATGCGCGTCGCCTGCCGCGCGAGTGCGCGCTGGTGTTGAAACAGATCCCCCTGGGTCCGCGCGGCAAATCACGGCCGCTGGCGCATGCGCTGCAGGAGGAAGGCCGGCGCATGCTCGCGGCGCTGGATGCGCGCCAGCGGGTGGTCGCCCTCGATGTCGCGGGGCAGAGCTGGTCGACCCTACAACTGGCGCGCGAGCTCGGCGAGTGGATGGGCTCGGGCGAGGACGTCAGCCTGTTGGTCGGGGGGCCGGACGGGCTCGACCCGCCCTGCCTGGCGCGCGCGCAACGGCGTTGGTCGCTCTCCCCGCTGACCTTGCCGCACCCGTTGGTGCGGGTGCTGTTGGCAGAACAATTGTACCGTGCCTGGAGTCTGATCAACGGGCACCCGTATCATCGCGGCGGATGAGCGCCGCGCGGGTGATCCTGGCCTCGGCCTCGCCGCGGCGCTGCGAACTGCTGAGACAGATCGGCGTCGGCTTCGAGCAGCAGGTGGCGGCGGTGGACGAGAGCGTGCGCCCCGGCGAGACGCCGGCGGACTATGTGGGGCGGCTGGCGCTGGCCAAGGCCCAAGCGGTGCTCGGCCAGCGACGCCTGGAGCTTCCGGTGCTGGGTGCCGATACCACGGTGGTCGTCGATGGACGGATGCTGGGCAAGCCGCGCGACGCCGCGCAGGCGCGGGATATGTTGCGGCGGTTGGCCGCGCGCGCCCACGAGGTCTACAGCGCCGTGGCGCTGGTCACGCCGCAACGTCAGGCGAGCGCTGTGAATGGCAGCAAGGTCTGGTTCGGCGCGCTCGCCGATAGTGACATCGACGCCTACTGGCGCAGCGGCGAGCCGCGCGACAAGGCCGGTGGCTATGCCATCCAGGGCCTGGCCGCGGCGTTCGTCACCCGCCTCGAGGGCAGTTATTCGGGCGTGATGGGCCTGCCGTTGCACGAAACGGCCGCGCTGTTGCAGGATTTCGGAATTCGGATATTGGATACCTAGCCATGACGGTCGAGTTGCTGGTCAATGTCACGCCGCAGGAAACGCGGGTGGCGGTGGTCGAAAACGGGGTGTTGCAGGAGGTCTTCATCGAGCGGGCCAGGCGGCGCGGACTGGTCGGCAACATCTACAAAGGCGTGGTCAGCCGCGTGTTGCCGGGGATGCAGGCAGCCTTCGTCGACATCGGCCTGGAACGCGCCGCGTTCCTGCACGCCTCGGACATTTTCGTCATCGGCGGCGACGAGAACGCCGAGATGACGGTCTCGGGGGACGACAACATCACCCGCCTGTTGCAGGAAGGCCAGGAGGTGCTGGTGCAGGTGATCAAGGATCCGCTGGGCACCAAGGGCGCGCGCCTGACCACCCATATCACCATTCCCTCGCGCTATCTGGTGTTCATGCCCGAGACCAGCAACGTCGGCGTGTCGCAGCGCATCGAGGACGAGGAGGAGCGTCAGCGGCTGCGCGAAATCGTGCTGCGCGAGCGCGACGAGGACCAGCCGGGCGGCTTCATCCTGCGCACCGCGGCCGAAGGGGTCGACGAGGAGTCGATCGCCTCCGATCTGCATTTTCTGCAACGGCTCTGGGCTTCGATCCGCCAGGAGGTCGAGACCGCGGCCCCGGCGCAGATCGTGCACGAGGATCTGCCGCTGGCGCTGCGGGTGCTGCGCGATATCTCGGACACCGAGGTGGAGAAACTGCGTATCGATTCGCGCGAGACCTTTCAGCGCGTCGATCGCTTCGTGCGTCAGTTCACCCCCGAGCTGCTCAACAAGCTGGAGTACTACCCCGGCGAGCGCCCGATATTCGATCTCTACAGCATCGACGACGAAATCCAGAAATCGCTGGAGCGCAAGGTACAGCTGAAATCCGGCGGCCACCTGGTGATCGACCAGACCGAGGCGATGACCACCATCGATGTCAACACCGGCGCCTATGTCGGCCATCGGAATCTGGAAGAGACCATCTTCAAGACCAATCTCGAGGCCGCGCAGGCCATCGTGCGCCAGCTGCGGCTGCGCAACCTCGGCGGCATCATCATCATCGACTTCATCGACATGCAGACCGAGGAACACAAACGCCAGGTGTTGCGGGCGCTGGAAAAACACGTCGAGCGCGATCACGCCAACTGCCACATCAGCGAAATCACCAGCCTGGGGCTGGTGCAGATGACGCGTAAGCGCACGCGCGAAAGCCTGGAGCATATCCTCTGCGAGCCCTGTCCGGTGTGCGGCGGCCGTGCCTCGGTGAAGACCGCCGAAACCGTCTGTTACGAGATCTTTCGCGAGATTCTGCGCGAGGCGCGCCAGTTCGACGTGCAACAGTTGCTGGTGTTGGCCTCGCAGGAGGTCGTCGATTTGCTGCTCGATGAGGAATCCACCAGTCTGGCCGAGCTGGAGGCTTTCATCGGCAAGCCCATCAAGTTCCAGGTCGAGGCCCTGTACACTCAGGAACAGTTCGACGTGGTGATGCTCTAGCGTTCGCGGGGTAGGCCGGTGCCGACGCCATTCCCTCATCCGCTTGTCGTTGCCCGGGGCCGGCATGTTTAGGCGCGCGCTGCGGTTTCTTTGGTGGCTGGGCGCCGCGCTGCTGGTGCTGCTGGCGGTGTCATTGAGCGTGGCCCGATTGCTGGTGCCGGAAGTCTCGGCCTACCGCGAGCAGATCGAGGCGGTGGCCGCCGGGGTGTTCTCGCGCCCGGTCAGCATCGGGACCCTGGACGCCGCCTGGCAGGGCCTGTCGCCGGTGTTGGAATTCGGCGAGGTGGTGGTCAGTGACGCCAACTTCCCCGGCGGCGAACTGCGCATAGAACGGGTCGAGATCGCCATCGACGTCGTGGAGACATTGCTGACGCGCAAACTCCACACCTCCGGCGTGAGCTTGAGCGGCACCCGCCTGGAGCTGCAAACCGACGTGCGCCAGGCGCGCGCCCATCCGTCGTTGCAGGCGGTGCTCAGCTGGTTGCTCAGTCAGCACAGCCTGGCGCTGAAAGACGTGCAGTTGCAGTGGCGGGATCCGGGGTTGTTCGCCAGTCCCCTGAGCCTGAGCGACGTGACGGCGAAACTGGTCAATACCGGGCAGCAGCATCGCTTTCTCGCCGAGACGAAACTGCCCGCGGCGCAGGGCGAAAGCCTGAAACTGGCCGCCGATCTGAAAGGCCGACCCGACGATCCGTCCACCTGGAACGGTACCTTGTACCTGCGCGGCCGCGCCGCGCAGGTCGCCGAACTGCAACCGGCGCTCTCGGTCACGGGATTGCGCGCCGCGGGCAAACTGAATCTGCAACTCTGGATGGGAATCGAGGCCGCGCTCCCCGTGTGGGGCAGCGGCGATCTGGAGTGGCGCGATTTCGCCGTGACCGCGGCCAGTGCCGACGCGCAGGGGGTCGCGGCCGACAACCTGTCGGCGCGCTTTCATTGGCGCCGGCAGGCGGGAGGCTGGCGCGTGGGCGTGCGCGATTTCAGCCTGTTTCGCGACGCGCAGGTCGTGTGGCCGGCGAGTCGGTTCGATCTGCGGGTGCGGCACGACGACGGCTGGCAGCTGCGCGGCCAGGCCAGCGAGCTGGTGTTGCAGGAATTGACCGCGGTCCTGCCGCTCCTGCCCTGGGCCGACAACGACGCCCTGGCGGCGCTAGACCGGCTGCAACCGCGGGGCCACTTGCGCGACGCCGGCTTCTCCTTTGCCTATCGTCCGGGCGAGGCGCCGGCGTTCGCGATCCGCTCGGCGGTGGACGATCTGACCCTGGCGTCCAGCGGCGGTTTGCCCGGGGTCAGCGGGGTGTCGGGTACGGTCGCCGGCAATCTGCAAAGCGGTGTCATCCGGCTCAACAGCCCACGCGCCGAACTGGTGTTGCCGAAGGTGTTTCCGGCGCCGCTGGCACTCACGGGTCTGATCGGTGAGCTGAGCTGGCAGCGCTATGGCGATCGCTTGCGGCTGCAAAGCGATCAATTGCGGGTGCACGACCAGGGCTTGCGGCTGCTGGCGCGCGCACGGCTGGACTGGCGGTACGACGCCAGCCCGCCGTGGCTGGATCTGCAGGTGGCGGCCGACTCCCTGCCGTTGGCGCAGGTGCGCGACCATTTGCCCAGCGGCGTCATGTCGCCCAAGCTGGTCACCTGGATGCGCCAGGCGTTCCAGGGCGGCACTGCGAGCGGCCTGCGCCTGGTGCTGCAAGGACCGCTCGATGCCACGTTGCTGCAAACCGGCCGCCTGGAAGCGCGTTTCGACTTCGACGACGCGGGGCTGGATTACCATCAGGGGTGGCAGCCCCTGGAAGGGATGAGCGGTCAGGCGCTTTTCAGCGGTCGCGGCATGCGCATCGAGGCGCACACGGCGGTGATCGACGGCGCGCCGGTGGAGCGCCTGGTGGCCTCGATCGCGGACCTGCACCAGCCGTTGCTCGAGGTTCGCGGTACCGTCGACAGCACGTTGGCCTCGATGTTCGAGTTCATCCGCCACAGCCCCTTGCACGCGCACTTCGCCACCCTGGTCGACGGCACCGACACCCGTGGCGACGCGCGCTTGCAGCTGCATCTGACCGTTCCCTTGAAGCACCAGCTCGGCAAGCTACGGGTGCACGGCGATCTGCTGCTTGCCGGCAACGATCTGCTGCCGCGCGCCGGTGAGATCGGCTTGCGGGATATCCACGGCAAACTGGTGTTCACGCGCCACGACGTCAGTATGAAAGACGCCAGGGCGCGACTGCTCGATCGACCGGTGGCGCTGGCGGTGTACAAACAGGGAAGCGGCGATGACGCCGCCACCGTGGTTAGTGCCCAGGGCCGCCTCGATCTGGTGGCGCAGGCGCACCAGGCCTTTCCCGCGTCCGCCGACTGGTTGCGGGGCGCGACCGGTTGGCAGGTCCTGCTGCAAATCGGCGATAGTGAGCAGGCGGCCAGGCCACGGGTCAGCCTGCGCCTGTACTCCGGGCTGCAGGGGGTGGCGGTGGACCTGCCCGAGCCGCTGGCCAAGACCGCGCAGGAAACCCGTTCGTTGAGTGTGGAGTGGGTGCCCGGCAAGTTGCAGCAAGTACCGCTGCGGATTCACTATGGCGACGGCGTCAATGCCAGCGTGTTGTTGACGCCTGCGCTAGGAGTGCGCAAGGCCGGCTTGAGTTTCGGCGCCACGCCGGCGACCCTGCCCACTGGCGACGAGCTGCGCGTCTCGGGCCAACTGGCGCAGATTGATCTTGGCCGCTGGCTGCGGTTGTTGCGCCGCGCCCACGGCGGCGGGCAGGGCCAGCCGCCCCCGTTGGCGCTGGATCTGCGGACCGATCTGCTGCGTTTTGGCGACCTCGGCGTCTCCAAGGTGGCCGTCTTCAGTGAGGCGGACGATTCCTGGTATTATCGCATCGAAGGGGAGGGTGCAGCCGGCTGGCTGCGCTGGATCCGCGGTAGCGAGAGCCTGGCGCCGCAGTTGCTGGCCAGATTGCGGCAACTGCGCGTGGCCACAGAGAGTGGCGCGGAGAGCGCCGCGGGGGAGACAGCCACGCTCGAACCGCAGCCCACGAAGCTGCCGCGCCTGAATATCGAAATCAAGGACCTGCATTGGGACGGCCGCGAGCTGGGCGAATTCACCGTGGTCGCCGATCGGGTCCGCGACGGGGTACGTTTCGAGCAGCTGAAGCTGAAATCGAAGGCCATCGACCTGGACGGCGGTGGGGAGTGGTTGCTGGTCAACCAGGTGCCGTCGAGCCGGTTCCAGGCGGTGATCCGCGGCGGCAGCCTGCAGCGTCTGAGCCAGTGGTTCGGCGGCGGCAGTATCAAGGGCGGCAAGCTGAGCGGCAAGATGGAGCTGGGATGGCAGGGTTCGCCCGCGGATTTCAGCCTCGCCAGGATGAACGGGGAGTTCGACCTTGAGGCGCGCGACGGTCGGCTGGAGAACATCGACGAAGGCGCCGGCAAGCTGTTGAGTCTGTTCAGCCTCAACTCGTTGCAGCGGCGCCTCAGCCTGGATTTCAGCGACGTGGTGAAAGAAGGCCTGAGCTATAATCGCATGCGCGGCCGTTTCGTGGTCATGGATGGCGATGCGTTCACCAATGACTTCAGCCTTGAAGGGACTTCGGTGGACATCCAGGTCGCCGGTCGCACCGGTTTGATCAAACACGACTACGACCAGCTGATCACGGTGACACCGCAGGTGACTTCCACGCTGCCGATCGCCGGCGCCATCGCCGGCGGACCGCTGGTGGGGGCCGCGGCGCTGCTAGCCGACAAGTTGCTGGGGGAGCGCTTCAACCGCCTCACGCGGGTGCAATACCAGGTCACCGGCAGCTGGGACAAGCCGGTGTTCACCAAGCTGAAAAAAGAACAGGCAGGGGAGTCGGGGCAGGATAGTGAAAGTGCGCGCTGAGGCCGCCGGAACCCGGCGACTGTGCTATTGTGCGGCGATGCGAGCCTTGCTGTCGATCCTCGTCCTGCTGCCCACTCTGGCCGCCGCCCAGAACGATACCTGGGTGTTGAGCGCCGATGCGTGGGCGCGCCCGCGCGACGGTCGTTCGGTGGCCGCCATGGCACCGTTGCCGCAGGTGATCCGGCAGTGGTCGGCGCAAACCGGACGGCGCCTGGTGATCCGCTATCCTGGCGGCGAGGCGGGACAGCTATGGGCCTATGAGTTGCGCTCCTGGCTGGTGGCGCTGGGGGTGCCGCAGGAAAGCCAGGAACTGGTGGCGGGGAGCGAGCGCGGCGATCAGATTGAAATTGAACTTTCGAGGTAACAAATGGTGACGACGGTAGCCTGTATTCAGATGGCATCGGGCCCCAAGGTGGGCGCCAATCTGCTCGAGGCCGAGCGCTTGATCAGCCTGGCCGCGGAGAAAGGCGCGCGCCTGGTGGTGCTGCCGGAGAATTTCGCCATCATGGGCAAGCAGGAACAGGATAAGGTGGCGGTGCGCGAGGAGGAGGGCAGCGGACAGATCCAGGAGTTTCTCGCCCAGCAGGCCGAGCGCCACGGCCTCTGGCTGGTGGGCGGCACGGTGCCGCTGGTGGCGCGCGACGCGCAGCGTATCCGGGCCGCCTGCCTGTTGTTCGACGACCAGGGGCGGCAGGTGGCGCGCTATGACAAGATCCATCTGTTCGACGTTGCCGTGGTCGACAGCGACGAGCGCTACACGGAATCGGAGACCATCGAGCCGGGCGAACGCGCGGTGGTGGTCGACACGCCGTTCGGCAAGCTCGGCCTGGCGGTTTGTTACGATCTGCGCTTTCCGGAGCTGTTCCGCACCATGCTGGACCAGGGCATGGAGCTGCTGGCCCTGCCCTCGGCCTTCACCGCGATCACCGGCAAGGCGCATTGGGAGCCGCTGGTGCGCGCCCGCGCGATCGAGAATCTGAGCTATGTGTTCGCCGCGGGGCAGGGCGGTTACCATCTCAACGGCCGCGCCACCTACGGACACAGCATGATCGTCGACCCCTGGGGGCAGGTGATGAACGAGCTGGCGACCGGTTCCGGCCTGGTGTGCGCTGACCTGAACCTGGAACAACTGCGTTCCATCCGCCGTACCTTCCCCTGCCTGGAACACCGGCATATCACCTGCAAGGGCTGAGGCTTCAGGCTTCGTCCAGGTCGCGCAGATAGCGAAATAGGGTCCGGCTGCTTTTCGGCGCGGCCTTGGCCGCCTGCTCTTTGCGCGCCTGGCGCAGTAGCTGGCGCAGGTGCTGGCGGTCGCCCCCCGGGTGTTCGCTCAGCCACGCCTCGATGGCCTCGTCACCCTCGTGCAGAATACGCTCGCGCCAGTGCTCGGCCGCGTGCTGGTGCTGTACCTGCCGCCGCGCCGCCTCCCGGCGTTCGTCGAAGTACTGGTGAATGGGCGCCGGTTCCACTTCGCGCATCAGCTTGCCGATGAACTGCAACTGACGCTTGCGCGCCCCGCGGGCGCTGAGTTTTTTCGCTTCGCGCAGGGCTGTCATCAGGTTCTCTGGCAATTGCAGCCGGTGCCAGTCGGATTCCGGTACGCTGAGCAGGTCTTCCCCCAGTCGTTGTTGCGCGTGGGCGTCGCGTTTCAGCTGGCTTTTGCTGGGTGCGGGGTCGTGGCGGTCGTCGGAGTCTGCCATGGCGTTTCAGATGCGGTAAGCTAGGGGGTATTATGCGCGAAGCCAAGACCACAACGCCAATTCGGGCGCGCCGATGAGCGTCAATCCGTGCGCCAGCGTGCCCTATCGGGTCTCCCGGCTGCCCGACGCCGCGGCCATCAACCGGCAGCTGCGTGCCGGTTTCGAGGCCCTGGCCGCGTCGGCAGACGTGGTGCGCAGCCATTTTTTCGCGGGGCGCTACGAGAATCTCTATGTTCCGCGTGAACGCCTGCCGGCGCTCGAACCGCTGCTCGGCGCCGCCTGCCGTGGGGCGGCCGACTTCCTTGGCCAGCCGCAACGCGAATTGGCGGTGGGGTTCTGGTTCAATTGCATGCAGCCGGGTGAGCTCACCCAGCCCCACCGCCACGACGAGGACGATGAACTGGTCTCCGGCGTCTATTACGTGGAGGCGCCACCGGCCTGTGGCGATCTGGTGTTGCGCCACGCCGGGCTGAGCGTGCGGGTGCGGCCGGTGGCCGGCCAGTTCGTGTTCTTTCCGCCGGATCTGTTGCACGAGGTCGAGGAGAACCGCAGCGGCGCTACCCGTCTGTCGATCGGCATGAATTTCGGCCCGCGCAGGAACCCATGACCACGCCCGTGATCTACTCGGTGATCGAATCGCCGGCCCATCCCAACCTGACCGCGCTGTATCGGCGCCTTGGGCTGGAGGAGATCAAGCTCAATTCGGTGCGCAAGGCGATCGCGCAAGTCAAGAAGCGCCCCCCCGACTGGGTGGTGGCGGACTTCTCCTACGGGTATGCCAACAACTATGCCGGGGTCAACGTCAGTAATCTCGACGTGCTGTTGGCGAGTCTGCGCCGCTATGCGCCGCGTGCGCGAGTGGTGGTGTTGGCGGAAAAGTCTGAATTTCACTACGTCGACAAACTCAAGGCGTTGTTCGAGGTGCACGCCGCGCTGCACTATCCGGTGCAGGCCGAGCAGATGGCCGGGATCCTTGCCGGGGCCGACCCGGCGGGGCAATCCTGAGCATGGTCGCGACCCCGGACTGGCCAGCGCCGCCGCCCCTGCTCAAGGCCGGCGAGCGCAACCTGGTGCTGGGCGTCGCCGGCGTGTTCCTGCTGCTCTTCGGCCTCGGCTGGTGGCGCTTCGGCGCGGTGGTCTCGGTGCCGGCCGCAGCACTCGCGCTGGCGCTGCTGCTGGGGCTGTTGCTGGCCGGCGCGCGCCGTCAGCGCCAGGCTCTGGATGAGCAGCTGCGCCAGATCCAGTCGCTGCTGTACCTGCAGCAGCAACTCAAGCCCTCGTTGCCGTTGCCCTTGTTCGAGCGCGCGGCGTTGTTTCCGGATGCCGCCGCGGTGTTGTTCGGGCTGATGCGCGAGCGGCGACCGCGGCAGGTGCTGGAACTCGGCTCGGGGTTCTCGACCCTGATCGTCGCCTATGGTCTACGCGACGGCGGTGGCGGGCGGGTGTGGTCGCTGGAGCACGATCCTCACTATGCCCGACTCACCCGCGAGCTGCTGCGCCGTCACGGCGTGGCGGACTATGCGCGCGTGATCGACGCACCCCTGGTCGAACTGAGGGTCGGCGGGCGCAAACATCGCTGGTACGACCCTCAGGCGTTGGAGGCGATCGAGTCGCCATTGGATCTGCTGCTGGTGGACGGGCCGCCGCGGCGCACCCAGCCTCTGGCGCGCTACCCCGCCTTACCGTTACTGGCCGGGAAGCTGAGTCCCGCGGCGGT
Source organism: Thiogranum sp. (assembly GCA_030148805.1). GTDB lineage: Bacteria > Pseudomonadota > Gammaproteobacteria > DSM-19610 > DSM-19610 > Thiogranum. The sequence goes on along the minus strand of JASBSS010000011.1, from coordinate 101,974 downwards.
GGTTTTCGTCGATGACAGTCGCCGGCGCGACGAACGGGAAATGTTGCGGCGCTGGCTCGACGAGTTCGGTGACTGGGAGGTCCGTCACATTCCCTGCGCCGAAGGCTTGAGTCTGCTCCGGCGCGGGCCGCCGCCGCAGGGGACGCTATGAATGACGCCGCGGCGTCGGGAGAGCGGGGCTAGAGCAACAACCAGGTGCCCAGCCCGAGAAAGACCATGAACCCGACCACGTCGGTGACCGTGGTCAGTAGTACCGAGCCGGCCAACGCCGGATCGATGCCGACGCGGCGCAGCGCCAGCGGAATGCCAAAGCCCGCCACGGCCGCGCACACCAGGTTGACGATCAGCGCCGCGGCGATGATGGCGCCGATTTCGGCGTTGCGGAACCACACGGTGACGATCATCGCCACCACCAGAGACCAGGTGAGGCCATTCATCACGCTGACGGCGATTTCCTTGAGCATCAAGGTGCGCGCATTGCTCGGTCCCACCTGCCCGAGGGCCAACCCGCGGATCATGATGGTCAGGGTCTGACTGCCGGCGATGCCGCCCATGCTGGCGACGATGGGCATCAGCACGGCCAGGGCAACCACCTGTTGCAGCGTCGCTTCGTAGAGGCCGATCACCCACGAGGCGAGAAAGGCGGTGGCCAGGTTGAACCCCAGCCAGATGGCGCGCCGGCGCGCGCTGGTCACGGCGGGGGCGAAGATGTCGCTGTCCTCGTCCAGGCCGGCCATGCTCATGAAGGAGTGGTCGGCCTCTTCGCGGATGACGTCCACGACGTCGTCGATGGTGATGCGCCCGAGCAGCTTGCCCTGCTCGTCGACCACCGGCGCCGAAACGAAGTCGCGATCCTCGAACAGCCGGGCGACGTCGACATCCTTCATATTCGCCTGGATCCCGTCCACGCTGCGGTCCATGACCTCGGCGACGCTGGCGTCGGGGTCACTGGTGAGCAGGGTCGCCAGCGGCAGGATGCCCTGGTATTGGTCGAACCGATCCACCACCATGAGACTGTCGGTCAGATCCGGAATGGTGCCGCGCAGGCGCAGGTAGCGCAGCACCACATCCAGGGTGACATTGGCGCGCACCGTGACCACCTCCAGATCCATCAGGCCGCCGGCGGTGTCCTCGGGGTACGACAGCACCGCTTCCAGCCGCTGCCGGTTCTGCTTGTCCATCGAATGCAGCAGTTCGTGAATGACCGCGCCGGGCAGATCCTGCAGCAGGTCGGCCAGATCGTCGGTGTCCAGGCTTTCGGTGATGGCCACCAGCTGCGCGGTCGCCATGTCCTCGATCAGCCCGGCACGGACCTCCTCGTTAACCTCGGTGAGCACCTCACCCTGGATGCCGGTATCGACCAGTTCCCAAAGGATTTCGCGCGGCTCGTGCGGCAGCGACTCCAGCAGATCGGCGATTTCGGCCGGATGCAGGCTCTCGAGCAGGTGGCGCACCTGTTCGGCCGTGCCGCTGTGCAGCGCCTCGCTGAGAATTTCCAGGCGTTGTTGGGTGTTTTGCTGGTCGGCGGCTTCGGCCATGACGGTTTCCGTTGCTAGCGTTGCGGTTGGCTGTGCAGTGTAGCAGCCCGTTCGGCGGCAACAAGTCCCGTCGCTGTCACATTTTGTTGAGAACTTCGACCAGTTCGCCGATGCGCTGCGGATCGTCCGTGCCGAGGATGTCGTCGACCACCGGTTTGAGCGAGGCCACCCGGCAGTGCTGGATGGTCTGCTTGATTTCCAGCAAGGAGGTGGGGTGGAGGGAGAGTTCCTTCAGGCCCATGCCCAGCAGCAGGCGCGTGTAGCGGGTGTCGCCGGCCATTTCGCCGCACATCGCCACCGGCGTGTCGTGCGTCAGCCCGGCGTCGATGACGAGCTTTATCAGGCGCAGTACCGCCGGGTGCAGCGGGTCGTAGAGATAGGTGACCTCGTCGTCCACGCGATCGATCGCCAGCGTGTACTGGATCAGGTCGTTGGTGCCGATGGAGAGGAAATCGAGCCGCCGGGCGAAAAGTCCGGCCGAAAGGGCGGCCGCGGGTACTTCGATCATTCCGCCGACCGGCATGTTCCAGTCGAAGGCCAGGTGCTCGCGTTGCAGCTCCTGTTTCACCTCGTCGATCAGCGCCAGCACCTGGTTGAGTTCGTGGGCGTTGGAGAGCATCGGCACCATCATGCGCACTGGGCCCTTGGCGGAGGCGCGCAAAATGGCGCGCAACTGGGGTCGGAACAGCTCGGCGTGCTTCAGACACAGCCGGATCGCGCGCAGGCCCAGCGCCGGATTGGCGCTGATGTGCTCGCTGGGTGGTTCGTGGCCGCATTGCTTGTCCGCGCCCAGATCGAGGGTGCGAATGGTGATCGGCAGGCCCTTGAGCGCCTTGAGCACGCTCAGATACTGCTGCAACTGTTCGTCCTCGTCGGGAAGATCGTTACGATTCATGAACAGGAACTCGGTGCGGTAGAGCCCAATGCCCTCGGCCGCGGCCCGGCGCGCGGCCAGGACGTCGTCGCGCAGCTCCACGTTGGCCTGCAGTTCGATATGCACGCCGTCGAGGGTGATCGCCGGTTTGTTCTTGATGCGGCGCAGGTCGCTCTGGCGCTTGAGCTCTTCGCGTTGCCGGCGCCGGTAGTCCTTGAGGGTGGACTGGTCGATATCGGCCAGCAGCACGCCCTCGGCGGCGTCCAGGACCACCACGTCGCCGTCGCGTATCTGATAGGGGGTGACGTGGGTGCCGACGATCGCCGGCAGCCCCAGGCTGCGCGCCAGAATCGCCGTGTGCGACAGCGGACCGCCGGATTCGGTGACGAACCCGGCCACGCCCTGGTGATGCAGCAGCGCGGTCTCGGCCGGCGTCAGATCGTGGGCGACGACGATGGCGCCGCGCAGATCGCTTTCCTGGGTCCGGGGTTGCGATTCCTCTTGCATGAGGATGCGCTGGATACGGCTGACCACATGGTCGACGTCGTCCTTGCGGGTGCGCAGATAGGGGTCGTCCATCTCGTCGAAGACCTCGGCGAGCGCATCGCGCTGGGACTTCAGGGCCCATTCCGCGTTGCACTGATGCTGACGGATCAATTCCACCGGCGCGGCGGTCAGCATGCTGTCTTCCAGCATCAGCAGATGGGTGTCGATGAAATCGGTGATGTCGGCGCGGGTGGTTTCGGGGATGCTGTTGCGGATGTCTTTAAGCTGCTGGCGGGCGATGCGCACGGCGCGGCGAAAGCGCGCCACTTCGTTTTCGATCAGCTCGCGCGGGATGACGGCTTCGTAGATCTCGCTTTGCTCACCTTCCAGGCGGTGCACCGGACCGATGGCGATGCCGCGCGAGACACCGGTGCCTGGAATGGTGATACTCATTCATCCTCACCGAATCGCTGTCCGATCAGTTCTGTCAGTTTTGCGATCGCCTGCTGCTCGTCCTCGCCGTTGGCGATCAAGGTGATGTCGGTGCCGCGCGAGGCGGCCAGCATCATCACCCCCATGATGCTCTTGCCGTTGACCTCCTGGCCGTTACGCACCACTTTTATCTCGCTGGCGAAGGACGAGGCCAGGGTGACGAAGCGCGCCGCCGCGCGCGCGTGCAGGCCGAGTTTGTTGATGATGGTGACGGTCTTATCCTGCATGCGGTTTACCTTCGGCGTTGCAGCTGAGCACGCCGTCGCGGCCGCCCGACAGCGCCTTGTCGCGCAGCGCGTCGAGTTCCAGGCCAGGGTAGTTGAGCACCCGGATCAGCATCGGCAGGTTCAGCCCGGTGACCACGCGCACCTGGGCGTGCAACTGCAGCTTGCAGGCGATGTTGCTGGGCGTCGAACCATACAGATCGGTGAGCACCAGCACGCCGTCGCCGCTGTCCAGTTCGTTGAGCGCGGCGCCGGCCTCACTGAGGATTTTCTCCGGGTCGCAGCCGGCGGGCGCCGAGAGCACGCAGGAAGACAGCGGGCACACGCCGAGGACCTCGACGGCGGTCTGCAACAAGGCGTTGCCGATCTGGCCGTGGGTCAGCAGCAGTATGCCGACGTTCATGACAGCTCCCGGTGGCGCACCGCCACCCCCGGGTAGCGCTGGCGAAAGTGGGCGGCCAGGCGTTCGGTGAGATACACCGAGCGATGCTGGCCGCCGGTACAGCCGATGGCCACGGTCAGATAGCTGCGGTTGTCGGCGGCGAAGGCCGGAATCCATTGCTCGAAAAACCCCCGCAGGCTGGCGTACATGGCCTCGACCGAGTCCTCCTGCTGGAGAAAATCGCAGACCGCCTGATCGCGTCCGGTGAGGCGGCGCAGCTCCGGCTCCCAGTGGGGATTGGGCAGACAGCGGGCGTCGAAGACGAAGTCGGCGTCCACCGGAATGCCGTGCTTGTAGCCAAAGGACTCGAACAGCAACGAGAGGCTGTTGTCGCCGCGGCGCACCAGGCGCTCGCCGATGAGGTCGCGCAGCTGGTGCAAGGTCGTCTGGGTGGTGTCGATGGACAGGTCCGCGCACTGGGCGATCGGCTCCAGCAGCTGCTGTTCCCGCTCGATGGCTTCGGCCAGCGACAGGCCATCGTAGGTCAGCGGATGGCGGCGGCGGGTCTCGCTGAAGCGCTTGAGCAGGGTGTCGGTTTCACAGCTCAGGTAGAGAATCTCGCTGTCGATCTGCCGGCTTTGCAGGTCCTCGAGGGTGGCGTTGATGTCGGCCAGCGACTGGGTGAGGTTGCGCGCGTCGATGCCTACCGCGGCGCGCGCCACCGGGCTGGAGGCATTGCTCAACTCCGTGACCAGCGCGCCGAGCAGACCGGCGGGCAGATTGTCGATGCAGTAATAACCCAGGTCTTCCAGGGTATGCAAGGCGACACTTTTGCCCGAACCGGACAGTCCGCTGACAATCACGAGCTTCACGTTGTTTGCACCATCGCTGCCTGTCGACCGCAAGGGGGGGTATTATCGGGTGACAGGTGCCCTGTTTTCTAGCTATTTTCCATAAAACGCGCTTGTCGATCCATAAACAGACGAGCGGCGTCGAAACCCTTGCACAGCAGGGCGTGGTTGCGCGCGGCGGCCTCGGCGAGCACGGCCAGGTTGCGCCCCGGCGCCACCGGCAGGGTGATTTCGGGGATATCCACGCCCAGTATGGTCTGGATCGAGCGCGCCCCGTGCAGGCGATCGATGGAATGCATCTGCTCTTCGCTCATCGACACCAGTTTCAGGATCAGGCGCAGGTTACGCGCCTGCTTGATGGCGCTGTCGCCGAACATGACGCGGATATTGAGAATGCCCAGACCGCGGACTTCGAGAAAATCGCGCAGGATCTCCGGGCAACGGCCGTTGAGGGTATCGGGCGAGGTTTTGGCGAATACCGGCGCGTCGTCGGCCACCAGCCGGTGACCGCGCGCCACCAGCTCCAGGGCCAGTTCGCTCTTGCCGACGCTGGGGTCGCCGATAATCAACATGCCGACGCTGAAGACCTCCATGAACACGCCGTGCAGCGTGATCTTGTCGGCGAACAGATTGGTCAGATAGTACTGCAGATAATTGACCAGTTGCGCGGTGGGGCTGGAGGACTGCAGCAGTGGCGTGGCGCTGGCTTCACTGCGCTGCTTGATCGCCTCCGGCGGCGCGAGGTCGTCGCCAATCACCACCAGGTCGCTGGTGCCGTCGAACAGCTGTTCGATCAGGTCACGCCGCGAGCTTTCCCCCAGACGCTCCAGATACTGGATCTCGACCTTGCCGAGCACCTGCACACGGTTGGGGTGGATGAGATTGAGATGCCCGACCAGGGCGGTGCGCGCGGCCTCCGAGTCCGGGTTCTTGATCGTGCGGCTGTGACCGGTATGTCCGCCGGCCCAGTGGAGATCGAGCTTGCTTTGCAGATTCTCGAACAGGGTGCCGACGGACGCGTCGAGGCTCATGCCGAGAGTTGTCGCTCGCTGTCCCAATGCTCGATGCGGTCGAGACACTGCTGGCCATTGCGGCATTCGCGCAACGCCTGGCACAGCCGCGGGTCGCTGAACATGGCCGCCAGGCTGGCCAGGATCCTGAGGTGTTCTTCCGTCGACTCCTCCGGTACCAGCAGCGCGAACAGCAGGTCGACCGGCTGGTTGTCCACCGCGTCGTAGTCCACACCCTGTTCCAGGCTGATAAAGGCGGCGATCGGTTCGCTCAGCCCGCTCAAGCGGCCGTGCGGCAATGCCACGCCGTGACCGAGGCCGGTGCTGCCGAGTCGTTCGCGGCCGATCAGGCTGTCGAACAGTTCGCCCTCGGAGTACCCCGGCAGCGTCGCCGACAGCAGGTGGCTCAACAGCTCCAAACTGCGTTTTTTGCTGGAGCTGTCCTGGTGACAGGCGACGCGCTCCGGGCTGAGAAGTGTGGCAATCTGCATGGCAGTTCTGTGTCGCTGGGGCGGGATGACGGGTAGCCCGGTCATCGGCCGCGGTTCAGGGTTCCCCTAGATGTTTCTTGTTGGCGCCTTCGACCCGGTGATGGTCGGTGAGTTTCTCCTTGTGCTTCTTGATCTGGCGGTCGAGCTTGTCCGAGAGGCCGTCGATGGCCGCGTACATGTCGGATTCGGTGCTGTCGGCGAACAGTTTGCCGCCACTGATCAGCACCGTGGCCTCGGCGGTGTGGCGCAGTTTCTCCACGCTCAGCACCACATGGACGTCGGTGACGTGATCGAAATGGCGCTCCAGGCGTTCGAGCTTCTCACCCACATAGTTGCGCAGCGGATCGGTGATATCGACATGGTGTCCGGTCAGGTTGATTTGCATGGATAAACTCCTCGTCCATGGCCTCAAGCGAGGCGTTTGCGTTCATTCGAAGGAGGGATGGCCATCGCTTCGCGGTATTTGGCGATGGTGCGTCGCGCGACCTTGATGCCCTGGTCGGCGAGCAGGCTGGCGATCTTGCTGTCGCTCAGCGGTTTGTTGGGTTTCTCCGCCGCCACCAGCTTCTTGATGATGGCGCGGATGGCGGTGGCGGAACATTCGCCGCCGTCGGCGGTGCCCACGTGGCTGGAGAAAAAGTATTTGAATTCAAAGATTCCACGCGGCGTATGCATGTATTTCTGGGTGGTGACGCGGGAGATGGTCGACTCGTGCATCTCCACCGTATCGGCGATGTCGCGCAACACCAGGGGTTTCATGGCCTCGTCGCCGTACTCGAAAAAGTTGCGCTGACGCTCGACAATGCAGCGGGCCACCTTGAGCAGCGTTTCATGCCGGCTTTGCAGACTCTTCAAGAACCAACGGGCTTCCTGCAGGTGGTTGCGCAAATAGGTATTGTCTTCGCTGTTGTCGGCCCGTTTCACCAGGCTGGCGTAGTGGCTGTTGATGCGCAATCGCGGCGCCGCGTCACTGTTCAGGTCGACTTGCCATTTGCCATTCTTCTTAAGCACAAACACGTCCGGAACCACGTACTGGGGCGGCGTGCTGGTAATCTGCGAACCCGGGCGCGGGTTCAGGGTCTGCACCAGCTTCAATATCTCATGCAGCTCCGCTTCCGAGAGCTTCATGCGCCGCATGATCTGATTATAGTCGCGATTTCCCAGCAGGTTGACGTGTTCCTGCACCAGGGTCAGCGCCTGATCCCGCAGAGGAACCGATGGATCCATTGCAAGTAATTGTATAGTAAGGCATTCTGCGGGATCCCGGGCGCCGACACCGACCGGGTCGAAATGCTGAATCCGATGGAGGACGGCGCGCACCTCCTCAATGCCGGTTTCCTCGTCGAGGCGCGGCGCGAGGCTCTCCAGCAGATCCTCGAGAGCGACCGACAGATAACCGTCGTCGTTGATGGCGTCGATAATCGCCTCGCCGATGATCCGATCCTCGTCGCTGAAGGGCGTGAGGTCGAATTGCCAGTAAAGGTGTTCGTGCAGGCTCTGGCCTTCGCCGTTGTGGGTCTCGAAGAAATCGCGGTTGTCCGCGTCGGCCGGCGCGCTGTAGCTGGTCGCCCCCATGTCATAGGTATCCTCCCAGCTGGTGTCGACCGGTAGATCCTCCGGGATGGTCTCGCTGGTGCTGGCGACCTCCGCCTCGGCGCCGTCGGCGCGCTCGTTTTCACGGCCATTGAGCGGTTCCTGCGCGGCGTCGCTGGAAGCGGGCGCCGAGGATTCGCCGTCGTCGGGTTCGAGCATCAAATTGGAGTCCAGGACGGTCTGGACCTCCAGCTGCAACTCCAGGGTGGAGAGCTGCAGCAGGCGAATCGCCTGCTGCAGCTGCGGCGTCATCGTCAGGTGCTGGCCGAGTCGGAGTTGAATGGACTGCTTCATACGTAATTGTTGGGTCGTTGGATCTCTGTCCGGCGCGGCCAGGCCATGTGCCGCCGCGTTCAAGGGGACATTCTACTGCATTTATTGTGCCAGTGAACTATTTATTAGCATTATTCATTGCCACGACAAACGGCTAGAGGGTGAAATTATCGCCCAGATACACGTCTCTCACCCGCTGGTTCTGCAAAATGGCCTGGGGCGGCCCTTCGGCCAGGGTATGACCGTTGCCGATGATATAGGCCCGGTTGCAGATCCCGAGGGTTTCGCGCACATTGTGATCGGTGATCAGCACGCCGATATTGCGTTCGGTCAGATGTTCCACGATCCGCTGGATGTCGATCACCGAAATCGGGTCGACGCCGGCGAAAGGTTCATCGAGCAGAATGAAACGCGGCTCCATGGCCAACGCGCGCGCGATTTCGACCCGTCGGCGCTCGCCGCCGGACAGGCTCAGGCCCTTTTGCTCGCGCAGATGGGCGATATGCAGCTCCTGGAGCAGCTGTTCGAGTTTGTCGCTGCGGGCCCGGCGGTTCAGATCGCGGCGCATTTCCAGGACCGCCAGCAGGTTGTCGGCCACGCTGAGCTTGCGAAACACCGAGGCTTCCTGCGGCAGGTAACCGACGCCGTGGCGGGCACGCACGTGCATCGGATAGCGGGTCAGGGGTTTCTCGTCTAGCCAGACCGAGCCGCCGTCGCTCGGCACCAGGCCCACGATCATGTAGAAGCAGGTGGTTTTACCGGCACCGTTGGGGCCGAGCAACCCGACCACTTCGCCGCTGTTGACCGCCAGCGAGACCGATTCCACCACGGTTTTACCTGAATAGCTCTTTTTCAGGTCGCGCGCCTCCAGTCGACTCATGGTTGCGCGCTGTCTTTCTGTTTTTTTTCGTTTTTGGGCTGAATGGTGATATGCACGCGCTCATCGGGTTGATTGGTGCCGGCGTTGACCTTGTCGCGGGCCACATCGTACTCGATGCGCTCGCTGCGCAGCTGGTTGCCTTCCTGTTCTACCTCCGCCTCCTTCAGCAGGACGATGTATTCCGGGTTGGTGAAATACTCCATGCGCAAGGCCCGCGCGCGCACGTCCTGGTCTTTGTTGTCGGGACGCTGGCGGTAGGTGGCCGGGGTGCCTTCCATGATCACTTTCTCGACCTTGTCGCCCTTGTTGTACACCGTCATGGTGTCGCCCGTGAGCAGCAGCGTGCCCTGGGAAACCTTCACGTTCCCGTGGTACACGCTGACCCCTTTGCCATCGTTGAGCTCCACCCGGTCGGCCTCGATGGACATGGGCTTGTCGCGGTCGCTCGACAGTGCCCAGCCGGCGGCAGGCAGCAAGCCCGCGGCCAGCCACAACCAGGCTGGGTGAATTCTAATCATGTACGCCCCGTACGTTTTCCAGCAGTTGCAGGTGCAGCTGCGGCCGGTCCAGCTCGGCGCGTAGACCGGTAGCGGTAAAATGCCAGTTCCCCGCCGTCAAGACAACCGGTTGATCGGTTTCCAGCCGTCCGGCTGTTTCATCGAAGCGCAGGCGCTCGGTGCGCAACTGCAGCGGATCGGCCGGGGGTTGGCGCCGCAGGCGGACGTCCTCCTCCAGAAGCAGGTGTCGCCCGTCGTCCAGCCAACCGGTGCGGGCCAAGGCCTGCCAGCGTTGCGCGCGCCGGTCCGCCAGCTCCAGCCGCGGCAACGTCAGCCGGGCGGCGGCGTCAGGCCACTTTTCCAGTCGGGTGGCCCAAAGCTCGCGTCCAAGGTTCCCCTGGGCATCGAAAATCCGCCAGTGCGGTCGGTCGATCCCCAGGTCGGGCCGGCTGGGGCCGGCGGCGGCCGAGAGCGGCTCGGGCCGTGTGCTTTCCAGGTAGAGGAGCGCGCCGCCGGCCAGGCTGAGGATCAGCAATCCCGCCAAGAGTGAGCGTTCCAGCAGGTTCACAGGTAGCTTTCCATCTCCTGTTGCAACACCCCTTGCGCCTCCATGAGCATTTCGCAGGCGTCGCGCGCCGCGCCGCGCCCACCGGCGCGCGGCGTCTGCCAGTGACTGTGGCGCAGCACCCAGGGATGGGCATCGCTCACCGCAATCGCCAGACCGACCTTGCGCATCACCGGCAGATCGACCACGTCGTCGCCCATGTAGGCGACGGCCTCGGGTGGCAGTCCGACCCGTTCCAGCAAGTGGGCGAAGCCCTCGAGCTTGTTCTCCTGTCCCTGGTAGATCAAATCGATGCCGAGGTTGCGCATGCGGTGCTCGACCACCTGCGAGGTCCTGCCGGTGATGATGGCGCAGCGCACGCCGTGTTTCTGCAGCATCTTGATGCCGTGGCCGTCCTGCGAGTGGAAGGCCTTGTATTCCTGGCCGTCGTCGCCGAGAAACAGACTGCCGTCGGTGAGCACCCCGTCGACGTCGAAGATAAGCAGTTTGATCTTGGCCGCGCGGGCGTAAATGTCTTTCATCTCCGGGATCTACCTTCTATACGACGCCGGCGCGTAACAGGTCGTGCATGTTCAGCGCGCCGATCAGCTTCTTGTCCTGGTCGACCACCAGCAAGGCGTTGAACTTACCCTTGTCCATGATCTCCAGCGCTTCGGCGGCCAGCAGCCCGGGCGACACCAGGCGACAGTTGCGCGTCATCAGCTCGTCGATCGGCGTATGGTTGAGGTCGGCGCCGTGGTCGATGGCGCGGCGCAGGTCGCCGTCGGTGAAAATGCCCATGACCAGGTCGCGTTCGTCGACGATCGCGGTGCAACCGAGGCCCTTGCGCGTGATCTCCAGCAGGGCATCGCAGATCAAGGTGCCGGAGCGGACCTTGGGGGCGCGCTCCCCGCTGTGCACCAGGTCGTCGATCAACAGCAGCAACCGCCGTCCGAGTTTGCCACCGGGATGCGAGCGGGCGAAATCGTCCGAGGTGAATCCGCGCACCTCGAGCAGCGAAATCGCCAGGGCGTCGCCCATGGCCAGTGCCGCGGTGGTGCTGGCCGTGGGGGCCAGATCCAGCGGGCAAGCCTCTTTTTCCACCGCCACATTGAGGTTTACCGTGGCCGCTTCGGCCAGCGTGGAGTGGGGATTGCCGGTGAGCGTGACCAGCGGCACGCCGAGGCGCTTGATGATCGGCAAAATGGTGAGGATCTCTTCCGTGGTGCCGGAGTTGGACAGCGCCAGCACCACGTCCTTGGCCGTGATCATGCCCAGGTCGCCGTGACTGGCCTCGCCGGGGTGGACAAAAAAAGCCGGCGTGCCAGTGCTGGCGAGGGTGGCGGCGATCTTGCCGCCGATATGGCCGGATTTGCCCATGCCGATGACCACCACGCGACCTTCGCATTTGAGCAGGTAGTGACAGGCGCGGACGAAATCCGCGTCGATCCGGGATTTCAGCAAGTCGATGGCCCGGGCTTCGGTTTCGAGCACCGCCAGCCCGAGTTTCTTCAGCGTCTCGTCGGTCATGGTCAGGGATCAGTTATTCAATTATTTGACGGCGGTGAAGTATAACAGGGTCTGATAGCCGGCATAGGCCAGCACCAGCAGGCCGCCCTCCAGGCGATTGATGCGCCCCTCGCCGCGAAAGCCGTTGGCCATCAGCAGCAGCACCACCGACAGCGCCAGCATCACCGGCATATCGCGCGTCAACACCTGCGGGTCCACCGAGCCGGGGTTGATGACCCCGGGCAAGCCCAGGACCGCCAGCAGATTGAAGAGGTTGGAGCCGATGACGTTGCCAACCGCGATATCCGGTTCTTTTTTCAGGGCACTGGCGATCGAGGCCGCGAGTTCTGGCAGACTGGTGCCCAGGGCGACGATGGTCAGGCCGATGACCAGATCACTGACGCCGAACGCTTCGGCGATGCCCACCGCCGCCCACACCAGCAACCGGGAACTGGCCACCAGGATCACCAGTCCAATGATCAGCCAGACCAGCGACGCCCGCAGCGAGAGATCGGTGGGAATTTCCGCCTCGTATTCGGCCACCATGGCGTCCTTGCTGTTGCGCGTGTTCAGCCCGACCCGCACCGTGTAGGCGAGCAGGACCAGCAGCGCGCCGAGCAACAGCAGGCCGTCGAGCCGGTCCAGGCTCTGGTCGCGGAGCAGGAAGAGGGCGGCCACACCGACGGCGATCAGGATCGGCAGTTCGCGGCGCACGATGCGCGAATGCACCGACAGCGGGACCACTAAAGCGGTCAGGCCGAGGATCAGCGCGATGTTGGTGATGTTCGAGCCGATCGCGTTGCCCACCGCCAGGCCGCTGTTGCCCTGCAGGGAGGCTACCGCGGAAACCAGAATCTCGGGCGCGGAGGTGCCGAAGCCGACAATGGTCAGACCGATGATCAGGGGCGAGACCCCGAGGTTGCGGGCGGTGCCGGCGGCCCCGGCGACGAAGCGGTCGGCCCCCCAGACCAGCAGGCCGAAGCCGGCGACAAGAGCAACAAGCTGTATCCACATAGACGGCGTATACTAGCGGTTTAGGGTGGCCGGTGACAGCACCGGCAACCCTGCTTCGTCAGAGGAACATCCATGGGCGAAATTCTTGCGTTCCGGAAACTGAAACCCGGCGAGAGGCACCGCGGTAATACCCTGTGTCGGCGCGGGTTTCATAAATGGGCGGTGATCGACACGCCGTTCGACAGTAAACAGGGCAAGCTGGTGACGCGCTACCGTTGCGAGCGCTGCGGCGAGGTCAAGACCGAGGGCCGTTCGCGCTAGGCGCCGAGTCGCGTATACTGCGCTCGGGTTTCAGCAAACTGCGTAACAAGCAACAACAATGAGCGATATCCCCGAGCGCCTGGACACCGATCCGCTGGTCAGCATTCGCGGCCTGCGGTTCTCGCGTGGCGGGCGTCCCATTTTCGACGGGGTCGATCTGGATATCCCGCGCGGCAAGGTCACCGCCATCATGGGCCCCAGCGGCACCGGCAAGACCACCTTGCTGCGTCTTATCGGCGGTCAGCTGGAGCCGGAGGCCGGCAGCGTGCACGTCGACGGGCAGGAGGTGGCGCGCTTGTCGCGCGGCGCGCTCTACGCGCTGCGCAAGCGCATGGGCATGTTGTTTCAATCCGGGGCGCTGCTCACCGATCTCACGGTGTTCGACAATGTCGCCTTTCCGCTGCGCGAACACACCGATCTGCCGGAGCCGATGATCCGCGACCTGGTGTTGATGAAACTCCAGGCGGTGGGTTTGCGCGGCGCCCGCGAGCTGATGCCGAGCGAGCTGTCCGGCGGCATGGCGCGGCGCATCGCCCTGGCGCGCGCCATCGCGCTCGACCCGATGATGATCATGTACGACGAGCCGTTCACCGGACAGGACCCCATTTCCATGGGCGCGCTGGTGGAGTTGATCCGGCTGCTCAACGACGCGCTGGGTCTGACCAGCATCATCGTGTCCCACGATGTGAAGGAGACGGCCGCCATTTCCGATTACATCTATGTGATCTCCCAGGGCAAGGTGGTCGGCCAGGGCACGCCGGAGGCGCTGGGCCAGACCGACTCGGCCTGGGTGCGCCAGTTCATGCAGGGCCTGCCCGACGGGCCGGTGCCGTTCCACTATCCGGCCCCGGATTATGCCGAGGACCTACTCAATCACGATGCTTGAATTCATCCGTCAACTGGGTCGCGGCGGTATCAGCCAGTTTGCCAAGCTGGGTCGCGCCAACCTGTTCATGCTGAAAGTCCTGGCGGGTTTTCCGGGCCTGCTGCGCCGCCCCGGCCTGCTGGTGGCCCAGTTGTGGTCGGTGGGCGTGCTGTCGTTGATGATCATCGTCGTCTCGGGACTGTTCGTGGGCATGGTGCTGGGCCTGCAGGGGTACAACACCCTGGTCGATTTCGGCGCCGAGGAGTCTCTCGGCGTGGCCGTGGCGCTGTCGATCGTGCGCGAGCTCGGTCCGGTGGTCACCGCCTTGCTGTTCGCCGGTCGAGCCGGTTCGGCGCTGGCCGCGGAGATCGGACTGATGAAGGCCACGGAACAACTCTCGGGGATGGAGATGATGGCGGTCGATCCCATCCATCGGGTGATCGCGCCGCGTTTTCTGGCCGGTTTCATTTCCATGCCGCTGCTGGCGGCGATTTTCAGCGCCGTGGGTATCTACGGTGGCTATTTCGTCGGCGTGGCGCTATTGGGCGTGGACGACGGCGCCTACTGGTCGCAGATGCAGGCCAAGGTGGACCTGTTCGACGACATCCTCAACGGTGTGATTAAGAGTCTGGTGTTCGGCTGGGTCGTCACCTGGATCGCGGTGTTCGAGGGCTACGATGCCATTCCAACCTCGGAGGGTGTCAGCCGCGCGACCACGCGCACGGTCGTGTACGCCGCGTTTGCGGTGCTGGGTCTGGATTTCGTACTTACCGCCTTGATGTTCGGAGACTGACAAGCAATGAAAAGCAACAAGACGACCGAGTTGATGGTGGGCATGTTCATCGCCGCGGGCCTCGCCGCGCTGTTCGTGCTCGCCATGCAGGTCAGCAACCTCAGCAGTTTCGGCAACGGCGACACCTACCGGGTCACGGCGCGCTTCGAGAACATCGGGGGTTTGAAGGTCCGCTCCGCGGTGACGGTGGGCGGCGTGCGGGTCGGGCGGGTGGCGTCGATCGACTACGACAGCGAGCGCTTCCAGGCCGTGGTGGGGCTGGACCTGGAGAGCAAATACGACCGCTTTCCGGAAGATACCTCGGCGGCCATCTACACCGCCGGTCTGCTCGGTGAACAATACGTGGCCCTGGAACCCGGCGGCAGCGAGGATGTCTTGAAGGACGGTTCGCAGATCGAACTCACCCAATCGGCGCTGGTGCTGGAGAAGCTGATCAGCAAGTTCCTGTTCGAGAAAGCCTCGGAAGGCGACAAGAAATAGATGCGGGACAACGGCGCGAGCATCAGCGATGAGGGCGGCGGTCGCCTGGCGCTCCACGGCGATCTGAATTTCGCCAGCGTGGTGCAGTTGTGGCCGCGCTGGCAGGAACTGGCCGCGGGGCACCCCACGCTGGAGGTCGATCTGGGCGCGGTGCAGCGCGCCGACAGCGCCGGCCTGGCGCTGCTGGTGGCCGGCCTGCGGCTGGCGCGCCAAACCGGTCAAAGCGTCAGGTTTTTGCGGCTCCCGGCCCAATTGCAGGCCATCGCCGAGGTCAGTGGCCTTGGCGGAATGTTGAGTCCGGCGCCAGCGGCGGACTGACACCGCGCGCTGGGTCTATCCCCGCCGTGGGGGAGAGGGCGGGCGCCTGTTTATAGTATGCTTCGCCTTTCGGATTTTGACACGGGCAGTATCATGCAGGCAGAGGAACTGAAGAAAATCATCGAACAGGGCATCCCGGCCAGCCAGGTGACGGTGCAGGGCGAGGGCGATCACTTCGAGGCGACCATTGTCAGCGAGGCGTTTGCCGGCAAGTCGATGGTGCAGCAGCATCAGATGGTCTACGCCGCGCTCGGCGATCTGATGCAGGGCGGGGTGCACGCCCTGTCGTTTCGCACCTATACCCCGCAGGAGTGGGGCAAGCAGATCCAGTAACCGCGCCGGCGCGTCTTTATCACGGGAATCTCCATGTCCGAATCGCTGACCATCGCACTGTCCAAGGGGCGTATCTTCAAGGAGACGCTGCCGCTGCTGGCGCACGCCGGCATCGAGCCGATCGACGACCCGGAAACCAGCCGCAAGCTGATCCTCGACACCAACCACGAGAGCGTGAAGCTGGTGATCATCCGTGCCTCGGACGTGCCCACCTATGTGCAGTATGGCGCCGCCGATCTGGGCGTGGCGGGCAAGGACGTGCTGATGGAGCACGGCGGCGGCGGGCTCTACGAGCCGCTGGATCTGCGCATCGCGCGCTGCAAACTGATGGTCGCCGGCCGCGAACCCTGGTCCGAGCAGGCCCAGCGCCTGCGTATCGCCACCAAGTACGTGCGCAGCACGCGCGCCTATTTCGCCGCCCAGGGAATGCAGGTGGAGGTCATAAAACTGTATGGCTCCATGGAACTGGCGCCGCTGGTGGGGCTGGCCGATCTGATCGTGGATGTGGTCGACACCGGCAACACCCTCAAGGCCAACGGCCTGCGGCCCCTGGAGAAGATCGCTGACGTCAGCTCGCGGCTGGTGGTCAACAAGGCGTCGATGAAGCGCAAGCACGCCCGGGTGCAGGCGTTCATCGAGCAGCTGGGCGTGGCGGTGCGCAAACAGGAGGAGGCCGCGTGACGCCCGACATCCGCCGCCTGAACAGTGCCGAGGACGGTTTCTATGGGCGTCTCGACGCGCTGCTGGCGTGGGAGCCGGCCGTCGACGCCCAGGTGGAAGACACCGTGCGCGCCATCCTCGGCGATGTCCGCGCCCGCGGTGACGCCGCCTTGCTGGAATACACCAACCGGTTCGACCGCATGCAGGCGAGCAGTATCGCCGAGCTGGAAATCGACCCGGCGCGCCTGCACCAGGCGCTGGCGGCGATTCCCGCCGAGCAGCGCACGGCGCTGGAGCGCGCCGCCGAGCGCATCCGCGCCTACGCCGAGCGCCAGAAACTGCAATCCTGGTCGTACACCGAAAACGACGGCACGGTATTGGGGCAGCAGGTCTCGCCGCTTGAGCGCGCCGGTCTGTACGTGCCCGGGGGCAAGGCGGCTTATCCCTCGTCGGTGTTGATGAACGCCATCCCCGCCAAGGTGGCCGGGGTGAACGAGCTGACCATGGTGGCGCCGACCCCTGCGGGCGTGCGCAACGAGCTGGTATTGGCCGCCGCGGCGGTCGCCGGCGTCGATCGGGTGTTCGCCATCGGCGGTGCCCAGGCGGTGGCGGCACTGGCTTACGGCACCGAGACGATTCCGGCGGTGGACAAGATCGTGGGGCCGGGCAACATCTATGTCGCCACGGCCAAGGGCATGGTATTCGGCCAGGTCGGCATCGATATGATCGCCGGTCCCTCGGAAATCCTGGTCGTCTGCGACGGCCAGACCGACCCCGACTGGATCGCCATGGACCTGTTTTCGCAGGCCGAGCACGACGAGGACGCGCAGGCGATCCTGCTCAGCCCCGATGGCGCCTTTCTCGATCGCGTCGCCGCCAGTATCCAGGCCCAGTTGCCCGGCATGGAACGGGCCGGCTTGATCGGCGCCTCGCTGGCCGCCCGCGGGGCGCTGATCCAGGTGCGCGATCTGGACGAGGCGGTGACGGTGGCCAACTACATCGCCCCCGAACACCTGGAGCTGTCGGTCGCCGACCCACAGGCCCTGGCCGCGCGCATCCGTCACGCCGGTGCCATATTCATGGGACGGCATACCGCCGAGGCGCTGGGGGACTATTGCGCCGGGCCGAACCACGTGTTGCCGACCTCGCGCACCGCGCGTTTCTCGTCACCACTCGGGGTGTACGACTTTCAAAAGCGCTCCAGCCTCATTTTCTGCTCGCCCGAGGGGGCGGCCGACCTGGGCCACACCGCCGCACAACTGGCGCGCGGCGAGGGGCTGACCGCGCACGCCCGTTCGGCGGAGTACCGGATCAAGGGCGAATGAAGCCGATGGACAAATCCCCGGCGCGCTGGATCCGCCCGTCGGTGCAGGCGCTCAAGGCCTATCACGTGCCCGACCCGGGGCAGTTGATCAAACTCGACGCCATGGAGAATCCCTACCGCTGGCCCGCGGACCTGGTCGAGCAGTGGCTGGCGGTGCTGCGCGACGTCGAGCTCAACCGCTATCCCGACCCCGGCGCGGCGGCATTGTGCGCGGGGTTGCGCGCGAGCATGCAGGTGCCCGAGGCGATGCAGGTGCTGCTGGGCAATGGGTCGGACGAACTGATCCAGATGCTGGCGCTGGCGGTGGCCGACGGCGAGCGCACGCTGCTGGCCCCGGAGCCGACCTTTGTCATGTACCGTCTGATCGCCACCTTCGCCGGAATGCGCTATCAGGGGGTGCCACTGGCCGAGGATTTCTCCCTGGATTTGCCAGCGATGCTCGCCGCCATCGACCGGTACCGGCCGGCGATCGTGTTTCTCGCCTATCCGAACAACCCGACCGGCACGCTGTTTGACGCCCAGGCGATACGGACCCTCATCGAGGCCGCGCCCGGCCTGGTGGTGGTCGACGAAGCCTACGCGCCTTTCACCGACGCCAGCTTCATGCCGTGCCTGGGCGAGTTTCCCAATCTCCTGGTGCTGCGTACGGTCTCCAAGATGGGGCTGGCGGGATTGCGCCTGGGTCTGCTCGCCGGGCCACCGGAGTGGCTGCGGGAAATCGACAAGGTCCGTCTGCCCTACAACATCGGCGTGCTTACCCAGGCCAGCGCGTGCTTTGCGCTCGCCCATCAGGACGTGCTCGACACCCAGACAGCGCAAATCCGCCGCGACCGCGCCCGGTTGCAGCAGGCCCTGGGCTCGGTGCCGGGGGTGCAACCCTACCCGAGCGATGCCAATTTCATTCTTTTTCGCACGCCGCCCGGGCGCGCCGATGAACTGTTCGAGACGCTCAAGGCGCACGGGGTTCTGGTCAAGAATCTCAACCCGGCCGGCGCCGCGCTGCGCGACTGTCTGCGGGTGACGGTGGGTACGCCGCAGGAGAACGCCGCCTTCGTCGACGCCTTGCGCCAGTCGCTGGACACTCCGGCGCGGGTCTCGGACGGCGGCTGACGCGGGGCGCGGACCAGCCATGCAGCCGGATTCCGCCTGGGCCTATCTGTTGCCCTGGGAGTTCTATCCGGCGGTGGTGTTGTTCTGTGGCGGCCTGGCGTGGCTCTACATCCGCGGCTGGCGGCGTTGTCGTCACAGTGCCCGGCCGGCCGGCTACGCCGCCCTGGTGAGCTTTCTCACCGGTCTGGGGCTGGTATATCTGGTGATGCACACCTACCTGGATTATCTGGCCCAGCACATGTTCTGGATTCACCGGGTGCAACATCTGGTGCTGCATCATCTGGGCCCTTTTCTGATGCTGCTGGCCGGTCCCTGGGAGGTCCTGCGCGCGGGTCTCCCCGTGTCGGCGCGCGCGCGCTGGCTGCCGGCGTTGGCGCGCAATCGGCCCTTGCGGTTGCTCTACCGCGGCGTGCAGTATCCCCTGGTCGCGCCGCTGTTGTTCGTCGGTCTGATCTACTTCTGGTTGTTGCCCGAGGTGCACTTCGGCGCCATGTTGAGCGCCACCCGCTACCAGTTGATGAACTGGAGCATGCTGCTCGACGGGTTGTTGTTCTGGTGGTTGATCTTCGATTCGCGTCCGGCCTCGGCCGTGGGGCGCCTGGGCTACGGCGGGCGGATCGTCATTCTTTCCCTGGTGGTGCCGCCGCAGATCCTGATCGGTGCGCACATGGCCCTGGCCACCGAGTCGTTGTACCCGGTCTATAACGTCTGTGGGCGCGCCTGGCCGATCAGCCCGCTGACCGACCAGCAGATCGGCGGGCTGGTGACCTGGATTCCCAGCAGCATGATGAGCGTCCTCGCCATGCTGGTCCTGCTGCGGCGCTGGATGCGCGAGCGCGAAGGTGCGCCGCTGCGCCAGGGGTCGGTGTCGTGAACTCGGCGGCGAAGCGGCTGTTGCTCACGCTGTTGGCGTGCTGGCAGGGGGTGGCCCTGGCCGCGCCGCAGGTGAGCGATGCCTGGATCCGCTGGTTGCCCGGCGACCTTCCGCTGGCCGGTTACCTGACGCTGCACAACCCCGATGCCCGCCCTCACACACTGGTGGCGGTGCACAGCCCGCTGTTCCGGCGGATCGAGATCCACCGCAGCCTGGCCCAAAGCGGCGTGGCGCGCATGCAAGCGGTGGCGCGCCTGGAGCTGCGCCCCCAGGGGCAGGTGAGCTTCTCCCCGGGGGGCTATCATCTGATGCTGTTCGGCCGCGCCCAGGCCCTGCGACAAGGACAGACGGTTGAACTCCTGCTGCAGTTCGACGACGGCTATCAACTGCGCGCACCGTTCGCGGTGCGCCCGGCCACGGCGCGATGAAGCGCGTGGTGTGGCCACTGGTGCTCGCGCTGGTGCTGGCTGCCTGCGGTGACGCGCCGTCGCCTGCGCGGTTGCGCGATATCGGCGCGCTGTTACCGCCCTTGACCTTTACGCTGCACGATGGCGAGGCCCGGACGCGCCGCGCCGCCGATTTCGCCGGCCAGGTGGTGGTGCTGTATTTCGGCTACACCCATTGCCCGGACATCTGCCCGACGACACTGGCCCGCCTGGCCGGCCTGGTGCGACGACTCGGCGCCGCGGCGGCGCGGGTGAGCATCCTGTTCGTCTCGGTGGATCCGGCCCGCGATACCCCGGCGGTGTTGCACGCCTACGCCGAGGCTTTCGGCCCGCGGGTCGTCGCTTTGAGTGGCAGCCAGGAACAGCTCGGCGCGTTGGCCAGGCGTTATCGTGTCAGTTATGGTCTTGGGCCTGCCGACGGCGACGGGCAGTATGAGGTCTCCCACAGCAGCGCGGTGTTCATTTTCGATCCCCGCGGCCGCGCGCGCTTGCTGGCCACCGCCGAGGATAGCGATGCCGATCTGTTGGCCGGTATCCAGGGGCTGCTGGCGGCGGGCGGCAATGAAAGGTGGGACGGAGCGCGGTAACCGGAGGAGGCGAAATTCGATGCAGTGTCTGCTTTGTCGGGTGACCGGGCGGGTGCAGGGGGTGTTTTTTCGCGCCTCGACCCAGCGCGAGGCGCGTCGCCTGGGTGTCACCGGCTTTGCCAGGAATTTGCGCGACGGCTCGGTGGAGGTCCTGGCCTGCGGCGAGAGCGCGGCGGTCGCGGCCTTGAAGGAATGGCTCTATCGCGGCCCGCCCCAGGCGCGGGTGAGCGCGGTCAGCTGTGAAGCGGTCGCCCACCAGGCGCCGCCGGACTTTTCCACCGGCTGAGCCGCTTTTGCGGCTCGGGCGAGGAACTTGCGGCGCCGTGGACGGACCAGCCCTAGCGCTTTACCTCGCGCCACCGGTGTGCCAACCGGCTATCTCCTGCTGGCGCCGCGGCGGCGGTACAGCCACAGCGAGATGGCAACCGCGAGCAGCCCCGCGATCACCAGCAACTCGTAGTCCTTAACCCGCCCCAGGAGTTTCTCCAGCGCCGCGCCGAAATAAAAGCCCGCGCTACCGATGACAATCGCCCACGCCAGGGCGCCGGCGGCGTTGAGAAAGAAAAACCGCAGGGGCGAGACCGCGCTGGCGCCGAGGACAAAGGGCGTCACGGTGCGGATGCCGTAGACGAAGCGAAAGCCAAGTATCAGACCGGTTTGGTGTTTACCCAGCAGTGCGCTCACGCGCTGGCGACGTTGTTCAAGCGCCGGTCTGGCGGCGATGAAGTCGCGACCTTTCCAGCGGCCGATGTGGAAGTACAGCTGGTCGCCGAGCATCGCGCCGGCGAAGGCGGCGCTGATGACGCCGGGCAGTCCCAGATAATCCTGGTGGGCGAGAAAGCCGGCGATGACGAGGATGGTCTCGCCTTCGAAAAAGGTCCCGATCAGAATACCGACATAGCCAAGGTGCTCAAGAAAAGGGGTCAGCTCCATCGCCATACGCTATGCCTGGGGAAGGTTCACGGGAACAGCCGCTGAGCCTGGGTCGCCCGTGCGCGCGCCTGGCCTCAGCCCAGCTGCTCGACGATGTTGCGGCGTTCGACCATGATGCCGGTGGTCGACCGGCGGGGTTCGCCGCGGCGGCGTTTTTCCGGCACCAGAATGGTGTCGCGCGGGGGCTGGCTGGTGTCGGTCTGGGGATAGTCCAGGGTGTAGTGAAGGCCGCGGCTCTCCCGGCGCGTCTGCGCCGAGCGGATGATCAGCTCGGCGACCTGCACCAAGTTGCGCAATTCCAACAGATCGTTGGTGACGCGGAAATTGCCGTAATAGTCCTCGATTTCCTGCTGCAACAACTCCACCCGACGGCGTGCGCGCTGCAGGCGTTTGTCGGTCCTTACGATACCCACATAGTCCCACATGAAACGCCGCAATTCGCCCCAGTTGTGGGTGACCACGACTTCTTCGTCGGAATCGGTGACCTGCGATTCGTCCCATTCGGGCAATTCCGGGGGCAGGCTGGTGGTGTCGAGCCGCGCGCCGATGTCGGCCGCGGCGGCGGTGGCGAAGACCAGGCATTCGAGCAGGGAATTGCTCGCCATGCGGTTGGCGCCGTGCAGGCCGGTACAGGCCGTTTCGCCAATCACGTACAGGTTCTCCAGATCGCTGTGGCCGCGCAGATCGGTGCGCACGCCGCCGCAGGTGTAGTGCGCCGCCGGCACCACCGGCAGCGGTTCGCGCGCCATGTCGAAACCCAGTTCCAGGCAGCGTTGGTGGACGGTGGGGAAGTGCTTCTTGATGAAGGCTTCCGGTTTGTGCGAGATGTCGAGCAACACATGATCGTAGCCGTGGCGCTTCATCTCATGGTCGATGGCGCGGGCGACGATGTCGCGCGGCGCCAGCTCGCCGCGCGGATCGAAGCGCTGCATGAAGGGCTTGCCGTCGGGCAGCAGCAACTTGCCACCCTCGCCGCGCACCGCCTCGGTGATGAGGAAGGATTTCGCCCGCGGATGGTAGAGGCAGGTGGGGTGGAACTGGTTGAACTCCAGATTGGCCACCCGGCAGCCGGCGCGCCAGGCCATGGCGATGCCGTCGCCGGTGGAGGTGTCGGGGTTGCTGGTATAGAGATAGACCTTGCTGGCGCCGCCGGAGGCCAGGACGGTGAACTTGGCCCGAAACACCTCCACCTGATGCTTGCCCCGATCCAGCACGTAAGCGCCCAGGCAATGGTTTTCCTTGCGCCCGATGCGATCGGCGGTGATCAGGTCCACCGCCATGTGGCGTTCCAGCAGGTCGATGTTGTCGCGTTGGCGGACCGCCTCCACCAGGCTGGTCTCGACCGCCTGCCCGGTATTGTCGGCGGCGTGGATGACCCGCCGGTGCTGATGGCCGCCCTCGCGGGTGAGGTGGAATTCCTTGGCGTGTTCGGCCTCGTCGCGGCGGGTGAAGGGCACGCCCAGGTCGATCAGCCACTGGACCGCCTCGGGGCCCTGTTCGACCGTGAAACGGACCGCCTCGGGGTCGCACAGGCCGGCCCCGGCGTCCATGGTATCGGCGATATGCGACTCGATCGAGTCCTTGTGGTCCAGCACCGCGGAAATGCCGCCCTGGGCGTACCAGGTGTTGCCCTCGCGCAGCGGCCCCTTGGAGATCACGGCGATGCGGGCGCGGGCGGGCAGCCGCAGGGCCAGGGTCAGCCCGGCCGCGCCGCTGCCGATAATGAGGACATCGTATTGGTGCTGGGTGTGCATTCGCTTGTGGCCGGCTCCCGGAATCGGGTATGGTTGCCTCGTTTAACGTACTCAGATTACAGAGCTTTGTTGATAAACGGTACCCCAAATCCGGTAAACTGGCGAACTCTTAGGGTTTTTTCGGGTCTAGAAGTGGCATGCAAGCCGTCCTGGAAAAAGAGAGGATAGCCCGAATGGGCGAACGCAATCTTGACCAGGACCTGGTCGAGCGGGTGCAGAGTGGCGAAAAGGCCGCGTTTGACATTCTGGTGCGCAAGTACGAGCACAAACTCGCCAACGTCATCAGCCGTTACATCCACGACCCGGCCGAAGTACTGGACGTGGCCCAGGAGGCCTTCATCAAGGCCTACCGCGCCTTGCCCAATTTTCGCGGCGACAGTGCGTTTTACACCTGGCTGTACCGCATTGCCATCAATACGGCCAAGAACTACCTGGTGGCGGCCGGGAGACGCCCCCCGAAAGATGATATTGACGCCCAGGAGGCGGAACAATTCGACGCCGGCGCCGGTCTGAAGGAATACGCCACCCCCGAGCGACTGGCGCTCAAAAGCGAGTTGGCGAAAACGATCCAGGACGCGATCGATGAATTGCCCGAGGAGCTGCGTGTGGCGATTGTGCTGCGCGAACTCGAAGGGTTGAGTTACGAGGAGATTGCCGCTGCCATGGACTGCCCCATCGGCACGGTACGCTCCCGGATATTCAGGGCCCGAGACGCGATCGAGAAGCGGATCCGTCCCCTGATCGACGAATCCGACGCAGGTGTGTAGCCATGAAAGATGAAATACGCGAACAACTGTCCGCCCTGGCGGACGACGAGCTGAGCGCCGCGGAACGGCCCTTGTTGTTGGGCCGCATGCAGCGTGACCCGCAGCTGCGCGCCTGTCTGGGACGCTACCAGCTGATCGGCGAAGTGATGCGTGGCGGCGATGTCGAGGCTGCCACGCTGGGCGTGGCCGACCGGGTGCAGCGGGCGCTGGCCGACGACGCGCCCATCCAGGTGCCCGGCGCGCGCGCCGGGCAGGGCCATTGGTGGCGACCGCTGGCGGGTCTGGCGGTGGCCGCGTCGGTGGCGCTGGTGGCGGTACTTTCAGTCTCCTCCTTGCGTACCACCGAAACCAGCCGCCAGGCGCCGGCACTGGCCTCGGCGCAGCCGCTGAGCCCGACGGCGAACGTGGCCCAGGTCAACGACATCCCGAGCGACGATCAATGGGCACGACTGGATCCGCATATCGACAAGCGTCTGTCGGGTTATCTGGTCAATCACAACGAGTATGCCGCCAGCCGCGGCGTGCAGGGTGTCATGCCTTATGTGCGCATCGTCGGTTACGATACCAACGAGTAATGACGCCTTCGTTCCATCCCTCCCTGCTCGCGCTGTTGCTGTTGACGTACCTGCCGGCGTCGTACGCCGACGGTTCCCTGGATGGCCGGCAATGGCTGGAGCGCATGTCAAAAGCCGCCCAGTCGCTGAACTACACTGGCATTTTCGTCTATCAAAACGAAGGCAAACTGGAGGCCATGCAGATCGTCCACGCCATGGACGAGAACGGTGAGCGCGAGCGGCTGCTCTCGCTCACCGGTCCGCGCCGCGAAGTGCTGCGCGACCGTCAGGAGGTGACCTGTATACTCGGCGACCGCCAGGCGGTGCAGGTCAACAAAAGCCGTCCGCGCACGCCGTTTCCCTTCAGTCTTCCGAGCGAGCTGATGCAGCTCGAGCGCTATTACGATTTTCAGGTGAAGGGCGAAGACCGGGTGGCCGGCCGGGACTGTCGCATCGTGGCGGTGAAACCCCGCGACAGCCTGCGCTATGGGCGGCGTCTGTGCGTGCACGAGGACAGCCACCTGGTGCTGCGTTCGGAGTTGACCGATCCCAAGGGCCGGGTGATCGAACAGGTGATGTTCACTTCGGTGGATTTTCCCGCCCGTATCGACGCCGCCGAATTGTTGCCGGATCTGAGCGGCGCGGACTACACCTGGCAGCGGGAACCGGAGCAGCAACCACAGCGCGCCGGTAAGAAAGGCGTCTCGCGTTGGAAGGTGTTCCAGGTGCCGGAAGGCTTCATGCTGACCGATCACGGTTGGCACCAGCTTTCGGCCCATGAACCCGGGGTGGAACATTGGGTCTACAGCGACGGTCTGGCCAGCGTCTCGGTCTATGTGGAGGCCGCGCAGGGCCAGGACAACTATAATGGAGTCAGTCACCGCGGCGCCCTTAACGCCTATGGCACGATGGTGGACGACTACTATGTCACCGTGGTCGGCGAAGTACCGCGTCGCACCGTGGAAATGATCGGCAAATCGGTACGCCCTAAGTAGCGCCATGATCGAGGAAAACGCCCAGGTGGTCAGCGTCCAGGCCGAGGATGTCTGGGTGGAGACGCAGCGTCGCTCCACCTGCTCGGGTTGCGCCGCGAACAAGGGCTGCGGCACGGCCAGTCTGGCGAAGGTGCTCGGCCAGCGACGTACCCGCATCCGGGTGCTGGCGGACATGCCCCTGGCGGTGGGCGATCGCGTGGTGATCGGTATCGCCGAACAGGCACTGGTGCGCGGGTCGCTGGCGGTGTACGCGCTGCCGTTGGCGTTGCTGCTGCTGGGGGCGGTGCTGGGCCGCTTGGGCGCGGGCAACGGTTTGTGGCACAGTGGCGAGGCCGCCAGCCTGGTCCTGGGCCTGGCGGGTCTGGCCGCGGGTCTGCTGTGGCTGCGGCGCTTCACCCGGCGGATTCAGCATGATCGCAGCTATCAGCCCGTGGTGCTGCGGCGTCTGACGGCCCCGGCCTGAGGCCGGAGCGTCCTATTCATGAATCAGGAGAGACTATGAATTCCTTGGTAAATAAAAGCTGGACGATCGTGCTGCTGACAGCCGGCCTGCTGGCCGGCCAGGCCCAGGCGCGCGATCTGCCCGACTTCACCCAACTGGTGGAGCAAACCAGCGACGCGGTGGTCAATATCAGCACCACGCAGAAGATCAAGACCGGCAGCATGAATCTGCCGGAGGGCATCGAAATCCCCGATCTGCCGGAAGGCTCGCCCTTCGGCGACCTGTTCAAGCACTTTTTCGGCGAACCCGGCGGCCCCGGCGGCGAGATGCCGCACGAGCGCGAGGCCAAGTCGCTCGGCTCGGGTTTCATCATCTCCGAGGACGGCTATATCCTGACCAACAACCACGTGGTCAAGGGCGCCGAGGAGATCATCGTGCGCCTGGAGGACCGGCGTGAACTGAAGGCCACGGTCATCGGCAGCGACGAGCAGAGCGATATCGCGCTGGTGAAGATCAAGGCCGATCACCTGCCGGTGGCGAAAATCGGCAAGTCCAAGGATCTCAAGGTTGGCGAATGGGTGTTGGCGATCGGTTCGCCTTTCGGTTTCGAGCGCTCCGCCACCGCCGGTATCGTCAGCGCCACCGGGCGCGCGCTGCCGCGAGAGAACTACGTGCCTTTCATCCAGACCGACGTGGCCATCAACCCAGGCAACTCCGGCGGCCCGCTGTTCAACCTCGACGGTGAGGTGGTGGGCGTGAACTCGCAGATCTACAGCCGCACCGGCGGTTACATGGGGCTGTCGTTCTCCATCCCGATCGAAGTGGCGATGGATGTCGCCAACCAGCTCAAGGAACACGGCAAGGTCAGCCGCGGCTGGCTGGGCGTGTTGATCCAGGACGTGACGCTGGATCTGGCGCAGTCTTTCGGCATGAGCAAGCCGCAGGGCGCGTTGGTGGCCAAGGTGCTGCCCGACAGCCCGGCGGCCAAGGCCGGCTTCCAGGTCGGTGACGTGGTGGTGGCCTTCAACGGCAAGGACATCGAACGCTCCTCGGCGTTGCCGCCGGTGGTCGGTAGCACCCCGGTGGGCAAGAAGGTGCCGGTCAAGGTGATCCGCAACGGCCGCAGCCAGACGCTGTGGGTGACGCTCGGGGAGCTGCCGGAGCAGGACAAGGCGGTGGCCAAGGCGACGGAAAATCCGACCACGGCGGACAACCGCCTCGCCCTGAATGTCGCCGACCTCACGCCGCAACAGCGTAAGGAACTGGAGATCGACGGCGGCGTGTTGGTCGAGTCGGTCGGTGACGGCGCGGCGGCGGAAGCCGGGGTGCGCAACGGCGATGTCATTCTGCGCATCGATAACAAACCGGTCGAAAACGCCGTCGGGTTCAAGAAGCTGGTGGACAAACTCCCGGCCGGCAAATCGGTGGCCATGCTGGTGCAACGGCGCGGGGGGCCGATCTTCCTGGCGCTGAAGGTGCCGCCGGAGGCCGATTGACCCAAGACCCGGTAGAGCTGACCCTGTATTACCGGGAAGGCTGCCATCTGTGTGAAACTATGCGGCAGGCCCTTCGGGGCCTGCAATCACGTCTGCGCTTTGGTCTGCGCCTGGTGGACATCGACCGTGATCCGGGCCTGCGCCGGCGTTACGATGAATGGGTGCCGGTGCTGTGTCTCGGTGAACGCGAGCTGTGCCACTATCATCTCGACGCGTCTGCGGTGAGCAGGGTCTGCGGCGGCGAGTCCGGCGTAACGGGGAGGGAGAAATGAAACGTTTGTTGGTATGGGTACTGCTGTGCGGTTTGACCTCGGCCGGTCACGCGGCGTTGCGCGGCAAGGAGATCGTCTACCAGGTCGACGGCAAGGATTTCACCGGTTATCTCGCCTGGGACGACGCCGTCACCGGCAAGCGCCCCGGCATCCTCGTGGTCCATGAATGGTGGGGGCACAACGCCTATGCCCGCCAGCGTGCCGACAAGCTGGCGGAGCTGGGTTACACCGCCTTCGCCCTGGATATGTATGGCAGCGGGAAAGTGGCCGATCATCCCGAGGACGCCAAGCGCTTCATGCAGGCGGTGATGAGCGACATGCCGCAGGCAGAGAAGCGCTTCAACAAGGCCAAATCCATTTTACAGCAACAAGCGACCGTCGACCCCCGGCACGTTGCGGCGATCGGCTATTGTTTCGGCGGTGGCGTGGTGTTGCATATGGCGCGCATCGGTGAGGACCTCGACGGCGTAGTCAGTTTCCACGGTAGTCTGGGCACCACCGAGCCGGCGCAAAAGGGGCGGGTCAAGGCACGGGTGCTGGTGTTTACCGGCGCCGCCGATCCGTTTGCGCCTGCCGAAACGGTGACCGCCTTCGAGCAGGAAATGCGCCACGCTGGTGCCAATTTCCGGGTGGTCAGCTATCCGGGGGTCAAGCACAGTTTCACCAACCCCGCGGCTGACGGGTACGCCGCGCGCTTCGCCATGCCGCTGGCCTACGATCCACAGGCCGACGAGGATTCCTGGCGTCGTACCCAGGCGTTTTTCAAGAAGATCTTCAAAAACTGACGGGTGCTGGCGGCAAAGCGGCGACGCGACTTCCGGCGGCGCCCGGTTTGGGGTTATAATCCCGCGTCAATTTTTTGAATGGTCAGGATTTTTCAGGATGGCGGCTGTCGGGCCGCCATCGTGCTTTTGGAATCAGGTAAGCGTCCCTTTGTCCGATCTCGCCCATATCCGCAATTTTTCCATCATCGCCCACATCGACCATGGCAAATCGACCCTGGCGGATCGCTTCATTCAACTGTGCGGCGGTCTGAGCGAACGCGAGATGGCCGAGCAGGTGCTCGATTCCATGGATATCGAACGCGAGCGCGGCATCACCATCAAGGCGCAGAGCGTGTCGCTGCACTACCAGGCTGACGATGGCCAGACCTACACCCTGAATTTCATCGATACCCCCGGTCACGTGGATTTCTCCTACGAAGTATCGCGGTCTCTTTCGGCCTGCGAGGGCGCGTTGTTGGTGGTCGACGCGGCCCAGGGCGTCGAGGCCCAAAGCGTGGCCAATTGCTACACCGCCATCGAGCAGGGCCTGGAGGTGCTGCCGGTGCTGAACAAGATCGACCTGCCCGCCGCCGAGCCCGCACGGGTCAAGCAGGAGATCGAGGATATCATCGGCATCGACGCCAGCGACGCGCTCGAGGTCAGCGCCAAGACCGGACTCGGGGTGCGCGAGTTGTTGGAACAACTGGTCAAGCGCATTCCGCCGCCCCAGGGGGACGCCGCCGGGCCGCTGCAGGCGCTGATCATCGATTCCTGGTTCGACAACTATGTCGGCGTGATCTCGCTGGTGCGCGTCATGCAGGGCACGTTGCGCCAGCGGCAGAAGATTCGCATCCTTTCCACCGGGCGCGATCATCAGGCGGAGAAAGTCGGCGTGTTCACGCCGCGGCGGGTCGACCGGCCGCAGCTCGAGGCCGGTGATGTCGGTTTCGTGATCGCCGGTATCAAGGAGATCGACGGCGCGCCGGTCGGCGACACCATCACGCTGGCCGATCGCCCGGCGTCCGCGCCGCTGCCCGGCTTCCAGAAGGTCCAGCCACGGGTGTTCGCCGGTCTCTATCCGGTGGTCTCCGACGACTACGAGGATTTGCGCGAGGCGCTGCAGAAGCTGCGCCTCAACGACGCCTCGCTGCATTTCGAGCCGGAAACCTCGCAGGCGCTGGGCTTCGGCTTCCGTTGCGGTTTTCTCGGCATGTTGCACATGGAGATCATCCAGGAGCGACTGGAGCGCGAGTACGACATCGATCTGATCACCACCGCCCCGACGGTGGTTTACCAAATTCTTGACACCCGGGGTGAGATGTTTGAGATCGACAACCCGTCCAGTCTGCCACCGGTGAACAAGATCGATGAAATCCGCGAACCCATCATTCTCGCCAATATCCTGGTGCCGCAGGATTATCTCGGCGCGGTGATCGGGCTGTGCGTGGAAAAACGCGGTGTGCAGCGCAACCTGCAATACATGGGCAAGCAGGTGTCGCTGAATTACGAGTTGCCGCTGAGCGAAGTGGTGATGGATTTCTTCGACCGGCTCAAGTCGGTCAGCCGCGGGTTCGCCTCCTTCGACTATTCTTTTCTGCGATTTCAGGCCGCATCGCTGGTGAAGCTTGATATCATGATCAACGGCGAGCGGGTCGATGCCTTGTCGGTGATCATCCATCGCGATTTCGCCCAGAGCCGCGGCCGCGATCTGGCCGAACGGATGCGCGAGATCATCCCCCGGCAGATGTTCGACGTGGCGATCCAGGCGGCCATCGGCACCAACATCATCGCCCGCACCACCGTCAAGGCCTTGCGCAAGAACGTCACCGCCAAGTGTTACGGCGGCGATATCACGCGCAAGCGCAAGTTGCTGGAGAAACAGAAAGCGGGTAAAAAACGCATGAAACAGTTCGGCAAAGTGGAAATTCCGCAGGAAGCGTTCCTCGCCGTGCTCCAAGTTGGGAAAAAATAACCATGAATCTAGACTTTCCCACCATCCTGGTGGCTGCGACCTTCATTACCGGATTGATCTGGGCCATGGACGCGGTGTTCTGGGCGCCCAAACGCAAACAGGCCGCCGCCGCGCTGGGTGCCGGCGCCTCGGCCGACCCCGAAATGGTGGCCGCGACCATGAAAGAGCCCACCGTGGTCGAGTATGCCAAATCCTTCTTTCCGGTGATTCTCGCGGTGTTGCTGTTGCGCTCGTTTCTGGTCGAGCCGTTTCGCATTCCGTCCGGATCGATGATGCCGACCTTGCTGGTCGGCGATTTCATTCTGGTGAACAAGTTCGACTACGGCATCCGTCTGCCGGTGATCAATCGCAAGATCATCCCGATCCATGATCCGCAGCGCGGCGACGTGGTGGTGTTCCGTTTCCCCAAGGAGCCGAGCGTCGATTACATCAAGCGCGTCGTCGGCGTGCCCGGCGACCATGTGGTCTACCGCGACAAGACGCTGTTCATCAATGGCAAGAAAGTGGCGCAGATTCCCGCCGGTACCTACATCGGCACCGGCTCCGGCCTGTCGATGTCCGGGGCCGAGGTGCGGCGCGAAGCGCTCGGGGAGATCCAGCATGATATTCTGGTGGCGCCCAATGTTCACGGGGTCGACGCCGACGTGGTCGTCCCCGAGGGTCATTATTTCGTCATGGGCGACAACCGCGACAACAGCAACGACAGTCGCTATTGGGGCTTTGTGCCTGACCGGAACCTGGTCGGCAAGGCGTTCATGATCTGGATGAACTGGGACTCGGCGGCAGGCGGCGTGGGCTGGGATCGCATTGGAGACTCGATAGACTAAACGAGGGAGAGATCGGTATGAAGACTCGGCGTTACCAGAAAGGCATGACCGCGATCGGCTGGCTGTTGGTGCTGGGTCTGATCGCGTTTTTCACCCTGATCACCCTGCGTCTGGTGCCCTTGTACCTGGAATACATCAAGGTCGAATCGGTGCTCGAATCGCTCGAGGCCGAGCCCGGTATCACCAACAGCAGCCGGAGCGAGATCGTCGGCCTGATCTCGCGCCGTTTCGACGTCAACGACGTGCGCAACGTCGATCCCAAGCTGGTCAAGGTCAGCAAGGATAAAGGCGTGCTGAGCGTCAGTATCCATTATGAACGGCGCGAACACCTGCTGGCCAATGTCGATGTGGTCGCCACCTTTGACAAGAAGGTGGAGGTGGTCGCGCGTTGAGTCGACCCACCGATGCTCTTGCCAGATCCCTCGGCTACGAATTCCAGGATCCCACGCTGCTAGACGCGGCGGTGACCCACCGCAGTGCGGGCAGCGGCAACAACGAGCGGCTCGAATTCCTCGGCGACGCGGTACTCGGGCACGTGGTGGCGCAGTGGCTGTTCAATGCCTGTCCGCAGGCCAGCGAGGGCCAGTTGAGCCGCCTGCGCGCCTCGCTGGTCAAGCGCGAGACCCTGGCCGACATCGCCCGCGGCCTCGATCTGGGTGACTATCTGCGCCTGGGGTCGGGTGAGCTCAAAAGCGGCGGCTTCCGCCGTGATTCAATTCTCGCCGACGCCTTGGAGGCGATCTTCGGCGGCATCTTGCTCGACGGCGGTTTCGAGCGCTGTCGCGCCTGCATCCACCGCCTGTATGCCGGCCGCCTCGAAAGCCTTTCCGCCGCCGACGAACGCAAGGACCCGAAGACCCGGCTGCAGGAATATCTCCAGTCGCGCAAGCTGGCGCTGCCGGTCTACACCATGACCCGGGTCAGCGGTAAGGCGCATCACCAACAGTTTGTGGTCGAGTGTCGCATCGACGCGCTGGAGTGCGCGAGCAGCGGCAGCGGCACCAGCCGACGCAAGGCCGAACAGTCGGCCGCCCTCGGAATGCTGGAGCGGCTCGGTGCCTGAGGAAACGTTCCGTTGCGGCTATGTCGCCTTGCTCGGGCGGCCCAACGTCGGCAAATCGACGCTGCTCAATCGCCTGATCGGACAGAAGATCAGCATCACCTCGCGCCGAGCGCAGACCACGCGCCACCGCATCCTGGGCATCAAGACGGAGCGCGACTATCAGATTCTGTTCGTCGACACGCCGGGATTGCACGCCAAGCAGCCGCGCGCCATGAACCGTTACCTCAATCGCGCCGCCACCGACAGTTTGAGTGAGGTGGACGTGGTGATCTTGGTCATCGAGGGAACCCGCTGGCAGGACGACGACGATTGGGCGGTGCAACGGCTGCAGGGGCTGTCCTGTCCGGTGATTGCAGCGATCAACAAGATCGATCGGGTCGAGGACAAGCAGAGCCTGCTGCCCTTTATCAAAACGCTTGCCGCCAAGTATGAGTTTGCCGACATTATCCCATTGAGCGCGAAAAACGGGGATCATCTGGAGCAACTGGAAGCGGCCGCGGTGAGGCATCTGCCGACCTCGCCGCCGTTTTATGCGCCCGATCAGGTCACCGACCGCAGTCAGCGGTTTCTGGCCGCCGAGCTGGTCCGCGAAAAGTTGTTTCGTAAACTGGGCGAGGAAATTCCCTACGGGTTGACCGTGGAGATCGAAAGCTTCAAGCAGGAAGGGCGCCTGTTGCGGGTGCACGCGCTCATCTGGGTGGCCAAGGCCGGCCACAAGCCGATCGTCATCGGTCACAAGGGTCAGCTGCTCAAGGAAGTCGGCCGCGAGGCACGCGAGGACATGCAACGGATTTTCGAGCAGAAAGTGTTTCTGCAACTGTGGGTCAAGGTCAAGGAAGGCTGGGCCGACGACGAGCGCGCCCTGCACAGCCTGGGCTACGACGCGGGCTGAGCGCCGATCCGATGGCGGGCGAACGCGTTGATCTGGTGGCGGGCTACCTGCTTCACCAGCGACCCTATCGCGAGACCAGTGCGTTGTTGGAGGTCTTCACCGAAGTGCATGGGCGGGTCGGTCTGGTCGCGCGTGGGGTGCGCTCGGCGCGCTCGCGCCAGCGCGGCGAGTTGCAACCGTTCCGCCCGCTGCGCCTGTCATGGATGGGGCGGGGGGAACTGGGTACCTTGAGCGCGGTGGAGGCCGACGGCGCAGGTCCCGGGCTGCGGGGCAAGGCGCTCTACAGCGGGTTCTACCTCAACGAATTGCTGATGCGCCTGCTGACGCGGCACGATCCGCACCCGCTGTTGTATCGCCACTATCGCGACTGCCTGCGCCGGCTGGGCGCCGGTGAGCCGTTGGAGAGCACGCTGCGGTTGTTCGAATTGCGACTGCTGGAGGAGGCCGGTTACGGTTTGCAGCTGGAGACCGAGGCTGACAGCGGACAGCCGGTGCGCGCCGAGGCGCGCTACGATTACCAGCTTGAGGTGGGGCCGTTTCGCCTGGATCGCGACAGCGCGACGGCTTTCGTGTTCAGCGGCGCCAGCCTGCTCGCCATGGCACGCGGCGATCTGGCCGAGCCCGCGGTATTGCACGATGCCAAGCGCTTGCTGCGCGCGGCGCTGAAACTCTATCTGGGCGACAAACCATTGAAGTCGCGCGAACTGTTCAAGTCATTGGAGACCTAAAGCCATGCCCGCCATGCAGCCCCTTTTGCTGGGAGTGAACATCGACCACATCGCCACCCTGCGCCAGGCCCGCGGCACGCGCTATCCGGATCCGGTGCAGGCGGCCAGCACGGCCGAGCAGGCCGGGGCCGACAGCATTACGCTGCACCTGCGCGAAGACCGCCGCCACATCCAGGAGCGCGACGTCGAGCTGCTCAGTGCCACCTTGCAAACGCGCATGAATCTGGAGATGGCGGTGACCGAGGAGATGCTGGCGATCGCCGCGCGGGTGCGCCCCGCCGACTGCTGCCTGGTACCAGAGCGGCGCGAAGAACTGACCACCGAGGGCGGCCTGGATGTGGCCGGACAGCGCTCGCGGTTGCGCGAAGCCTGCGCGCGCCTGGCCGAGGCAGGCGTGCGGGTGTCTTTGTTCATCGACGCCGACGCCCAGCAGGTGGAGGCCGCGCGCGAGGTCGGCGCGCCCTGCATCGAGATCCACACCGGACATTTCGCCGACGCGCCGGCGGCGGCGCGCCAGGCGGAGTACGAAAAGATCCGCGACGCGGTGGCGCTGGGCGAGCGCCTCGGGCTGCAGGTCAACGCCGGCCATGGCCTGCATTATCACAATGTGCAGGCAATCGCCGCGCTCGCGCCACTGGGCGAATTGAACATCGGTCACGCCATCGTCGCCCGCGCGCTGTTCACCGGTCTGGGTGCGGCGGTGCGGGAGATGAAACGGCTGATGACTCAGGCGCGGGTGGGTTCGGGCGCCTGATACATCTCAAGACCGCTGTGGTGTTTCTTGGCCGCGTACATCGCCTGATCGGCCGCCTGCAGCAGCGCTTCGATATCCAGGCCGTGGTCCGGATAGACCGCGACACCGACACTCGCGGCCAGTTGCAGCTCGCGTCCCAGTACCGCGAACGGCGCCAGTAGCGCCGTCAGGATCTTGTTTCCCGCGGCCAGTGCCTCCTGCCGGTTGCGGATCTGTTCCAGGGAAACGATGAATTCGTCGCCACCGATGCGCGACACCAGATCGGTCTGGCGCACCGTGTCACGCAACCGCTGTGCCACCGCCTGCAACAGGCGATCGCCATAGTCATGACCGTAACGATCGTTGACCGGCTTGAACTGGTCGAGATCGATGTAGACCACGCCCAGTTTGCGGCCGAAGCGGTCGGCGCGCGCCACGCCCTTGCGCAAGCTGTCGTAGAGCAGGACACGATTGGGAAGATCGGTCAGTGGGTCGTGCTCGGCTTTGTAGGCCAGTTGCTGGGCCTGGCGCACGCGATCGGTGGTGTCCTGTATCACCAGCGTGTAAAAGCGTTGGCCGTGCGCGTGCCCTTGCGACAGGGCGATGTCCGAGGGAAACCGTTCGCCGTTTTTGCGGAGGCAGACCACGCTGTCGGTGCGGAACCCGATCGGATTGTCGCGCGCGATGCGCACCAGCGCCGCCAGCCGGTTTTTTTCACGCGCGCGAAACTCAGGGCACAACAGTCGCGAGAACGCTTGACCCAGTATCGCGGCCTGCGGATAACCGAAAAGTTTTTCCGCGCCCTGGTTGAACAACGATACCCGGCCACGCTCATCGATGCAGACGATGGCCAGATGCGTAATGTTGAGCTGGCGAACATCGCCGACGAGCGGGCGCGGCGCCGAGCCGTCGGCGCGCGGGTCCTGCGTCCCGGCCAGCGCAGCATGCGGTTGAGAGGGTGGTAAGTGTTCGCTCGCCATGGCATCGGTTCACGGGGACAAGCTAAAGCGCTAAGAGTTGGTATAATCCTGCCTGAAGACCGCCGCCGCGCCGCGGTCACCGCACGTTGCGGTGACCGGTATTCGCGCCACGGTGGTGTCGCCGCTACTTTCCCGTACGGTCACTGTCAGTATAGACGGCTTTGGTTCAGGCTGTTTCGAGGTCGCGCGAAACCATCGAAAGGTTATTGATTATATGAGCTTTCCAACACTAGAGCAGTTCGTCGGCAATACCCCCCTGGTGGGTCTGCAGCGCCTGCCGGGCGCGACCAGCAATCGGATTTTGGTGAAGCTCGAGGGCAACAATCCGGCCGGCTCGGTCAAGGATCGGCCGGCGCTGAGCATGATTCAAGGCGCCGAGACACGCGGCGAGATCCACCCGGGCGATACGCTGATCGAAGCCACCAGCGGCAACACCGGCATTGCCCTGGCGATGGCCGCGGCGATGAAAGGCTACAAAATGGTACTGATCATGCCGGAGAACATGAGCCTGGAGCGGCGCCAGGTGATGAAGGCCTTCGGCGCCGACATCGTGCTGGTGACGCGCCAGCAGAGCATGGAAGGCGCGCGCGATCTGGCCAAGCAGATGGAGGCCGAGGGACGCGGCCGGGTGCTCGATCAGTTCGCCAATCCGGACAATCCGCGCGCCCACTACGAAGGCACCGGGCCTGAGATCTGGCGCGATACCGAGGGCCGCATCACCCATTTCGTCAGCGCCATGGGAACCACCGGCACCATCATGGGCACCTCCAGGTACCTCAAGGAACAGAACCCGGGGGTGGAGATCGTCGGCGTGCAGCCGGTGGAGGGCGCCTCCATTCCGGGCATCCGCCGCTGGCCCGAAGCCTATTTGCCGACCATCTTCGAAGCCAGCCGGGTGGACCGCACCCTGGACGTTGGGCAACAGGAGGCGGAAACGACCACCCTGGAGCTGGCGGCGAAGGAAGGTATTTTCTGCGGCATCTCCTCCGGCGGTGCGGTCGCCGCGGCACTCAAGCTCAGCCGCGAAGTGGAGAACGCCGTTATTGTGGCCATCATTTGCGATCGCGGTGATCGCTATCTTTCCACCGGTGTGTTTCCCGGATAAGCGTGCTCATGCGGAACATTTTTGTCTTTGATATTGAAACCATCCCCGATGTCGAAGGCGGCCGGCGCCTCTACCAGCTCGGCGAGCTGGAAGCGGACGCTGCCGCCAAAGCCATGTCGCAGTTGCGACACCAACAGGTCGGGCACGATTTTCTCCCCCTGCATCTGCACCGTATCTGCGCCATTTCGGTGGTGTTGCGCCACGCCGACAAGGTGCGCGTCTGGTCGCTGGGCGAGGCCGAGGCCTCGGAGGCGGAACTGATCCAGCGTTTTTTCGACGGCATCGACAAATTCACGCCGACGCTGGTGTCCTGGAACGGCGGCGGCTTCGATCTGCCGGTACTGCACTACCGCGCCCTGCTGCACGGCGTAGCCGCGCCACGCTACTGGGACACCGGTGGCGATGATCGGGATTTCAAATGGAATAATTACCTGAGCCGGTACCACGAACGGCACACCGATCTGATGGACGTGTTGGCCAACTACCAGCCGCGCGCCTGCGCCAAGCTCGATGAAATCGCCACGCTGTTGGGGTTTCCTGGCAAGATGGGCATGAGCGGCGCGCACGTCTGGGACGCCTATCAGGCGGGTAACATCGGTGCCATCCGCGATTACTGTGAAACCGACGTGTTGAACACCTATCTGGTGTACCTACGTTTTGAGCTGATCCGCGGTCGTCTGACGCCGGCGGCTTATCGCCAGGAAATGGAGCTGTTGCGCACTACCTTGCAGGCCGACGGACGAGCGCATATCGAAGCGTTTCTCAGCCACTGGGTGGAGGCTTGAAGCGTTCGCCTCGCGGCGTCGACTCGATCCTGGTGGCGATGCAATGAGCAGGCGCAGTCGCAAGGCCCGGCTTCCCAGCGAACCGGTGCGTACCGATATCGAGGCCCTCAGTCATGATGGGCGTGGTATCGCGCACCTCGACGGCAAGACCACCTTTATCGATGGCGCGTTGCCGGGTGAGACCGTCAATTTCCTCTACACGGGCCGTTCCAGGAAATACGACGAGGGCCGCGTGACGGAAATCCTTTCACCTTCTCCCGAGCGCGTGCCCGCGCGCTGTGAACATTTTTCCGTTTGTGGCGGCTGTTGTCTGCAACACCTCGCCGGCGAGCCCCAGATCGCGGCCAAACAGCAGAGTCTAGTGGACAATCTCCAGCGCATCGGCGCCGTGGCGCCCGAGGAGCTGCTGGCGCCGCTGACCGGCCCCCTTTGGGGTTACCGCAACAAGGCGCGTCTCGGGGTCAAGTTCGTGCGCAAGAAAGGCCGGGTGTTGGTGGGTTTTCGCGAAAAGCGCACCGGCTATCTGGCGGATATCCGCCGTTGCGAGGTGTTGCACCCGAGCGTCGGCGAGCGCATCGAGGCATTGGCGCAACGAATCCAGGGCCTGCAGGCGCGCGACCGGATCGCGCAAATAGAAGTCGCCGTGGGCGAGAGCGCCACCGCCCTGGTGCTGCGCAACCTGGACCCGTTGGTCGAGGCCGACCGCACGGCGTTGGTGGAGTTCGCACGCGCGAGCAACCTGCACTTGTATCTGCAACCGGCCGGACCGGACAGCATCCACTTGCTGTGGCCGGAAAGTTCGCAATTGACCTACCGCTTGCCGCGCCACGACCTGGAGCTGGCGTTCCTGCCGACGGACTTCACCCAGGTGAATCCGTACATCAATCAGTCGATGATCGAGCAGGCGCTGACGTTGCTGGAGCCCGGTGCCGATCACCGGGTGCTGGACCTGTTCTGCGGCCTGGGGAACTTCACCCTGCCGCTGGCGCGCCGCGCCGCGCGGGTGGTGGGCGTGGAAGGCGACGCGGCGCTGGTGCAGCGGGCCCGGGACAACGCCGCGCACAACGGGCTGGCCAATGTCGAATTCCACGCCGTCGATCTGAACGCAGCGCTCGCGGATCAGCGCTGGCTGCAGGCCGCCTACGACCGCATCCTGCTCGACCCGCCGCGCAGCGGCGCGGCCAACATGATGCCGCACCTGGCCAAGACCGGGGCTGGACGCATCGTCTATGTCTCCTGTCACCCCGCCTC
This sequence comes from Thiogranum sp., assembly GCA_030148805.1. Taxonomy (GTDB): domain Bacteria; phylum Pseudomonadota; class Gammaproteobacteria; order DSM-19610; family DSM-19610; genus Thiogranum. The sequence goes on along the minus strand of JASBSS010000011.1, from coordinate 62,952 downwards.
GCTGGCGCGCGATGCGGGGGTGTTGGTCAGGGAGCACGGCTACCGGTTGGTCGCCGCCGGGGTGATGGACATGTTTCCGCACACGGCGCACGTCGAATCCATGGCCTTGTTCGTGCGCTGAGCGCCGCTGCGCGGACCTTCACCCAGGGGTTCAGGGCGGGGGTGTCGGTGTTCCCGCCGCGCTGCGCGCCGCGGTCAGCAGCGAGTCGACCGGCACGGCGCCGGTGAGACGTTCCTCGCCGATGAAAAAGGTCGGCGTGCCGGTGGTGCCGGTTTTGACCGCCGCCGCCAGGTTCTGCTGCAGGCGCTGTTCGTAGGCCGGGTCTTCCCAGGCCTGTTCGACGGTTTGCGCGGGTACACCGCATTGCGCGGCCAGCGCGCGGAGCACCTGCGTGTCGCCGATGTTCTGCCCGTCGAGGAGAAAACTTTCGAACAGCCGGCGGTGCAGGCGGTAGAAGATTTCCGCCCCGAGGGGCTTGCTGGCTTCGGCCAACAGCAACGCCCGGCGGGAATTGGTGGTGAAGGTGTGTGGCGCCAGCTCGACGCCCTCGGCCCGCGCCAGCGCATCCAGATCGTCCAGCAGCCCGTCCAGGCGCGCGGACGAATACCCCAGCTCGGTGACCGGTTTGCCCGCGACGGGGCTTTCCGGGTGGATCTCCACCAAGGCCCAGTTGACGGCCAACTGGAAATGCTGGCGCAACTTTTCCAGTCTCAGGTAGCCGATGTAACAGAAGGGACAGATGTAGTCGCTGAGCACGGCCACCTGTAGGTGCGGTTTGTCAGTCATCAGGCATGACCTCCATGGTCGGCGCCGGTTCACCGGCGGGCGCGAGCACTGCTGGGCCTGAGCATAGCGCATATCGCCCGCCTCACCCAAGCTGTAGAATAGAGCCCAGTCCCCCAAGGGCCGTTAAGGAATTGTGTCGACTTACACTCTGAAATCGGTTTTGGCGATCGTGCGGGAGCACCGCCGGGAGCTGATCGCGGCCAACGTCATCGCCGTGTTCGCGGTGCTGGCCAGCGTCCCGCTGCCACTGATGATGCCGCTGTTGGTCGACGAGGTGCTGCTCGACAAGCCGGGCCGGATGCTGCAGTGGATGGATGCGCTGTTTCCCACCGCCTGGCATGGGCCGGTGCTCTATATCGGCAGCATTCTGGCGCTCACCGTGGTACTGCGTTTGGTCTCGGTCATGCTCAGCGTCTGGCAGACGCGCCAGTTCAGCCTGATCTCCAAGGACGTGGTCTACCGTATCCGGCGCGATCTGCTGTTGCGCCTGCAGCGCATTTCCATGAGCGAATACGAAACCATGGGCAGCGGCGAGGTGACCTCCCACTTCGTCACCGATCTGAACGCCGTGGACGAGTTCATCGGCATGACCGTGGCCAAGTTCATCATCGCGGTGCTCTCGCTGGTGGGCGCCGCCGCCGTGTTGTTATGGATGCACTGGCAACTGGCGCTGCTGATTCTGTTCCTCAATCCGCTGGTGGTGTATTTCACCGTGGTGCTGGGCAAGCGCGTCAAGTCCCTCAAGCGGCGCGAAAACCAGGCCTTCGAACTGTTCCAGGGCGCACTCACCGAGACCCTCGACGCCATTCAGCAGATCCGCGCGGCCAATCGCGAGCGCCACTATCTGCAACGGGTGGTCGACAGCGCGCGGCGCATCAAGCACGACTCGGCGGCGTTTTCCTGGAAGAGCGACGCGGCGGGTCGGCTGTCGTTCCTGGTCTTCCTGGTCGGCTTCGACCTGTTCCGCGCCGTGAGTATGCTGCTGGTGGTGTACTCCAGTCTCACCATCGGCGAAATGATGGCGGTGTTCGCCTATCTATGGTTCATGATGGCGCCGGTGCAGGAGGCGCTCAACATCCAGTACGCGTTCTACGGCGCGCGCGCGGCCCTGGAGCGCATCAACCGCCTGTTGGCGCTGCACCAGGAACCGCAGTATCCGCACGAGTGCAATCCTTTTGCCGGGCACCGCGGCGTATCGGTGCAGTTGCGCGCCGTGCGCTTCCGTTATGGGCGCGGGGATCCGGTGCTCAACGACGTCAGTCTGGAGATCGCCGCGGGCGAGCGCGTGGCCCTGGTGGGCGCCAGCGGTGGCGGCAAGTCCACCCTGGTGCAGGTGCTGTTGGGGCTGTACCGACCGGAGGCGGGCGAGATCCGCTTCAACGGGGTGGCCGTCGAGCGCATCGGTCTGGATGTGGTGCGCGATCACGTCGCCACCGTGCTGCAACACCCGGTGCTGTTCAACGATAGCGTGCGCAACAACCTGACCCTGGGCCGGGAGTACAGTGACGCGGCCTTGTGGCAGGCGCTGGAACAGGCGCAACTGGCCGACACCATCGCCGAGACACCGCTACAGCTCGACGCCGTGCTCGGCCGCCAGGGCGTGCGCCTGTCGGGCGGACAACGCCAGCGCCTGGCCATTGCCCGGCTGTTGCTGGGCGATCCCCAGGTGGTGATCTTCGACGAGGCCACCTCGGCGCTGGACACCGACACGGAAGCGCGCCTGCACCAGGCGTTGCGCGGCTTTCTCAGCGGCCGTACCGTGATCATCGTCGCCCACCGCCTGAGCGCGGTGAAGCAGGCCGAAAGGGTCTACGTGTTCGAGGACGGCCGCATCGCCGAACAGGGTACCCATCGGGAACTGCTCAAGGCCGACGGGTTGTACAGCCGGTTGTACGGATAGGGTGATTTGGACGCCGCGTTGACTCTGGTCGTTGTCGCCCTGATCGTCGTGGCCGCTGGTTGGTTCTTTCTCAAACGGCGCGAGGGATCGTCGCGCTTCGGGTCTTCACCGGATGGTTCGTCTCTCCCCGCGTCCCCTCCGCCGAGCGGTGACTGGCAACAGCTTTGCGCCCGCGCACAGTTTGACGGTATCGCCGACGGCCTGGACGTGGTGGTGTCCGCCGAACAGAACTGGGGGCCCGGGCAAGGTTTCCGCATCGAATGTCGTTTCAGGACCGCGGGCCGTATCCGCCGCAAACCCGCCCAGGTGCTGGTGGGGCGCGACGAATGGGCGCGCGGGACGGGTTCCGGCGTGCACTGGTGGCTGGGTCTCTGGGGAAGGAATGAAGACAATCCGGGTAAAGTTGGCAGGGCGGCCTGCGTTTTGCGTGATCGCGACGGCAACTCGGTTGCGGTCAGCGGCCGACGGCGGCTCGATGACCGCCGCTGGCACCATGTTCTGGCGGATTATGATGCCGTGGCGGGCAGGCTTACGCTGTATCTGGATGGCAACCTGGAGGGTTCGGAGCCCGCGCGCCTTCCGGCCGGCTTCGCCTCGGCGGTCAGCCCGTTCAATGTGGGCTGGTTGAATCACGCCATGCATGGCGGGAAGAACAACTATTACCGCTTTCACGGAGAGGTGGATCACGTTCGGGTCGGTTGTGTGGGAGGGGACAGGGCCGCGGTTATTGCCGATACCAGCGCTTCCACAGCGCCTTGAACACCCGCTGCGGGTACCACACCTTGCCGACGCTGCCGTTGTAGCGCGCCAGCGCCTTGCTGCGGTCGCCGCGTTCGCGCTCCAGATAGAGTTTGAGAATGGTGCAGCCGAAACGCAGGTTGGTGTGGATGTCGAACAGGTCGTCGCCGGGACGGCCGATTTCGTCCAACCAGAAGGGCATGACCTGCATCAGGCCGCGCGCGCCGGCGCTGGAGATGGCGAAGCGGTCGAAGTTGCTCTCGACATCGATCACCGCCAGCACCAGCTCCGGCGGCAGGTCGGCGCGGGCGGCTTCGTAGTGTGCGGTCTTGAGGATCTGCAGGCGTTCCTGCGGGTCGGTCACCTTGCGCCGCAGCCGGTTGGACATGTCGCTGAGCCAGACTTCGGCGTCGTAGCGGTCCTGGAAACTGTCGGCGGCGTTGACCGCCTCGATCAGCAGCTGGCGCATCTGCGCGTCGGGCCGCTCGGTGGTGGCCGCCAGCGTCACGCCGGGCGCCAGCCATAGCGACAGGGCGAGCAGGTGGAGTAGCGCCGGCACGGCAAGCGCTGGCGTGACGGGTCGCGCCGATCGCGTCGCTCGCGCCGCAGTTTCGTCCCGGCAGGCGGGATCGGTGCGACCGCCGGCGCGGCGCCCGGCGTCAATCTTCGCGGCCCGTTTGCTCTTGTAGAAACGCCACCACGCGATCTTGTGCGATCTCCTGAGTGTCACCGCCGCGCCGGGCTTTGTACTCGACCAGACCCTTATCGAGGTTTTTCTCACCAATCACCACCCTGTGGGGAATACCGATTAATTCCATATCGGCAAACATGACGCCGGGCCTTACATCGCGGTCGTCCCAGAGCACGTCCAGCCCGGCGGCACGCAGTTGCGCGTACAGCTCCGCGCAGGCCGCGCGCACCCGCTGCGATTTCTTCTGGTTCATGCCGAGCACGGCCACCTGGAACGGAGCCAGCGCCTCGGGCCAGATAATCCCTTTGTCGTCATGGTTTTGTTCGATCGCGGCAGCCACCACCCGGGAAACGCCGATGCCGTAACAGCCCATGGTCACGATGACTTCCTTGCCGGTCTCGTCGAGGACGCTGGCGTTCATGGCGCGGCTGTACTTGTCGCCGAGCTGGAAGATGTGACCCACTTCGATGCCCCGGGCGAGGCGCACCTCGCCCTGGCCGTCGGGGCTTGGATCGCCGGCCCGGAGATTGCGCAAATCGGCGGTGACCGGCTCGGGACAATCGCGGCCCCAGTTGGCGCCGCGCAGGTGCTGGCCCTCCTCGTTGGCGCCGCAGACGAAATCGGCCAGGTGGGCCGCGGCGTGATCCGCGATCAGCGGCACTTTCAGGGCCACCGGGCCGATCGAACCCGGTGGGCAACCCACGGCGGCCTGGATTTCCGCGTCGCTGGCGAAGCTCAGCGGTTTTGCCACCTGTTCCAGCTTTTCCGCTTTCACCGTGTTCAGCGTGTGATCGCCGCGCAGACAGAGGGCGAGCACGCCACCGTCGCGGTCCTTTACCAGTAGCGTTTTCACACATTGCGCCGCGGCCACAGCCAGTGTCTGGGCCAATTCATCGATGCTGTGCACGCCGGGGGTGGCCACGGTTTCGAGCGCCGCGTTCGCCGGCGGGCGTTCGCTCGTGGGCGGCAGGGCCTCGGCCAGCTCCAGATTGGCGGCGTAGTCGCTGGCGCTGGAAAAGACGATGGCGTCCTCGCCGGAATCGGCCAGCACGTGGAATTCGTGCGAATGCGCTCCGCCGATGGCGCCGCTGTCGGCGCGCACGGCGCGGAAACCCAGCCCCAGGCGGGTGAAAATACGCGTGTAGGTCGCGTACATGAGCTGATAGGTCTCATCCAGCGAACCCTGGTCGAGGTGGAACGAATAGGCGTCTTTCATCAGGAACTCGCGCGCGCGCATGACGCCGAAGCGGGGCCGCACTTCGTCGCGGAACTTGGTCTGGATCTGGTAATAGTTGAGCGGCAGTTGCTTGTAGCTGCGCACTTCGCGCCGCAGCAGATCGGTGATGATCTCCTCGTGGGTGGGGCCGAAGCAGAACTCGCGCTGATGGCGGTCGCGCAGGCGCAGCAGTTCCGGGCCGTAGCGTTCCCAGCGACCGGATTCCTGCCACAGTTCCGCCGGCTGTACCGCCGGCATCAGCAGTTCCAGCGCGCCGGCGCGGTCCATCTCCTCGCGCACCACGGCCTCGGCTTTGCGCAGTGCGCGCAGGCCCAGCGGCAGCCAGCTGTAGATGCCGGCGGCGGTTTTGCGGATCATGCCGCTGCGCAGCATCAGCTGGTGACTGACGATTTCGGCGTCGGCGGGGGTCTCTTTCGCCGTGCTTAGGGGGAACTGTGAGACTTTCATCTTGATTCTGGGCCGGTTTTTTGTCGAGCCCGGAATTCTAAGCCCACCCCGGGGTCCGAGTACAGCGCCCTAGAAGGTGTCGGCGTTCCAGCCCCACAGGTGGCGTTCGGCGTTGGCGAACTCGATATAGACGCGCTCGGCCGGGATTCCCAGATGTTCCTCCACCAGCCCGGCCAAGGCGGCGGAGAACTCCCGCGTGCGGTTCCCGGGCAGGCCGATGCTCTTGAGCTCGAGGTAGGCCAGCGGCGCGTCGCTGGCGGCGAAACACATGTTCGGGTTGTGCTCCACGCTGACCATGACGTAGCGTTCGGGCTTGCCCAGCATGGCGGCGATCGCGGCCGAGGCGGCGCTCGCCAGTCCTTGGCCGCTGGCAGCGGCATTGCTCTGGATTCTCAACAGTGGCATCGATCGGCTCCTAGTCGCAGAAGGTTTTCTCGGCCTTGCGGTTCTTTTCCAGCTCGCGTTGCAGGAACGCGTCGTCCATCACCTGGTAACTACCATCGGGCATTTTCACCCGATGATGGCCGCCCTTGCCGAGCAGCGCGATGTTCTTGCGCGCGTTCTCGCACTGGCGCTTGCGTTGCGCGGCCTGCTGCTGGTCCTGGCGTGCCTCGGCGGCCTGCTTGTGTTCTTCGTCCTGACGCTGTTTGAGCGCTTCGAGCTGCTCACCGGGGGTGGCTCTCGCGGCCGGGGTGGCGGGGCCGGGGGCGCGTCGCAGGCGTTCGGCCTGGACCCCCGACGGGGGGTGCTGGCCGTATTCGGTCCGGCCCTGGGCATCGGTCCATTTGTACATCTCGGCGCCCGCCGCGTTGGCGGCGCACAGGAGCAGGCAGGGGAGAAGGCTGGCAGCGCGCATGGTTGGCCCCGATTGCTGGTATGATTTCCGATACTTACCATGGTCCCGGGCAGGCCGGCAAGGGCCGGGGCCACAGTTTTCCGCGCTTTGCGCGCCGAGCGGCCATGGCGGGGGTCCCGAAAGAGACTGGATTCCATCTCCTATCGATGGCAATATTAGTCAGTTCTAACCCTGACATTGTGCATGTGCCCGATATACGGGCTTTTTTTTCTGGTTTTTGGCACCCGGGAGACAACGAGCGGTGGAGCTGACAGGCGCTGACATCTTTGTGCGCTGCCTTGCGGAAGAGGGCGTTGAATTTGTATTCGGTTATCCCGGCGGAGCCGTGTTGCCGATCTATGACGCGCTTTACCAGCAGGACAAGGTGCAGCACATCCTGGTGCGGCACGAACAGGCCGCCACCCATGCCGCGGACGGTTACGCGCGCGCCACCGGCAAGCCGGGGGTGGTGTTGGTGACCTCGGGTCCGGGGGCCACCAATGCCGTGACCGGCATCGCCACCGCCTATATGGACTCCATCCCGATGGTGGCCTTCACCGGTCAGGTGCCCACCGCCATGATCGGCAACGACGCCTTTCAGGAAGTCGACAATGTCGGCATCACGCGCCCGTGCGTGAAGCACAATTTTCTCGTCAAGGATGTCAACGATCTGGCCGAGACGATCAAGAAGGCGTTCTACATCGCCACCACCGGCCGGCCCGGTCCGGTGGTGGTGGATATTCCCAAGGACATCAGCACCCACAAGGCGCCGTACAAGTATCCGCGGCGCATCAGCATGCGCTCGTACAACCCGGTGACCCGCGGCCACCCGCGCCAGATCAAGAAGGCGATCGAGCTGATGCTCAGCGCGAAGCGGCCGATGCTGTATACCGGCGGCGGCGTGGTACTGTCGAACGCGAGCAAGCCGCTGACCGAATTCGCGCGCAAGCTGGGTTACCCGATCACCAACACCCTGATGGGCTTGGGCGCCTATCCGGCGACCGACCGGCAGTTCCTGGGCATGCTCGGCATGCATGGCACCTACGAAGCCAATATGGCGATGCACAATTGTGACGTGCTGATCGCCATCGGCGCGCGTTTCGACGATCGGGTGGTGGGCAACGTGGAAAAATTCTGTCCCACGGCGCGCATCATCCACATCGATATCGATCCGGCGAGTATCTCCAAGACGGTCAAGGTCGACGTGCCGATCGTCGGCCCGGTCGACCAGGTGCTCAAGGAGATGCTCAAGCTGCTCAAGGAAACCAGCGACACGCCCGACGCCACGGCGATGCAGGCCTGGTGGAAGCAGATCGAGGAGTGGCGCGCCATGGACTGCCTGAAGTACACCCAGGACGATGAGGTGATCAAGCCGCAGTACGTGGTCGAGAGTCTGTACAAGGTGACCGGCGGCGGCGCCTATGTGACCTCCGACGTGGGCCAGCACCAGATGTTCGCGGCGCAGTTCTACAAATTCGATCAGCCCAACCGCTGGATCAACTCCGGCGGACTCGGGACCATGGGTTTCGGTTTCCCCGCGGCCATGGGGGTGCAGTTCGCCTTTCCGGATGAAACCGTCGCCTGTATCACCGGCGAGGGGAGCATCCAGATGTGCATCCAGGAGCTCTCGACCTGTCGCCAGTATTCGCTGCCGATCAAGATCATCAACCTCAACAACGGTTACCTCGGCATGGTGCGCCAGTGGCAGGAGTTCTTCTATCAGGGCCGCTATGCCATGTCGTACATGGAATCGCTGCCGGACTTCGTCAAGCTGGCCGAGAGCTACGGCCACGTCGGCATGCAGATCACCAGGCCCGCGGACGTGGAAGGCGCGCTCAAGGAGGCCATGGCGATGAAGGACCGCCTGGTGTTCATGGATTTTCTCACCGACAAGACCGAGAACGTCTACCCCATGGTGCCGGCCGGGGCCGGTCAGAACGAAATGATCCTGGTGTAGCCCGATGCGACATATCATCTCCATTCTGATGGAAAACGAGTCCGGCGCCCTGTCCCGGGTGGCGGGCCTGTTCTCGGCGCGCGGCTACAATATCGAGTCGCTGACGGTGGCCACCACCGAGGATCCCTCGCTCTCGCGCATGACGCTGGTGACCAGCGGCACCGAGGACATCATCGAGCAGATCACCAAGCAGCTCAACAAGCTCATCGACGTGGTCAAGTTGATGGACATGTACGAATGCGCGCACATCGAGCGCGAGATGATGCTGATCAAAGTGCGCGCGTCCGACGCCGGCCGCGACGAAGTGAAACGCCTGGCGGAGATCTACCGGGGACGGATCATCGACGTCACCAGCAATCTGTTCACTATCGAGCTCACGGGTACCAGCGACAAGCTGGATTCCTTCGTCGAGGTGCTGGAGCCATCGGATATCATCGAAGTGGTGCGCTCGGGCGTGATGGGCATCGCGCGCGGAGAAAAGGCGCTGCGTGTCTGAGGATTTTTTGAAAGTACTTGCCAGAGAGATATGCCAATGAATATTTACTACGACAAGGATGCTGACCTCTCCCTGATCCAGGGGATGCAGGTGAGCATTATCGGTTACGGTTCCCAGGGCCACGCTCACGCCAACAACCTCAACGAGTCCGGCGTCAAGGTGACCGTGGGTCTGCGCGAGGGTTCGATCTCCGTGGCCAAGGCGCGCAACGCCGGTCTGACGGTCAAGTCGATCGAAGAGGCGGTGCAGGGCGCCGACGTGGTGATGATCCTGGCCCCGGACGAACACCAGGCCAGGCTCTACCGCCAGCAGATCGAACCTAACATCAAGCAGGGCGCGGCGCTGGCCTTCGCCCACGGGTTCAACATCCATTACGAACAGATCGTGCCGCGCGCCGACCTGGACGTGATCATGATCGCCCCCAAGGGACCCGGTCATCTGGTGCGCTCCACCTATAAACAGGGCGCGGGCGTGCCTTCGTTGATCGCCGTGTACCAGGATGCCAGCGGCCGGGCGCGCGACATCGCCCTGGCTTACGCCTCGGCCAACGGTGGCGGCCGCGCCGGTATCATCGAAACCAGCTTCCGCGAAGAGACCGAAACCGATTTGTTCGGCGAGCAGGCGGTGTTGTGCGGCGGTGCCACGGCGCTGGTGCAGGCGGGCTTCGAGACGCTCACCGAAGCCGGTTACGCGCCGGAGATGGCGTACTTTGAATGCCTGCACGAACTCAAGCTGATTGTCGACCTGATGTACGAGGGCGGCATCGCCAATATGCGCTACTCGATTTCCAACACCGCCGAATACGGCGATCTGACCCGCGGTCCGCGGGTGGTCAACGCCGAGACCAAGGCGGAGATGAAGCGTATACTCACCGAGATCCAGAACGGCGAGTTCGCCCGCGAGTTCATTCTCGAAAACCAGGCCGGCGCGGCCACGCTCAAGGCCAAGCGTCGCCTGGGCCGCGAACATCCCATCGAGCAGGTCGGTGAGCGACTGCGCAGCATGATGTCGTGGATCAGCGAAAACAAGATCGTCGACAAGCAGGTCAACTGAGACAACGGGCCGCCCCCGGCGGCCGATGACTATGGCTGCAGGCCGCTATCCTTATTTTTCCCGTGTCGGCTGGCCGCCGTTGCTGGTCCTCGCCGCCATGGCGCTGCTGGTCGCGAGGCTGGCGGGCTGGGGCTGGTCGCTGCCGTTTTGGCTGGGTTGTCTACTGGTGGTTTACCTTTACCGCGACCCCTACCGGGATATCCCCTCGAGCCCGCTGGCGGTGGTCAGTCCGGCCGACGGCGTGGTCAGGTCGGTCGACGAAGTCAACGATCCGTATCTGGAGCGTGACGCGGTGCGCCTGGACATCCAGATGAGTCACGCCGGTGTCTACAGCACCCGCAGTCCGGTCGAGGGAAAGATCCTGGAGCCGAAAAACTCGGTCAACGGCGATGATCAGCCCCACGGCGTCTGGCTCAAGACCGACGAGGACGACGATCTGGTGGTGGTCATGCACCGGGGACTGTTGCGTAATCTGCCGCGCTGCTACGTGCGCGTCGGCGAGCGGGTCGGGCAGGGGCAGCGCTGCGGCTACATTCAGACCGGCGGACGGGTCGAGGTCTATCTGCCACGCCACACGCGGGTCCAGGTCAGCAGCGGCTCGCGTGTGAAAGCCGGATCTGATGTAATAGCCACCCTGGTGCACAAATAGCCGGTTTTCCACTTCCAGGTCGAGGCGAGCTTCACACCATGGACGAACCCGAACAGCAGCAACCCCGCAGGCGCGGCATTTATCTGCTGCCCAACCTGTTCACCACCGCCGGCCTGTTCGCGGGTTTCTACGCCATCGTCGCCGCCATGAGCGACAACTTCACCGCCGCGGCGATCGCCATTTTCGTCGCCATGCTGATGGACGGGATCGACGGGCGGGTGGCGCGCCTGACCAACACCACCAGCGAATTCGGCGTGCAGTATGACAGCTTGTCCGACATGGTGTGTTTCGGTCTGGCGCCGTCGCTGGTGGTGTTCGAATGGGCCTTGCGCAGCATGATTGAACACGGCTGGATCTGGTCGAAGCTCGGTTGGTTGGCGGCGTTCATTTTCACCGCCGGCGCGGCCCTGCGGCTGGCACGTTTCAACACCCAGGTGGGCAACGCCGACAAGCGCTATTTCCAGGGGTTGCCGAGTCCGTCGGCAGCGGCGGTATTGGCCGGACTGGTCTGGTTCAGCGAGGACAATGGGCTGGATGGTAGCAGCATGTGGGTGGTCGGGGCCCTGCTCACCGCCGCCATGGGCCTGCTGATGGTCAGCAACGTGCGCTACTACAGCTTCAAGGAGATCGACTTCGCAAATCGGGTGCCCTTCGTGGCACTGGTGATCGCGGTGCTGGTATTGGTGGTGATATCCAGTCACCCGCCGAGTGTGTTGTTCTTCGGCTTTTTGCTGTATGTGATATCCGGCCCGGTGCTGACCTTGCATCAGGTGCGCCAGCGTCGCCGGCAACGCAAGGAACAGTCACAGTCGCAACAACCCTGAGAGCCGTCCCGGCGCTTAGTCCTGCCCTAACCACTCCGACCAGTCCGCGCGGTTCTCCGCGACGTGGAACAGGGCGGCCACCACCTGGCGGTCGTATTTGTCGGGGGTTTCTCGCAACAGCTGTTCCAGTGCTTCGTGCATGCCGACGGGGCCGCGGTAGGCGCGCGGACTGAGCAGCGCGACAAAGGCGTTGCTGACCGCGAGAATCCGCGCGGTCAGCAGAATCTCGCCGTCGCGCAGACCCTGGGGATAGCCGCTGCCGTCGGGGTGCTCGTGCTTTTGGGCGATGGTGTCCACCACCGGCCCCTCGAACTCCAGGTCGGCCAGCAACTCGGTGCCGAACAGGACGTGGCGCTGCACCAGCGCCTGTTCGGCCTCGGTCAGCGGCGCGCTCTTGGTCAGCACCTCGCGGGGCACGAATATCTTGCCCAGATTGGCCAGACTGGCCGCCAGATCGAGGGTGCGCCGGTCGCTCTCACCGAGACGCAACTCGCGACCCACGGCGTTGGCCACTTCCACCACGCGCGCGGAATGATGGGCCGAGTTGGGATCGTGCAGGTCGACCACGTGCATCAGGGTGTCGACCAGTTTGCGCATCAGCGTCGCGTGCCGGTGCTGGGCCTGCTCCAGTTCGGTAGTGTCGTGCAGCACCAGGAGAACGGCGTGGTAGCGCTCGCCGATCCGATCGACCGGTACCAGGGAGCACTGCAGACTGCGGGTTTGTGCTCCTATCGCCATGGTCACGCCGCAACGCCGGATCCCGGGATCGGTGTCCATGTCGGCGAGCGCGGCGCTCAGCGGTTCTACGTTCGCCGGACCCAGTACGCCCGCCAGCGAATTGCCGACCAGGTCCTGGGTGCTGGCATGCAGCTTTTCCGCCAGCGGGGCATTGGCGAACAGCACCCGTTGCTGCGCGTCCAGCAACAGCACGTAGGCGTCGGCGTTGTCGGTAACCGCGTGTAGCAGTTCGGTCTGTTTTTCCAGCTCCAGGGTCTGCTGGCGCAGGCGCTCGGCGTCGTGGCGCGCACGCACGCTGCTGCCGTGGCGCCAGGCGGCGATCAATATCGCGGCGAAGAAGAACAGGACCAGTGAGAAGGTGGTGACGAGAAACCGCCGGTGGCGGTCGGACTCCAGCAACGCCTGGCGGGCGTCCACCTCCTGTAATACCAGCCAGGGGGTGGTGCGCAGTCGGCGGCTGGTCGCGAGCACTGCGTGACCTTGATAACTGAGATATTCTCCGAACCCTCCGGGCTGGCGCAGCGCCGCGGCCGCCGCCAGTCGATCGCGATCCATGGGCAGCGTCTTGCGGGTCGGGACGCCGCCGTCGGCGGTCGGCGACAGGTAGACGACTTGCCGGTCAGCCTGCATCACCAACAGCGTGACTTCACTGGCCAGCGTCGGAACGCCGGCCTGGAGCAGCGGATAGAGCGAGCGTTGGGCATTCATCACCGCGAATACCACGCCGTTGTAGGCATCCGCGGCCTGCGAACCTATGACCCTCGGTACCGGCACCGCGATACCCAGCAGGACGCGCTCGTGCGCGTCGGTCACCAGGGGACTGATGGCGGCCTGGCCGGTCTCGAGGGCGCTGTTGATCGCCGCGTGAAAGGCCGCGCCGATCTCCGGCATGCCGTTGGTGGAAACCACATGACGCCCCTTGGCGTCCAGCAGCGCGAGTCCGGCGTCGTAGCGTTGCGGCAGATTGGCTGGAATCTCAGGTTGTTGCGTTTCCGGCAGAAACCCATTGCGACTGGCGCTGGCCAGCACCAGATTGCGCAGATAACTCAGCTGCGCCGGTTCGGTGCTACGATCGGGCTCGCTGCGCTGGCTCAGTTGCCAGAGATAGAGTTGCAACGAGGCATTGTTGGCCAGTTCGTTCAGCGCCGAGACGCGGCCGTCGAACCAGTGTTCGATGGCATTGACCCGGGTTTCGGCCACCAGACCGAGACGAATCGCCCAGTTGTCGAGATCGCGTTGTCGCTCGTTGTTGACGTAGACGTAGATCAGATAGGCGCCGACCAGGACCAGCAGCGCCAGCGCAAGCAGTCCACCGAGAATCGGTTTGCGGGCGGAAGCGGAGTCGGATGCCGGCATGGTCAGTCGGGCAGGTAAAGCCACCAGTGGTGCTCGTTTATGGCGTACACGGGCGCATAATGCACGATATTGGCCTGCGAGACGACTTCCTGTATCTGGTTGTCGAGTATTTTCACGTCATTGTTGGCCGCCACCGCCAGTACCGCGTGCGGGATGCGCAAATTGGTATCCTGCAGGACCACGATACGCAAATCGTCCATGGGAAAGCCCAGCCAGCGCAGCGAGAAGAACTTGGTGATCGCATAGTCTTCGCAGTCGCCGTTGTTGTAGAGAAATTCGCGCGGCACCGCCCAATAGTCCTCGACGCCGTAATTCTCGATATCCAGGACATAGGGTTTGCGGTTGGCGTAGCGGTTGACGGCTTCGAGCTGTTCGGCCGGCGGCAGCCCGCGCAAGCCGGCCAGAAACGCCAGCCAGGCGCGCAAATGACACTGATTTAGCGTCTTCTCCTGGCAGTCGCCTTCCGGGACGTCCAATCGCAGGTGCCGCTCAAGTACTTGAATCCATTGGCCGAAAGTTTGAGTGTCGGGTTGCTCGACGGCGTTGTAGCCAAACAGCGTGGGCGGGAACAGCCGTGCGCTCGCACTGGTGCTGAATAACAAGCAGAGGCTGCCGATAAGCGCCCACAGCGGGGTTGATATAGGGAATTTGGCCAATTGTGTTTATCGGTTAAGTTATTTACTATCGCCGAATTCTGAACCTGATGATATAAACTATTGTATGTATAAGCGGTTTTACAATAAACGGGGAACGGCCATGGATCAAGTATTAAGAAATCGCAGCCTGTGGATGAGTCTACTCCTGTGCACGGCGGCGGGTTTCGCGCGGCCCGTGTTTGCCGCCGCCGGAGAGAATCCGGATCTCGAGGCGCAGTTCAAGCAGGGCATGGAGGCGTTGGAGCAGGAGCGCTACAAAACCGCAATTGAAGCATTCCGCGCCATTCTCACCCGCGATACCAGTCTCGATCGCGCCAAGTTGGAACTGGCGTTGTCTTACTACCGTACGCTGCGCTACCAGGAGGCCGAGCGTCTCGCGCAGGAGGTACTGGACGATCCGCAGACGCCCCCAGAGGTACGGGTAACGGTGCTGGCGTTCCTGGCCCAGGTGAAACGGGATTCCGAGCGTTATGGTCAGAAGCACGAAGTGACGCCGCATCTGTCCATCGGCGTCATGCACGATTCCAACGTCAACATCGGTCCCACCGATGCGCAGATCCGCTTCGATATCACCCCGCTACCGGCTTCGGCGCTGAAACGCTCCGGCAACGCGGCCGTGGGTACGGTCGGGGTGGACCACCTGTACCAATCCGGCCGTCGGGTGGAGCTGGGGCAGCGTACCGGCATGCTGGTGTGGCAGAGCGGGGCCAATCTCTACTGGCGCCGCTATCACGATTTCAACGATTACGATTTGTTGGTCGCCAGCGTCAACACCGGACCGGCGGTGTTGTTGTTGCGCCACTGGCGCGCCTCGTTGCAGTTGCGCTCGGAATTCCTCGACCTGGGCGCTCGCGCGCTGGGCTGGTTCCATTCGGTCAATCCCTCCGTCACCTGGCAATTCAACAACGGCGAGTTGAACTGGGATACGATCTACACGCGGCGTACCTATTACCGCGACCGAGATTCCGGGCGCGAAGGCGATTATGTCGCCACGGGTCTTAATCTGGGCCAGTATTTCAACAATCGCCGCATCACCACCACGCTGGGCGTGCGCGGGATCCGGTTTTTCGCCGATGCCGATCAATTCGCTTACACCGGCGGTCAGCTGAGCGCCGGGGTGAGCACCCGCACCTACAAGAACGGTTCGGCCTACGTGCGCGGCCGCTTCACCTATTATGACTACGACGGCGACGACCCGGTCTTCCTCAAGCCGCGGCGGGAGAAGGAGTATGTGGGAACGGTGGGGCTGACCCATGACTTCCGCCAGCCCGATGACCTGCTCAAGGGCTGGGTGGCGAACCTGTTCTGGGAAGGCACGCACAACGATTCCAACATCGGCCAGCTTTACAGTTACGGTCGGAATCAGATCATGCTGATGCTGTCGCGGGATTTCTGAGCCCGGTTCCAGACGCCGCAGCGGCAAAAAGCGGGCCTTCAAGAGCCCGTTTTTTATTCGCGCGGGGGCAGGGAATCGAGAGAGAGTCGGAATTATTTACGTCATCCCAAAAAAATGAGAACCCGATCTCATTTCAGGCAACTACTTAAAAAGCTAGGGGATTATTCCCAAATTGCCCGGGGGCGCCTGAGGGGTGAATGCCGATATATTTAACACTTTATTCCTGTCCCATTTTGGCCTTCGTCGTGAATCCCTTGTAAGTAGTTATTTAGTCTGCTAAATATAGGCTCAGGCACGGACGTTGCTTAGGTATCTCGTCGACAACAAGAAAAATGACTTCGAGATGCACAAGGTACAGGAAGACAGCTTATGAAACAGGCAATCATTCGGACGACGCTGATGGCCGCGGGCCTCGGGCTCACGCTGGTCCAAGGGGCGCAGGCGGCGCAGCCGCAGGAAGGAGACTCGGTCTATCGTTGGGGGCGCTGGGCGGTACTCAGCCCGGCTGCCGGTGGCAACGAGCCTTTTGTCGTGGCGAATATGCCCGGCACGCAGTACAATCCGCTGCCCTGTGACGCCGGATTCTGCCCCGATGTCACGCTGCAGCCACCGTCGCCGCCGCCGCCGCCGCCCACGGACGATCCGAGAGACCGGTTGCCGCCACCGCCGCCGCAGCAGGTCACGGACGATCCGCGGGATCGGTTACCACCGCTGTAAGGGTCGGCACAGGCCTGAACAATTTTGCGTAGTAGGATTTGGAGAGAGATCAAAATGAAAAAACTCGTTACGGTTTTCCTGGCCCTGGGCCTGTTTTCCCAACAGGGGTTGGCCGCGTCGGTGACCGAATCGGTCACCGGCGAGACCTTTGCCGGTTATGCCAACAGCGTGGTGGGCAAGAACGGCAGTTTCCTGACCGATCTGGGCAATTCGACCTCGGGGCCCAACTGGTCGACCAATAGCTCGGACATCAATGCGCGTATCACCGACACCAGCGCCGGCAGCAATATCGTCGGTGCCAGCGACGGCGCCTGGATCGATCTGGGCTTCGACATGTCGGTCGTCGATGGTGTCGGCAACGATCTGAAGCTGTTTTTCGTCGGCAACAACGGTCACAAGGTGGACGTCACCATCGGCGGCGTGACCCAGACCTATACCCTGGGTCCCGGCGCCAACGCCACCGGCTTCTTCGATCCCGCCTATCCCGAGGATCCCGGCAACCCCACCTATCCCGGCGATCCGATCATCGCCCTGGGTATCGATCTGTCCACCTTCTCCGGTCTCAGCGGGAGCGCCTTCAACAGCATCCGCCTGATGGTGGGCAACGGGTATTGCGATGACAGCGCCGGTCCCTGCAGCGCCGTGCCGTCCTTCGTGGGCACCTATAACACCGCGGTGGTACCGGTGCCGGCGGCCGTCTGGTTGTTCGGTTCCGGGCTGGTCGGTTTGGCGGGTGTCATTCGCAGACGTCGCTAAGGCGGTTGCCGCGATGAGAAAAAGCGCCGCGAAGGCGCTTTTTTTTCGCCCCTGCGCCGCGCGCCGCGACGCTGGTGGGTCTGCGGCGCGGCTGACCGGGCGCAGCCCTGTAATCGCCCTGTATTTGCCTTGAATTTGATGCGCTTGGGGTAAGGCCTTTGCTATGCTGTGGCCGCGCACAGCGGCAAGGGCCGCGTTGGAGCAGAAGCATGTGCAGTGACCGTCTGATTATTTTCGACACCACCTTGCGCGACGGTGAGCAAAGTCCCGGCGCCTCCATGACCCGTGACGAGAAGGTTCGCATCGCCAAGGCGCTGGAGCGGATGCGGGTGGATGTGATCGAGGCCGGTTTCCCCATCGCCAGTACCGGGGATTTCGAGGCGGTGCAGGCCGTGGCCCGCGCGGTGAAGGACGCCACGGTGTGCGGTCTGGCGCGGGCGGTGGACCGGGACATCGATCGGGCGGGCGAGGCGTTGCAGCCAGCGGCCAGCGCGCGCATCCACACTTTTCTCGCGACCTCGCCGATCCACATGAAAATGAAGTTGCGCATGACTCCCGATCAGGTGCTGGAGCAGGCGGTCAAGGCGGTGACTCGGGCGCGCAAATACACCGACAATGTCGAGTTCTCGCCCGAGGACGCCGGTCGCTCGGAACTGGATTTTCTCTGCCGGGTGCTGGAGGCGGTGATCGCCGCCGGGGCCACCACGGTGAACATTCCCGACACTGTGGGTTACAACCTTCCGCACCAGTTCGGCCAGTTGATCCAGAATTTGATCGAACGCGTGCCCAACGCCGACAAGGCGGTTTTTTCCGTGCATTGCCATAACGACCTTGGTCTGGCGGTGGCCAACTCGCTCTCGGCGGTGCTCAACGGCGCGCGTCAGGTCGAATGCACCATCAACGGCCTGGGAGAGCGTGCTGGCAACGCCTCGCTCGAAGAGGTGGTGATGAGCGTGCGTACCCGCAAGGATGTCTTCTCCTGCGACACCGGACTGGATACCACCCAGATCATGACCTGCTCGCGGCTGGTGGCCGGTATCACCGGGTTCGCCGTGCAGCCGAACAAGGCGATCGTGGGCGCCAATGCGTTCGCCCATGAATCGGGCATCCATCAGGACGGCGTGCTCAAGAGCCGCGAAACCTACGAAATCATGCGCGCACAGGACGTAGGCTGGACGGCCAACCGGATCGTGTTGGGCAAGCATTCGGGGCGCAATGCGCTGCGTACCCGGCTCGAGGAGCTGGGAATCAGCTTTGAATCGGAAGAGGCACTGAACGAGGCGTTCTCGCGCTTCAAGGATCTGGCGGACAAGAAACACGACATTTACGACGAAGACCTGCAAGCGCTGGTCACCGAGGCGAACCTCGACGCCGGTAACGAACAATTCAAACTGGTTTCCTTACGCGTCTGTTCCGAGACCGGCGAAACACCCGAGGCGGCCATCACCCTGAATATCAACGGTGAGGAGCGCAGCGCCAGCGCGCCCGGCAGCGGGCCGGTGGACGCCGCCTTCAAGGCGATCGAGGCGATTGTCGACAGCGGCACCGAACTGCAATTGTATTCGGTGAACAATATCACCAGCGGCACAGACGCCCAGGGCGAGGTGACCGTCAGGCTGGAGCGCGGCGGCCATATCGTCAACGGACAGGGGGCCGATACCGACATCGTGATCGCTTCGGCGCGCGCCTACGTCAATGCCCTGAACAAGATCATCCGGCCGGCCGATCGGGAGCACCCGCAGCGGGGAGACGTCTGAGCCGTGGCGGTTAGCGACACAGCCGTGCGCGCGCAGCGTGTCCGTTATCTCCAGGCGATGGACATTCAGGTCTGGGCTCCGCGCGCGCCGCGGGTGACGGCGGCCGACGTCGTTGCAGGCGCCGTGGTCACACCTGTCACCGAAGCAGCCGAAGCAGCCGAAGCAGCCGAAGCGGTCGAAGCGGTCGAAGCGGTCGAAGCGAACGCGGCGGCGGGGGCACAGGTTCGCCGCCCGGACGTGACCCACATGGATTGGGAGGCGCTGCGCCAAAGCGTCGCTGAGTGCCGCCTGTGCCCGTTGCACAGCACCCGCACCCAGACGGTGTTCGGCGTCGGCAATCACGCAGCCGACTGGCTGATCATCGGAGAGGCGCCGGGGAAAGACGAGGACCTCCGGGGCGAGCCCTTCGTGGGGCGGGCGGGCCAATTGCTCAACGCCATGTTGCGGGCGGTCGGCTTGCGCCGCGAGCAGGTATATATCGCCAATATCCTCAAATGCCGGCCGCCGAACAATCGCGATCCGCGTCCCGAGGAGGTGGTGTGTTGCGAGCCCTATCTGGCGCGCCAGATCGCACTCGTGCGGCCGCGTGTCATTCTCGCGCTCGGTCGCATCGCCGCGCAGAATCTGCTGAACACCGATACCCCGATCGGTAAGCTGCGCGGCACCGCGCATCGCTATGGCGACACCGATATTCCGGTGGTGGCGACCTATCATCCGGCCTATTTGTTGCGCTCGCCGCTGGACAAGCGCAAGGCCTGGTCGGATCTGCAGTTGGCGCTGGCCTCTCTGGGGGAACGCAAGCCATGAACGCCGTGGTGGCCGGCAACGCCGCCCAGATACGCCCCCTCCTGGCGGCCGATCTGGACGCGGTGATGGCCATCGAGCAACGGGCCTATGCCTATCCGTGGACGCGGCGTATTTTCAGCGACTGTCTGCGGGTGGGCTATTGCTGCTGGTGTTATGCCGCCGGCGCGGAGATTCGCGGCTATGGCGTCATGAGCGTGGCCGCCGGCGAATCCCACCTGCTGAATCTGACGGTCAGTCCGGCCGCGCAGCGCCAGGGCGTGGGAACGCGGTTGCTGAAACACTTCATGCAGCTCGCCTGTCGGCACAATGCCGATATCGTTCTGCTCGAGGTGCGCCCCTCGAACAAGCCCGCGCTGGCGCTGTATGAAAAACTGGGGTTCAACGAAATCGGTGTCAGGCGCGATTACTATCCGGCGGCACAGGGGCGGGAAGACGCCTTGCTTCTGGCGCGCAGCCTGGTCGATTGAAAAATTTCTTTGATTTTAGTGGGATGACGAGTTTTGGGCGGCTTCGTCCCGGCACCGCAAAATGGTATAGTGGGGTTGCTGGTGGGGGAGAGCCAGCGGTGGTCACCACCGGGTCGACATATGATTAGAAAAACAAGGGCGACACTCGCGAACATTTCCTGGCTAAGCGTTTTGGTCGTCGGTATCGGCGTGCTGCCGGTGGCTCGGGCCGCGGACCCGAGCCCGGCGCCACCAACGCCGCCCGCGGCCGTTTCGCCGCCAGCCGCTGGCGCGGATCCGGTGCCACCCAGGTTGGAGCCGGAAATCCGCCGTGCGCTTGGCCGGATGTTGAACACCTCCTCGCAGGGGTTGGTCGAGCGGGAACACCGCGGCGCGATCAGTGTCGAGTTGCAGCGCCGGTTCCATATGGCGCCGGTCGCCACCGTCGATGCGCAAGGCAACGTGCATATCATGGAGTACTCCGACGTGCCGCCCGAACCGGCGCCGGCCACGCCGCCATGACCTATCCGGCGGCGCTTCGACTCGCGGTGCTGCTGTGTCTGGGCGCCTGCGGCTTCAGCGCCCAGGCCACGCAGATCGTCATCGCCAACCAGGACGGGGCCGGCGAAGGCTTCAACGACGCCACCCCGGTCGCGCCGGTGGGTGGCAACCCGGGCATGACCCTGGGTGAACAGCGCTTGATTGTCTTCCGGCACGCGGCGAAAGTCTGGCAGTCGGTGATCGCCAGCAACGTCACCATCACGGTGGCGGCGCAGTTCGATCCGCTGACCTGTACCGCCAGTCAGGCGGTTCTGGGTTCGGCCGGCACCACCTCCATCCATCGGAATTTCCCCGGTGCCCCGCTGACCAACACCTGGTATCCGCAGGCGCTGGCCAACAGCCTTGCCAACAGCGATCTCGGCGCCTCGGCGGACATCTCCGCCACTTTCAACGCCGATATCGACAACAACAACAATTGTCTCAACAACACCAACTGGTACTACGGACTCGACGGCAACAAACCCGCCGGTACCATAGAACTGTTCAGCGTCGTACTGCACGAGATCGGCCACGGCTTGGGTTTTCAGACCTTCGTCGATCTCAACACCGGCGCGCGTTTCAACAACATCAACGACACCTACATGCTCAAGCTGGAGGATCACAGTCTGTCGCCGGCGAAAACCTGGGACCAGCTGAGCAATAACGGGCGCCTGGCCTCGGCCACCAAGACCTCTTATCTGCACTGGGTGGGACAGAAGGTGACCGACCTGGTGGCGAACTACAGCGGCGGGATCAATCAGGGACACGTGCGCATGTATGCCCCGGCCACCCTCAGTGCCGGCTCTTCGGTCTCCCACTTCAGCAACAGTGTGAGCCCGAACGAACTGATGGAACCCTTCGATACCGGCCCCAAGACCGGACCGGGATTGGCGCTGCCCTTGCTGGAGGATATTGGCTGGCAGGTGCCGCCGAGCGCCGCGCCGGTCCTGGCGGTGCTGGGCGACCAGGCGGCGCGCGACGGCGAGACGATCGGCATCCCGGTGCTGGTGCTCGACAACGATACCCCGCTGGCGAGTCTGACGCTGAGCGCGCAGTCGGCCAACAGCGCGATCGTCGAGCCCGGCGGCCTGTCCTTCAGCGGCAGCGGCCGGCGACGCACCTTGTGGCTGGCGCCGAAAACCGGCAGTTCCGGAGACGCCGGCATTTCGGTGACGGTGTCCGATGGCGGTAACAGCGCCAGCGAAAGCTTCACGGTTCATGTCACCCTGAACAATCCGCCTCAGGTGAGCCTTTCCCGCCCGGCCGACAACGAGGGCTTTCTCGACAGCGATTTCGTCGCGCTGGAGGCGAGCGCCAGCGATGTCGAGGACGGCGACCTCAGTGCGCTGATCGGTTGGAGCTCGAACCTGGACGGCTTTTTGGGCAGCGGCGCGGCGCTCAGTGTGCAGCTCAGCGAGGGCACGCACATCCTGACCGCCACGGCCAGCGACAGCGGCGGAAAAAGCAGCGCGGCCAGCGTGACGGTGCACAGCTATGGCAGCGGCGATTCGGACGCCGACGGCATGCCCGACAACTGGGAGTTCACCCACTTCGGCAGCCTGGCGCAGACGGCCAGCGGCGACGTCGATGGCGATGGCCTGGACAATCTGGGCGAGTACAACGCCGGCGCCGATCCCAACAACCCCGACAGCGACGCCGACGGGCTCAGCGATGGCGACGAAGTCAACCTCTATGGGTTGGACCCGACCCGCTCGGACAAGGGCGACGTCGGCCCGCGCGGCGCGCCCGACGGTCTGCTCAACGCCGGTGATCTGGTGGTCATGTCCCGGCTGGTGGCCGGCGTCATCGCGCCCAGCAGCCTGGAGACCGCCTTGGCCGACGTCAACGGCGACGGGGTGCTCAACGCGGCCGATCTGTTGCTGTTGCAACAGGCGATCCTCAACGCGACGCCACTCTAGCCGAGGCAAAAGCGCTGTCGCTGGGTTAAACTAGCGGTTTGACCCATCTCGGCCAGTCAGCATGAGCAGTATCATCGAACAGGCGCGCAAACGCCGTACCTTCGCCATCATCTCCCACCCGGACGCGGGTAAAACCACGCTCACCGAGAAGCTTCTGCTGTTCGGCGGCGCCATCCAGCTGGCCGGTACGGTCAAGGGCCGCAAGGCCAGCCGTCATGCCACCTCGGACTGGATGGCGCTGGAACAACAGCGCGGTATCTCCATCACCACCTCGGTGATGCAGTTCCCCTACAACGACAAGATCGTCAACCTGCTCGACACCCCGGGCCACGAGGACTTCTCCGAGGACACCTACCGCACCCTGACGGCGGTGGACTCGGCGCTGATGGTGATCGACGCCGCCAAGGGCGTGGAAACCCGCACCATCAAGCTGATGGAGGTCTGCCGCCTGCGCGACACGCCGATAATCACCTTCATCAACAAGCTGGATCGCGAAGGCCGCCCGCCGCTGGAGCTGCTGGACGAAGTGGAGAAGGTGCTGGGCCTGAACTGCACGCCGATCACCTGGCCGCTGGGCATGGGCCGCGACTTCAAGGGCGTGTACCACCTGCTGGAAGACCGCTTCTACCTCTACTCCGGCGACAAGCACCGCGTCTCCGAGATCGAGACCGTGGACGGGCTGCTGAACCCGGCGCTGATGGAGCGCTTCGGCGGCATCTACCAGACGCTGCGCGACGAGATCGACCTGCTGCAGATGGCCGGCACCGACTTCGACCTGGAGCAGTACCGCGCGGCCAAGCTGACGCCGGTGTTCTTCGGCGCCGCCATCAACAACTTCGGCATCCGCGAGCTGCTCAACGGCTTCACCGAGTGGGCGCCACCGCCGCAGGAGCGCAGCTCGACGGTGCGTGACGTGCAGCCGGAAGAAGAGAAATTCACCGGCTTCGTGTTCAAGATCCAGGCGAACATGGACCCGAAGCACCGCGACCGCGTGGCCTTCCTGCGCGTCTGCTCCGGCGCCTACAAGCGCGGCATGACGCTGCACTCGGTGCGTCTGGGCGGGCCCGTGCGCGTGTCGCACGCGCTGACCTTCATGGCCGCCGACCGCGACGTGGTCGAGGAAGCCTACCCCGGCGACATCATCGGCCTGCACAACTACGGCACCATCGCCATCGGCGATTCCTTCTCCGAGGGCGAGGAGCTGCGCTTCACCGGCATCCCCAACTTCGCGCCGGAGCTGTTCCGCCGCGTGGTGCTGAAGGACCCGATGAAGGCCAAGCAGCTCAACAAGGGCCTGGACCAGCTCTGCGAAGAGGGCGCGACGCAGGTCTACCGCCCCATCGCCAACAACGACATCGTGCTGGGCGCGGTGGGCGTGCTGCAGTTCGACGTGGTGCAGTACCGCCTCAAGGACGAATACGGCGTGGATTCGGTGTTCGAGCCGGTGCAGGTGCACAACGCGCGCTGGATCGACTGCGCCGACCCCAAGAAGCTCAAGGAATTCGTCGAGAAGAACGACAACCGCATCGCCAAGGACCACTACGGCGACCTGGTGTACCTGGCGTCCAGCAACGTCAACCTGAACATGGCGAAGGAACGCTTCCCGGACGTGCAGTTCTCTGAGACCAGAGAGCACGGCAACAACAGCTGAGGACGGCCGCTCGGTGTCCACCGCCGTCGGCAAGCACGATCCCTACGCGGCGCTCCGCTTCCCGGAGTACCGCTACCTGATCGTCGGCAGCCTGCTCGCTACCATGGCGATCCTGGTGCAGCAGGTCGCGCTGGGCTACGAGCTCTACAAGCTGACGCGCGATCCGCTGACGCTGGGCTTCATCGGCCTGGCCGAGGCCATCCCCTTCATTGCCCTGGCGCTGTTCGGCGGCTACTTCGCCGACCGCTACGAGAAGCGGCGCATCATGCAGTACGCCCTGCTGGTGATCATCGCCGGCTCGGTCGTGCTGACTGTGGTCAGCCATGAAGGTGCCAGGGCGCACCTGCCGCAATGGGGCATGCTGCTGGTGATCTACGCCATGTTCATGGTGGTGGGCTTCGCCCGCGGCTTCTATTCGCCCGCCAGTTCCGCGCTCCGGGGCTTCCTGCTGCCGCGCGAGCACTACGCCAACGGCGCCACCTGGTCCAGCACGTTCTGGCAGGCCGGCGCCATCGTCGGCCCGGTGGCCGCGGGCTTTCTCTACGCCGGCCTGGGCCTGACCGGCGCACTGCTGGTGTCCATCGCCCTGTTCGTCGCCGCATTCCTGCTGCTGTTCCTGATCCGGCCCCGGCCGGTGGCGGCCATACCCCAGGAAGGCGAGACCATCTGGCAGTCGCTGCACGAAGGCCTGCAGTACGTCTGGCGCAGCAAGATCATCCTCTACGCCATCTCGCTGGACATGTTCTCGGTGCTGTTCGGCGGCGTGGTGGCGATCCTGCCGATCTTCGCCGAGGACATCCTCAAGGTCGGCCCGGAGGGCCTGGGCCTGCTGCGCTCCGCGCCGGCGGTGGGCGCCATGCTGACGGTGCTGCTGCTGGCCTGGTACCCGCCGATCCACCACGCCTGGCGCAACATGCTGCTGTCGGTGCTGTGCTTCGGCCTGGGTACCCTGGTGTTCGCGCTGTCGGACAGCCTCTGGCTGTCGCTGGCCGCGCTGTTCTTCGTCGGCGCCGCCGACAGCGTCAGCGTGGTGATCCGCGGCACCATCCTGCAGACCATCCCGCCCGAGCACCTGCGCGGCCGGGTGCTGTCGGTCAACAGCATCTTCGTGTCCTCGTCCAACGAGCTCGGCGCCTTCGAGTCCGGCGTGGCGGCTCGCCTGATGGGCGTGGTGCCCTCGGTGATCTTCGGCAGCGGCGTCACGCTGCTGACCGTGGCCTACGTCTGGCGGCGCTCGAAGGAACTGTTCAAGGTTCAGCTGCGCTGAGCGATATCCCCTCTCCCACGGCAGGGCGAGCAAAAAATAATCACCCCGGCAGGGTTCTTGCGAAGCCCATCTGCGGTTACTCTTGCAGACAATGGAATTCGCCAACCACATGATCCTGTTGGCGGCGGTGCTGTTCCTCGCCAGCATCCTCGCCACCGTCATCACGCCCCGCCTGGGCGTGCCGCTGCTGCTCGTGTTCCTGATCATCGGCCTGCTGGCCGGCGAGGACGGGCCCGGCAACATCCATTTCAGCGACTACCCGCTGGCCAACCTGGCCGGCACCGCGGCCCTGGCCGTGATCCTGTTCGACGGCGGCATGCGCACGCGCATGGAGGACTTCCGCGTCGGCCTGAAGCCCGCCGTCAGCCTGGCCAGCTTCGGCGTGCTGATCACCGCCGGAGTGGTGGGCGCATTCTCCGCCTGGCTGCTGGACCTGGGCTGGGCCGAGGGCCTGCTGATCGGCGCCATCGTCGGCTCCACCGACGCCGCCGCGGTGTTCTCGCTGCTGCACAACAACGCCGTGCACCTGAACAAGCGCGTCACCTCGGTGCTGGAGATCGAGTCGGGCAGCAATGACCCGATGGCGATCCTGATGACACTGGTGCTGATCGCCTACCTGCAGAACCCCGAGGCCTTCGGCGCCCTCGACACGCTTTGGATGCTGGTGCTGCAGGGCGGCCTGGGCGCGGCCTTGGGCATCGGCGGCGGCCGCCTGCTGGTCAAGGCCCTCAACCGCCTGGAGCTGTCGGACTCGCTGTACCCGCTGCTGGCCCTGTTCGGCGGCCTGCTGATCTTCGGCGTGACCGCCGTGCTGGGCGGCAGCGGCTTCCTGGCCGTGTACCTGGCCGGCATCACCCTGGCCAACCGGCGCGTGCGCGCCGCCGCCGGCATCCGTCGCTTCCACGACGGCATCGCCTGGATGGCACAGATCGGCATGTTCGTGATCCTGGGCCTGCTGGCCTCGCCGTCCAAGCTGTGGCCGGTGGCGGGGCCCGCCCTGCTGATCGCCTTGGTGCTGATCCTGGTGGCCAGGCCGCTGTCGGTGTGGCTGGCGCTGCTGCCCTTCCGCTTCCCCGCACGCGAGCAGGTCTTCATCAGCTGGGTAGGCCTGCGCGGCTCGGTCCCGATCGTGCTGGCCACCTATCCCTGGCTGGCCAACCTGGAGAACGCCGCGCTGTTCTTCAACATCGCCTTCTTCATCGTGCTGGTGTCGCTGCTGGTGCAGGGCTGGACGGTAGCACCGGCGGCGCGCCTGCTGGGCCTGCAGATGCCGGCCAGTTCCACCCTGGTGCACCGCATCGAGTTCGACCTGCCCGGCCAGCGCGGCTACGAGATCGTCAGCTACCGCATCGGTCATGACAGCAGCCTGATCGGCCTGCGCCACAAGGAACTGCCGCTGCAGGACGTCTCGCGCGTGATCGCGCTGTCCCGAGCCGGCCGCCTGCAGAACTATCGCGAGTGGGGCACGCTACGGGCCGGCGACTACGTCTCCTTGGTGGCGGCGGAACGCGACCTGCCGCAGCTCGACGAGGTCTTCCAGAGCACGCGCCGGCCGGTGCGCGAAGCCGAGCAACGCTACTTCGGCGAGTTCCACCTGGATCCCAACGCGAAGATGGCCGACATCGCGGACGCTTACGGCGTGCCGCCGCCGGCCGGCGGCGCAGACCTGGACGTGCGCGGCGTCTTCAACAAGTACTTACCCAACGCCGTGGTCGGCGATCGCCTGCGCCTGGGCGAGATCGACCTGGTGGTCCGCAAGATGGACCGCGACATCATCACCGACGTGGGCCTGCGCCTGCCTCACGAATAAACCTCACCGGAACACGCAACGATGATCGGCTCGCTGTTCAAGGAACACCCTCGCGGACTGCCTGTCCTGTTCTTCACCGAGATGTGGGAGCGCTTCAGCTACTACGGCATGCGCGCGATCCTGGTGTTCGCCATGGTCGCCGCTGTCGACGCCGGCGGCATGGGCCTGCCTGAGCGGCAGGCCACGGCGATCTATGGGCTCTACACCGCCGCGTGCTATCTCGCCGCCTTGCCCGGTGGCTGGATCGCCGACCGCCTCCTCGGCGCGCAACGCGCCGTCTGGTACGGCGGCATCGTCATCGCCGCCGGCCACTTCACCATGGCCGTGCCGGGCACCCAGACCTTCTACCTGGGCCTGGTGCTGATCGCGCTGGGCACCGGCCTGCTCAAGCCCAACATCAGCGGCATGGTCGGTGCGTTGTACAACAACGATCCGGCACGGCGCGATGCCGGCTTCCTGCTGTTCTACATGGGCATCAACCTGGGCGCCCTGATCGGCCAGGTCGTCTGTGGCTACCTTGGCGAAAAGGTCGGCTGGCACTGGGGCTTCGGCGCCGCCGGCATCTTCATGACCCTGGGCCTGATCCAGTACCGCCTGCGGCTGCCGCTGCTGGAAGGCGCGGGCGCCGCACCCGGCGTGGTCGATCCCACCCACCGCCAGCGCGACAAGGGCCTGGCCCTGGCCGGCGTGGCCCTGATCGCCGTGGTCGTGGCCTTTGGCCTGGCGGGCCAGCTGGCGATCGATGCCGTGCAACTGTCCAAGTACACCGCCGGCGCCATCACCCTGATCGCCGTCGCCTTCATCCTGGGCTTGCTGCTGTTCGGCGGCCTGGATGCCAACGAACGCCGCCGCATCGGCGCCATCGCCATCCTGTTCGTGGCCGCCGCGGTGTTCTGGTCCGGCTTCGAGCAGGTCGGCTCATCGCTGAACCTGTTCGCCAAGGTGCACACGGACCGTGTGTTCTTCGGCTGGGAATTCCCGGCCTCCTGGCTGCAGTCGATCAATCCCCTGATCATCATCCTGCTGACGCCATTCCTGGCCGCCCTGTGGATCAACCTGGGCCGGCGCAACCTCAATCCTTCGGTGCCGGCCAAGTTCGTGCTGGCGCTGGCGCAGCTGGCGCTCGGCTTCCTGGTGCTGTACTTCGCCTCGCTCTACGTCGTGCAGGGCGAGAAGGTGCTGCCGACCTGGCTGATGCTGACCTACCTGTTCCACACCGTCGGCGAACTCTGCCTGTCGCCGGTGGGCCTGTCGGCGGTCACGCAGCTGGCGCCCAAGCGCTACCTCGGCCAGATGATGGGCGTGTGGTTCATGGCCGCCTCGCTGGGCTACGTGATCGCCGGCCTGCTGGCGGGCGAGCTGTCCGGCGCGGACGCCGTGGCGCAGATGCCTGCGCGCTTCATGCAGGTGACGCTGTTTGCCGGCGGCGCGGCGATGTTGCTGTTGCTGGCCACGCCCTGGGTGAAAAGCCTGATGCGGGAAGAGCCCAAGAGCTAAGTGGCTCCCTCTCCCCGTTTACGGGGAGAGGGCGGGGGGTGAGGGGCAGCGGACTTTCGGTGAAAAGCCAAAGCTGTGATGCCGGCGACTACGCCGGTCAGGCGCTGCTGATCTCTGTTGGTTTATTTCGCCTAAGGGCGACTTACCTTTCTTTGCTTGTGCAAAGAAAGGTAAGCCAAAGAAAGCACACCCTCCATCCGCGGCCCCGCTTAGGCGGGGCAACCCGCACGGCGGTCGGTCGCGACGGGTCGGGCCCACAGGCCATCCATGGCCTGAGGCCCCTCGGCCGGACTCCTGTCCGGCTCGCCCCTGCGCCCGACCACCGTGCGGGCGCTTCTGGAAGGGGCCCAACAGCAAAAGCATTCGCTACGCTCATCAAGATTCGAACAGGTCGGGGGGCCTCGCCCACACCTTTTCTCACTCATAAAAGCAAAGCCCCTCTCCCGTACACGGGAGAGGGGCTGAGGTGAGGATTTACATGGGTCTCCGAATTGGAAACCCAACTCGAATTCAACTATCGCTGCTTCCACGCCCCATTCGCATCCTGGTACCACCAGCCCGGCGCGGCCTTGGCGATCCAGCGCTGGGCGAACACGGCGCGGATGTCCTTCTCCCACTGCGGCTGCTTGTTGGCGGTGGCGATCTCGCGGTACAGCGCGGTGCGGTCGGCGTTCTCGTTGCCCACCAGGTTGCGCGCTGCGGTGCGCTGCGCCAGCGGCACATCGCGCACGGCCAGCAGGCCGTCGTTGGTCAGGCCGATGCCGCCGGAATCCAGCAGCGGCTTGAGCTCGGCGAAGCGGTTCTCCATCTGCGCCTTGAGGTGCGTGACCTCGGGCGAGGAGGCGTCGATGTTCGGCTCCTGCGCGGCGGCCGGCGGGATCACCAGGTCCAGCAGGCCGACCAGCAGGCGCGGCAGGTCCAGGCTGGAGGTCGGCGCGGGCACCGAGGCCGGTGCCGGGGCGCCGGGCTGCTGGCCCCAGACGTCGTCGATGATGCGGTCGGCAGCCTTCTCGGCCGCGGCGGCGGGGAAGTAGACGTTGATGGTGACGCAGGCGGCGAGGCTGAGGGCAGCAGTGGCCAGGGTCGCGGAAAGCCAGCGGGTCATGTGACGTCTCCTAGGGGTGTCGTTTGCGCGAAGTATAGATCGGGGCACTGAACCGGTGATGAAGCTTTGTGACGCGGGGCCCGCTTATCTCACTTCGGCCTTCTCGGCGGCCATAGCGGCCTTGAGCTGCGCCAGGAAGGTGTCCCAGCCCACCCGGCGCGAGAAACCCACCACGTCGATGCGCGGCAGCAGGCGGCCCTTCACCAGCACGTAGCCGCCGTTCTTGGCCGGCTCCAGGCCATCCATGATGCAGATGCCGTTGTCCAGGCGGCAGCTCCAGGCGACGCGGTCGTAGGCGAAGTCGTCGAACACGCGCAGGGCGCTGCGCTGCAGCAGGCCGGCGGGTCCGCCGCCGGCGCGGGAGATGCTGTCGATGGCGCGCTGCGAGATGCGGTGGCGCGAGCGATCGTCCGGCGGCGTGTAGAGGCGCGCATCCATCGCCACCGGGCGCCAGCCCAGCAGGCGCAGGCCGCTGACGTCGCCATTGAGGCGGCCCTCGATACGGCCGAAGGAGAAGGCGCTGGTGACCTGCTGCAGGTCGAGATTGCGCAGGCGGATGTCCGCTGCCACACGGGGCAACACGCCGAAGGGCTGGATCACGCGCAGGTCGCCAATGCGGATGTCGCCGTCGAAGGCCCGGGCGGTCAATGCGCCGTCCAGCGACAGCAGGTCGTTCTCCAGCTTCACGCCGGGGATGCGGCCGGACAGGGTGCCGCTGAACTCCGGCCAGCCGAAGGCGCGGCACAGGCGTGCCAGCTCGATCGGCTCGATATCGGCATCCAGGGCCGCGGACATGCCGGGCTGGCCGGCGCGGCGCAGGTCCAGATGGCGGACGTTGATCGCACCGTCGAGCAGGCCCAGGCGCAGCGGCGCGGTCAGGCGGAAGTCGCGGGCGCCGGCCTGGTACTGCATCTGGCCCGGCGCGCTCTCCAGCTTGCCGACGCGCAGCGCCTGCCAGCGCAGCGTGGCCGGCTGCGCGCGCTCGGACTCCGCCGCCCAGCCCAGGCGGCCGCCGAGCCCGTCGGCCGACAGGCCCAGCCGGGCCAGGGTCACGCCGGCCTCCTGCAGTTCCAGCGCCACCTTCTGGGGCGCGCCGCCCTGAAGCTCGATGCGCCCGCGCAGCTGGCCGCGGGCGCTGACGTCGGCCATGCGCGATCCAGCGAGGAAGGGCTTGGCGTAGAGCTCCGCCGCCGGTGCCAGCTCCAAGGCGCCGATGTCGGCCACCGCGTCGAGCCCGGCCCGGCCCTGCTTCAGGCGCCATTGGCCGCTCAGGTCCAGGCGGCCGATGCCGGGCTGCTCCACCTGCAGGGTTTCCAGGTCCAGGCGGCCGGCGGCCGTGTCCAGGCGCCATTGGCCCTGCAACTGCAGCGGGTGAGTGGAGAAGTCGGAATAGACCGGATCGGCATAGCCCTGGCCGGACAGCAGGCGCAGTCCGGTGCGGCCCTGCAGACGCCCGCCCTGGCGGCGCAGGTCGGCGTCGAGCGCAAAGGCCAGCTTTTCCGCGATGAAGCGCTCGGCGCTGTCCTGGCCGCTGATCTCGCCCTGCAACTGCGGCAGCTTCAGTTGCCAGTCGTCGGCACCCCGCACGCTGACGTCGAACCGGCCCTGCAGGCGCCCGAGCTTGGCCGATGACAACGCCAGGCGCCCCTCTCGGCAGGCCAGCCCCCCGCCCTCGCCCCGGCCGATGCGGCAGGCGGCTTCCAGCTTCTGCAGGGGTGCCGGCAAGGCAGTGGCTTCGGCGCGGGCGACACGGGCCGACACCCGGCCGGCGCCATCCATCCGGGCCTGGATGCCCTCGGCCTTCCAGCCCGGCCCCTCGATGCGGCCGATACCCAGGCTCAACTCGGCGGCGGCCGCGCCGGCGGACCAGAGCAGCGGTAACAGCAGCAGGAGCGTAGGCCGGCACAGGCGCATGGCGGGATGATGTCACGCGGGCGGAAGTGATTTCGACCACACCGGGCGACGGTCGTTAGCGATAGACTGCCCAAAAATCGCATGGGGAGCGATGGATACCCGGACCGTCCTGGCGCAGACACCCTTGTTCTCGCGGCTACAGCCCGAGGCACTGGATGCCCTGTCCGCCCACACCGAGCTGCTGGGCATCCGCAGCGGCAGCGTGCTGTTCGAAGCGGGCGAAGCGGCGGACTCGGTCTACATCGTCAGCACCGGGCGCCTGCGCGCGGTGAACAAGGACGGCTCGGTCCTGGGTGACATCGGCCACCACGAGCCGATCGGCGAGATCGGCGTGATCTCCGGCGAAACCCGCAGCGTGTCTGTCTACGCGGTGCGCGACAGCATCCTGCTGCGCATCCCGCGCGAAGACCTCTATGCGGTGATCGAGAATTACCCGGGCGCGATGATCGAGATCACGCGCGTCATCATCCATCGCCTGCGCCAGAACCAGCACTCGCAGCAGTTGGCCGCGGCGCGCAGCGTGCGCAGCTTCGCCGTGGTGCCGGCGGTGGGCGACGCGGACGCCGCGGCGGTAGCCGCCGGCCTGCGCGACGCACTGGCAGCGCACTACCCGGTGCGCCTGGTGGACTCGGTGCTCTGCGACAGCGAGCTGGGCCCGGGCGCGACACTGTCGCAGGACCCGAGCATCAACGGGCGCCTGCTCGAATTCCTGGACCGCATCGAATGCGAACAGCGCTACCTGGTCTACCTGGCCAACCGCGACGCCGATGCCTGGGCACAGCGCTGCATGCGCCAGGCCGACCGTGTGCTGATGGTGGTCACCAGCCGCTCCTACCCGCAGCTGAGCGCGATGCTCGACGAACTGCGCCAGAGCGGCACGCGCGCCCCGGTGGAGATCGTGATGATCCGCCCCGAAGGCATCGACCCGGAGCACATCCTCAAGTGGCGCGAGCTCTGCAATGCCCGCGCCCACTACTACCTGCGCCCCGGCAGCCGCGCCGACTATGAGTCGCTGGCGCGCCAGCTCAGCGGTCGCGGCGTGGGCGTGGTACTGGGCGGCGGCGGCGCCCGCGGCTTCGCGCATATCGGCCTGATCCGCGCGCTGCGCGAGCTGGATATCCCGGTGGACGCCACCGGCGGCTCCAGCATGGGCGCCTTCTTCGCCGCGCTGACCGCCTGCGGCTACACGCACGAGGAGATGCTGCACGTCGCCCGCGAGACCTTCGTGCACAACAACTACCTCAACGATTACCTGTTCCCCAGCGTCGCGCTGATCCGCGGGCGCAAGTTCTCCAAGCGCCTGCACGAGCTGTTCGAAGAGCGCCGCATCGAGGCCCTGCGCACGCCTTATTTCTGCGTCAGCACCAACCTGACGCGCGGCCGCGCCATGGTGCACGACCAGGGCCCCCTGCACCTGTGGGTGGCCACCAGCATGTGCGTGCCCGGCGTGGCGCCGCCGGTGGCCTGGAACGGCGACCTGCTGGCCGACGGCTCGGTGATCAACAGCCTGCCCACCGACGTCATGCAGGGCTGGGGCCGCGGTCCCATCGTTGCCTCCGACGTCAGCACCGAGGGCGGCATCTCCGCACCCGGCGTGGTCGGACCGGACCCGGAGGCGCTGTTCAAGTTCAAGAAGGAGGACGAGCGTCCGGGGCTGTTCGCCATCGTCTTCCGCACCGCCACGCTGACCAGCGAAAGCGGCACCGCCCAGCGCGCCGCACGCGCCGATGCTTACGTGCGCATGCCGGTCAGCGGCGTCGCGTTGTTCGACTGGAAGAAGCTGGACCAGGTGGTGGAACGCGGCTACCAGCACGCGCTGGAGAAGCTGAGCGCCGTGCGGGATCAGTTGCTGAAGAGTTGATTCTGCTCGCCTCTCTCCCGCAAGCAGCCGAGGGGACGGAGATTTAAAGCAGTATCTCGCGCTCGCACAGGTCGCGCAAAATCTCCGCGCCCTGCTCCACCACCGCCTGCGGTTGCGGGTGCCCCATTTCCGCGGCCAGTTGCAGCAGCAGTTCACGCCCGGCAACGCCGGGCTGCTCCTCGATCAACTGCAGCAGGCGCGCGGTGACGGCATTGGTCTCCATGAAGCGCACCTGGTCGGCGCGGTTGCGCCACACCAGCACATAGGTCGGCTGCTCCGGCGGCTGCTCCGGCTGGAAGTCCGCCGAGATCAGATGCACCGGCCACTCGTAGGCCAGGGACCAGGCCAGCGGCGACAGCCAGGGCACGGCGTCCAGCACATCGTCGGCGCCGCCCTGAGGATCGGCCAGCGATTCCTCCGCCACATCCAGCGCCAGCTCCACCCACTCGTAGTGCGCCAGCTCGCGCAGGAAGGGGGGATCGTCCGGATGCTCGCCGCGCTCCTCCTCCAGGTAGCGCAGGAACTCGGCGGCGATCTGGTGGAACTGCGGCGACTCGCTGCGGTGCCGCGCGTAGAAATCGCGCACGCGCGCATGCCAGGCGTCATCCGGCGTGATGGCACGCAGCACCGGGAAGGCACCGGCCAGGCAGTCCTCGACGTTGTTGTAGAACAGCTCGCGATAGATCTGCAGGCGCCGATCCTCGATGCCGGGCGGCGGCGCATGGGCCTGCGGATCGCGCAGGTGGGCGGCGAACTGCCTCTGCAGCTCCTGGAACGCCGCCTCAGCCATGGGCCACCCGCCGGGGCGCGGCATGGCGCGCCTGCAGGGTGTTGATGTGGCGGATCTCCTTCATCAGCTCCGGCAGCGGCGGAATGTTGAAGTCGCGCTCGAGCAACGTCGGCACCGGACCGATGCGTTCGTAGGCACGCGCCAGCAGCGCCCAGACCGGGTCGATCACATCGGCGCCATGGGTATCCACGCGCAGGTCCTCGGCCTCGTCGTAATGACCGGCAACATGGATGTAGCGCACGCGCTCCGCCGGCAGGCCGTCGAGGAATTTCGCCGGGTCGTAGCGATGGTTGATGCTGTTGACGTAGATGTTGTTGACGTCCAGCAGCAGGTCGCAGTCGGCGCGTTCGAGCACAGCACGGATGAAATCGAGCTCGCTCATGCGCGAGCCGATGCTGTCGCCCAACGCAATGTAAAAACTCGCATTCTCCAGCGCGATGCGCCGCTGCAGGATGTCCTGCACGCGCCGCACGCGCGCGGCGACGTATTCAACCGCCTCTTCCGTGAACGGAATCGGCATCAGGTCGTAGAGGTGTCCGTCGTCCGAGCAGTAGGTCAGGTGCTCGGTATAGTCGGCAATGCCGTGAAGGTCGAGAAAGGCCTTCAGGCGATGCAGAAAATCCTCATCCAGCGGCGCGGGGCTGCCGATCGACAGCGACAGGCCGTGGGTGACGAAGGGAAAGCGCTCCGTGTATTCGCGGAACGCGCGGCCGTAGCGGCCGCCGATGTTCATCCAGTTTTCCGGCGTGGCTTCCAGGAAGCCGATCTCGCCGGGAGACTGGTCTGCGAGCGGGCCCAGGAGGGCCCGCCGCAGACCGAGTCCGGCGCCCTGCACGGCAGTGGTGACGGCCTTCATGGGCTCATCCCTCTACGGTGCAGGCCGAAGGCTTACTTGGCCTTCTTCTCGCCACACTTGCCCTCACCGCACTTGCCCTCGTGCGCCTTCTTCTCGGCGCCCTTCTTCTCGCCGCACTTGCCTTCGCCACACTTGCCCTCGGCCTTCTTGCCGTCGGCCTTGGCGCCACCGCACTTGCCTTCACCGCACTTGCCCTCGCCACACTTGCCTTCGCCGGCCTTGGCGTCGGCCAGCTGCATGTAGCCGCCGGACAGGTCGGTGGTCTTGAACACGGAAGCCTGGGCAGCCATGCCGGTCATGGCAAAGGCGGCGCCGAGGGCGATGGCGAGGGGTTTCTTGGACTGACGCATGATGCTCTCTCCTGGTAACGGGCCGGAAT
Organism: Thiogranum sp.; assembly: GCA_030148805.1. Lineage (GTDB taxonomy): Bacteria > Pseudomonadota > Gammaproteobacteria > DSM-19610 > DSM-19610 > Thiogranum. The sequence goes on along the minus strand of JASBSS010000011.1, from coordinate 27,120 downwards.
GGCCAGTGATGATGTGCGCTTATACGCGCAGGGAATCGACATGGATGCAGCGGCGCATCCACCCGTCCACGCTGACGTAGCGTCCGGCGCCGGTGAAGAATAGCGACAGCAGCATGACAAAGTAAGTTACGGCGAACTCGACACCGTTGTTGAGGATGACCAGCGGGCCATACTCGGTCAGGTGCTCGTAGTCGCCATGTTCCCGCAATATGTCCTTGGCTTCGGCCAGGCGCTCCACCGCCAGCATGGTGCGCTCGGTGGCGAAGGGGCCCGCCCCTTCGGCGATGGCCAGCCAGCCATGCGGCAGGTGCACCGTGAAGATCGCCACCAGCATCGTCACCATCAAGGGGATACACATCCAGCGCAAGCCCAGGCCCAGCACCAGGGCCACCGCCCCCACCAGCTCCGTAGCCGTAGCCAGGAAGGCCATCAGGCCCGGAAACGGCAGGCCCAGCCCGTACATCATGTCGCCGAACCACTGCACCGTATCCGGGAAGTTCATGGCCTTCTGCATGCCGGCCATCCAGAACACCGGGGCCAGGTAGAGGCGCATCAGCAGCGGCGCCAGGTCCTGGGCCACGCGGCTGCGGTCCAGCAGGTCCTGCGCGGCGATCAGCGGTTTCATGCTCCGGCCCCATGTCGGTTTCGATGGTGGCAATGCTAGGCTCCCGCATCTGCCCCGACTGCGCCCACACGTCCAGCATTCATGCTCAAGAATCCGGAAGACCGTGTGCTCGACTCCGCCCTGGCGGCCTACCAGCTGCACGCCCGGGTGACCGACAACGCCAGCTACTGCGGCCGCTGGCACGAGGCCGAGCCGTCCGTCGAGGCCTGCATCTTCCACCTGATCGGCTCCGGCCACTGCGCGGTCAGTGGCGCCGGGCTGCCCCAGGCCGAGACCCTGGCGCCGGGAGACCTGGTGATCTTCCCGCGCGGCCATGCCCACCGCCTGGACGGCGACGGCTTCACCACCATGCTCTGCGGCCAGTTCGACTTCGTCTGCGGCCACCGCAACCCCCTGCTGGACGCCCTGCCGGACTGCCTGATCGTGCGCGAGACCGAGGCCGGCTCGGCCCTGCGCCGGGTGGCGCAGCTGATGTGCGAGGAAGCCAACCTGGAGAGCTTCGGCAGCGGCGCCGTGGTCGACAAGCTGGCCGACTCCCTGTTCGTGATGAGCGTGCGCCACTACCTGGCGCGCACCCCCCAGCGCCGCGGCCTGCTCGCCGCCCTGGCAGACCCCCAGCTGGGCCGCGCCCTGCAGGCCATGCACGGCGAACCCGGCCGCGACTGGTCGGTGGCCAGCCTGGCCGAGGTGTCGGCCATGTCCCGCAGCCGCTTCGCCGAGGAGTTCAACCGGCTGATGGGCCAGTCCCCGATCCAATACCTGACCCAGTGGCGGATGATGTCGGCCCTGCGCCTGCTGCAGGAGCCGCGCCTGTCGGTCCTGGCCGTCGCCAGCCGCCTGGGCTACCAGACCGAGGCCGCCTTCCGGCGCAGCTTCAAGCGCGTCCACGGCCATGGCCCGGGCCACTTCCGGCGCGCCCGCCAAGCCACTGAAATGTGACGCAAATCACACTCCGAAAGGGCCAAGTACCTGTTCCCGCAGGAAATCGGTTAACTTGCGCGTTCGCCACCGGCCGCTGAACGCCGCCGAATACAGGGACGTATGGCGCAAACGCACGATGCACCCCGGAGCGCGGGGCGGCATCATGTATTCCTAGAGCAATCAGTCCTTTGCCATGTCGTCCAGCCAGGAGAACCGCTCGGACGGTGCCTCCCGCAAGGCGCCGCTGACGGACTACGAAGACCTCAGCCGGAGCGCGGATTTCCTCCGCCAGCTCGACGCTGCCTCGCGCACGTCCAATCCGCTAAGCCGCTTCCCCCCCGAGCACGAAAGGCGCTTCCGCGAGGATTCCCGCGCCAAGTTCGGCCAGGCCCGCGCGCTGACCAGCCTGCTGCCGGCGCTGATGCTGGTCACCTCGCCCCTGTGGGGCCAGCCGCTGATGCATCCGCCGGCGGGCTTCATCGAGCTGATCCGCGCCTTCGAGTTCGCGCTGATCGTGCCGCTGTGCCTGCTGTCCGCCTGGATGCTGTGGCGCCGCCCCAGCAGCGTCATCGGCGAGACGCTGTTCATGGTCAGCTTCCTCGTGCTGGCGGTCACGCTGGAATGGCTGCGCCACCGCGGCATCACCATGGGCTTCCACCTCAGCCCCAGCCTGTCGAGTTGCGTGCTGGTGGGCTTCATCGTGATCGGCCGCGTACCGCTGCGCGAAGCCGCTGCCTTCGTCGCCCTGTACCTGGGCTTCATGCTGTTCTCCGACTGGGCGCGCCCGCTGGGGGCACCGCCGGTGCGCAACCCGGTGGACTGGCTGGTGGAAGGCATCTTCGTCGGCGTGGTCATCAGCGGCGCCATGTGGAACGAGCTCTACAGCCGCCGCAACTGGGCCGCGCAGCAGTTGCTCAAGTCGCTGGCCTACGTCGACCCGCTGACCAAGCTGCCCAACCGCCGCGCCTTCGAGCAGCACTACGAATCCGTGGCACGCCATGCACGGCGCGAGTACAAGCGCCTGTTCGTGGCCCTGGTCGACATGGACCACTTCAAGAACCTCAACGACCGCCATGGCCATGACTACGGCGACGGGGTCCTGGTCGAGATCGGCCTGGTGCTGACCGAATTCGCGCGGCGCCCGCTGGACATGGTGGCGCGCCTCGGCGGCGAGGAGTTCGCCATCGTGCTGTACGACTGCTCCCGCGCCGACGGCGAGCTTCGCCTGGAAGCACTGCGCCAGCAGGTCGAAGCCCTGGACCTGGCCAACGCCGACACCGCCCTGGGTCACGTCACCATCAGCGCCGGCGGCGTCGGTGTGCATGCCGATGTGCCCATGGCCGAGGCCTACCGCATGGCCGACACCGTGCTCTACGCCGCCAAGCGCCAGGGCCGCAACCGCACCGTGATCGCCGAGTCCGCGGCCGCCAGCGGTGCGCCCGCCTGAGCCAGTCGCCGGTTTTTTTGGTATTTTGCGCGCCCGCTTGAACGGGCCTTTAGCTCAACGGTTAGAGCAGGGGACTCATAATCCCTTGGTTGTGGGTTCAAATCCCACAGGGCCCACCATTTAGTGGCGCGCTAAACCCGCTTCAGCACGAAGTCCGCCTTCGGCAGATGAACGTGCAAGCGACCTCCGTCCCGCGGCTCCCGCATCAGGATCCAGCGCTCCGGTGTAGCCCCCACCAGGATACCCACGGTAGGCACCTGCCCGTAATCCGTGGGGGTGACGCTGACCTTGCTCCCGATCAACGTGTCCTGGCGATGCTCCGGATCGATGGCGCGCGGCTCCGCCGCGCGTGCAATCTCCAAGGCCTGCTCCGCACTGACCGACCGGGGCTTGCCATGGCCAAAAGCCTTCATGCGCTCCATCCAGGCGAGGGTCCGCGGGAAGGCGTCGATCAGCGACGAACCACCCATGTCGCGGATGAACCAGAGGCTGTGGTAGGTGGAGAAGTCCGCATGGTTCGGTTGCGCTCCGAACAGGAAGTCCTGCTGCAGCCGCGACTCCACCTCGGCCAGGTGCCGCAGCACGCGCGGACGCGCGCCGCGAATGCCCACACCCTTCACCTTGGCCCGCAGGCCGATGCCGATGCGGTCCCAGGCGAAGCGCAGCACGTCGGGCAACGACATCGCCTCGCGGACACGTTGGGTGATCTTGCTCGTGCCGCCGACCATGACACAGGCCAGGAACACCTCCAGGTCCGCCGCTGCCGCGAACTCACGCACCTCGGCGGAGCAATGCTCCAGGCCCAGTTCGGGCTTGCCGGAAAGCGAGGCGATTTCGGAGGCGATGGTGCGCGTGTCGCAGAAGACATCGGCACCGATCTGCGCGACCGGCACCTTGCGGTAGCCGCCGGCCAGGGCCTCCAGCAGGGGCCGCGGCGGCATCTCTCGCGTGATGACCGACTGCCAGGACAGGTCCGCGTAACCGAGCATGACTCGCAGCTTTTCCGAGAAGGGAGACAAGGGGTAGTGATGCAGGATCAGTTCAGGCATGGCGTGAGGCCGGTTGGAGAGCCACTATCCTACCTGCTGGCCATGCCGGTCCTGTTCTACGCCTCGAGGCCAGATCCGGATTTCGGCAACGCCGACTAGACTATCCGCTGGAACAGGCCGGACCCTCCATGCTCAAGAACATCTGCGTCTACTGCGGCTCCAGCCCCGGCCGCCTCCCTGACTACGCCAGCGGCGCGCGTAGCCTGGCGCAGGCCCTGGTGGAGCGCGGCATCGGGCTGGTCTACGGCGGCTCCAACCTCGGCGTCATGGGCGTGCTGGCCGACGAGGTGCTGCGCCTGGGCGGCCGCGTCACCGGCGTGATCCCCGAGGCCCTGGTGGAGAAGGAGGCCGGGCACAACGGCCTCAGCGAGCTGCGCATCACGCGCTCCATGCACGAGCGCAAGGCGCTGATGGCGGAGCTTTCGGATGGCTTCATCGCCCTGCCCGGCGGGCTCGGCACGCTGGAAGAGATCTTCGAGATCTGGACCTGGGCGCAGCTGAGCCTGCACGAGAAGCCCTGCGGCCTGCTCAATGTCGCCGGCTACTACGACCGCCTGGGCGAGTTCCTGGATCACACGCATGCCGAAGGCTTCGTGCGGCCGCAGCACCGGGCGATGATGATGGTGAACGACGATCCGCGCCGTTTGTTGCAGCAGTTTGACGCCTACGTGGCACCGCCGCCGACCCGCTGGGTGGAGCGCGCCTTGCCTGAAAATGGCGTTTCCTTGCCCGAAAATGGCGAGCTCCGATCCGCGATGGATTCGGCACCGCGGCAGGAGTAGGCTCGGCTTTTCTGCCCCAGCCGCCGCGAGGGAAACATGAAGCTGACCGTCAACGGAACCGCGCATGAAGTGGATGCGCCGCCCGACATGCCCTTGCTGTGGGTGCTGCGCGACCTGGTCGGCCTCACCGGCACCAAGTTCGGCTGCGGCATGGCCCAGTGCGGCGCCTGCACTGTCCATCTCGACGGCACCGCCATGCGCTCGTGCGTCACCCCGGCCGCGGCGGCGGCGGACAAGTCCGTGACCACCATCGAGGGCCTGTCGGCCGACGGCAGCCACCCGGTGCAGCGCGCCTGGGCGGAACTGGACGTGGTGCAATGCGGCTACTGCCAATCGGGCCAGATCATGTCGGCCGCGGCCTTGCTCGCCACCAACGCCAAGCCCACGGACGCCGACATCGACAGCGCCCTGTCCGGCAACCTCTGCCGCTGCGGCACCTACCTGCGCATCCGCGCCGCGGTGCATCGCGCCGCTGAGCTTTCCAAGGCCTGAGGAGCATCGCCATGAACGACCTCAGCAATGCCTCGCGCCGCAAGTTCCTGAAGGCCGGCGCCGTCATCGGCGGTGGCCTGGTGATCGCCTTCACCGTGCCGCTGGTGAAACGTTTCTCTGGTGGCGGTGAAGCAGCACCCACTGCCCCCGCCGCGGCGCCGGTGGCCAATGCCTTCCTGCGCGTCGGCAGCGACGACAGCGTCACCGTGCTGATCGCCCACTCCGAGATGGGCCAGGGCATCTGGACGGCCCTGCCGATGCTGATCGCCGAGGAACTGGACGCCGACTGGTCGCGCGTGCGCGTGGAGCACGCGCCGGCGGCGCCGGTCTATGCGCACACCGTATTCGGCATGCAGATGACCGGCGGCTCCAGCAGCACCTGGTCGGAGTTCGAGCGCTATCGCCAGGCCGGCGCCACGGCGCGGGCACTGCTGGTGCAGGCCGCGGCCCAGCAATGGGGCGTCGCCCCCGCCGACTGCCGTGTGGAGAACGGCGTGATCAGCAGCGGCTCGCACAGCGCGCGCTTCGGCGAGCTGGCGGAGGCCGCCAACGCACTGCCGGCACCCGAGAAGGTGGCGCTGAAGGATTCAAAGGACTGGAAACTGATCGGCAAGGCGACCAAGCGCCTGGATACGCCGGAAAAGATCACCGGCCGCGCCGTCTTCGGCATGGACGTGAAGTTCGACGGCCTGCTGACCGCCGTGGTGGCGCGACCGCCGGTGTTCGGCGCCACGGTGAAGTCCTACGACGCCGCCAAGGCCAAGGCCCTGCCCGGCGTGCGCACCGTGGTGCAGGTGCCCAGCGGCGTCGCCGTGGTGGCGGATCATTTCTGGGCGGCCAAGCAAGGCCGTGATGCCCTGGCGGTGGAGTGGGACCTGGGCCCGAACGCGGCGCTGGACACGGCCGCGTTGAAGGCGGAGTTCCAGCGCCTGGCCGATACGCCGGGCCTGGCCGCGGCCAAGGCCGGTGATCCGGCAGCTGCTTTGAAGCAGGCCGCCCGCACGCTGAAGGCCGACTACCACGTGCCTTATCTCGCCCATGCGCCGATGGAGCCGCTCAACGCCACCGTGAAGATCGGACCGGACAGTTGCGAGATCTGGGCCGGCACGCAGTTCCAGACCCTGGACCAGATGGTGGCCGCGCAGATCACCGGCCTCAAGCCCGAGCAGGTGCAGATCCACACCACCTTCCTCGGCGGCGGCTTCGGCCGGCGCGCCACGCCCACCTCGGACTTCGTCAGCGAGGCCGTGCACGTCGCCAAGGCCGCGGGCCAGCCGGTGAAAACCGTGTGGACGCGCGAGGACGATGTGCGCGGCGGCTATTACCGCCCGGCCTATCTGCACCGCGTGCAGATCGGCGTGGACGACAAGGGCATGCCCAGCGCCTGGCAGCACGCCGTGGTGGGCCAGTCGATCCTCGTCGGCACGCCGATGGAACCGATGATGGTCAAGGACGGCATTGATGCCACCTCGGTCGAAGGTGTCGCCGACTCGCCCTATCTCAAGGGCATTGCCGCGCATCGCGTGGACATGCACTCGCCCAACACCGGCATCCCGGTTCTGTGGTGGCGCTCGGTGGGCCACAGCCACACCGCCTTCGTGATGGAAGGCCTGATCGACGAACTGGCGCTGGCAGCTAAGCAGGACCCGGTGGCCTACCGCCGCGCACTGCTGAAGGACCACCCGCGCCACCTCGGCGCGCTGAACCTGGCGGCGGAAAAGGCCGGCTGGGGCACGCCGCTGCCCGCCGGCCGGGCGCGCGGCATCGCGCTGCACGAATCCTTCGGCAGCATCGTCGCCCAGGTCGCCGAGGTGTCCGTGCAGGACGGACAGATCCGCGTGCACCGCGTCACCTGCGCGGTGGACTGCGGCATCGCGGTGAACCCCGCGGGCATCGTGGCGCAGCTGGAGTCGGGTGTCGCCTTCGGCCTCAGCGCCGCGCTGCACAGCCGCCTGGACTTCCAGGAAGGCCGCGTGCAGCAGTCCAACTTCCACGACTACGTGGTGCTACGCCTCGGCGAGATGCCGCAGGTGGACGTGCACATCGTGCCCAGTACCGAAAAGCCCGGCGGCGTCGGCGAGCCCGGCACCCCGCCGGTCGCCCCCGCGGTGGCCAATGCGCTGGCGGCGCTCACCGGCAAGCGCCTGCGCGAGCTGCCGTTGCGGCTGGCCTGAGGCATGGGCCACTGCATCACAGGGCCGGCAGGCGATGCGCCGGGGATAGCGGCTGCGGCACCATAGGGCGATGAACACACCGCAGGAATTCGCCCCGCTGCTGGCCGGGCTGCGCCGGCTGCAGGCCCAGGGCTTTGCCGGCGGCGGCGCGCTGGCCACGCTGACGCGCACCCAGGGCTCCACCTTCCGCCGTGCCGGCGCGCGCATGCTGGTCTGCGGCGACGGCCAGATCGTGCGCGGCCTGTCCGGCGGCTGCCCGGAGCGCGACATCGTCGCGCGCGCACAAGGCGTGATCGCCAGTGGCCAAGCGCAGATCGTGCGCTACAACCGCGAGCACGGGCTCGACGTGATGGTCGAGATGGGCTGCGGCGGCGAGCTGGAGGTGCTGATCGAGCCGCTGGCCCGCGACGCGGACCTGCACTTCGTTGATGCGGTGGCCGACTGCCTGGCCTCGCGCCGCGACGGCTTCCTCGCCACCGCCTATACCCGCAATGGCCTGTGCCTGTCGCCGCGCCCGCAGCGCCTGGTCTGGTGCGGCGGCGTCGCCAGCAGCAACCTCGACGACCCGGCCCTGAGCGAAGCCGTACTGGCGCAGGGCGGCAAGGCCGGCAGCGCCCCGCTGGTGCAGGCCATCGACACCGCCCACGGCCGCTACGAGGTCCTGATCGAACGCCTGCGCCCGCCGCATGCCCTGCTGCTGGTGGGCGTCACCGCCGGCGCCCTGGCCCTGGCGCGCTTCGCGCAAACCCTGGGCTGGCAGGTGACGCTGGTGGATCATCAGGAAGACGGCGTCGCCCCCGATGAACTGCCGGCGGGCACCGGCTTCGTGCGCGCCATGCCGGCCATGCTGCGGCAACGCCTGGCGCCGGCCCAATACGATTCCGCCGTGGTGATGACGCACAACCTTGAGCGCGACATCGACTACCTGCGCGAGTTGTCCACGCTGCCGCTGGCCTATCTCGGCGCCATCGGCTCGCGCAGCCGTGCCGCCAAGCTGCAGGCCGCCACCGGCCTGCAGCCGCCGCGCCTGCGTGCGCCGGCCGGGCTGGACCTGGGCTCGGAGACACCGGAGGAAATCGCGCTGGCCATCGCCGCGGAAATCCTCGCCGCCCACAGCGGACGCGCCGGTGGCGTACTGAGTGCACTCGATGGGCCGATCCACTGATGGCCGCAGCCCCACGCATCCACGGGCTGTTGCTGGCGGCCGGCAATGCCAGCCGCTTCGGCAGCGCCAAGCAGCTCGCGCCGTTCTTCGGCCAGGCGATGGTGCGGCGCGCGGCACAGGCCGCGCTCGACGCCGGCCTGCCGCTGACGGTGGTCACCGGCGCCTATGCCGACGAGGTGGCCGCCGCGCTGCAAGGATTGCCGCTGACGCTGCTGCACAACCCCGCCTGGTCGCAGGGCATGGGCAGCTCGCTGGGCTGCGGCTTCCGCCATCTGCTCGGCGGCGACTCGCAGGCGGCCTTGGTCTGCCTGGCGGACCAGCCGCGTATCCAGGCGCCGCAGCTGCGGCAATTGATTGAAGCCTGGCAGCACACGCCGCAGCGCATGGCCGCCGCCGCCCACGGCGACGCGCTGGGGCCGCCCTGCCTGTTCCCGCGGCCCTGGTACGAGGAACTGTCGGGCTGGTCGGGGCCGCAGGGCGCGCGCAAGCTGCTGGAGCGGCAGGGGCAGGACCTGCTGCGCGTGGACATGCCGGAGGCCGCAGTGGACGTCGATACGCCCGAGGACTACGAGAAGCTGCAGTCCTCGTAGGAGCGGCTGTCAGCCGCGAGCGCAGCCACTCACGTCGACCGGGATTCGCGGCAAATAGCCGCTCCCACAATCGATCAATCCGCGACGATGCCTTCCCGCGCCATGGTCTGCGTGCCGACCATGATCATGCGCAGGATCTTCACCATGTCCTCGATCAGCTCGGGGTGGCGGTCCGGCGGCAGGTCCATGGCGGCGGTGCCCATGGCGAAGACCAGGCGCGTGATGGCCTTGGCCACCAGCTGCGGCTCGTAGATCGGCAGCTTGTTGAGCTCCGCCAGGCGGATCAGGTCCACGCAGAGCTCTTCCTCGAAGGAATGCAGCTCGCGCTCCACCGCCTGCTTGAAGGCCTCGGAGCCGACCGTGCCCTCGCGCAGCACGATGTGCAGCAGCTTCTCGTCGGCGCTGAGCTGCTCCATGAAGGTTTCCACCGAGCTGCGCACGATGCTGCGGCCGCTGGCGGCACGGTAGCGCGCCTCGCCGATGATCTTGCGCAGCGAGCGCCCGGCCTGGTCGATCAGCGCGATGGCCAGCTCGTCCACGTCGCGGAAATGACGGTAGAAGCTGTTGGGCGCGATGCCCGCCTCGCGGGCCACCTCGCGCAGGCTCAGCGTGGAGACGCTGCGATTCGGCCCCACCAGCTTGAGGGCCGCCGTGATCAGGTCTTCCCGCGTGATGACCGGCTTGCGCCCCTGGGGTGCCTGCCCGCGTCGGGGGCTGGGGGGGCGGATCTTGATGCCGGTGGTCATGCCGCTATCATAGCGCATCATTAATATACAGTTGTATAGACAAATGTACTTTTGTCGGTATACTGGTCCCGTCCGCCACCGGAAGGAACGCCCTTGAGCCCTGCCCCCAACCGTCTGCTGCGTGCCGCCGTCGCGGCGCCGGTCTTCGACTTCTGGAGCCGCCAGTTCGGCAGCATCCAGGCCTGGGATCGCTGCCTGGCGCGCGTGGTCGCCCGCCGCGAGGAAGCGCGCGGCGCGGTGACGCTGACGCTGCAGCCCAACCGCCGCTTCGCCGGCTTCACCCCCGGCCAGCACCTCAACCTCACCGCCGAGGTCGAGGGCGTGCGCCTGACGCGCAGCTACAGCTTCACCCAGCCGCCGCGCACGGACGGGCGCCTGCGCCTGACCATCAAGCGGGTGGAGAACGGCCGCCTCAGCAACGCCCTCTGCGAACTGCGCCCCGGCGCGGTGGTGGAGCTGGGCGAGGCCTACGGCGAGATGAGCCTGCCGCAGGGCCCGGGCCGCTACCTGTTCCTGGCCGCCGGCAGCGGCATCACGCCGCTGATGGCGCTGAGCCTGGCACTGGAGCAGAACCCTCAGGCCGAGGCCACGCTGGTGTACTGGGCCCAGCGCCGCGACGAGCTGTGCTTTGCCGAGGAGCTGCGCGAGCTGGCGGCACGCCAGCCGCGGCTGCGCCTGCACTTCGCGCTGACGCGCGAACCGCTGCGCCTGGCCGGCGAATTCGGCCGCCGCATCGACACCGCGCTGCTGGACGAGGTGGCGCCGGACCTGCCCGCCCTGCAGGTCTTCGCCTGTGGCCCGCGCGGCTTCGTGGAAGACGCCCGCCGCCTCACGCAGGAGCGCGCGCTGCGCTTCCACGGCGAGGCCTTCACCCCGCCCGAGGCCGTGGCCGGCGGCGCGCCGGTGCGCGTGCAGCTGCTGCGCAGCGGCCAGACGCTGGAAGTGCCAGCTGGCGCGCCGCTGCTGGCGGCGCTGGAAGCCCAGGGCTTGCGCCCGGCCTCCGGCTGCCGCATGGGCCTGTGCAACACCTGCGCCTGCCGCCTCGTCGAGGGCGTGGGCCAGAACCTCAACAACGGCGAAACCGTCGCCGAGCCGGGCAGCGAACTGCGCATCTGCATCAGCGCCGCCCGCAGCGACCTCACCCTGGATCTCTGAGCATGAGCCAAGCCACCTTGAACCGCCCGCTGTCCCACGCCGAGATGGATGCCTTCGGCACCGAGCTCGACGCGCTGCGCGCCCGCACCATGGCCCAGGTCGGCGCCGAGGACGCGCGCTACATCCGCCGCATCGTCGCCGCCGTACGCTATACCGAGGCCGCCGGCCGCGCGCTGCTGTTCTTCGGCGCCTTCCCGCCGGCCTGGGTGCTGGGCACGCTGCTGCTGGGCCTGTCCAAGATCCTGGAGAACATGGAACTGGGCCACAACGTGATGCACGGCCAGTACGACTGGATGCGCGATCCCCACCTCAACGGAAAGACCTACGAGTGGGACATCGTCGGCACCAGCGACAACTGGCGCCACACGCACAACTACAAGCACCATACCTATACCAACGTGCGCGGCATGGACGACGACATCGGCTACGGCCTGCTGCGCCTGTTCCCCGAACAGCGCTGGCGCCCGTTCTACCTGTTCCAGCCGCTGATCGCGGTGATCTTCGCGCTGCTGTTCCAGTGGGGCGTGGCGATCCAGCGCCTGGAGCTGGGCAAGGTCTTCAGCGGCCGCAAGACCAAGGCCCAGCTGCGCGAGGAGTTCCGCCCGGTGGGCCGCAAGATGGGCTGGCAGCTGCTGAAGGACTACGTGCTGTTCCCGCTGCTGGCCGGCCCCTTCTTCCTGCCGGTGCTGCTGGGCAACCTGGTGGCCAACGGCATGCGCAACCTGTGGACCTACGCCGTGATTTTCTGCGGCCACTTCACCGCCGACGCCGAGACCTTCCCCAAGAGCGTGGTGCTGAACGAAAGCCGCGGCCACTGGTACCTGCGCCAGCTGCGCGGCTCGTCCAACCTCAGCGGCGGCAAGCTGCTGCACATCATGACCGGCAACCTCAGCCACCAGATCGAGCACCACCTGTACCCGGACATGCCGGCGCGTCGCTACGCCCAGGTGGCGCCGGAGGTTCGTGCCATCTGCGAGCGCTACGGCCAGAACTACAACACCGGCTCGATGTGGAGCCAGTTCGGCCAGGTGGTGTGGCGCATCCTGCGGCATGCGCTGCCGAGCCGGCCTGGCAAGACGGCGGCGCTGGTCGCGCCGGCGGCCGAGGCGGCGTAGTCCCCGCTTCGTCATACCGGCGAAAGCCGGTATCCAGTCAGGCACAAAAAAGCCGCGGTGCGTAATCACGCACCGCGGCATTTCTGCAACTGGGCTCCGGCTTTCGCCGGCGCGACGGATGCTTACTTCTTCTTCAGCGCATCCATTAGTGCCGCGCCCAGCGAACCCTGCTGCGGCTTAGGCGGCGCCTGCGGCGGACGCGCCGCCGGACGCGCATCGCGCCGATCGCGGTCACGCGGGCCGGAGGAGCGCTCGGCCGGGGCACCGCCGCGCGACGCACCGGCATCGTCCTTCTTCATCGACAAGGCGATGCGCTTGCGCTTCACGTCTACCTCGACCACGCGCACCTTGACCACGTCACCGGCCTTCACCACCTCGTGCGGGTCCTTCACGAACTTGTCGGCCAGCTGCGAGACATGCACCAGGCCATCCTGGTGCACGCCGATGTCGACGAAGGCGCCGAAGGCGGCGACGTTGGTCACCGTGCCCTCCAGCATCATGCCGGGCTTGAGGTCCTTGAGGTCGTCGATGCCGTCGGCGAAAGCCGCGGTGCGGAATTCCGGGCGCGGATCGCGGCCGGGCTTCTCCAGCTCGGCGATGATGTCGCGCACCGTCGGCAGGCCGAAGTGGTCATCGACGAAACGCTTGGGGTCGAGCTTGCGCAGCGTGGCGCTGTCACCCATCAGGCTGCGCAGGTCACGGCCACAGGCCGACACGATGCGCTCGGCCAAGCCATAGGCTTCCGGATGCACCGAGGACGCGTCCAGCGGCTCCGTGCCCTCGGTGATGCGCAGGAAGCCGGCGCACTGCTCGAAGGTCTTGGGGCCCAGGCGCGAGACTTCCAGCAGGTCGCGGCGCGACTTGAAGGCGCCCACGTTGTCGCGATGCAGGACGATGGCCTCGGCCAGCGAGCCGCCCAGGCCGGAGACGCGCGCCAGCAGCGAGGCCGAGGCGGTGTTGAGGTCCACGCCCACGGCGTTCACCGCGTCCTCCACCACGGCGTCCAGCGCGCGGGCGAGGCGGTACTGGTCCACGTCATGCTGGTACTGGCCCACGCCGATCGACTTGGGCTCGATCTTCACCAGCTCCGCCAGCGGGTCCTGCAGGCGCCGCGCGATCGACACCGCGCCGCGCAGCGACACATCCAGGTCCGGGAATTCCGCCGCCGCGGTGGCAGACGCGGAATACACCGAGGCGCCCGCCTCGCTGACGGTGACCTTGGTCGGCTTGGCGCTGCCCGGCAGCAGCGGCAGCAGCTCGCCGACCAGCTTGTCGGTCTCGCGGCTGGCGGTGCCGTTGCCGATGGCGATCAGCTGCACCTGGTGCTTGGCGATCAGGCGCGCCAGCTCGGCCTGCGCGCCGCGCACGTCGTTGCGCGGCTGGAAGGGATAGACCGTGGCGGTTTCCAGCAGCTTGCCGGTGCCGTCGGTCACTGCCACCTTCACGCCGGTACGGATGCCAGGGTCCAGGCCCATGGTGGCACGCGAGCCGGCCGGGGCGGCCAGCAGCAGATCCTTGAGGTTGCGCGCGAACACGCGGATCGCCTCTTCCTCGGCGCGCTCGCGCATCTCGGTCATCAGGTCCATCGACAGCGAGAACGACAGCTTCACGCGCCAGGTCCAGCGCACCACGTCCATCAGCCAGCTGTCGGCCGCGCCCTTGGCCGGGTTCACCGCGAAGGCATCGGCCACCATGCGCTCCACCGGCTTCCAGGTGGAGCTGTCCTCGGCATCCACCTCGATCTCCAGCGCCAGCACTTCCTCGTTGCGGCCGCGCAGCATCGCCAGCGCGCGATGGCCCGGCACCGTGGACCAGCGCTCGTGGTGGGCGAAGTAATCGGAAAACTTGGCGCCGGCCTCTTCCTTGCCCTCGAAGACCTTGGCACGCAGCACGGCGCGTTCCTTCATGTAGCTGCGCAGGCGGCCCAGCAGCTCGGCGTTCTCGGCGAAGCGCTCCATGACGATATCGCGCGCGCCTTCCAGCGCGGCCTTCACGTCCGCCACTTCGGCATTGAGGTACTGCGCCGCCAGCTCCGCCGGCACCACGCTGCGATCTTCCAGGATCGTCTCGGCCAGCGGGCCCAGTCCCTTCTCGCGCGCGATCTCGGCCTTGGTGCGGCGCGTGGGCTTGTACGGCAGGTAGAGGTCTTCCAGCTCGGCCTTGGTTTCCACCGCGACGATGCGCGACTCCAGGTCCTCGCTCAGCTTGCCCTGTGAGCGGATCGACTCCAGCACCGCCGCGCGGCGGGCTTCCAGCTCGCGCAGGTAACCCAGGCGCTCTTCGAGCAGGCGCAGCTGGGTGTCGTCGAGACCGCCGGTGATTTCCTTGCGGTAGCGCGCGATGAAGGGCACGGTGGCGCCCTCGTCGAGCAGGGCCACGGCCGCGGAAACCTGCTGCGGACGGGCGGCGATGTCGGTGGAGATCGTGCGGAGGATGCGTTCTGCGGTAGCGCTCATGCGAATGAAAAGCAGTCGTCGCACCGGGCGGCTGGGCCGCGCGGCGCCGTCTTGGGAATGGGAAGGGTTGGCGAGTAGCTTCCTGTCTCAAGGTGGCCGGCCCGGAGCGCCCTTGGGAGATCGCTGCGGCCCGGAAATCAAGCTACTCGCCAACTAGGCGAACCATAGGCCGGCAGGCGTCGTATGGCAAGGCTTGTATTTTTGCTTTTTCCGCTACCGGCAGGCGCCACTGCCGCTCAAAGCAGGAAGAACACCAGCGACACCAGCGTCGGCGGCAGCGCGCCCAGCAGCAGGCCGCCGGCACCGATGGACGCGTCACGGAAGCCGCCCTTGAGCAGCGCCACGCCGGCCGGGTTCGGCGCATTGGCGATCACCGTGAGGCCGCCGCCGGTCACCGCGCCCGCCACCAGCATGTACTTGGCCTCGTCCGAAATGCCCGTGATCAGCGAGCCCAGGTAGGTCAGCGCGGCGTTGTCCGTGATCGCCGTCAGCGCGGTGGCGCCGAAGAACAGCGCCAGTGGCGAAAGCCCCGAGATGATCGGCTGCAGCCACCATTGCTGCATGCCGCCCAGCACCACCAGGCCGGCCAGGAAGAAGCCCACCAGCAGGGCCTCCTTCAGGATCAGCGGATTCTGGTGCTTGTTGTAGGCCTGGGTGTAACCGAGGAAGAACAGGAACAGCCCCAGGAAGATCACCGGGTGATGCGCGAAGACCACCACGCCGGCCAGGAAGGCGAAATGGATCAGCGTCACCAGCAGCGGCACCGGCTCGCGCTCCTCCGGCTCCTGGATCTCGCCACCCAGGTGCCCACGCATGAACCAGCACAGCACCGTGGCATTGATCAGCACCGCGCAGGCGGCGCGCCAGCCGAAATGGGTCAGCATGAACATCGAGTCCCAGCCCCAGGTGGCCGCCACCATCAGCACCGGCGGCGCGGCGAAGGAGCTGAGCGTGCCGCCGATGGAGATGTTGACGAACAACACGCCGAGTGCCGCGTACTTGAGCCGTTCCGGCAGCGGCGTCTCGAACAGCGTGCGCATCAGCATCAGCGCCGCCAGCGTCATGGCCGCCGGCTCGGTGATCAGCGAGCCCAGCAGCGGCACCAGTGAAAGACTGAGCCAGACCTGGGCCAGGCGCGTGGGCAGCGGCAGTACTCGCGCCACGGCGGCCACCAGCCGCCGCACGGATTCCAGCACCGGGCGCGAGGCCGCCACCACCATCACGGCAAACACGAACAGGGGCTCGGTGTAATGCCGCGATTCGGCATAGCTCACCGCCTCGCCGCCCCCGACCATCATAGCCATGACCACGATCAGCACTGCGGCCCAGAAGCCGAACACGATCTCCACCTCGCCCAGCAGGTGCAGCAGGCCGGAGTGGCGCGGATGATGGTGGGCCAGGCGCTCGAACAGCTTGGCGGTGAAGGTGTGCAGCAGGGCGACGGCGAAGATGATCGCCGCGGCGACCTCGATGGCGCTGGGGTTCATGCGTCAGGCGCTTTTCAGGGGTGCGGAGCGGTAAGCCTAACCGCCTACGCCACTCAAGGCCAGCGACAGGGTCCTTAAGCGGCGTCGCGCTGGGGCTGTACCCCGTGGCGCTCCGCCCCGATCTCCGCTGCGGAGATCTTGGGCCGATGCTGCGGCAGGGCCTCCACCCAGCGCGGGAAGCGGCGCAGCAGGCGGAACACCAGGTAGGCCGAGGCCTGGCTCCACCAGCGCGGCTTGGGCGTGGGCGGCGGCGGCACCTCGCGGCAGCAGTTATCCATCAGGTGCTGCAAGCGCTCCCGCAGATAGCCGGCGAAGTCGCGGTCGCGGATCAGCAGGTTGGCTTCCAAGTTCAGCGCCAGGCTCAGCGGGTCGAGGTTGCTGGAGCCCACCGTGGCCCAGTCGTCGTCGATCACCGCGACCTTGCCGTGCAGCGGGCGCTCGCAGTATTCGTAGATCACCGCGCCGGAGCGCAGCAGGTAGTCGTAGAGCGTCACCGCGGCCCAACGCATGATCGCCTTGTCGGGCGCGCCCTGCAGGATCAGCACGAAGCGCACCCCGCGCCGGGCGGCGGCGCGCATCTCGCGCAGCAGGCGCACGCCGGGGAAGAAGTAGGCATTGGCGATGATCACCTCGCGCTGCGCGCTGCGGATCGCAGAGCGGTAGTAGCGCTCGATATCGTCGCGGTGCTCCTGGTTGTCGCGCACCACCAGCAGCGCCCGGGCCTTGCCCGTGCCCGGCGGAAAGGTCTTCAGCGCGGGGCTGCGCCACCAGAAACGGCGGCGGCGCGACTGGCGATCCGGCGACTGCAGCGCCTCCTCCATCAGTTCGCGCATGTCCTCCACCACCGGCCCCATCACTTCCACCGAGTAGTCCTGCTTGCCCTCGGGGCCGTACTCGCGCAGGTGGTCGTAGGAGTAGTTGATGCCGCCGATGAAGCCGATCGTGCGATCGACCACCACCAGCTTGCGATGCAGGCGGCGCAACGGATTGACCCGGAAGTAGCCCAGCAGCTTGGGTTGCACGTCGAAGAAGTGGACCTTCACACCGACGGCCGTCATGCCGCCGATGAATTCGTCGGACAGGTCCGGCGAGCCATAGTGGTCCATCAGAATCTCGACCCGTGCGCCGCCGGTGGCGGCGGCGATCAGCGCCTCGCGCAGCTGGCGCCCGACAGGATCGTCGAACAGGATGAAGGTCTCGACCAGCACCTCGCTGCGTGCCGCTCGGATCGCCTCGAACACGCGGGGAAAGAACTCCTCGCCGTTCTCCAGCAATCGCAAGCTGTTGCCCTCGCGCCAACGTTCGATGGTCATACCTGGATCTCCGCGATCAGCGCGGCGTGATCGGACAGGTGCGACCAGGGCTTCTGGTGCAGCACCTCGGGTCCGCGCACGCGGACGTTGCGCACGTAGATGCGGTCCAGCGACAGCAGCGGCCAGCGCACCGGGAAGCTGCGCGCCGCGCGCCCCATGGCCTCGATGAAGACTTCCCGCAGGCTGGAGCACTGGTGCAGCAGCTCATGCGCGCGCTGGCGCCAGTCATTGAAGTCGCCCGCCACCACCAAGGGCGCGTCGGGCGGCAGTTCGTCGATCAGGCGGCACATCAGGCGCAGCTGCTCGCGGCGGTGCGACTCGCGCAGTCCCAAGTGCACGCAGATGGCGTGGATCTCCTTGCCCGAGCCCGGGTGCTTCAGCACGCAATGCAGCAGGCCGCGCCGCTCGGGCCCGCGCTGCGAGACATCCAGATTGCGGTAGCTCAGGATGGGAAACTTGGACAGCAGGGCGTTGCCGTGGTCGCCGCCGGGGTAGACCGCGTTGCGCCCGTAGGCGAAGTCCTTCCAGATGGTGTCGGCCAGGAACTCGTACTGCGATACCGCCGGCCAGTTCTCGTAGCGGGTCGAATGCTCCTGGTGCGAGCCGATCACTTCCTGCAGGAAGACGATGTCGGCGCCCACGCCGCGCACCGCCTCGCGCAGTTCGTGCAGCACGAAGCGCCGGTTGAAGACCGTGAAGCCCTTGTGTGTGTTCAGGGACAGAATCCTGAACGAAAGTTCCTGGCCGGCCGGCGCATCCTGCGCTCGCCCCTCGAGGGCGTCCGGGCCGTGTACGGGAGCATCCATGTTCCCCTCACATCTGAAAATCCGTTGGCGCCCATGGTCGGCCCGGATCGATGAACCGTGGCTGAAGGGGAACCCGGCCGCGGCCGCGCCGCTCCAATAGGTGAAAGGAGCTTCAATTCCATGGACAGGAAGCGGCGCCGGCGCCGGCTGGCAGGGCGGCTGATCGCAATCGCGTTTTTCGCAGGCGTGGTGATCCTGCTGGCGGACCGCGCCCGTAGCATCGACTGGGCGGCCGTCGGCACGGCCTTGCGCAGCTACCAGGCGCCGATGCTGCTGCAGGCCGTCCTGCTGATGATGCTGGGCCACCTGGTCTTCAGTGCCTACGACCTGATCGGCCGGCGCTATGCCGGCCATCACCTGCCCACGCGCCGGGTCCTGGCCATCGCCGGGGTCAGCTACGCGTTCAACCTCAACCTGGGCGCGATGCTCGGCGGCATGGGCTTCCGCTACCGGCTGTATTCACGCCAGGGCCTGGGCTCGCGGCAGATCCTGCCGGTCCTGGCCCTGGCGCTGGCGACCAACTGGACCGGGTACCTGCTGGTGGCCGGGCTGGTGTTCGTGCTGTTCCCGCCGGAACTGCCGGCGAACTGGCCGATAGACGTGATGGCCCTGCGCGCTGCCGGGTTGTTGCTGCTCGCCCTGCTCACGGCATGGCTGGCGATGTGCGCCTTTGCAAAACGCCGCGACTGGCACTTCCGACAGCTGCACCTGCGCCTGCCCTCGTTGCCGATGGCACTGACGCAGCTGGCGCTCTCGGGCCTGAGCTGGACCATGATCACGCTCACCATCTACAGCCTGATGCCGGACCCGATGCCGCTGGCCACGGTGATGGGAGCCTACTACCTGGCTACGCTGGCGACGCTGGTGATCCGCATCCCCGGCGGACTGGGCGTGGTGGAGGCGGTGTTCCTGGCGCTGCTCAGCCCGGTCTATGCCGAGGCCCAGGTACTGGCGGCGCTGCTGGCCTGGCGCGCGATCTGGTTCCTGCTGCCGCTGGTGCACGCCATCCCGGTGTGCCTGCTGCTGGAGACGCGCTGGCGCACCGACGGCGCCGCCTCAGAGCGTGGGATCGTCAGCGATGCGGGAGCGCCGCGCCCGACGCAGTGAGGCGGTAGCCGCGGTGTCCTTGGCCGGGGCCTCATCCAGGCCGGAGCGCTCGTCGAGCCACTGCGCGCTGGCCTCCCAGACTTGCCGGGGCGCGCCGCTGCCCAGGATCACGCCCATGTGCCCGCCGGGCGCAATGCGGAATTCCTTGTCCCTGGACGCCACCACCTCGACGATGCGTCGCGCGATCTGCGCCGGCACGAGGATGTCGCTGGTGCCGGCGAACACCAGCAGGTTGGCCTTGATCTTCGTCAGGTCCGCGACGCGGTCGCGCACCTCGATGCGGCCGGCGGCGAGCTGGTTGTCGATGGCCATCTTCACCACCATGTCCTGGATCACGCCGCCGGGGTACAGCAGCATGTTGTTCAGGTAGTCCGCGGTGGTGGAATGGCTCTCGACGAAGTCGCGGTCCCACAGCCGCGCCAGCAGGTCCCAGTAGCTGGTGACGGCGCCGACCGGGTCGGTCATCTTGAAGGCCAGCGTGGTCAGCCAGCCCGGCGCGTGCAGGCGGATGGGGTCCAGCATGTGCAGGCGCAGCGAGCTGAAGCGGCGCACCAGCTTGGCCGGCGTGTTCAGCACCGTGGCGCTGCGCGCGACGATGCCGCCGCCGCGCAGGTCGATGGGGCTGGCCACCGTGATGAGATTGCGGATGTGCTTGTCCTGCGAGAAGCCCATGTGCATCAGGCACAGCAGGCCGCCCATGCACCAGCCCATCAGCGACACCTCCTTCACGCCGGAGTGCGCGCGCACCTCGGCCAGGGCGGTGCCGAACATGTCGATGGCATAGTCCTTCAGCCCCAGGCCGGCATGGCGCTTCTCGGGCTTGCCCCAGTCGATCAGGTAGACGTGGAAGCCGCGAGCGGAGAGGTAGCGCACCAGGCTGCGCTGCGGCAGCAGGTCGAAGGTCTCGGTGGTGACGCCCAAGGGCGGCACCAGCACCAGCGGCACCGGGTGGCGCTGCTGGCGCACCGCCATGCGGCTGCCGTCGGCCAGCTCGATGCCGGACTCGGCCGGGGGCGGGTAGTAGCGCAGCGACATCGGGTCGCCGGTGTAGACCGTCTCGAAGGGGGTCAGTCCCGACTTGATCAGGGTCTCGCGCAGGAACAGCCAGTCGAAGGCGTTGTCCGCCATCGCCGCTACACGTTCGTGGAGCTTCAGGCCCTGGTCCAGGGCCTCCTTCTGCAGTCGGTTCATTTCTTCTCTCCCGGCCGCAGGAGTCTATGGCTCCTGCGCACCGGGAAAGAATAGCGGCTCAGGCCCGGAGGCGCTGTGGCTCTGCCGCCACACGCTGCGGACGGCGGTGCACGTCGTCCAGGAAGCGGCCCAGCTCGCGGGTGAACAGCGCCGGCGAGTCGAACTGCACGCAGTGGCCGGCACCCTCGAAGCGCACGATCTCCACGTCCGGCACGTAGCGCGAGAAGGCCATCTGCCCTTCGATGGGATATAGCCGGGAATGCGTGCCGGCGAAGACGCGGAAAATCTTGCCCTGGGTGCGGCCCACCGAGTCGCGCCAGTCGTGGTCCATCTCGGCGTAGGTGCGCATGATGTCGATGTAGACGCGCCACTGGCCGGTGCCGGCCAGGCGCTTGATCAGCGGCTCGAAGCGGCCGAGGCTGAACAGGCGCTGCAGCACAGGGTTCTCCACCGCGTCCATGCCGAACTGCGCCAGGTGCTGCCACATGCGGCCACGCAGCTTCTTCGGCAGTTCCTCGAACGGCGTGTACGGCGCGTGCTCGCCGAGATCGGCGATCAGCTCGCGCAGCTCGCCGCGGAAGGCCAGGTGGCGCTCACCGAACAGGCCCCAGGGCCAGCCGGGCTTGCCGGTGACGCAGGGCGGGTTGTCGATGTTGAGATAGCCGGAAACGCGGTCGAAGCCGTAGCGGCGCTGGTACTCCAGCGAGGTGCAGGCGCCCATCGACATGCCGGCCAGCGCCGGCTGCTTCAGGTCCAGCGCAGTAAGCAGGTCCTCGAGATCGTCTGCGTGCTGCTCCAGCGCATTGGGCTTGCGGATCGGCAGCAGGTGCGAGCGGCCAAAGCCGCGCAGGTCGGGAAGGATGAAGCGGTTGCGCAGCGCCAGCGGCGCCACCAGCGGCAGCCACATCCAGCCGTGCATGCCGAAACCGTGGAGAAGAACACAGGCCGGGCCCCGGCCGATGTCCCAGTAATGCATCCGCGCACCGTCGCGCAGCGTTACATGCGGCATGTCGTCGCAATCCTTCGGGCTACTTTCTTGGGAGGGCCCGCGACTCCGCGCGAGCGTGTCCGCAGTGTGGGCATGCCGCCCAGCCCCCGCGCGCAGGTCCAGGCCTGCGGTCGCCGGACGGCGACGGACGGTTTGTTCTCCCTTCTTCTTATCGCCCGCCACTCCCTGTGGGCGGGTCCTTGCCCGCATTCTTACGCCATTGCGGCGCGGGGCGCTAGCTTTGGGAAGCGAGCCGCGATTCGTTTCTGCTCCCCTCGCCCGCTTGCGGGTGATTCATCGCGCTTGGGCGATGCCTAAATGGCATCGCCAAAGCGCGATGAATCACGGGCGGCCATGTAGGGCCGCCCCGGGGCCAGATCTGGAGATGAAGTCCCGCCATGGATGGCGTCACCGTCTTCATGCCTCTCCCAGCAGAGGGCGAGGAGAAAATCTCTCTAACGAATCGCCGCCAGCTCCAACTGCCCACACACCGCCAGCAGGCGGTACGCCGCCGCCGTGCGATCGCGCCGGCTGTTGGCCAGGTTCACCTGCGCGGCCAACAGTTCACGCTCGGCGTCGAGCAGGTCCAGCGTGGTGCGGCTGCCCACCTGCAGTTCCTTGCGCACGCCGTCGAGCGCGTAGTCCGCGGCCTGCACCTGCGCCTCGTAGGCCGGCACGCGATCACGCGCGGCCTGCAGCGCTTCCCAGGCCTGGATCACGGATTCATCCACGGCGCGCTGCGCGTCGGCCGCCAGCGCGCCGGCCTGCGTCTGCCGCGCCTCCGCTTCATGCACGCGCGCACGCAGCCCGCCGCCCTGGTAGATCGGCACCTGCAGCTTCACCAGCGCCGACCAGCGGTCGATGCGCTCGTAGCCGAAGTCGGTGTTGTCGGCGGTGCTGGCCTGCGCATCCAGCGACAGTTGCGGCATCGCCGCGGCGCGGGCGCCGGCAACGCCGGCCTGCGCGGCGCGCTGCTGCGCCTTGGCTTCGAGCAGCAGCGGCGAGCCGCGCGACTGCTGCAGGGCTTCCGCCAGCGTCGCGGGCAGCGCCGGCTCCGAGGCCGGCTCGGCCAGCGCCTCCGGCGCCGCGCCGACGACACGCTCGAAGCTCGCCGCCGAGGCCCGCAGCGCGGCGCGGGCGCCGGCCAGTTCGGCCTGGGCGCCGGCCACGCGCGCCTGCGCCTGCGAGACGTCGGTGCGCGTCGCCTCGCCCGCGTCGAAGCGCTTCTGCGTATCGCCACCGGCGGTGGTCAGCGCGCGCAGGTTGGCCTCGTTGAGATCGATCACCACGCGGTCGCGCGCCACGCCGAGATAGGCGTTCACCGCGGCCAGCAACACCTGCTGCCGCGTGGCCGACTGGCGGCTGCCGGCGCCTTCGGCGTCACTGCTGGCGGCGTCGTAGGCGGCATCGATGCGACCGCCGGCATAGAGCGGCTGCGTCAGCTGCACGCCGGCGGAATTGGGCGTGCGCGTGCCGGAGGGCGGGAACGCCGAGTCCACCTGGAAATCCGAGCGGCCGATGTCGGCCGAGATGCCCAGGCTGGGACGGTAGCCGGCACGCGCCAGGTCCAGCCCGCCTGCCGCGGCGGCGACGTCGGCATCGGCCGCCTGGATGCGCGGGTCGCTGCGCAGGGCCGCCTGCGCCGCCTCGTTGAGGGTCAGGGCCTGTGCCGCCGGGGCGGCGAGCAGCAGCGCGATCAGGAAGGAAGGCTTCATTGTGGGTCTCCGGGCCTCATTCAGCGTTTGATGCGGCAGCCATCGAGGAACAGGCGCACCGCGTGCTGCAGGAATTCGTCCAGGTCCTCGCCGTCCGGCATCGGCTGCATGCCGTGCAGGGCGCGGAACATGGGATAGGTGCGCACCAGGTTCATGAACTGGATGGCGGACCACTCGGGCTTGGGGCAGTCGAGCGTGCCGGCTTCGTGCTGGCTGCGCAGGTAGGCCGACAGCAGCGCCAGGCCGCGCTTGGGGCCGGCCTCGTAGAAGCGTTCGGCCAGCTCGGGGAAACGCTCGGCCTCGGCGATCATCGCGCGGTGCATGGCGATGCGCGCCGGCGCCAGGAACAGTTGCACCACGCGGCGCGCGAACTGCAATAGCACCTGCTCCACGTCGGATCCGGGCGCGCCACCGCGGC
Source organism: Thiogranum sp. (assembly GCA_030148805.1). Lineage (GTDB taxonomy): Bacteria > Pseudomonadota > Gammaproteobacteria > DSM-19610 > DSM-19610 > Thiogranum. The sequence continues at coordinate 3,378 of JASBSS010000011.1, read as the reverse complement.
CCGGGAACTCGGCGCTGTCGATCAGCTGCTGGCACTGGTGGGCGATCATCTCGCCGAACAGGCCTTCCTTGCTGCCGAAGTACTGGTAGACGCTAGCCTTGGAGCCGCCCACCCGCTGCACCACCTCGTCGATGCTGGCCCGGGCAAAGCCCTGCTCCAGGAAGATGTCGCGGGCGGCGTCGATCAGGGCCGCACGGCGCAACTCGCCGCGGCGGGTGGCCGGGACGGGCGGCTGGGGGGCCTTGGCTGGGCGCGTTTCGGCGATTCGCTGGGGTTTGACTTTCGGCACGGTCGGGCAGAGAATGAACTGTAACGTTCAGTACATTAACACCCTGCCCCGCCCCGGACAAGCCCGGAACCCGGCAGACCCGAACACCAAGGAAAGCAACATGACTGCCGAAAAACGCCAAGGCCTGCGCCTGGTCATCCTGGGCACGCTGCTGGTCGGCGCCATCGCCCTGGGCGCGCGCTGGTGGTTCCACGGCCGCTTCTTCGAATCCACCGACAACGCCTATGTGCGGGCGGACATCACCGCGATCACGCCGCGCATCAGCGGCGAGATCGTGGAAGTGGCGGTGCGCAACAACCAGACGGTCAAGAAGGGCGACCTGCTGGCACGCATCGACCCGCGCGACTACGAGGCCAAGGTCGAGAACGCCCGCGCCGCCGTGGCGGTGCGCGAGGCGGCGCTCAAGGCCAATGTCGAGCAGAAGAGCTACCAGGCCGCAATGATCCGCGAGGCCGAGGCCAATGCCGTGGCCGCCGGCGCGGACCGCCAGCGCCTGGAGAAGGACTGGCAGCGCGCCGACCGCCTGGTGAAGGAGGGCGTGGCCAACCAGGCGCGCCTGGATACCGCCAGCGCCGCCTACAAGTCCGGCAGCGCCCAGGTGGAGCGCGCCCAGGCCGGCGTGGCTGCCGCGCGCCAGCAGTCGGCGACGCTGGATGCCGACCGCGCCCGCCAGGAAGCCGAGCTGGAAGCCGCGCGCGCCATGCTCAAGCTGGCCGAGATCGACTTTGCCGCCACCGAGCTGCGCGCGCCGGTGGACGGCGTGGTGGGCGACCTCGCCGCCCGCGTGGGCGAGCGCGTCAACGCCGGCCTGCGCCTGCTGTCGCTGGTGCCGCTGCAGGCGGTGTTCGTGGAAGCCAACTTCAAGGAAACGCAGCTCACCGGCGTGCGTGTGGGCCAGACCGCCGAGATCAAGATCGACGCCTTCCCCGACAAGCCGCTGACCGCGCGCATCGACAGCGTCTCCCCCGCCAGCGGCGCCGAGTTCGCGCTGCTGCCGCCGGACAATGCCACCGGCAACTTCAACAAGATCGTGCAGCGCGTGCCGGTGAAGCTGGTGTTCGACAACCCCGGCGAGCTGGCCGGCCTGCTGCGCCCGGGCATGTCGGTGGAAGTGTCGGTGGACACCCGCACCGCCGCCGCACAGTAAAGCCGACATCTGCCGCCTGACACCGTGAATACCGTCGCCGACACCCCCGCCCCGCTGCCCGGCAGCCCGGAAGCCCGCGCGCTGGCGCTGCGCGCCTGGATCGGCTTCGTGGCGATGGTGTTCGGCAACTTCATGGCGATCCTGGACATCCAGATCGTCGCCAGCTCGCTGAACCAGATCCAGGCCGGCCTGTCGGCCAGCGCCGAGGAGCTGACCTGGGTCCAGACCAGCTACCTGATCGCGGAGGTCATCGCGATCCCGCTGTCGGGCTATCTCTCGCGCCTGCTGTCCACGCGCGTGTACTTCGTCATGAGCGCCGTGGGCTTCACGCTGGCTTCGCTGGCCTGCGCCTTCGCCTGGAACATCGAGTCCATGGTGATCTTCCGCGCGCTGCAGGGCTTCCTCGGCGGCGGCATGATCCCCACCACCTTCGCCGCCATGTTCATGGTGTTCCCACCGGAGAAGCGCACGGTACCGCTGGTGTCGCTGGGCCTGGTGTCGACGCTGGCGCCGGCCCTGGGCCCCACCATCGGCGGCTACCTCACCGACGCCTTCTCCTGGCACTGGCTGTTCCTGGTGAACCTGATCCCCGGCCTGGTGGTGGCGCTGGTGGTGTGGAACCTGGTGGACATCGACAAGCCCGACTGGAGCCTGGCGCGCCGCATCGACTTCATCGGCCTGGCGCTGATGGCGCTGTTCCTCGGCAGCCTGGAATACGTGCTGGACGAAGGCCCGCGCCATGACTGGCTGGAGGACGACACCGTGCGTCCGCTGTTCTTCGTGGCGATCATCGCCGGCGTGATGTTCTTCTGGCGCTCGCTGACGCACAAGGAACCGATCGTGGACCTGCGCGTGTTCCGCAACCGCAACTTCGCCGCGGGCGCGGTGGTCGCGTTCGTGGTCGGCGTGATGCTCTACGGTATCGTGTATCTCGTGCCGCTGTTCTTCGGCACCGTGCGCGGCTACAGCTCGCTGCAGATCGGCCACGTGATGATGGTGACCGGCGTCGCCATGTTCCTGACCGCGCCGCTGGCGGGCCAGGCGCAGAAGCGGCTGGACCTGCGCATCATGCTGGCCTGGGGCCTGTTCTCCGTGGCCCTGGGCACCTGGCTCAACGCCAACCTCACCGCGCAATCCAGCATCGACCAGTTCCTGTGGCCGCAGGTGCTGCGCGGCCACGGCTTCATGTTCTGCATGGTGTCGATGACCGGCCTGGCGCTGGGCACGCTGCCGCCGGAAGACATCAAGAACGGCAGCGGCCTGTTCAACCTGATGCGCAACCTCGGTGGTGCCATCGGCTTGGCACTGATCAACACGATGCTGTCACGCCTGCAGTCGATGCACTGGTCGCACCTGGCCGAGACCGTGAACCTGTCGCGCACGCCGGTGCGCGAGGCCGCCATCGCCGCTTCCGGCTCGCTGTCGCCGATGCTGGGCAGCGACGCGCAATCCGCCGCAGTGGGCATCTTTGCCCAGCGTGTCGCGCAGCAGGCACTGGTGATGACCTTCAACGATTTGCTGCTGATGCTGTCGATCCTGGTGGCCAGCCTGGCGCTGCTGCTGCCGCTGATCGAGAAACCAAACGCTCCGCCTGGGGCCGACGCGGGCGCTCACTAAAAACCTGCCGCACCGGGCCCTTGCGGGCCCGGCGGGCAGTACGTCTAGCTTGTTAAAGAGACAGGCGGTTCCAGGACCCTTTCGCGGATGCAGCGGCAGAGCCCTACTCGGTTGTCTGCCGAACCGTCTGTGCCGGCGCGGAGCCTTGCGCCTGTAGCCCGAGGTGCACCTGGGCTCATGGGGATATTTTGAGCGCTGAAGTTGAGAATCCCTAACGGAGTTCCGTATTTCTGCAGGGCTTGGTTGGCGGACGCGTTCACCCTTCGACGGGCTCAGGGCGAATGGTTGGTTTAATAACTTCACCTGTTACAGAAACCCTCTCCCC
>JASBSS010000030.1 GCA_030148805.1 Thiogranum sp. | reverse complement strand
TCGTTCAGCGTGAAACCGTCGTGGCAGGTGACGAAATTGATGCTGTTGACGGGTTGCTTGCCGCCGTATTGGTAGATGTCCGCGCTGCCGCACAGGCGGCTGGCCAGGGCCCCGGTCATGCCGGGGTCGCCGCGCCAGAAGCGGCGCACGTCATCGCGAAACCGCCCGTTCCACTCGGACCAGCGTTGGCCCGGAAAGCTGCCCACCTGGTAGGCGCCGCCGGCGTCCCAGGCCTCGGCAATCAGTTTGACATCACGCAACACCGGATCCTCGGCAATGCGTTCCAGCAGCGGTGGATTGGGCAGCAGATTGCCCTGCTCGTCACGGCCCAGCACCGAGGCCAGGTCGAAACGGAAGCCGTCCACCTGCATGTGAATGACCCAGTGGCGCAGGCAATCGAGGATGTAGTCGCGCACCACCGGGTGGTTGCAGTTGAGGGTGTTGCCGGTGCCGGAGTAGTTCTTGTAAAACCGGCGGTCGTCTTCCAGCAGGTAATACACACGATTGTCCAGGCCGCGAAAGTTCAGCGTCGGACCGGTTTCATTGCCCTCCGCCGTGTGGTTGAAGACGATATCCAGGATCACCTCGATGCCGGCGCGGTGCAGCGCGGCAACCATGGTCCTGAACTCGTCCAGCTGGCAGCCCGGCGCGCGGCGGCTGGAGTAGCTTTCCTTCGGGGCGAAGAAGGCCACCGTGCTGTAGCCCCAGTAGTTGCGCAGGCGCTCGCCGCTGAGCGGGTTGTCACGCACGAGTTCATTCTCGAAGAACTCCTGCACCGGTAGCAACTCGACAGCGGTGACCCCGAGTTCCTGCAAGTAGGGGATCTTCTCGATGAGCCCCAGATAGGTCCCGGGGTGCGCCGCACCGGCGGAGGGATGCACGCTGAACCCGCGTATGTGGGTTTCATAGATGATAGTGTCCGCCCAGGTGTGGCGGGGACGCGGCTCTACTCCATGCTCAAACACGCCGTCGCTGACCATGCACTTGGCCTGCCAGCGGGTGTTGTCTTTCTCGGAAAAGGAGCGATCCCCCGCCGCGGAGGCCGGCTCGAATCCACTGGCGCAGGCAAAGTCCCAGCACTCCGTCCCCACCAGCGCGTTGGCATAGGGATCAAGCAGCACCTTGTGGGCATTGAAGCGGTGTCCCTGCGCCGGCTGGTAGGGGCCGTCCACGCGCCAGGCGTAGATCGCGCCCTGCCCGAGGCCCGCGATCCAGGCGTGCCAGACGTCGCCGGTGCGGTGCCGCGTCGGGTCCAATTCGAGCACGCGGCAGGGCGCGGTATCCGTTGCCGCAGCGAACAACAGCAGTGTGACCCGCGTCGCGTGCCGGCTGAACAGCGCGAAATTCACCCCACCGCAGCGCTCGCCCGCGCCCAACGGCAGCGGCACCCCGGCCCGTATCGGGCCGGCGTTCCCCGATGTGGAGACGGTGTCCGTCATATCAGATACTCCATACTTGGCAACAACCGGATTGCGGCTAACAAGAAATGCGTCGATTCGGGTCGTATTACCTGGCGATCAGCACCGGGCAGGCTGCTCGGTGCACCACCCGGTCGGTCGTGGAACCGAGCAGGCCGGCGAGCCCGTGATGGCCGTGGGCGCCGATCACAATCAGGTCGGCCGCCTCCCGCTCCGCCACACGCAGAATTTCCTGCTTGAGACGACCGACGACGACCAGCCCCCGAGCGTGCGCCGTGCCATGATGGCTCAGGCTCTCTTCCAATCGCTCTTTTGCCGAGGCCAGCAGAGTCGTTTCCACCTTATCATTGGGCGGGATGATAAGCCATCATCGATCGGCCGCATGTAGTCGACCACATGCAACACCCAAGCCTCGCGCCGCTGCACTCGGCCTGCCGCAAGGCGCCCTGCATGACGGCGTCCGTATGCTCGCTGAAGTCGACCGCCGCCAGAACCTCCTGATAAGTTATCATCGGCAGACATCCATCGTGACATCAGAGTTTGTATATTGCACACAGTCATCCCCAGGCGGACCGACCACATCGAGCAGAACCTCATTGAAGATGCGCTGGCGTTCGCAACGGGAGGCGTTAAACATGAGGCCGGCGCCATTCCCCTTGCTGTGCACGACCAGCGCTCCCAAGCAACATCTGCATCCGTGCCGCGCTCCGGCGTAGTCCAGTGTCACGGAAACATAACTTCCCACCGGCAGGCTGTCCTTGAAGGTTTCGATAAACATGCCATCGAGACAGAAGTTGCGGACCCTGGCCGGCCGATTGTCAAAACTTACCCCTGACAACCACACCTTCAATTCTACCGTCTTGCGCTGCACGTAGCGATGTTCCACCGGTCAGATCCTCACTGCGGTTAGTTAAATGAAATACCTACTTCCTACTTCGCCGCGCCGATACCGAAAAACGGCGCCGACAATAGCCAGATTCCGAGGATGAGATTAAGCCAGTCTTGCCAACGTTGTTTGGTCTCCATGCTGCACCTCCTTGGTATGTGCCACGGGATACTTAACGGTATAGACTGTCTGTAGGCGATCGTGTTCCTCTTCGCGGGGGAGGCGCTTGACCTGGATCAAGCCACGCCGACTTCGTGTCATATACCGGTTCTGTATAGCACCTGTGATCTGGGCACAGGTCAAGCCGCGCTGCGCTGCCAGTTTTTTCGTCCCGGCATCGATATACTGGTTCTACAACTCTGGGAGGTAACATGGGAATTTTCCGATTCATCCGCATCAGCAGTGCCCTGTGGAGTTTTGCCGGCTGGTGGCTGCTGGTACGGCTACACTTGCTGCGCCCCGCCGAGCACCCCGCGCAACGCCTGAGCCGGATGCTGGAACGGCTGGGCACCACCTTTGTCAAACTCGGCCAGGGGGTGGGCCTGCGCCGCGACCTGCTGCCGGATGAATACGTCGCGGCGCTGGAGGGGCTGCAGGACCGGGTGGCACCCTTTGCGGGCGAACTGGCCGTCGCCGAGATCACCCGTGCCCTGGGAAAACCGCCCGGTGAATTGTTCGCAACCTTCGACGAGACACCGCTGGCCGCGGCCTCCATCGCCCAGGTGCATTGCGCGCGTCTCCAGGACGGCACCGAGGTGATCGTCAAGGTGCGCCGCCCGGACATCCGACGCCAGGTGGCGCAAGACATGCGCCTGTTGCGTCTCACGGTGCGGGCGTTGCTGTGGTTGCTGCCCTTCCTGCGCCGCTACGCGCCGCTCGACACCCTCGCGGAGGCGGAAGACGGTCTACGGCGGGAGATGGACTTCCGCGAAGAGGCGCGCTCCATGCAACGCTTTCACGAAGCCTTCCGCGACTGGCCCGCGATCCATATCCCCCGGGTGTTCGACACGCTGTCGACCGATTCGGTACTGGTCCAGGCGCGCAGTGGCGGACGGCGCGTGGATGACGTCAGCCTCGTTGAACAGGGGCCGGCGCTGGCCAAAACCTTTGTCTCGGCCTACCTGCACCAGTTTTTCGTGCTGGGTCTGTTTCATGGCGACCCTCATCCTGGCAATCTGTTCGTCATGGACGACGGGCGCATCTGCTTCCACGATTTTGGCCTGGTGGGCTTCCTGGACCGCGACTCGCGCCGCAACCTGGCCGCCTTTATGCAGGCCTTTGTCCACCAGGATGCCGACTGGCTGCTGGATGCCTATCTGGACATGGGGGTGTTAGCCGAAGATCTCGATATCATGGTCTATCGCGCCGGCCTGGAACGCCTGCTGGAAGATTACGCCCGCCTGCCGCTGAAAGACTGGTCGTTCGCCGTAGCCTTTCTGCGCATCGCGCGACTGGGCCAGGGGCGGGATGTGCGTTTCCCGCGTAGCCTGCTGGTGCTGATGCGCACCCTGTTCCTGATGGAGACCACGGTGCGCAGTCTGGACCCCGAATTCAATCTGCTCGACGGGCTGGCCGGACAGGCCGAACCGATCGCCAAGGCGGCCTTCGAAGAGCGCGCGGCAACCGGCAAGGCACGTCTCGGCTACGAGGCCGGCATCGCGGCACAGGATCTGCCCGACTCGCTGGGCAAATGGGTGCGCCGGGTACGGCAGCAGGGTTTCGAGATCCGTCTCCAGCATCGCGGCCTCCATGATCTTGAACAGCACCTGGACCGCAGCAGCAACCGGCTGAGCCTGGCGCTGCTGGCGCTGGGCCTGTATATCGCCAGCGCCCTGCTGATGCCGCTGGATGTGTCACCCCGAATAGCTGGCATGCCGCTGCCGGCCCTGATCACCCTCGGCCTCGCACTGTGGGTCACACTGCGCCTGGTGGGCGGAATCTCCCGGTCCGGGCGTCTGTAGCCGAAAATCGTATCCGGCACCGGCTCACTAACTCACCGCGCCATATCGGGATACCTTCTCTTCGCCCGGAAGCCGCTTCTGTTAACATAGCGCTGATGAGGAAACGACGCATAATACCGATCAACAAACGGATGCCGGCGATTTTTCTCATCACCCTCCTGGCAGGTATTCTCGGTTATTGGGTGCTGGAAGCGCCATTCAGCGTGGAACATGAACCGGTAGTGATTGAAGCGGATCTGGCATCAGCGCTGCTGGATGCTCCGGTCGAATTCGAGCATCAGGTCAGACCCGTGCTGGAGCGACGTTGCGTGGTGTGCCACGGTTGCTACGATGCGCCCTGCCAGTTGAAACTCTCGTCCAGTGAAGGTCTGCGGCGCGGCGCCAGTGAAGCGCTGGTCTACGACCCCGCACGCCTGACACCCATGCAACCGACGCGTCTGTTCGTCGATGCCAGGGGCACCGCGGAATGGCGCTCCCGCGGCTTCCACCCGGTACTCAATGAGGGACAACAGACCCCCGAATCCAATCTGCAAGACTCGGTGTTGTACCGCTTGCTGCGACTGAAACAGCAACACCCGCAGCCCGACACGGACCAACTGCCGGATAGCTTCACCCTGGAGCTGGACCGCGAGCAGACCTGCCCGACGCTGGAGTCCGTTGATGATTTTGCCGAGGAGCACCCGTTGTGGGGCATGCCTTATGCGATGCCCAACCTGTCGGATCAGGAGTACCGCACCCTCGTTTCCTGGCTGGCGCAGGGCGCACCGGCACCTGCCCCGCCCGCCCCCTCTGCCGGGGTCCTGCCGCAGATCGCGCAGTGGGAAGAGTTTCTGAACCAGCGGTCAAACAAGCAACAACTGGTCAGCCGTTATCTCTATGAACATTTGTTTCATGCGCATATTCATTTTGCCGGATCACCGACACGCGAGTTCTACCGGCTGGTGCGCTCGACCACGCCGCCTGGTCAGGCGATCGATGAGATCCCGACGGTGCGTCCCTATGACGACCCTGGCGCCGCGCCATTCTATTACCGGCTGCTGAGGTACCACCCGAGTATTGTGGTAAAAAACCACATCCTGTACGAGTTCTCCGACCGGCGCATGGAACGTTATCGGGAACTTTTTCTGGACCCCGATTATGCGGTGCGCGAACTGCCATCCTACCAACCGGAGATCGCGTCTAACCCATTCAAGACATTTATCGATCTGCCACTCAAATCCCGCTACCGGTTTCTGCTGGACGATGCACGGTTCTTTATCGAGGGCTTTATCAAGGGTCCGGTCTGCCGCGGGCAAATCGCGCTGAATGTGATCGAAGACCAGTTCTGGGTGCTGTTTTTCGATCCGGATCAGGACGTGTTTACCAATGATGCCCAGTTCGTCGGGAGCATGGCCGATGATCTGCAACTGCCGGCCGATCGCCGCAGCTCACTGAACCTGACCAGTATCTGGAGCGATTACTGGCAACGCCAGCGGCGCTACATGACATCCAAACAGGCGTTGTTCAAGAAGATCAGCACCCACGATATCCATCATGCACTGGGCTACATCTGGGATGGCGAGGGCAATAACCCCAATGCGGCACTGACGGTGTTCCGCCATTTCGACAGTGGCTCAGTGGCCTATGGCCTGGTGGGTAATGATCCGGAAACGGCCTGGATTCTTGATTATCCGTTATTCGAGCGCATCCACTATCTGCTGGTCGCCGGCTTCAATGTCTACGGTAACCTCGTCCACCAGGTGAACACCCGCATCTATATGGATTTCCTGCGCATGGAGGGCGAGGATCATTTTCTGGCCTTTCTCCCCGCAGACCGGCGCAAGGCCATACGCGATAGCTGGTATGCCGGACTGCGCAGCGGCGTGGAAAAACTCTTTACGGCACCGCAGGACTGGATGCAGGTCGACACCGTGAGCGGTTATCGGAGCGACGATCCGCAGCGGGAGCTTTACCAGTACATCCGGGGCCGCGTCGCCGGTGTGACCCAACAGGCGGATGCCATGAATCGCTGTGGCATTCAGGACTGCATTAAACGGCGGCCCGACACCGAGATCGCGCAAGTGGACCAGGCGATGGCGGTGATCGCCCGTCTACAGGGCAACAATCTGCACGCCTTCCCCGACCTCGCCTTCGTCCAGGTCAGGATGGATGATCCGCAACAGGACCGGGCCTATACGCTGATCCGCAACAAGGCCTATAAGAACGTCACCTCCTTTCTTGCCGATGAACGCGAGCGCGACCGCGCCGACATCGAACAGGACAGCATGACGGTGGTCAACTGGCTCGAGGGCTCCTACCCCAATTTCTTTTTCTCTGTGGCAGGGTCTGAAATCGATGCCTTCACCGAACAGTGTGCGGAGATCCGCAACCACAAGGATTATGAAAGGTTTGTTGATCGCTATGGAATCCGGCGCACCAGCCCCGGTTTCTGGGCAACGGCGGACTGGTTCCAGGACGAATACGCACGCAACCAGCCGGTCGTATCGGGGCTGTTCGATCTGAATCGTTATGAGAATCGCTAATGCCGGGCTTAAGCCTTCGACATAACCCTCTTATGGCGCCACCATAACTATACGCGCCTCCCGGTTCGGATTAATTGAATACTGACCCAAATCTCCCATACCAGTAAAACCAGCATCGCGATACGCTCCGCCAGACCTGGCGCCACATCCAATTGAATGGCGATGACGAAGCTAATGATTGCCACCGTCGCGCAAACTGCAAGCACCAGAGAGACGACCCTTTGCCTGCGCCAGCGACGGTCGCGACCGAATGCTGACGAGAACACAAACAGCGCGGCGAGTTCGAGCGCAAAGGTGGCACTGGCCGCCGAGCGGTGGATGCGTCCGCTCACGCCGGGGACTTGATCGGGGGCATCGATAGGAAACACCGCCGCCAGCAGAATGCCCAAAGCAGCCAGACCAAACAGCAGAACCGCCCAGGTCCGCAGCCCTCCCGGGTTTAGCGCAGCGCGCAGACCGAGGGTCAAGGCCAGGTTGCCCCAGCCATGCACAAAGGCTCCGGCCATGAAGACCCAGCCGAGCGGTTGGTTGGCCAGGTTACTGACATAATGATCCATCAAGTCAATGTTGCTGCTCGTCAGGTGCAGAACAATGAGCGATGACGCAAACGCAACCAGACCCACCAGACCCAGCAGCCCGAACCATCTCACCGCGGGCGAAAAGGCCGGCTCACTGCACCCGTCGCTAGCCTGGTTGCCAACACCCGTCATATCCTTCTCCCTACCCCGCCGGTACGGCAAACAACAGCACAAACCCCAACGCCAACGCTACCAGAAAAAAACGCACCCGCTCACGGTGGTTGCGGCACACCGTCAGGCCCACCAGGCATTGCAGCAGGTAGTACAGGGCGAAGGCCTTGGATGCTAGCACGAGCACCGTGAAAGTCGAACCCGTCCAGGCCAGCACCATGGCCGCGCCACCTACCAGCAGATAGCCCCAGCGCTCAGCGAAACGCCGCTGCGTAACTTCTTCGAGGTTCGCGGCGGCGGCTAAGGTGTCCGCCACCGCGGCGGAGAACTGCGACAGGCCGGCGGCGAGAACCAGCGGCACCGATAGCAGCACCGAAGCCGCCGCCGCCAGCCGAATGAGGCTGTTGTCGGCGTACTCTCCGTTCAGCAACGGCACAAGGGGCAGCGCCAGGGCCACGAAAGCGACGTACACTGCAAGGGAAATGTATTGTGACCAGCGCGAGGCGCGGATGCGGGTCAAGGTGTCGAAGCGGTGGCCGAGATAGCGCGGGGTCTCGAAACCCTGCACCACGATCAGCGTGCCGGCGACGATGGTCAGCATCTCCCAGCCGGAGCGTTGCGGCAGTGCCGGCAGCGCGAACTGGCCGGTGTTCAGATAAAGCCGTGCGTCGTAAACAGCAAAGCCGATCAGCAGCAGTGCCAGGATCAACAGGGTGACGTACAGCGCCCAGCGCTCCAGATGTTCCAGTGGTTTCAGTCCACCCAGGATGCCGATGACGCTAATCAATCCGATCACCAGCGTGGTGAGCAGGCTCTTGTTGAAACCCGAATCCAGCTCGAAGGCACCGAGCACGAAAGCGCTGAGGATATGGATGTAGAGGCACACGGAGACAACATAGGCCGCCACCAGCGCCACATCGGACAGCCGTTCCAGTAACAACGTCGTGCGCCTGTTGCCCGCCGCCAGCACCGGTTCGGCGCAGAGGATATTGTGCCGCACGATGGCACCGGTATGAAACGCGACAAAGGCCACCGCCAGCATCGCCCACACCGCATACGGTCCTACAGCGCTCGCCAACACGGGGACGATGACCAGAAAACCACTGCCGAAAATGGATGCCAGCGGCGTGCTCATTGCCGGTACGATCTGTGACGTCAAGACTGGCGGGCGCCCGGACGCACAGCCTTGCATGCGGCTGTCTGGCTGTTGCGTCACGATCCTGCGATCCAGGGCCCGTAAAACATGCCCTCTACACCACCGCCATCAGCCATGGTGATGGCCCCCGTGCCCATGCGGGCCGGGCTGCACCTCGCGGCTCGCCACTTCGCTCTCTTCCAGATAGTGGACAAATGCCCGTCGTAGCCGCTCACCCCAGCCATCGCCCAGACGGGCGCCTGCATGTTGCAGGCTCGTCTCGATCTGCTCGGCCGTCGCCTGCAGCAGGTCGTAGGTGATGGTCAGCTCGTTCGCATCGATGTCTACCGTGTACACGCCCATCATGGCCTGGAGTTGCTCGGTGACTTGCTGCACCGCCGACGCCGACAAAGGTTGATCGAGACGCAGGCGACGGCGCTTGATGATATCCTCCCCGGCCTGTTTCGGCGCTTGCTCGCCCGGCACGCCGATATACAGGTGCGGGTTGGCCAGAAACCGCTCCTTGCACTGCAGCGAGCAGAAGGCGAAATCCATGCCCTGATAGTTGATCGCATGCTGATCCGGCGCCACCAGCATCTTGCACACCGGGTCTTTCAGCTTTTTACGGCCAAGCCCCATGGTCGTGTCCTCCCTGGGTTATTTGCCATGTAATGAAACTCAATTGCCTACCCCAATATCGCGAAAACAGACCTTGCGTGACAGCGGACCCGCCCAAACGACCAGCAATGGTGTCAGCGCAATACTCAGGATGATCGTGCCCAGAACCAGCTGCTCGACAGAGGATCCGAGCAGACCCTCTTTGGCTGCCAGCAACACCAGCACCAATCCGAACTCGCCGCCCTGGGACAGCAGCAACGCCGTATGCATGGCCACCCCGCGAGGCACGCTGAACAATCGTCCGAGGAGGGTGGTGGTCACCGTCTTCACCAACAGCAACAGGGTCAACGCCAGCAGTACCCACGGCAACAGTGTCATCACCGCGTCCAGGTCCAGCATCATGCCGATTACCACGAAAAAGAACCCCAGGAGTACATCGCGAAACGGACGGATCTCATCTCTGAGGCGATGCCTGTACTCGGTCTCGCTGAGCATCACACCGGCGAGAAAAGACCCCAGGGCCAGCGACAACCCAGCGAACTCGGTGATCCATGCCGCCCCAAGTGCAAACAGCAGTGCCGTCAGCGTGAACAACTCCTCAGAACCCCGATCGGCAATGCGCCGAAACAGCGGCCGCAACAACCAACGGCCCGCCGCCATCATCAGCGCGATGACAATGGCACCGACCAGTAATGCCTGGCTGATTGCGGCCCAAACACCGTTCTCCGAATCGCCCGCCAATACGGGGATCAGGATCAGGAAGGGAACCACGGCCAGATCCTGAAAGATCAAGATCGCAATCGACAGGCGACCGTGCGGCTGTCCGAGTTCCTCCCTGCGACTGAGTTCGCGCGATACCACCGCCGTCGAGGATAATGCCAGCGCCCCACCCACCACAAAAGCCGCGCCCGGGGCAAGTCCCAGCGCCCAGGCCAACAGCGCGCCGATTACGGCAGTTACCAGGACCTGAGCCGCACCGAGTCCGAACACATGTTTTCGTAGCGTCCAGAGCTTGCCAAGGGAGAATTCCAGTCCGATGGTGAATAGCAGCAGCACTACCCCGAACTCGGCAAGAAAATGTAGAGTCTGGGTATGAGGAATCCAGGAAAAACCAGCCGGGCCCAGAACGATCCCTACCAAAAGATAAGCCAGTAAAATCGGCAGCCCGATGCGTTCGAACACGGCCAGCAACGCCACAGAGGCGGCGAGAAGACCAATGATACTTGTAAGTACAGCTTGCTCCATCATGCATCCAGTTTTTCGATTTGGTCATTCCACTACTATAAATGCAACATCGTAGACACTTAGTTGAGAGTAAACCGGTCGCGCTGTCGCATCACCATGCTGACCAGCAACCCACTCAATAATAAGGCCGCCGTGAACCAGAACGGCGCATCGATGGTAATGCCATACAACCAGCCGGCCGCAGCCGAACCAAGGCCCTGTCCCAGGGCGGCGGCCGCAGTCTGCTTGCCCAGCGCCGCGCCCTGGGCCGGTCCGGCATCCAGGGACACGCGGTAGGCCAGCATCGGAATCAGGATGCCCGATCCGGCGGCGAACAACCCGACCAACAGCATAATCCAGCCTGGATCGCTCACCAGAGGCAACAGCCCTACCCCCACCGCCATCGCCAGAAAGGCGGGCGCGACGATAAAGCGAAATCCAGTGCGCCGCACCAATGGCGAGAACACCAGCACCTGCACCGCGACCATGACCAGGCTGCATTCCATGAATATCAGCCCGATCTGCAACGGATCGAGCCCCAACACCTGCTGGCCCTGCAGGGCAATCGCAACTTCGAAAGCGCCCAGACCGAACATGCCAAGCAGCGCCAGCAACAGCAGCACATTCACCGACTTTGTATTTCGTTCATCCGGCAGACACTGCGTATGCGCCGCTGTGTTTACCGGCGGCGGGATCCCTGGCAGCCTGCGCCAAACCGCCAGCCAGATCACGGCGCCACCGGCGGCGGCGGTGAAAAACCCTGCCGACAACGAACCGCCACCTCCCGCCTGCCCCCATATACCGGCCGGCATCCCAGCGAGCCAGCCACCCAGTAACGGTCCTGCCATAAACCCAAGCGTGGTGGCCGCGGTCATCCAGGCGAAGCGACGCGCTCGCGCCTCCGGTGCGCTGGTATCACTGATATAGGCCAGGGCCACGGGCAAGACAGCGGAGACCAGCCCCCCCGCGAGAGCGCGAGCCAGGTAGGCCACCCAAAGATTCGCCGCCAGGCCGAAGGTCGCCAGCGCCAGGACGCAACCACCTAAGCCCAGCAGGATTACCGGCCGGCGTCCGATACGGTCGGAGACTTTTCCCCACAGCGGCGCGCCCACGAACAGCGCGAACATGTAGATCGCCGCGATCATGCCGGTGTGCCAGGCAACCGAAAAACGTGCACTAGCGCCCAGCAGCGATTCCAGCAGGAACGGCAGCACCGGCAGCACGATGCCGTAACCCACATACACGGCAAACACCGCCGCCATGAGCAAAAAGAACGGTAAAGTCGCCAGCCCGTCGTGTCGCCGCACGCTCACTGCACCCTCGCGTCTAGATTCGTTTGCCCTACTACGGACTCGATCCAAACGCTTGCTCTGCTTTTATACCTCACGATCCAAGCACTCAATGCGGCGAAGGTGCGTGCGCGGGTTCGGCACCTTGTCCCGAAGGCGTTGGATAGCGTTGTTTCAACAAGTCGATCTCTTCGACACGCATGTCCGGCAACACCTTGATAAAGGCAACGATATCCCACAGTTCCCCTTCGCTGTGTGACGGATGCCAGGCCGGCATGCCGGTCATGCGAATACCGTTCTTGATCACCCAGAATACCTCCGTTTCCGACATATGCCCTTCCCCTTTCGCAAGGTCTGGTGGCGCTGGATTGAGCCCGCGTGTTAGTGGTGTCGGATCGTCACCGGGCAGGGTATGACAGATGGCGCACATATCGCGAAAGGCGCCAAAGCCGCGTGCGATACGCTGCGGGTCACCGAGTTCGGCCGGCGCCTGCAACGCCTGCGCGCGGCGCTCGATTGAACTCTCCCGGGTCGTGACCAGCACCCACCTGAGCCAGGCCGGGTCTTTCCAGTCCGTGGCCACATTGAACAACCCCGTATACATCACGGCAAGCGCCGTGGAAATCGCCAGCGTGACGATAATACCCAGGGTGACGATGACAGTTTTCATAACCTTGACCTCCTTTAGATAACAAACTGTTAACCGGCCGTCAGCGGCGTCCGCGCCCAGCCCACCACAACACGGCGGCACCGACAAAGGCGGAAATTACCGAACCGACCACCACGCTCAGCCGCGCACTGCGGAAGGTTTCCGGATCGGAGAACGCCAGTCCGGCGATGAACAGGCTCATAGTGAAGCCGATCCCGGCGATCATCGCCACGCCATAAATGTGCCACCAGCCGGCGGCGTGGGGCAGCTGCGCCAGGCCAAGGCGCACGGCCAGCCAGGTCGCGCCGAACACACCAATTTGTTTGCCGACAAACAACCCCAGCATAATGCCAACCGAGATCGGCGAGGCCAGCGTGTCGAGCACCGCGACAGACAGGGGGATGCCGGCGTTGAAAAAGGCGAACACCGGCACGACCCCCAGCGCGACCCAGGGATACAGCGCGTGTTCCGTCTCTTTTATCGGCGACCAGGATTTCCCATCCCGGCTGACCTGCATCGGGATCGCCAGGCCGATGGCAACACCGGCGATGGTCGCGTGCACGCCGGACTTGAGCACGGCAAGCCACAGGAACACACCGACGATGACGTAGGCCGCAACCTGCGTGACCTTGTAATAATTAAACAGCACCAGCACCGCAATTCCGAGGCCCGCCAGCAGCAGCGAGGACGTGGCGAGCCCTTCGGTATAGAACAGCGCGATGACCAGGATCGCGCCCAGGTCGTCGAAGATCGCCAGGGCCGTCAGAAACACCTTGAGCGAGGCAGGTACCCGGCTGCCGAGCAGAATCAGCACGGTCAATGCCAGTACGGCGTCGGTGGCGACGGGGATCGCCCAGCCACGCATGGCCAGCGAATCGCCGGTGTTCAGTGAGGCATAGATAAGTGCCGGTGCCAGCATGCCACCCAGCGCAGCAAAACCCGGCGCGGCGAGGGACTTGAGCGAAGACAGCTCGCCTTCCAGCACCTCGCGCTTGAGCTCCAGGGCGATGAGCAAGAAGAAAAACACCATCAAGCCGTCGTTGATCCACAGGATCATTGGCTTGTTGATGCTGAATTCGCCCACCTGGACCAGCAAGGTCAGGTGATGCACCTGCCCGTACCAACTCTCTGCAGGGGAATTGACCAGCACGAAGGCCAGCAGCATGGCCGCCACCGTCACCAGACCCGCTACCTGTGGCGAGCGCCAGAACACCTCGCCCTTCATGTTCCGCTTGCCCTGACCTGGCGAATGCCCTCCAGCCGGGTGCGTTTGAGCAGCAGCGCGTTCACCGCCACCAGCGCCGAGCTGCCAGACATAGCCAGCGCCGCCACCTCGGGGCTGATCACCAGCGGGTAGAACACCCCGGCGGCTGCGGGAAAGGCGATGACGTTGTAGGCCACCGCCCAGAACAGGTTCTGGTGCATCTTGCGCAGGGTCGCGCGTGATAATTCAATCGCGCCCAGAACATCATAGGGATCGCTCTTCATCAGCACCACGTCGGCCGATTCCATGGCCACGTCGGTGCCGGCACCGATAGCAAAACCCACTTCGGCCTGGGTCAGCGCTGGGGCGTCGTTGACGCCGTCGCCCACCATGCCCACCTTCTTGCCCTGCCCTTGCAGTTCCTTGATCTTGTCCGCCTTCTGCCCCGGCAACACGTCGGCGATGACGGTGGTGATGCCGAGTTCCCCGGCGATGCGTTCAGCGGTGGCCTGATTGTCGCCGGTGAGCATGGCCACCTCCACACCGCGCTCGCGCATCTTATTTACCATGGCCGCCGCGGTCGGCCGCGGCGCATCGGCGATTGCGATCAATCCTGTAAGCTTGCCACCGTGCGCAACGTGCACCACGGTCTGGCCCGCGCCCTGCAGGCGCGCGGCCTCATCCTTTAACCGCCCCATGTCGATCTTTTCTTCGTCCATCAGGCGGCGGTTACCGAGCAGCACATTCTTGCCACCCACCTCGGCGCGTGCTCCCTTGCCCTCGATATTGGCGAAGCCGCTGAGCGGTTCCAGTTTCAAACCCTCGGCCCGCTTCTGGATAGCCTGTGCCAGTGGATGATCCGAGCCCTGCTCCACCGTGGCGGCCAGCGCCAGCACGGCATCCTGGCTGGTGTCCGCCGCGGCAACGGCCTCCACCACCTGCGGCTCACCCATGGTCAGGGTGCCGGTCTTGTCGAACACCACTACATCCAGCTTGGTCGCATCCTCCAGCGCCGAGGCGTTCTTGAACAGGATGCCGTTCTTGGCACCGAGACCGGTACCCACCATCACCGCCATGGGCGTGGCGAGTCCGAGGGCATCGGGGCAGGCGATGACGAACACGGTGATGGTCAGGGTCACGGCGAATAGTAATGTCGCACTGAGCCCCCAGAACCACACCGCAAAGGTAAGCAGACCGATGACGATGGCGATCACCACCAGCCACTGTGAAGCCTTGTCCGCCAGCAGTTGCGCCGGGGCCTTGGAGTTCTGCGCCTCCTGCACCAGTTTGACGATTTGCGCCAGCGCCGTATCGGCACCCACCTTGGTAGCGCGGTACTTGAAACTGCCGCTCTTGTTGATGGTGGCTCCGATCACTGTATCGCCGGGTTTCTTGGCTACCGGCATGGACTCGCCGGTGAGCATGGACTCGTCTACCTGTGACTCTCCCTCCAGCACCTCGCCGTCAACCGGGATCTTGTTGCCTGGGCGGATTACTACCACGTCGCCCTTCAACACCTCGGCCGTCGGCACCTCCAGCTCCTGTCCGTCGCGCAATACCACGGCCTTGGGCGGGGCAAGGTCCATCAGCGAGCGGATAGCATCGGAGGCGCCGGCGCGGGCACGCATCTCCAGCCAATGTCCGAGCAGGATAAACACCAGCAACACCGCGACTGCCTCGAAGAACTGCACGCCATCGAACAGGAAGGTAGCACCGAGACTGAACAGGTAACCGGTGCCCACCGACAGCACCACCAGCACCGCCATATTGAGCACACCGTTTCTGAGCGCACGCCAGGCAGCGACGAAGAACGGCCAGCTCGGCCAGATCACCGCGACGGTGGCGAGCAGGAACAGCCAGGCATTCAGATCCAGACCGAAGGGCGGCGCCGGCGGCGTGAACAGCCCGCCCATGGGCGAATAGATGAAAATCGGAATGGTAAAAATAAAACAGACCCAGAAACGATTGCGCATGTCGCGCACCATGGCCTGCATGTCCATGCCGCCGCCATGCCCCATTTCATGGGCCATCTCGTCTCGGGCGCCGGCCCGTTCGGTGGCCTTCTCGTGCCCGGCATGAACTGCATGACCTTCATGCTCATGTTCGGCAACGGCCACCGCGGCTGGCGGATCCTCAGCTGCGCACACATGCTTCGGTGTCTGTTCGCCGCGGCAGTGGTAACCGCACTCATGAACGCGGGCCTTGATCGCCTTGAGGTCGACCGCCGCTTCGTCGTAGGTGACGGTGGCGCTGCCGGCCACGTAGTTGACCTCGACCTTCTTCACGCCCGGCAGCTTCGCAAGCTGCTTCTCCACACCGCGCGCACTGAGTGTCGACAATAGCCCTCCGACCTCGACTATGCTTGTTTTCATGATTTATCTCCTACTGGTTCATCTCCAACGTTAACCCGGCGACCCTGCTCCATGGCGGCGGTATATCGTCCTTCACGCGCCGCCGCGTTCAGGCGCGCCCGCTTGGCGAGCGCCTGCTGGGCCGCGACCTGGTTCGCGGCCTCACCACGCCAGGCGTCGAGCGCTGGCGCCTGAAGGGCACGCCCGTATGAAAAACTCAAAATCCATGGTCGTTTTACCGCGCTGGCGTTCATGGCATTGAGATTTGTGGTTGCAACTGCCTCACTCTGCCCACCGGAGAGGAAGTAGATACCCGGCACGGCCGGCGGCACCGTGCGCCGCAGGCGGGACAGAGTCGCCGCCGCGACTTCCTCGGGCGTAGCCTGTTTGGGGCAGGCGCTGCCCGCGATGACCATGTTCGGCTTGAGCAGCATGAACTCCAGCGCGACGCGCTGACGATGCAGTGCGTGAAACACCGCATGCAACACATTCTCGGTCACGCGCGCACAGGTCGCGATATCATGGTCGCCGTCCATCAACACCTCCGGTTCAACGATCGGCACCAGGTCCTGGTCCTGGCAGATTGCCGCGTAACGCGCCAGTGCGTGTGCGTTCGCATCAATCCCCGCGGCGCTCGGCATGCCGGCGCCGATCGCGAGCACCGCGCGCCACTTGGCGAAGCGCGCGCCGGATTTCCTGTACTCGGCCAGCCGCTCCGCCAACCCGTCGAGACCCTGGGTCACCTTCTCGCCGGGGAACCCGGGCAGCGCCACCGTGCCTTTGTCCACCTTGATGCCGGGGACGATGCCCTGCCCAGTGAGCAGCTGCGGGAACGCCACTCCCGCGGCGTTGGTTTGCTTCAGCGTTTCCTCGAACAGAATCACGCCGCTGATGTAGTCACCCAGTCCCGGCGTGGTGAACAGCATCTCGCGGTAGGCGCGCCGGGTCTGCTCGGTGCAGGGCACGTTCACGGCCTTGAAGCGCATCTCGATCGTGCCAGTGCTCTCGTCCGCCGCAAGGATGCCCTTGCCCGGCGCGGTCAGCTGCTGCACGGTCTTTTCCAGTTCGGCTGTGGTCATGAGAATCCTCCTTCCGGTTTGGCGGCTGCTGCAGGCAGCGGTGCTTGCAGCAAGGTCTGCACGTCCTCCCCGCTCAGTGTCTCTTGGGCGAGTAACTGCCGTGCGCCGCGGTCGAGTGTGTCGCGCCGCTCGGTGAGCAACTGTACAGCCCGCTCGAACGCCGCCTGCACGATGGCGCGCACGGCGCAATCGACCTCGTGCGCAGTCGCCTCGCTGTATTCGCGCACGGGCGGAAAGGCGCCGGGCAGGTCCAGGAACGCCGGGCGGCTGGACTCCAGCGCCACATGACCGAGCTTCTCGTCCATGCCGTACCGCATCACCATGCTGCGCGCAATGTCAGTTGCCTTGGCGAGATCGTCGGCGGCGCCGGTGGACAGATGGCCGAACACAATTTGCTCAGCCGCCCGGCCGCCGAGCAGCACCGCCATCTTGTTTTCCAGTTCCTCGCGGGTCATGAGAAAGCGGTCCTCGGTCGGGCGCTGGATGGTATAGCCCAGGGCGCCGATGCCGCGCGGGATGATGGAGACCTTGTGTACCGGGTCCGTGCCGGGCAGCGCCATGGCCACCAGCGCATGCCCCATCTCGTGATGCGCCACCACCTCGCGTTCCTTGGGATTGAGCAGACGGTTCTTTTTCTCCAGACCGGCGACGATGCGTTCGACGGCACGGGTGAAATCGTCGAGCGCCACGCCCTCGGCGCCTCGGCGAGTGGCGAGCAGCGCCGCCTCGTTGATCAGGTTAGCGAGGTCGGCGCCGGAGAAGCCGGGCGTGAGCGCCACGATCTGCTCCACGTCGACGCCGGGCGCGAGCATGACCTTCTTGAGATGTACCTGCAGGATTTGCATCCGGCCGATCTTGTCGGGCCGGTCCACCAACACCTGACGGTCGAAGCGCCCGGGTTCCTTCAGGAAGGTGACGACTTCTTCCAGTTCCTCCTTGGCCTTGTCCACGCCGGCGACGTCGTTGAAAGACGCCCGCGTGTCCTTCTCCACATAGATCTTGGCCTTGCTCTTGCCGATCTCGAGCATACCGCCCGCCGCACCCATGCGTTTCATCAGCAACATCCAGATGCCGACGAAAACAACCGCCGGCAGCACCCACGACAGCAACGTGCGAAACCAGTTGCTCTCGATCACGCCGGCGAAACGCACCTTGGCGGCTTCCAGCTCCTTGATCAGATCCGGATCGTCTACCCGCACAGTGACGAAGCGGTGCGGTCCATCGCCGGATTTGCGCAGTTCATTGAGCTTTTCCTTCGGCAGCAGTTCCTCCAATCCTTCATTGATCAATCCGCCCCTCAGGGTCCTCTCACCGATTGCGACGTCAGTCAGCTTTCCGGCCTTGAGCATGATCTTGAAGTTGTCGTAAGACAGGGTTTCGGTGTGCCGGCCGTACAGGTCGTTCTGTACCGCCATGATCAACAGGAAGACGGCGATGAAATACCAGATCGAGAACTGTTGGCGTTTTTCCATTGCCGGTTCCCTCGTCAGGCGCCGAAGCGGCGGTGAAGCGCGTTGTAGATCGGGCAGAACACCAGCCCGGCATAGACGCCGTAAAGAAAGCTCTCGATCAATCCAAGCAGGAAACCCCACCAGGTAAGCCATTTAAAAGCCGGCAGTATCTGTTCGAGAAATTCGTGCATATGCAGGCTTTGGGGCGTCACCAGTCCATAGATCACGCACACGATGAAGGTGACCCCCGCAAAGAGCCCCAGTGCCCAACTGACCAGTTTCGTATTAAGCATGTTTTGCCCTCCGTCAGTGTTGATGTCCTGATGGCCTGTCCGGCCCGTCATCCGGTTTAGCCGAGTTGCCATGTCCGCCGTGCCCACCAGTTCCGCCATGCCCCCCGTGCCCACCATGGCCGAACATGTGCATAGCCACAAACAGGATGCCGATAAGCACCCAGAACCAATTTTCCGCTAACCATTCCATAAGGCTCTCCTCAGTTCGTAGTTGTATCCCATTGCCACTCTGTCACCTCCGGCATGTCTATCCCATGCTCGGTGATGTATTGCCGGTGCTCAATATGTTTATAGCGCAGCCATTGCTTGAGATAGGCCGCCCGCGATCCCAGATGTGGCACGCGATCGATGACGTCCGCCACCAGGTCAAACCGGTCCATGTCGTTTCGTACCACCATGTCGAACGGCGTAGTGGTGGTGCCCTCTTCCTTGTAACCGCGCACGTGCAGGTTTCTGTGATTGGTGCGCCGATAGGTCAGGCGATGGATCAACCAGGGATAACCGTGATAGGCGAAGATGATCGGTTTGTCGGTTGTGAACAGCGTATCGAAGTCCTTGTGCGAGAGGCCGTGGGGGTGCTCTGCCTGGTCCTGCAAGGTCATGAGATCCACCACGTTGATCACCCGCACCTTGAGGTCGGGCAGATGGCGGCGCAGGATATCCACCGCCGCCAGCGTCTCCAGGGTTGGCACATCACCGGCACAGGCCATCACCACGTCCGGCTCACCGCCCTGGTCGTTGCTGGCCCACTCCCAGATACCGATACCGGCTGTGCAGTGCTTGATGGCCGCTTCCATATCAAGCCACTGCGGCTGCATCTGTTTACCGGCCACAATCACATTGACGAAATTGCGCGAGCGCAGGCAACAGTCAGTGACACACAGCAGCGTATTCGCATCGGGCGGTAAATATACCCTTATGACATCCGCCTTTTTATTGACCACGTGATCGATAAAGCCGGGGTCCTGGTGCGAGAAGCCGTTGTGATCCTGGCGCCAGACATGCGAAGTCAGCAGGTAATTTAGCGAGGCGATCGGCCGGCGCCAGGGGATTTCGTCGTTGGTCACCTTCAGCCACTTGGCGTGCTGGTTGAACATGGAATCGATGATGTGGATGAAGGCCTCGTAGCAGGAAAACAGGCCGTGTCGGCCGGTGAGCAAGTAGCCTTCCAGCCAGCCCTGGCAGGTGTGTTCGGAGAGGATCTCCATCACGCGCCCGTCGGGTGCCAGGTGATCGTCCTCCGGAAGGGTCTCAGCCAGCCAGGCTCGATCGGTCACCTCGAACAGCGCACCGAGGCGGTTGGAGTTGGTCTCGTCCGGACCCATCACGCGGAAGTTCCGCGTTGGCAGGTTGCGCTTCATCACGTCACGCAGGTAGGCGCCCATGACCCGCGTCGATTCCGCCTGCCCAGCGCCGGGATCAGTCACCTTGACGGCATAGTCGCGGAAGTCCGGCAGCTGCAGATCCTTAAGCAATAGCCCGCCGTTGGCGTGCGGATTGGCGCCCATACGCCGTTCGCCCTGTGGCGCCAGCGCCGCCAGTTCAGGCATCAGGCGACCGTTTTCATCGAACAACTCGTCGGGGCGATAGCTCTGCATCCATTTCTCGAGCAGTTTGAGGTGCTCCGGTTTCTCAGCCAGTTCGGCAAACGGGACCTGGTGAGAACGCCAATACCCTTCCGCCTTTTTGCCATCGACTTCTTTTGGCCCGGTCCAACCCTTGGGCGTTTTCAGGATGATCATCGGCCAGCGTGGCCGCTGCGTTGCGCCTTCGTTGCGCGCCGCATGCTGGATCGCCCTGATATCGGCAATTGCCTTGTCCATCGTGTCAGCCATCAGTTGATGCATATCTTCCGGATCGGCACCCTCGACGAAATACGGCTGATAGCCATAACCGATGAACAGGCTCTCCAGTTCCTCGCGCGGGATGCGCGCCAGCACGGTGGGATTGGCGATCTTGTAGCCATTGAGGTGCAGGATTGGCAGTACCGCACCATCGTTGGCCGGATTGAGAAACTTGTTGGAATGCCAGGCGGTGGCGAGCGGCCCGGTCTCGGCCTCGCCATCACCCACTACACAAGCGGCGATGAGGTCAGGATTATCGAACACCGCGCCGTACGCATGTGACAGGGCGTAGCCAAGCTCGCCGCCCTCATGGATGGAACCCGGCGTCTCCGGTGCCACGTGGCTCGGTATTCCACCCGGAAAGGAAAACTGCTTGAACAACCGTTGCATGCCGGCAACATTCTGCGAAATATTCGGGTAAAACTCACTGTAACTGCCTTCCAGCCAGGTGTTGGCGACCAGCCCCGGGCCGCCGTGGCCGGGACCGGCCACATAGATCACATTGAGATCCTGTGCCCTGATCACGCGGTTCAGGTGCACGTAGATGAAATTCAAACCTGGGGTGGTGCCCCAGTGCCCGAGCAGTCGCTGCTTGACATGCGCCAGTGTCAGCGGCTCGGTGAGCAGCGGATTATCCAACAGATAGATCTGCCCCACCGACAGGTAATTCGCCGCCCGCCAGTAGGCATCCATGTTGCGCAATTCGTCCGCCTCCAGCGTGCCTGGCCCGTTGTGGGTCTCGGGCTGTGCGTTCTGATTTTTTTTATCCATGGTTTTTTCCTCCATGTTCAATTGGAATAACGACTGTCTTGGGCATGAGTCGTGCTCAGACAATTCACGGTATCCCGTGCAATGAGTAATTCCTCGTCGACCGGAATCACGTAGGCCGCGATAGCGGCATCCGCCGCGCTAATGCATGCCTCTGCTCCCTCGACTGAGTGATTGGAATGTTCATCCAGTTGCAGTCCGCACCACGCCATCCCGGCGCAGATACGCGCTCGGATGGCGGCTGCGTGCTCGCCAATGCCGCCGCCAAAGGCAATCGCGTCGGCGCCGCCGAGCACGGCCAGGTAGGCGCCGAGGTACTTGCGTGCGCGATGGCAAAACGCCTCAACAGCCAGGTGCGCACCGGCATGGCCTTGTGCTTCCAGTTCCAACAATTCCTGCATATTGCCACTGACGCCGGACAGGCCCAGCAAACCGGATCGGTGATTCAGAGCATCATTCAGCTCCGTGATGCTGACGACACCCCGTTCCAGCAGATGCAATAGAACCCCGGCATCAAGATCACCCGGGCGGGTGGCCATGATCAATCCTTCCAGCGGTGTGAAGCCCATGCTGGTCTCGATCGCTTCCCCGTTGCGTATGGCGGCGACCGAGCAGCCGTGGCCCAGTTGCAGCGTGATGACCCGGGTCGAGGTGTCGTTTGCAGCGTGGATGGTGGCAAACCGTTCGACCATGCAGCGGTGTGCCAGTCCGTGGAAACCGTAACGCCGGATCGGTTGTGATTGTTCTGTCCATTCAGCGGGCAGCGCGTAGGCGCGGACGTAATCAGGCAATGCGTGGAAGAACGCCGTATCGAATACGCCGACCTGGGGAAGGTCCGGGCGTTCTTCCTGGCACGCACGTATCACCGCAAGCGCCGGTGGATTGTGCAGCGGCGCGAGAGGGCTCATGGCATCGAGCGCCGCCAACGCTTTGTTCGTAAGTAGCGTTGGTTCGAAAAAGCTTTCGCCGCCATGGACGATGCGATGCCCGATCGCGGTAACCGTATCGAGGAGTGAGCCGCCCGCATCGGTGATCTGGTTCAGCAGTGTGAGGACATATCGGGCGGCGCTGCCGTGATCGTTTGCGGTAACCGAAACGCGTTCCCGTTGGCCGTGATAGATCCACTCACAGACTGCTTCATCGCCAAGGTCGCGCACCACGCCCCGCAACGTACTGTCCGGCATGTCCGCACCTAATTGAAACTTCAGCGAGGAACTGCCGCTGTTGAATACCAGAATGTGGTCGTCATGTTTCAAATAAATGCCGCCTCCGTTGTTCATTGCGTTGAGTACTACACCTTCAGGATACTTTGATAACCGGCCACCTCGACGTTGTAGTGAGTGATGCGCTGCAGGTGATCGCGCATGGCGTCCAAATCGTCCGGCTCACCGTGCACCAGTTTGATGGCCGTGTCTTTCCTTAGCCGCGAGCGCTCCAGCCAATGCTGCAGCTCCACATAGCCGGCGTGACCCGACAGCCCGTGGATCACCTCGACCCTGGCTTTGACCGGAATCCACCCGCCGTGAATCTTCACACTGTCCGCCCCGGCCAGCATCTTCGCGCCCCGCTTACCGCCAAGCGTGGTAAGTCAATATCATCTACAAGATAACAATTTTGCATCTTAGGCAAATTGCTTTACGTCGGTAATTTTACCCATGCTCAAATCCCTCAATTTAACTTGTCATGTTTCCGTTCAGTCCTTCACTGTGTCAGGTAGTTACAATCTCCATATTGATGTGCCCACTGGGGCATTCTTGTGCGCAGATACCACAACCTTTGCAATAGTCATAATCAATTTCATAACCTGTATCGTTTTTTATGACCGCCGCATCAGGACAAAAATGCCAGCAATTATCACATTGAAAACAAACGCCACAACTCAGGCAACGCTGCGCTTCATTCAGAGTCACCTCTTCGTTGAAACCGGTTACAAGCTCAACGTTATCTTTCCAACGTTCTAAAATTGCGGATTCATTTCTTATGACCGCGGGATAATAAGGAAGATGGAGTTGCTTCACCGTGATTTCTGCTTTTTCATGTTGTTCATACACGGGGGGTGTACCGGTCAGGCTGGCGATTGTAATCATCGCCCCCTGAAACCCGCTGCCGACGGCAGTCGCGGCAAAGCGCGGTTTCCCGGCTGCGTCGCCGCCAACGGTAATATTGTTAGCGGGTTTTTCTATCACTGCTTCCAGGCCTTTCCAGTTAACTTCCTGACCGATTGCGAAGATGGCAAAGCCTGCGGGTAAAAATTCTTCAGTGCCTTCAAATAAAACTGGCTTAAAATCACCCTGCAGGTTATGCAAGCGGTCAACACGTGCGATTTCCAAACCCGACAAGTGCTCGCCACTGCGGACCAGGCGTTTTATGCCAGCACGGTAAACTAAGCGCACACCTTCGGCTTCAGCCTGCAACACCTCTTCCAGCGACGCAGGTATTTCTGCGCCAGGATGCCCGGGCTGTGTGCCGTGAGGTTCTTGCGGACAAATGACCGTGACCTCAGCACCTAAACGGCGCGCACAACGGGCTGCGTCAATCGCGGTATTACCACCGCCGATAATTGCGACTTTATTGGGTAACTGGATACTTTTTCCGGTATTGATAGCTCGCAGGAAATCGACTCCGGCCATCACGCTATGGCTGGAATTATCCAACCCAGTCATTACGCGCGCCTGCTGCGCGCCAATGGCGACGAAAATGGCATCATAATCATTGCGTAAAGCATCCATGCTAATCTCTGTACCAACGTTACTATTAAGCCGCAGCTGTATACCCAGCTCCAGGATTGCGTTAATCTCCTGCGCCAATATGGATTTGGGTAAGCGATATTCTGGAATACCACTGTATAACGTACCGCCAGCAACGTCCTGATTGTCAAAAATAGTCACTGGATACCCACGGCGTGCTAATTGATAGGCGCAGGATAAACCAGCAGGGCCGGCACCGATGATTGCTACCTGTTGCGTTTTTTGCGTGTCCGTAATTGGTTTGTGACGCCAGCCCTTTTGCAATGCCATGTCTCCGAGATAGCGTTCAACACCGTGGATATTCACAGCACTGTCCATCTGTTTGCGATTACAACCCAATTCGCAAGGGTGGTAACAAATACGCCCCATAACTGCTGGCAAAGGATTTCGTTCGGTGAGTTTGCGCCACGCGTCCTCCCATTTTTGGTCACTGGCATAAGCCAGCCAGGCCTGTATGTCTTCACTGGCGGGGCAAGTCTGACCACAGGGCGGCCATTTATCGCGGTAAACGGGACGCTGTGTACGCCAATCACCCGTGTGATAGGCTAAGGTACTACCGGGTTCAATCACCAGTCCATTCATGACGCAGCCTCCTGTCCGGTGTTCCTGTATCCACCCCGGCCATGGCGTTGGACCTGTGAAGCACGTACAGTATCCCATTCTGTTTCTGCCTGGAGTAATTCATATCGTCGAATGCGTGCATCGGCCAAAGCCTGTAGATGACGTATCTCAGCGGCACCATTTGCATTGCCTGTCGCAGTTTCCGCTGTACTGGTACTATTGAATAAATGTTTAAAGCGGCCCTGCAGTTTGAGGTAATCCTGCACCGGCCGTTGTTGTTTCAGGCGCATAACACTTGTAACCTCTCCATTTTCCAGTTCCACTAACGGGAACAGACCGGTTTCCACTGCCAGGCGTGATACGCTTACTGATAGCGAGGCATCATGATCCCAACCCAGTGGACAGGGCGACAAAATCTGTAAAAAGCGCGGCCCTTTAATTGTCATTGCTTTTTCCACCTTGGCTTTCAAGTCATGGAAAAAAGCCACCGTGGCCGTTGCGGCATAGGGCATATGATGTGCCGCAATAATCGAAAGGACATCTTTCTTTAAATGATGCTTGCCTTCACTTAAACGGCCTGGCGGTGAAGTTGTGGTGCGTACGGCGTGAGGCGTTGAGCTGGAGCGTTGCACGCCGGTATTCATATAGGCCTCATTGTCGTAGCACACAAACAGTATATCGTGGCCACGTTCAATCATGCCTGACAGGCATTGGAGACCAATGTCAAAAGTACCACCATCACCAGCCTGAACAATAACAGGCGTATCATCACCACGCGCGCGCAATGCTGCTTCCACGCCTGATGCAACCGCTGCGGCGTTGGCAAACACAGAATGTATCCACGGCGCCTGCCAGGAAGATTGTTGATTGTGTGTAGTAAAGACCTGCAGGCAACCGGTTGCATTAACATATATCGCGTTTGCGCCGATGAGATCAGTAACCATTCGTGCCGCCATCGCCTCACCGCAGCCTGAACAGGCGCGGTGTCCGGATGTGAGCACGTTATGGCGATAAGGATCACGTTTATCCATGTTTGTCACTCCTGTTTCGTTGCTGTCCCGGGTTGTTTTAAATCTAGAAATACACCGTCAGCAGTCGATTTCGCCAAAGAGCTTTGATGAAACACATCTTCAATGATAGTGAGCTTTAAATCCCGCCCCCCCAAACCACCGATGTAACTGTCGATGGGGATCAGTACGCCGACTTGTTGCAAAACAGCGCGTACTTCAGCAGCGACAATTCCACCTGCCCCGGCGCTAAATGCCTTTTCTATCACTATGATGCGTTTCGCCGCCGATAAGTATTCGACCAACGCTTGTGCCGGTAATGGCCTGAAACATCGTAGTCGCAAGACACCAACAGACTGACCCTGCTCACGCAAACTGTCGATAACCTCGCGTACTGCGCCCATAGTGGAGCCAAGCACCACCAGAACAGTATCAGCTTGCTCGGCAAAATAGCTATCCACGAGTTCGTAGGCACGACCGGTCAGTTTTGCATAGTCTGCGCCAATCGCTTGAATGACGTTTACCGCATCAATAAGCGCGGCTTGTTGCTGAGCACGAATTTCCAGATAATTGTCCGGCTCGCTGCCACCACCGAGTGTAAAGGGATTGGACGGATTCAAGGTACGCTCAAAATGAAACGGCGGTAAAAAATCATCAACCTGAGTCTGTTCCGGAATCTCGACGGGTTCAAACGTATGCGTCAGGAAAAACCCATCGACACAGACCATCACGGGCAATTCACAGACCTCGGCAATGCGGTAGGCCTGGATAATACTGTCCACTGCTTCCTGATTAGATTCGACATAGAGTTGTATCCAGCCAGCATCACGCATAGTCATGCTATCCTGATGGTCACTGAAGATATTAATAGGTGCACTAACGGCTCGGTTAGCGCAAACCATCACCACCGGCAGCCGCATGCCTGCAATGTTATAGAGCACTTCAGTCATTAATAGCAGACCTTGTGAGGCAGTGGCGGTAAAGGCCCGTGAACCACCTGCCACTGCACCCAAAACGATTGATGCCGCCGCAAATTCACTTTCTGCATTGATAAACTCTGCAGCAAGATCTCCATCGGCAACCATTTGCGCCAGGTTTTCGATAATGTGAGTTTGCGGTGTGATAGGATAAGCGGCGACTATCTGTGGCCGACATAACTTCACCGCCTCGGCAATTGCACGCGAACCCTCCAGTAATTTTTTCATGGCGCAATCTCCTTTCGTGAATCTGCCCGGCCTTGTTGTAACGCCGACTCATAACCTCGATGCAGGGCTTCTATATTTTTTTCAGTTATACGTTTACCTTTTTTAGCCAGATGATTTTCTATGGCCTGTGCCAGGCCTGGCAGAATATCCCAATCTGTTACTGCGGCAAGTGCGCCCAACAGTACGGTATTCGGTAACGGGCGTCCCAGATGGGTTTCTGCAATCTGGCTGGCGGGTAGACAAATCCATCGATATTCATTCTCGATTTCTTCCGGTTGCGACGGTTGGTGCGCGCTATTCAATACAATCAAACCATTCGCCTTTAATCCCTGTAGCACCGGCTCGGATTTCAATAAGGTGCTGTCCTGAATGACAACAATATTCGGTGTATAGACCTGGTTGTGCGCGCGAATCGGTTGATTGCTAATGCGTACATAGGCCTCCACCGGTGCGCCGCGGCGTTCTGAACCAAACTTGGGAAATGCCTGCGCCTGGTAACCTTTTTCATACGCCGCCAGCGCCAGCAATGCCGCGGCTGAAACAGCGCCTTGACCACCACGGCCGTGAAAACGGATTTCCTGAACATCAGCATCTGTAGTTGCGTTAGTTTTATCTTTTACTGTCCCCATTTTAAAATCCTCGTAGCGCGATCGTTTTATTGACACGGGTTATGGCCAGTTCATAAGCTTCCAGCATTTTCGCGCCCCGGGTTCCACCAGCCTGGAAGCCGGTGAACAGCACCGTGGTACGATGGTCCTTCAACAGCCGCTTGAAGTGGTGCAGAATGCGCCCGCCGGTGGCATTATCGAATAGGGCCACCACCACATGAACGCGGTCGCCCCGTGTCGGGGCACCGCCATGCATCCCGACTTCCGGGTGTTCCTTGGGGTGGCCCTGGACAATCTGCGCCGGCATCACGCCCAGATAGATCGCCACGCCATCAACTACCTGAAAAATTTGCCGGGGCTTCGGCCACCGCGGCGATGGCATTAAAACTGCCTAGGCCGATCACCAAAAGCACGGCTCTCCAAAATACCTTTACATAATGAGCAAACATGTCTCGCCCCCTCTAATTTTAGCTGGCTGAATTTTTTTCTTCTTGCGGCACTTTCAGAAACCAGATCTGGTACAACGAAATCACCATCTGCCCCGCCCACGCCAACCCGAGCAGCCCACCAGCCGCCACCACCGTGTAGGCGTAAACCGGATCCCACTTAGTCAGGAACCAGGCGAGGATATCGGCGAAGATCGCCACGAAAGGAGACACCATCAACGTCGCCTTAAGCCAGGTGGTAACAGCGGCAAGACGGAACACAAGGCCGATCCCCAGGGCTACGAGTCCGATGCCGAACAGGTGAATGTGGGACAGTTTTACCAGCGTATGCAGCGACTCGCCGGTATCCACCTTCGCCACCGTTTGGATGCCCTGATAGGTGGAAAGATCCGGCACCTTTAGCCCCGATGCTGGGCTGTGGCACTGCAGGCAAGATTTTTCCAGAATCGGGCGTACGGTCTCTCGATAGCCCTGTTCCGGCGCGCCCGACTTGAGCCAGGCTACAATATGGTGGCGATCCTCAATCTGCTGGATGTAACCGGCCATCGGCCCGCGGACCGCCGCCTCCAACCGCGTGCCGCTGCGGTTGCCGTAGTAGGTATCGACAATGTCCTGCATGGATACACCCGGCTTGCCGTCGTGCCCCTCATGAGTGGTATACAGGTACACCAGGGCCATCAGATAGCCTGTACCCATGAGCAGCAGAAAAGCGGTATAGAGCAATTTCTCGCTCAGGCCGCAATCATAGAAGCGCCGCCGTGTCGTTACCATAAATCACCTCCTTTGTTGGCTGTAACCGACGCGGTTGGCGAAACTACCGGACAACCCGTCACTTGCCAGTTCACTTCTACCTC
The DNA here is from genome assembly GCA_030148805.1 of Thiogranum sp. Classification (GTDB taxonomy): domain Bacteria; phylum Pseudomonadota; class Gammaproteobacteria; order DSM-19610; family DSM-19610; genus Thiogranum. The sequence goes on along the minus strand of JASBSS010000030.1, from coordinate 13,450 downwards.
ATCCCGTGCTGGCGATGCTGTCGAAGATATTTTTCAGGTTCCGCTTCGAAGGCTTCACGGCATCCTCCCGAACAGAAGTAATAGGTCTTACCTTGATATTCCATTTCCTCAATAGCGGTCAGGCGGCTAACCTCCATGCCGCATACCGGGTCCTTGAAGTTGCGTTCGTTGTCTTGTTTTTTCATCGTTGTCTCCTTTTCGTGTTTGACTGTTCGATATGAACTCATTGCTGCCACAGGATATGTGCGTCCTCGAGCGGAATCGCCGCGCCATCGAACTGAGGCAGAATACGCACCGTATAGTCCGCCGCCGGCCGGCTCGCCGCTATCTCTGCGTGGTAGGCATAGCCGTTGGCCGCGCCTACCAGTGGCCGCACGCGCTCCATCGCAATGTGCTCGGCGCTGTTATCCCCGACACCGTCGGCATAGAGCTCGACCCGCACCATCTCCGGCCCAAGATCATCCAGATAGACCTGGACCTCGAACCGGTGCTGGTCATTTTCCGTTTCAATGGTCATTTCACCGATACGCAGCGCGGCCCATTTATGTTCCAGCGTCCGGTGCCACTCCAGCAGCCGCAAACCAAACGCGCCCTTATCGGCGGTGCGCTCACGGTAGGCCTTCGCCGCCGGCAGGTAGTAGCGTTCGGTGTATTCGCGCACAGTACGGTTGCTGGAAAATTGCGGGGTCAGGCGCGCCATGCTCTCGCGCATGCGCGCCACCCACGCCGTGGGGATACCCTGTTCATCGCGACTATAGAACGCCGGGATCACTTCGTGCTCGAGCAGGTCGTAGAGGGCCTCGGCCTCGGCCGCGTCCCAGGCGGGGTCGTCGCCGTGCTCCCGGCCGTCGCCGAGCGCCCAACCGACTTCCGGGCGATAGGCCTCCGCCCACCAGCCGTCCAGCTCCGACAGATTGAGCCCACCGTTGACCAGCACCTTCATGCCGCTGGTGCCGCTCGCCTCCCAGGGCCGGCGCGGCGAATTGAGCCAGACATCGACCCCTTGCACCAACTGCTCGGCCACGTGCATATCGTAGTCGCCGAGAAAAATGACCCGGCCGCGCACCTCGGGCCGGCGGATGAACTGCTGCCATTGCCGGATCAGCGCCTGTCCCGGCCGATCCGCCGGGTGGGCCTTGCCGGCGATGACGAGCTGCACCGGACGTTGGTCGTCGGTCAGTAGTCGCAGCAAGCGTTCTGGGTCGTGTAGCAACAGGTTGGGCCGCTTGTAGGTGGCGAAGCGGCGGGCGAATCCCAGCGTCAGGACGTTGCAATCGCAGGCACAGCCGGCGTCCTTCACCGCCTCGGGCGAGGCGCCGGCGGCCGCCAGCTGGTGGGACAGGCGCTCGCGCGCGTAGTCGATCAGCGCCTCGCTCGCCGCCATGCGGAAGCGCCACAGATCGGCGTCTGGGAGGCACTGGATGTGCTGTTCCAGCTCCTCGGTCGCGCCCAGCCAGCGATCCTTGCCGCAGGCCCGCGTCCACAACTCATCGGCCGCCGCCGAATCCCAGGTCGGCACGTGCACACCGTTGGTCACGTGTCCGATCGGCACCTCGGCCAGCGGCCAGCGCGGAAACAGCGGCGCAAACAGTTCCCGACTCACCTCGCCGTGCAGGCGGCTGACGCCGTTCACCGCCCCGCTGCCACGGATCGCCAAGTAGGCCATGTTGAACGGTTCCGAGGCGTCCTCGGGATTGCGGCGGCCAAGCGCCAATAGGTCGTGGAGGGTGATACCGAGCTGCGTGCGCGCGTAATCGCCCAGGCAGTGCTCTACCAGCTCCGGCGTGAAACGGTCGAAGCCGGCGGCCACCGCCGTGTGGGTGGTGAACAGGTTGCCGGCCCGGGTCACCGCCAGCGCGGCCTCGAATGACTGGCCGGTGGCCTGCATGAAACTGCGCGCCCGTTCCAGCACGGCGAGCGCGGCATGGCCTTCGTTCAGATGACAGACCGCCGGCTCGATACCGAGGGCGGCGAGCAATCGCCAGCCGCCGATACCCAGAATCAACTCCTGCATCAGGCGCAGATCCGGCCCGCCACCGTACAGCTCGCTGGTGATCCCCCGGTACGGCGGGTAGTTGGCCACGTCGTTGCTGTCCAGCAGATACAGTTGGGTCCGGCCCACCTGTACCTGCCAGGCACGCAGCCAGATCGGATGGCCCGGCAAATCGAGCTTCAAACGCAGCCACTCGCCATCCGCTCCGCGCAGCGGCGTGACCGGCAGCTGCCCCGGATCGTTGTACGGATACAGCGCCTGCTGCGCGCCGTCCCCATCGATCATCTGGCGAAAGTAGCCCTGCTGGTAGAGCAGCCCCACGCCGATCACCGGCACGCCCAGATCGGCGGCGGCCTTGAGCTGGTCGCCCGCCACGTTGCCGAGCCCGCCCGAATAGATCGGCAGGGCCTCGCTTAGCATGAACTCCATGCTGAAGTAGGCGACACAGTTCAGCGGCGCCTGCGGGTGAGTCTGCTGGAACCAGGCGGGGGCCTCGGCGGCCTCGCGCCGGGCCTGAACCAGCGCCGTGAGTTGCTCGCGAAAGGCCGGCTCGGCCAGGGTGCGCTGCAGTGCGTCCCGCGACGCGGTCTGCAACACGACCCAGGGATTGCGGGTCAACGCCCACAGATCCGGATCGAGCGCCCGCCATATCTGATCGCTGGCGTGATTCCACGATGAGCGCATATCCAGGGCCAGCTCGGCGAGGGCGTCGAATCCCTCGATATCCGTATGCCGCAGGCCGTAGAGCGGCCGGTTGACAGATGCATCACTGATCATAAGCTCTGACTCTCCTTGATTTTTTTGAGTATTTCCCGGGCCCGTTGGCAGACGTTCTCCGCTGTGAAACCGAATTGGCGCAGCATCTCCGGTCCCGGTGCCGAGGCGCCGAAACGCTCCACGCCGAGCACCTCGCCGCTATCGCCCACGTAGCGGTGCCAGCCCTGGCTGACCCCGGCCTCGACCGCCAGCCGCGCCGGCACCGAGGGCGGCAACACCGCCTCGCGATACGTCCGGGACTGGGCCTCGAACAGCTCCCAGCTCGGCATGGAAACCAGCCGCACGGCGATGCCCTCCGCGCGCAGGCGTTCGGCCGCGGCGACGATCAGCCCGACCTCGGCGCCGCTGGCGATCAGGATCAACTCCGGCGTATCGTTTGCCGCCTCTTCCAGCACGTAGGCCCCCTGGCGTAGGCCGTCGGCGGGGGCGTAACGGCCGCGGTCCAGCGTGGGCAGCTTCTGCCGGCTCAACACCAGCACCACCGGCCGGTCGCGTGTCTCGATGGCGACCCGCCAGGCGGCCGCGGTCTCGTTGGCGTCGGCGGGCCGGATCACGATGAGATTGGGGATGGCGCGCAGCCCGGCCAGCTGCTCCACCGGCTGGTGGGTGGGGCCGTCCTCGCCCACCGCGATACTGTCGTGGGTGAACACGTGCACCACGTGCAGCCCCATCAGCGCCGCCAGCCGCAGCGGCGGGCGCATGTAGTCGGCGAAGATCAGGAAGGTGGCACCGTAGGGGATAAAACCACCGTGTGCCGCCAGGCCGTTGACGATGGCGCCCATGGCGTGCTCGCGCACACCGAAGTGCAGATTGCGCCCGGAGTAACTCCAGCCGGCTGGGTCGGAACCCTGGGTGTCGGCCTCCGGCCCGGCCGGCGGGTTGAAATCGCCCAGGCCCTCGAGGGCGGTGTGGGTAGAAGGATCGAGATCCGCCGAGCCGCCGCTCAGCGCCGGCAGGCGCGAGGCGATGGCGTTCATCACCTTACCGGAGGCGACCCGGGTGGCCAACCCCTCGGCATCGGCGGGAAATTCCGGGATGTCCGCGTCCCAATCCGGCGGCAGTTCGCCGTACAGGCTGCGTTGCAGTTCCTCGGCCAGGTCGGGGAAGGCCTGGGTATAGGTCGCCAGGCGCTCGCTCCACTCTGCCTCAGCAGCCTTGCCACGCGTCTGCGCCTCGCGAAACCGCGCCAGTGCTTTTTCGGGGATCAGGAACGGCGGTTCGGTCGGCCAGCCGAGATTTTGCTTGGTCAGGCGCACCTCGTCAGCGCCCAACGGCGAGCCGTGGGCCGCGAAGCGATCCTGCTTGTGAGGCGAACCGTAGCCGAGGTGGGTGCGCACCAGGATCAGACTGGGGCGCGCCGTCTCCGCGCGTGCGGCGCGCAATGCCGCGTCGATGGCATCGAGATCGTTACCATCCGCCACCGTCACGGTGTGCCAGCCATAGGCCGCGAAGCGCCGGGCGCGATCCTCGGAGAAGCTGATGTCGGTGGCGGCGGCGAGCGAGACGCGGTTGTCATCGTACAGACAGATGAGTTTGCCAAGCCGGAGGTGCCCGGCCAGCGAGGTGGCCTCCGCCGCGACGCCTTCCATCAGGTCGCCGTCGCCGACCAGCGCATAGGTGGCATGGTCGATCAGTGTATGGCCCGGGCGGTTATAGCGAGCCGCCAGCTGCGCCTCGGCGATGGCCATGCCCACCGCGTTGGCCAGCCCCTGCCCCAGCGGGCCAGTGGTGGTCTCGACCCCCGGGGTGTGGCTGCGCTCGGGATGCCCCGGCGCCCGGCTGCCCCACTGGCGGAATCGCTTTATCTCCACCAGTGGGAGATCGTAGCCGCTGAGGTGCAGCAGGCCGTAGAGCAGCATGGAGCCATGCCCGGCCGAAAGCACGAAGCGGTCGCGGTCAAACCAGTCCGGGTTGCGCGGATTATGTTTGAGCAAGCGCATCCACAGCACATAGGCCATGGGCGCCGCGCCGAGCGGCAGGCCCGGATGGCCGCTGTCGGCCTGCTCTATAGCGTCCACCGCGAGAAAGCGCAGGGTGTTGATGCAGAGTTGATCGAGTTCGTCCGACATGGTGGTTCCTAACAAATGCGGGCTCAGGCCGGCGTCAATGGCAGCAACAGCCGCCTTTACCCTTTGGTTTCTCCGCCGCAGCGGCATCCACGCCATAGCCGGCCTCCTGTACCACCGTTTTCAGTTGCGCAAGCGAGGTCGCGCGTTCATCGAACTGCACCGTGGCCTCGCCGTTTGACAGCGATACCTGCACATCGCCGACCCCGGCGACGGCTTGCAGCGCGCGCGTCACCTTGTCGGTACAGCCGCCACACGTCATCCCGGCGATTTTAAAGGTTTCGGTTTGCATGGGATCCTCCTATGTCACTGAATGTTTAGAGCCATAAATTAAAGGCAGCTTCACGCCGCCAGCGCGCGATCGACAACGGCCTGCGCCTCGCTCAGCAAACGGCGCAGGTGCGCTTCGCCGCGAAAGCTTTCCGCGTAGATCTTGTAAATGTCCTCGGTACCCGAGGGCCGGGCGGCGAACCAGCCGCCGGCAGTGACCACCTTGATGCCGCCGATCGGCGCGCCGTTGCCGGGTGCGCGATCGAGTACCCCTTCGATCCGATCGCCCCCGAGTTGGTTGATGCACAAATCCTGCGGCGCGAGTCGCGACAGCCTTTCTTTCTGCGCCGCAGTGGCCGGCGCCTCCACACGCTCGGCGAGCGGTGCGCCGAGATCCGCGGCAAGCTCGCGGTAATAGTCGCCGGGGTCGCGACCGGTGCGGGCGGTGATCTCGGCCGCCAGTAGTGCCGGCGCTATGCCGTCCTTGTCCGTGGTCCAGACGCGGCCGTCGAGACGGCTGAAGGACGCACCCGCGCTTTCCTCGCCGGCGAAGGCCAGGCTGCCGTCGCGCAGGCCCGCGACGAACCACTTGAAACCCACCGGCGTCTCATGGAGCCGGCGGCCCAGCCGGGCGGCCACGCGATCGATCAGCGCGCTGCTGACCACGGTCTTGCCCACCGCCGCCTCGGGATGCCAGCGCGGGCGATGCCGGAACAAGTAGTCGACGGCCACCGCCAGGTAGTGGTTGGGCGGCATCAGGCCGGCACTGGGGGCCACAATGCCATGGCGGTCGTGGTCGGTGTCGCAGGCAAAGGCGATGTCGTAGCGATCCTTCAGGCCGATCAGCCGCCGCATCGCGTAGGCCGAGGAGGGGTCCATGCGGATACGCCCGTCCCAGTCCAGGGTCATGAAACCGAAGGCCGGATCGACCTGCTCGCTGACCACGTTCAGATCGATCCGGTAATGTTCGGCGATCCGTCCCCAGTAGCGCACCCCGGCGCCGCCCAGCGGGTCCACGCCCAGATGCAGGCCGGCGGCGCGGATCGCCTCGAAGTCGATCACGTTGCCGAGGTCGGCGACATAGGCGCCGAGGTAATCGTGTTCATGCGTCGTGGCGGCGCGGCGCGCCTGTTCGAAGGGAATGCGCCGCACCCCGCTCAGGCCGTCCTCCAGCAGCGCATTGGCCCGGGCCTCAATCCAGGCGGTGACGGCGGTCTCCGCCGGGCCGCCGTGCGGCGGGTTGTATTTGAAGCCGCCATCGCCGGGCGGGTTGTGCGAAGGCGTCACTACGATGCCATCCGCCAGCCCGGTCTTGCGGGCGTCGTTGTAAACCAGGATCGCCTGCGACACTGCGGGGGTCGGCGTGTACTCGCCGTCCCGCGAGACCATCACGGTGACGCCGTTGGCGGCCAGCACTTCCAGAGCGCTCTCGAACGCCGGCATCGACAAGGCATGGGTGTCGAAGCCGATGAACAGCGGCCCGTCGATAGCCTGCCCCAGGCGGTAGTCGCAGATGGCCTGCGTGATGGCCAGCACATGGGCCTCGTTGAAGCGGGTTTCGAACGATGACCCGCGATGCCCGGAGGTACCGAAGGCGACGCGTTGCGGGGGATCCGAGGGGTCGGGGCGCTGCGCGTAATAGGCGTCGATCAGTTTTGCCACATCCAACCGGGGGACGGCCTGCGCAGGCTGGCCCGCCTGCGGACTGATCCGGGCGCTCATGGTTGCGGCCCCTCAGATACCGACTCAGCCAGCGCCGCGCGTTTCGCCGCCAGGCGCCCCAGCAACGCCTGCCAGGAGCGGGTAAAGGCCGCGGTGCCTTCGTGCTGGAGTTCCTCGGCCAGCGCCGCCGTGTCGATCCCGGCACGCGCGAATTCGGCGAGCCGCGACTCGGCATCGCCACCGTCGGCCGGCAAGACGCCGGCCAGCCCGCCGTGATCGGCGAAGGCCCGCAGCGTCTTCTCGGGGACTGTATTAATAGTCTGAGGCGCCGCCAGGGCTTCGAGATAAAGCGTATCCGAAGCGTCAGGATCCTTGGTGCCGGTACTGGCCCACAGCAGGCGCTGCGGCAGGGCGCCCGCCGCGGCCAGGCCCTGCCAGCGCGGCGACGCCAGCAGCGCGCGATAGTCCTGATAGGTGCGCTTGGCGATGGCGATGCCGAGCCGGTTCCTGAGCGCCGCCGGCACCTGCTCCTGCACGGCCACGTCCCAGCGACTGATAAACAGTGAGGCTACCGACACCACGCGGGGATCACGGCCGGCGGCGATGCGCCGTTCGATGCCGCGCAGATAGGCCTCCGCCGCAGCCAGGTAGTGCGCGCGGGAGAACAGCAGCGTGACATTGACCGGCACACCGGCGAAGATCGCCTCCTCCACCGCGACCAGGCCGGCAGGGGTGCCGGGGATCTTGATGAACAGGTTCGGCCGCTGCGCCCGCGCATGCAGCTCCACCGCGGCCTCGACAGTATCGGCCGCATCATCTGCCAGCAGCGGCGAGACCTCCAGCGAGACCCAGCCGTCGAGTCCACCGCTGGCCTCATGCGCCGGGCGGAACAGATCGGCGGCCTGTGTCAAATCCTCCAGCGCCAGCTCGAAGAACAATTCCTCGTCCGACTGGCCGGCGCGCGCCTTCTGACAAATAGCGGCGTCATAGTCCTCGCCCTGCGCCAGGGCGTGATCGTAGATGGTCGGGTTGGAGGTCAACCCGGTCACGCCGAGCTCGCTGATGTAGCGCTGCAGGGTGCCGCTGGTCAGTAATTCCCTCGTGATGGTGTCGAGCCACAGGCTCTGGCCGAGTTCGCGCAATTGTCGAGTCTTCATTCTCTTCTCTCCTGATGAGCGCCGGCGGACACTGCCCGCCAGTCGATGTCCATCAACTCGCCGACGCGACCGATGCTGATGTCGGCGGGCGGATAGGACGCGACCTGCGCGGGGTCCAGGGCGTAATGGCCCTGGCGCGGAAAGACGGTGGTGAGCCGCTTGCCCCAGACCTGCTTCATCGCCGCCAGGATAAGCAGTTTGTCCAGCACGAAAACTATTTCTTCCAGCGCCATTACCCAGCCGCCTCCGGATCGGGGTCCCGCCAGCCGTCCCCCTGCGCGATCAGCGCGTTCGAGGCGGCGGGCCCCCAACTGCCGCATTCATAGGGTTGCACGGGGTGGTGCCGTTCCAGCACCGGATCGACCACCGCCCAGGCGGCTTCCAAACAATCCTTGCGGGCAAACAGCGCGCCCTCGCCGGCCATGGCGTCTTCGAGCAGGCGCTCGTAGGGAGCCTGTTCTTCCGGCTGCTGATCCAGCAGGAAGAGCTCGCGCTGCTCGCCGCTGAAGGCCTTGCCGGCACGCTTGACGCGCGCGGCCAGGGCGATGGCGGCATGCGGCGAGAGCCGGAAACGCAGGTAGTTGGCGCGACCACCCGCGACCGGCATCGCGTCGTCGAACAGCGGTTGCGGCGGCGGCTTCAGCTCCACCAGCACCTCGGCCGCCGTTCCGGCCAGGCACTTGCCGGCGCGCAGATACCAGGGAACCCCCTGCCAGCGCCACGAGTCGATGTACAGCCGCAGGGCGCAGTAGGTTTCGACGTCGGAGTCCGGCGCCACCCCCGGCTCGTCGCGGTAGCCGGCGTACTGGCCGCGTACCAGGTCATCGGGCTCAAGCGGACGCATGGCCCGGAATACCTTGTATTTCTCGGCATGCACCGCATCGAAGCCCTGGTAGCCCGGCGGTTCCATGGCCAGCAAGGCGACGATCTGGAACAGGTGGTTCTGCACCACGTCGCGCAGACAGCCGGCGGTCTCGTAATAGGCACCGCGTCCCTCCACACCGAATGCCTCAGCCAGGGTGATCTGCACGCCGGCCACGTGGTCGCGGTTCCAGATCGGTTCCAGGAAGGCATTGGCGAAGCGAAAATAGAGGATGTTCATGATCGCCTCTTTTCCCAGGTAGTGGTCGATGCGGAAGATCGCGTCTTCCGCAAATGCCGAGCGCAGCACGCGATTGAGTTCGCGCGCCGAGGCCAGGTCACGGCCAAAGGGTTTTTCGACGATGACCCGTCCCTGCCCGGCCAGACCCGCGGCATCGAGTCCGTTGATGACTGTCTCAAACAGCGCGGGCGGGATGGCCAGATAGTACGCCGGCTGGCGCGCCACCCCCAGCGTCTGTTTGAGCGCTTCGAAGGTGCCAGGTTCTTCGTAATCGCCGCTCACATACTCGAGCCGGGTCAGCAGCCGCTCCATGGCCGGCTCATCATCGATCCCGCCAACCTCCCGGATGGCCGCCCGGGCGTGCTCGCGCAGCCGCGCCACGTCCCAGTTACGCGATGCCACGCCGATGATCGGCACATCGAGGACGCCGCGCCGCGCCATGGCGTAGAGCGCCGGGAAGATCTTCTTGTACGCCAGATCCCCGGTGATGCCGAACAGCACCAGGGCGTCGGAGGGCGCCGGACTGCCGTTGCCCGTTTCCATTTCAGTTCCCTCCCTGTTTCTCGATATGCCCGCCGACTTGTCTTCGCACCGCTCACCACAGCACCCGGTTGGCATCCTCCGCTGTGCCGGGCGGCCTATTCATAGAGATCACGCCGCGTGAGCGGAACCGGCCTGGCAAAAGGTTCACGTTTGGATGCCAGAATCTGGTAGATCCCCGTGCCGCCTTCCTCGAACTGCAGGGCACAGGCCGCCATATACAGTCGCCAGATACGGTAGGTGGATTCGGATACGTGCAGCAGCGCTTCATCACGGCGCTGTTCCAGGCGCCTGACCCACTCGCGCAAGGTCAGCGCATAGTGATACCTGAGACCTTCTACGTCATGGATCTCCAGTCTGGCCTCTTCCATCAACTGCTGCACTGTGCCAATGGTTTCGAGTTGACCGTCGGGAAAAACATAGCGGTTGATGAATTCAGTCGACACGCTTTTTTTCCATCCCCCTTCGTCGCTGGTGATGCCATGGTTCAGAAAAAGCCCGCCCGGTTTGAGCAGTCGCTGGGCAACCGCGAAGTACGCCGGCAGGTTCTTTAGACCCACATGCTCAAACATTCCCACGCTCACCAGCTTGTCATACTCGGCCTCGCCCTGAAGGTCGCGGTAATCGCGCAGTTCGACGGAAACACTGCGTTCCAACCCCTGTTCCTGAATCACGCGCTGGGCATGGTCGAATTGATTCTGGCTTAATGTGATGCCATGCGCGCTCACGCCATAGTGTTGCGCCGCCCAGCAGATCAATGCGCCCCAGCCACAGCCGATGTCGAGCAAGCGCTCGCCAGGCTTCAGGCGCAACTTTCGGCAAATGTGGTCTAGCTTGTTGCGCTGCGCCTGCTCCAGACTCTGATCGCTGTTCTCATAATAGGCGCAGGAATAGACCATCCGCTCGTCAAGCCACAGCGCATAAAAATCGTTGGAGACATCGTAGTGAAAGGAAATCGCCTGGCGGTTAAGACTTCTATTGGACTTTAACCCCAACTTCTGCGCCAACGAGCTTGTCCACTTTGGCACATCGCCGTCGATTGATGCCGTGTTTTCCGGCTTAATCCGCAACGCCTGCACCGCAAGGTGCGTCCTTTCTGTCAGGGGAAGCTGCAACGAAGCCAGATAATGGCGCAGTTCGAGCGCGCCGTACAGATCGCCATCGATATCAATCTGCTGCTGAAAAAATAATTCGGCGAGATGCAAGGGTTCACGCTTCAGCACCAACTCCCGGAATGCCCTTGCGGATCGAAAGATTAGTGAAAACGGCGGTGTATCGCGACCCAATTCAAGCACCGAGCCGTCCCACAGCCCGACGCGCAGGGAGCCGTCAAAATTCGCAAACAGACGGATCAGAATCTGCCTGGCTCGCTCAATATCAGGTAAAACCAGCTCTGTATTCGCTACCATAACAATAGATTTCTTTCTTACTTATCATTAAAGGATGTAGGTCTGCCGCCAACCCGGTTGACGGTCAGTCTTATTCACTCCTCCTTGGCCAGCAACTGATCGATTTCCGCTTCCGCCGCCAGCCAATGGTCGACATCGCAATCGCTGTTGAATCCGTTCTTCTCCGCAAGATAATAAGCCGCAACCGCTATGTAGCTCTGCCGTTGACTGGCTGACAAATGAGAAGATGAATCGTTTTTAGGATTCGCTTCCTTCTTGGTGGTACGCTTCATGATATGTCTCCTTCCACATTTCTATTGAACGATTTAAAGGTTTGCCTTGCTTGCTCTTTCTCCGTATCGGAGAAAATGCGAACGATAAGACCTGTGTGCGCACACAGGTCAATCGTCAATACCTATCTTTTCAATAAGATGACACACGGTTTCAGCATCCGGCACACCATCGGGCATATCAGCCCATTGCGCCGTCGCGCGCTCCATACGCGACTGCAATCGTTCCAGGTCCTGCAGTCGACGGCGATTCTCCTGGAGACGTTGCACCATGATTTCCCGCACCAATGGACAGGGTGAATGTTCATGACTGCTTTCTTCCAGAATATTGCGCACATCGTTCAAACTGAATCCCAACAGCCGCGCCTTGCGGATAAACAGCAGACGTGCCAAGTCGGCTTGGTTGTAATGCTTGTAGCCGTTACCCGCCGCGCGCACCGGGGCAAGCAACCCACGGCGGGTGTAGTGACGAACCGTGTCCGCAGTAACCCCGGCACGCCGGGCAAGTTCTGAAACCGTCATACTCGATACCCCATCTCAACGCCCCGCTTTTTTTTCGCTGTGTCCGCCAAATTGCTTTCTCATCGCAGACAGAATCCGATCGGCGTAGTCGGCGTTGCCGCGCGAGGAAAAACGACCGAACAGCGCCGCGCTGATGACCGGTGCCGGAACGCCCTCGTCGATGGCGGCCAGCACCGTCCAGCGCCCCTCGCCGGAATCCGATACACGCCCCGTAAACCCGGTAAGCTCGGCGTCGTCGGCCAAGGCCGCCGCAGTCAGATCGAGCAGCCACGAAGCTACTACACTGCCGCGCCGCCAGACTTCCGCGATTTCAGGCAGGTCCAACTCGTACTGGTAATACTCCGGGTGGCGCATTGGTGTGGTCTCGGCATCGCTATCGACCGAATGCTTACCGGCGTCGGCATGGCGCAGGATATTCAGGCCCTCGGCATAGGCCGCCATCAGGCCGTATTCGATACCGTTATGGACCATCTTGACGAAATGACCGGCGCCGTGCGGGCCGCAGTGCAGGTAGCCCTGCTCAGCAGTGGTGCCGGGTTTGTCCCGGCCAAGGGTACGCGGTGCCGCATCCACGCCAGGCGCGAGCGCGGCGAAGATCGGATCGAGATGGCGAACGATATCGCCTTCACCGCCAATCATCAGACAGTAACCCCGCTCCAGCCCGGCGACGCCGCCACTGGTACCCACGTCCACATAGTGCACTCCCTGTTGCTGTAACTGCGTCGCGCGATGGATATCATCGCGGTAATAGGAGTTACCGCCGTCGATAACGATATCGCCCGGCTCCAGCAACGGGGTCAGCTGCTCAAGTACCTCATCGACGGCCGCGGCGGGTACCATCATCCAGATCGCGCGCGGTTTACGCATATTCGCGACGATATCCGTGAGTGATTCGGTGCCTATGGCACCTTCGTTGCGTAGCGCTGCGACGTTTTCCGGGCGACGGTTGTAGACTACGCATTGATGGCCTTTTCTTAACAGGCGCCGCACCATATTGGCGCCCATCCGACCCAGGCCGATCATTCCAATTTGCATCTTTGCTTCCTCATTAAAAGCGGCATTGCAGACGGCACTATCTGATGTAGCGGTCCCAGCCCGCATAGGAATCCTTGATCTTGCCGCGCGGCAGCGCCAGGAAAATAAGCAGCGCCCCGCCGATGACGCCGTTCCAGGCTGACAACGACGAGCCCGCCCCCTCCAGCAGCCACGGGGCGATGATCAGCCAGGCCCCGAACGGAATGTTGATGAAGCGGATAGCGCGCCCCACCTCGGCCCAGGCCATGAGCGAGAACACCACCACCAGCGAGCCGACCAGGTGGTCGCTGTCGGCCATAGCGCCGCTGTTGTCGAAGGTCAGGCGCGTGAACATAAACCAGATACCGATGGCGATACTGAGATTCAGCGTCCACGGATAGGTGACGCCGCGCGTCGCCTGGGCCCACTGCTCGCCGGGGTGGGCGGCCAGCCCCTTGGTGGTGTCGTCGCTGCCGCCGTCCATGGCGTCGCCCGTCCAGAAAGTGCGCCAGAAGGGCTTGCCCTGGCGGCGCGACCAGACCAGGAACTGGCCCATGGCGACGAACTCGTTGAGCGAGTAGGGGATCATCGCCGCCATGGCCAGCGCGGCGATCAGGCACAAGGTGCACCAGGTGCCGATCTCGATGGGCTGGATGATGATGAAGTAGA
>JASBSS010000029.1 GCA_030148805.1 Thiogranum sp. | reverse complement strand
CTCCACGCCGTAATTGTCGCTGTAGTTATTGTTGTCCCCGTCCTGATTGCTCTCGCCGTTGGCCTCATTATGCTTGTCCCGGTAACTGACCAGATCGTTCAGCGTGAAACCGTCGTGGCAGGTGACGAAATTGATGCTGTTAACGGGCTGCTTGCCGCCGTATTGGTAGATGTCCGCGCTGCCGCACAGGCGGCTGGCCAGGGCCCCGGTCATGCCGGGGTCGCCGCGCCAGAAGCGGCGCACGTCATCGCGAAACCGCCCGTTCCACTCGGACCAGCGCTGGCCCGGAAAGCTGCCCACCTGGTAGGCGCCGCCGGCGTCCCAGGCCTCGGCAATCAGTTTGACATCGCGCAATACCGGATCCTCGGCGATGCGTTCCAGCAGCGGTGGATTGGGCAGCAGATGGCCCTGCTCGTCACGGCCCAGCACCGAGGCCAGGTCGAAACGGAAGCCGTCCACCTGCATGTGAATGACCCAGTGGCGCAGGCAATCGAGGATGTAGTCGCGCACCACCGGGTGATTGCAATTGAGGGTGTTGCCGGTGCCAGCGTAGTTCTTGTAAAACCGGCGGTCGTCTTCCAGCAGGTAATACACGCGATTGTCCAGGCCGCGAAAGTTCAGCGTCGGACCGGTTTCATTGCCCTCCGCGGTGTGGTTGAAGACGATATCGAGGATCACCTCAATGCCGGCGCGGTGCAGCGCGGCGACCATGGTCCTGAACTCGTTCAGCTGGCAGCCCGGCGCACGGCGGCTGGAGTAGCTTTCCTTGGGCGCGAAGAAGGCCACCGTGCTGTAGCCCCAGTAGTTGCGCAGGCGTTCGCCGGTTAAGGGATTGTCCCGCACCAGTTCGTGCTCGAAGAACTCCTGCACCGGCAACAGTTCGACCGCGGTGACGCCCAGTTCCCGCAGATAGGGGATCTTCTCGATCAGCCCCAGGTAGGTGCCGGGTTGCGCCACCGCCGCGGACGGATGCACGCTGAACCCGCGCAGGTGGGTCTCGTAGATCACGGTATCGCTCCAGCGATGGCGCGGCCGCGGTCCGCCCTGCGGGTCGTGGGCCCCGTCGCCCACCAGGCACTTGGCCTGCCAGCGGGTGTTGTCTTTCTCGGAAAAGGAGCGACCCCCCGCCGCGGAGGCCGGCTCGAATCCGCAGGCGCAGGCGAAGTCCCAGCACTCCGTCTCCACCAGCGCGTCGGCATAGGGGTCAAGCAGCAGCTTGTGCACATTGAAGCGGTGTCCCTGCGCCGGCTGGTAGGGGCCGTCCACGCGCCAGGCGTAGATCGCGCCCTGCCCGAGGCCCGCGATCCAGGCATGCCAGACGTCGCCGGTGCGGTGCCGCATCGGGTCCAATTCGAGCACGCGACAGGGCGTGGTGTCTGTTGCCGCAGCGAACAACAGCAGCGTGACCCGCGTCGCGTGCCGGCTGAACAGCGCGAAATTCAGCCCACCGCAACTCTCGCTTGCGCCCAGCGGCAACGGCGTACCGGCCCGTATCGGGCCGACGTTGCCCGGCGCGGAAATGGCGCCCGCCATATCAGTACACCGCCCCTGACAATAATTGGGTGGCGTCAAACAGGGAAGGCTCTGTATGTTTGCCGAAATCGACCGTTGCCAGAATCTCCTGATATGCGGTCATTGGCAGACATCCATCGTGACGTCAGAATTCGTATATCGCACTCGGCCACCCTCAGGCGGCCTAATTACATGGGACAGGAATTCATTGAGGAGACGCTGGCGTTCGCTGCGGGAGGCGTTAAACATGAGGCCGGCCCCATTCCCGTTACTGTGCACGACCAGCGCTCCCAAGCAACCTCTGCATCCATGCCGCGCGCCGGCGTAACCCAGCGTCACGCAAACATAACTGCCCACCGGCAGGCTCTCCTTGAAGGTTTCGACAAACATGCCATCGAGATTGAAATTGCGGACACTTGCGGGCCGTTTCTCTAACCTTTCCCCTGACAGCCACACCTTGAATTGAACCGTCTTGCGCCGCGCGTAGCGATGTTCCACCGGTCAGACCCTTTACTACGGTTAGTGGGATGAATTACCTCCTTCGCCACGCCGTCAGGCGTGGCGAAGTCCACCCGGTGTCGTCTCAGGCGTGGTGCGGATGTTCCGCCGGTCGCGCCAGAGCCGCCCACAGCGCATCGGCACCGACCACCAAACCGACGAGGATATGGTTCCACATGGCCGCGGTTTCAGTGGTAAAGCCCAGCACAAAGGGTGCCGCGATCAGCCACAGGCCCACCACCAGGTTGCTCCATTCCTCCCAGGCCTGCGGCTGGCGCAGCGCCCAGCCGGACAACAGGGCGACGATGGCGCCAAAGATATAGCCGTCCCACGCCGCCGCGCCGGTCACCGCGCCAATACCGAAAAACGGTGCCGACAGCAGCCAGAGTCCGAGGATGAGGTTAAGCCAGTCTTGCCAACGTTGTTTGGTCTCCATGGTGCACCTCCTTGGTTTGTGCCACGGTATACTCAACGAAATAAAATGTAGACGATTTCCTTCCCATTGGCGGGAAGGACGCTTGACCTGGATCAAGGCAAGCCCGCCCGGGCTCACGGTTCTGTATAGCACCTGTGCTCTGGGCACAGGTCAACCCGGTCTGCGCTGTCAGGTTTTTTCGTTCCGACGTCGATATACTGACGCTACAACACTGGGAGGTGATATGGGCGTTTTCCGATTCATCCGCATCAGCGGCGCCCTGTGGGGTTTTGCCGGCTGGTGGCTGCTGCTAAGGCTACACCTACTGCGCCCCGCCGAGCACCCCGCGCAACGCCTGAGCCGGATGCTCGAACGGCTGGGCACCACCTTCGTCAAGCTCGGCCAGGGGCTGGGCCTGCGCCGCGACCTGCTGGCGGATGAATACGTCGCGGCGCTGGAGGGGCTGCAAGATCGGGTGGCGCCCTTTGCGGGGACACTGGCCGTCGCCGAGATCACCCGCGCCCTGGGAAAACCACCGGGCGAACTGTTCGCAATCTTCGACGAGACGCCGCTGGCCGCGGCCTCCATCGCCCAGGTGCATCGCGCGCGCCTCCAGGACGGCACCGAGGTGATCGTCAAGGTGCGCCGCCCGGATATCCGGCGCCAGGTGGCGCAAGACATGCGCCTGTTGCGTCTCACGGTGCGGGTGCTGCAGTGGCTGCTGCCCTTCCTGCGCCGCTACGCGCCGCTCGACATCCTCGCGGAGGCGGAAGACGGTCTACGGCGGGAGATGGACTTGCGCGAAGAGGCACGCTCCATGCAACGCTTTCACGAAGCCTTCCGCGACTGGCCCGCGATCCACATCCCACGGGTGTTCGGCACGCTGTCGACCGATTCGGTGCTGGTGCAGGCGCGCAGTGGCGGACGGCGCGTGGATGACCTCGGCCTCGGTGAACAGGGGTCGAC
This sequence comes from Thiogranum sp., assembly GCA_030148805.1. Classification (GTDB taxonomy): domain Bacteria; phylum Pseudomonadota; class Gammaproteobacteria; order DSM-19610; family DSM-19610; genus Thiogranum. Next base: position 6,887 of record JASBSS010000029.1, on the reverse strand, counting down.
CCTGGCCAAGACCTTTGTCTCGGCCTACCTGCACCAGTTCTTCGTGCTGGGCCTGTTTCATGGCGACCCTCACCCCGGCAATCTGTTCGTCATGGACGACGGGCGCATCTGCTTTCACGATTTCGGCCTGGTGGGCTTCCTGGACCGCGACTCGCGCCGCAACCTGGCGGCCTTCATGCAGGCCTTCGTCCACCAGGATGCCGGCTGGCTGCTGGACGCCTACCTGGACCTGGGAGTGCTGGCCGAGGACCTTGATATCGCGGTCTATCGCGCCGGACTGGAGAAACTGCTGGAGGACTACGCCCGGGTGCCGTTGAAGGATTGGTCCTTCGCCGTGGCCTTCTTGCGCATCGCGCGTATGGGGGGCGGCCGCGATGTGCGCTTCCCGCGCAACCTGCTGGTGTTGATGCGCACCCTGTTCCTGATGGAGACCACGGTGCGCAGCCTGGACCCCGAATTCAATCTGCTCGACGGGCTGGCAGGGTAGGCAGAACCGATCGCCAAAGCGGCCTTCGAGGAACGCGCGGCCACCGGCAAGGCGCGCCTGGGCTATGAAGCCGGCATTGCCGTGCAGGACCTGCCCGACTCGCTGGGCAAATGGCTGCGGCAGATGCGGCGACAGGGGTTCGAGGTCCGGCTCCGACATCACGGCCTCCACGAGCTCGAACAGCATCTGGACCGCAGCAGCAACCGGCTGAGCCTGGCACTGCTGGCGCTGGGCCTGTACATCGCCAGCGCTCTGCTGATGCCGCTGGATATCCCCCCCCAGGTGGTAGGCATGCCGCTGCCGGCCCTGATCGCCCTGGGCTTTGCGCTGTGGATCACGTTGCGCCTGCTGGGCGGAATCTCCCGCTCCGGGCGTCTGTAGCCAAAAAGCATATCTGGCACCGCTTACAAAATCGGGCCACATTGGATGACTGCAGCTGCCCGCTGCCGGTACGGCCCAGAGCGCCTCATCGACCTCGTAAATGCATACTCTCCGACCATACTCGACAGCATTATTGCTATGCCGTGGCTCTAGGACGAACCATGCAATCGCAGGATGCTTTCACTTCACCCGGAAGCCGCTTCTGTTAACATGTCGCTGATGAGAAAACGACGCATAATACCTATCAGGAGACGGATGCCGGCGATTTTTCTCATTCTCCTCCTGGCAGGCATTCTCGGTTATTGGATACTGGAACCGTCATTCACCATGGAACATGAGCCTGCCGTGCTAGGACCGGATTTGGCGTCGACGCCGCTGGATGCTCCGGTGGAATTCGAGCATCAGGTCAGACCTGTGCTGGAGCGGCGTTGCGTGGTGTGCCACGGCTGCTACGATGCGCCCTGTCAGTTGAAACTCTCCTCCATTGAAGGTCTGCGGCGAGGCGCGAGCGAAGCACTAATCTACGATCCGGCGCGCCTGACCCCCATGCAGCCGACACGCCTGTTCGTGGATGCCAAGAGTACCGCGCAATGGCGCTCCCGCGGCTTCCACCCGGTACTCAACGAGGGACGCCAGACACCTGAAGCTAATCTACAAGGCTCGGTGATGTACCGTTTGCTGCGACTGAAACAGCAACACCCGCAGCCCGGCACGAAGCAGCTGCCGGACAGCTTTACGCTGGACCTGGACCGTGAACAGACCTGTGCGACGCTGGAGTCCGTTGATGAATTCTCCGAAGAACATCCGTTGTGGGGCATGCCCTATGCGATGCCGAACCTGCCGGAGCAGGAGTACCGTACCCTGGTTTCCTGGCTGGCGCAGCGCACACCGACTCCGGCTGCTCCCGCCCCTTCCGCCACGGTTCTGCCACAGATCGCGCAGTGGGAGACTTTTCTGAACCAGCGATCAAACAAGCAACGACTTGTCAGTCGTTATCTCTATGAACATTTGTTTCATGCGCATATTCATTTTTCCGGTTCGCCGGCACGGGAGTTCTACCGGCTGGTACGCTCGACCACGCCGCCTGGACAGGCGATCGATGAGATTCCCACGGTGCGTCCCTATGATAACCCCGGTGCCGCGCCAATCTATTACCGGTTGCTGAGGTACTACCCGAGCATTGTGGTGAAAAATCACATCGTGTACGAATTCTCCGACCGGCGCCTTCAACGTTATCGAGAACTATTTCTGGACCCCGATTATGCGGTGCGCGAACTGCCATCCTATCAACCGGAAATTGCATCCAACCCGTTCAAGACATTTATCGACCTGCCGCTCAAATCCCGCTATCGGTTCTTGCTGGACGATGCGCGGTTCTTTATCGAGGGCTTTGTCAAGGGTCCGGTCTGCCGCGGGCAAATCGCACTAAATGTTATCGAAGATCAATTCTGGGTGCTGTTTTTTGATCCGAATCAGGACGTATTTACCAATGATGCCCAGTTCGTCGGTAACCTAGCCGATGATCTGCAACTGCCGGCGGATCGCCGCAGCTCGCTGAACCTGACCAGCATCTGGACCGATTACTGGCAACGCCAGCGGCGTTACATGATGACCAAACAGGCCTGGTTCGAGCAGGTCAATACCCACGACATCCATCATGCACTGGACTATATCTGGGATGGCGAGAATAGCAACCCCAATGCGGCGCTGACCGTGTTCCGGCATTTCGACAGTGCCTCGGTCGCCTATGGACTGGTGGGAAATGATCCGGAGACAACCTGGATTCTCGATTATCCGTTATTCGAGCGCATCCACTACCTGCTGGTCGCCGGCTTCAATGTCTACGGCAACCTCGTCCACCAGGTGAACACCCGCCTCTATATGGATTTCCTGCGCATGGAGGGAGAGGATCATTTTCTGGCTTTTCTCCCTTCGGACCGGCGCAAAGCAATACACGACAGCTGGTATGCCGGAATGCGCATTGGCGTTGAAAAACTCTTCACCGCGCCGCAGGACTGGATGCAGGTCGACTCCGTGAGCGGTTACCGAAGCGACGATCCGCAGCGGGAGCTTTACCAATACGTCAGAGACCGCGTTGCCGGTGTCGCGCGGCAAGCGAGTGCCATGAACCGGTGTGGCAGTATGGATTGTCGTGAACGGCAGCCTGACCCGCAGAGGGTTCAGGTAGACAAGGCGATGGCAGCGATCGCGCGGCTGCAGGGAAGCAATTTGCACGCCTTTCCCGACCTCGCCTTCGTACAAGTCAGGATGAATGATCCGCAACAGGACAGGGCCTATTCACTGATCCGCAACAAGGCCTATAAAAACGTCACCTCATTTCTTGCAGATGAACGTGAACGCGAGCGCGCTGACATCGAACAGGACACCATGACGGTGGTCGACTGGCTCGAAGGTTCCTACCCCAATTTCTTTTTCTCTGTGGCACGCTCTGAAATCGCCGCCTTCGCCCAACAGTGCGCGGAGATCCGCAATCATAAGGATTATGAAAGGTTCGTTGATCGCTATGGCGTCCGGCGTACCAACCCCGGTTTCTGGGCGGCGGCGGACTGGTTCCAGGATGAGTACGCGCGAAACAAGCCAGTTTCATCGGGACTGTTTGACCTAAACCGGTACCAGAATCGTTAATCCAGAATATTGACAATATCGACCTCAGCCAGGGTGATGTCCCCCGTGCCCATGCGAGCCGGGCTGCACCTCCCTGCTCGCCACTTCGTTCTCTTCCAGACAGTGGACAAAGGCCCGTCGCAAACGCTCGCCCCAGCCTTCCCCCAGGCGCGCGCCAGCTTGTTGCAGGGTTGTCTCGATCTGCTCGGCCGTCGCCTGCAGCAGATCGTAGGTAATGACCAGCTCGTTGGCATCGATATCCACCGTGTACACACCCATCATCGCCTGGAGTTGCTCGGTGACCTGCTGCACGTCCGATGCCGACAAAGGTCGATCGAGGCGCAGACGACGGCGCTTGAGGATTTCCTCCCCGGCCTGTTTCGGGGCCTGCTCGCCAGGCACGCCGATATACAGATGCGGGTTGGCCAAAAACCGCTCCTTGCACTGCAGCGAGCAGAAGGCGTAGTTCATGCCCTGATAGTTGATCGCATGCTGCTGCGGCGCCACCATCATTTGGCACACGGGGTCTTTCACCTTTTCACTGCCAAGTTCCATGATTCTGTCCTCCCCAGGTTATTGGCCAAGTAAGGAAACTCAAGCGCCTCCGCCGATTTCGCGATAAGCAATAGATCGCTGATCTGCGATTCAGCGGTGACGCTGTCATGCTGTCGCATCACCCTTCCGGTCAGCCTCCCAACTGGCGCAAGCGTTTGATACCGTCCAGCGAGAACTCCTAGCCGCTCAGGTGCAGCAGGCCGTAGAGCAGCGGGGAGCCGTGGCCCGCCGAGAGCACCAAGCGGTCGCGCTCGAACCAGTCCGGGTTGCGCGGATTGTCCAGCCGCCGGCGGAACCACAACACACAGGCCATGGGGGCCGCGCCGAGCGGCATGCCCGAATGGCCGCTGTCTGCCTGCTGCACGGCGTCCACCGCCAGGAAACGCAGGGTATTGATACATAGTTGGTCAAGTTCGGCCGACATGGAAGTTCCTTGCGAATGCGGCTAGAGGCCGCGGTCAGTGGCAGCTGCAACCTCCTTTGCCCTTCGGTTTCTCCGCCGCAGTGGCATCCACGGCATAGCCGGCCTCTTGTACCGCCGCTTTCAGTTGCCCAAGCGAGGTCGAGTATTCATCGAACTGCACCGTGACTTCACTGTTTGACCGCGACTCTGCACGTCACCGACCCCGGCGACGGCATTCAGCGCCCGTGTCACCTCGTTGCCGCAGCCGTTGCAATTCATCCGGTGTCTTTTGAGACATTCGCTCCGCATGGTGATTCCCTTTGTTTTTGAATAAATCAATCCGCGAGCAACGGCACCTTCACTGCGCAGCCTCCGGGCCGGGATTGTGCCAGCCGCCGCCGTGCGTAATCAGCGCATTGGCGGCGGCCGGCCCCCAACTGCCGCACGCATAGGGCAGCGCCGCGTGACGTCTTTCCAGGACCGGCTCGACCACTGCCCAGGCGGCCTCCAGGCAATCCTTGCGGGCAAACAACGCGTCTTCCCCAGCCAGGGCATCTTCGAGCAGGCGCTCGTAAGGGGCCTGTTCTTCCGGTCGATCATCCTGCAAGAAAAGCTCGCGCTGTTCGCCGGTGAAAGCCTTGCCGGCACGCTTGACACGCGCGGCCAGGGCGATGGCGGCATGCGGCGAGAGCCGGAAGCGCAGGTAGTTGGCGCGGCCGCCCGCGGCCGGCGCCGCGTCGTCGAACAGCGGCTGCGGCGGCGGCTTGAGCTCCACCAGCACCTCGGCCGCCGTCCCGGCCAGGCACTTGCCAGCGCGCAGATACCAGGGCACCCCCTGCCAGCGCCAGGCGTCGATGTACAGCCGCAGGGCGCAGAAGGTTTCGACGTCGGAGCCCGGCGCCACCCCCGCTTCATCGCGGTAGCCGGCGTACTGGCCGCGCACCAGGTTATCGGCGGTGAGCGGGCGCATAGCCCGGAACACCTTGTACTTCTCGGCATGCACCGCGTCAAAACCCTGGTAGCCCGGCGGCTCCATGGCCAGCAGTGCGACAATCTGGAACAGGTGGTTCTGCACGACGTCGCGCAGACTGCCGGCGGTCTCGTAGTAGGCACCACGTCCCTCCACGCCGAAGGCCTCGGCCAGGGTGATCTGCACGCCGGCCACGTGGTCGCGGTTCCAGACCGGTTCCAGGAAGGAATTGGCAAAGCGGAAATAGAGGATATTCATGATCGCCTCTTTTCCCAGATAGTGATCGATGCGGAAGATCGACTCTTCCGCGAACACCGAGCTCAGTACATGGTTGAGTTCCCGCGCCGAGGCCAGGTCACGGCCGAAGGGTTTTTCGACGATGACGCGTCCCTGCCCGGCCAGGCCGGCGGCAGCGAGTCCGTTGACGACCGTCTCGAACAGGGTGGGCGGGATGGCCAGATAGTACGCCGGCCGGCAGGCCGCGCCCAGCGCCTGTTTGAGCGCCGCGAAGGTGCCCGGGTCCCGGTAGTCGCCGCTCACATAATCGAGCCGGGCGAGCAGCCGATCCAGGGCCGGCCGGTCGACGATCCCGCCGGACGCCTTGACCGCGTTGCGTGCGTGTTGGCGCAGTTGCGTCCTGTCCCAGGCCCGCGACGCCACCCCGATGACCGGCACATCGAGGATGCCGCGCCGTGCCAAGGCATAGAGCGCCGGGAATATCTTCTTGTACCCCAGGTCGCCGGTTGCGCCGAACAGCACCAGGGCGTCGGACGATGCCGCATGATCGTTGCCTGTTTGCATTTCAGCCCCTTTCTTGCCTACGCGCCGTGATCGCCACTTGCCAGGAAATCGCCGCTAAACGATGTACCGGTCCCACCCTGCATAGGAATCCTTGATCTTCCCGCGCGGGATGGCCAGGGCGATGAGCAACGCGCCGCCGATGACGCCGTTCCAAACCGACAGCGCCGAACCGGCGCCGTCGAGCAGCCAGGGCGCGGCGATCAGCCAGACGCCGAAGGGGATGTTGATGAAGCGGATGGCGCGCCCCACCTCGGCCCAGGCCATGAGCGAGAACACCACCACCAGCGAGCCGACCAGGTGATCGCTGTCGGCCATGGCGCCGCTGTTGTCGTAGGTCAGGCGCGTGAACATGAACCAGATACCGATGACGATACTGAGATTCAGCGTCCACGGATAGGTGACGCCGCGCGTGGCCTGCGCCCATTGCTCGCCGGGGCTGGCGGCCAGCCCCTTGGTGGTGTCGTCGGCGCCGCCGTCCATGGCATCGCCCGTCCAGAAAGTGCGCCATAAGGGCCTGCCCTGCAGGCGCGACCAGACCAGGAACTGGCCCATGGCGACGAACTCGTTGAGCGAGTAGGGGATCATCGCCGCCATGGCCAGCGCGGCGATCAGGCACAAGGTGCACCAGGTGCCGATCTCGATGGGCTGGATGATGATGAAGTAGA